>NZ_FPAP01000010.1 GCF_900116415.1 Chryseobacterium formosense | reverse complement strand
TTTGCCCCACTGAAAAACGAGAGTTGTTTGGTAAGCGCAGAAGAGCTTTTGGGTAAGCATAATTAGAAAGAACTACTTTTATTATATATAAAAAATCGCAAGATAGATTATATGCATAATAGGAGATACGGATCACAAACAGGTAGCTTTTATTTTAAAAACTTTTTAAAAATAAAGTTGCAGAAATAAAAAAGATTTGTATCTTTGCAGTCCGGTAAAACGGGAAGCGCAGGAGTAGGATTGAGGGGGTGTGAATAGAGAGATTAAGGTCATCAAAAAACTTTAAAAATTCTTGAGAAAACATTTGGTCAATTAAAAAATAACAATTACTTTTGCACACGCAAATACGGATAGCGAAAACGACAGAAAGTAGCTGAGTAGGAAGCGTAAGACAAGAAGATCATTGACATACAATATAACAACCAAGTAAGGAAAAACTAAAGCGTCAAAACTTTGAGTGAGTCAGACAAACATACAATGGAGAGTTTGATCCTGGCTCAGGATGAACGCTAGCGGGAGGCCTAACACATGCAAGCCGAGCGGTATTTATTCTTCGGAATAGAGAGAGCGGCGTACGGGTGCGGAACACGTGTGCAACCTGCCTTTATCAGGGGGATAGCCTTTCGAAAGGAAGATTAATACCCCATAATATAATTGATGGCATCATTGATTATTGAAAACTCCGGTGGATAGAGATGGGCACGCGCAAGATTAGATAGTTGGTAGGGTAACGGCCTACCAAGTCAGTGATCTTTAGGGGGCCTGAGAGGGTGATCCCCCACACTGGTACTGAGACACGGACCAGACTCCTACGGGAGGCAGCAGTGAGGAATATTGGACAATGGGTGAGAGCCTGATCCAGCCATCCCGCGTGAAGGACGACGGCCCTATGGGTTGTAAACTTCTTTTGTATAGGGATAAACCTAGATACGTGTATCTAGCTGAAGGTACTATACGAATAAGCACCGGCTAACTCCGTGCCAGCAGCCGCGGTAATACGGAGGGTGCAAGCGTTATCCGGATTTATTGGGTTTAAAGGGTCCGTAGGCGGATCTGTAAGTCAGTGGTGAAATCTCATAGCTTAACTATGAAACTGCCATTGATACTGCAGGTCTTGAGTAAGGTAGAAGTAGCTGGAATAAGTAGTGTAGCGGTGAAATGCATAGATATTACTTAGAACACCAATTGCGAAGGCAGGTTACTATGTCTTAACTGACGCTGATGGACGAAAGCGTGGGGAGCGAACAGGATTAGATACCCTGGTAGTCCACGCCGTAAACGATGCTAACTCGTTTTTGGGTTTTCGGATTCAGAGACTAAGCGAAAGTGATAAGTTAGCCACCTGGGGAGTACGTTCGCAAGAATGAAACTCAAAGGAATTGACGGGGGCCCGCACAAGCGGTGGATTATGTGGTTTAATTCGATGATACGCGAGGAACCTTACCAAGACTTAAATGGGAAATGACAGATTTAGAAATAGATCCTTCTTCGGACATTTTTCAAGGTGCTGCATGGTTGTCGTCAGCTCGTGCCGTGAGGTGTTAGGTTAAGTCCTGCAACGAGCGCAACCCCTGTCACTAGTTGCCATCATTAAGTTGGGGACTCTAGTGAGACTGCCTACGCAAGTAGAGAGGAAGGTGGGGATGACGTCAAATCATCACGGCCCTTACGTCTTGGGCCACACACGTAATACAATGGCCGGTACAGAGGGCAGCTACACAGCGATGTGATGCAAATCTCGAAAGCCGGTCTCAGTTCGGATTGGAGTCTGCAACTCGACTCTATGAAGCTGGAATCGCTAGTAATCGCGCATCAGCCATGGCGCGGTGAATACGTTCCCGGGCCTTGTACACACCGCCCGTCAAGCCATGGAAGTCTGGGGTACCTGAAGTCGGTGACCGTAACAGGAGCTGCCTAGGGTAAAACAGGTAACTAGGGCTAAGTCGTAACAAGGTAGCCGTACCGGAAGGTGCGGCTGGAACATCTCATTTTAGAGCGTCTTATGACGTTAAACAAAATTAGTATCCTAGGATACACAAGAACTTACTTAAAGAGAAGCTTTAGTTTTTTATTTGGTTGATATATAAAAATAAAACCCACTAGAAATTAGTAACAGGGACAGAGATACGGGATACGAGTTAATGGATACGGAACACGTAACCAGAAACACGAAACTCGGAACACAAAGAGTCTCGTAGCTCAGCTGGTTAGAGCGCTACACTGATAATGTAGAGGTCGGCAGTTCGAGCCTGCCCGAGACTACTAATTAAGGCGGCTGGTAAATAGCTTATAGCTGATGGCAATAAAGCCAAAAGCAAGGAGCAAATCGCCAACAGCACCTAGAGGGGGAATTAGCTCAGCTGGCTAGAGCGCCTGCCTTGCACGCAGGAGGTCAAGGGTTCGACTCCCTTATTCTCCACCAAGTTATAGCAATATAACAAGAACAGAAGATATTTAAAAAAGATCAAAGGATTATAGCCGATAGGGGCTAGATCATCCCGATTCATCGGGAAGGTCAAGGGTTCGACTCCCTTATTCTCCACCAAGTTATAGCAATATAACAAGAACAGAAGATATTTAAAAAAGATCAAAGGATTATAGCCGATAGGGGCTAGATCATCCCGATTCATCGGGAAGGTCAAGGGTTCGACTCCCTTATTCTCTACATATTGTATGATGTACGAAAGTGCAGCGTATGATGTACGAGGGTAATATAAGGAAATGTATACTACATAGTGACGGAGCCGTCATTACTACATTTTACATTTTACTTAAGTACAAGCATAAAGATCATTGACATTAACGGTAAAGACATCACAAAGAGAAAACCGAGCACTTATAAGTGCTTGAGTAACCTAAAAATAGGAAAGAAATCGTTAAGGGCGTATGGCGGATGCCTAGGCTTTCAGAGGCGAAGAAGGACGTGGTAAGCTGCGAAAAGCTCGGGGGATTGGCACACACGAATTGATCCCGAGATGTCCGAATGGGGCAACCCGGCATGTTGAAGACATGTCACCTCGTAAGAGGAGCAAACCAGGAGAACTGAAACATCTAAGTACCCTGAGGAAAAGAAATCGAAGAGATTCCGTAAGTAGTGGCGAGCGAAAGCGGATTAGCCCAAAAGTCTTTATATATTTAGAAGAATGTTCTGGAAAGAACAGCCATAGAGGGTGATAGCCCCGTATTTGAAAGGTATATTAAGATGATAAATGAGTAGGGCGGGACACGTGAAATCCTGTCTGAATATGGGGGGACCATCCTCCAAGGCTAAATACTCCTGAAAGACCGATAGTGAACAAGTACTGTGAAGGAAAGGTGAAAAGCACTTCGAATAGAAGGGTGAAATAGAACCTGAAACCGTACGCCTACAAGCGGTCGGAGCACCATTAGGGTGTGACGGCGTGCCTTTTGCATAATGAGCCTACGAGTTAATTTTACTAGCGAGGTTAAGGACTTCAGGTCCGGAGCCGGAGCGAAAGCGAGTCTGAATAGGGCGCATAGTTAGTAGGATTAGACGCGAAACCTTGTGATCTACCCATGGGCAGGTTGAAGCTTTGGTAACACAAAGTGGAGGACCGAACCGGTTGACGTTGAAAAGTCTTCGGATGACCTGTGGGTAGGGGTGAAAGGCCAATCAAACTGGGAGATAGCTCGTACTCCCCGAAATGCATTTAGGTGCAGCGTCGATATATAGTTTATTAGAGGTAGAGCGACTGATTGGATGCGGGGGAGTCAAATCCTACCAATTCCTGACAAACTCCGAATGCTAATAAATGATGGTCGGCAGTGAGGGCATGGGTGCTAAGGTCCATGTCCGAGAGGGAAAGAACCCAGACCAACAGCTAAGGTCCCCAAATATATGCTAAGTTGAAGCAACGCGGTTGAACTGCATTGACAGCTAGGATGTTGGCTTGGAAGCAGCCATTCATTTAAAGAGTGCGTAACAGCTCACTAGTCGAGCGGTTCGGCATGGATAATAATCGGGCATAAGCATATTACCGAAGCTATGGATTTATAATTTATTATATCTGGTAGGGGAGCATTCTGTTTGCGCCGAAGCAGTATCGTGAGGTATTGTGGAGCGGACAGAAAAGAAAATGTAGGCATAAGTAACGATAAAGGGGGCGAGAAACCCCCTCACCGAAAGACTAAGGTTTCCTCAGCCATGCTAATCAGCTGAGGGTTAGTCGGGACCTAACGCGAACCCGAAAGGGGTAGTGGATGGACAATGGGTTAATATTCCCATACTTGCTCACACTAAAAAGGGGACGGAGTGACGTAGCTACTGGAGACTGACGGAATAGTCAAGGCCTAGCCTTCGGGCGAAGCTGCTGTAGTGAACTCGCTTCCAAGAAAAGCCGAAGTGAAGCAACCCGTACCAAAACCGACACAGGTAGTCGAGGAGAGAATCCTAAGGTGCTCGAGTGAGTCGTGGCTAAGGAACTAGGCAAAATAGTCTCGTAACTTCGGAAGAAGAGACGCCAGCAGCAATGCTGGCCGCAGTGAAGAGGCCCAGGCGACTGTTTATCAAAAACACAGGACTCTGCTAAATCGAAAGATGCTGTATAGGGTCTGACACCTGCCCGGTGCTGGAAGGTTAAGGAAGGGCGTTAGCGTAAGCGAAGCGTTTGACTGAAGCCCCAGTAAACGGCGGCCGTAACTATAACGGTCCTAAGGTAGCGAAATTCCTTGTCGGGTAAGTTCCGACCTGCACGAATGGTGTAACGATCTGGGCACTGTCTCAGCCACGAGCTCGGTGAAATTGTAGTATCGGTGAAGATGCCGATTACCCGCAATGGGACGAAAAGACCCTGTGAACCTTTACTATAACTTCGTATTGACTTTGAGTAAGTAATGTGTAGGATAGGTGGGAGACTTTGAAGCGGGCACGCTAGTGCTTGTGGAGTCAACGTTGAAATACCACCCTTTACTTACTTGGAGCCTAACTTCTTTTAGAAGGACATTGCGTGGTGGGTAGTTTGACTGGGGTGGTCGCCTCCAAAAGAGTAACGGAGGCTTTCAAAGGTACCCTCAGCACGCTTGGTAACCGTGCGTAGAGTGTAATGGCATAAGGGTGCTTGACTGTGAGACCTACAAGTCGATCAGGTGCGAAAGCAGGACATAGTGATCCGGTGGTTCCGTATGGAAGGGCCATCGCTCATAGGATAAAAGGTACTCCGGGGATAACAGGCTAGTCTCCCCCAAGAGCTCACAT
The DNA here is from genome assembly GCF_900116415.1 of Chryseobacterium formosense. Lineage (GTDB taxonomy): Bacteria > Bacteroidota > Bacteroidia > Flavobacteriales > Weeksellaceae > Chryseobacterium > Chryseobacterium formosense. The sequence continues at coordinate 750 of NZ_FPAP01000010.1, read as the reverse complement.
CGACGGGGAGGTTCGGCACCTCGATGTCGGCTCGTCACATCCTGGGGCTGGAGAAGGTCCCAAGGGTTGGGCTGTTCGCCCATTAAAGTGGCACGCGAGCTGGGTTCAGAACGTCGTGAGACAGTTCGGTCTCTATCTATTGCGGGCGTTAGATGTTTGAGAGGGCTTGATTCTAGTACGAGAGGACCGAATTGAACAAACCTCTGGTGTATCAGTTGTACCGCCAGGTGCACCGCTGAGTAGCTACGTTTGGAAGAGATAAGCACTGAAAGCATATAAGTGCGAAACTCGCCTCAAGATGAGACATCTTTTAAGGGTCGTTGGAGATGACAACGTCGATAGGCTACAGGTGTAAAGTTGGTAACAGCATAGCCGAGTAGTACTAATTACCCGTAGATTTATAGCCTATAAGTGTTGCTTATGGCAATTGGCCAATAGCTATTAGCTAAAAGCCAGACGCCAACAACAAGCCTTATAAGTGCAATACTGGTTTTGCCTTTGTGATGAAATTTACCGATAAAAAAGTTGATAGTAAAATGTTGACAGTTGATAGTAAAAACTAACAACGATCAACCATAACCCATCAACTCATATACAACCTTTAGGGTGGTTTTAGCGGTGGGGCTCACCTGTTCCCATTCCGAACACAGAAGTTAAGCCCACCAGCGCCGATGGTACTGCGAAAGCGGGAGAGTAGGTCGCCGCCAGTTTTTTTTTAAGTCCTCAATCGTAAGATTAGAGGACTTTTTT
>NZ_FPAP01000008.1 GCF_900116415.1 Chryseobacterium formosense | reverse complement strand
AAATGCCAGATAAGATGATTGAAGAAATTCATTACAACCACCTTAATCTTCCTAATAAATTCATAATTAATAATCAATCGACGAGTAACAGTTACTTGTATCGTGCGGATGGTACAAAACTTCACAAAGCTTACATCTCAAGCTCCAACGGTGTAATGTATGCAACATCCACAGAGTACCTTGACGGGTTTCATTATGCAACCTCCAATGGCAATGAACTGGGAGCGATGTATGCAGAAGCGGGCGGCACGGCTTACGAACCTGAAGCATTTATGCAGATCATACAAGATATGGGCTATCAAAACCAACTGAAATTTGTACCCACAGCAGAAGGCTTTTATGATTTCGAAAATAATGAGTACATTTATCAGTATAAAGATCATTTAGGAAATGTTAGAATGAGCTATAAGAAGGAAGGGAATGATCTCTTGGTTACCGATAGTAATGATTATTATCCTTTTGGAATGAGCTTTATTAGAAATGCAGAGGAGGTGGCTTATTTTGGAACAGGAAGTTATAAGAACTATAAGTACCAAGGACAGGAATTACAGGAAACTGGTTTTTACTCATTTAAGTGGAGAAATTACATGCCCGATGTGGGAAGGTTCTTTAATATTGATCCGCTTGCAGAAAAATATCCAACTTGGGCTCCTTATGTATTTAGTGGTAATAGGGTTGTCGATGCAAGGGAATTGGAGGGTTTAGAACCTCATGTTTTATTTAATACTAGAGAAAATGCTGCTGCAAATTTCGGTAAACAATATAATGGTAAATCGATCAAGCAGAATCAAGAATATATAAGTATTATTTATTCTCGAAAAGTGGAAGGTAAATTATATTATGCTTACAAAAATCCAGTTGGAGGAACTCAAGCTAAAGCAAATGTTACGGTTGATTCTCCCGAAGGAACAAGTGTTGTTGCTGCAGTTCATACACATGGTAAATATTTAGAAGCATTTGCAAATAATGAATTTAGTAAAACAGATATTAATGGGTATGAGCGAGTTAATTTTGATGGATTCGTTATTACACCAGATGGATCTCTAAAATATTATGATGTTAGTTCTAATTCAAAAAAAATTTTAAGAACAGATATGCCAAGCGACCCTAATGATCCCGATAGAAAAAATAATATCCCTCCTAATGAAAATCCTTCTCCATCTTCAGGAGATTATAAACCTGATCTTTTTCCAAGCCTTCAGAAGACTTCGCCTAGTGATAAAAAGCAAGTTGTATTAGATGATGGCCTAAAATCAATAAATGATAAGAAAAAAGAATTTGTTGAACCTAAAATAAATTAATTATGAGACTATATTGTGCAATTTTTTTAATTTTTATTTTATTTGCTTGCAATAAAGTTGATAAATCTATTAGTCTGGATTGTAACGATGAAACAAAAGTAATTGCTATAGCAGAAAGAGAATGGTTGAAAGTATATGGTAAAAGTATATATGAGACAAGGCCTTTTATTGCAGAAAAAGTTAATGATTCTATCTGGAAGGTAAGTGGTACATTAAATAGTGTAACTTATATTAATAACAAAATGGTTCTTACATCTGGAGGAGTACCTTATATAGAAATAAACTCCAAGAACTGTGCGGTAACAAATATTACACATGGAAAATAATAATAAGTAGCCCCTCGCTGCGCAAAGTTTGTAACTTTGAGCGGATAAATAAAACAAAACCCCTCGCAAAATGCGAGGGGTTTTGTTTTACAGATTAGCAAAAGTTTTTCTGGTTTTACAATCCCAAATATAAGTGTCTATCAATCGTAAAGGGTTTGTTTTATAGCGCAGCTACATTTTTATTAAAAAAGTCTTTGAATTTTTTATGGGTGAGCATTTTATCGATGATTTTAAAGACAATGCTTTTATCTTCTTCGTCTAGCTGTTGAATGACCTCCGCGCTCCTGCACGATTGTATCTTGTGGCATAAATTATACAGTCGCAAAAGTGAAGTCATTTTTAACCTAATGACACGTTGTCGGATTATGCCGATGATTCGGATCCGTATTATGACAATCAACATTGTGTCCCGGCGAAATTTTCATGGCTTCGGCTCTTGGAGAAATGTAAGGAATACCCTTCGCTCCCGCACGATTGTATCGTGTGGTAGATAAATAAAAACCCTCGCAACTTGCGAGGGCTTTGTGTTTTATATTTTTAAGTTTAGAAGCTATAATAAAAGCATCGATAGTAGCAAATATGCAAACATCCAACTCTTTTATTTTTTTTAAGTATCAATTCAGAATTCTACTCCGAAAGTTTAAAAACAAACTCATTTCGAGGATCTTTCTTATAAGCATCTTTTTGAGTAACAGGCGAGATACCGAAAAGAGGAGAATAGGTTTTTACTTTTACCGTTTTATTATCCGGATAAAATTCAAGAATTCTCAGCCAACCGTCACCACCGTTGCCATTACGGTGACCTCCGCCTTCACTCTGCATATCAAAAAGCATCTGGTTGACGTTTTTTCCATAATTGTTGGGGTCAACACGGAAACCTTCACCGGAGATATGACCGCTTAGTACCAATTGCATATTCTGAGATGGCTGTATCAGTTTTTCCCAGATCTGTTCGCCGTTGTTAGACTTTGGAAGGGTAATGGTCTTCGATTTTTGAGGCACATTATCTATCAAAAATGGTTCATACATAAACCATGAATTTTTTTTATTGGTTCTCATATCCTTTTCGTTCAGAAAAGCGTGGGTTACCAAAACTGATCGGTGGTTTTTGTATTGAGGCATATCAAGAACTTTTTTTGCCCATTCTAAAGTTTGATTTCTTGGTGCGAACTCCAGGCTGAAAAACAAATAATCCAGACCATTTAAATTTTTAAGCTCTAAAACAGAATTTTCCATACTCGGAGCTCCGGCATCATTAAAAAAGTTTTGAGCTAAATGTTTTTGGTTTAAATTATTAAAATTGGAAGGAAAGAATTCATTATAACGCGAAAATCTTCTGCCTTCGTCATTGATGCTGAAATCATGATTTCCCGTTGCCGCAACATACGGAACTTTTCCATTGAGCCTTCCCAAAATTGACTGCACCGATTTCCATTGATCATCTGCACTTTGGTCTCCGTCATATCCCTGATTCAGAATATTGTTATGTTCCACCAGATCACCGACCTGGCAAACCATTTTAATATTGAGTGAAGAAATGTTATTCTCAATCCACCTTACCATCAGATCCAAAATAGGCTGGTTTTTGTTCCATTTTACGTAATTTTGTGTATCAGGAATGAGAATGATGCTCCATGATTTTTCATGATCTAATGCAGGAGCCTGAAATTTTTCTTGTCCGAATGCTATTGCAAAAACAAACAGCAGTAGCAGCGATATATTCTTTTTCATAATTAATATCCGGGATTTTGTTTTAAAGAAGGGTTTGCATCCATTTCCGATTGTGGGATCGGCCAGTATTCATCTTTGTTTATTCTGTAAACCACTTCCTGAGTTGTAAAATACGTTGAAGCCTTTGAATGATTGTAGATCGGGTTTGCGCTTTCATCAAAACCTGTAATTGCAGCTTTTGTCCAGCTGTTTGCATTACGGTTCAGGTATAAATAGCCGTTCATCACATTATTGGCAATACCCCAACGTCTGATGTCGTACCATCTCAATCCGTCGTTTGCCAATTCTACTTTTCTTTCATAGCGAAGTGCTTTTCTTAATTGAGCCTGAGACATTCCCGTACTTAAAGGCGGCATTTTTGAACGTACTCTAATTTGATTAATCACATCATACACCGAATTATCCAGCTGATTCAATTCAATTTTTGCTTCTGCGTAAATCAACATCAATTCCGGCAATCTGAAAATCCCGACATTTAAATCTGAATTTCCGCTGACTGAGGTAGAATTAAAATCGGCGATGTCAACTACTTTTCTCCACAAATAACCACTGAAAGAACGATAGGCATTCGTAGCATCGGCATTGGCAACCTGTGTTGGTGCTCCGGCTGACCAATAGTTATTCACTTTTGTGAAAGAAGTATTCGGTTCAAATTGATACCCTAAATATCTTGAATGCGGTCGTACGGCGTACATATCAAGACGCGGATCTCTGTTTTTAAAAGGATTGGCTTCATCATATAATGGTGATTCCAATATGGAAAGTCCATCGGTCATTTCATAAGAATCGATAAGATTCTGGGTAGGTCCCCAATAGCAGACTCCTTTTCCTAAACGGGAAGCCGCATAATATTGCTGATTATGCAGATATCCGGGAACATTCATATTGTATTCGGCAACCCAGATCCATTCTTTGCTGCTGGAAAAACCGATATGACCGAAGATATTGCTTGGATCAGGCTCTCCAACAGTATGATCTTTACCTGCATAATTCACAGAAGCATTGAAAGGTGTCAAACTATGAACTCCCGCTGCCAAATCCAAAGCCTGTTTGGAAGTAAGGGCTGCATCTGCATATTTTTTAGAATACAATTCGATTCTGGCTTTTAACAATAAAGCTGCAATACGGGAAGCACGCACATTTCCGAATTGGGATTGCGATACCGGAAGCTGAGGCGCAACTGCTCCAAGTTCATCAATAATAAATTGCTGAATTTCTGTAACAGATGTTCTGGCAACATTAGCATTTTCAAGCGTAACGGCTGATTTTATTAAAGGAACATCACCGTAAAGCTCAATGAGCTGAGAATAAGCGTAAGCACGGATAAATCTGAGTTCAGATCCCAGTTCAGTTTTTTGGGCGGCAGTAATTCCTGAAATTCCATCGAGCTTATCGAGTACCGCGTGGCATCTTGCAATGGTTTTATAATGAATTTCCCATGGTTTTATGGTTAATGCATTAGTCGTCGTAATAGAGCTTGTAATAGGAGAGGTGTAATTGGTTCCCGGTCTTGCATACCCGATGTCTGTAATATTATCCATCACATGCCAGATTGGGGTACTGGCTGCATCAAGCGTGCTTAAATTTCTATACGCAGCAAAAAGTCCCATTTTTCCTTCATCGTAAGAAGCCGGGAAAGTGCCGGATGTTGGTCCGTTGAGCGGTTCTAAATCCATATCAGAGCTTGAGCACGACGTGATTATGAGCAAAAAAAATATTTTTAAAAAGTTTTTCATTTTTTTTAGATTAAAATTTAACATCAATACCGAATGAGATTGTTTTTACCTGTGGATAATAATTTCCGCCACCCAAAGCAACACCGTCGGAACTTGCTGCGTTGTAATTGATTTCCGGGTCGTATCCTTCGTAGAATTTTGTGAATGTCAGAAGGTTTTGTCCGTTCAAATAGATATACATACTCTGCAGAAAAGTATTTTCTATGAAAGATTTAGGCAATTCATACCCGATTTGTACATTTTTTAGACGCATATAGGCTGCGCTTCTCATCCACATCGTTGAATTTTGTGTGTTATTTGTTGAGGTTAAAGAAACACGCGGAAATTGAGCATCGGTATTTTCGGGTGTCCAATAATCGAGTTGCCAAGGTTTCACGGCACTTGAATTTACGGCAGGAATGACATAATGCGAATCCAGATAACCATCAGCTTTTCCAACTCCCTGAATTAATCCGGATAATCTGAATCCTTTCCAGGAAAATCCCATATTAAATCCGTAAGTGTATCTTGGAACGGTACTTCCGATAATGGTTCTGTCGGCATCTGTAATTTTTCCGTCTCCGATCGGGTTTCCGTTTGCATCAAACGCTCCGGCTATATCTTTGTATCTGATGTCTCCGGGTTTTAAAGTTCCAAATTGGGTTGGTCCTGAATCGATCTCCGCCTGATTTTGGTATAAACCATCAGCAATAAATCCATAAATGGAATTTACGGATGAACCGACCTGTTGACGAAGAATTGTTCCGGAAGACTGGCCTTTCATGTCTATAATTTCGTTTTTGACATCCGAAAGATTAAAACCGATATTCATTTTAAAATCTCCCCATTTTTCATTGTACTGCGCACCAATTTCCCAACCTTTGTTGCTAACTGTTGCCGCATTTTGAACCGGGGCTTCCAAACCTGTAAGCTGAGAAGTGTTTAATCTTAAAAGAATTCCGTCTGTTTTTTTATCATAAATATCAAAAGACACATCTAATTTTCTCCATAGAGAAAGATCAACACCAACGCCCGACATGGTAGTTTCTTCCCATTTCAGATTAGGATTAGACATGATTAATTGCTGGATCGTCTGATAAACCACTCCATTCATAGAAGTCCCTCCCAATGATAAAGGCTCTGAAAACGGATAATATGACGAACTGATATTCTGATTTCCCAATTTACCCCAAGATCCTCTGAATTTTAACTGACTGACTGTTCCTCTCAAACCTTCGAAAAAGTTTTCTCTTGAAACCACCCAACCCGCAGAAAATGATGGGAAAAATGCCCATCTGTTTTTACCGATAAACCTTGACGTTCCATCATATCTTACATTGGCTTCAAATAAATATTTTTGATTGTAATTGTAATTTAATCTTCCAAAAGCGGAAACCAACAACCATTCGTATTCTGCTCCTGCATTATCTTTGGTTTCATTATCTGCTCCCGCATCCAGAACTTCGTAATTGTCATAGAGAAAATCTCTTCTGTATCCGGAGAGTATTTTCTCATTATACGTTTCCCTTGATGCTCCTGCGAGAAGCTCAAAACTATGTTTGCTAAAATCTTTTTTTGCATTAGCCTGAAACTGGTAAGTTCCGTAAAACTGTCGTCTTGCGGATTCTGTAAGCTCTGTAAAAGTATTTGCAGCACCCGCTTCAGTTCCGTCTTCGTAATAGGTCGGAACACTTTTTCTGAAAAGATGAATGTTGGTTGTGAGATAGCGTGGAGCAACAAGACCTTTTAAAGTAAGCCATTCTGCAGGTTTATAAGAAACATTCAGATTTCCGATCAATTCTACATTGTTTTGTTTACGGTTTCCACCATTTTCGATAAAACCTACAGGATTGATTTTTACCCAACCGTCGGAATAATTATTCCCATAGTAAATCGGGATATTCGTGGGCATTCTTCCGAGATAATTCCAGATTGTGCCTTCATCGGCAATCTGCTTTCTATCTTTGTTGACGAATGATAAATCCATTCTGATGTTCCATTGATCATTGGGTGTAATATCCATATTATTACGGAAAGTAAACCTGCTAAAATCAGTGTTTTTAATTATTCCATCCTGTTGCAGATAGCCAAATGAGGGTGCAACACTTATAATCCCTGACTTTGCTGATAACGATAAATAATGATCCTGTAGAAATCCGCTGCCCTGAAGAATTGCTTTCTGCCAGTCATAATTATTAGGATCTTTGTTGTATGCCTGCGTAAAGGCATTAATTGCATCGTCACTGTAGATCTTTGTCCCATTATCGTTCATACTTGCATCATTAAAAACTTTCATGTAGGTAAGACCGTCTGTAACTTTGGGTATGGCAGTAGCCATTTGCCATCCCGAGTACATTCTATATTGTGCGGAAAGTTGATCGCCCTTTGCTCGTTTTGTTGTAACGAGAATTACTCCGCTTGCTGCTCTTGAACCATATATTGCAGAAGAAGCGGCATCTTTCAGCACGGAAATAGATTCAATCATATTAGCGTCAACATCATTGATATTTCCTGCAACACCATCAATAATCACCAAAGGATTGCTGTCTGAACCTCCAAAACTATTGATTCCTCGGATTCTGATATTTCCTGCATCGCCGCCCGGAGCACCTGTTTGTGTAGTCACCGTAACACCCGGTGCAAGTCCCTGTAAAGCATTACCTGCTGAAACTATAGGCTGTCCTTCTGCGACAGAACCTTTTACAACGGCTACCGAACCTGTGATAATCGATTTTTTTTGAGTTCCGTACCCGACAATCACAACTTCGTCTATTTTTTTCTCCTGTTGGCTTACCGTATCTTTTTTAGTTTCTAAATCATTTTTAACAAACGAATTTTTAGAAACCAGCTTTCGTAAACTTACCGTGTTGTTCTGAATCTGATAGTCTAAAGGAACATTCTTCTTCAGATAATCTAAACTTTGTTGTAATGATGAATAATTGATTTTGCTTTCATCCACCCAAATGTTTTTAAAATCTGAGGCAGAATAAAAGAATTTTGTTTTGGTAGATTTTTCTAATTTTTTAAGTATTTTAACTAATGATTCCTGCCTCTGATTGTTGCTTACAGGTGTATTTACCTGAGTTTGGGCAGAATTGAGCGCAGGTATTCCCATTGCCATGAGTAAAGCAATAGAAATTGCAGTTTTTTTCATAAATTTGATGAATTAATTTATTATTCTTTAGCGAGTATTTTGAATTAATTACAGCACTGATAACGCCACATTATTGGTGCTTTTTTATTTTTAATCTAGGATTATTTCAGTTTCATTTTTAAAAGTAGTTTTTAGGTTGAACGGATAATTTATGATGGAAAGAATTTCATTCAGATTTCCGGAGAACGATCCTGAAACCTGGTTCTTAGCAATTGTATTGGGATATTTTATTTCTACACCGTATGTATTTTCTATTACATTAATAGCATCTTCGAAAGTTGCATTTTCAAAAGTAAAAGGTCTTGCCACGCTCGTTGCATAATAATGCAAATCACTACTTGTCGGGGAAGTACTCCAGTTTTCATGAGGGAGAAGATAGGTAAGCTTACCGTTGTGGTTAATTTTCACTTTTCCTTCAAGCAGTTGTACTTTTTTCTCTTCGGTGGTTTGGTCTACCAAAAATTTTGTTCCCAAAACTTCAACATTAAAATCACCGGCATTCACAATGAAAGGTTTAGATTTATCTTTTTCAACCGAGAAAAAACCTTTTCCTTCGAGTGTTACATTTCGGTATTTTTTCCCAAAATCTTTATCTAAAGACAATTTGCTGTGAGGTTCGAGGGTAATCATGCTGTTATCAGGTAATCTGAAAGTTTTAGGAACTTCATTCGTCTGCATAGTAATTTCCGGTACGACTTTTTTCGTTTCGTTTAATGCAAAATCTTTATAAAAAAACATAATTCCGAATAAAGGCACTAAAACAGCTGCAGCGATCCAATAGAATTTTTGTCTGTGAGTTCGCTTAATTCTGCTTTCAATTCCCCTCCAGATTCTGGAATCGGTTACGGAATCTATTTCCTGTTTTTCTTCGGAAACGGTCTTCCAAATTTTCTCAAAGTGTTTTTGCTCATCTTTCATACATTTATAATTACGCAGCTACATAAAAATATCCACCCCGAAGAGATGGATTTAATAATTTGTTTACAGTGCTTAATATTTGGTTAAAACAGATTCAGGTTTGCCTTGATGTACCGGATGACTTTATTAACCTGCTTTTCTACGGCTGTTTTCGAGATTTTGTTTTCTTTTGCGATCTGAGAATAGCTTATTTTATCCAGCTTATTTAGGTAAAAAAAAGATCTGCTTCTTTCGGGAAGGTCTTCAAGAAGATTATGTATTTTTCGAAGTTGTTCTTCTTTAAATTCATGATCGGTTTTTTCGGTATCGGCTTCATCTTTTATCAGGCTTTCATCCGAGAAAGTGAAAAGCATTTTATTTTTCCTGTAAAAATTAGCGACTTCCTGTTGAGCTGTTTTGAAGATAATAGATTCTAAAGTTTGAGCGTTTTCAAGAGAGGAAGAATGTTTCCAGAGATGCACAAAAACCTCCTGAACAACATCTTCTACGTCTTCAATATTCGAGATAAACTTCCGTACAAAAAAGTACACCTGGTGTTTGTACTCTAAATATATTTCTTTAAAATAATCCATTATAAAGAACCACATTGTTTCAATGCAGGCAAAAATAATCAATTCGAAGCAGGCCAATATCAAGTATATATTAAATTTAAGACTGATGGATTTTCTTATCACTTTCTTCAGTAAATACAAATTATTATTCTTCTTTTTTGTATTATTACAAATTAATGAAATGACTTTTAAAATTGTTTCAGATGAAGAAATTCGTAAGGCTGAACTTCAATTAGATTTAAACGAACTAAAAATTACAGGAGCAGGACATTAATTTTATTTAAAAAAACATGAATACAGATTCCCATTACAAGCTAAAACACTTCATTCCGTGGACGCGAACTAAAATCTACAAAATGCTTGTTTTAAGCACAATTCCTACTCTTATTTTTTACTTTTTTGGCTGGACTTGGCTTGCAATTCCCTGGGTTCCCGTAGCATTATTGGGTACAGCGACAGCCTTTATCTCCGGTTTTAAAAATACTCAAACCTATAACAGAACATGGGAAGCAAGACAAATTTATGGTGCAATAATCAATAGCAGTCGTGCTTTAGGAATTATGGTGAAAGATTTTGTAAGATCTGGCGATAAAGCAAAAGAATCTGAGCTTCATAAAGAAATTATCTACAGACATTTTGCGTGGCTTACTGCAATGAGGTTTCAGCTAAGGGAAACGAAAAGCTGGGAAAATGTGAAAACCAGAAGCTATTACAAAGAATATCTGCAGTATTATAAAGTCCCGGAGTGGGAGACTAAGCTTTCTGATGAGCTTAAACCTTTTCTTTCTCAAGAAGAATTGAAGTATATCTTAACGACAAAAAACAGAGCAACACAGATTCTTGCCTCTCAGTCTGACCATTTAAGAAAACTGAATGAAGAAGGTTCGATCTCAGACTATAATTATGTGGCATTAGAAAACCAGCTGAAAGATTTGTACGATCAGCAAGGGAAATGTGAAAGAATAAAAAACTTTCCTTATCCGAGACAGTTTACGAGCGTTAATTTGTACTTTACCAATATGCTTTGCTTTTTACTTCCTTTGGGTTTTATCGGTGAGTTTGCAAAGATGACAGAGAAGTTTGGAGAGCATATTATCTGGTTTGCGATTCCGTTCAGTGTTTTTATAGGGTGGGTTTTTCTTGTTTTGGAGCAAATCGGGGAGAGTTCAGAAAATCCTTTTGAAGGAAACCCGAATGATATTCCGATTACGCAGATCAGCAGAAATATTGAGATTGATCTTCGGGAAATGCTTGGTGAAACGGATCTTCCGCCTGCATTACAACCGGTCAACAACATTTTGATGTAGCGAAATTTAAAAATTGTATTTGAATTTGCAGTTTATTAATCAAAACTGAATAAGTTTCGTGAAAATAATAGAATTGATAATCTGTAATTTATAATTATTTTGAATAAAATTCATACTTAAAGTTTGCAGATATTGAAAAAAGCTATATATTTGCAACCACAATAATCGAGGGTAATACTTCAGAATATTGTGAAAAGATCCGGTAGTTCAGCTGGTTAGAATGCCGCCCTGTCACGGCGGAGGTCGCGGGTTCGAGTCCCGTCCGGATCGCAAAAGTTTTACAATTTTAACTTTAATAAAATTGATCCGGTAGTTCAGCTGGTTAGAATGCCGCCCTGTCACGGCGGAGGTCGCGGGTTCGAGTCCCGTCCGGATCGCAACTATTAGGTAATGGTTCAGATATGGAGTTTTTAATTAACTTCATTGATAATCAACACTATCTTGATATAAAATAAAAAAAACGATGTATTATAATATATCGTTTTTTATTTTTGCCGACTAAAAAAGCAAAAATAGCGATTCCAGCATATGCTTTATCGTACCTGATGGTGCAGATGTGGAGTTGTTACTTTTCTTTTAATATTATGAATAAACGTCGGAACAAATGTATTTACTGCAATTACAGCTACTGTATCAAGGCAGGAATAACTTCACAAAATAAACAACGCTATCAGTGTAAAAGATGCAGGAAAAAGTTCATTATGAACTATTCTTACAATGCATATCATAAGGGCACTAATCATAATATTCAACAACTGATAAAAGAGGGAGTTGGAATTAATAGCATTAGTAGATTACTTAACATCAGTAAAACAACTGTACTTAAAAAGATATTAATAATCGCTTCAGCTGTAGTTAAGCCACCTATCCCCAAAGGTATTACAATCGAAATAGACGAATTAAAAACGTATACTAAAAGTAAAACTAATGAACGTTGGGTTGTTGCAGCGTATTGTAGGGAGACAAAGAAAGTAATTGACTATAAGGTTGGGAGAAGAACAACTAAGACTCTGCAATGTATTATAGATACTTTACTTTTTGCAAATCCAAAAAAGATTTATAGTGATCGCTTGAATATTTATCCTAAATTGATTCCTAAGCATCTTCACAGTACTAAACGGAGAGAGACAAATCATATTGAACGAAAATTCCTTGACCTACGAACTCATATAAAGAGATTAGGAAGGAAGAGTATTAATGGTGCTCAAAAAGATAAATATACATATGCGATATTGAGGATTTATTTCTGGGGAATTTCTCCCATTGAAAATAAGCAATCTAAGAGTTTGTTTTATTAAAGTTATGTAAGGGCTATTTATTAAATTTTAACTATTTAAATCCTTCTCTTTTTAATTTATATTTTGTTGCTATACTGTTTGTTAAAATTAAACTAGTGCATTAAAGTATACTTTCATCACTTTTTTTATAAAATTCCTTGTTTTTTTTAAAATATTATTTTCAGGAATGATATGAGATTTTCATAAAAATTATATTTTTTTTATCAGTTATTCGTATTTTTGAGAAGAACCAATTTTTCAGTATTTAGATTCTAATATAATTTATGGCAACACTGATAACTGGTATTTACATACAGAATAATGATTATGGAAAAAGACCAAATTTTTATCAGTCATGCAACATCTCCTCAAGATAACGAATTTTCAATTTGGCTGGCTTCCCGTTTGGAAATACTAGGTTATAAAGTGTGGCTTGATAAAGAGATTTTATTAGGAGGCGAGCGCTTTTGGCCAACAATTCAAAAAGCAATAAATGCTTCGGTAAAAATTCTCTTTATTTACTCTAAAAATGTTATTACTGATGAAGGAGTTCTAAGAGAAGGAATCGAAAACGAATTAGAGTATGGTAAAAGTATTGCAACAGAAAATAAATTAAATGATTTTATTATACCACTACAAATTGATGATTCCAAATATAACCTTGCAATTGGAATACCTAATATAAATCAAATTTCCTTTATTGAAAATTGGGCAGACGGACTTAAACAATTAAAAAAGAAATTAGAAAAAGATAATGTCGCACAAGTATTTGATTCTACTCAGTCAGTAATGTCGGAATGGTATGAGAATGAATATATTTCTAATTGCAAAATTGTAGAAAAAAAAGAATTATTTTATACCTCATGGTGGTCTGTTAAAGATATGCCCAATATATTATACATGTATCAATTTATTAATAGGGATCAAGCAACAGAGGTTAAAAAAAATAATCCAAATATTTCAATAAGTCAAATAGCTAATGTTCTTTCCTGTTTTGATGATAACCTTAATATTAAGGTCGGTAGAGATGATGATGAATTTGAAATTTACCCTGATAAAAAATTCAAATTTACTTCTGATCAAATATTATTTGGATTTGAATCAAATACATTTCCACAACATCGAGAAGTCGAAAATCATTTTAAACGACTACTAACTATAATAATTCATAATATTTTTAGAACGAAAGGTCTTAGACGTTATGAGATGTCTAATAAACGCTTTGCATATTATTTACCAATTTATGATAAAATTCAGAAAATAAAATTTACTTATCCTTATTCTTCAAATTCAATAAAATCCAAATCGAAAACCATACTGGGAAAATATGAGGATATAGGAAACTGGCATTATGCTGTTTCTGTTCAGCCCATGATATTTCCATTTGTAGGATTTAGCATTAAATCTCATTTGTTATTTAGTAGCGATGGATTTGTGATTATTCCGGATGATAAAAAACAACATTCATACAGGAGAAAAAAAGGTAAAAGATTTTTTAATGAAGAATGGAGAGATATGTATTTAGCTTTTATTGCCAGGCTCGTCGATCATGAAGGAAGTATAAAAATATCTGTAAACAAAGATGAACAGATATTTGAAATGAAAAATTGGCCGGAGGCATTTTGGAGTGAAGTAGGTTATAATGATCCTAAATCCGTTATGGATATCGACAAGGTAGAAAATTACAGAGAAGAAAACGAAGAAGTAACAGAACAGAATGATTGAACCAATACTTACATATATCTCTGAACCATTGTTGAATTTTGGTAATGGTCAGACAGCAATTGATCCAAGAGACGGATTAATGTTATTTGGTCCTTTTGATAAGCGAAAAGTTAAAGGCAGTAAAAACATTGGAATCATTGGACCTGAAAAATTGCGAGGCAAAATGAAAGAGTATTTGAAAAAAATACATTCACCAATAATAAATTATGATAGAACTATTGCAAGACCAAATTTTCCGGGACTAGAGACAATTTTTGGAATTTCTGTAAATTTTGACAACATCATAGAAATTAATGTTGACGAAAATGAAATCAAAAATTTTCTGAAATATACAGATGCTCACCAGAGAGTCCATAATTTAGTAAATCTATATGTAGAACCTCTATTAAAATATAGTGAAAATGAGGAAATGCCTGTTGATGTTTGGTTTGTTGTGATACCTGAAGACATCTTTATTTATGGGAGACCAAAGTCTCGTATTCCAAAATCTGAAGAAAATGTAACTATAAGCCTGAATAAATCTGAAAGAAATCCTACTATGGAAGATTTATTTTTTCAGGAAGAAAATGATTTGCTAAGAGAAGCATATAAGTTTGAGGTTAATTTTCATAACCAATTAAAAGCAAAAATTCTTAATGCTAAAATTGTTACACAGATTATAAGAGAAAGTAAAATTGCATATGAAGATATTTTTACTCCTAAACAAGTAGAGGAAGAATTTAAATTTGAAACAGCAAAAGCATGGAATATTTCAAATTCACTTTACTATAAATTGGGCGGATTACCGTGGAAATTATCAGATGTTCGTTCTGGAGTCTGTTATTTGGGATTGGTATATAAGAAAACAGAGACAGATACAAAGAATAAAAATGCCTGTTGTGCGGCTCAAATGTTTTTGGATTCAGGTGATGGAATGGTTTTTAGAGGGAATGTTGGTCCTTGGTGGAATCCGACTACTGGTGAGTTTCATTTATCCAAAGAAGATGCAACCGAAATTGTAAATCAATCTTTAGAAGCATATAAAGACCGATTTGGAAACTATCCAAATGAAATTTTCATCCATGCAAGAACTTTTTTTGATGATGATGAATGGTCAGGATTTGATGAAGCTGTGGAAGGAAAATCAAAAATTATAGGAATAAGAATTAGAGAAGGTAATAATTTTAAGTTATATCGCCAACTTTCTTATTGCGTTCCTAGAGGAACAGTGATGATATATGATGATTATAAAGCATTTCTTTGGACAAAGGGATTTATACCCCGATTTAAAACACAAATAGGTTTGGAAACACCTAACCCAATAGAAGTTTCGATTACAAGAGGGGAATCTGATATCGAAATTGTATGTAAAGATATTTTAAGTTTGACAAAACTAAATTACAACGCTTGTATTTATGGAGATGGTGTACCTGTAACTCTAAAGTTTGCAGACTCCATAGGTGAAATATTAACTGCTGGAAAAGATATTAAAACTGGAGTTTTACCATTTAAACATTATATATAGAATTCTAGTATTTAAAGGAGAAAAAGATTGAAGATGTTATAAGTCGATCAATAATACAAACCATTGGGTAAATTGAATAATAAATAAAAACTAATCATGTTGAAAGCAATAAAAAAATATATTTTTGGTTATGACATTTTTATCTCTTATTCGAGAAAAGACAGCCTAGGTTATGCATATTCAGTTGCAAAATACTTCATGAAAAAAGGGTTTAATTGTTATATTGATCAACTATCGAATATTACCCCCGGCACACAATTACCTTTAAATATTAAGAATGCAATAGAAAGATCAACCGCATTTATATTGATAGGAAGTGTTGGAGCTCAAAATTCCGAAGCTATAGAGCAGGAAATAAAATTATTTTTGACGAATAGCAGAAATAAACCTCTAATACCAATTACAATTGATGGGGCAATTAATTCAAATGCAAGATGGTATGAAAATATTATTGGATTGGCCTTAGTAAATGAAACGTTAAAAAATTTACAAAAATCAGAACCGACACAAGATGTGTTTGATAGAATTGAAAATGCATTAAATTTTACAAAGAAAAGTAAGCAACTTAGAATTATATCATTATTGATAGTAGTAATGATAGTATTAATTACTAGTGCTGCAACTTACTACACTTTTTCAGCAATACAAACTGCCCAAATTGCTGAATCAAAAAAAATAACTGCTGATATACTAAAAAATAGAGCTATTAATCAAAAAAAATTAGCAACAACGCAAATGTTACAAGCTAATAAAACAAGAGATTTATTTGAATTACAAAAAAAAATAGCATTAAAGGATAAAAATAATGCGGAAATTCAAAAAAATATCTCGGATAAAATTGCGAAAGCTAACTCTTTAGCCAGTTCTTCTTCGAATGCTTTGGATAGTGATCCTACAAGAAGTTTTATAATTGCAA
Source organism: Chryseobacterium formosense (assembly GCF_900116415.1). GTDB lineage: Bacteria > Bacteroidota > Bacteroidia > Flavobacteriales > Weeksellaceae > Chryseobacterium > Chryseobacterium formosense. The sequence goes on along the minus strand of NZ_FPAP01000008.1, from coordinate 59,516 downwards.
ATGAAGCAATCAAAATATTCCCTACAGATGAGGCACATAATGCTCTATTTAAAGCTTACATATTTGCGCCATTCTATAAAACTATTCCTGGATCATTTGTTAAAATATATCCAAATGGAAAAAATATTGCTGTCATGGATAATTTTGGAGTTATTAGTATATATGATTGGCAGGCAAATAAAAGTAAATTAAAATATAAATTAAAGTATGGCTTTGACCCACAAAGCTATGATTGGCAAATAAGTGATGATAACTCTAATATAATTATAAATAGTAAGAACTCATCAGTGCCTTATGAAATAATAAATTTAGCTACTGGTAATCACAGAATCCTAAATAAACTAATTCCAGATAAGACAGAGAAAATATTAAGAATATCAAATGATGGAAAAAAACTTGTTACATTGAAAAAAGATAGAGTAATATTTTACAATATTAATAACACTTCAATAGTAAAAGAAAAAGAGATGTCTAATCTTTATTTGAATCCTGAAAATATATTGTTTGCGCCAGATAATAAGATTATTGCAATGTGGAACAAAAGTACCATTTTAGTACAAAATTATCAATCACAAAAAAAAATTTTATATAAACCCTTTCAAGAAAATATTACTGAGGTAGTTTTTTCGGAAAACAATGATTTTGATAGGTTATATAGTCACTCTATTTATTTTTCATCAAAAAAAGGAGACTACTTATTTAATTTTGATCCCAGAGTTAATTCAATAGATTCAATTGATCTTCGCGAAATAGTAGGTGAAAGAAGTTCTGTGAATAGAGGAATTGAAAAAATTCTTTTTTCAAAGAAAACAGATGATTATCTTATCACTCAATATTACAGTACAACTCCAATCGTTGGATCAATAAATAATTTGTTTCCGGAATATTCATTAATGGGTGGACATAGCTCTGATATTTTATGTGGTGCATTTTCAAATGATGGGAAATGGGTATTGACTGGAGGTGAGGATAATGTGGCTATTATTTGGCAAAAGAAAAAAATAAGACATATTTTGAAAGGTCATTTTCAGCCAATTATTCAGGTTGTAATTTCTGATGATAAAAAGAAAGCATTGTCTGTAGGGTATAATGAAAATATTAAAATTTGGAATTTAGATATACAAGATAATAGAGCTTATAAAGACAATATTGATAAGGTATTTTACAATCAGAAAACTGGAACATATTTCGTGGAAAATGTTAACACATATTTGACTCCTAAACAAATTATGAAATATTTAAATTAGGATTTTATAATATTTACTATATACTTTACAAAAATATTCCTACTTTACTGTTTTTTTACTAAATTTATTTTTTAATAAAAACTACAAAAACTGTGAAAAACGATCATCTAGACAGGCTTAGTAATTCTAAGCCTAAAAGAATACTTTCTTTGGATGGAGGGGGGATTCGTGGAGCACTATCATTAGGATATCTTAAAAAAATCGAAACTATTTTACGTAAAAAAGAAAATAATCCAAACTATGTGTTAAGTGATTATTTTGATCTTATTGGAGGTACTTCAACAGGAGCTATAATAGCAAGTTTATTAGCTCTAGGGAAACCAGTAGATGAAATTAAGGATATGTATATGGAACTTGGAGGAGAAATCTTCGCAGGAAAACGTAATTGGTGGAATCCTTTAGAAACCTATCGATTTTTTAAATCTGAGTTCAGTGAGAAAAGTTTAGTGAAAAATCTTAAAAAATATCTTGGCGATATAACTCTAGGGAGTGAAAGAATAAAAACAGGTTTGTGTATTGTAGCTAAGAGAGCTGATACTAATAGTACATGGTTTTTTCTTAATCATCCTAAAGGATTGTTTTATGAATCCAATCAAAATATTCCTCTATGGCAATTACTAAGAGCTAGTTCTGCAGCTCCTTCTTATTTTATTCCTCAATCTATTGATATTGGTAATGGCGAAATAGCTGCATTTGTAGATGGTGGAGTAAGTATGGCTAATAATCCATCATTGAATCTTTTAATGATAGCCACTATGAAAAGATTTCCTTTTAAGTGGAAAGTAGGAGAAGAAAATCTTAAGCTAGTATCTATTGGCACGGGATATACGGAATATCATAAGCATGCAAAACAAATTGATGAGTCTTGGTTGTTATCTTGGGCTAAAAGTGTTCCAGATATGTTAATGCAGGATGCAAGTTGGCAAAATCAAATTATGTTGCAATGGTTATCAAAATCACCTACCGCAAAAGAGATTGACTCTGAAATGAAAGATTTAAAAGATGATTGTTTGTATGAAAAGCCAACATTAAATTATTTGAGATTTAATATTTGTTTGTCAGAAAATTCTTTAAATGGTTTAGGCTTGAATAGAGAGTTTACTTTCAGAGATATTAAAGATATCGCTGAAATGAGTAATGCAGGCAATAGATATCTTTTGTACGATATTGGAAAAGAAAGTGCGGAGAAAGAAGTGTTATCAATATATTTCAAATAAATGAAGTATGATGCTTTTATATCATATTCACATTCCGATTGCGGAACTATTGCTCCTGCTATCCAAAAAGCCATTGAGAACATTGGTAAGCCTTGGTATAAGTTAAGTAGGAATTTGAATGTTTTTAGGGACGAAACTAACTTAGGAGCCAATCCACATCTTTGGGAAAATATCGAAAAGGCACTTGAGAATTCTGAAAATTTTATTCTTTTAGCTTCTCCTAAAGCTTCTGAATCAAAGTGGATTATAGATGAAATTGAAAAGTGGGCAGAAAAAGACTCTCAATTTCACAAATTTAATATAGTTATTACTTCAGGAGAAATACATTGGAATAATATAAAGAATGATTTTGATTGGGAGAAAACCAATTGTTTACCGAAAAGTCTTAAAGGTAAATTTTCATCAGAACCTTTATATATAGACTTGACAGATTATGTAAATAAAAAAAATCGTCCAATTGATAATAAATCTAGCGGTTTTACATACAAAATTGTAAAGATTATTTCTGCAATTACAGGAATTGAGCCAAGAGAGATTGAGAGTGATGAAAAGAAAAGAAAAACAACAACTATTTTTGCTTTAACTCTTGGAATTATTTCTCTTGTTTCTATATCTCTATTGGGATATATGTTTTACAGACAGAAAGAAACTAATGAGCAAAATGCAATTGCAAATAATTTAATAGCGGAAGGGAATAAACATAGAGAGTCAGATATAAATAAGACATTACTTTTCTATGCAAAAGCTTATGAAACTAATAAGGATAGTGCGACTTTTTCATTGCTAAATGATTTTTATAAAAAAACAGTCGTACACGATCTTTGCACAGTAGACAGTATTGGGCGGAGTTTATTTTTTTCTAAAATTAGTTTAAAACAAAAATTACGGTTTAGTATTGTTGAAGATCAAATAGACTTTGGGAAAATTTTAGTTGATGAAGGTCTTCTTTTAGAAAATAAAGAAAATATTTATAAGTATTCAAAGTATCAATATTCGGCGGATAGTTTATCACAAATTAATTTTACGAATGAATGTAGTAATTATCCTATATCATTCTTTACCACAAGTTCTATGTTTAATTTTGTTACTACAGATAATAAATTGTTAATTTTTGCTAATTGTTATGATGGGGATTCTGCCGGAGAACATACGGATGCCTTCGAAAGGCATCCACTTGAAGAAGTCACATTGTTTTATGAAACTGATACATCCGTTAAAGACTTTTACTCTATAATGTATGGTGATAACTACATTCAAATGGTTAAAGGTTTATTTTGGAGCGAGCCTACAAATCAACTTTTTGTATTAGTTTGTGGGAAGAATGAAGAAGGATGCTTTATTCAAAAATTTGATTTCAAACCACCAAAATTATTAGATGAAGATCCTAATTCAATTGTAAAAAACATTTTGAACTTAGGAATAAATGATTTCTCTAAAGCTGAGAAAGATAGTTTAAAAATCACAAAAAAAGATAATCCATTTTTCAATAAAATTCAAAAATTATTAACTAAAAAAACTAACCACCATGCCACTCTGCTTCGTCATCATGGGCTACGGTAAAAAAACCGACCCTGCTTTAGGAAAAACGTATGATCTGGATAAAACCTATCACAATATTATAAAACCCGCTGTAGAAAATGCAGGTTTTACATGTGTTCGTAGTGATGAAATTCTGAACTCAGGAATTATTGATAAAAATATGTATGCATTACTTATCCATGCCGATTTGTGTATTGCAGATATTACAACGTTCAATCCTAATGCAATATATGAATTGGGAATTCGCCACGCAGCAAAACCGTTTTCAACTATTGTAATGAAAGAAAGGGAAGGTAATATCCCCTTTGATATTAATCATAACTCTATCTTCATGTATTCGCACATGGGCGAAGATATTGGTGTGACAGAATCTGAACGGTGTATAAAAGACTTAACCGATTTGATATTGGAAGTTAACAGAACTAAGGAAACCGACAGTCCGCTTTTTCATCACATAAGAGGAATGACCCCTTATATATTACCTGAAATTGAGTATAGTCAAATTATTAAGGATTTAGCTGAAAAAAATAGTAGTGTATTTGCATTGGTAGAAAATGCAAAAAGAGAGATGTCTGCAAGTAATTTCCATGCAGCAGCAGGTCTTTGGCAGAGAGCAAGTGACAGAGTAGAAAATGATGCTTATTACATTCAGCAATGGGCATTATGTACTTATAAAGACAAAACAGAGAGTCCCAATATAGCTTTAAATAATGCTTTAACCATTATAAGTAAATTAGATCCTGAAAATTGGAATACTACAGATCCCGAAACCTTAGGAATTACTGGAGCTATTTACAAGAGAATGTGGGAAAATAATAAAATAGCAACCGACTACCTTGATAAAGCTATTGAATATTACAGGAGAGGTTTCACAATAAAGCAGGATTATTATAATGGAGAAAATTATGCTCTTTGTTTAGATTTTAAATCAGAAATATCAACGGATCCTACAGAGAAAATTTCACTTAGGTATGTGGCTAATGTAGTCCGTAAAGAAATCATTAAAATTGTAGAAAAATTAAAGAATGATGAGGATTTCGAAAAACGTTCAGATTTAATCTGGATTTATGCAACTCTGGCTAACTGTTATTTTGCTATGGATGATTTAGAAAATTTTCAGATTTATAAGGATAAATTTTATGGATTAAATCCAGAACCGTGGCAAATAGAAACATTTGAGGATGGAATTAAACATTTAGAAAAATTAGAAAAATAATTATGGCACACAAATGTTTCATTTCTTTCAAAACAGAAGATAGAGTCTACAAAACCTACATACATGATCATCTTGATGTAGATATGATTGATAAATCATTACATGACCCTATAAATTCTTATGATGAAGACTATATTATGAGGAAAATCAGAGAAAATTATTTATCAGACTCTACTGTTACCATATTTCTGATTGGAGATAAATCAGCAGAGAATTCGTGGTTTGAAAACCAAACATTTATTAAAAGAGAACTGCAATCATCTTTATACCACGGATTAGGAAATACTAAAAATGGTATTTTAGGAGTTGTTTTGCCATCAATGAAAGAGAAAATCTACAAAGGTTCATATTATTGTAGTACGTGTGGAGGAAATCATAATTGTGTAAGTATAAATGATAATACTGTTATCAAAGAATTTTCTTATAATTACTATATTCCAAATGACAAATGTGCTTGGAGTGAGATCGATAGATACTGCGTTTTAACAACTTGGGAAGATTTTTGTGCTGCTCCAAATTATTATATAGATTTAGCTTTCGATAAAAGAACTCAACCGATTTCTAATAAAACTAAAGTAAAACCGTAATGAAAGAAAAAGATTTTCCTAACTATTATATTGCAGGAGACCAAGCATCTTTGCTGGCGCAAAAACTATATACCAGATATGTTAGACTAGATTTATTTTTAATGGTCTTGAGTGCCACATTAACAATCTATAATTTTCAGCCAGAAGAGAGCAAGAAAATAATTTATATTATTTCTGGAATTGTAATGCTTATCGCTATTCTTTTTTCTTTGATTATTAAAAATAAAAAGTATGAAGATATTTGGTATCGAGGTAGAGCTTTAGCTGAGTCTGTAAAGACTTTGACTTGGCGCTTCATGACAAAATCAGAATATTTTGAAAATTCAATAACAAATGAAGAAGCTAAATTAAGATTCACAAATAGAATGAAAGAATTGAATGAAGAGTTTAAAGATTTACATTCTTCTTTGCAAGCAAAATATTTGTCTCTGCCAATAATAACTTATGAAATGGAAAAAATTAGAAATTTAAATTTAAGTGTTAGGAGAGAATTTTATTTAAAAAACAGAATTGACAATCAGATTAAATGGTATTCTGATAAAGCTGATAGTAATAAGACGAAATATGAAAGTTGGTTTTTGGGAGTTATAGCCATGCAATTATTAGCTTTAATTTCAATAGCGTATTTAATATTAAGTCCGGAATCTAACTTCAATTTTGTAGGTTTATTTACTACATTGTCAGCAAGTTTTTTTGGTTGGCTGCAATTAAAAAAATATCAGGAAAATAAAGAAGCATATACAACAGCAACTTCTGAACTTAATCTGATTAAGCAAGAAGCTGAATTTATAGATAATGAAGAAAAATTCAAAATTTTTGTCTTGGACTCTGAAAATGCAATGTCTCGAGAGCATACTCTTTGGTTAGCACAAAAAAGATTTTAAAGATGATAAAAAAAGGTTTCAACAAAGCAGATTTATTCGAAGGGGCGCATTGGGTACTAGATGCTCTTAAAGATGATTCATTAAAAAAAGACCTTGCATTTTTCTAAGCCATAAAAGAAAAGATAAGCCTGACTGCAGAAAGATTGCTGAATATTTAAAAGATGCAGGAATTGATTACTATTTGGATGAAGACGATAAAGAATTACAAATCGCTGCGGCTTCAAACAATGCAGAAAAAATTACGTAATCTATTAAAAATGGTATCAAAAAGAGCACCCACATGTTTGTGGTAATCTCTGCAAAAACATACCAATCACAATGGGTGCCCTTTGAAGTTGGTTACGGTCATGCAGCAATTTTAGACAAGAATCATACCCAAAATAAAGAAAATAAGATTAGGCTGGGAATTCTGACATTACACAAGATATTTCTGAAAAAGCATTACCCGATTATCTGCAAGTCGGATATCAAATTAGAGGAACAAAATCTCTCAATAAATATATATCTGAAATTTCTGATAAGACCGAAAGCAAGATGATTAGTGAAACAAGAATTTTTTCTAATACTAAATCATATCATCCATTAGATGATGTTCTTAATTGGAAGTTGTGATTTTTCCTAAAAGCTAATCAGTTTTCGGATCTAATTTTTTCGATAATGCAGCGATAATTGCTTGAATGTAAATACCTTCATTAGCTGAATAATTTCCTTCTTTACCATTTAAACATTGCATTTCATCGCTTCCGGCATGGTGTAATCCTAAAAGCATCCAAGTTCTATTAAATATGGGACTTCCGGAACTTCCGTTATCAGTAGGAGTGCGATAATGAATCAATGGATCTTGATGGTCTAATAAATGATTATCTTGAAAAGAAAGCTGTAGCGTTCCGCCTCTAGGATGACCAATGATGTATACTTTCTGGTCTTCACCTAATGGAAGTGTATCTGTAAGAGGATACCACTCAATATTTTTAGTAAGTTCTACAAGTTTTTGATTATCCTGTACCGAAAAACGAACTAGGGAGGCATCTAGCTCTGTACTAGGCGAAGACCATACAATTTCACTAAGCTTAAACTCTAAGTTAGGATTTAATACTTCAAAAATAACAATTGCTTCTTTGGGGCTCAGAGCTTTTTCTAAAGGATCATCACTAATAACATGTGAGTTGGTAAGAAGAAACAGTTCTTCACCCAATGATTCATGTAGGCTATTTCCCTTCACCAAAAAACCCGTTCCTTCTCCACGGCTGCTATCAAGACCAATTCTTGCTACGGCAAGACATCTTGCCGCTCCCTGCATATACCATTTGTAGGTTCTAAAGGAGTCCTCCCCAAATACCTTTTCTAACTTTGACTTTGAATGGGAGTATCCAGTATCTTCCTCAACCAAATTTTCATATTGGCTAGTCACTTTCTTTGCTAAAGATAATTCTTTACGAATGTCTTCCGGATCCATTTCAAATTCTCCACCACTTCTCCTAAGCAATTCTGCTCTTAAAAGGGGCATAAGTATCTGTCCTGATTTTTCATCCATACTCAATTCCCAAACTTCTTCAAATTGTCTTAATGTACTTGCTAGCTCAAATGCATCACAATCTTCCTGAGAAGAATAACCCGCAAGCCATTTTAATGCTTCATCATAATCTTTTAATGCTAGACAGCATTCGGAAGCTGTAGCAAAATGCCAAGCATCAGCAGTGCTTTTATTTTCTTTTTCTTCTATATTTGAAAGTATTTCCTTTGCCAATACTTCATAATCTCCAAGAGAACTAATGGATAATATTTTGTGCCTCTCTGCCATTGCTAAAAGTGCAACCGCATTTATTCCATGCCATGTATGAATTTTACTATCATTCTTATAAACTTGGATATAATATTCAATACTTTTCTCTAAAAACTTTACCGCTGTTTCAGATTTACTATATCCTGTTCTTATAAAAAGTTGCTTATATGCCCTGCCCAAAATGCCTTGTGTTTCAAAGTATTCTTGTGTTGAATTTTTTCCATTACTGTTCATTTCCAATTCTAATTTTTCTAATACAGAAATTCCAGAGGTAAAATAACCTTGTTCGATTAGTGATTGTGCATATAGATTTCTTATGGAAAAGTTTGTTCTTGAAGTAATACTTAATGCATCTCCTAGTCGAACCATCAATGCAAACCTACGTTTTCTTCGCAATTGCTTCATTATTTGAAAAAAATCATCAATTTCGTAAGTAATCTCAGTTGAAAAAATCTCTTCAATAAGATTGGTACAAGTAATAGTTGCTGCAGCCCAATCAAACTCGTTTAATTCTTTGCGAATTTGATCAAGATACTTTTTAGATGTGGTTTCCATAATTAATCAAATAATTTTTGAAGAGCAGAACGAAGAAGTGGCATTTGCAGATACTTGGAAATATCATGTCTCCAAGATCCCCAATTATTCTCTTTAATAACCTTAATTACTTTTTCTCCATTTTTTTTATAATCATTATCAATATTACCATCCATCATTGCTACAGGATCCATTCCATCGTATACATTTATCCATGACCCTTTAACTTTGTTAGGAAAACCATCGAATCGGGTCCATTCTGGTGACAGCTTATCCTGAATTTCATCCAAACCAAGTGGACTACCAATAGTAATCAAGTCGTCAATATAAGAGCATTCGTTCACTCTCTTAAGGCAATCATAAATAATCACAGTTCCCATGCTATGACTTATTACAATGTGCTTATCTGCTTTAACTTCTTGTAACATTTTTATTACCCTATCACGAATTTCATCCCGTACTTGATAAGTAATGCCATTTCTAGGACTAAATTCTTTATTAAAAAGATAATGATGAACGTCTCGAAGGAAATAAGCCATCAAGGTTTTTTTCAAAACCCATGGTATAGGAAATCGTTCCATTTTATTAGAAATTTTAGACAATTCATCGAGAGTTGGATCGGGAACATCAGCTAAAGTTTTTACCGCAATACTTTCAACAAATTTTTTCTCATCTTCACTCAATTCATCTCTCCAATTGTCTTTTAAATCACTTAATATAGTTTCATCTTCATAGCCCCCTTGTTCCATAGCCTCAAGTGCTTTAGAAACTAGTTTTTGGAGGGGAGTATCGTATAATACATCTGCCCAATAAATCATAGCGGTAGTAATACCTATCGTATCTAAATCTATGTCATCACCATTACCCTTAAAATCTGATGCTAATGCATTTTTCCACTCTAGAAGCAGTTTTTCTGCTGTTGGTTTATTAGCAATTCCATGAATGAAAGTTATATGGATTTTCTTTTTAGTTTTCATGATACCTTAAAGTATTAGTTTTAGTAAAAATAAATATAAATATATCTTATAATATTCACAACATTAAAGTATCGTTGGTAATTTAATTTTTTTTAGTTAGATGTGCTATATATTTCTATTTGAATATATTTTGCAATTTCGAACTGGTAGATATATTTGGGTTTATTTCCCATACTAGTAAAGTTGTATAGAAATTAATTCTTAACTTTAACTTATGACACTGAATGAATATCAAAAAACAGCTAGTTCCACATTACAATCTTATAATTCTAAAGATCAGGAAAACTTTTTCTTGGGTTTTTTGGGGCTTGCCGGAGAAGCAGGATCTGTACTAACCACATTGAAAAAATTAATTAGAGATGGAAAAGGGTTTGACAGTTATAGGGATAAACTTACTGATGAATTAGGAGATGTTTTGTGGTATATATCTGCAATAGCTTCACATCACAATATAGAACTTGAGGAAATAGCTGTACGAAATCTAGACAAAGTTAAAGATCGTTTTGATATAATAGATTTAAAAAGCATTCCTCGTTTTGATGAAAAATATATCGAACAGTTCCCTGATGAATTTGTTGTAGAATTTATTGAAAATATAAATGAGAATGGCATTTTGGAAGTGAAAATGATTTGGGAGAAAAGTGATGGAAATTTTGTTCAGCTTGGAGACCCGTTAACTGATAATTCCAGTGTTCCGAATGATTATCGTTTTCACGACATTTTTCATCTAGGACATATTGCGTTCTTAGGTTGGTCTCCGGTAATGCGACACTTAATGAAGCTTAAGAGAAAAAGGCATCCACTAGTTTTAGATGCACAAGATAGAGGTCGACCACAAGTTGCAGAAGAAGCAATAACGCTAATCGTTTACAATTATGCAACAAAAAATAAAATGTTGAAAGAAAGCGATAGGATCGATACCGAACTTTTAAACACGATTAAACAACTGGTCGTCAATCTTGAAGTTTCTTCTGTCAGTTCTTATCAATGGGAACAAGCTATTATACAGTCTTATAAAGTATTTCATCAAATTGTAGAAAATAAAGGTGGGAGAATTTGCGTATCCCCAAAAGAACGTAAATTAGAATTCTTAGAAAAAAAGACAAAGAATGATACACTATACTGCCCTGAACAAACCAAAAAAGTCAATTGTTTATGATAAATATTGGATTTTCGCAGCAAAGCGATTTGAAGTTTTTATTAATCGTTTAAATAACCCAAGAGGTCCGTGGACTTCTGATAATGTTATTTGTAACCACAGATTTACAAATGTATTCCGGGCATCGGATCGGGTAAGCCAATATCTTATAGGATTACAATATGATGGTGGAGATTATCAAGAAATTTTTTTTAAAACAATTTTATTCAAAATTTTCAACAAAATTGAGACATACCAATGTTTGGAAGAAAAAATTGGATCAATTGATATAAACTCCTTCAAATTTAAAGATTATGACTTAATCTTAAAAGAAGAATTACAAAGAAAAACAGCTATATATTCAGCTGCATATATTATGCCTTCCGCAGGAAGTGCGTTTGGACATACACTTAAGCACACTAATCATTTGGCACTTATTCAAAAAATGATTGATGATAATCTATTTCAAAAAGTAATGGGTTGTAACAGTTTAAGCCAAGTTTACGAATTGTTGTTAAGATATCCATCAATTGGAAATTTTCTTGCATTCCAGTACACAATAGATTTGAATTATAGCACTCTGATAAATTTTTCTGAAATGGATTTTGTAGTAGCAGGCCCAGGTGCCAAAAATGGTATTAAAAAATGTTTTAGCTCACTCGGTGACTACTCATTTGAGGATGTTATAAAAATGATGGCTGAAAATCAGAGTGAAGAATTTGACCGTTTACAAATAGAACATCCAAATTTATGGGGTAGAGAATTACAATTGATAGACTGCCAAAATCTTTTTTGTGAAGTAGATAAATATTTGAGAGTGACTAATCCTGAAGTAATAGGAGTAACTGATCGTAAACGAATAAAACAAAAATTTTCTATGGCTAAACCACAATACAAATTATTCTTCCCACCAAAATGGAACATAAATGAAAAAATAGATTTAAAATGGCAACACAATCAAACAGAAGACATCTTTTCATAAGTCATCATTCAAAAGATGATGCGGAAATAAGTAAATTAACAAAGCTTTTGAGTTCAAAAGGTTATGATGTCCGTAATAGCTCCATTCGATTAAATAAAGATAATCAAATAAGAATGGAGCAGAAACGTGTAAGCGAAGAGGCAATCCGTCGTGTGCTCAGAATGAAAATTTCCTGGTCAAGCACCGTTGTTGTTTTGATTGGTAAAAATACACATTCTAGACCGTGGGTGAATTGGGAAATTGATAAGGCAAATGAACAAGGTAAACGAATAGTTGGTGTCTACGTTAGAGGTGGCACAGAAGCAGATATACCTCCAAGTTTAGAAAAGTATGGTTCAGCAATTGTGGCCTGGAATACAGATAGTATAATATCAGCTATTGATGGGAGTAATTCGTTTCAAAATCCGGGTGGAGCTAATCGTCCGGCTACTAATTCTACAACTGCAACTAACTGTTAAATTAAATTATGGCTAAAGTTTTTCTATATGTTGTTGATCGTGATTTTGGTTTTGCACCGAACCCATTTCATGGTATTTGTTCACTGGCAACTTGTAAACCGCGCATCAGAAATTCTGCTTCAATCGGTGACTGGGTTATTGGAATGGGAGGAAGAAACTTGAATTCCACTGGAAAATGTGTTTTTGCAATGAAAGTAACATCGAAAATTACTTTTAATGAATATTGGGAGAATCCTATTTATAAAGATAAAAAACCCGTTAGAAATGGTAGCAAAAGAATGGTAGTTGGAGATAACATTTATCATCGTGACAAGGTAACGGGAATATGGTCTCAAGCGTTTTCACACCATAGCCATTCCGATGGTAGTTTGAATGAATATAATCGTGATAGAGATACTAAGTCATCCAATGTTTTGTTATCTAAACATTTTTATTATTTTGGAAGTGCTGCACCGTTGCTACCACATCCAATATTAAATTCCCTGAATTATAAGAATGGTGTTGGACATAAAAAATATAACATTTCCGATGCAAATCCCCTTATTTTATGGATAGAAAGTGAATACTTCAATAATCTGAATTTGGTTATGGCTGATCCTTTTAATTTTGAGCAAAGCAGTGCGCATTATACAGTAGAAACAAATAAAGTTTTGTTATAGTCTATTCGGATTTGCAATCCTTAATTTTTTAATCTAAAGAATACCTCCAATAAAAATGTGAATTTCTTATGGTTTTTATTTTTTTGGCTATGTTTCAGATATGGAATTCTAATTAAGGTAACAATATACTCGAATGTGTCAAATTGTAATTTTGTATAATAAAAATAATTTTGATATTTGTTGATAAATAAACGAGTTTATAGACTAAGTAATATTATGTTTATTTGATAAATTCAAATATATAATTGCCTAAATATATCATGGTGATTGTTAATATAGAGATGTTTATTTTTTAGAAATAAAAAATAGGAAGAGTAATTTTGTCTTTGACTGTGTGAGTTTTAGTGAAATTTAGCTATTAAAAATTGTCTTTTTTTTGGAAAAACTAAAAAAAGACTTATATTTGCACCAGAAAAAACAAACAGTCTCAATCTTGTTTAGAATAGTGACCTATTCAGTGACCTAAAAACGAGAGTTCGGCATAAAGCTTATGGATAGGGAGTTTTTTTTAAAAGAACAAGTCCCGTCCGGATCGCAATCCTGTTTCATTAAGAAACAGGATTTTTTTTGCAAATACATTTTTATTTTCTTCCTAAGTTTTGTATTTGATCCTTTGGATTTCTGATCCGTATTGATTATTAATCTTCTTATTAAACCAAATTTTTTTTACGTTTAAAATTGTTTTTCAAAGGTACAATCAGAATTTTTTATGATTTTATAATTTTTGCGTGCTTCGTTTGTAGGATGATTAGTAAAATATTTAGTATTTATTTAATTGTTTGAAAATGAATTGTTTGAAATTTTATTTTATTGCAATTTTTACAAATTTTTACGTCATTATTTATAAATGATTCCGACATGTACTTGCCAATAAAATTTTGTGATAATATATTTGCCATAAATAAATGAAACACCAAATCATTACATAATAATTTTCATCATTCAGTTTTCATGTAGAACATCAGGGTTCATATTATCTAGGGAATGAGCCCTGTTCTCTACAATTAATGAAAATACTATTAAATGAATATAAAATCAAGATAGACACCAACATTTACGTTTTATTAATAGAAAAACAGAATCTTCCCGAAGATTCTGTTTTCATTTATATAGCATAACGGTATTAAGAGTCATCAGTATATTGCTGTTTAAATTCATAAATATTCTAATTTGATATTCTATTGTTTCTACATATTTTTTATTCACTGATGTTAGAATTTTGAGAGTTTGTTATAATTAATTTAACAAATATTTATTCATAAGGAAACATTGGCAGGTAACCACAGGATAGCCAGACTACTCATTAACTATACTTTTATGAAAATTAAAAAGGATGATTGTTGTCATTCTTTTCTAATTTTTGATCCGATTCTTTAATGGAACATATAAAACAAGTAAAAAATTTTTAAACCAATCACAACGTATACATGAAAAAGACGATAATTACGCTCGGTCTTTTAATCGGTACTGTTAACTTAGTATTCGCACAGGAAAACCAGACGAACGGTGTGGCTAAGGATACAACGAAAAAGACTAAAGATATTGAGGAAGTAGTCATTATTGCTTACGGAACTCAGAAAAAAGGAGAAGTTACCGGATCTGTAGGAAGGGTAAATGCCGAAAGTTTCAAAGACCGCCCGATTGCCAGAGTTGATCAGGCTCTAACCGGACAGATTGCAGGGGTAAAAACCCGTTCTACGACAGGAAAACCCGGTGAACCTTTAGAGATCAGAGTTCGTGGTTCAGCTTCAATATCGGCAAGTAATTCACCTCTTTATGTAATCGACGGGATGGTTGCCGATGATATGGCAAATGTTTCTCCTGATGATGTGCAATCGATTGAAGTATTAAAAGATGCCGCATCTACAGCAATGTACGGATCGAGAGGTTCAAATGGAGTTGTTATTGTGACTACTAAAAAAGGAGCTTCAGGAAAACCGTCATTCTCATTCTCTCAGTATTATGGTGTTCAGACCATCGAAAAAAAGCTCGATATAATGAACAGTGCAGAGTGGATTGATTATGCGACAGAAGCCATCAATAAAAGATGGGAAGCTTTAGCTCCGGGGAATTCTGCATCCGACAGCTATGAAAAAAGAGCAAGTTATTTCAACTTAGCAAATACCTACGATTATAATTTAGCCAATATCACCTATATGATTGATCCTAGATGGGGAACCAATCAGGTGGCATATATCGATTGGCAGGATGAGTTTTATCGTCCGGCAGCCATTCAGAACTATCAATTAGCAGTAAGAGGCGGAAATAAAAATATGAAATATGCTATTTCGGCAGCTTATTTTGATCAGGAAGGATTGGCTTTGAATACAGGTTTCAACAGATTTAATCTAAGTGCAGCCATCGATGTTAATATTTCAGATAAATGGAAGGCCGGAGTTACCTTACGACCAAGTTATTCCCAAAGCTACGGAGCTGCAGTAGACGGAAAAGATAATGCAGCGCACAAAATGCTTTCAATGGTTCCTGTAGCAGAATTATCTGCAGGACTTTACACCAACTTCTGGAAAAACCTTCAATACAGATGGGCGGGTTCTACACAAAGCCCGATAGGTATTTTAGAAAATACAACAAATGATACGGATGAATTTCGTTTATTATCCAGCTTATATATGTCTTACGACATTACTCCGGATTTAAATTTTAAAATCTCAGGAGGAGCAACGAATAATTTCAATACCAATACAGGTTATATCCCAACATTTAATTTGGTAACAAATATTCCGGGACAGGTAAGTATTGCGAGCCGAAGAACAATAAATTACAACAGATATTTAGGAGAAGCTTTATTAAACTATAAAAAGACCTTCGGAAATCACAGCATTGCTGCTCTTGCGGGTTACAGTGCAGAAAATTACAGAACAACATCACAGTACAACCGTAACAAAGGCTTTGCGAATGATGATCTTAAAACATTCAACTTTACGCAGTCTGCATCGGTGTTAAATTCAGAATATACCGCTTCAGAATGGATGTTGGTTTCAATGTTTGGTCGTGTGAACTACGACTACAAAAAGAAATATATGTTATCAGCAAGTGTTCGTAGAGATGGATCTTCAAGATTTGGCTGGAATAATCTTTGGGGAACTTTCGCCGCATTTGGTGGAGCCTGGAAGATCGATGAAGAAGAATTTTTGAAAGATATAAGCTGGCTGAGCAACCTAAAATTGAGATACAGTTGGGGAGAAAACGGAAACAATTCCATTGGAGATTACCGTGCTTTCGGAACATTGGCAGGAGGAAATTACTCTTTTGGAGGAAATTTATCAAACGGTTTAATACCTAATACGATTGAAAATCCTGATCTAACCTGGGAAAAAACACAATCATCAGATTTTGGTCTTGAACTGGGATTATTCAACAGAATTAATTTAACGGCAGATTATTATATTAAAAAAACCAAAGATCTTCTTCTGCAGGAACCGATACTTGCAACAACAGGCTATACAACGATGTGGAGAAACGTAGGCTCTGTTCAGAATAAAGGTCTGGAATTAGAATTAAATACAAAAAACTTAACAGGAGCATTCAAGTGGAATACTTCTGCAAATATCTCATTCAACAGCAATAAAGTACTGCAGTTGGGAAGTAATAACAAACCAATTCCTACAGGCTTTAGCGACCTTACCAACATTATCCAGGTAGGTGAAGAGCTGAACTCTTTTTACCTTTATGAAGCAATAGGAGTATTGTCTACAGCAGACATCAATAATTCAGCTGTTGCAAAAACCAACGGTGCAATTGCCGGAGATGTGAAGTACAGAGATTTTAACGGAGATGGTAAAATTGACGAAAATGACCGTCATATCATTGGTAGTCCGACTCCTGATTATTATTGGGGATTCACCAATACATTTTCTTTTAAAGGATTTGATCTTTCATTATTCTTCCAGGGACAAAAAGGAGGCTATAGCTATGCTTTATTAGGTCGTGCAATCGATCGCACCAGTATGGGAACTACAAACAATGTGATGGGCAACTGGGCAAACCGTTGGCGTTCCGATGAAAATCCGGGAGACGGAAAAACCCCAAGATTGGACGGAACTACAGGAAGCCTTTTAGATACAAGATGGTTGTATGATGCCACTTACATTCAGCTGAAAAATGTGACGTTGGGTTACAACTTCCCACAGGAATTGGTTGAAAAACTGAAAATATCAAACCTGAGACTCTATGTAAGTTTAGAAAATGTATGGCGAAAAGATCATTATTACGGAGGTTACAACCCTGAATCTGTGCAGTCAGACGGTACCGATTACGGAGCATATCCTAATGCGAAAGTATATATGATGGGTTTAAACTTTAATTTCTAAATTTTTAAAAATGAAAACAACTAAAATAAATAAATACCGATTACAATTTAATATGAAAAACATTGGTAAAATGTTAATCTTTGGAGCATTAACTTTAGGTACAGTAAGCTGCGAAGATGATCTGATGCTGGAACCTGAAAACAATATTACCCAAACTTCTTTCTATACAACTGAACTTCAGATTCAGCAGGCGGTTTCCGGGGTATATTCTGCAATGATCAATGCGTCGTCAAGAGGCGGTTTTGATGTTAATTTTTATTTACTGGCATCAGAAGTCCGTTCCAATAATTACAATGCAATTTTACAAAACGGTAACAGAGATTATTATGCAATCAACCGTTTTCAGGATACTTCCTCTACCGAAGAAATGCAGGTACTTTGGGAAGATGCGTATCAGATGATTACGTATGCAAATAAAATCTTATCCAGAATTGATGAAGTTCCTTTTGCCAATACTGCAACTAAAGAACAATATCGCTCAGAAACCCGTTTTCTACGTGCTTATGCCTATTTTGAACTGATGCGCAGTTTCGGTAAAGTTCCTTTGGTTACAAAACCGGTGAGCCCGGAAGAGGCTGCGCAGATCCAGAGAACAGATCTGGCAACGCTTTATGATTTCGTGACTTCAGAAATTGAAGCTTCGGTAGGTGGTCTCAAAGATATTTATGACAACGCAAATAAAGGCCGTGTGACAAAATCTGCTGCTCATGCGATGTTGGGAAGAATTTATCTTACAGGATCGGGTTATCCTTTAAATAACAGTTCTTACGTTGCCAAAGCTAAAGATCATTTGTTTACGGTAATTCAGGGTGAAGGTCAGTTTGTAACTTTTGCACCTACTTATGCTGATTTATTTAAAAGTGCAAACGATAACAAGTACCATATTTTTGAAATACAGCATATCAGCGGCGGTTTGTCACAAGGCTCTTATCTTCCGAGCTATGTTTCTCCGAATTTTGGTACGGCAGATCCGTTGTACAATGCTCAGAGCAGTTTATACAGTGCAAGTGAATTGGGTGTTTCGCAATCACTCATTAATGCATATGAACCGGGAGATCTTAGAAAAGCTGTTACAGTTAAAACCCAATTTATAGCCGCTAACGGACAGCCGGATAATGCTAATTATTTTATCAAGTTCAGAGAGCCGGGAAAAGTGATTACCAACAGATACGACTGGCCAATTAATTTTCCGATCATCAGATATGAAGATGTTCTTTTGATGTATGCAGAGGTTTTAAATACGCAGGGAAGTACAAGTGCTGCAGTTCCGTATGTGAACAAAATTCGCCAGAGAGCTGGTCTTACTCCGCTTTCAACATCAATTTCGGCATCCGATTTTACAACAGCTCTTCGTAAAGAAAGAAGAGTGGAATTTGCAGGAGAAGGCGTTTACTGGCACGATCTGGTACGTTGGAATATCGCAGTAAGTGTAATCAATCAGGCTGCAGCCGACCTGAATTACAATTATACCATCACAACGAACGATTATCTGTATCAGATTCCTCTTTCACAAATTCAGTTGGGGGGATACGAACAGAATCCTTAGAACGTACAGTTATTTTAAAATTATATTTTAGTCAAGAAATCTTCCGGAAACGGAAGGTTTTTTGTTTTTTCCCACCTTGGTGTAAAAATTCGCGATATTTTTTTAATTTTAAAGGATAATAATTTTGCACAGATGAGAAAATTTATTCTTATTTCCATTTTTAAAGCGTGGTTGTTTTCATCAGTCATTTCTATACTCTTACTGTATTTATATTTGGATGCTATAAAAAGACCTGAAGAACAATATCGTCATATGTGCGATATGAGTGGTCTGGCTTACGGATTAATTATTATATGGCTTTTATTTCTGAGCCTGTTTTCTTTTTCTGCTTTATTGAGCTGTAGAAAAACTTTTCAGAAATCTGCCTCAAAATTTTTGTACTGGTTTTTGTTGCCGATCTTGTTTTGCATCGCCTTTTTTATTGCCTTTTCAGAAGGCGGTTTCGATAAAGAAAACATAATTCTTTCAGTGATTTCATCTCTTCCCTGGTTTTCTCTTTGGGGATTTTACTATTATCAGTTTAATAAAAAATTTAAAAGTGATGAAAATGTATAAAGCTCTTTTTATTGTTGTCTTATTTTTTGCCTTTCATATCAAAGCGCAGCCATTTACTTTAAAATCGGTTGGTGAGAAAAAACCATTCAGTCTGGAAATTTATTACGGAACCAAAGGAAAAGGAGCTTTTGTACAGTATAAAGGCCGGAAAGGGATTATTCCTTTAAAAATAAAGAGCTACAAAATTGATGACAGTCAACGGGAATACGGTCAGCCGGATTTCACTTCTTATGTTTGGGATGAAATTGTAGACGGAAAAGTGAACGGAACCTATTATCTAACAGAAGGACTTCGGGATGTTTTTGATGTAAAATATATCAGGAAAAGCGACAGCAAGGCTTTTAAACTCAAATTTCATGAAGATAAAAGCGAAGAATATGACGGGGTAAACCGCTTTTTCTTACATCATGCAATGATCTCGTATAATACCTTTTATAATAATTTATTGACAATAAAATATTTTGAAAACGATCAATTTAAAACAGAATTACCGGATATCGACAGTCCTAATTTTTCCCGCCATGCAATCATTGATGATTATAATTTTGATGGCTATGATGATATTTCTTTCTCAATTCCCGATGCAGGAATGGGAGTTTACAGAACCTTTACCGTTTTTATTTTTGATCCTGTGACAAAAAAATTTAAAAAGCTGAAAGAACCGGATTTCAGTAAAGCAAAATGTTCTTGTTTTTGTGATCTTAAATTAGATAAAGTTAAAAAAGAGATTTCCAGTGCATGCAGAGGTGGTGCAAGATGGTGGAAAGATGTTTATCAGTACAAAAACGGAAATTTGGTTTGGCTTCGGTCTGGAGAAGCAGAATAAAAAAGCATTACCGTCTTTCGAAAGTAATGCTGTTCTCAGTTTTCGTTTGAAAACGTTATTTCATGATTTTATCGGTAATGGCAGTTTTAATTTTACCACTGTTGTTTATGATTTTTATTTTAAAATTGCTTTCTTTTGACGAACTGTTTACTACATAAAGTTCGTTTTTAAAATCGATTTTTGTTACAACAGAATCGTTTTTCGGAAGAACTTTTGTTTGGTTCTTATTAGTTACATACTTCAGATCATCAGTTTTGGAGGTGTTATATAAAACCACATTTAAATTTTCTTTTGATGAATTTTTGATCTGAAGGTTTTTCTGTGCAGGAATTGGCCACTGATTTCTGTATAAATGTCTTCCTTTTGAAATCTGGAATGACGATAGGATTAAAGTTAATGCAAAAACCGCTGTAGCAGAGTAAACTGTTGTCTTTTTCATTATATAGTAAATGTTTTGATTTAAATTAATTCAATATTTAATGAATTATTGCAAATATATAATTTCTTTGCTGAAATAAAAGATATTTTATGTAGATTTAATCAAGACATATAGAATTAAAAAAACGTAACCATGAGAATTTAGGTCTGATATTTGTAAGTCTTATCAAACTCAAATGAACCATTGTACTTTATGAAAAACATGACTTTGAAAAGATCAATCATTTACACATTATTTTTCGCATTGTTTCTTACTTCCTGTAAAAAGGATGAGGTCGCAAGCAGTGATCCGCAAACTCCATCTTCAGAAGAAATTGCAAAAAATACTTCTGATCCGGATTCTATCAAAGCAAAACCGGTCGAAGAATCTGCACCGCCAATGATGCAGGAAAATGGCTTCTACAATGCTTTTGCCATTCCGAAAGATAAAAAGCTGAGAGATTCGCTATATGCAGTTTTCAGTAAAAAATATAATGAAAGAGAGCGATATGCAATTTTGGCATTAAACCGTTTAGATTCAAAAAGCAAATGGAATTCTGATACCTTGGTTGTACCTGCAAAAATAGATACGACTTTAATGGCATACTCACCTTTCCCATTACAGCTTGATATTTTGAGTGATGTGAAGAAATTTGTGATATTTTCGTATCCGATTCAGGCTTATGCCGTGTATTCGAACGGGGCATTGGTAAAATGGGGGCCGACAAGTATGGGTAAAAAATCGGCTCAGACTGATCGAGGATTAATGTTTGCGAATTGGAAAAAGAAACTGGCAATTTCCACCGTCAAAAGCGAATGGAAACTTCCATATAATTTTAATATTCACAACACCCACGGAATCGGGTGGCATCAGTATGATTTACCAGGTTACCCTGCATCACATTCGTGTTTAAGATTATTGATGAAGGATGCAATCTGGCTATACAATTACGCCGATACCTGGATTTTGAATCCGGGTGGAGCAACAACGAAGGCAAAAGGAACTCCGGTGATGGTTTTTGGTGATTATCCTTGGGGAAAAAGAAAACCCTGGAGAAACCTTCTAAATGATCCTAATGCTAACAATATTTCTGTGGAAGAAATGACGAAAATGATTCAGCCCAATGTTGAGAAAATGATTTTTGAGCAGACTAATCGTGAAAAAGTTGCCGATTCGATCAAGACAGCAAAAGCTTCAGAAGCAGCGGCTGTTCAGGAAACTGAAGTTTTAGAAAATTAAATAGTTTTTTCAAATTTTAAAGTAGATTCCTCCGCAAACCTGCGGAGTTTTTTCATTTCGTCTTTTGCTTTACTTTGCCCGAATCTCGCAGCGGCGTAAGTTGTAGCAATAAAAATAAGCATCAGAAAAGAAGCGTTCAAAGCCCATGGATATTCATTGCTATTAATTTGATTTTCTACATAATACATCGTAAAAAAAGTCATCCACATAATGGTAAAAAGGAAATAGAGAAACATAAAAAAAGTCCATACTGCCGAACTTGGTCCGAAAACTCCCCGGATGACGGTAATTTCTTCATCAAGCTCTGTTCGAAGTGCTAAACACGGCTTCCAATAGTTATCATCTTTGGTCAATACAGAAATTGTCGCCACTTCTTTATTTACATTTCCTGTAAATTCGTCTTTGTGTTCTGCCAGATAATTTTTCAGGTTTTCCGCATAAGATTCTTTGCTGAGATGGGTGTACATTTTAAATCTCGGTCTGTTTCTTATTTTATCTAAAGTGGTTTCTTTGGTTTCCATATTTTATTCTTGATAAGGGATTGGGTCTTCTAATGTGAAGGAGAATTTCAGTTCCACGCCTTTTCTATCAATAGTCATGCTAATTGTTTTGCCTTCTTCCGATTTCATCATCTCCATAATCTTGTTTAAGGTCATATCAGCGGTTTTTCTTCCGTTGATAACGATTAATTTATCGTCTTTTTTGAGTCCGGCTTTGTAAGCTGGAGAATCTTTTCGAACTCCGGCGATTGAAAACAAGGGTTTTAAAATAAATTTATACTGCAGATTACTATTGTATAATTCACCGTTTCCGGCGGTGGATTTTTCGTTTAAAGTTCTGAACGTTAAATAATCTTTTTCCCATTGAAGCCCGTCTTGCTTAAAATCGAGTCCGCTCATATTAAAATGAAAAGGATCATCATAATTTCTGTTTTTTCTAAGATATAATTTTTCGTTCTGATAATCGAAAGCGACGGTGAATCTTCTCATAATATCGCCTCCGAGAGAACCTTTCCTGTCTTTCACTAAGTTTAGATGCTGAATAGAATATTCATCGGGCATTGCGGTCAAAGGTTTTTCAAATTTAAAACCACCCAGATAAAAATTATGGATGCGGCTTCGTTTTCCATAAATATCACCGTTGAAACCTCTTCCCAAAAAATCTTCAATATTCGGACGATTGTAAACAAAATCTTTTATCAGAGTCGGAAATAACCAGATTGCATCACTATTGCCAAGATCAATCAGAAGTTTTGATGTTTTCTTTTCATTGGTCATTTCTACCTCGATATCAATGTAAGGTTTACTTTTTTCAATAGAAATAGGCAGTTCATCAAATTTTTGAACTTTTTTTAGAAATAACTGTTGATCTTTAAAAACAGTTATTTTCTTTGAGCTGTAATCGATGATTATGGGATAATCTTTAAAAAAATGATAACCTAAAATACCGTTGACGGGAATTCCAACATGTGGAGAAATATTAAAATCTTCATCCAGAATGATGTAAAGCATTAATGAATTATTGACGATGTGGTTTCCGATCTTGGCAATATTACGGTCAGATTTAAAACCTTCAATGCTTGCATTTCCTCCTAATCCTGAAAATTTCATTTTTTCCATTGAGGGAAGTGTCATTTCTTTATTTTCTAAACTGAAAATTGTGTTTTCGGCGACTCCGGTATCCAGAAGAAATGTGAGCTCAACTCCGTTTACAGTCATCGGAATAAAGATCAGATTATTGATAAACTTAAAAGGAATAACAACTTTTCTGGCGTTTTTTATTTCAAAATTATTCTGGGCATTCATGAAAATGCTCAAAAACAAAATTGATATTAAAAACCATGATTTCATTTACTGAATTTAGTAAAATATATCACATGTAACAAAAAAAACATTCTTCGGAAAGAATGTTTATTATTTTGAAAATCTTAAAAAATGTTATTTTGAGAAGAATTCCATCAGATCGATATAGTTTTTCTGATTGACCCCATGACCGCTCATATATTCTCTGAACGTAAAATATGCGCTCAGATCATAAAGCATGTCTGCTGCTTTTCTTCCCCACTCCAAAGGAATAATGGCATCATCGGTTCCGTGAGAAACGAAGAAACGCAGATTTTGAAGTTTCTTTTTGTCTTTTACAATGTCAGTAAGCAGCTTTTCTTCAGGATAACAGCTTAGGCAGGCCACTTTACTGAATAAATCAGGATATTGCAAAGATAAGGCATAACATAAAATCCCACCCTGGCTGAAACCGCACAAATGTGTTTTACCAGTCGTAAGACCATAGTTGTTTACAATTTTCATGATGTTTTCAGTAACTGCCGCTAATGATTCTTTTGCCTGATCGATGTCAATAAATTTTTCAGGGTTATTAAAATCGATATCATACCATGAGTATCCTTCAAACTGAGTGGTTTTTGGAGCTCTGAAACTCACGATGATCCAGTCTTCCGGAAGGCTTTCTCTGAAACTGAAAAGATCCTGCTCATTGCTTCCGTAACCGTGAAGCATAAATAGGATGGAAGTATCGGGTGTAATATTTTCGGGTTCTCTTACGATGTAATCTAAATTCATACAGCAAATATAATTATTAATGAATGATTTTTTAATTGATAATTAATGAACTTAAAATATTTGAAATCTATATAAATAACTGCGTAAAAGTCTTTTGTTGATTTGATATTATTTAGAAATCTTTATTGGAAATTTTACATAAAAGTTATTTTTATATTGATAAAAAACCTATATTTGAAACATTAAAAAATCTATTTGGAGAAATGAAGCAATTTTACAAATCAAAAAATTTACTTAGACTTTCATTTTTAGCAGTGATATTACTTTCAGTAGCTTCTGTTTTTAATTCTTGTAAAGATGATGAAGAAGATCAGTTTCAGGATCACCTGGTACAATTTGAAGCAAAAATAGTTAACGGAGGTACGGCTCCAACTCCTCCTGTGAGCACTTTCAAAACCATTGTAAGTCAGGTAGGAATTAAGCAGGAAACTTTATATGATTCTCCTGGTTTGGTATGGACGAGCGGTGAGTTTTTTGTAAACTCAAGCCAGTCGCAGTTGAATTTAGCTGCAAATGCAAACCTTCTGAATGCTGATTCTAAACTGATCGTATCCATCTATATCGATGGTGAGATTGCAGAAACAGATACCATCGAAGGAAGCGGAACGAAAGAGGTTGCAGTTGCACACAGCTTTCTTGAATTATAATTGAATAAAATTATATATATAAAACCTCCGGATTTTTCGGAGGTTTTTTTGTTTAGATACTTTCCTTGTGCATAATTCCCCATTTTTCCAGTTCTTCAATGACGGGTTTTAATTTGTAACCGATTTCTGTTAATTCATACTCAACTCTGGGCGGAACTTCTGCGAAAACCGTTCTTGTAATAATTTTATCTTCCTCCAATCTTCGCAATTGGAGTGTGAGCATTCGTTCTGTTATGTTTCCCAGGCTTTTTCTTAATTCGCCAAATCTCAGTTTTCCGTTGATTAAATAACTGCAAATAGCGAGAGACCATTGTCCGCCTATCATTTTTGATGCATAGAGTTCCGGACATTCGTCTGTGAGCGCTTTTTTGTTGGCAAAATTGGTTGAGGTTTCTTTTATTTTAGTCATACTTACATTTTTTATAGTACCATACAATGGGTTGCTAATATCGTAAATGTAAGTTACGGCTATTATTTTTGTAAAAGAAATTTTAAAATATGAAAACATTAATTATAGTAACACACCCTAAAATGGAGGAATCTTTAATCAACAAAAGATGGGTGGAAGAATTAAATAAATATCCTGAAAAATACAAGCTTCATCAATTGTATGAAAATTATCCTGATGAAATTATTGATATTAAAAAAGAACAGGAACTAGTTGAAGCCTATGATAAAATTGTTTTCCAGTTTCCGTTTTACTGGTTCAGCAGTCCGTCTTTGCTTAAGAAATGGTTTGATGAAGTTCTTTTGCACGGCTGGGCTTACGGAAGTAAAAGCGGATATAAAGTGGGTGGAAAAAAGGTTGCTTTGGCAATATCTGCAGGTGTGGATAACGAAGATTTCAGTGCTGATGGAAAGTATAGACATACGGTGATAGAATTTACGAGACCGTTTGAATTGAGCTTTGAGTATGTGAAAGCCGATTATCAGAAGCCTTTTGTTTATTATGGTCTGGAGCATAATGTTTCTAAAGAATGGATTGAAAAAAGCGTTCCTCTTTATTTGAATTTTATCGATAATCTGTAAACATTCATCTAAAGTAAACTGTCGATAATCTTTTGTCGACAGTTTGCTTTATCTTTGTTTCATTTTAAATCAATAAAACCTAAACTTCATTTGAAGAATCTTAAATATTATTTAGCTGCCATTTTTGCTTTTGCCACTTGGGGTACATTTAGTCTGGTCTTAAAGCCATTACATGATTATGCTTCTTTAGACATTCTTTTTTACAGGGTTTTCAGCTGTGCGGTTATTATGTCGGTGGTATCATTGCTATTCAGACGAACGAAGCTGAAAGAGAATATGAAAATTTTCAAAGGTTTTGACAAAAAAATAAGCAGAAAGTAATCGGATTAAATATTCTGAGTAGCATTTTGCTCACCGGAAACTGGTTTTCATTTATTTATGTAATGAATCATATCAGTGTAAGAGCAACTTCTGTTGCCTATCTTGTTTGCCCGATTATTACAACGATTCTGGCATTTTTTATCCTGCGAGAAAAGCTTACAAAATTACAATGGCTCTCAGTCTTTCTGAGTGCGGTTGGTTGTGTTTTGCTTTCATATTCGAATTTGATTGATATGGCTTATAGCAGTGTTATTGGGGCTACTTATGCGTGTTATCTGATCATTCAAAGTATCAATTCTAAATTTGATAAATTTTTGATACTGAACTTTCATATGATTTTAGCATCATTTATTTTATTGCCTTTTTTCCCAGCCTATTCTGGACCGATTCCGTCAGATTTTCAATTCTATCTGTATGTCGAAATTATCGCTGTAATGTATACAATTGTTCCGTTATTACTAAATCTGTATGCTTTATCGGGAATAGCTTCTTCTAAAGTTGGAATGATTTTAAATATCAATCCGATTATTGCATTTATTTTGGCGGGAGCTGTTTTTCATGAATCACTCGGACTTTTACAGATCGTATCGTATTCAATTATTTTTATTGCAGTTATTGTGTTTAATGCAAAAGAAATTTTCAGGTTGAAAACTGAGGAAGCTTTTTAAATTTAATTATAAAAAATAGCCTACTGACAAACAGTTGTCAACAGTTTATATTAACTTTATCGTAAAATTTGTTACAATGAGTTATTGTTCAGCGATTGAAAGAATGCAACCTGAAAGCAGGAAAGAACTACATAAAAACTACCACGATAATCATTACGGATTTCCGATTCATAATGACAATGAGCTTTTTGGAAGATTAATTATGGAAATCAATCAGGCTGGTTTGAGCTGGGAAACTATTTTAAAAAAAGAAGAGAGTTTCAGAAAAGCTTACGATCAGTTTGATATTAAAAAAGTGGCTTCTTATTCAGAAGAAGACAGAGAAAGATTACTGAATGATCCCGGGATTATCAGAAATAAATTAAAAGTAAACGCTGCGATCGAAAACGCAAAAACCATTATTCAGCTACAACAGGAATTCGGCTCGTTTGAAAAATGGCTCGAACATCATCATCCAAAGACTTTACCGGAATGGATGAAACTTTTTAAAAAGACATTTAAATTTACAGGCGGAGAAATCGTGAATGAATTTCTGATGAGCATTGGTTATTTAAAAGGAGCTCATGCAGAAGGATGTTCTGTACATGATGAAATTCTGAAGCATAATCCGATGTGGAAAAATTTAGATTAGGGTTGAGCTTGAGTTTAATTTTCATCTAAAATTTTGTAAAATTTTAGATTCTTTTATTTGTAGTTTTAATTTCGGCGGCGGCAAAGCCGCCGCCGAAATTAAAACTATCTAAGATTTCTTACTGTAACATCAGGTTTTTCACCCTGTGGAACGATAAAAATTGCATCATCATTAATCGTGTCTCCCGCATCAAAATAATAACTTCCGATAACAGGAAGAATACTGGTCGTCATTTTTCCAGATTTATCATAAGCAGAATATGAAACATTAATGGTCTGCGCTTTCATTTTAAGCTGAATTTTTTTTGAAGTCAGCTTTGCTCCTGTTGCGTTGATGCAGTCCAGCTCTACAATTCCGATATTCGTAACGATTTGCGGATAAGAAGTTAAACGGATATTATAAGATTTATCAGAATTATTTTTAACGGAAGCCGAAACTTTATATCGGTCAAATGCTTTTCCGTGAACATCAATGCTTTCTTTATTGGTGAGATTGAAGCTTACCTTCATTCCGTTTACATCAATACTCTCACCATCGGAAATTTTTTGAGCCTGACAAAAATTACTGAAACTTAAGAATGTAAGAACAAAGAATAAAAGGATTGAACTTTTCATAGGGTTTTTAGTTTTGTGGTTGGTAGTGTAAAGATAATGAAATAGTTTCATTTTTTTTTATATTAATTCCATAGTGTGATAAAAACGAGTAAATCACTTTTAAACATTGTCTTTCCGACGAAGGCGGAGTCTCAAAGTATTTATTACAATTGGCTTTAAAATTTCTTTTAAATTAGTGTGGAATTTAACCGTTTTATGCTTCGAATAACCCAATTCATACTATTTGTTCAAAATCAGATTAATTCTCCTTTCCGCCTCTTCTTCAGAAATTCCATCATAACAATCTCTCACGAAACGGTCGTCATGAGAACTATGCGGAAGAACCAATGGTCGCCCTAAAGAATTGTCTACTTCTACATTTGTTGGGACGGAATCATAGTCATAATCAGGCAAATAATTAGCTAACCATCCGAAATAAACAGCAGTAA
Source organism: Chryseobacterium formosense (assembly GCF_900116415.1). Taxonomy (GTDB): domain Bacteria; phylum Bacteroidota; class Bacteroidia; order Flavobacteriales; family Weeksellaceae; genus Chryseobacterium; species Chryseobacterium formosense. The sequence continues at coordinate 30,466 of NZ_FPAP01000008.1, read as the reverse complement.
ATTCTTTATTATCATAGTTATCAACATATTCATTAAAGCTTTTTTCGCCTAGAGAAACCCAGACTCCGTATTCAAGATTTTGGCAACCATCAATCACGTTCTGTATGAGAACTGCTCGTATAAAATAAAAGGTTTCAGTATCACATCTGATGATACAAAAATCAGAAGTTAATTCAGAATTTTTCTTTTCTTCATCAGAAAGATCCATATACAGAGATGGTGAATCATAGGCAATTGCGGGCCATTCTTCTTTTTCTTCGCCACAGCATGAGCAGATGTATTTCATATTTTAATATTTCTCAATTTGACTTTTCAAACGTTCAATTAACATCGTAATAATTCGTTTATTAAAAACCTTACTGTCAGAATTATAGATCTTCATTTCCTCTAAAATAAACATACCAATCGTCATTCCAATAAGAGTGTTTTTTAATACCAAATCGTTTTGTAGACTTTGTTCAATAAACAAATTTTTCTTCGCTGTAGATAACAGATTGAAATCGGCATTTTGTCGAGTTGCATAATTTGTAAAAAACGAAAGATACAAATCATTCTGTAATTTTAAAATAGGACGTAAAGTCTGGTTTTGAAATTTTTCTTCTAAAGTTGTAGTTTCTGAAATAGGAATGTTTAAAGATTCTCGTAAGTCAATTTTGGTAGGCATTATTATATAAATGTTGTTAGATTTAAAACGACAAAGTGATGATTCAAAATATGTTATTCCGACGAAGAAGGAATCTCAATAGCTTGCTCGTAATTACTCAAACATTTTCTTTGTAGCATGAGGAATAATGAAATATAGCATCTGACTGTCTTCTCCATCTTTCATTTCCAATATATCAACAAAATATCCATTTTTATCTCTTCCAGAAGCCATTTTTCCAATTTTTGTTCCGAATGCTTTTCTTATAAAGTCTTGTCCATCTGAAGGATTTAAAGCAAACATGGGAGTATCAATAGATTTTCCATCTCCACTGTAAATCATAGCTTTGAAAATCATAGTAGTTTTCATAAGATAAGAATCTGCTAATGTCTGATTACCATTTTTATAATGAGCGTATGACAATTCAAACAAAGTTTTTAAATCAAATGGATGATTAGTAATGAATTTATTACCTTCTTTAATTGCCTCATCAAATTTTTGGTCATCGTTTAGTTTGTATAAATTTCTGGCAAATTCTAAATCTTTATAAGGTTTATAATGAGCATTATCGGTAAAACTAATTAGTAATGCTAAGACTTGTTTGTCATTAAGTGTCGTATCAATTTTGTTAAATCTATCCAGTAATTTATCGTAGCTTAAATTTGAGTTTTTATCCTTTGTTTCTTTAAGTATATTTTCGAAATCTTTTTTATATTCAAAATTTCTCTGACTAAAGATTAAAAGAGGAATCAGTAAAAACAAAAAGGTAATTTTTTTCATACTATTATTAATTATTCTCAAAAATACTAGAAAATTTCTGATTCTAATATTTTTAAATTAAAACTAAAAAAAACTCATCAACACTAAAAAAAATCTTACTCTCCAACCCAAATCACCCCACCGTCGGCGTATCCTCTTCCTTCAAAATCTTTTTCTCTTTCATGGCAACCATCATGCGTTCGTATTTATATTTCGTCCAGTCGAATTGGTTGAGGAAATCGAGGGCGGCAACAAATCCGGCATTGAAAAGCTGTTCTTTCTCTTCTCTTTTCATGAAGAAATTCAGCCAGTTGCTCGTTCCGCAGTTGACGGTTTTTATGCTGTAGAGATTGTAGAATGAGTTCTTGGTGAGGAAAGATTTATCGTTGAAACCACGCAAAGTATCAATGATATTTCCGGTGTAGGAAAGGGGAGTTCTCATGATTTGTTCGCTGGTTTTTCCTTTTTCCTTCAGTATGTCAGACTCGCTTGTGAGCTGTACACCGAATAGCGGAAGTCTCGGATAAAAAATATCGTTCATGTGAAAGACATCAATCGGAAAATTGGAAATACTTCCGCCGTCGATAAAAATTCCGACAGGGAAAATATTTTCTTTCGTAGTGTTCATCCAGAATTTCCAGGCGTATTTTACCGAATCATCGTCTTTGTTGATGAGCTTTTGCATCGGTTCGAAAAAGAAAGGAACAGACATCGAGGCACGGACAAATTCTGCCGGACTGATGTGTTTCAGCTCTTCTTCAGACCAATATAAATTGGCCATCGTAGGAAGCTCAACTTTTATTTTGGCATTGATGTCGGTCGTAACGACAATGTATTCAGATTTGAGCTGATAAAACGGATTGTTCTTATAATAATCATTGTTTTCGGCGCTTTCAAAGTATATTCTATATCGGGTTTCATCGATGTGCTCGAGATTATTCATCTTGATTTCTTCAATTCCGTTAAGAGCGTTGGTGTAAAATTCCATACCGTTGCCGTAACGGTAATTAAGATTGAGTTTATGGTCTTTCTGAATAAATTTTTTGTTGAGTTCTGCCACCGTTTTAATTCCGAAATCATCCAGCACTTTTTTCATTGTTTCTTCAAAAACATTTCCGGGATTCAGTCCGCTGTTGCTTTTTGTGAAATTGTGATAAAGTTTTTTGAGGATTAAAAGAATGATAATCAAAGGAACAAGCGGAATCAAGAAGTAAAGTTTGGCTTCACTTGTGGTTTCAGAAGATAAAATAAAAGGTAAAGTGACCAATCCAATGGTGAGAATAATAGCGATGATCAAATTTATTTTAAAGAAATTTTTGTTGTTGAGCATTGCATGAATGGTACTTTTCACATAGCTTTTTCCATCCATAAAATCTGCAAAATTCCAGTTGAATAATATTTCTTTGATGATTTCGCTTTTGGCTTCTTCTTTGGTTTTGCAGGCAGCAATCAGCATGGTGTTGATGGCTCCTGCGCTGGTTCCGGCAACTTTCAGAAAACGGATTCCAAAAATTTCCAAGCCGTACAAATAACCAACCAACGCACTTCCCCAAACTCCGCCTCCTTCCTGTACAAATTCTATATATTGATTTCCTTCAGCATCCAGAAGGTCAGAGAATTCTCTGTTCGAAATATTTTCGTGCAGTGCTTTCAATTTTTCTTTGGATTCCTGAGAAAGTACATTTTCATCAAGGATTTTTTGGAGGATTTCGGGTTTCATGATTTTGGTTTGGTGTTTTGTTGGTTAAGCGCAAAGGCGCAAAGTTTTTGGTGAAATTATTTTGTTATAAGGCGCAAGAAAATCAAAGATTTTCAAAATATTCTCAATCAATTTATCTTGATAAAATCCTTGCGCCTTAATAGTTTTAAGTTTTATAAATTTCCTTGTGTCTTTGCGTTTAACCTATATAATTTTTCTCTCGCAGATTGAGCTGATTTTGCAGATAAATGAATGAAAAAAATCTGCGTTATCTGTTAAATCTGCGGGAATATCTTACCATTGCTTTCTTCTGGCATAAATAAAAGTAATAATCACAATTAATCCCATTACACCTAAAGTATAAAAATATCCTTGCTTGGTATGTAATTCAGGCATATTATCGAAGTTCATACCATACAAACCGGCAATAAATGTGATGGGTAAAAAGTAAACCGAATAAATTGCCAGAACTTTCATCACCTGATTCGCTTTTTGATCAGACAACGCAAGAAACATTGAAATAAGGTTGGTAATCTGAATATTTAAATGATCAAAATCGGCAACAACATCTTTGTGCTTATCTTTTAAATCTACAAATTCAGAATCGGGAAGATTGAGCAGTTTAAACTTATCAATAGCATCGGTAGAAACAGTCAAAACCCTCGAATTCAAGCCTGATTTTCTTTTTAATTTATAAAGCCTGCGAATCTGATTGGTGTGATTGGTATTTTTAAGGAAGATCTCGTTTTCGATATTATCCATGGTTTCAAATAAACTCAAAGATTCATCGTCAAAGCTTTTCATGATGACCAAAGCGATTTTTAAAGCGATTTTTCCCGGAGAACAAACTTCCTGATGTAATGAAAGTTCTTTCTTGGTTTCAGAAATACTCAATGCCTTCATTCTATGAACCGTAATAATCGTATTATCTAAAAGGAAAATTCCAATTTTGGTACTGATATCGCTTATCGTGTTCAGGTTTTTTCTTTCCAGTTCGGTACTTTCACGCAAAAGGAAAAATTTCACATTTCCATCTTCCTCATACTTGGGTAAATGATTGGGATCTAAAGTATCTTCAAGAAGGAGATTGTTGATTTCGTAGCGTTCGTGAAGGTATTTCATATCTTCTGCAGTAGGCGCTTCCACGTCTATCCATTCGCATCCCGAATCTCTGTAAATTGTTTCTATTGGCATAAAGTAAATTTACTGTAAAAATTGAAATTGTATGTATTAAATAAATTTTATCTTTACCAAAATTAGAAAATCGATATGATTAAAAGTACAATAAAGGGGATCGGATTTCACGTTCCGGATCATGTTGTTACCAATGATGATTTAGCGAAACTGATGACCACCAATGATGAATGGATTACCGAGCGCACCGGAATTAAAGAAAGGAGGCACAGAGAAAATAGAAATGATGCGCAGGAAACTACAGCATACTTAGGTTTCAAAGCTTCAGAAAAAGCATTACAGCACGCTGGTTTAGCAGCAAAAGATATCGATTATATTGTTTTTGCAACACTTTCACCGGATTATTATTTCCCTGGATGCGGCGTTTTGTTGCAGGATATGTTGGGTTGCGATACCATCGGAGCATTGGATGTAAGAAACCAATGTTCGGGCTTTGTCTATGCGATGAGTGTTGCGAATGCTTTTATTAAATCAGGAACCTATAAAAATATTCTGGTTGTAGGTGCTGAAATTCATTCTTTCGGACTTGATTTTTCTGATGAAGGAAGAGGAGTTTCTGTGATTTTCGGAGATGGAGCAGGAGCGATTGTACTTTCTGCAACGGAAGATGAAAATGCGGGAGATATTTTGGCCGTAAATATGCATTCTGAAGGAAAATTTGCCGATGAATTATGCACTCAGTTTCCGGGATCTAAGTTCGGTTGGAGTGACAGAATGAGAAAAGAACCGGAAAATGTGACCAATAAAGAAGTTTACCCGATCATGAACGGAAATTTTGTTTTCAAACATGCCGTAACCAGATTCCCTGAAACCATGCAGGAAGCTTTGGATAAAGCCGGAAAAACAATTGAAGATCTGGATATGTTTATTCCGCATCAGGCAAATTTGAGAATTGCTCAGTTCGTACAGCAGAAATTTGGATTGCCTGATGAAAAAATCCACAATAATATTCAGAAGTACGGAAACACAACAGCAGCTTCTATTCCGATTGCTTTGAGTGAAGCGATAGAATTGGGCAAAATCAAAAGGGGAGATTTGGTTCTTCTTTCTGCTTTTGGAAGCGGGTTTACCTGGGGAAGTGTTTTGTTTGAGTATTAATCTTTTTATAGAATAAAATTGAAGTACGTCATTTAGAGTAATTTTTTACAAAAAACTGTATCGAGAAATTTGATATGTAATCGGAAGTTCTCGATACGCTTCGCTACTCGAACTAACTAAAAGTAAAGTTAAGATAATAAAACAAAAAGTCCGCTGAAAATATTTTCAGCGGACTTTTTCATATTTTAAAATTAAAAGCTTACAGGCTGTTTAATAATTTTTCTGTATCTGCGGTATCTTCACCAGCAGCTTTCCCAAGCTCCACTGATTTTTGTGCCCAGATTTTAGCGTTTTTCTTATCACCGATTTTATTGTAAAGGTTCGCCAAAGTATCTGTGTTGGCATAGCTTTCTTTTTTCGTTACAGATTCCTGTGCCCATTTTACGGCAGTTTCCAAAGAAGATTTTGTCGTAACGTTTTCAAAGAAATTCCATGCTAAAGAGTTTAACTGATCTGCATTTAAAGCCGAAACATCCTGATTAAGCTCAAGTGTTAGCTTTTCATAAGTTGCAATGTCCTTATCTTTCAAAGCTCTGCTAGCTTTCGCTCTTTTTAAGATTTTTTCAGACTCATCTTTTGTAAGAAATTTTTGGCTTTCAGCAAGAAAATATGTATCATTCCATTTTTTTGTATCGGTATTGTAAGCTTTTGCCATTACCGTATTTACTTTTACATTTTTATCCATTGCAGCATATTGTTGCTCAGGAAGCATTTTTGTAATATCAGCTTTTCTTTCTGTAAAAACCTTGTAAGCTGCACCATCCGTGCTCTTCATTGCCTGAAAAAGAAGACCAAGGTTATCCTGATTAAATTCAGGTTTAGCAGCAAAATAACGCTCGATTACTTTATTAGAAAAATCGGTGTCATTATAAATAATAAGATTGGCAAGATTTAATAAAAATTCAGGATCTTTTTCGCCTTTTTCGAATTTTTGTTTCAAAGCAGTCAGTCTTTTGTTTGGATCTCCTGCATCCATTGCAAACTGGATGAAATCTTTTTCTTCAACATATCCGATGGTTCTGTGAACTTCTTCACCGTCTCCGTTGATGAAAAGATAGGTAGGAAATACTTTTACATTGTATTTTTTGGCCAGATCAATTCCTTCACCTTTTTCCATGTCGATTTTTGCATTTACGAAATGTTCGTTGTAATAATCACCAACAGGTTTTAAAGGGAAAATATTTTTCACCATTAATTTACATGGTCCGCACCAAACGGCATAGGCATCAATAAAAACAAGTTTGTTTTCTTTCTTTGCTTTTGCTAAAATAGTTTTGAAGTTGCTGCCTTCTTCAAATTTAATTCCCTGTGCAAATGCAAGTGCTGCAAAGAACAGGAGTGATAATATCGCTGTTTTTTTCATGAATTTTTTTTGTTGGATACAAATGTAATAATTAAGTTAAATAATTATTCTCTTTTTGATGAAAATAAGATAAAAGCATTAAAAATTATCCAAAAATAAATCCGTAGTAATTTATGCTACGGATTGTTTGTTACCTTGAACCTCCCACTTGTGTATTGGGTTTTGTTTCTTTACTGCTGTAATCTGTCGGTGATGCTGCCGTGTCTTTTAAACTTTTCGGGGTGTCAGTTTCCGGAGTTGTGGGTTCAGAATTGGCTACGGCGGAATCTCCCAGATGATTTCTTAATGAATCTTTGTTGTGTTCTGCTTTAAATTCTTCTCTGTTTTCTTTTTTGTCGGCACAGCTTCCTAAAGTGACTAAAGCTATAATTGCTCCTATTCCTAATTTTTTCATAGTTAAAATATAATGGTTGATGTATCAAATATAAAAAATCTGCTGAAATTTTCAGCAGATCTTGTGTTATTCAAAGCAAATTGCCTATCGCATTGGTGTTGTTGCTGTATCAACAGGCATTTTCATGGTATCCGGACTTTGCATTGGTGTGGAAGTTGCGGTTGTGTCAACTGTTGTAGTTGTTACATTCATTGAATCTTTTTCTGATGACATTGAAGGTTCTTTTGAACCACAGCTTGTCGCGACTAAGCCTAATATGAAGGCTGTTAACATTAATTTTTTCATAATATTTTATTTTTATGGTGGAATTAATGAAACTCAATTATCATTCCAAAAACTGTGATTTTTTTATTAAAAATGAATAAAATTTGTTAAAAAATGCGCTTTTGTAATTTTTTGTCGTAGTTCTACTACATGAAATCGTAGAATTACTACAAATTTTTAAATTTCGTTCTCAAAATATAAAATGTACTTGTAGAGGTTCTATCTTTGAACCATAAAATCAAACAAAAAATACTAACGAATTAAAATTTACGCATCATGGCAGCAAATTCAAGAGGAATCTTAAAATTCAACGGCGGTGAAGGACAAAAATTATTAAAGCTGAACTACAGCGTTTCAAGATCTACGGATGTTTCGGGACGTGTAGCATCAGATCCTTCCAATGCGATCATCAAATTAACGGTTGAGGCAACAGAGAAATCTGACATCCTTGAATCATTGTTAAACGGAAAATACAAACCTACAACAGGTGAAGTTACCTTCAACAAATCTCACGAAGAAGGAACATTGATTACTTTGAACTGGGAAAACGGTTATGTAATCCAGCACGAAGTAGATTTCGACGCAGTAGACGAAAACTCAATGCTGATCAGCTTTGTGGTGAGTGCTGAGAAAATCAACTACGGAGGTGGAGCTTACGAAGGACTTTGGCCATCAAGCTAAAATCAATGCTTTTAAGTATTTATTATACAAAGTAGAGGCTGTCTTTTAAGACAGCTTTTTTGCTATTTAATAGTTAAAACTGTTAGAATGTTGAAATGCAAATGATCATTCTTATTTTAAATAAAATGGTGAAAAAAATTGCTAATCTCCACTTGTTAATATATGCTAATTTTTCCTAAATAATCTTAATGAATTTTTCGCTTAAATGTGAAAATTTCTGCTGAATGTGTTTGTGAAGTACTTTAAATAAAAGGTTTTTTATGGTTTTACTGTGTAGTCGTAGTTTTACTACAACAAATCGTAGTATTACTACAAAATATGAGATTTCCATAATTTGTTCGTTATAACGGAATCAATGGCTCTATCTTTGAATCAAACAAATCACAAAATATTAATTAATTAAAATTTACCATTATGGCAGCGAACTCAAGAGGAATCTTAAAATTCAACGGAAGCGAAGGACAAAAATTACTAAAGCTTAATTACAGCGTTTCAAGATCTACAGACGTTTCAGGACGCGTAGCTTCAGATCCTTCCAATGCAATCATCAAATTAACTATTGAAGCGACAGAGAAATCTGACATCCTGGAAAGCTTACTTAATGGTAAGTATAAACCAACTTCAGGTGAAGTTACATTCAACAAGTCTCACGAAGAAGGAACATTGATTACTTTGAACTGGGAGAACGGTTATGTGATCCAGCACGAAGTAGACTTCGACGCAGTAGACGAAAATTCAATGTTAATCAGCTTTGTAGTAAGCGCAGAAAAAATCAATTATGGAAATTCTGCTTACGAAGGTATTTGGCCGGGAGTATAATTTCCTGCTACAATAATGCAAAATGTGTATGGGTAAAATTATTCATACACATTTGTATTCTACAGCAATTTCTTTCTTAAAGTTAATTTTTCACTACTCAAAGCTTTATTCATGAATAAGAATGACGTTCAGGAATTTCTCGATTTTGGTGCGTTTAAATATGCTTGGTACAGAAATGGAAGGTATTCTGTAAATGTGAAGTCATACCTCACTTTAGGCAACGGAAAAGCCAACGAAACGGAAACTGAAGAAATCTGGGAAATCGTTCCCGGAGAATACAGACACCTCGAAATTTTTATTTCAGATAAAAAGTACATTCATTTTGATTCTCAGATGAAACCTTTTTATGAAATTATCGATCAGGTAAATTCTGCAACAAGTCATCTTTCTGTCTTTTTAGACGAAGATAAAATCATTGAAAAAGTAGAAAATGAAAACGAAATTACCGAAAAATGGGAGGAGATAAAACGCAAAGAACTGCGTTTTTTACAGCTGGTGAAAGATTCTTATAACGAAATTATCGGCATTTACGATAAAGAATTTGAAAGAATTGAAGATAATATAAAAGCAAATCTTCTTTACCAGATCATATTTTATCCGTTTCCGGAAGCCGGAGTTAATTTTAAAAATGAAGGTGAATTTAAAGAAAGAGAATTTCTTTCAACACTTTTTCCGGGTGAGAAAATTGTTTACAGTTCAGATTATCAGTTTCAGAACGATAAAGATCATTACCGGATGAATATAAAAGGAAAAGTAAAAAGCCACACCGGAGATTTTGAAGAAATTTATGCTTCGAAATATCAGAAAGCTTTAGATATTCCTTTAGATTATGATTTGATGATGGAAGGAGAATATCATTATAATCATGATTCGGTTTTATCAGAAGTTATTTTTCATGTGAAAGAGAAGCTTAATGATAAAATGTTGTATGTCTGCAGATATCATATTCAATTAATACAATAAATATGAGCCAACTGTATATCGCACAAGAAACTCCGCTGATGTGCACAAGCGGAAGACGGTTGATTGGGATTGGGGTCAGCTCGCAATCCACTGTTTACCTGAAAGGTGGTTCAAAATTGGTTGCTACCGAAGAAGACCGTTTCAAAGATAATTTTATCTGTCCGCAAATGATGGTTGCAGGAGCTGTTGCCGGAATTGGAATTGCCGCTGCATTTGGTGGTGGTTTATTCGTTCTTGCAGCAGCAGCATGGGCAGGAAGTGCACTCATTGACGACTGTCTGAATATTTGCTCATTTCTTACAAAAGCAAGCGACTGGAGTAATACTCATCCAAAAGTAAGAGTAGAAGGCAAAAAACCGCTCCTTCAGAATTCTACGTTAAATTGTTTTTTAGGTGGAACGGTGAAATTTCATCTTCCCACAGCGGCGCAGATTGAGGAGCTGAGTAATGCTGCAGCAATGGCCCAGGATTCTTATAATGATAATTCGGATGATGCTGCACAAATAGGAGATTATACAAGAATCAATACAGATAATCAAGATGAACTGGATGCAATTTTTGGTGCCGGAAATCTTAAAACAGAAGATTTTGATACCAATGAAACCGACGGATTCTTTGCATCTCTGTATTATAATGAAAAAACAAATAAATATTTTGTCGCTTTCCGTGGTTCTGAACCAAAAGGAGCACAGTTTTATCACGACTGGTTTATAGAAGATGGCGGACAGGCATTCGGTTTTCAGACTCCCCAAATTCAAAAAACAATGGATTTAGCTGACAAAATGGATGAGGCTACCAACGGAAATGTTGCCTTCACAGGACACTCTCTGGGCGGAGGAAACAGTGCAATGGCTTCCTACTACACAGGATTGCCGGCTTACACTTTCAACACAAGAGGCGTTCATGATAATACGCTTAATTATTTAGACGAACATGGTGCTGTGGGATCAACTTCAAATATTACAAATTACAGTACTAGTAACGATATTCTTAATGCTCTTCAGAATAACAGAGAAGGTCTGTTATCCACCCTTGCAATTTCAAGAATTCCCGGACTGAATAATTTAGCACTTTTCGGAGGTTTAACAGGTGCAGTTCCTCGTGCATTAGGAGAACAAAACGAAATTTTCGGATACATCCCGGATAATGAAGGAATGAATCTGAAAACCTTCGGAAGCGGTCACAGTGCGTATGCAGATGCCGTTGAAGCGATGATTGCGACAATTAATATGAATGTAATTGCAACAAACTCATAATTCATGAAAAAAATAATTTTTTTAATCTTTTTTACCATGACCTTATTTTCCTGTCAGGACACCAGATCCAGAAAAACTCAAAATAAAGAACAATATCCTCCACAAAAATTATTTGAAGGTGCACAACTTGATGCTGCTCAGAAAATTTTTAATGAAGATCATTCTGGTTTAGGAAAGGAATTAAAAGATAATCCGAGTGTGGTGAACCAACTGAGTGATGTGAAAAGCTACGGATATACTCTGCTGATGTACGCCTCTATTCTTGAGAATCTTGAAGCAATGAAAATTCTTTTAGATAATGGAGCTGACCCAAATATTGTTATTCCTCATCGTTTTATGACTCCATTATCACACGCTGTAGGAACAAACAATGATGAAATGGCAAAGCTTTTATTTAAATATAAGGCAAACCCCAATCCTGCAGTAGGTAATAGCCCGCTTCGTGCCGCAATGTTTTTGGGAAATGTACAAACAGTTAAAAAAATGATTGATTTTTTGCTGGATAATGGTGCGGATATTAATCATATTTCTTACTTGGGTGATAATATAATGGAAGCCGCAGCAAGAAGTAATATCGAAACTGCACAATATTTGATGGAAAAAGGAGGTAACCCGAAAATAAAAGATACTGAACTTTCTCCGATGGCTCTTTATCTAGATTCTCAGGATAAGAAAGGAGCCAGAGTGAAAAATTCTAAAAATGCATCTTATTTTGATAAGATTTCATTATTAAAAAAACAGCTTACAGAAAAATACAATATTGTTTTTCCTGTAAAAAGAAATGAAAAAGCAGAAGCAGAACTCAACGTAAAGTTATATGAAAATCTTAATGAAAAAGATAAGAAAACAGTAAATTTCAATAACAGTTATGGTGAAAACCGCTATAAAAAAGATAAGGAAATGGCGGCTCAGTAAATGTTATGAAAATCAAATAACGATAATCGTAGTTTTACTACAAAAATTAATTTTATGATGATTTAATTTTTATAAAAACATCACTATTATTAAATTTAAGATATATAAGATGAGAATGTTATCAAGATTTCGTTTTTTTAAATCGAATTCTGTTGAACTAAAACATGTCAGAAAAAGAAAGAACCTAATTCACAAGTATAAAGAAAATTATTATGTTTCAGGATAATACTACAACACCGAAAATGCCGCAAGACGTAACGTCGAATGCCGTGCAGAATCTAAAAGAAGAAGCAACTTCAAATGTTGTCAGCAAATCGACTGAGAAAATTAAGGAAGCTGGGTCTAAGATTACAGAGCCTATAAATTCGGTAAAAGATTCTTCAGGAATGTTTATGAATCAGGTTGCTCAAACAAACAATCCCTCTTTAGTGGAAGACAAAGTCTGGTCAAATCAGCCTACCTCAAAAATTCATAATGCATTGGCGATTGCGACCAGCCAGATTTTGGGCATCAACAGAGTTGTAAAGCTTGATGTGATTGTCGAGGGAAAAGAAATTAAACATTTTAAACATTTTAAACTTCATCAAAGTGCCACAAAACATCATGAATTCAGCATTACCCTTGCTCATGATACTCTTGGCGCACCTGAAAATCATAATCTTGAAGAGGCTCAAAACTTTTTAGGGAAAAGACTTACGGTTATTTTCAAATACAAAGATGTGATCGACGGCCCTGAAAGAAATTTCGTGGGAGTGATTACTGAAGTTGGCTTCAGTCAGGAAAAAGGTAGTTTGGGAAATATTGTTCTGAGCGGTTTTAGCCCGACTGTACTTTTAGATGCAGCTCCACATATTCAGAGTTTTGGTGGAGCACAGCCAATCAGCTTAAACAGTATTGCCGATCATGTTATAAAAGAAGGTTTGGGCGGAAATAAATTTGATTTCAGAGTTGATGCTCAATACGGAAATGTTTCTTACAGTTCGCAATATGAAGAAACGCACTATAATTATTTAGCGAGAATTGCCGAAGCTTATGGTGAGCAGTTTTTCTATGACGGAGAAGTTTTGCATTTCGGAAAACTTCCGCCTGCAGAACAACCGGTAAAGCTTACCTATGGAAGTAATGTGAGTGATATTAAGGTAAAAATGAAGGCGCAGCACGTGAATCCGTCATTCTACGGCTATAACAGTAGCAAAAACGAAAAACTGACAACAGGAAGTTCAAAAATTACACATGCATCAGATATTGCAAAACGTGCTTACGAAATTTCAGAAAAAACATTTACAACACCATCTCTCAGAGTAGCTCCGATAAAAGCAGCATCTTTTATGGATATCGATGCTTCACAAAAGGGAACGGCAGGAAGCAACGCCTCACAGGTATTTATTACTTCAGGAGAAACAACAGTTCCGTTTTTATATCCGGGTTGTACTGCAGATGTGGAAATGAGAAAACCGGATACCAATCAGACTTCATATTTTACGAAGCTGATGATGATTGAAGTTACTCATGAAGTAGATGCAAGAGGTTATTACACAGGAAATTTTGAAGCCATTGCTGCCGACAGCGGATATATTCCCCGTCCGGAATTTGAAAGTCCCAGAGCGGAAGCTCAATTTGCTAAAGTAACCGAAAATGCTGATCCGTTGAATCAGGGAAGAGTAAAAGTGCAGTTTGACTGGCAAAGTGGGCAAGATACTTCAGAATTTATCAGAGTAATGACTCCCGACGCAGGAAGCAGTGATAAAGTAAATAAAAATCGCGGATTTATGGCGATTCCTGAAATTGGAGATCAGGTGATTGTTAGTTTTGTGCATCAACATCCTGACCGACCGTTCGTGATGGGCGGAATGTTTCACGGCGGAGTTGGTGGCGGAGGCGGCGCCGGAAATAATATTAAAAGTTTAAGCAGCAAAAGTGGAAACATAATCTGCCTGAATGATGGAGCCGGTATTGAAATCAAAGATAGAAACGGTAATCATGTGACACTGAGCGGAACAGGAGATGTTACCACTTTTGTAAGCAATGATAACAAGGAGGATATTGGGAATAATCATACCACGAATGTTAAGACTAAATCAACCGTTACAATTGGGGAAGAAAAAAGTATTCTTACAATGGATAATTTAGGGAATGTCAGCGTGAAAAGTATCAACGAAATAAAATTAGAGACAGGTAGTAGTTCTATTGTCATGAAAAAAGATGGTACGATTGATATTAAAGGAGTTAATATTACAATTGCAGGCTCAGTAATCAAAATTAATGGATCAACTTCGGTTACTGCAGATAATTCTTCAGATACATCGTGTTCCGCATCAGGTATTAATGTTTCTCCGTCAATTATTTCAATCAATAATCCAAATCAGGTAGATATTAATTAGTAAATGAAAATTATAAAATATAAGATTGAACAAGGAGAAAATTTAACGTCTATTGCAGATAAATTTAATGTAGATACTGAAGAATTGAAGAAGTTTCATAACACGCATTCGGGTTTTTCAAACATGATTTTATCTGATAGTATACCTCTTCACCTTAATACTATTTTTATTGAACAGAAAAAGTTTGAAGATTCATTTATTAAAAATGGGAAAATGGAAAGTTTAAATTTTGAAGGTGTTGCCAGATACAGGAGCGAGCAGCTTAATATGAGCAGAATAAATAATGAAATTATTACACTTTCGGCAAACACGATCTATGAATTTTTAGTAAAAAAAGCAGAAAATACAAATGTTTTTGAGGTGGAACTTACAGATTCTGATTTTTCAGTGGAACCGGCAATCTATGAATCAGGTTTTTTGTTTGCACAAAAATTAGAAAAACTAAAATTACCGATTAGATTTAATATTTCGGATGAAGCTTTTATAAAGGAGATTTTCAACCATAAAGAAATAGAAAACAGATGGAACAAGTTTCGTGATTATGAATTACAGAATACAGACATTTATCAACAGCTAATTTCCCAATCTCCAAAGCAAGCCGAAGATATTATTAATACTGGAAATAAAGAATTTCTTGATCAGGATAACTTCATTAAAATGATGGATAAAAATCTTTTTTTCCATCTCTTCACGAAGTCTTTTTTAGGAGATCAGCTTCAGAACTACAGACTTCAGCAGTTTTCTCAGATCTTCCCTAATGTAGATCTACAAACAGATGTGACGAAATCTATTGTTCGTGAAGATGAAAATACAGCTACTTACCGACTTGTAGGAGCTTTAAACAGAGAAAATATTTCTGAAGAAAATTTGAAAAATATGTATGATAGTATTTATAAATCAAGTTTAAAATTTAATTACACAGCTTTCGATTTTATTTATAGAATTACATATACAGTTGATAAAGAAACCGGACTTTTACAGGAAGGAAAAGTTTCTATTGCAGAAAAAATTAAGAATAATTTTGAAGTAATTACCGAGTATAACATTAAAAAAGTTGAACTTTAAAGAAAACGATGGAAAAAAAATATGAATTTAGGCAATTTAGTATTTTAGTCTGGGCTATTACTTTGCTGGTGTTTTTTATTGGACTAATCGCTTTCATAAGCACAGATTTTATTTATAGGATTTTTAGTAGTACAACACAGCAAACCTATATCTTAATTTTTGCTTTATCTATTGCGTTATTTATAATTGTAGGGATTAATCTTTATTTTTCTAAAATAATTTCAATCTCGGTAAAAGAAGATTCGATTGTAGTTAGCAATACCAAAGCAAATACAAATATAATATTATCAAAGAATAGTATTATTAATTACAACTTAAATATCACCCGAAAAGGGATGTTAGATATATTGAGGATCAAACTAGCTGATAAAAACCTGTATTTTTGGTTAGGAGACGTTAGTCTTAATCAGGAAAATAGAAGTGATGCTTCCAATAAAGAAAATCTACAGCATCAACTCAAAATACTATTACCTAGTAAGAATGTGAAAACTTCTATGGATAATATGATCTTGTTTTTTGCTAATAAATTTCCATTTATCGTGCTGTTTGTAGCATTAGTAATATTGATTTGTGGATTTTTTTATATAATTAACTTGTAATCAATGAGATAAAAATTATCATTTTTTAATTAGAAAAATAATTTTCTTTATGAAAAATTATTAAAAAATACAATGAACAACGATACTATTACCATATCTGTTTTTAATACAAAATATAGTTTTTGGGCAACAATATTTACTATTCTCTTTTTATTGCCATCAGTTATATTATTAATAAAATATCTAAATATTAGATATACTAGCAATCAAACTCATCTAATTATATTATGTCTTTGCTTAATATTTGGATTTTTAATTGTCGTAATGAAAAGTACAATGCAAAAAGTAGATATTTATAAAACTGATACTAATTATTTTATAAAATATCACAATGGCAAAACATTTTTATTATCAGATCAAATGGTCTATAATATTTATGATTACTATTCCAGAAAAGCTTTTATGCTAAGAATTTCAGATGAAAAACTAACAAAATTTTTGTTATCTCCGGATATGAGTATAAAACCTGAAATTGAATTTTTTTTAAGGATTGTATAAAAAAGAAAAATAAGAAAGATTTTGTAGCATTAGCATTTCCGATAATTATGAGTTTTGCATATTTTTTTCTTAGTATAATATTTGTATTATTTATCCCTAAATTTTAAACTATGGCAGTTTCATATATTCCGGAAAATAAAGTGTTTGCTGTATGTACGTACCAATTAAGTTCAGCACCACAAAAATTTTCTCATAGTAGAAGTACTTTTAATGTTTATTATGAGAATACAAAACAACCCATTCTTACCGTAGATGATAGAAATGTTAAGGTTGAATTTACCTGTAAATCGCCTGCAAATTTGGCAGGTACATTGCTTGCTTTTGGTGCTGGTCTTGCAGTGGGTGCACTTGTTTTTCTTTCAGGCCCTGTTGGTTGGATAGCCTTTGGAGTCGGAGCTGCTATTTTTGTTGGTGGAGCTGTAGCAACAATTAAAGCGGTAAATCATAAGTGCACAGATCCTTTAAATGGTGGACAATGGTTTCTCGCTCACAATAGTGTGAAAATCAACGGAGCTTCCGCAATTACCCGTTCTTCTATTTTGAAATGTGGAAACAGTGGTGTACTTACTCCATTCTTCGATGAAGCGTCTGCAAATGCTGCTGCAAGCTCTATTGCTTCTAAGAACAAATGGGAACTGGGAATTAATGTTGTCGCATCTTTTGGAGCAGGTTTTTTTCTACCAGGTGCATTTACCGGCTTCGGTGCAGCATCAGTTGCAGGAAAGATTTGGTTAGCAGGCGGAAGGTTTATTGCAGGGTTCGCCGTTTTTAGCGGAATCAATTACGCTTTCCGAGGCGGAATAAGATGGGGACACGAAAACGTAGGTGATGTAAGTGATAATACTACGTATGATCGTATGAATAATCATTCCGAAAATGTTGTCAATCGCGAGACTGGAAAGATCGAAGAACAGGATATTGATCAAAATAGCTTGTGGGGAGCACCATCAAAACCGGATGATTTTGTACAGGATTCAGAAGATATTATTGAGATAAAAAAGGAAAGCGGCGCATGGTATAAAATTACCTCCTATAAAAGAGGAACTGTCGCCGGTAAAATCACCAATATTGCAGAATCAAGAAGAGTGCATGCCAGTAATGTAAATCTTCAGCGGCAATTGGCAAACTTAGAAGGTCTTTCTCGTCAACAGTTACGAACAAATCCGTTAGCAAGACAGTTACTTACTGATTTAAATAATGGGAAATATCCTGAGTGGCGGAATGCAGCAAGATTTTACAACAGCGGAAGAATGAATCCGAGTATGGTAGATGACGGACAAGCAGTGGCTGCAGCCAATTCTAAGAATAGTTTAAAAAGCCTTGCTTCAAACTCCGTTCAGGGCGCTCTTTTTTTAATTCCGTTTATAGGAACTATTTTCTCTGAAGAAGCGAGAGTAGATCTTGCCCAGGGAATGGCAGCAGATCTTGCCGCTGAACCGGGTGGAAGTAAATTAGTTGCTACAACTCCTGTTGATTAAATTCAATAAAATAAAATTACGGTCAAATTAGAAATAAAATAACCAGATTGTTCTTCTAAAAAGAATTTTTACAATCAGAATCCAAATCCTTTTTCTTTAAGTTTTGTAATATTAAAATAAACTCCGGGTAGCTTATATTTGCCTTCTTCTAAACTTAAATAATCGCAATTGTCTTCTAAACTCTGAGAAACCGTTTCTAATTGGAGAACATTCATCACTGCATATTCGTGACTTACCGAAATTACATGAAAACCTGAACTGCAATTTTTTCCGTCTCCAGATCTGAAAATTGCACCAAACAAACCATAAAAATTCTGAGAAACTTTTTTTGCCATTTCCTCATTACCGTCGAGATGATAAACATAAGCAAGGAAATTCATCACCCGCAGATTCAAAGGAAATTCTTTCAGGGCTTCGTGTGAAATCTTAATGATTTCAGCAAAATCAGATTTTTTTAATTCATCGCTCTGGAAATACTTTGTCAGTTTCAGTTCCTGATCAGATTTGCTGTACGGTTGATATTCTTTCTGAAAAGTGTAGCCAAAATATAAATGATTGTATTGCTCCTCCGTAATTAGTGTATCCCGGGCTTTTAGCTTAGCTATTAATTTCGGATAATAAAATTCAGAATCTTTATTCTCAATATTCTTCCTGATCATTTTGTAATCCGGAGCTTCATATTGTTTAGTCTGGGAATACGCAATACTTGAAATTATTAGTATCGAAAATAAAAGAATTTGTCTAAGCATATAAAGTTTCTTGTAGGGCTAACTTAAGTAAAAATAAGGCAGATCAGAATTAATTTTTACTATAAAACTTATTTTTTACAGAATCTATAGATTTTTTGATCTTTAATGCTTTTCAGATACAGCTTTGGCTCACCGTATTCATGACTGATCTTTTCCACGATTGCAATTGCTGAATCTTTATGCGAGAAAATCGTGTCGTTTCGAACAGAATTATACTTCTCATCAAATACCAAAATATCAGAAAATCCGGGATTTTCTCCGCAATTTTTCCAATGTCCTTTTAAATAATCATTGTTTTCTTTCTTACAGGAAATAAGAATTATAAAAATGAACAGCAGTATGTTTTTGTTAAATTTCAACATCTTATTGGCTCATTCCTGCGGCGACAAGAATGGCACCCACAAAAACAATTAAAATGATTACTCCAATTAAGGAAATGACCAGACCTGCAATAGCGAGACCTCTCGGAGCTTTAAACAAGCCGATAAAGGAAAGAACCAATCCTATAAACCAGACGAACCATCCGAAAATAGGAATCCAGCTTACAAAAATGGCCATCAATGACAATACAAATCCGGCAGTCCCGATTCCGTTGGATCTGTTTTCATCTTGTCTGATAACCATGGTCTGTACTTCAGGATTTATATTCTGAGAATTTTCAGTAGTGATTTTTTCAGGATAGTTGTTTTGCATACGCTGTGATAAGTAATTCATTTAATAATGAATAAATTTATAAATTATTATTTAAATGTTAATAATTTTTTCTTCATTGAACATCTATAAAACAAAAACTCCAAAAGCTTTCATCTTTTGGAGTTTTCTTGATACTATATTATTTATTCATTATCAAATGAAATCTTATTTGCTGTAAAATTTGTCCATTTTTCTTGTTACCAATTTTTCTAAATCATCTGCAAATAGTTTTTTAACTTCATCATTAATAAGATCGTAATTCTTGTCATCAAATACAGGACTTTTAAACCGGTGTGGAATGTACACATTACTCACTACATCTTTGATGGTATGATCTGCTAAATTGTATAAATATATTCGGAAATTACCATACATGATAGCTCGGGTTTTTGTCTTTACATAAGCCTCAATACCAAGTTCGTGATTTAATGAGCTATATATTAGCATCGGATCATTTGAAGTATAAGACTTATTTTTAGAAATAATTAGGAGTTGATCAAGGTTATTTTCTTTACATACATTACGAAAACGTTCAATTTCTTTTGAAAAAACGCCATTAAATGATACTCCTGTCGGATTAATGTTTTTTGACGAAATGTTTTTGTCTGTATAATATTGGTGAAGAAAATCAATCAAATCGTAATTTATATCTTTTTCAAAAATGGGCTTTTCGGTAAATAATTCGCCTTTAAAAACAACATATCCCATTTTTGAATTAATATCAGAGATTATTCCTACTTTTTGAGAATAGAAAAATGATATATTCAATAAAAATAAAAAGAGAAATAAACTTAATTTAAGTTTCATTTTTGAAATTTTCTAATGAGTCAATATAAAATTTATATAATATTCTATCCAAACGCCCTCTTCAGCAAACTCTCCACTTTAGGCTCGCTTCCTCTAAAGCTTTTGTATAATTCCATCGGATCTTTTGTACCTCCTGAAGAAAGAAGAACCTTATATTTTGCGGCAATTTCAGGATTGAAAATTCCGTTTTCTTTAAAATACTGGAACGCATCAGCATCCAAAACTTCTGCCCATTTATAAGAATAATATCCCGCAGAATATCCACCCTGGAAAATATGCGAAAAACTCGGGCTCATCGCTGTTTCAGGATTTACTGGGTAAAGCTGAGTTGCTTTCGTGTACTTATCCTCACACTCTTTCACACTCAAACCCTCCAACTCTCCGACTTGTGTGTGGTAATTCATGTCCAGCAATCCAAAACCGATTTGTCTCAACGTCTGATAACCTTCCATAAAGTTTTTCGACTGTTCTATTTTTTCTATTTTTTCGTCGGGAAGAACTTCACCCGTTTTGTAATGTTTGGCAAAAGTTTTTAAGAATTCCGGTTCGTAGCAGAAATTTTCTAAGAATTGAGACGGTAATTCCACAAAATCCCATTTTACAGAAGTTCCTGAAAGTGTAGGATATTGTGTGTTCGCCAACATTCCGTGAAGGGCATGACCAAATTCATGGAATAAAGTCGTCACTTCCTGAAATGTCAGTAAACTAGGGGTTTCTTTCGTCGGTTTGCTGAAATTACAAACAATCGAAATATGTGGACGTGAATTTTCTCCATCTTTTTGATACTGATTTTTGTAGCTCGTCATCCACGCTCCGGCTCTTTTACCTTTTCTTGGGAAATAATCTACGTAAAGTAAGGCTTTGAAAGTTTTTTCAGAATTGTGACTTCCATCTTCCGACTTCCCGCTTTCCGCCTCAAAAACTTCATATACTTTTACATCTTCGTGATATTTAGGAATATCATTTCTTTCTTCAAAAGTCAAATCAAAAAGTTTATTGGCAAGACCGAAAACAGCTTCCTGAACCTGTTCTAATGGGAAATAAGGTTTTAATTCCTCATCATTCAAATCATATTTTGCTTTACGGAGTTTTTCTGCATAAAAAGTATGATCGTAAGCTTGCATTTCATCGATTCCGTCAGCTTTTGCTAAAGATTTTAATTCTTCGATCTCTTTGTCTGCGTAAGGTTTTGCTTTTACTAAAAGTTCATTCAGAAAGTCGATTACTTTTGTGGGAGATTTTGCCATTCTTTCCTCAAGAACATAGTCTGCGTAATCTTTGTAACCTAATAATTCTGCTTTTTGCTGTTTTAAATGTAAAAGCTCTTTAATTAAATTCTGATTATCAAATTCTCCTCCGTCGAAAGATTTTTTACCGTTTGCTAAAGCTAATTCTTTTCTCAAATTACGGTTTTCTGCATACGTCATAAACGGAATATAGCTTGGATACTGCAAAGTCACGACCCAGCCTTCCAGATTTCTTTCTTTTGCTTCTTCGGCATATTGCTCCAAAATCGCATCCGGAATTCCTGCTAAATCTTCTTTATTGGTGATATGTTTAAAATAATTATTCGTTGAAGCCAATACATTTTGTCCGAACTGAAGAGACTTCACAGACAAATCCATGCTGATTTTCTTTAATTTTTCCTTGTCTTCTTCATTTAATAGTGCACCACTTCTCACAAAACCTTTATACGTTTCATTCAAAAGCATTTGCTGTTCTTCGTTGAGGTTGTATTTCTCTTTTTCGTCGTAGACTTTTTTTATTTTGTTGAAAAGTGCTTCGTTTTGAGAAATTTTTGAAGAATATTCCGTTAAAATCGGGGAAACTTCCTGAGCGATTTGTTGTAATTCATCACTCGTTTCAGCAGAGTTTAAATTGAAAAATATATTCGAAACCACATCCAGTTGTTCACCCGAATAAGCTAAAGCTTCAATCACATTTTCAAATGTTGGTTCTTCAGGATTATTGACAATAGCATCAATTTCCTTTTCAGATTTTTGAATTAATTCCTTAAAAGAAGGAAGATAATCTTCATTTTTAATTTCGTTAAACGGTGCAGAATGATATGGAGTGCTGAATTTTTCTGTTAAAATATTCATGTGGTATTTTTTATTGATGTAAATTTAGTTATTTGAATAATACAGATTCTGATTGCACAAAAAGAATGCCTCTGTTACCAATTGTGACAAAAATGCACCATCCGGAAATTATTCTTGTCATATGAAAAGATGAAACAAGAAGAGAAATATTATTTTTGGTAACAGTTTTTGACATTATATTTAGCATAACAAACACAATGAAATTATAAACTTAAACGTATCTAAACTATGAAAACAATTTTAAAAATTATTGGGGGAATCATCCTTCTATTCCTTATCTATGCCATTATTGCAATGCTGGCTTTCGGTGAAAATTATCATTATGAAAAATCTGTCGTGATGAATGCTCCAAAGGAAAAAGTCTGGCAACAGATCAGTACTATGAAAGCTTTCAATGAATGGAATCCATGGATGAAATTAGACAAAAACATGACGGTTACCTACACCGGAAATCCCGGTGAAGTAGGAGATAAATATTGTTGGGACAGTAAAAATGATGATGCTGGAGCCGGTTGCCAGGAAATTAAAGAACTGGTGACAAATGAAAGGCAAAAAACTGAGATGATTTTCAAAAGACCTTTTGAGGGACAGGCAATTTCTGATATTGTATTGACTTCAGAAGGAAATTCTACGAAAGTTACCTGGAGTATGGATACAAAACAGGAAACCTGGATGAAAATTATGCGACCGATGATGGATTATCAGATGGGGAAATCCTATGAAGAAGGTTTGAATAATCTAAAAGCTTTGGTAGAAAAATAAGAAATATTTCTAAATACATAAAAAACTGCTTTCAAATTCTGGAAGCAGTTTTTTGTTTTTAAATTAAAATATTATCTTTATCTAAAGAATAGATTCATGGAGAAGATAGTATTTGAGAAAAGCAACATAAGAAATTATGTAAAAAACGTGATTGCCGAAAAGATCGAAAAGCTGAAGAATTTCATCGAATTTACCCTGGAAGCAAGCCGTGATATAAAAAAAACACCGAAATACGACAGCATGAGAGAGGAAATGCAGGAAGAAATTTATCAGATGCAGAAACAACTCGGCGCTTTGAACGATTTGAGAAGAAATTTGCTGAAAGTTTTACCAGCAGCTACTCCCGAAAGAATTCAGCTCGGATCGTTGGTGATTACCAATAAGGCAAGGTTTTATATTTCTGTTTCTTTGGGAGAATTCTTTTTTGAAGGCGACCGTTTTTACGCCATTTCCCCCGAAAGTCCGATGGCAAAAAAAATGATAGGCATGAAATCCGGTGAAGAATTTACACTCAATAAAATTCATCAGAAAATTGTGGAAGTTATATAAAAGAGCCAAATAATAAAGAGCCAAGTAAAAGGTAAAAAGTAAAAGAACCAAGTGGAATACAATGAATGCTTTACTCAAAGCCTTAAAAATTCGTGCATTCGTGGTATTTAAGAAAAATATCGCATCAAGGTTTTTCGTAGAAAGCCTTCCCGTTTAATTTTGCTATGCATCCCGCATCCCGCATCCCGCATCTCGCATCTCAAATTTCAAATTTCAAATCTCCACATTTTCCGTAATTTTGTCTGCATGAATAAAGCAGAAGTTTTAAAAGAAATTATAGAGCAGAGAAGAAGTATCTTTCCGAAAGATTATTCTGAAACCCAAATTCCACAGGAAATTATCAATGAAATTCTTCATTCGGCAACATTGGCTCCGAATCATAAACGTACAAAACCTTGGCGTTTCAAAATTTTCAAAGGGGAGGAAAAGGCACAATTAGCTTCAGAAATGCAGGAGATTTACAAATTGGTTACTGCTCCACAAGTTTTTTTGGAGAAAAAATATAATGATATTGGCTTTAAAATCAATAAAGCTGATACTGTAGTTTCCCTTATTGTTAATTTTAGCGGAATGGTTCCTGAATGGGAAGAAATTGCAGCGGTTTCAATGGCGGTTCAGAATATGTATCTTTCGTGTACTGCCAATAATATCGGCTGTTACTGGAGTTCCCCTAAGCTGGTAGATCATTTGAAAGATTCTCTGACGATTGAAGAAAATCAAAAATGTCTTGGACTGTTTTATATGGGAAACTTGGATAATGTAGCAATTTAACAATGTAACAGTTTGCCAATTTTTGGAGTAAAGAGAAATTGTGATTTGTAAACAAAAATCATAGCCCTGATTGCAGCGACATCCTTTTGCGAAGCAAAAGATACAGCGGAAAGCAGGTTCCCGGCTCCTGAAGATTTAAAATTTCATATTCAAGATTCTATATTTTATTTGAGAAATTTGAATAATAAATCTTGAATATTGAACTTTTTTACTATCTTTGCACACTTAAATATTTAATCGGGACGAGTTCCCATAAAATTCAAACATTATGTCAGTAAAAATCAGATTACAAAGACACGGATCAAAAGGAAGACCTTTTTTCCATATCGTGGTTGCAGATTCTAGATCTAGAAGAGATGGTAGATTCATCGAAAAAATCGGAACTTACAACCCAATTACTAACCCTGCTACAATTGATTTGAACGTTGATTCTGCTGTAAAGTGGTTAAACAACGGTGCTCAGCCAACTGATACGGCTAGAGCTATTCTTTCTTATAAAGGTGCTCTTTACAAAAAACACTTACAAGGTGGTGTTGCTAAAGGTGCTTTTGATGAGGCTGAAGCTGAGAAGAGATTCAACGCTTGGTTAGAAGCTAAAGATTCTAAAGTACAAGGTAAAGTAGAAGGTTTGGCTACTGCTAAAGCTGATGCTAAGAAAGCTGCTTTCGATGCTGAAACTAAAGTAAACGAAGCTAGAATCGCTGCTGCTGCACAGGCTGAAGCTGATGCTAAAGCTGCTGAAGAGGCTGCAAACGCTCCTGCTGAAGAAGTTGCTGAAACGACTGAAGAGCCTACTGCTGAAGCAGAAGGAACTGAAGAAACTCAGGCTTAATTCTTTACAAGAAAATATAAGGCAAAGGCACGGAATTTTTCGTGTCTTTGTTGTTTAAATTAATTAATTTCAAGTTCACATATTTTTAGATTTTTATTATGAAAAAGGAAGATTGCTATTTGTTGGGAAAAATTACCCGCAGACATGGTCTTGCAGGGAACGTTATTCTTAAGCTGGATACAGATCAGCCCGAACTTTACAAGAAATTGGATTCTATTTTTTTAGAAATCAACGGTTTATTAGTTCCCTTTTTTATTGAAAAATCTTCATGGAGTAAATTGGATGCGCTGAATATTGCTTTTAAAAATTCTTCGGAAGCTTTAGTAGATCAGTCTTTAGGGAAAAATGTTTATTTGCCTTTGACTTCTTTGCCAAAACTTACCGGAAAACAATTTTATTACCATGAGATCATCGGATTTGAAATTTTTGATGAGGAAGGAAACAATTGCGGTGTCATCAGATCGGTGAATGATCAGACTGCACAAAATTATTTTGTGACCAATTTAGACGGGAAAGAAGTGGTAATTCCTATTATTAAAGACTGGATTCTTGAAATAAACCGCGATGAGAGATTCATCAAAATGCAGCTTCCGGAAGGTTTGATAGATGTGTTTTTGGTGCCTTCGAAAAAGGATGAGTAGAAATTGAATCTTTCAGATTAAATATATATAACCTCTTTATTTTGAGATAAAGAGGTTTTTTTATGAAAAAATACCGCTATAATTTTTTTTGTAACCCATCAATCTGCTCATACATTTTATTGAAAAATATTTTTCGGTCTCTGTTTCCGGATGCATTTAATGATTTTGAATTTTTAATCTGATGCTCAAAATAATTGTAAGTATCCTTGCACGTTTTTTCGTCATTGATCAAAATATAGCCAAAAGTATTTAAAGGCATGGCTAAAAGTGAATTTTTAGGATGACTGAAAAATATATCGTTCGAAAGCTGCATCAGTTCATTTTCATAAATCTGATATTTTGAATTGCTTTCTGTCTTTTGCTCAATATACCTGATCAATTCTTTCACCTCGTTCAGTATAATCAGGGCTTCTTCTTTTTGCAAAAGTCTTGTATCATAGTAAAACGAAATTTGTTGTACAACGCTTGTAATTGTAGTTTCGTTCCAAAGTTCGATCACATTCTGCTCTTCATATTTTCTTCGGAGTTCTTTCGTATTTAAGTTGAAATTAGGTGGTGAAAACTGTTTAAAAGGAATAAAAACCTGTTTCCCATTCAATAAATTCATCCAGACATAAATTTTAAATCGAGAAAGCATCGTATCTGAAAGTGTATAGAAAAAAGGGATGTCTTTTGCCGAATAATAAACTGTCATTTCATCTGAGAGCGGAAGTTTTTCAAATACATTCAGGTTGTTTTGGAAAAAAGACTGCAGATCTTCAGTAGTTGTTACGGAAGAAGTTTTCTGTACAATAAGCTGGTTCTCCGAAGTCAAAAACTCATTAAGTGAAATCTGGTAATTTTTTGCCAATTCCATTGCTTCCTCAAAACTGAATTTCGCTTTTAAAGAAGTTCTTCTGTGGGCTGCGTCGTAGCTGATGTTGAGAATATTTGCAATCTCGTCATTCAGAGATTTATCACCGATTTTTTTTCTGATAAGTTTCAATAAAACTCCCTGATGCATGTTTTTGTGATTTTCACAAATTTAGAAATTTATTTTAATTTTTTTTCGCATTCAGAAAATTGATTTTCACAATTAGCTTTGATATATAATTTAAAAACAATGGTTATGAAAAATCTGATAGTAGTTGTGGTGATGATTTTTTCTTCTTCATTCAAATCGCAGATAGGAAATGAAAAAGACTGGAAAGTTATAGGAGTAATAATAAGTACTAGAATTGAGGTGACCTCAATCGATGACAAAGTTTTCTTTTCTTTTGGACCGAAAATCCCGATCAATGAAAACAATTTTGTGAGTTTGCGTGGGCATTTCAATTGGTGGGATCTTCCGGATAGAAAATTTATTGTAATTCCCGAATTGGATTATTTTCGGAAAATAGCAACATTCGAAGGTGATAAAAACATGATAAAACATTTGTATGCGGGAGCAGGAATCACACCTAATGCCATTTCTCCAAAACTTGGGGTTAATTTCTATTATTTTTTTACCGCAGAATTAGGATATAATTTCGAGTATACAACGTATAAACATTTTCCTACAGAAGGATTTAGATTCTCTTTCGGGATAAATCTGGTTTATTAAATCTAAAAAATAATTATGAAAACAATACCTTATTTATTAATAGCAATACGCTTCATTTTTGGGCCCATTATTTTTCTTTTGGCTTACTTAAGTGGTGCAGAATCAAAAACGATTATTCTTATTTTAATGTACATCGGCTTGCTTACAGACATATTCGACGGAATAATTGCCAGAAAAGTTGGAGTTTCTTCAGAAAAACTCAGAAGACTGGATAGTCAGACTGATCTTATATTTTGGCTATCTCTTGGCTTTGCTGTTTATTTTATCAATCCGGAACTTATAAAAATTGAATGGAAGGGAATTTCATTAATTTTTATCATGGAAGCTCTTTGTTATATCATCAGTTGGATAAAATTTGGCAAAGAAACCTGTACTCATGCATGGCTCTCAAAACTGTGGGGAATAAGTCTGATTATTGCCTTTACTTATTTAATTGGATTTCAGCAAACGGGTTGGTCGTTTTACCTGATGGTAATTTTAGGGTTAATATCCCACATCGATGTTATTCTTATTATTTTGATTCTTCCAAAATGGCATTATGATGTTCCGAGTGCGTTTCATGCTTGGAAAATCAGAAATGGAGTACAAAGAAAAAAGACGACCTTTTTTAATTAATAATTGATTTTTTTCAGAATTAAACGTGATTTTTAAATCGAACAGCGTAATATCTAAAAGTTACGCTGTTTTTTGTAACTTTGCGGACATTAATTTTTTAGACAAAATTTTATCATCAACAAATGAAAAAGCAGACGATTAAAGAAGTCCTTCAGGACTACAAAAAAGTATTACATCATGACATTACAGTTTACGGTTGGGTAAGAGCTTTCCGTTCTAATCGCTTTATTGCGTTAAATGATGGTTCTACGATTAATAATTTGCAGATTGTAGTTGATTTTGAAAATTTTGACGAAGAAATTATTTCTAAAATTAGTACAGCTTCTTCTTTAAAAGTAGTAGGAGAGGTAGTGGAAAGTCAAGGAGCCGGACAAACCGTAGAGATTATCGCTAAAAAAATTATTGTTTTAGGAGATAACTTTACAGAAGAAAGAGACAAAACCATTCTTCAGCCTAAAAAACACTCATTGGAGGTTTTGAGAGAGCAGGCGCATTTAAGATTCAGAACCAATTTATTTGGTGCAGTTTTCAGAGTACGTCACGCAGTGAGTTTTGCGATTCATTCATTCTTTAACCAAAACCAGTTCTTTTATATCAACACGCCAGTAATTACCGGAGCTGATGCAGAAGGAGCGGGCGAAATGTTTGGAGTAACCAATTTTGATTTAAATAATATTCCGAGAGATGAGCAGGGAGAAATCGATTTCGCTCATGATTTCTTCGGAAAGAAAACCAACTTAACGGTTTCCGGACAGCTTGAAGGCGAAACTGCGGCAATGGGATTGGGAAGAATATATACTTTCGGACCAACTTTCCGTGCTGAAAATTCAAATACAACACGTCACCTAGCTGAATTTTGGATGATTGAGCCAGAAGTGGCCTTCAACAACCTTGAAGACAACATCGATTTGGCAGAAGATTTCTTAAAATATGTGATTCAGTATGTTTTAGATAACTGTAAAGATGATTTGGATTTCTTAGACAAGCGTTTTGCAGAAGAACAAAAATCAAAACCTGAAAAAGAAAGAGCAAAAGAAGGCCTGATTGAAAAGCTGGAAAATGTTATTGCTAAACGTTTTAAGAGAGTTTCTTATACCGAAGCTATTGAGATTTTATTAAACTCAAAAGAAAATAAAAAAGGAAAATTTGCTTACCCGATCGAAGAATGGGGCGCAGATCTTCAGTCTGAGCACGAAAGATTCTTGGTTGAGAAGCACTTTGAATGTCCAGTAGTTTTATTTGATTATCCGAAAGAAATCAAAGCATTCTACATGAAGCTAAACGATGATAATAAAACCGTTGCTGCAATGGATGTACTTTTCCCTGGGATCGGAGAAATCATCGGTGGTTCAGAAAGAGAAGCAAGATTAGATGTTCTGAAAACTAAAATGGCAGAAATGCATGTTGACGAGCACGAATTGTGGTGGTATCTTGATACAAGAAAGTTCGGCTCGGTTCCTCACGCAGGTTTTGGACTTGGTTTAGAAAGACTTGTGCTTTTCGTGACAGGAATGACAAACATCAGAGATGTGATTCCTTTCCCAAGAACTCCGAAGAATGCAGAGTTTTAATTCTCAACATAATATATAATAGTGTCCTTGAAATTTTTCAAGGACATTTTTTTGCATTATTATTGAAACAGTTTTTTTCCTCTAAAACTCATTTACACAAAAACCTCCAGCTTAATTTTAATCAATTTTTAGAAGCTATTTCCTGCTCTCCGCACTCGCTATTTTTCGGGTTTGGGGTTCGGCGGCTTTGCCGCCGAACCCCAAACCCGAAAAATGAGCTCAGACAAATGCTTCGATCAGGGCTAGGAATCAGACCTTTGATAGAATTTTTTGTCATTAATATATTTTAAATAAAACAGTTTAAAATATTTTAAATTTTTCAGTTGAGTATTGTATAATGAAATATATCAAATAGACTTAATCTTGTACAATAAGCTCTGGAAGAGCGAAAGCTTTGTAGAATTATCATCAATGACAAATTCATTAATGAGCTCCGTAGGAGCGAAACCTTCTTATAATGCAAAAATAATTAAAATCAATACGTATTGCAATAATCATTCCTGTTGATGTGGATAACTATAATTTGGTATTTAAAAATTTGAAAATCAGAATTATATAATTAATAATTCCCCACAATGCTATATTTATTTCTATTCCTATTTGTTTTGTATTGTAAAGTCGTCTTATCTTTGCCCCACTGAAAAACGAGAGTTGTTTGGTAAGCGCAGAAGAGCTTTTGGGTAAGCATAATTAGAAAGAACTACTTTTATTATATATAAAAAA
>NZ_FPAP01000009.1 GCF_900116415.1 Chryseobacterium formosense | reverse complement strand
AACGGCATCCTTTTGTGATGAGCAACGAAGAGCAAAAGATATAGTGGAGAGCGGGAAATAGCTCCTAAGAAAAATATGAATGTGAAAAGTCGGAGGTAAAATATTTATATAATATATAGAAGAACTTATTGCAAGTTATCCGGAAGTGAGATGTTGTTCCTTTTCATATATTCCAACAGTTCGTTGTATTTATCTTCGTAATCATTATTGCCACATTTATGAGAAATACTGCAGATATCGGATGGTTTTATATTAAGGATGTTTGAAATTTTGGTAAGAATTTCCAAATTAATTTTCACTTTGGAGTTTTCTATATCGGAGTAGGCTTTCTGTGAAATTCCCATCTCGAATGCCATGTATTCCTGGGTAAGGTCACGTTCGCGTCTTATTTTTCTGATATTTTGTCCACAAATCTTCATCTCGCAAATGCTTTAGTAGTTTTCGGTATATTTTAGAAGTATATCTAATAGCCTCAAACAAAGTTAGTAAATACCTTTGTCAAAACATTACACACGCAGCATGATATTTCTTTTCGGTTAAGGAAAAAACTTTGATAAAAAGTGTTTTTCAACGAAAAATATTATTCGCCGCAAGACACAAGACTTATGGAGACGCAAAAATTTCATTATGACAATAATATTGTCAGAGCATTCCTCTATGCTACTATTGTATTCGGAATTATTGGTTTTATTTTAGGATTAACTGCAGCTTTGATGCTTTTTTATCCTGAATTGCCTGAATTTTTATTCGGTACTGATGATACGACCATTCAGAGTTTGCGAAGCGGAAATATTCAGGGATTAATCAATTCTCAGGGAGCTTTAGGTTTCGGAAGAATCAGAATGCTTCATACGAGTGCGGTGATTTTCGCTTTTGTCTGCAATTCATTCTTCTGCGGCGCTTATTACAGTATGCAGAGATTGCTTAAAACAAGAATGTACAGCGATACCCTTTCATGGATTCATTTCTGGACATGGCAAATTATGATTATTGCAGTTGTGATTACTTTCTTAATGGGAATCAATACTTCAAAAGAATATGCGGAACACGAGTGGCCGATTGATATTTTAATCACTTTCTCTTGGGTTATTTTCGGAATCAATATGTTCGGAACGATTGCCAAAAGAAGAGTACGTCATTTATATGTAGCGATTTGGTTTTACATTGCCACATGGATTGCAGTTGCGATGCTTCACATATTCAATAACTTAGAAGTTCCGTTATCTTTTACAAGCTGGAAATCATATTCTGCTTATTCGGGTGTAAAAGATGCTTTGGTTCAATGGTGGTATGGTCATAATGCAGTGGCGTTTGTTTTGACGACACCGGTTTTAGGTTTGATGTATTATTTTATGCCTAAAGCAGCAAACAGGCCTGTATTTTCTTATAAATTATCAATCATCCATTTTTGGTCATTAATCTTCGTTTATCTTTGGGCAGGACCTCATCATCTTCAATATACCGCACTTCCGGCATGGGCTCAAGCGGTGGGAACAGGTTTCTCCATCATGCTGATTGCACCATCTTGGGGTGGAATGCTGAACGGATTATTAACTTTAAGAGGAGCCTGGGATAAAGTAAGAGAAAATCCTATTCTTAAATTCTTTGTAGTCGCTGTTACCTGTTACGGAATGGCAACTTTTGAAGGTCCACTTTTAGCAACAAAATCTCTAAATAAAATAGGGCATTACACCGACTGGGTTATTGGTCACGTTCATTTGGGAGCGTTAGGATGGAATGGCTTCATGGCATTCGGAGTGGTTTATTATCTGATTCCGATTATGTGGAAGACTGAACTTTGGTCTAAAAAATTAGCCAACTGGCATTTCTGGCTGGGAACTTTAGGAATTATTTTCTACGCCGTACCAATGTACATTGCAGGATTTACTCAAGGTTTGATGTGGAAACAGTTCAACCCAGACGGAACTTTATTATGGAAAAACTGGCTAGATACTGTGACTGCGATTATTCCATATTTTAAAATGAGATTCTTAGGAGGTTTATTTTATCTGGGTGGAGCAATTTTAATGGTGGTAAATGTTTACAAAACCATTAAATCAGGAAAATTCCAGAAAGAAGTTCCTGCAGAAGCACCAGCTTTAGCCAATGTTGGAAACGCAAGAAAAGAAGGCGAAGGGGTACATCTTTGGCTGGAAAGAACTCCTCATCTATTATCAATATTAGCTTTTGTAGCCATTGCAATCGGTGGATTGGTAGAAATTGTTCCAACACTAACCGTGAAAAGCAATTTGCCAATTATATCTGCAGTGAAACCTTATTCACCATTAGAATTAGAAGGTAGAGATCTCTATATAAGAGAAGGCTGCAACTCGTGTCACTCTCAAATGATAAGGCCTTTCCGTGATGAAGTTAACCGATTTGACGGCAAAAACGGACAATATTCAAAAGCCGGAGAATTTATTTACGACAGACCATTTCTTTGGGGTTCAAAAAGAACAGGTCCTGATTTGCACAGAGAAGGCGGAAGAAATCCCGATTCATGGCACTTCAAACACATGTACAACCCAAGAATTACTTCTGCAGGTTCGATTATGCCACGTTTCCCTTGGTTAATTACCAATAAGCTCGACCGATCAAGAATGGCAGATAAAATGTCTTTGATGAAAAATACGTTTGACGTTCCTTATACAAAAGCACAAATTGATTCAGCAAACAAATGGGCAGATAATCAGTCTCGAGCAATTGTAAAAAGAATTTATGCTGAAGCCACCGATGTAAAAGATCAGATGGATAAAGAGAAAATAGCCAAAGGAAACAATTTCGTTCCGATTGAGCAAAGAGAAATTATCGCCATGATTGCCTATCTGCAAAGATTGGGCACCGACATCAAAACGACAGAAATCAAAACTGCAAGTGTAGATTAACTTTAAATATCAATCAACATGAAAACAAGAACCCCTATATCTATATATATTGCCATAACAATAGGCGTTACGGTAATGGCGTTCGAAATGTTCGCACAGGATTCCTACTATTTTTCTACACCATTTTTCTGGGCATTGCTAATTATCATTACTATTTTACTGCTCATCATGAATTCTATCGGTGATTTGGTAGAAAACGAAAGATTCAGCAGACTGACCGATGAAGAAAAACAGGAATATATTTCGGATAAAGCAACTCCCTATTTCCAGAAGCTTTGGAATTCGGCTTTCAAAAAACAGTCTCAGTCTGAAGAAAAAGACATTCTGATCGACCACGGTTTCGACGGAATCACCGAGCTCGACAACTCTTTACCAAAATGGTGGATCGGACTTTTCTATTTCGGAATTATTTTCTGTGCCGTTTATATGATTGCCTTCGCTTTTACAGATTACGCTCACCCCGAAGTAGAATATGACAAAGAATCTAAAATTCAGTTGGCTTCCATCGAGGAATACGAAAAAAATGCTCCGCAAATTAATTTAGAAACTGCAAAATACAGTTCAGATTACATTTCAGAAGGCGAACAATTGTTTAAAACAAATTGTGTAACCTGTCACGGAGACGGTGGAAAAGGTGGGATCGGTCCAAACCTTACCGATACGCACTGGATCAACATTAAAGAAAAAAGTTTGTTTAAAAATGTTTTCTGGATGCTTGAAAACGGTTCGCCGAACAATCCGACAATGCGACCATTCATCAAAGAAGGAACAATCACGGGAAGAGATGCTGAAAAAATCGCATCCTATATTTATCACATTAATCAGGAAAAATCTCCGATTACCGAAAAACAGGGTGGTGCCGTTCCACAGGGTGAAATCGCAAAATGGTAGAAATAAAATAACTCATCTAAATATATTTAACTATGAATTGAATCTCCATCAGATGTATGTCGCAGTTGTAACTCAACTAACATCTGAAAACCTATTCACTTTAAATATTCCATAATATTTAAAATCAACTGAGGCATACATCAACACAAAAACCTGTTCTTTGGGCAGGTTTTTGTCGTTTAAAAATATACCACATACCGATTAAATTTCCATCATTTACCCTGGTTGGCAAACATATTGCTGAATAATTTCAAGTAAAGCCTTTTCTATAGGCTCTTTCAAAAAAAATAATCATGATAAAGCTCATCAAATTTCAAATTTTAAAGATATAAGACAGCAAGAAAATAATTACACAAAGATGAATAAACGGTTCGCCAACACCCGAAAAGTATTGTAAACCTGTCTAAATCACCAAAATTTTGAAACTGAAATTTAATAAACGAAAAATTCTCAGAGGTATTGTTATTACAATCATCTCTATTCTTGTATTGATCATTCTGCTCATTTTAAGTTTAAGACTTACCGCTGTTCAGAACTATGTAAAAGATAAATTGATCGTTTACTTAGAGAAAAAAATAAAAACCAAAGTAAGTCTTGACAAAGTATATATCGGATTTCCAAACAGTCTGGTGATGGAAAATCTTTATTTGAAAGGTCAGGATATCGATACCCTTTTAGCCGTAAAAAAATTCGATGTCGGTTTGGATATGTGGCAACTGATCAATTCTAAAGCCGATCTTACTTCAATTGATTTGGAGGGAGTTCGTGCAAATGTTGTGAGAAATCCACAGGGAAAATTCAATTTTGATTATATTATTGATGCTTTTGCAACTTCCGATAAAGAGCAGGAGCAAAAACCGTCAAAACCGTTCATTATTTCTTTAGATAAGATAAAATTAAAAGATATTGGCATTACTTTTAATGACCAACAATCCAGAAATGATATTAAAGCTTATTTTAAATCTTTTGATACCAGAGTAAAAACATTTGATCTTCAGAATAACAATTACGCTGTCAACGACATTAATCTTGACGGATTAAAATTAAAACTTAAAAAGGATCTCATCGAGGAAGTTGCAGCCAATGTTGAAGAAAAGGTAGATTCCCTCAATCAGAAAAAGCCTATGAAATTAGGTCTGAACGAAATCAAACTGACCAATTTCGATGTAGATTATGGTGACGATAATACCAAAACTTTTGCTAAAGTTCTTTTCAAAGAATTAAGCACAAAAGTCAACAGCATCGATTTGGAGAACAACGATTACAATGTGGGAAATGTTTATCTGACCGGAGCGAACATCAACGCCAATTTATTCCTTCCAGCAGAAAATGCAAATCCTAAAGAAGAAAAACCTGAAGTTTCCAAAAATTCTACAAAAGAAAAAGCAATGAAAGTTCTTTTGGGAAAACTTCTTTTGGATGATGTGAAAATTGCTTACAACAACACAGCGATTGCTCCTACCCGATCCGGAATGGATTTTAATCATCTTAATTTTGCTAAATTAAATCTCGACATCCGAAATTTCAAAATGGAAAACAACGGTTTTGCAGGAAGTGTAAAATCAGCGGAAATTCAGGAAGCGAGAGGTTTGAATGTACAAAAATTTAATACCGATTTTGTATATGCTGAAAAAGAAGCTTATCTGAAAAATCTTTATCTGCAGACTCCGAAAACAATTTTGAGAGATGAAGTGGTTTTAAATTATAATTCGATTGAGCAATTATCATCCAATTTGGGAGCCGTAAAAATCTCAGCCGACATCCGCGATTCTAAAATCGGGTTTTCTGACATTTTAAATTTGGTTCCGACTTTAAGAAATACAGCACCATTCAATAAATATCCGAATGCTACTTTAAATGTAAATGCTTTCGTCAGAGGAACAGTGAATGATTTAGCCATTCAGAATCTGAAAGTTTCAGGATTGGATAAATTAAGAGTTTTAGCTTCAGGGAAAATCAAAAATGCAATGAATCCTGACCAATTATATTATGACTTAAATGTTGCCGAACTTTCGACCGCATCGAAAACCATATACAATTTAGTTCCAAAAAATACGATTCCCAATAATATTACCCTGCCATCTTTCATAACCATTCGTGGAACCGCAAAAGGAACAACACAGATTTTTGATACCAATTTACGTCTGACTTCCACTTTAGGAAATGCTGCGGTAATTGCTAAAGCCGACATCCGAAGAAAGAACAGAGAAACCTTTGATGTAAAAGCCAATCTGCAGAGTTTACAGATTGGAAAAATCATTCAGAATAAAGATTTAGGAAACATTACTGCACAAATCAATGCGAAAGGACAAGGGTTTGATCCGAAAATCATGACTGCCAATTTAAGTGGTGATGTACAATCTGCAACTTACAATGGATACACCTATCAGAATATGAATCTGAAAGGGAAAATCAATCGTGGCGCTTATGATATTGATTTGAATTCAAAAGATCCGAATGCCAGTTTACATCTTGCAGCATCGGGAGTTTTCAATGATAATCCGACGGTAAAAGTCAACGGAAATATCAATAAATTAGATTTAAACAAACTCGGATTCTACAGTTCGCCAATGATTATCGCAGGTGGAATCGACGGAGATTTTAAAAATCTTGATCCGGATAATTTAAACGGATATTTAAACTTAAAAGACTTTGCCATTTCAGATACTAAGGAAGTCTACCCTATTCAGGAAATCAGTTTGAATGCAGTTTCTACGGCAGATTCAACTTTAATAAAATTCAATTCCCAGATTGCGGATGTGGAATTGAATGGTAAATATAAACTGACACAGATTTTTGGAGCTTTATCGCAAACCGTTAATCAATATTATCAGTTTCAGAAACCGGGAAAAATACAGAAAATTGATGCAGGGCAGTTTTTCACACTGAATGCAAGTATAAAAGATGATGACCTCATCAGAAAATTTGTTCCGGATCTGAAGAGTTTTGAAACCATCAACATTACCGGAAATTACAATGCAGACTCTCAGATTATCGAACTGGATGCAAAAATTCCGCAGGTTTTATATGGAACCAACTCTCTGGAAAATACAAGTCTAAAAGTCACCAATCAGAATCAGGCTTTGCAGTATGATTTAAGTGTTGCAGCATTGAAAAGTGAAAGTTTCGCTTTAAATAAAGTCAATATCAATGGTGATGTTGCCAACAATATCATCAATTACAATATCACGACAAAAGATGATAAAGACGAAACACAGTTCCTGATTGCCGGAAATGCAAAATCAATGAACGACATCACGGAAATCTCTTTAAATCCAAACGGTTTAAAACTGAATTATATGGATTGGACCGTGGCCGAAAACAACAAAATACAGATTTTCAGTCAGGGAATTGTTGCAGATAATTTCAGATTGTCTAACTCGGGAGCGGAAATTTCTTTACAGTCTGAAAGCAGTTCACCAACAAGTCCGCTGAATGTTTCTCTGAAAGATTTTAAAATTGAAACGATTACAGAAATCATTAAAAAAGATTCACTTTTAGCCAAAGGAACGATCAACGGAACCGCGCAACTGAGAGACTTAACCAAGAATATGACCTTCACTTCCGACATTGACGTAACCGATTTATTTGTCTTCGGAAATCCTGTGGGAAATTTAGATATTAAAGTCAATAATCAGTCAGCCAATCTTCTGAATGCAGATATTGCACTTTCGGGAAATAATAATGATGTGAAAATCTTAGGAAATTACAATACTTCTTCGAGCAGCTTTGATTTAGATTTAGACATGAATCAGCTACAGATGAAAACATTGCAAGGTTTCACCATGAATGCGATCACCAATACAGAAGGTTATCTTTCGGGAGATTTAAAAATTACAGGAACAACAACCGCTCCGAGAATTTTAGGTGATGTAAAAATGAATAATGTAGGCTTGATGATTGCGAAAACCGGAAGTGATTTCAGAAACATCAATGATAAAATTGATTTTACCAACCGGGGAATTGAGTTTGATAACTTTAAAATCAATGATAAAGACGGAAATTCTCTGAAAATTGACGGTCAGGTTTTAACGCAGACTTACAGAGACTTTGCATTTAATCTTGATGTGAATGCAAAAGATTTCAAAGTGGTGAATTCTGAAAAATCAAACGATGCTTTGATGTACGGAATTTTAGCCATCGATGCGGCTTTACAGGTGAGAGGAAATTTAGATTTACCGAAAGTTGACGGAAGATTAGCCGTTTCAGAAACGACCGATTTCACGTTTGTGCTCCCTCAGTCTTCGCCTTCATTACAGGAAAGAGACGGAATTGTGGAATTTATCGATCAGGATCAGATTGCTTTAAATAAAACCATTAAAGCCGATTCGATTGATGCTCAAAGTCCGATCAAAGGAATGGATGTGAACGTGAATATAGAGCTCAGCAAAGAAGCAAAAATGTCGATCATCATTGATAAAGCCAACGGAGATTTTGTAAAACTTCAGGGTGAAGCCGATTTGACCGGAGGAATTGATCCTTCAGGAAAAACAACATTAGTCGGTGTTTATCAGGTTGAAAAAGGAAGTTACGAAATGTCGGTAAGTGTTCTAAAAAGAAAATTCGACATCCAGAAAGGAAGTACAATTACGTGGACCGGAGAACCGACAACTGCAAATCTTGATATTACCGCCATTTATAAAACGCAGACTGCACCTATCGATTTGGTGGAGCAGCAGGTTGACCAGATTAATCTGAATCAATACAAACAGAGAATTCCGTTCAATACTTTATTGATTCTAAAAGGCGAACTTCTGAAACCTCAGATTTCATTTGATATCACGACGGACGAAAAAAACAATGCCGTTTCATCTGAAGTAACCCAAACAATTGATGCAAAACTGGCTCAATTGCGACAAGATCCTAACGAGATGAATAAACAGGTTTTTGCTTTATTATTATTGAATCGTTTTATTGGTGAAAATCCTTTTGAGAGCAACTCCGGATTGTCGGCTGAAACGATGGCGAGACAAAGTGTGAGTAAAATACTTTCTCAACAGATCAATAACCTGGCTTCAGATTTAATAAAAGGAGTTGACCTTAATTTTGATCTGGAATCGACTGAAGATTATTCCACCGGGCAACAAAACACAAGAACCGACCTGAATGTTGACATCAGCAAAAAACTGTTGAATGATCGATTAAAAGTTTCTGTCGGATCTAATTTCGGTGTGGAAGGTGAAGCAAGACAAAATGAAAACACCACCAATATTGCAGGAGATGTAACGATAGATTATGCCCTTTCAAAAGACGGAAGATATACTTTGAGAGCCTACCGTAAAAACGAATATCAGGTTGCGCTTCAGGGACAGATCGTAGAAACCGGACTTGGATTTGTGATTACGCTGGATTATGATAAATTCAGGGATATTTTCAGAAAGTCTAGAAACAACAGAAACCGTGAAGGTATTCAGAATAAAAGAAATAAGGATAAAGAAGTGGTAGAATTCAAATAATACACATGAAAAACAAACTCAACATATACTGTAAATATTTTTTGGTTTCAGGAATTACTGCGACAATCATTTCATGCAGCAACACAAAGTTCCTGAAAGAAGGACAGATGCTGTACACCGGAGCGGAAGTCGAAATTGAAAGCGACTCTTTAAGCAAGAAAGAAAAATCAGAACTTGAATCAGCGATTAAAGAAAATCTTACACCAAAACCAAACTCCTCATTTTTAGGTTTAAGACCAAAACTGTACGCTTACAATGCAACCAAAGAACCCAAAAAAGAAAAAGGGTTGAGATACTGGCTGAAATACAAATTCGGAGAAGAACCGGTTTTGCTGGGGGATGTTGATCGTGAATTCAACAAAGATATTATCGTTAATTATTCCGAAAACAAAGGCTATTTCAACGCAAAAGCAAAATATGATACTGTTTCGAAAAATAAAAAAGCCAAAGTCATTTATACTTTGAATCCTGGTGGAAGATATCTGATCAGTAATGTCAATTTCCCGGCAGATTCTTCAGAGATTAATAAAGAAATTCAGGTTTTAAAAGAAAGAACACGTTTAAAAGCCGGAAACCCTTTTGACCTGGATGTGATTAAAGCAGAAAGACAAAGAATTGACGACGGATTGAAAGACAGAGGTTTCTATTATTTTAATCCGGACAATATTATCGTTCAGGCAGACAGTACGGTGAGCAAGAAAAAAAATGATGTAGAACTTATTGTAAAACTGAAAGATAATACGCCACAATTAGCAAAAGAACAATTTACCATTGATAAAGTGATTGTTTTTCCTAATTATAATCTTCGTGATGTAAAAAGAGGAAAATATAGCGTACCGATGAATCCGGATTCGCTGAAAGGCTACGAATACAATGATATTTATGTTGTTGACCCACAGAAAAAATTCAAACCGAGGGTTTTTGACCGTGCTTTATACTTCGAAAAAGGAGACTTATACAACCGAAAAGACCACAATCTTTCTCTTAATCGTTTAATTAGTTTAGGTGTTTTCAAATTCGTTAAAAATGATTTTGTGGTTTCAGATTCTTTAAATCATAAATTTGATGCCTATTATATTTTAACACCAAGAGAACTTCAGTCATTACGATTGGAAGCTTTGGGAAGAACCAACTCTGCCAATTATGCAGGAAGCGAATTGAATTTAAACTGGACGCAAAGAAATTTCTTTCACGGAGCAGAGCAGTTTAAAGCTTCTGTTTATGGAGCATTCGATGTTCAGATCGGTGGACCCGCCGATGCGGAAAACATTTTTAGAGCCGGAGCCAATGCGCAGCTTTCGATTCCGAGAATTGTAGCGCCGTTCCGTTTTAATTCTTCAAGTGCTTTTGTTCCGAGAACAAATATTAAACTCGGTTATGAATTTCAGAACAGAACCACTTTATATACTTTAAATACATTTAATGCATCCTTTGGTTACCAATGGAAAGAAAATGTGAGAAAAGAGCACGAGCTGAATGTGATTGATGTTTCGTTGATTCGTCCAGCGGATGTAACTCCAAAGTTTGATTCATTAGCTTTTAATAATCCTTATCTTCAAAGAATTACTGACCGACAGTTAATTTTCGGACCGACGTATTCCTACACTTATTCCACCACCATGCTTCCGAGAAAAAATACATTCTATTATAAAGGAATGCTGGATCTGGCGGGAAATATTACAGGATTGGTAACCGGAGCGAATGTAAAAGAAGGAAAAGAAAAAAATATTTTTGGAATTCCGTTTAGCCAATATGCTAAAATCGAAAATGATGTACGCTTTTACCATAAATTTACAGAGAAAACATCTTTAGCTACCCGATTAATTGCCGGTGTTGCTGTGCCATATGGAAACTCGAAGTACATTCCTTTTGCACGACAGTTCTTCGTAGGTGGAAGTAACAGTATCCGAGCATTCCGCGCAAGAACTTTGGGACCTGGAAGTTATGATCCAAGAACTGATACTTCAACAAGAGCAATTTTTGATCAAGCGGGAGACGTAAAACTTGAAATGAATGCTGAGTATAGAGCCAATTTATTTAAGTTTTTAAATGTTGCCGCATTCGTGGATGCCGGAAATATTTGGTTAATCAACGACGAATTCGATGATAACGGTAAAAACCTCAGACCAGGCGGAAAATTCTCTAAAGAATTTTTAAGCGAAATCGCCGTTGGAGCCGGAGTTGGTTTACGATTAGATTTCTCAATTTTAATTTTAAGACTCGATTTGGCAATGCCATTAAGAGTTCCTTACTATGAAAAAGGCGACCGATGGGCATTTGACAGGATCAATTTCGGAGATTCGGGCTGGAGAAGAGATAATCTGATCTTGAATATTGCAATCGGATATCCGTTTTAGATAGCCTTTGGTAATTGACTTTTTACCTATGCCGAAAATCAAAACAATATTATCAACATCAATAGGAACGGGCTTTAGCCCGTTTTTATTTTAACAAAACTCATACGTCTTTAGCCAAAACATATTTCTGGTTATCTTTTAATTAAAAATTAAACAAATTACTTGATTTTGTATTCTCAAATTTACTTTAAGGAATAATCTTTGTGTTAAATCCTAGAAACAATAATATTTCTTCATTTCATATTGAAGAAAATATAATAATTCAACCAAATCACTCACATTAATATTTCTACCATGCTAAAAGAACTAAAATTTTTCTGGGAGACCGTCAAAGAAACCTTTACTGAATGGAATAATTCTTCCGCCTCCAATGATTCTGCAAGTCTGGCGTATTATGCCATTTTTTCAATTCCGGGTTTACTCATCATCATCATCTGGATTGCCGGATATTTTTTTGGTGAAGAAGCCATTCGAGGACAAATCAGCACCCAGATTATCGGATTGATGGGACATGACGTTGCCAAAAGTATTCAGGATATGATTGCCGGTGCATTGATCGATAAAGAAAATATTTTTATGAAAATTGTCGGGGTCGGTTCATTGGTGTATGGTTCCACTACTCTGTTCTTCCAGTTACAAAAATCTTTGAATAATCTTTGGGAAGTGGAAGCTGCTCCCAAAAAAGCATTGGTGAAATTTCTTTTAGATCGAGCCAATTCTTTAGGAATGATCCTTATTTTAGGTTTTTTACTGATGATTACCATGGTTTTGTCTTCCCTGATCAGCCTCTTTAATAATTTCATCACCACCTATTTCGGATTGGAAACCTATCTAATTGTTGAAATCATCAATTTTGCCGTTGGCTTTGCCGTCGTTGTAGTATTATTTGCATTAATGTTTAAAGTGCTTCCTGATGCAGAAATCAGCTGGAAATCCGTTTGGAAAGGTGCAATGCTTACGGCTTTTCTTTTCACTTTAGGTAAATTTTTGCT
This sequence comes from Chryseobacterium formosense, assembly GCF_900116415.1. Taxonomy (GTDB): domain Bacteria; phylum Bacteroidota; class Bacteroidia; order Flavobacteriales; family Weeksellaceae; genus Chryseobacterium; species Chryseobacterium formosense. The sequence continues at coordinate 61,176 of NZ_FPAP01000009.1, read as the reverse complement.
GAGTCTTTACTTTAATCAGTTTAAACCAACCTCAGCATTCGGAACTGCCGGAACCGTGATTTTAATTATGATGTGGATCAATTATTCGTGCATGCTGATCTTTTTCGGAGCTGAGTTTACCAAAGTGTATACCTATAAAAAAGGATATAGGATTGTTCCTTCAAAACACGCAAAATGGAGCAGTGCGAAATTATATAGAGACAGCCAGGTTCAAAGCGAAGCGCCTAAAGTTTAAAATAAAATCCTCCCGAATTATCAGGAGGATTTTATTTTACATTCTGTTTACTGTCCCTATTCCCAGTAAACTTAACGATTTTTGTATTGTTCTTGCTGTGAGATTTGATAAATTCAAACGGAACTGTTTCAAATTTTCATCCTCAAGTTTTAAAATAATATTGCTTTGATAGAATGAATTATACGATTTCACTAAATCGTAAAGATAATTTGCAACCAATGCCGGACTTAATAATTCTGCAGCTTTTTCAACAACAGCCTTGTAATTTGCCAGATGCATGATCAACTCTTTCTCATACTGGTTTAATTCTACATCAGCAATTTCTTTATTAAGATAATTGGCTTTCATCAACAACGATTGAATACGAGCATAGGTATATAAAATAAATGGCCCCGTATTTCCATTAAAATCGATACTTTCTTCAGGATTGAAAAGCATTTTTTTCTTAGGATCAACTTTCAGCATGAAGTATTTCAGCGCTCCCATTCCTACATTTTCGTAGTTTGCGTTTTTTTCTTCTTCAGTTAGGTTTTCTAATTTTCCTAATTCTTCCGATTTTTCTTTTGCAATATTGTGCATTTCCTGCATCAGATCATCCGCATCTACAACCGTACCTTCACGGGATTTCATTTTTCCGTTTGGAAGCTCAACCATTCCATAAGATAGGTGATACAACTGATCCGCCCAAGAATATCCAAGCTTTCCTAAAATTTTAAATAAAACCTGAAAGTGATAATCCTGTTCGTTTCCTACTGTGTAGATTAACTTCTGAATATTATTTTCTTTAAAACGCTCTACCGCCGTTCCCAAATCCTGGGTCATATATACCGAAGTTCCATCCGAACGAAGTAATAATTTTTGGTCTAAACCTTCCTCCGTTAAATCACACCACACCGAGCCATCTTCTTTCTGATACAAAACGCCTTTATCCAAACCTTCCTGAATAAGGTCTTTCCCTAAAATATAGGTATTGCTCTCATATTGAACCTGATCGAAATTCACTCCCAATCTGTTATAGGTTTGATTGAAACCATCATACACCCAAGAATTCATTTCAGCCCAGAGATTTCTTACTTTTTCGTCTCCGTTTTCCCAATCCAAAAGCATTTGCTGAGCCTCTTTCATTGAAGGCGCATCTTTTTTAGCCTGATCTTCAGAAATTCCCTGCTCCATTAAAGCAGCAATCTCTTTTTTGTATTCCTGATCGAATTTTACATAATAATTTCCTACAAACTTATCACCCTTGATTTGATTCGTTTCCGGAGTTTCGCCTTTACCAAATTTCTCCCAAGCCAACATCGACTTGCAAATGTGAATTCCTCTGTCATTAATAATCTGAGCTTTCACGACATCATATCCTGCTTCTTCAAGAATCTGAGCCACAGAAAAACCTAGTAGATTATTTCTGATGTGACCTAAGTGAAGTGGTTTATTCGTATTTGGGGAAGAATATTCCACCATTACGGTTGCATTTTTCTTTTCAATTGTTGAAAACTGATCGGTAACCGTTTTAAACTGATCAACAAAAAATTGATTTTTAACTTTTACATTTAAAAAACCTTTTACTACATTGAAACTTTCGAGTAATTCGGTTTGCTCGGTCAAAGCTTCCCCCAGCTCTACGCCAATACTTTCAGGATTTTTTTTCAATTGTTTTACCAAAGGAAAGGTCACAATGGTAAAATCACCTTCAAACTCAGTTTTATTCTCCTGAATTTCAAGGTTTATATCTTTTAGCTGATAGACATTAAGAATAACATCCGCCAGTTTTTGTTCTATGATATCTTTAATATTCATTATTCTTCTTTGAACTGCAAATATACGGAAATAAAAAAACCGCACTAAGGCGGTTTAATATGAATGTTAAAAGAAGTTGTGCATTAATTGATGTCCCAAAAGACTTTTGTGGTAAGCTTATCGCCTCCGATTGCTGAAGAAGCGGATTGATAATTTGCTCCATTAATATTAGGTTCTGTAGATGGATACGTTAATCTTACAGGAATTTCTCCTTCCGCAATAGGATATGCACTTGCAGGTGCAACAATACCCGGAAAATCTAAACGTCTAAAAAATGTCCAAGATTCAAAACCTCTATTATACATAGCAATCCACGCTTGATTTCCGATTTTTTCCTTCCAAGTTCCAGTTGCTGTGCCGTAATTAACACTGGACTGATTATAGTAAGCAGTAGCATCAGTGTTATTAATCCCCCAAAAAGTAAGTGAAGCTTTAACAGCGCTTTCGTAATGTGTTGCAGCAGAGCCTACAGAATATCCTCTTTCAGCTGCCTCTGCTAATATAAAATTGATTTCTGCAGCATCAATAAGTACTCCTGGTAAGTTTGGCTCTTTTATTTTATCACCAATATGAGAGTAAGAATCATTATATGGTAATAAATTCTGATAACCATAATTTCCTCCTACAAAAGTATTGGTAGTACCATTCAGAGGTGTAAAGTATATTGGTCTTCTAGGATCACTCAATGAATTAAGCTTATCTACAAAAACAGATGCAGGAACAAAGTCATTTCTGTTACTTTGTACCAACTCTTCATGGATAAGATTGTAATTTGGAGCAAAAGTATTGTACGTAAGCAATGCATTATTTGTATTACTTTCAATCACTCCCGCTGCATATGCTTGTTCTATACTTGATTTTGCAAGACTATTATTAACGTCAGCCATATTAATTGCAATTTTTACTTTCAATGAATTTGCAAATAATTTCCATTTAGAAACATCTCCAGCATACACCAAATCCTGATTTGGAGTTATTGATCCGTAACCTGTGTCCATTTGAGCAATTGCTGCGTTTAATCTTGTAATAAGCTGCGGATAAATTGCTGCATCATCATCATATTTTGGTAATGGTGTATTTACAATATCTAATGATTGAGAATAAGGAACATCTCCAAAGCTATCTACTAAAACCTGATACGTATATACCATTAAAACTTCAATAATAGCAACTCTGTTTTGCTGAATTTTATTCCATTCAATTTCAGACATTAAAGCTGGTTTACTTTCTGACAAAATATTCTCTTTTGCCTTCTTAAAATTCCCAAGAGCTTCCGCATAAAGATTATCCCAATGATTATCGGGAATATTTCTTGTAGTCAAATCGTATCTAGATTCTGCACGATACGTAGTTGCCGCCCAATATTGTGAAAAATAGCGAAATACATTTAAATTTACACTTGGCGTAGTAAGCTGATCTACTAATTCTTTTTGTGCATTGGCAAAGAAATACTCTCCAGAAGCTTCATAAGCTTTAAGAGAATCATCATTATAAATATCATCTTCACTAGCACAAGAAGTGACTAAAGCTGAGACTGCAAATATTGATAAAAAAAACTTTTTCATAATTCTAAAAATTAACTTTTACATTAAACGATATGGTTCTAACTGTAGGCATTACCCCCGACTGATAACCCTGCACATTACCTCCTGAAGATCCTGCTTCTGGATCAGCCATCGGAAGGTTTTTATGAATAATCCAAAGATTATTTCCTAAAAGACTAAAAGAGGCAGATCTTATCACTGTACCTTCAAAAATTCTATTTGGAAGTGTGTAAGTAATGGAAGCTTCTCTTAGCTTGACATATGAGCCATCATATACAAAAGCTTTTTCAGGATTAATCGAACCAAAAATACCTGTAGAATAACTACCATCAATTCTAATATCATTTGGAGTTCCATCTTCCTTAACTCCCGGTAATATCGTTCCACCACCTTGATCTAAGGTGTTACGAATAGGATTGCCTAAATCATTTAAACCAACCGTATTAGGATATAAGCCTGTCTCTTGTCCGTACATCTGGTCTAATGAAAAAACATCACCACCTTTTCGTATATCAATTAAAAAGCCTACGGAAAAGTTTTTATATTTAAATGTATTTGAAATTCCACCTAACCAATCTGCCTGAATATTACCCAAAACCTGATCATTTTTCAATAAATAATACCCATCTTCACCTACAACCTTATTTCCGTTAGCATCATAAACGAAATCTGTTCCACGTATAGTTCCATAAGCTTCTCCTACTGTTGCATTTAAAGAAGTATGTTGGAAATTCGCCAATTGAAGATTGGTTCTTCCCTCATCCAGATAAATAAGCTTATTTCTGTTTCTAGACCAGTTTACATTAACATTCCAAGAAAAATTTTCTGTTTTGATAGGAGTACCACTTAAAGCGACCTCAATACCTTTGTTTTCCAAATCTCCCGCATTAATCATTTTAAATAAATATTGTGATGCCGCAGTAGTTGGAACAGAAAAAATTTGATCCGTACTATTGGTTTTATAAACTGAAACATCTAAGCCTAATCTATTTTTAAACATTTGCAATTCAATACCAGCTTCCCAAGATTTTGTAATTTCTGGTCTAAGTTGTGAAAAATCCAAATAAGTATTTGAAAGATCAAACAATGCAGCATCAGTTATAGCCCCTCTATTATTTAGCCATCCAAATCGCCCAGGTTCAGGGTCATTACCAACTTCGGCATAATTCAATCTGAACTTACCTAAATTAAGCCAAGGTTGTTTGATCAATTCCGAGAAAATAAAGCTAGTTCCTAAAGCCCAATAACCATAGCCTCCATTTGATGAAGGCAACGCCGTAGATTTATCATAACGGTAAGACCCTTCTAAAAATAGTGTTCTGTCATAATCGAACGATGCTTGTCCGTAAACACCTGATTTTTTATATTCTATATCTGTTTCGATTGGTGCAATAAAGGTTTTAGAGTTTTGTAAAGCATAGAATCCTGGCTTTAAAAGCCCACCGGTAGTAGATGCATTGAAAGCTTCAATATCTCTTTTAATGAAATTATAACCTCCCGTCAGTTTTCCAGTAACTTTTTCACCAACTTTCAAGTCATATGTAGCAATAAAATCGTAATTCTGTTGCATAAAATCTCGTGTGAAAATTTCGTATCCGGAAGATTGATTTGTTTGTGAAAGCCCAAATTCTTCAGCGTGACTTCCTACAGCTTTTCTTATTTCCTGCTTGTCTCTCGAGTAATCAATACCCACTCTTGCTAACAAATTCAAATTTTTAGTAATTTCATAGCTAAGAGATCCACCTGTTAAAAATCTTCTTCTGGTGTCAGATTCATAGTTTTCATATCTGCTCCAGTAAGGATTGTCCCAAAAGTTTGGTGCTAAATTTCCATCTGTAGGGCTTATCATATTCCAGGTAGCATTTTTTTTCGTTCTGAAATATTGCTCTCTTAAATCTAAAACATCAACATTTGTTGCCCACCATTGTCTAAAACCACCGATGATGTTATCACCATATCCTACATTATTTCTACCAACGGTACTCTGATTAGTAAAGGTCATAAAAGCATTAGCCTTTAGTTTACTCGAAAGGTCATATGAATAATTTCCGGTTATGGTATTTTTGTTCAAAGAACTGTTTGGAAGAATACCTGTTTCATAATTATTTGTGTATCCGAAATTATATGTTGATCTATCAGTTCCTCCATTCAATGCGATACTATTAATGATAGAGTATGCTTTTTTAAAAAATTTAGTGGGATCATTTTTTGCAGCTACCCATGGTGTTGCCTTTTGATAATTTGGATGGCCTTCAATAAAAGCATCCCAATTATATACTAAAATACTAGGATTAAAAGCATTTCCGTATGAAGCATCATCTCCGGTAGAAGCAATTAATCCATCATCAATTCCATCACCATTAATATCTCCCATATATGAGCTATCTTCTCCTCCATATCCCTGGCCGTAGTCTTTTTGATATTCTGCAAATGTAGACTTGTCAAAAGTTCCTACAGAAACGGTAGAACTATATGAAATACCTAATCCTGAATTTTTCTTTCCTTTTTTTGTGGTTATCATGATAGCTCCATTCGCAGCCAAACTACCATAAAGAGCTGTTGCTGCTGCGCCTTTAAGAACGTTTACAGATTCAATATTGTTAGGATCAATATCCGATGCCGCGTTTCCGAAGTCAAATCCGTCGCGCCCATTTTTAGCGTCGTTCGTATTAAGATTAGCATTACTTATAGGTATACCATCTACAACAATTAACGCTTGATTATTACCAGTTATGGATTTAATACCTCTCATTACAATATTTGTAGATCCTCCAAAATTGGAATTCATTTTAACATCTAACCCGGCGACTTTACCAGATAGATTATTCAAAAAATTGTTTGTAGGAGATGAATTTACTTGACCAGCGTTTAATTGCTGTGAAGAGTAGCCTAAGGATTTTTTCTCTCTTTTAATTCCGAGTGCAGTAACGACCACACCCTCTATTTCCTGTGTTTTTAAAGTATCTCCTGGCTTTGTTTCTTGCGCATTGGCAACCACAAATGAGGAGGACAGTACTAAAATTAGCACACCTGCTGTTAATTTCTTCATATTAATATTAATTTTGTATGAACAAAGTTGTAAAAAGTTCTTTTATGAAACTGTTAAAATTTAAAAAAATTATTATTTTTAACATAACATTTGGACTTTTACCTCATTTTTGAAAAGACAAACTGTTAAAATTTATGGATTTACTAAAAAAATGGTCAGAAAATTACATCGAAGCGGGATGTGATGAGGTGGGAAGAGGTTGTTTGAGCGGACCTGTTGTGGCAGCAGCTGTAATTTTAGACGAAAAATTTGAGCAAAATCTCGTAAATGATTCCAAAAAACTGAACTTTAAAACCAGGATGGATCTTGATCTTTATATCAAAGAAAATGTAAAATGTTTCGCCATTGCAGAACTTCCTCCTGCGTTTATTGATGAACATAATATACTAAACGCCAGCATTCATGCAATGCACAGAGCTTTAGATCAATTAATCATAAGACCTGAACTTATTTTGGTAGATGGCAATAAATTTCATCCATACAATTTTATTCCGCACCAATGTATTATTAAAGGTGATTCAAAACTTTTATCAATTGCGGCTGCTTCCATTTTAGCAAAAAATTATCGTGACAAGCTCATGATAGAACTGCACGAAGAACATCCCGAATATGGATGGAATACTAACTTTGGTTATGCTACAAAAAAACATCAGGAAGCTCTGATAAAGCATGGTATAACAAAATATCACAGACTTTCTTTCAGGCTTAAGTATGATTAAAAAAATATCAAAAATAAATTATCATGTTAAGAATAGTTCATATTTAAATTTAAAACGATTCTAAATAACAGCTTACTTGTATAAATAATTTAAGTAAAAAATTGGTTATCTGAAATTTACAAATAGATTTTATATTCTTTATTTAAAAATTAATAAAATGAAATTCTGCCTGCTCTCATCAAAATGGCAAAAAAAAAGAGAAGCTACATTAGCTTCTCTTTCTATTTATATATTACAATGAATATTTATTTCTTTTTATTTCTCTGCTGCTCTTGTGTTTTTTGTTGCTCCTGAGCTTTCTCCATCATTTCTCTCATTCGTTTCTGGAACTTCCCTTCAGCTTTTGGCTTTTCTTTATTCGCCTGAATCTGTGCGTGAATTTTCTTCTCATCCAGAATCACATATTTAATGACAAGAATAATCAAAATATTAATCGCATTCGATACAAAATAATACCAAGATAAACCTGATGCAGAAGTATTCAGGAAGAATAAGAAGGTGATCGGGAAAATATACATGATCACTTTCATATTTGGCATACCTTCCTGTTGTGGCTGCTGCATATTTCCTGAAGTCATTACCGTATAAATCAAGATTACAACTGTACAAGCTAATGCAAAAACACTTAAATGGTCTCCTAAGAAAGGAATTTTAAATGGTAATTTAATCAAATCATCATAAGCGGTCAAATCTTTAGCAAACCAGAAACCTTGCCCTCTCAAGTCGATAAAATTCGGAAAGAATCTGAATAATGCATAGAAAATAGGAATCTGTACCAGCGCCGGAAGACATCCCGCCATCTGATTGACACCTGCTTTTCTGTAGATTTCCATAGTTGCCTGCTGCTTTTTCATAGGATCTGCATCCTTGAATTTAGCATTCGCTTCATCAATTTCAGGACGAATTACTTTCATCATGGCACTCAATTTATGCTGTTTATACATAATTGGTGACAAGATTAATTTCACAATAATCGTCATTAAGAAAATTACCCATCCTGCAGATATTCCCCATCCTGCGATAATACTGTATAACCACATGAAGAAATAACGGTTCATTGCTCCGATGAAAGACCAACCTAACGGAAGAATTTCGTCAAAGTTTTTATCGTAAGATTTTAATAATGGTAAATCTAATGGCATAAAGTACCACGTGAAATCCTGATTAAACTCTCCTCCGTTCATGGCAACAAAACCTTCGAAGTTTAATTTTTTCAGATATTCACCTTCTTCAATGGCCTCCTGATTTCCTTTACTTTGCGTGAAACCTGCCTTAGATTCAATTACAGAAGAGAAAAATTGCTGTTTTACACCGATCCAGTTAAGCGTTTCTTTATCTTCCTCCATTGTCGTTCTTCCATCATAATCATAATCCTTATAATTATTAAAAGCATAAGAAAATTCTGAATGCGACTGTTCCTGAGCTCTACCCTTTTCCAGATTTCTCACCTGATAATCCCAGATAAAATCTGCCTTATTATCAGAAGTTACATTAGATAAACCTTGAGTTCTTACTTTAAAATCTAAAGTATACTGATCTTTAAGCTCAGCTTTCGGGTTATTATTTAAAGTATAAATAAACTGAATCGTTGCTCCGTTATAATTTGCAGTGAGCGTTGCAACATTTCCGTTAACCACCGGAGAGAACACCAAATTTTTGGTATTAACTATTTTTCCTGTTTTATCTTTAAACTGAAAACCGTAGCTCGAATTGTTTTTAGTAATTAAATTAAGCGGAAGATCTGCCTTATCGGTTTTGTGGTCGTAAGCTTTATATTTTAAAAGCTCTACTTTTGAAACCTGCCCTCCCAAACTTGAGAACTCAAGCTTCAGTTCGTTGTTTGCCAAATTGGAAACCTGAATCGAATTCGGAGTTACATTGGGGTTGATATTGGCTGCCGGAGTAGGCGTTACTGCTTTCTTCGCCTGTTCTGTTTTCTGTTGTTCAGCTTTTACTTTTTCTTCTTCAGCGCTATTTCTTTGGAAATAAAACATGAATCCGAAAAGAACCAAACATAAAACCGCAAAACTGATAATCTGACTTTTATCGAGTCCGTTGTTCTGTTGCATTTTATTTTTATTAAAATTTTTAAATATTTATTTTAAAACATTTCAAATAATTTTAAACTAAAAGCCTGAAATTATCCGAAACATCAAGAAAAATAAGCTGTAAAGATTTATTAAGAAATATCTAAAGATATTTTTAAGTATACCATCTTAAAATTCGCTTGCGAATTCTTAATAATTCTTCTATTCTTAATGCCTTAATGTTTTAAAAACTAAAACATAATTACATTTATAGTATTCCTATATTTTAGAGTCGACAAAAATACTGTTTTTTTATCAAAACTCTATACTATAATGTGTTACTATATAATAAACTCAGGCTGAGAATAATCAGTCTGAGTTTATCTATGACGTTTGTAATTTCAGAATTACTTTATTTTCAAACCTTATAGGTTTTTGAAACTTATAAGGTTTCGCAAAACTATAAATCTATCAATTTAATTTTACAATTATTTCGAAGTACAAGCTTTTATAAAGGCTCTGAACAAAGGATGCGGTGTTGCAACCGTACTCTTATATTCAGGGTGATATTGTACCCCGACATAGAACGGATGATCCGGCATTTCTAATGCTTCTACCAATCCTGTTTCCGGGTTTGTACCTGTTGCTAAAAAGCCGTTTTTCTCGAATTCTCCGACATAATCACTATTGAATTCATATCTGTGACGGTGTCTTTCGGTAATATTTTTTGAACCGTAGATATCGTTTAGTTTTGAACCGTTCTTCAAAGAACATTTCCACGCTCCAAGACGCATTGTTCCACCTTTATCTACCACATTTTTCTGCTCTTCCATTAAAGAAATTACAGGATGTTCCGTAGAAGTATCAAATTCCATTGAGTTGGCTTTAGAATATCCTAAGACGTTTCTTGCGAATTCAACCGTCATGATCTGCATTCCCAGACAAATTCCCAACATTGGAACTTTATTTTCTCTTGCATATTGAGCGGTAAGCACTTTACCTTCAATTCCTCTGTCGCCAAAACCTGGTGCTACCAAAATACCAGAAACTCCTTCTAAGGATTCTTTGATATTTTCTTTAGTTAAATCTCCACTGTAAACCCATCTTACTTTTACTTCCGTTTCAAGATCTGCACCTGCATGTTTAAAAGCTTCGGCGATTGAAATATAAGAGTCCTGAAGAGAAACATATTTTCCGACCAATGCGATTTCAACAGATTTTTTAGGATTCTGGAATTTTTTAAGGAATGTTTTCCAGTCTTTAAGATCAGCTTCTTTGTCACTTTTCAGATCTAATTCTTTAAGAACTACATCATCAAAGTTTTGTTTCTGAAGGTACATCGGAACTTCATAGATGGTTTCCAAATCTTTACATTCAATCACATTATCCAAAGGAACGTTACAGAACTGAGCCAGTTTTGCTCTTTGATCTTTAGGAATTTTGTGCTCTGTACGGCAAACCAAAACATCCGCCATAATTCCGCTTTCCATTAACTGACGAACAGAATGCTGAGAAGGTTTTGTTTTTAATTCTCCACTTGAAGCCAAATATGGCAATAAAGTAAGGTGGATTACCATAGAGTTTTTCTCGCCCAATTCCCACTTCAACTGACGAACAGTTTCGATGTAAGGCAAAGATTCAATATCTCCCACAGTTCCGCCGATCTCTGTAATAATGATATCGTAATTCTGTTTCGATAAGATTTTAATTCTACGTTTGATTTCGTTCGTAATATGAGGAATTACCTGAACTGTTTTTCCAAGGAAATCTCCTTTTCTTTCTTTTTCGATGACAGTCTGGTAGATTTTTCCTGTCGTAACGTTGTTGTTTTGAGAAGTCGGCGCATCAAGATAGCGCTCGTAGTGACCTAAATCCAGATCCGTCTCCGCACCATCTTCGGTTACATAACATTCTCCGTGCTCATAAGGATTCAAAGTTCCCGGATCGATATTGATATAAGGATCAAGTTTTTGGATGGTTACATTGAAGCCGCGTGATTTTAGCAGAAGTCCCAGAGAAGCAGAAACGATTCCCTTTCCCAAAGATGAAGTCACACCTCCTGTCACAAAGATGTACTTTGTATTCTTTTTACTCATTAGATTAGGTTTGTGCAAAGTTAGGGGAAAAAGAAATGCAAAGCAATTTTGTTATCATTTTAAATTCTGAATTTAATTTAATTTTAATTGAAACACCAAGTATTTAAAAGAAAAAAGGCTTCCCAAAAAAACTTCGAGAAACCTTTACCTAAACCAAATTATATATATGAAAATTATTATTTCACTAATTCAAAAAACAAATTAACCTCAACATCTTTTCCAATCCCTGCTCCTGTCGGATCAAATTTAATATTATAATCTAAACGGTTAACCGTAAACTTCGCCTGAAAACCAGCAACCTCTTTTCCCTGTTGGTTTTTTGTAACCCCACCAAAAGTTACCGGAATACTTACTTCTTTAGTAACGTCTTTTATAGTCAATTTACCTTTCAAAGTATAAGTATTATTTTTACCTTTTATTAAAGAACTGCTTTCAAACTGCATAGCTGGGAATTTTTCAGCATCAAAGAAATCTGCGCTTTTCAAATGCTTATCTCTCGGCTCCACTCCCGTATTAATAGATTCAGTTTGAACTGAAAAGTTAAATTTAGCATTATCTAAAGTAGCTCCCGGCGTAGAAACTGTTCCTTCAAATTTATCAAACCTGCCCTGCACAAAGCTGATCCCCATATGCTTGATATTGAAATTCACAGATGAATGCATAGGATCTACTGTCCAAGTAGATTGTGCAAAAGTGATCATGCTTACAAAAGCAAAAACAAAACTTAGTATTATTTTTTTCATTTCTTTTTTAAATTATATTACAAATGTATGCAGCGTTTCTTAATGAATCATTGATCTATGATAAGTTCTTATTTTTGGATGAAATTATTTTCATATAAAATAAATGAGTAAAGAACATCAGAAAAAATACTAGTCCTGAAATTCCATACATCATTATCATTAAAAGATTTTCATTTGTAGAATCTGAAAAATACAAGAATGGATTATTCCCTGAAATTAGTATGAAAAACAAATATATAATCTCAAACAGAATTGCAATCTTCAATATAGAGCCATAACTTCTTTTAAAAATAATTACTGTTACCAAACCTATTCCTGTTATAATCGAACACATGATAAGAATAAATATAGAATACATTCCAAAACTCCCTCCCGGTAATTTCAAAAGCTTAACAGTCGATTCCGTAAACTGAGTATGCAAAAGCGACATGACTACAAAAATCATCAAACTCAAAAAAATATTTTTCATAACTGAAAATTAATCAAAAATTGAAAAGAAATATTCAAAAAAAATTTTGAAATTCGCAGTATGGCAAAACTCAAAACAGCATATTTCTGTCAGAACTGCGGTTCGCAATATCCACAATGGACCGGGCAATGTAAAAACTGCGGCGAATGGAATACTTTAGTAGAAGAAGTTTTAGAAAAAACCTCATCCAAAACACCTCCATTTTCTAAATCAAAACAGCATGTTATTAATATTATTGAGGTTGAAGCGATTGAAGAACCGAGAATAAAAACTCCCTCGGATGAACTCAACAGAGTTTTAGGTGGTGGAATTGTTTTAGGTTCCGTCACATTAATTGGTGGTGAACCGGGAATAGGGAAATCAACATTACTTTTGCAGCTTGCCTTGAAAATGAAAAAGAGAATTTTTTATGTTTCAGGAGAAGAAAGTGCTTCACAGATTAAAATGAGAGCCGACCGTTTAGCCGAAATTAAAAACCCGAACTGTTTTCTTTATACAGAAACTTCGCTGGAAAAAATTCTTCACGAAGCAAAAAAATTAGAGCCTGATTTTGTCATTATCGATTCTATTCAGACCTTACAGTCACAGTTGATAGAAAGTTCTCCCGGAACCGTTTCGCAAATCCGTGAATGTTCCAATGAAATTATTAAATATGCCAAAGAAAACAATGTTCCTGTATTTTTAGTCGGTCATATCACAAAAGACGGCCAAATTGCAGGCCCGAAAGTTTTAGAACACATGGTTGATGTTGTTTTGAATTTTGACGGGGACAGAAACCATCTTTTCAGGTTGCTAAGAGCCAATAAAAACCGTTTTGGTTCAACCTCAGAAATCGGCATCTATGAAATGATTTCGCAGGGTTTAAAGGAAATTAAAAACCCTTCTGAAATTTTAATTACTAAAAAATCTGAAGAACTTTCCGGAAATTCCGTTGCCGTAACTTTAGAAGGAAACCGACCGATGCTTTTAGAAATCCAGGCTCTGGTAAGTACGGCAGTTTACGGAACTCCGCAGAGAAGCTGCACCGGTTTCGATTCAAAAAGGCTGAATATGTTATTGGCTGTCCTTGAAAAACGTGCAGGTTTTCAATTGGGCGCAAAAGATGTTTTCCTCAATATTACAGGCGGAATTAAGACTGATGATCCTGCTCTGGATCTTGCTGTTGTTGCCTCTATTCTTTCTTCCAATGAAGATATTGCCATTTCCGAGCATTATTGCTTTGCCGGAGAAATTGGTTTAAGCGGAGAAATCCGTCCCATTGCACAAGCCGAACAAAGAATTACGGAAGCCGAAAAACTGGGTTATGAGAAAATTTTCATTTCTAATTTAAATAAACTTCCAAAGAAAAAGTTCGGAATCAAGATTGAAGAAGTGAGCAAAGTAGAGGATTTTCATGAAAGACTTTTTTAATTAAATTGATATTAAAAACTTTATATTTACAAAACAAAACTCTTAACCTCACATGATTATGAAAAATAGCATTATTCTTTTTATGTTATTTTGCAGCATTACCTTTTTTGCTCAGAACAAAATATTTCAGAATACGATTAATGAAAATAATCTCGAAGAGCAGCAAAAACTTAATAAAAATTTAGCGTCGACTTATATGCTGACGAAATATTATACTCAATCTTTATTTAATATAAAATCTGATCTTGAAATAAATTTACCCAGCGACAGAATCATCAAGGCAAAATTTTCAAAGTCTTTTCTGTATAGCAACAAATCTGAATCTTCTGTTTTCACTATCGAAAACGAACCAAAATCTGAACTTGTTCTTTCAAAGGCAGAAAACGCAATTACGGGGATGTACACATCAGTTTCAGGAGAAAAAATAATTTTCCATCAGCTTGACAGCAATCTGTTTGCAGTTTCGGTAGTAAGTGAATCAGCTTTAATCAATAAAGATGCAACAACAGATTTCATTTTGAACGAATCTTCTGTTTCACAAAAGGTTAATTCTAATATTTGCTTAGAATCTACTGCAATTTGCCCTGCAACCACCATTGATGTACTAATTGTTTACACTTCTGCAGCAAGAGCATCTTGGGGCGGTGTTGCACAAAGCAACTCTTTTGTAGCAACGGCAATTACAAATTTTAATACGGCGCTGATTAATTCCGGCGTTACAAACACTTCCATTAATCTTGTATATTCGGGGGAGATCATTTATACAGAGTCAGGAGATATTTATACAGACTTACCAAGATTCAGAAATAATAATGATGGATTCATGGATGATGTTCATAGCTTAAGAACCACATACGGAGCCGATCTTTGTGCTCTTGTTACCTCTACCCCCACCAACATTTGCGGGTTAGGATATTTGAACTCTAACCCGACTAACTATACAGCCAACAGTGCGTTTACCGTAACATTATTCAATTGTGTTGTTTCCAATTACAGTTTAGCGCACGAAATGGGGCACAATATGGGACTTAATCACGACTGGTATGTTTCATCTTCTACAACGCCTTGTGAAAATCATCACGGATACATCAACCAGACATCAATAAGTTTAGGAACTTCAAGCTTGCCTTCGCAACGATGGAGAACAATCATGGCGTATAATAATGAGTGTGCAGACTCCGGATTTTCTTGTACAAGAATAAACAGATGGGCGAATCCGAATGTAAATTTCAATTCTGAACCTACCGGAATTGCAACGGGAAACATCAATCCTTCAAATGAAGCCTTTGGTTTTGCTCGTTTTGCCTGTGTCGTTTCTCAATTTATGCCGACTGCCAATCTGGGAACGTTTGAAATAAAAAATCAGAATATCACAGATTTTACTGTATTTCCGAATCCTGCAAAAGATGAAATCAATATATGGATTAAAAATGATGAAATTTATTCTTTCAAAGTAATCAATGCTTTAGGACAGATCGTTCTAACGACTGATAAAAAAAGTATTAATCTGCAAGGTTTGCCTTCAGGAGAATATTTTCTGAGTGTTTATTCGGATAAAAATTCTTTAGTAGGTAGTAAAAAGTTTATTAAAAAATAAAAATATTTACTTTAAAATTGTAAATTAATCCTCCTTAAAAATAATTTCGGAGGATTTTTTTGTTTTTAAATTCTAAATTGCAGTATGAACTATCTCGCCCACTCGTTTCTCTCTTTTTCTGACGGACAAATTGTCGGACAGTTTTTGGAAGACTTCATCCGAAACAAAGAACGTTTTTCTTTTCCGAAAGAAATTCAGGACGGAATTACGATGCACCGAGCAATTGATACGTTTACCGATTCTCATCCTGCAATTCATGAAGCAAAAAAAGTTTTCAGTCCGCTTGTGAGATTATATGCAGGAGCTTTTGTAGATGTTTCGATGGATTATTTTCTGGCAACCGATTTTTCTTTAAACTCATTAAAAGGCTGGAAAGAACATTCATTAAAAGTGTACCGTGTTTTGAATGAAAACAAGCAATTTCTTCCTGAAAACTTCAAAAAAATGCTTGCAAAAATGGAACACGACGACTGGCTATTCAATTATCGTGAAGATTGGGGAATTAAATTCAGCATTCAGAATGTTTTGAATAAGGCGAAATATTTAGATAAAGACATTCCTGTTTTTCAGGCATTTTTAGACAACAAAGACATTTTGCAGAAATGTTATGATGATTTTTTTCCTGATTTATTAGCACATGCAAAAGCAGAAAATGTATTTTTACAATTAGAAAAATAGCTTAAAATTGCTGATATAAATATCTATTGGGATACGTTAGTTTTTCACTTTTCCTTTCTCCATCAACAATAATATGAACGATGTTGATCTGATCATCAAACAGATTGTATAAAAAACTTACGGCAGCTTCAATTTTTTTCGGATTTGAGACAGATTCAGATTCTAAATAAACATTTACAGACTCACTGTCTTCTTCATAGCCGACAAAGTTGATTTTAAGAAACTGATTATTGGTTTTCAGCTTAAAATATTCTGAACTGTAATTTTTTAAAGCCTCGTTAAGTTGAGGTTTGTATTTCGGATCATTAAAATGAAAAGGCTTACCATATTTTTTGGATAATCCGTTTTCTAAATCATCAAGAAAAAACCTTCCGGTAATCTCAAAATTTTTAGATTTTGAATTGTAATTCATTTCTACCGAACCAACATGATAAGGATGTTTTTTGCTGAATGAAGCCATCACAAATAAGGAAATAATAAAGAAGACAAAATATTTTTTCATTTCAGTAAATCAATAATTTTTCGGGATCTTGTCTCATATCAAAGAATAGAAGAATACGTATTTTGTTTTCATTTTCTTTTCTGAAATACATTCTTACGTGTTTTTTTGCCGATTAATGCAGAACGAATATCTTTTGAATATCTTTGAAATTGATTAAACTTTCCATTCTTCAAATCTAAAGTCACTTTATTCACATCCTGAAGTAAACTCACGATTTGTTTGTTAGTCCAAGTCATTTCAAGAAACTCTATTTGATTTCTTAAAGTAAGCTGAGCTATTTTTGAGAATTCAATCTGCATATTTCTTCGTCAACATATTTAAGAAATTGTTCTTCAGAAACCATATCTTTCTCTTCAAGACGATCTGCATAATCTGCAAGTTTATCAATAAACCATTTTGGCGTTCCATCTTCATAAAATTCTTCCTCTTGCACAGAAACAGATTTCACTCCTTTTAGTTTTTCTAAAAGTTGCTTGATAAACGCAAAATCCTCAGAATTTTCAAGTTCTATATTCACAATCATGACATCGAAATTTATACAAAGTTAAAATAAATTTTGTATCATCGCATTTCCTTAAAATTATTAGAAATGCAGGATTTTTTATTCTATCTGAATCTCGGTTGGGAACATATTATCTCATTGGACGCTTTGGATCATCAACTTTTTGTGCTGGCTTTAATTGCTATTTATTCTTATTCCGATTGGAAGAAAATTTTGGTTTTGGTAACAGCTTTTACGATTGGACACTCGGTAACTTTAGCCTTAAGCATTTTAGATGTCGTAAGAGTTCCTTCTGCATGGGTAGAATTTCTGATTCCTTTGACGATTGTTTTAACTTCACTTGGTAATATTTTAATGAAAAGTAAGAAGCAGTCACAAAATAACATCAATTATTATTTAGCCTTATTTTTTGGCTTGATCCATGGGATGGGTTTTGCCAATACTGCAAGAGTGATGATCGCCAAAAGTCAGAGCATCGCATTGCCGCTTTTAGGGTTTAATATTGGCTTGGAAGTCGGGCAAATTGTGATTGTTCTTGGTATTTTAGTTTTACTTTTTGTCCTTTTAAATATATTTAAAGTCAACAAAAAAGACTGGGTTTTATTTGTGTCATCGGGAGTTTTTGCGCTTTCATTAAAAATGACCTTAGAACGACTTCCATTCTAAAAAAATCTGATATATTTTCAACGACTTATTATTATATTTGAATATTATTAAATCATCCGAAATGAAATTTACAATTTCTGCACTTTCAGTTCTTTTTTTTACAGGCGTTTTTGCCCAAAACATTCAGAATAATCCGGGAAGCAATCACGGAAACCGTTTTGAGCAGCTGGGAACAATTCTCCCGACTCCGAATGTTTACAGAACAGCTTCCGGAGCTCCTGGACAAGCGTATTGGCAGAACAGAGCAGATTATGACATCGTGGCATATCTTGATGAAGATAAAAGAAATTTGAAAGGTTCAGAAACGGTAACCTATCACAACAATTCTCCGGATGATTTGGATTATATCTGGCTTCAATTAGACGAAAACCAACAGTCGACGGTAAAAAAAGCAGATTATCAGTTCTCTTCTACCCTGCCAAAATCTTTAAATGACGAGCAAGTGAAAGTTTCAGAATTGCCTGTAAAAGATAATGGATATGGTGTAAATCTTGAAAAAGTGACGGATGCTTCAGGAAATCCTTTGAAATACACGGTCAATAAAACGATGATGCGTATTGATCTGCCTAAAGTTTTAAAAAAAGGTGAAAAATTCATTTTCAAAATCGATTGGAATTACAATATTCCCAACCGAATAAAAATGGGAGGTCGTGGCGGTTATGAAAATTTTGCTGAAGACGGAAACGACCTTTACACAATTACCCAATGGTTTCCGAGAATGTGTGTCTACAGTGATTTTGAAGGATGGCAAAATCATCAGTTTACAGGAAGAGGGGAATTTGCTTTAGTTTTCGGAAATTATAAAGTCTCGATAAATGTTCCTGCAGACCATGTGATCGGAGGAACAGGAGAATGTAAAAATTATGAACAGGTTTTAAGTTCAGAACAATTAGCGAGATATAAAAAAGCTCAGACTTCAAACGAACCTGTAGAAATTGTCACTTTGGATGAAGCTAAAAAAGCAGAAAAAAATCATTCAAAACAAAGAAAAACATGGGTTTTTGAGGCAAAAGATGTAAGAGATTTTGCCTGGACGGCTTCAAGGAAGTTTGTTTGGGACGCAATGGGTGTTACCATCCCTGAAAACAATAATAAAGTAATGGCAATGAGTTTCTATCCTAAAGAAGCTTATGGTTTGTACAGAAAATATTCTACGAAAGCAGTTGCGCATACGATAAAAACATATTCTGAATTTACGATTCCTTATCCTTATCCGGTGGCGCAGTCTGTGGAAGCTTCCAATGGGATGGAATATCCGATGATCTGCTTCAATTTCGGAAGAACGGAAAAAGACGGAACGTATTCCGAAGGGGTGAAAAACGGGATGATAGGAGTAATCATTCATGAGGTAGGGCACAACTTTTTCCCGATGATCATCAATTCAGACGAAAGACAATGGAGCTGGATGGATGAAGGATTAAACACATTTACCGAATATTTAACGGAAGAAAAATGGGATAACAAATTCCCTTCAAAACGTGGTCCGGCCTGGACGATCGTTGATTACATGAAACTCCCGAAAGATCAATTGGAACCCATCATGAGCAATTCTGAAAATATTATTCAGTTTGGTCCGAATGCTTATGCAAAACCGGCGACAGGTTTAAATATTCTTCGGGAAACGATTATGGGAAGAGAACTTTTCGATAAAGCTTTTAAAACCTATTCTAAAAGATGGGCATTCAAACATCCTGAACCCGCAGATTTTTTCAGGACAATGGAAGATGCAAGTGGTGAGGATCTCGACTGGTTCTGGAGAGGATGGTTCTACGGAACAGATCCTGTAGATATTTCCATTGATAAAGTAACCGTTGCCAATCCTGATTTTGAAGTTACAGCTTCTTCAACCGAAGAAAAATATAAAGTTGAAAAACCTTTGCAAAATGAGTTTGAAGACATTTCGAAAATCAGAAATAAAGAAGATAAAACAATTAATTTCGAAGTAGAAAAAGACAAAGATCTTCAGGATTTTTATTACCGTTATGACCGAGGTCAGGAGAAAGTTGACACCAATAAAGAATATTCTTTAAAGTCTGAACCAAATGCTGCTTTAGACAAAAAAGAACAGGAGAAATTCAAAAATATTAATGCTTATCAAATTGATTTTGTGAACAAAGGCGGATTAGTGATGCCTATTATCCTTGAGTTTACCTTTGAAGACGGTTCAAAATTACGAGATAGAACTTCAGCCCAAATCTGGAGACACAACGAAAAGAAAGTTTCGAAGACTTTTTATTTCGATAAAAAATTAAAATCAATTCAGCTTGACCCGATGAGAGAAACGGCGGACATTAATACATCAAACAATTTCTGGAACAACGACGGCGGCTCTTCCGAAACTTCAAAATTCCAGGTATTTAAAGAAAAACAGAAAGCCACAGTAAGAGGCGGCGCCAACGGAAAGGTAAATCCGATGCAGGCTGCAGGAAAGAAAAACTAAACAATCTATCAGAATAAACATGAAAAAATCCATTATACTGTTATTTATCTTTTCATTCTCTTTTGTTTTTTCCCAAGAAGATGTCTACTTCGGTAAAAAGCCCTCTGTAGCGGCAGAAATCATCATGGAGAACGGTGATGTAAAAACCGGTTATCTACAAAATTTTCAGAATCCAAGATTCGTACATGCAGACATGCTATTGTTGGGAAATATTGAGAAAAAGCTGAGATTTGAAATTGATGAATTTAAGTTTAAAGAAGAGCAATCTTCAGCTATTGAAAAAATTGGTATAAACGATATTAAGAGAATTATCATTCTCGACAAAAAAGACGGTTCTGAGAAACTTGTTTATGACAAAATGAAGCTTAAAACAATTAATGTAAAAGGTGAAATTATTGATGTTAACAAAACAGTTATTTTACCTTTAGAACAGGAAGGAAAAGCAAATCTTTACGGAATAAACATTGTTTTCACCCAGAATAACAGATATACAAACAACATTTATCTGCCGTATATGAAAAAACCAGATGAAGAATATGGATATATCGTCATTGATCTTAACAGAGTAAATTTCTTCAACTTAGGAAAAATTGATGATAAGTTGAAGAAAGCAATTTATGAAGTAACGAAAGATTGTATTCCTTTTGCAGACAATTTAGATAAACGCATAAAAGAATTTGAAGATGATGTAAAAACCGCAAGAAAAGAAGGCTTTGAAAAAAAGAAAGAATTAAGAAAATTAGCCAAAAACAGAGGAGAAGGTTTTGATGCAATGAAAATTGACTATGAATATGCCAGTAAACCTTACATGGATCTTCTTGACGAATACGAGCAAAAATGCAGAAAATAAAATACAGGCTTCCTAAATTCAGGAAGCTTTTTTTCTGCCAAAATTTCACACTTCCCCTCAAAAGTCTGCCAAAATTTTTAAATAAGCCTCTTGGCATACAATTAGCGAAAGACTATACAGAAATAATTAAAAAATTAAATATATTATGTCAGTAAACTTTAAACCATTAGCAGACAGAGTTTTGATCGAGCCGATCGCTGCAGAAACTAAAACAGCTTCAGGTATTATTATTCCGGACACCGCAAAAGAAAAACCACAGGAAGGTACAGTAGTAGCAGTTGGATCAGGGAAAAAAGATGAGCCAACAACTGTAAAAGTGGGTGACAAAGTTCTTTATGGAAAATATTCAGGTTCTGAATTGAAACTGGAAGGAAAGGATTATTTAATTGTAAAAGAAGGAGATCTTTTAGGAATCATCGGGTAAGATTTTTTCTTGATTTAAATTTTAAACATTAAGAAATTTAGTTAGTTAAATTTCATCTTAAAGACTGATTAAGAATATCTTCGACATTTAAGCGTCCTGCTTAATTTTGCCAAAGGCAAATTCTTAAAATATCTTTTAATAAATTTTTTTTCTTAAATTCTTAATGTTAATATATAAATCTAACAAGCTAAAATTAAAATCAAATTATAAAATTAAACACGCGAATCGCTAAGGACAAAAGCCAAAAGCTATTCGCCAAAAGCTTAAAACAATGGCAAAAGAAATAAAATTCGATATTGAATCAAGAGACGCTTTAAAAAGAGGGGTTGATGCATTGGCTAATGCAGTAAAAGTAACATTGGGACCAAAAGGTAGAAACGTGGTAATCGAAAAATCTTTCGGTGCACCTCACGTAACGAAAGACGGTGTTTCTGTAGCAAAAGAAATCGAACTTGAAGACAGAGTAGAAAACATGGGAGCACAAATGGTAAAAGAAGTGGCTTCCAAAACCAATGATATCGCAGGAGACGGTACAACTACCGCTACTGTTTTGGCACAGGCTATCGTAAGAGAAGGTCTTAAGAACGTAGCTGCTGGTGCAAACCCAATGGATTTGAAAAGAGGAATCGACAAAGCGGTAACTGCAGTTGTTGAAAATCTAAAATCTCAATCTAAAACGGTTGGAGATTCTACAGAAATGGTAAAACAGGTTGCTTCAGTTTCTGCTAACAACGACGAAACAATTGGATCTTTGATCGCTGAAGCTTTCGGAAAAGTAGGTAAAGAAGGTGTTATCACTGTAGAAGAAGCTAAAGGTATCGATACAACTGTTGACGTTGTTGAAGGTATGCAGTTTGACAGAGGTTACCAATCTCCATATTTCGTAACGAATCCTGAAAAAATGGTTGCTGAGGTAGAAAATCCTTACATCCTTTTAGTAGAGAAGAAAATTTCTTCAATGAAAGAATTGCTTCCTGTTCTTGAACCAATTGCTCAAGGTGGAAAATCTTTATTAATTATCTCTGAAGAAGTTGAAGGTGAAGCTTTAGCAACTTTAGTGGTAAACAAATTGAGAGGTTCTCTTAAAATTGCTGCGGTAAAAGCTCCAGGATTCGGAGACAGAAGAAAAGCAATGTTGGAAGATATCGCAATCCTTACAGGAGGTACAGTTATTTCTGAAGAGCAGGGTTTCACTATGGAAAACATTACGTTGGATATGTTGGGAACTGCTGAGAAAGTATCAATCGATAAAGATAATACTACAATCGTAAACGGTGGTGGTGAAGAAAGCAAAATCAAAGGAAGAGTGGCACAGATCAAAGCTCAGATGGAAACCTCTACTTCTGATTACGATAAAGAAAAATTGCAGGAAAGACTGGCTAAATTAGCAGGTGGTGTTGCCGTTCTTTATGTAGGTGCAGCTTCTGAAGTTGAAATGAAGGAGAAAAAAGACAGAGTAGATGATGCACTTCACGCTACAAGAGCAGCAGTTGAAGAAGGTATTGTTGCAGGTGGTGGTGTTGCTTTGGTGAGAGCTATTGCTGCTTTGGAAAACCTTACAGGAATCAATTCTGATGAGTCTACAGGGATCAAAATCGTGAAAAGAGCGATCGAAGAGCCATTGAGACAAATCGTTGCTAACGCAGGTGGTGAAGGTTCTGTAATTGTTGCTAAAGTTGCGGAAGGAAGTGGAGACTTCGGATACAACGCTAAAACTGACGAGTATGTCAACATGCTTGAAGCAGGTATCATCGACCCTACGAAAGTAACAAGAGTTGCCCTTGAAAATGCAGCTTCTGTTTCTGGAATGCTTCTTACGACTGAGTGTGTAATCACTGAAGTGAAAAAAGACGAGCCAGCTATGCCAATGGGTGGTGGAATGCCGGGAATGATGTAACGCGGCGTGTCGCTGAGACAATATTTTTTAAAACCGTTCAGATTTTTCTGGGCGGTTTTTTGTTGGATTCAATATAGTAAAGAAGTTTCTTTGAAGCTTTAACTTTTATATTTAAATTTGATAAACTAATAACAACTTTAATATGCCAAATTATGTATACAAAGCTATTTTAAAATCCGAAATTGAAAAATTTTGTCATGAATTTTCAAATACCTCAAGAGAAGTATTTTATAATGATGAAGTTGGAAGAATTTTTCATAATGCAGAATATGGCAAATATCGAGAACGAATTGTAAAACAGTTTTTAAGGTTTGTAATTCCTAAAAGATTAGATATTAATTCAGGCTTTGTATTGACATCTAATAATGAAATAAGTACTGAATGTGATATTATAATATATGATCAAAACTCCACTCCTCTGATCCAAGATTCAGAAAAACAAAATTTTTACCCTG
This sequence comes from Chryseobacterium formosense, assembly GCF_900116415.1. Lineage (GTDB taxonomy): Bacteria > Bacteroidota > Bacteroidia > Flavobacteriales > Weeksellaceae > Chryseobacterium > Chryseobacterium formosense. The sequence continues at coordinate 37,076 of NZ_FPAP01000009.1, read as the reverse complement.
TTGAAACTGTCGTGGGAATCGGAGAAATTAAATCTACTTTGAATAAAACAGATTTGAAAATCGCATTAAATAAACTTGCCAGAAATAAATCACTTCGCAAATCGGTTAATAGTTCTAATACAACGATAAGGAGAGAAGCGACAGGAAATTTTGATCTAAAAATGCATCCCGCAGATAATATTTTTTCTTTTTTAGTTTGCGAAAAACTAGATTTTAACATTGATAATTTTAACATAAATGAATTGTATGATAATGATATAGATTTTTATTTAAAACACAATTTATTATTGAGTATTAAAGACGGTATTTTTTTACACAGATATAATTTCAGAGGAGAATTAAAGCTTGGATTGTATCCAACTCAACAGAGCGAAATGGTATGTATACAGATTGATGATGATGGAATGAGTGCTCTTGAGATCTTTTCACACTATATGTTTATGGGAACTTCAACAGCTACAATATATTACCCTGATCTCATTCAATACCTCTAAATTCTCCCAGCTCCTCAAAGTCTCCCGACTTTGAGGCATTAAAACAAATTCCAAAACATGAACAAACTCCAAATTATAACAACCTTACTCGTATTTATTTTCCTAACTAACTGCAAAAACTCAGAAACCATGAAATACAAAGTCGGTCAAGAGTGGAATTATAAAACTCGCAAAGGAGAAGAAAACTCTACTCTGAAAATTTTAAAAATAGAAGAATATCCAAAACATGGAAAGGTCATTCATATTTCAATTGGTGGATTGAAGGTGGGAAATCCTGATGTGGAAAAAGGTTTTGCAAATGAATTTACGCACATTCCAATTTCTGAAATAGCATTAGATAAAAGTGTTACTAAATTAAAAAATGAAAAAGTCAAACTGCCCGACTCTATTGATGGATATTCTTATTGGAAAAAAGAATTTGACCAGGGAATTGCCGGTATATTTTCAATCTCAGTTTATGAAATTGTAGATTTAATGGAAGAATCAATCATCACTAGAAATGGTGTTATTGAATAGATTACATTATTTTAATGTGCTCGATGTCGCGGATTTCCAATCCATGACTTTTCCCTATATTTAAAAAATATTTCTCCACACAGGAAATCAATTAAACCAAACCTCAACGTCATTGAAAACAAAATTATTCCTCATTTCACTTTTCGGTTTATGTTTAGCCAATGCGCAAATCCTAAACTTTAAACATCTTTCGGATATGTCTATGCGCAGAGGAGCTGTAACCAGTGCCATTGCAGGTGACAATATCTATGTGAGCAATGGGTATAAAGATTCGGATGGCAATGCTACAATTATTGAGAAATACAGCATTAAAGATAACCGTTGGAGTGTCATTAACTCCAGTCTGGTTCCTAAAAGATTTGCCAATTCGGAGACTTACAATAATAAAATTTATATTTTTAACGGTTGGGGAAACAGCCATCTTGAAATTGTGGATCTTGAAACTCATAAAGTAACAAAGGGAGCTGTCAATCGTGCCTATACAGGAAATGCAGGTTCTGCCATCCATAACGGAAAAATATATGTATTCGGCGGCAGTGGGCTAAATAATGCTGCCACCACAGTATTTTCTGACAGATTTCAATATTACGATATTGCTTCAGATACATGGAATCCGTTACCGAATATGCCAACTGCCAGAGAAACAAGAGGCAAAATTGTGAATGATAAGCTGTATGTCATTGGTGGTTTTAACGGTACATCATCTCGTCTGGTCAACGTATTCGATCTCAATAAAAATGAGTGGACTGAGCAATATACGATGCCTGCCGCGATATCCGGTCATTCATTAGCGGTTTCCGGTAATAAGATTTTCATTGCAGGCGGTTATAATAATCAGAATTTCTTGGCCTACTTTGATACAGAAACCAATACGTTGCATCGGTTATCATCCAATATGATTCCCAGACGACATGCTGCTGCGGAAATATATAACAATAAATTATACATCATGGGTGGAAGTACAGCATCCTCAACCAAATCAGCGATTAAAAGCATTCAGGTTGCGGATATTAGCGAAGAAGCACTTTCCTCTCGTGGCCAATCAAATTAAAAACAGATATTCATCAAATAATAGAATACCGCTCTTTAATTAATAGAGTTTTTTCTTTATTCCAAATCAAAGACTTTTCATTAATTTTATAATACCAAACTATAAAATATCATGAATCTAAAAACATTAATGACACACACCGCTCAGTACAACAACTGGGTAGTCAACAAGTACATCGACTGGCTTTCGACAAAGTCCGATGAACAGCTTAATCAGGAAGTTATTTCAAGTTTTCCGACCATCCTGAAAACATTGCATCATATTTGGCAAACGCAGGAATATTGGTGGAGCCACATTGGAGAAAATGATGATTTTGATTTTGAAAAAATCTCTGCAACTATCGACAAAGAAGGAATTTTCAACGGCATCAGAAACAATTCAAAAAAATTGGTGGATTATGTCGAAAGTTTATCCGAAGAAGACCTTGCAAAAAATGTAAAAATCGAATCTCAATGGTTTCAGTGTGATTTTTCAAAGTATGAATATATTCAGCACATTGTTTTGCACGGAACGTATCACAGAGGACAAATTGTAACGATGGGACGAAATGTCGGAATCACCGATGCCCCAATGACCGATTATAACTTTTGGAATATTTATAAAGATTCTGAGGTGACAGTAGGTTAATTAAATATGATTTAAATATTCAAACCGTTTAGAATTCTGAGCGGTTTTTTATATTTTTACGACAAAATCATTATTGATGAAACAAAGATTAATCTTTCTTTTTCTTTTGATATGTAGTTTGCTAATTGCTCAACATTTTCCTTTTAAAAATGAGAATAAATTTGATACTAAAGAATACAAAAGAATTCGAGATTCGTTGATTACCAATCCTCAAAAAAATACATCTCAGACTGTACAAGAAAATAGTATCTTTTACGATACTCACGATGGAACAAATATCATCATGCAATACAATAAAGATGGCGGTCTTTTACAGATAACCAAAGGCTCTTATTGGATTCTCTATAGTTATTTTGATAATCTGCAATTACGATCAAAAAAAGAAAATATAAGTCGGCATTATTCAACAGGTATTTGGAAAGAATTTGACGAAAATGGAAAATTGCTGAAAGAAGAAGATATGGATATAATGCATGATGACAGACCCGAGTATATTGACAAGAAAATAAAGCTTATAAGCATAAGAGAAATTGCCACAAAACTCAATGCTACTTTTCAAAAAAACATGTTCAACGATATTAATTTTTTTGATTTAAGACCTTTCATTGATGACAAAACAGGTAAATGGGTATATCGAATATTATTTACAGATAAAACAAAAGAGAACACTCTTCTATTTTTCGATTATGATGCCCATAATGGGAACTTTATAACGAAAAATTTAATTACAATACCAGAGGGATTTGAATGGCATTAAATTTATTCCTGCTTAAAACTGACACATCCGCTTAAGCAAAAATCGTTTTTATATTCCATACTCAAAACTATTCATTCCAAGAGCGGTTTTCCAATTTAAAAACAAATTCCTAAGTTTACAAGTTGTTCCAACCCTAAAAAAACTCCCACAATGGAAAACAAAAAAGACGAACAGGTTCTTGATAACGGCCCATTTTATCACGGTACAAAGGCTGATCTTCAGATCGGAGATTTGCTGAATGCAGGATTCGGATCGAATTATCATTCTGAAATCATCATGAATCATATCTACTTTACGGCGTTACAAAACGGAGCCGGTTTGGCTGCCGCACTGGCAAAAGGTGATGGTCGCGAAAGAATTTATATCGTAGAACCGACAGGTAAATTTGAAAATGATCCCAATGTAACCGACAAAAAATTTCCGGGAAACCCTACCCGATCTTATCGCAGCACTGAACCTCTCAAAATTGTCGGTGAAATAAAAGAATGGATCAGACTAACGGATGAAGAACTTCAAAACTGGAAAGAAAGGATAGCAAAACTTCATGAAAATCCGGATGCCGAAATAATCAATTAATTTTAGTTGATAGTTGATGGTTTTTAGTTGCTTGCTAAGACAATATCTAATCACATTTCAGTTATAATTAAATATGAAAAAAATAATTCTGGATCTTGCCACCACTTTAGATGGGTTTATAGAAGGACCAAACGGAGAAATCGATTGGTGTATTATGGATGATGACATGAATTTTGATGGTTTTCTTTCAAATATTGATTCCATTTTCTATGGAAGGGTAAGTTACGATTCTTGGGGAAATTATCAACCCGATGAAAATACAGGTTCCGAAGAAATCAATCTTTGGGAAACCATTCATTCAAAAAATAAATTCGTATTTTCAAGTTAGGAAAGAGAAGATCAGAATGCAACTTTTATTAATTCTGATATTGCAGAAAAAGTTACAGAAATAAAACAACAAGAAGGAAAAGACATTTGGCTTTACGGTGGCGCAAGTCTTATTAAAATTTTTATTGAGCTAAATTTAATTGATGTTTACAGAATCTCTCTTCATCCGGTTGCTTTAGGAAGCGGGAAACCTTTATTTGAAGATTTGAAAAGCAGGCTAAATTTAAAGCTATTAAAAACCAATATTTTCAGATCAGGAGTTGTACAATTGATCTACAAACCTGTAAAATAAAAACCATGCAAAGCAAAAATTTCGAAAGGGTTTACAAAATGTCATTTGCCGGAGTTTATCCGCATTATATTGAAAAGGCAGAAAAGAAAGGGCGTACAAAGGAAGAAGTGCACGAAATTATTTTCTGGCTGACTGGCTACAATGAAAAAAGCTTTCAGAAAATTCTGGAAAACAAAACCAGTTTTAAAGATTTTTTTGAACAGGCTCCTAAGATCAATCCCAATGTTTCATTGATCAAAGGGGTAATCTGTGGTTATCGTGTAGAAGAAATTGAAGACGAACTTATGAGAAACATCCGTTATCTTGATAAGCTGATCGATGAACTGGCAAAAGGTAAACCAATGGAAAAGATTTTAAGGAAATAAAGTCATGATGATTTTTCAAAAGAATTTTTAAATTTTAATACGATGGCAAAACCCAACAAAACCACCGAAACACAAGAAAATGTAAGTGATTTTATCAATTCTTATGTAGAGCAGGATCAAAAAAAAGCCGACAGTTTCGAGTTGATTAAACTCATGAGCAAATGGTCTGGCTTTGAGCCTAAAATGTGGGGACCAACCATTATCGGATTTGGCAGCTATCACTACAAATATGCAAGCGGGCACGAAGGTGATATGCCACTCATCGGTTTTTCACCCCGCAAAACAGAATTTTCATTGTATGTTCATTCTCCAAATGAAAACAACCAACATTTATTGGATGATTTAGGTAAATTTAAAATGGGAAAAGCTTGTATTTACGTGAAAAAGTTATCTGACATTAATATTGATGCATTAGAGAAAATCTGCAAAGCCACCATTGCGTATCTCAACGAACATCATGAATGTGCTTGCAGAGAAAAATAATATATCTGTCTAAATAATTTTCTTCATTTTGACGACAATTAACAACTAACATTATGGAAAACATACTATTTCAAGATTATAAAGACTCGGGTTATATCTATTTAGAAAATTATTTTTCTGAAGAAGATTTAAAAGATCTGGAATTAATCTTACATAAATTCCATGATAACTGGTTGAAAGAAAATGAAAAATATTATCAATCCGGGTTAATCAACAGCCATAGTCTTACTTCAAGCAAATTCATTACGCAAGACGAGCGGCTTGATATTTTTAAATTCATTATTCAGGATAAAATTTCAGAGATTGTTCGTTCACTATTTCACGAAAAAGCTATATTTCTGAATACACAGCTGTTCTTTGATCCATTTAATAAAAATCAGGACAATTATTGGCATCGTGATATTCAGTACACCGGAATGAGTATCGACGAACAAAAAGAAAAAATCAAAACACAAAATGTTATTCATTTCAGAATTCCTTTGCAACCTGAAATAGGAATTGAACTTATTCCTTCCACACACAAGAACTGGGATTTGCAGGAAGAAGAGGAAACCAGACTTTCATTAAATGGAAGAAAACCAAATAACAATCTTCAGCGAGGAAAAACAGTCAGCCTAAATCGTAGCGACCTGTTAATTTTTTCCGCCAACATGATTCACAGAGGTTTGTACGGAAATAACCGTTTTGCTTTCGACGTAATTTTCTGTGACGACACCCCTGAATTTCGGACTTTTATTGATTTTAAAAATCATCCGTCTCAAGATGAATTGCAATTTTTAAATTCTGAACTTTTTTGATGTAATATCTACCAATCGTGAATTGTCTTTAAGGTAAATTAAACTTAAACCAAACGCTTTTCCGATTATGAAATACAAATTACTGATCATATTATTCATCGCATTTTTTTCTAATGCATTTGCTCAGGAAGCAGAAAAAGTAACTTTTAAAGACAGCAAGAATTTTTATTACAGAATTGTACCAGAAGGAAAACCTCAAGGAATGATCGTTGTTTTACCGGGAGGAGGCGAAAATGCAGAAAGAGTAATGAATCAAATTTACCTGGATGAATTAGCTTATGCAAAAGACATGCTCGTTCTGTTTACAAATTGGGAAGAAGACGGAGACTTTTTTTACAATGCCGATCAAAAATTTTTAGACAGAATTGTTAAAGATAATGTTGAAAAATATGGCATTCCAAAAAACAAAATTTCTATTGGCGGACTTTCTGGTGGCGGAATGTTAGCGATCACTTATGCAGAAAGAGCTGTTAGAGACAAAAATACATACTTCGTTCCGAGTTCAGTTTTTGCTATCGATCCGCCACTCGATTATGAAAATATGTATTACAGGCTCGAAAGAGATATTGAAAGAAATTTTTCTGATGCTGCTGTGAATGAAGCAAAAATGTTCAACAAAGAATTAGTCGCTGCAATTGGAACTCCCGATAAAAACAGAGATAAATATTTGAAAGAATCGATGTTCACTTACCGAGACAAAGATGGTGGAAATGCAAAATATTTAATGAATATTCCAATCTTAATGTATACTGAAGCCGGCATTATGTGGCAAATGAAAAATAGAGGAAGGAATATTTATGACCTCAACTGTGCTGATATTACAGCAATGATGAATTTACTAAAATTAAGAGGGCACAAAAACGCCGACCTTATTATTACGAATGATCGTGGGATAAGACCAGAAGGTTTCAGACACCCTCATTCCTGGAGTATTATGGATTCTGAAGAATGCTTAAACTGGATTTTAAAGCATTTTAATTAAGGTTTTTTAGTTATGGTATAATGAGCGTTGAAGCGTGATGCCATTTTCCAATTTATCCCAATGTTGTTCAAATTACAAGTTTATTATAGACACCTTAAAATCTTCACAACTTTGATCACCCAACTTCCATCAATCATCAAAAATCTTCTCTGTTTCATACAATAATTTTAAGTAACTAAAGATATAATTTTAACGTAGAGAAAAATCCATCTGAATATTTCAGGTGGTTTTTTTAAGAAAAATTACCAAAGAATTCGCAAACAAAAATGATTATTATTAAAAAATTTACATCAAAAATAAAATTTTAGAACGGTTTTTGATTGAACGGTTCTGTAGACCATGTTTTCATTGAAAATATCGCCAATTACTACCACACCATTTAATCAAAATTTGAAGCTATGAAAAAAATATTGCTATTTGTCCCTTGCTTTCTGCTGTCGGAAGTCACTGCACAGGAAATCACTACCATGTCACAGGCACACTCTACTCCTGAAGATAAAATGAATATCATAAAAACGAACATTACGGGATATGCTTTCAGAAATATTAATTTGTCATATGAAAGATCGATCAACCGTTGGTTTGCGATCAATGTAGGTTTTGGAACCGTTGTAGAAGGAAAAGTTCCCTTTATGAATGCTTTTTTGAGTGAAGAAGATGAAAAAGATTTTCAGAATCTGAGAATTAAAGCAACGAATTTCACCATCGAACCGAGATTTTATATTGGTGAAGGCTATGGAAAAGGATTTTATTTTGCGCCATATTATCGTTATTCCAAAGTTTCATCCAATACTTTTGATTTTACATATGATTATACCGCATTAAACACAACCTACCCTATTCCGCTAAAAGGAAACGGAGAAGCAAGCGGAAACAGCGGCGGATTGATGATCGGTGCACAGTTTTTCTTAAACAAACAGCACAATCTTGTCCTAGATTTCTGGATTGCAGGAGCACATTACGGTTCAGGAAGAGGTGATTTTAATCTTACCAGTGATGTCATTTTGACGCCCGATATGCAGGCTCAGCTAAAAAAAGAAATTGAAAATCTCGATATCCCTTTCGTTGAATATACGGTAGAAACCAATTCTAACGGCGCAAGGGTAAAAGTAGACGGTCCTTGGGCAGGTTTCAGAAGCGGGTTTTCTTTGGGTTATAGATTTTAAAAGAATATAAAATAAAAAACGCCTTCGATTTTGGAGGCGTTTGATATTTTTAACTGGCATAACATTCTTTAAATCTCGAAATAAGATGATCTAAGGTATGTCTCTGTACATAAACTGTTTTTACTTCTTCGTATCTGGGAGATTTGTAAAACACTTCATGGAAATCCATACTGCCGTTACCTACTTTTACAATTTTTTGAACATCGATGTTCAACTTTTTCAATTCATCTTTTAAGACCTGAAATTCGTCTTGGATATTATTCATCTTTATATTTTTGTTTTTAATTAAAAAAATAACAAAATTCACATAACTAACCCCTGTTAAAAACAACAAAAAGCTAATTTTTTAATAAATTTAGCAATTCTATCTGAAATAACCATAGGGTTAGCCATATTTTTTATAGTTCTTCTAAATAACAAAAACTATACCTAAGTTCTTAATTGTGAATTTAAAGTGAATTTAATATTAACTCAATGTTAACAAATGCAGCATTAATGATGCTTTGCATAATTGTTTCTTAATGAATCATTTAGATCATTTTTTGAAAAGAGTTCTTTATACAGAGAAAAAATTTGAGTAGGATTTATTAAAATTTTTAACCTAGACACCATTTAATCATCAAAAAGGAAAATAGAAGCCATGAATTTCATCAAAACAACTTTTGCTTTAGGATTAATTGTATCTTCAACTTTCATTTTTGCACAGAAATATGAACCTGTCGTTCTCGAAACCAAAAAAGGAAATGAAAATAAAAGTGTTTCAGACAAAAAAGAAGACGTTAAATATTTCATACAGTTTGGGATCATGTCTAGAAATCATGATCAGTTTAAAAACAAATATGGCGTTGGTGTCGTTTACGAAAACTGCGTTATCACTACTTACATGTCTGAAAAAGCAAAAAAGAACAATCAGGAAGTTGCCCGATATTTAACCGAAAAATATGGTGAAAGCTGGAAAAAAGATTTAGAAATAATTCCTTACGGATTATAACTTTTCTTCTACTTCAATTTCATGCCTTAGCTGAGCCTTGTATAGCGTGGCATAATATCCGTTTTTATCAAGAAGCTCAAGATGTTTGCCTTCTTCAACGATTTTACCGTGCTCCATCACAATGATTTTATCAGCTTTTTCTATAGTTGAAAGTCTATGCGCGATGATGATTGACGTTCTGTTTTTGGTAATCTTTTCGGTAGCTCTTTGGATTAATTTTTCACTTTCGTGATCAATTGAAGATGTAGCTTCATCCAGAATAAGAATTTTCGGATCAGATAAATACGCTCTGAGGAAAGACAGCAATTGTCTTTGTCCTAATGAAATTGAAGAACCTCTTTCGCTCACCACATACTCATAACCTCCCGGAAGCTGCTCGATAAACTGATCTACTTCAATTTCTTTTGCCGCCGATTTTATTTTTTCTAAAGTAATCTCATCATCGCCGAACGCAAGATTTTCATAAATGCTTCCGTGGAAAAGAAATACATCCTGCAAAACGACACCGATATGACTTCTGAGATTGTACAGTTCGTAATCTTTTAATTCAACATCATCAATAAAAATCTCTCCTGAATTGATGTCGTATAATCTTGTAATCAAACTGATGATTGTAGATTTTCCTGCTCCGGTAGCTCCGACAATCGCAACAGTTTCTCCCGGATTTACTTTAAAATCTATTCCTTTTAAAACTTCCTGCTTTTCATCATAAGAAAAACGGACGTTTTTGAATTCTATCTTTCCGTGGAAATGGTCCTTTTTTACCGTTCCCGTATTGGGCATCGCATAGTCTTCATCCATTATACCCAAAACTCTTTCTGCACCAACAATGCCACGCTGAATATTGTTGAAACGGTCTGCAATCTGTCGCAAAGGACGAATCAGCATCGAAATAAACTGAATAAACGCAATCACAACACCTGCACTGATGGTAATATAGCCTCCGTAAAAAAGGACAAATCCGATGAACAGGGAAGAAATCAGTTCAACAACAGGGAAAAACAAAGAGAAAATAAAAACGGTTCTCAGCAAAGCGCTTTTTAAAGTGATATTGATCTCATCAAATTTTTTAAATTCCGCCTGTTGCCTGTTGAACACCTGAATGATCGGCATTCCCGCCAATCTTTCCTGAACGAATGAGTTTTGATTGGAAGTCCATGTTCTTTCATCGCCAAAAGCTTTTTTTAATCTCTTTTGAAAAAATCGCGTAATGACAACCATTAAGGGTAAAATCGCAAGAGAAATATAACTCAGATGCACATCGACCTGGAACATCATAAAAAGTACAAAAATAATTCTCAGAACATCGCCAAAAACCATCAGAAAACCGTCTGTATAAACTGTCGCAATAGTTTCAACATCACCAACGGCTCTTGTCACCAGCTGACCGATCGGAGTTTTATCAAAAAAAGCAGTTCTGAAATAAATCAGCTTATTATAAAGTTTCTCACGAATATCTCTGATCACATTTTGAGAAATATAATTGGAGAAATAAACCAGAAAGAAATTTAAAATCGTTTCCGCAAAAACAAGCCCTACCAAAATATAAATATGTCTTATCATCAAAGCTTCATCTTTCAGCTTTGTAATGTCGTTATCTACAATCTGCATCGTAAGATAAGGTCTGTAAGTAGAAACAACGGATAATATAACGGAAATAATCAGGGTAAAAATAAACCAACTACGAAACTTCATCCCAATGAAGAACAGCCTTTTTACAATTGCCCACGTATCTTGTTTTTTCATTATAGAAATTGACGTAAAGAATTAATTTGAAAAAATTCTATGCAAAAATACGGCTTTCTAACTTTACAACCTTTACATGGATGTAAAATAGTCATAGAAAAAACAAGATTAGATGATATATTTTTATTGTTTTTCAATCCAGTTCAAAACATACCCTGCAACTTCTTCCCAACCTTTTTCACCCGCAATAAAATGACTTCTTCCTTCAAATTCTTTAAAATCAACAACACTGTTTTTATCTTTATAAGCGTCAGCAATTTTTTTTGAAAATTTTGCCGGGAAAATATGATCATTAGAACCTGCAATGAACAACAATGGCTCATGAGGTTTGTTTAAATCTAATTTTGCTGAAGATTTGAAAAGCGGATCTCTCGCCAGTTTTCTGCTTTCGGGAGCAGCAACGGTTTCATACAGTTTATCGCTCTCTTCTTTTGAATAATTGTTGAAAAATGCCTTATGATACCACTCTTTTGAACCTAAAAATGCAGTATTTCCTTTAAAGAAATTCACAACCGGCCAGACAATTTTTACTGTAGAAAAAGGAGCCATTACGTTTTTGGGAGGCGCACCATCAATGCTTACTCCTGCAACTGCTTTACCCATATCAATCAGTTTCTGAACCATCAATCCGCCGAACGAATGTCCGATGATAATTGGTTTCTCGGGAAGTGAATCGATGAACCCCGACAAATGAGCAACCACTTCATCAAAACCTACATCTTTCAAATGCGACGGTATATTTTTCTTTAAATCTGAAGTATTTCCATCATGCCCCGGGTTTGCCGGAGTGTGTACGGTGTAGCCTTTTGTTTCGAAATAAGTTTTCCATTCTTTCCAGCTTGTATTGTTCACAAATAATCCATGAATTAATACGATAGTTTTTGTTTTCATAACTTTTATTTTAATTGGTTTTAAATTATGAGACAAAGTTCTGCGAATAAAACGAGGATAATTTTAACCTTGGTTAAAATCGTATTACTTACCCGAAATTCTTTTCCGGATCCTGCTCAATGATGGCCCCTGAATTCCCAAATAAGAAGAAATATGATACAACGGAACATTATTAAAAATATCGGGATGCTGTTTGATCAGGTCTAAATATCGTTCTTCAGGAGATTTTAAAATAAACCCTTCAATTCTCGACATGGTAATGTTGAATGCTTCCTGTGCCAATAATCTTCCAAATTTTTCCCAACGGTGCGACTGATTATATAATGAAAGCAAATCGGTATATCGAATAAAAATAATCGAAGCATCCGTTAAAGCCTGAGTATGGTAATCACACGGAATCTGATTGATGAAACTTTTAAAAGAAACCACAAAACCATTGGCAGAATACAAGAAAACATTTTTTTCTTCCCCCGATTTCTCATCAATTGTGTAAGAACGGAAAACACCCTCAATAATAAACCCAAAATAGGTACAAACCGTTCCCCGAAGATTATAGAAATCTCCTTTTTTATAAATTTTAGGCAACCAGTAATTTTCAGATAACTTGAAATCCTCTTCTGTGAGTCCTGCAAAATGATTGAGGGCAAATGCTAGTTTGTCGCTTTCATCCATGTTTTTAGTTCTTAAAAATTAAAATGGCGACTTTGAAACATCAAGTCATCATTATTTGTTTATAATTCCTTATTTCCTATTTCCTCGATTTCCAAAGCCGGATTTTTTGTAATTGCTTTTTTAAATCTGTTTTCAAGAACTCTGTAGATTCCGTATACACCTGCTATTGCAAACAACCAGCTGATAATATTAATTCCTGAAAAACCTGTGTAATTATTTTCGTTTAGGTAATTCGGGTTCTTAAAAACCATGAAAACTTCGTACGAAGTCATAAAGAAAATCTGAAAACCTATATAAAGACCAATCGCCAAAAGACCGAAATGCCATTTTGTTTTGCCGAATCTTTCAGCCAAACCCGCATAATAACGATAAGCTCCCACAAGAATAATTATTGACATCATCGTTTTTAGTTTGGTATAAATTTAATCATTTATTTAAAATTCATACCCAACATCCACCAAAAAAAGTGCATGAGCCGGAGCAGAAGTTCCTGCCGAGTTCCGGTCTTTGTTTTCGATCACTTTTCTCACATCTTCTGGCTGAATTTTTCCTGAACCCACCTCAACCATCGTTCCGACAATTGCTCTTACCATATTTCTAAGAAAACGGTTTGCTGAAATGGTAAATTTCAATTCAGTTCCGTTCTGTTCCCATTCTGCTTTGTACATTTTGCAGAGATTGGTTTTGTTGTCGGTGTGAAGCTTTGCAAAACTCGTAAAATCTTCATATTCAAATAAAATTTTACAGGCTTCATTCATTTTATTAATATCTAAAGGCTTTCTCCAATATTGCCATGCTGAATCCTGAGTGAACGGATTTTTTTCTAAAGAAATATAATACTCATATGTTCTGAAGGTCGCATCAAAACGGGCATGAAAATCATCTTTAACCTGAAAAATTCGTTTGATCCCAATATCTGCAGGTAAAAAACTGTTGAGCTGATGAACCAGTTTGTCATTCAGAATCTGCTCGGTATCAAAATGGGCAAACATTTTTTTGGCGTGAACTCCGGTATCGGTTCGTCCTGCTCCGGTTGTTTTAATTTTTTCCCTTAAAATTGTTGAAAGCGCTTTTTCCAGTTCCTCCTGTACAGAAATATCTTTCGGCTGAATCTGATAGCCAAAATAATTTTTACCATTGTAAGAAAACTCAATAAAATATCTCAATATAATACTATTTGAATGGTATGAAACAATCTTTTACAGTATGACCGGAATCATAAAGTAATTTCAGTTTAAATCGCATCTTAAACCTTTTGCAAAAATACTTTAATTTGATGATAAAAAAATATAGAATTTTGTTGAAAACTCATTCAAAATAGCTTCCTAAAACCTATGAAAATTCTTATTTTTGCAAACGTATGAAAAGATGGTATCTCTATCCTTTTTCTTTAGGTTATCATATGGTTACGGGCATCCGAAATACCATGTATGATCTGGGAATTTTTAAATCTACGAAATTCAAGACTCCGATTATCAATGTCGGCAACCTTTCTGTGGGCGGAAGCGGAAAATCACCAATGGTAATGTATCTCGCAAAATCTCTGTCTAAATATTACAGAACAGGGGTACTTTCCAGAGGTTACGGAAGATTAACGAAAGGATATGATGTGACCAACTACGACAGTAATTACAAAACTGTAGGTGATGAAGCGATGCAGCTTTTCGAGCGTTTTAAAAACCGTTTTGTAATCGCTGTTTCCGAAGAGCGTGTTCCCGGAGCCAAAAAAGTAATCGATGATATGGATCTTGATGTTTTGATTCTTGATGATGCGATGCAGCACAGAGCGATCAAAGCAGGATTTAATATTCTGATGACCGATTTTAATGATCCTTATTTTAAAGATCATCTTCTTCCTGCGGGAGATTTAAGAGAATCCAGAGCGGGAGCAAATCGTGCCGATATTATCATGGTCAGCAAATGTCCTGATGAACTGACCGAAGAAACCAAGCAGTATTACATCTCAAGAATCCGTCCGACAAAATCTCAAAAGGTATTTTTCTCATCAATCGGATATGATGAAAATGTTTACGGAACAAGAGATAAAATGCTTCCCGACAACAATCTGAATTATTACGATATTCTATTAATAACAGGAATTGCCAACCCCAAACCGTTGTTGACGCATTTGGCTAAATTTTCCCAGCGTGTAAAACATCTGAAGTTTAGAGATCATCATAATTTTTCTGATGCTGACATTAAAAATATTGTCGCAGAATATAAAAAACTGGGCGAGTACAAATTAATTCTGACCACAGAAAAAGATTACGTTCGTCTGAAAACTTTCGATTATCTGCGTGACCTGGTTTATTACTGGCCAATCAACGTGGTGATTGATAGAAAGGAGGAATTCAATCAGGTGATTATGAATTATGTGAATAGAAAATAATTTCTGTTTGTCATTGACTTCGTCGAATCTTCGATTTCTGAATGGAACGAAGTGAAATGAAGAATCTCTAATTACTTTTTAGATTCTTCCTTCGTCAGAATGACAAAGCTGCTGAATTTTCTTTTATAGATTATTTCAATCCTTAAATTTCTGCCAATTCATATTATTTCATTCCTATATTCCATTTCAATGTTTAGATTTGTAAAAAATTTAGATATGAAGCAGATCATGACGGTCATGATGTTGAGCATGTTCACTTTGGGTTGTGCACAGGAAACTCCTCAGGTTTCAAAAACCGAATTTTCAAAAGAAGCACTCAATCAAAAGCTGGAAGATGAAAACGGAAAAAGCACCAGCGTTCAGGAAATATTAGATCAACATAAAGGCAAAGTTTTGGTGATTGACTTTTGGGCAGGTTGGTGTAGAGATTGCCTTAAAGCTTTACCTAAAGCTGAAGAATTAGAGAAAAACAATCCGAATATTGATTTTGTATTCTTTTCTTTAGAAAGATCAAAAGAGAAATTCGACAGCAGCTTGGAAAGATTCAGCATGAAAGAAAAAGAAAATTACTGGTTTGCTGAAGGTTGGAAAAACGATTTCAACAATTACATCGACCTCAACTGGATTCCGAGATATATGGTGATTGATCAAAAATCGGGCATCGCAAAATATTACGCAATTTCTCCGGAAGACCCGGAAATTCAGGCAACGATCGATAAACTTTTAAAGTGAGGTTGAGACTAAGGTTTATGGTGATTAAACCTACAAAAATTCATTGAATTTCATAATTAAACTACAAAAGTCACAAAAGTTTTTTTTAAGCTTAAAATTTTGAAAGCAGAAAATTCACAAAACATGAAAATCAAAGATTTTCAAAAACTTAAGTGTTCTTTCAATTATTTTCTTTAACAACTTTAAATTAGAACTAAAGCTTTTGTGACTTTTGTGGTTAGACTAAAGAATCTAAGAATCCATATCTTTGTGATATGGATTCTCCGTTTCCGCTCCGCAAAATAATTCATGTTGATATGGATGCATTTTATGCCTCCGTGGAGCAATATGACAATCCTGCTTTGCGTGGAAAAGCAATTGCCGTGGGTGGTGGTCATCGCGGAGTGGTTTCTGCAGCGAGTTATGAAGCGAGAAAATTTGGAGTTCGTTCTGCAATGCCGAGTAAGACAGCCAAAGAAAAATGTCCGCATCTGATTTTTGTTCCGCCCAGATTTGCACGATATAAAGAGATTTCAAAAAAAATCCGTGAGATCTTTCACGAATATACCGACTTGGTAGAACCACTTTCTTTGGATGAAGCTTATCTCGATGTTACCGAAAACAAAAAAGGAATTGAATCTGCCAATCAGATTGCAAAAGAAATCCGCCAGAAAATATTTGAACAGACCGGCTTAACTGCTTCTGCAGGAATTTCGATCAATAAATTTTTAGCAAAAGTCGCTTCAGATATTAATAAACCGAACGGACAAAAAACCATTCATCCCGAAAAAGCCGAACAATTTCTTGAAGAGTTGCCTATTGAGAAATTTTACGGGGTAGGAAAAGTGACCGCCAATAAAATGTTCAGTCTGGCAATTTATAAAGGAAAAGACCTTAAAAAAAGATCTCTTGAAGATTTAACGAGACTTTTCGGGAAATCAGGCACTTATTATTATAATGTAGTCCGTGGAATTCATCTTTCGGAAGTGAAGCCTCACCGCATCCAGAAAAGTGTTGCTGTAGAACGTACTTTTTTTGAAGATCTTTTTGATGAACAGCAGATCAATGAAAAACTTCAGAATTTGAGCGAAGAACTCCACAACCGACTGCAAAAGAACAATATTTTCGGAAGATCTTTAACGTTGAAAATTAAGTACAAAGATTTCTCATTATTTACTAGAAGTTTTACGAAAGAAGAGTATTTCAGTTCGCCGGAACAATATTTTACGACGGCAAAAAAACTTTGGGAACTCCGCCCTTTCGATAAAGCGGTACGATTATTGGGACTATCATTATCACACCTCAACACAGAAGAAAAAAAGCAGATTTCGGTACAGCTTAAAATTCCGTTTGAGGATTTTGAATAATTATAAAATCAAACTACTTGATATCACAAAATTTACTTTTATTATGAACCAAACCATGATACAATTTTTCCATTGGTATTCTGAAGGAAAAGGAAAGCTATGGAACCACGCTAAAAAACAGGCAGAATATTTATCCGGTTTAGGAATTACCTCAGTTTGGTTTCCCCCGGCTTACAAAGGTACAGATGGAGAGAATTCTATCGGCTATGACGCATATGATCTTTTCGACCTTGGAGAATTTGAACAAAAAAATTCTGTTTCTACAAAATACGGAACCAAAGAAAATTATATAAATGCCATTCGAGCCTTAAAAGAGAAAAATATTCAGGTTATTGTGGATGTTGTTTTAGGACATAAAGCCGGTGGCGACGAGCTTGAAAAATTCAAAGCAGTAAAAGTTGACGAAAACAACCGTGAAAAAGTGATTTCTGATGTTATTGAAATTGAATCTTATACCAAATTTACATTTCCCGGAAGAGGTAAAAAATATTCTGAATTTGAATGGAATTTCACCTGTTTCAGCGGTGTAGATTATGCCGAAGGAAGAGATTCGCACATCTATAAAATCAAATCGGAATACGGTGATGACTGGGAAGAAATGATCGATGACGAGAAAGGAAATTATGATTATCTTATGTTTAACGATATTGAGCATAGAAATCCGCACGTTCGGGAAGAACTCAATAATTGGGCAAAATGGTATTTTGATGAAACCGATTTTGACGGCGTGAGATTAGACGCTCTAAAACATATTTCTTTTGATTTTTATAAAGAATGGCTTACTTTACTTCGTTCCAATTCAGGGAAAAACATCTTTGCGGTTGGAGAATATTGGGCTCCAGGATATTTGAATTTACTGCAAAAATATATTGAAGCCACAGAAGGCTGCATGAGTCTTTTTGACAGTTCACTTCAGAATAATTTTCATACGGCATCCAAAGAAGGCGACTCTTATGATTTGCGAAATATTTTAGCTGAAACTTTGACGGAAGCTGATCCGCTACATTCGGTAAGCCTTGTTGATAATCACGATACACAACCGCTGCAGGACTTGGAAGCTCCTGTTGAAGCATGGTTTAAACCAATTGCATATGCACTGATTTTATTAAGAGAAAAAGGTTATCCGTGTATTTTTTATCCTGATTTGTACGGAGCACATTATAAGGATAATGACCGTGAAGGAAACGAGCAGGAAATTTTTCTTGATAAAGTAGATGGTATTGAAGAACTTCTAAAAGCACGTAAAGAAAATGCTTACGGAATCCAAAGAGATTATTTCGAAGATGCCAATTGTTTGGGTTGGGTACGTGAAGGAGATGATGAACATGATGGCTGCGCAGTTGTTTTGAGCAATAAAGACGCTTACACAAAGCCTATGGAAATGGGTGAAAAATATATCGGAAAAACATTTTATGATGTATTGGGACGGTCTGAAGAAAAAGTGATAATCAGAGAAGACGGATGGGCAGATTTTCCTGTTCCTGCAGGAAATGTGAGTGTTTGGATTCCGGAATAATATCTTTTTTTGACTCTCAGATTTTGCTGATGACGCAGATTTTTAGATTCAATAGGAACGGGCTTTAGCCCGTTTTACTTTAAAGAGATCTCAAATGGCTTTAGCCGAAATCTATAATAAGTTTTGGCTAAATCCTAAATTGGATAATGATTGTGTAGTTGGGCTAAAGCCCAACTTTATTGATAAAACTTTAATCAAACAAAAAATCCAGTCTAAAATTAGACTGGATTTTGTTATTATTTCTTTAGATACAAATCAAAATAGTCGGTGACTTTCTGCATCAGATGCACTCTGTCTTTTCCGATTACATTGTGCGGATGTCCCGGATAAACAAAATAATCCATCTGAATGCCGTGGTCAACTGCAGACTTAATGAACTTCATCGAATGCTGCCAAACAACCACATCATCCTGCGCACCATGAATCATCAGTAATTTTCCTTTTAAGTTCTGAACTTTATCCAGAAGATTTGATGTCGCATATCCTTGAGGATTTTCCTGTGGAGAATCCATATATCTTTCGCCGTACATAATTTCGTACATGCTCCAGTCGATTACCGGACCACCTGCAACACCAACTTTGAAAACATCTGGTTGACGAAGCATGAAGCTTGTCGTCATAAATCCACCGAAACTCCAGCCGTGAATACCCATTCTTTCTGAATCTACATAAGGAAGCGATTTCAGATAATCAACTCCTTTCATCTGATCGTTCATTTCCGTTGTTCCCAAGTTTCTGAAAACAGCCTGCTCAAATTTAAGTCCACGGTTTGCAGAACCTCTTCCATCCATGGTAAAAATGATATAACCGTTCTGAGCCATATATTCATACCATAGGTTTCCTGAAGCCGGGAAAGAATTGGTTATAAGCTGTAAATGCGGCCCGTTGTATAAATAAACAATCGCAGGATATTTTTTATTAGGATCAAAATTGGTCGGAAGAATAATCTTACCGTACAATAAAGTTCCGTCATCAGCTTTCAGGTTGATGCTCTTTACTTCCGGACGAAGGTAATTCTTTAGTGGGTTTTCAGATTTTAGAAGATTTGTAGCTTTTAAAGTGGTTGTATTAAGAATATCTGCAACTCTTGGCATTGTTGCGTTGCTGTAAGTGTCATATAAATAATTACCGTCATTGCTCAATATTCCTGAATGCATTCCTTCTGCATTATCTAATCTTTGTGTCTTGAAAGTATTCCAGTTGATTCTGTATAAATGTCTTTCGGTAGGACTTTCCTGTGTAGAAGCGTAATAAATCTCTTTTTTATTTTCATTAAAACCTAAAATATCGGTTACCAACCACTCCCCTTTTGTAATCTGAGCGATAAGACCTTTTTCTAAGCTATAATGGAACAAATGGTTGTAGCCCGTTCTCTGACTTTGCCAGATGAAATCTGTATTTGAATTCGGGAAAAATACCAACGGATGTTGAGGCTCCACATATTTATCACTTGTTTCTTCGAATAATGTATTGATGAAATTTCCTGTAACAGCATCATACTTATTCATTCTTAAATGATTCTGACCTCTGTTTAAAACACCCACAAAGATGAATTTAGAATCAGGACTCCATGTAACCGCAGTTAAATACTGATCTTTTTCGCCTTCAATTTTCAGGAAAGTCGTTGACTGGTTTTTGATATTATAAACACCCAAAGTCACCTCATGAGAAGTTTTTCCTGCCATCGGATATTTTATATTGGTATTTACAGCAGGCGTTACAGACCAGTCAATAATCGGGTAATCTGCAACCATGGTCTGATCCATTCTGTAGAACGCTATATTTTCAGAATTGGGAGAAGGGAAAATTCCCGTATCGATTCCGAATTCGTTTCGGTGAACATTAGAAGCTCCGTTGAGAATATTTTCATTGGTATCATTTGTTACCGCAACTTCTTTTCCGTTTTTATTAATAAACAGATTATTACCTCTCGTGTACACCAAAGTCTGATTATCCGCTAAAGTTTTTACATTTTCAGAACGATCTCCAAGAACTACTGAACGTTTCACTTTCCAGTCACTACCCGATTTTTCTAACCAATACATTTGATTATTAGCTGTAAAATAGGCATCAGAATTGGTCGTAAACTTTACAGGAGGAAGTCCTTTCAGCTTGTTATCTGCAAAATTTTTGTTTACCTGTGTAAGGGAGATCAACGTATCCTGCTTATTGGTTTTAATATCGGTGATCAGATAACCTCCTTTTACCCCATGAATGTAAGATTTGCCATCGTCCGACCATGAGAACTGTGAAATATTTTTCACAGCAAGATTGGTTCTTGTACCATTTACTGCTTCAGCCATGGTAAATTTCTGGGTTTGCGCCAAAGCTGTACCACCCAAAACTACCATTAATAAAGAAAATTGATGTAGTTTCATTTTTAAAAATTGAATCTGTCAAAAGTAAGAAATAAAATGCACACGTTAAGAAATGTTAAAATAAAACATTCATAAACTATGCTTTTACTAATTAAATTTTAATATTAAACTTTATAGGTTTTGATAAGACTCCTGATTTTTTCTTTTAAATGACAAGTATTTTAATGAAAACTGAAATCATAGCCGCGATTGAACGGCCTGTCTGAGCTCTTTCTCGAATCTTTAGCGCGGCGGCTTTGCCGCCGCGCTAAAGATCTTGGAAAGCGAGTAGTGAAAGCGGGAATAGCTCCTAAAAAAATGACACACCATGAAATTCAAGCTGCAAGTGATTTTCTTATCCTAAATCAATGTTTAGGGTATCATTATTGCCGTAGATTTGCTTCAATAAATAACAACATAAAAAACAACAACAATGGCTACAAAATGGAATTTAGATCCGGCTCACAGTGAAATTACTTTCAAAGTAAAACACATGATGATCTCTAATATTAAAGGAAACTTCACCAATTTCAATGCTGAAATTGATGCTGATGATGATACTTTTGCCAACGCAAAAACTACGGCAACGATTCAGGTAGATTCTATCTCTACACATAATGCAGACAGAGACAATCACTTGAAATCTGCAGAATTCTTCAACGCAGAAGCAAACCCTACAATTACTTTCGAATCTACTGCGCTAAACAATTCTATCACAGGAAATCTTACCATCAATGGTGTAACTAAGCCTGTAACTTTAGATGTAGACTTTGGCGGAATCAATGTAGATCCGTGGGGAAATACAAAGGCTGGATTCTCTTTCGAGGGGAAAATTAACAGAAAAGATTTTGGTCTGAACTGGAATGCAGCTCTTGAAGCAGGAGGTGTAATGGTAAGCGAAGATGTGAAAATTGCAGGTGAACTGCAGTTTGTAAAACAAGCTTAATTTAATCGATTTCTACAAGCCGAAAAGTTGCAGAATAATGAAATCAATTATTTTTTAAATCATAAAGGTTCAGGGCATTTTAAAAACCTTGAACCTTTTTTAATCTCAACAAAAATGAATCTTAACGATCTACAGAATATCAGCAATGAATTGAATAATTCGGAGAAAATGCCGGTTCTTTTTCTCGGACATGGTTCTCCGATGAATGCAATTGAGGAAAATCAATTCGTTCAGGGATTCCGGAATGTGGCGAAAGAAATCCCGAAACCGAGTGTGATTCTCTGTATTTCTGCCCATTGGTTTACTCGTGGAACGAAAGTTACTGCGATGGATATGCCTAAAACCATTCATGATTTTGGTGGTTTTCCGCAAGCCTTGTTTGATGTACAATATCCCGCTCCCGGAAATCCCGAATTGGCGCATGAAACAAGAGAACTTCTGAAACCTGTTTTAGTAGAAGAAGATCACAATTGGGGACTCGATCATGGTGCGTGGTCGGTCATTAAACATATGTATCCGAATGCAGACATTCCTGTGATTCAGTTGAGTATTGATTACACAAAACCTCCGCAGTATCATTTTGATTTAGCTAAAAAATTAGAAAAACTGAGAGAAAAAGGTATTTTAATTATCGGCAGCGGAAATATTGTTCATAATCTTAGAATGATCGACTGGCGAAATATCAACACCGTTGGAACGGGCTGGGACTGGGCAATCGAAGCCCGCGAAAAAACAAACAACTGGCTTCTCGACGGAAATTTTCAGAATCTGATCGATTATCAGAAGCAAGGAACTTCATTACAGTATGCAATTCCTACACCCGATCATTATCTCCCACTCATATATTCTTTAGGTTTAAAAAATAAATCGGAAGATCTGGTTTTGTTTAATGACGATTTAATCGGAGGTTCTTTGAGCATGACAAGTGTAAAAATAGGTTAACGACCAAATATTTTCATTATCACTATAAATTTAGTAATATTGTTTACCATGAAAAAAATAATATTACTTTACTTACTGTTGCATCCCCTATTCCTACTTTTTTCTCAAACGATAAAAGGCAGAGTCGTTAATGATATTGACAAACCTATTGCGAATGTCAATATTTATCTCGACGGAACCACAACAGGAACAATTTCTGCTGCAGATGGGACATTTGTATTGAATATTCCTCCAAAGACAAACAACAGTGTCGTCTTCAAAAAAGATGATTACGAATCTTTCACTGCAAACAGCTCAGATGTTATGAATAAAAACCTGAAGGTTGTTCTGCTAAGAGCTAAAGAAATTGAAGAAGTTGTAATCATTCCTTTTACTGAAACTGCCTACAAAAACTACATTCATTATTTTCTAAATAATTTCATTGGTGAAGATAAAGCCAATGTTAAAATAAAAAACCAACGCACCTTAAAATTCTCTTATGATAAGCAGAATAAAATTTTAAGGGTAAAAGCTCCACAAACTTTAATAATAGAAAATAAAAACCTGGGTTATACAATTGAATATAAGTTAGAAGAGTTTGTAGCAGATTTTGAAAATAAAATTACCACTTACTATGGAACCAGCTATTTCAAATCAACAAAAAATACGGATAAAATAAAACTCAACAGAATGAATGCTTATGACGGAAGTGCATTTCATTTTATGAGAAGTCTCTATCAAGGAAAAGTAAAGGATGAAGGATTTGTAGTAAATCAGATAACCAAATTCCCAAATTCAAAATATCCTACTGATGAGGAATTAGAACAGCTTAAAGATTTTACGAAAACCTTTAAAGCCACAAAAACGATTACTGTCCCTGATAACATTCAGGATATTATGAACCGTAAGAATAATGAACCAAAATATCGAGTTGCTGTTACGAAACCTAATATTTCTGAAACAGATTATACAAAAAAAATTGATGACAGAGTGATTTTAGATTTTAAAGATATTATTGAAATAAAACACGATAAATATTTTTATGAGTTTAATAAAAATGAAATTGTAAAGAGCAAACTTCCTATAAAACAGATGTCTCATGTACATTCTAATGACGAAACCTTTGAAATATACAGCAACGGAAACAATTCGAACCCTACCAATCTTTTGTATCAGGGAGATTTTACTAAAAATAAAATAGAATTTCTTCTTCCTTTAGATTATCAGTTAGGAGATTAATTTAAGCCAAAAAAGCTTCCAAAACGGAAGCTTTTTTATATTTAAAAACAACTTAAAATTATTGTACAGCCTGTAAAACATTAATATTTCCATAGCCGTAATCAGCATTTTTAGTCGGATAATAGGTTGCAGACTGTCTCATTTTATTTAAAACCTGCTCTCTCGTCCATGACGGATTTTTAGACCAGACCAAAGCTGCAATTCCTGCTGTAGAAGCGGTTGCGACAGAAGAACCACCCACATAATCGGTTTGGCCATTGTAATAACTCAGCACTGGAATATTATTTCCTGAAGATCTTTCCATCTGATAGGTAAAATCAATTTCTGATCCTGAATGACAGACATCGCACTTCTGATTCGAAGTATTTTCTTTTACTCCTGTAATAGCCTGCGTTTCGGACATCCAAGCCGGAAAAATTACGCCAACAAAAGTTGTAAAGTTTGTGGAAGTTCCGCCTGCGCAGAAAATCAGTTTTCCTTTTGAATACGCATATTTTACACCGTCTTCAATTTTTCCGACAGAAAAAATATGTCCCATTGACATAGATATTATTTTTACACTTGTCGTATTGGCAAGATTGGTAAAAGCGATTTTTACCCCTTCCTGTTCGTGGTATCCGTCCAAAACAACATTTGATGCTGCTCGGTAAGAAATCAAATTTGCATTATAAGCAACACCAACCGGTTGTCCCTGATTATTTCTCGGAGCCGCCATCGCCGAAGCCATACTCGTTCCGTGACCACATTTATCATCTGCTCCGTCATAGCCAGAGCTCCACGGCCAAACCGAATCTACGTAAACTCCATTTTTGCTGATTGTTCTTCCTGAAGATAAGCCATTATTAAAACTCCCGCTCAATAAACTTTGGTTAAAAGAAACTCCGGAATCAATCAATCCGATGGTAACACCTGATCCTGTACTGTAATTCCATGCGCTTGTAATATTGTGCTTTGCAAATGACCAAGGCGCTTTTGCATTTGGGGAAACTGTAGTATAATCTGATGCATTTAAAGCTGTGGATTCAAGACCGCAACCTGATGAACTGCTGCTGGATTTCGCCGAAGCTCCGTTAATTTTGTTTTCATTTTCAAAATAACGGTAATCTGCAGGCTCAAAATAACGGATTGATTTAAGTTTTCTTAATGCTATAACGGTTTCCTGTTTTTCAATATAAACATCAATCTGATTTAGATATTCATCGGAAGCCATAAGAACTCTTTCTTTATTCCCTTCATATTGTTTTATAACTTCTAAAATTTCATTCTGCAAAGCTTCAGAATTGGAAGATTTGCTTCTGTCAAAATCGTCTTTTGAATCGCCAAAACCGATAGAAGCTATTTTATTTCCCTGAATAATTCCGCTCCACAAAAAATGCGAAGAAGCTTCATTCCAAGAGAATCTCCCTTTCGTTTTTGTGGTTTCATTAATCTGTTCATTGATTTGTCTTGCACTCAGCGGATCAGTCTGAATAATCTCCGCCTCGACCTGATTGGTTTGAATTTCTTCTCTGGAACATGAACCCAACGCAAAAAGCGTGAGTACATAGAATACACATTTCTTCATAGTAATAGATTTTAAATTTGGTATCACAAGATATTAATTTCTAATGATATACAACCATTAATACTATGCTTTACAGAACAGTTTTCTGTATCTTTAACTAAATAATGATTCCATTTTTGTTTTTGCAATTAATATAAAACACGCACAAAAAGAGATTGGTAATCTTGTATTTAACCATAATTTAGATGCATACAATTAATTTTTCTTTATCAAAGTTATTCAGAAGAATCTGCTATTATCTGAACTTGTTTTCGTAAATTTGTGTTTGAAATTTTTTACTAAATGAGAGAAAGTGCTGTAAAAAAAATTGCAGTTCTTACTTCGGGAGGTGATTCTCCCGGGATGAACGCAGCATTAAGAGCGGTGGTAAGAACCGCAAACTATTACAATATCGAATGTTACGGAGTAAGAGAAGGCTACAATGGTCTTATTCATGATGATTTCCTTAAAATGGGGCCTCGTTCCGTAAAAAATATAATCAATCAGGGTGGAACTATTCTAAAATCTGCCCGTTCTCAGGAATTCAGAACCAAAGAGGGTCGCCAGAAAGCTTTTGAAAACTGCCAGAAATTAGGTATCGACGGCTTGGTTTGTATTGGCGGTGACGGAACTTTTACCGGTGCAAAAATTTTCAACGAAGAATTCGGAGTCAGAGTAATCGGAGTTCCAGGAACTATTGACAACGATATTTTCGGAACAGATAACACGATCGGATACGATACTGCTTTGAACACAGCAATGGATGCCATCGATAAAATTCGTGACACCGCAACTTCGCACAACAGAGTTTTCTTTGTAGAAGTAATGGGTCGTGATGCTGGTTTTATTGCTTTAAACAGCGGTTTGGCAACCGGTGCTCTGGAAATTTTAATTCCTGAAAGAAAAGACAGTATTGACGATTTATTCATTAAATTCAGAAATGCCGAGAAAACAGGAAAAGCTTCAAGCATCGTGGTTGTTGCTGAAGGTGAAAAATTAGCGAACGTTTACGAACTGGCAGAAAAAACAAAATCAGAATTTCCTGATTATGATATTCGTGTTGCAGTTTTGGGACACATGCAAAGAGGTGGTTCACCAAGCTGTGCAGACCGAGTTTTGGCAAGCAGACTGGGTTATGGAGCAGTCGTTGGATTAATGGACGGAAAAACCAATGTAATGGCAGGAATGCGTTCAAATGATCTGACCTACACTCCGATTGAGGAAGCCATCAAAAAACACAATGAAATCAATAAAGATCTATTATTGATCTCAGAAATTTTAGCAATCTAATATTTTATATAATTTTTAAAAAATCAAAACACTATGTCAACAATTAAAGTAGGTATTAACGGGTTTGGTAGAATTGGTCGTCTTGTTTTCAGAGCAATGACTGAAAGAGACAACATCGAAGTAGTAGGAATTAATGACCTTATCGATGCTACATACATGGCTTACATGCTTAAATATGATTCAGTTCACGGGATTTTCCCGGGCGAAGTTTCTGTAGAAGGTAACGACCTTGTAGTTAACGGAAAAAGAATCAGAGTAACTGCTGAAAAAGACCCAAGCAACCTAAAATGGGATGCAATTGGTGCAGATTACGTTGTAGAATCTACTGGTTTATTTTTAGATAAAGAAAGTGCTGCAAAACACATCGCTGCAGGTGCAAAAAAAGTAATTCTTTCTGCTCCTTCTAAAGATGATACGCCAATGTTCGTAATGGGTGTAAACCACAAAGAACTTACTGATGATGTAAAAATCTTATCAAACGCTTCTTGTACCACAAACTGTTTAGCTCCTTTGGCTAAAGTAATTCACGATAACTTCGGAATCGTAGAAGGTTTGATGACAACAGTACACGCTACAACAGCAACTCAGAAAACAGTTGACGGTCCTTCAATGAAAGACTGGAGAGGTGGTAGAGCTGCTCTAAACAATATTATCCCTTCTTCTACAGGTGCTGCAAAAGCGGTAGGAAAAGTAATTCCTTCTTTGAACGGAAAACTTACAGGTATGTCTTTCAGAGTACCAACGGTTGACGTTTCTGTAGTGGATTTAACGGTGAGAATCGAAAAAGCTGCTTCTTACGAAGAGATTTGTGCTGTAATCAAAGCCGCTTCTGAAGGTGAATTGAAAGGTATTCTTGGATACACTGAAGATGCTGTAGTTTCTCAAGACTTCATCGGAGATAAGAGAACTTCAATCTTCGATAAAGATGCAGGGATCATGCTTTCTCCAAACTTCGTAAAACTTGTTTCTTGGTATGACAACGAAATGGGTTATTCAAACAAGTTGGTAGATATGTTGATTCATGCAGCTTCTTTGTAATTGATAATTCATCATCGACAAATGATAAAAAACCTTCCAAATGGAAGGTTTTTTTGTTTTATTTATTAGTCAGTCTTGTCAATCTTTACCACTCACGGTTCTATTTCCAATCGCAAATTTATATCCAAACTGAAATTGATAAAATGCCTGATTATTTGAACTTCCCAAGTAATTATAGGTAATTAGTCGTGCAAATATTGCCTGATTGGGACTTCCGTTAGGATGATAAAAAACCTCCACTTCATTTCTAAAAATAGGAATAATAGGTGGTAACATAATTTTTTCGGATTGATAAGTATTAAAATTCTGAAAATCATACCATGAAAATTCAGCTTTATAATCAAACCCGAAGTTGTTAAACCTTTTTGTCGACAAATGTAAACCACCACCAAATCCCATAGCTTTGACACTTTTAGTAATGGTATCACTTACAGTATGAATATTCATTTCAGAAATATTATAATTGAGTAAACCATACAAACTCAAACTTACCGGAGCGTTTTTATTCTGCCATTTTAAGATTTCCAGATCCAATCCCATAACCAGATAACGTTTTTCTACTAAATCTATATCGTTTTTCACCTCATAATTCGTATTTGTGCTGTCTAATTTTGTCTGCACATAGCGCGAATCTTTTTCAAAACGAGAATAATTTACAGAGGGAGAAACAGCCGGAAAATATTCAATCTGTCCTAAAGTTTTTTTACTTCCAAAAAATCGGAAAGGATAAGGAAATAAATAAAATTTAGCTCTTCCTTCAACTTGTGCTAAACCATTTTGAGAATCTCCGAAAAGGGTCAGAAAATCTGTATAAGCTCTTAGTTCTAGTATTTTTTCTAAATAAGTCTCCTGTTTTATCTGATAAACAGCATTCCCTTTTTCATTTTCTTCAGGTTTTGTAGGAAGCTCTAAAGCTATATCATGAGGAATGTAATGGTTTCCAACTTTATAATTGTAGCTCATAACATCAGATAAACTTATAAACAAATCCTTCATTTTTTCATCAGTGTATTCCCTATATGCATCGTATGAAACTTTTCTGACAGAGCTTTTATAATTCATCATTTTTCTCGTACCAAAACTTGAAAAGAATAAAATACTTATTCCTATCTGATTTGTAAAAATATGCTCATTCCCTTCACCATCCTCTACAAAAACTCTTATATCACAAAAATAGCCGTCTTTAATTTCGACATCTAATTTTTTGAATTTATACCTTAATTCCGGCTGCAATATGTAATCTCCACAGTCATATTTCTTTTCAAGAACAAAATGATTAATCTTTTTAAGCTCCGTTATGCTATCCTCTATTATTTTTCTTCTATTGACATCTAAATTTTTATTCTTATCAAGAAAAATCTGTTTGGTTTTCACTTCATTTTTGGCTGCTCTTATCTCTTTACTTTTAAAGTATTTATAAAAATAAAATTCTTCTTTATTTTTCGGGACTATAATATCCCCAAAATAGCTTTTTTCACCTTTGTTATTAATGACACTTCGAAGGATTTGGGAAGTTTCATCATTTTTACCTTTAAAAATATCTTCTTCTAAAACTTTATTTTTACCAAAATACATATAGACATTTGTATCGACTTCTTCATCTTTCTTAGCAGTTTTACTAAAAACATCGCTTTTATAACCAAACCATTCATCAATTTCCTGCTCACTAATTCCTTTATCGAGTAAGATCGTTTTATTAGCTAAATAAAGCTGATAATTTCTAGCAAGCGTATCATTATATACTTTTGCATCTTTATACTGTTTCTGTAATTTTGTAAAATCTTCATCAAGAGACTGTCCGGAAAAATTTTGTTTAAGCTGAGTTAATTTCTCATTCGTTTCATCATAAAGTGCTCGGAATTTTTTGTGAAAACTATTCAGCTTTAGAATTTCTTTTTTGGCGTTTTCTTTTTCGGCTTGGGAAATTTGGGAGAAAACCATTCCCGCCCATCCAAGCAGAAACAGCAATACAATTTTTGTTCTCATAGTTATTTTGTTTTTTAGTTATGATTTAACTACACACAAAAAACATCAACTATGAATTACAATAATTATAGCCGAGTTTTCAGGTTTATTAGTTTATCACAAATTTTGGAATTTTTATTAAATAAAAAAATCACCCTTTTGGGCGATTTTTACTATAATTTAAAATATTAATATTTCATTAATCCAAAGTCATACTTTTCAGAGACCAGATTCCACCATTGTAAATATTCAAATCGATTTTAGAATTAATTCCATACACAATTCCGTTTTCTGTGAACTGCCAAAAATGCCATTGATCTTCGGGAGATGGCTGTGGAACATCATTATAATTGGCAAGCCAGATCGGGTAATCATCAAACTCACCTCTCAAAAAATCTTTGTAATAATGATAATAGGTATAGATAATAGGTTTTTCACCATATGTTTCTTCCACAATTTTGCACCAGACTTTTAAATCTTCAATCAGCTTTTTATTAGATTTGCTTCTTGGCATTTTTTCAATATCTAAAACGGGTGGTAAATCTCCGCTTTCAAGCTTCACATTCTCTAGAAAATTATTAGCCTGAATGACCGGATCTTCATCTGCTCTGTAAAAATGGTATGCCCCACGAATCAGATTATGTTCTTTTGCAGAAGTCCAGAATTCATCAAAATTTTTATCGGCACTTCGATTACCCATTGTTGCTCTCATCACAACAAATTCAAGCGGAATGGTTTTATTTCCGATACTTAAACTATCCCATTTTATATCTTCTGTATTTTGATAATGAGAAATATCAAAACCATAAGTCTTATCGAGATTATTTGAAATAATTTTCTGAATTCTCAGAGTTTCGTTTTCGCTGTTTTTCAGCTTTTTATGAGTGAATTTATTAAAATAAAGAGCATAATAATAACTTATTGATTGCTTTAGATATAAACCTGTTCCGATAAGTGCAATTAGCAAAATGACAAGCAGGATTCTGCGACGGAAAAAATAGTTCTTCCGCCTTGTTTTATGAAGGTTTCTGGCAGTTTTTTTGGTGTACTTTTTCGGGCTCATAAAGTTTTGCAAAACTAACTTTTTAAGTCTGAAAATACTAAAAAAATCAGTAAATTTGAGTATTATGGAAACACGCGAAAAGATCATCATCATCGGAGGAGGTTTTGCGGGACTGCAGCTTGCAAAAACGCTGAACAATAAAAATAAAAAAGTCATTGTTCTCGACAGAGTAAACCATCACATGTTTCAGCCGCTTTTCTATCAGGTTGCTTGTGGACGAATAGAACCTTCGAATATTTCTTTTCCTTTCAGAAAAATCTTTCAGCAATCCAGAAATACCCAGTTTCGTTTGACGGATGTGAAATCAATCGATCATGCCAACAATAAAGTCATCACCAACGAAGCAGAGTTTACTTATGACAAATTAATCATCGCAACCGGCTGCAAAACCAATTTCTTCGGAAACAAAGAGCTTGAAAGTAAAGCTTTCGGTATGAAAAATACTCAGGAAGCCATCAGTATCAGAAATCATGTATTGATGACTTTCGAAAAACTGATTCTTGAGAAAAGCCGCAGCGACGACGGAAACTGGAATATTGTTATTGTCGGAAGCGGACCAACCGGTGTAGAATTGGCAGGTGCATTTTCGGAAATGAAAAAAGAAATCCTTCCGCGTGATTATCCTTACATGAACTTTGATCATCTTGAGATCATTCTAGTAAGCTCCACCGAAAAGCCACTGGCTGTAATGAGCCCGGAAGCTCAGGAAAAATCTGAAAAATATTTAAAAGAATTAGGCGTAAAATTTCTCAGTGGTGAAGTTGTAACTGATTATGATGGTGATAAGGTTTACTTAAAGAGCGGAAAAGATATTCCTTCAAATAATGTAATCTGGGCCGCAGGAGTTACCGGAAATGTCGTTGATGGTTTTCCTTTCGAAAATTTAATTCGAAACAGATATATTGTTGACCGTTACAATAAGGTAAAAGGCTACGAAAATATTTACGCAATCGGTGATATTGCTTATATGGAAACTCCAAAATATCCGCAAGGTCATCCGCAAGTTGCCAATGTTGCCATCAATCAGGCAAAAAATTTAGGTAAAAACTTTCTGAAGAAAAATAAAAGCGAATGGGTAGAATATGAGTATAAAGATCAGGGATCTTTAGCCACCATCGGAAAGCACAGAGCCGTTGTAGATCTTCCATTCATAAAATTTCAGGGACTTTTTGCATGGTATTTTTGGATGTTCTTACATTTAATGCTTATTTTGAGCGTTCGAAACAAACTGGCCATATTTTTTAACTGGATGTGGAGTTATTTCAACAAAGATTCTTCACTTCGTTTAATCATAGCGCCAAACAAAAAAAATAATACGCAGCAATGAGAATTGACATTATAAGCGTACTTCCCGAGTTGATGGAAAGTCCGTTTAAAACTTCTATTTTGAAAAGAGCAATAGATAAAGGAATCGTAGAAGTACATTTTCATCAGTTGAGAGACTGGTCGGTAAACAAACACCGACAAATTGATGATGAACCTTATGGAGGAGGCGCAGGAATGGTAATGATGATCGAGCCTTTGGATAAGTGTATATCTGAGCTTAAATCTCAAAGAGATTATGATGAAATCATTTATTTAACGCCGGACGGAGAAACTTTAAACCAGAAAATAGCCAATACGCTTTCTATAAAAAATAATCTGATCTTTTTGTGCGGTCATTATAAAGGTATCGACCAGCGTGTAAGAGATTTACATATCACAAAAGAAATTTCTATCGGGGATTTTGTTTTAACAGGCGGTGAATTGGCAGCTTGTGTTTTAGCAGATTCGATCATTCGCCTTGTTCCCGGGGTTTTGAATGATGAGCAAAGTGCATTGACTGACAGTTTTCAGGATGATTTGCTTTCGCCACCAATCTATACAAGACCGGAATCCTACAAAGGACTGGATGTTCCGAAGATTCTTCTCAGCGGAAATTTCGCTAAAATAGAGGAATGGAGACACGAACAAGCCGTAAAAATTACCTCTGAAAAGCGACCTGATCTTTTAGAATAGCTTCAAAACCTTTTATGGTACTTAGTTTTCGATTAAAAATTTACATTCTTTATCACACCAGATAGATTTTCATTCTACCTATATCACTTTTACATGGATTATTTTTTAATGATTAATCCGTGTTTTTTTTCGGAATTTATGTTGTAGATTTGTGACTTATTTGTCATTATAATAATATTTTAAGTTTTAAAAGATAAATTTAATTTAAATCTTATTTTATATTAAAATTTTTAATATATTTAAAATGACAAATGAGATTTAAAGTTTACTGCAATTAGAAAAATGTGTTGATGGAGCTTTTTGCTTTTTACAATGTAGAAAATTTATTCTTGCCTGATCCGCCACAGATTCACAAACTCGATCCTACCAAATCAGGATTAAGAAGCTGGGACGATAGAAAGTACAGAGTAAAGCTTTCGAAAATTGCTCATGTTTTTCGACTGATGAAAGAAGAAAACGGGGTTTTACCTGCCATCATCGGCTTATGTGAAATTTCCGGGAAAAAAGTTCTCGAAGACCTTATACAGCTCGATCCTTTCGATTCTCAATACGGAATTGTGCATTACAATTCTCTCGATGAAAGAAAGGTAGATGTCGCACTTCTATACGACAAATCTAAAGTTGAGATCATAGATTCTGAAGCCATCACCTTCTTTTTTGAAATTGTAGATAACAGACCGGATAATTATGACACCACAAGGGATGTTCTTTATGCAAAATTAAAATGCAACGGAGAACTGATGAATGTTTTTGTAGCTCACTTGCCCTCAAAGCGGGAAAAAGACATCAATCAGCCCAAACGAAACTTTATAATGAAAGAAATTCGTAACAGAATTATAAGCATCATTCATAAAGATCAGGAAAATGTCATTTTGTGCGGTGATTTTAATCAAAACCCGGATGATGAAAATTTAATTAACATTCTTTACGATGATTCACAGGAAAAGATTTTACACAATCCTTTTCAAAAGCTGTTTTCAACTAAAAAATATTCAACTTTTCATTATAAATCCGGATTACTGTTTGACCAGATTATGCTCTCAGATTCTTTTTTCAGAGGTGATGCGGCATTATCTTTTCAGGAGGCTAAAATTTTTAACCCTGAAAGTATGAGTACCAAAAATAAGGGATTTGAAGGCAGGCCTTTCAGAACCTATGCAGGAACAAGGTATCTTGGCGGATTCAGTGATCATTTTCCGGTTTTGGTGACTTTTAAAAGAAAAGATTTGAGTTAAAATAATAAATATTAAGATGAAAAACACAAACAACACAGTTTATCAGTTAGACCCTCTGGATAAAGAAATTATTTATATGTTAATGGATAATTCTAAAAGTTCCCTGGCTTATATTTCTAAACAAGTAGGTATTTCTACAACAGCTGTGCACCAAAGAATCAAAAAACTGGAACAGGCGGGTGTTATTGAAAATTCCATCTCATTTTTGAATCCCAGAAAAATAGGATATAAAGTAGTTTCATACATAGGAATGTTTCTGGATCAGCCAAGTCATTACAATGAAGTAGTAAAGTCTTTAAAAGAAGTAAATGAAGTTGTGGAAGCACATTACACTACCGGAAATTACACCATATTCATTAAAGTATTATGTAAAGACAACGACCATTTAATGCAGATTTTAAGCAAACTCCAAAAGTTAAAAGGCGTTACCAGAACTGAAACTTTCATATCTTTGGAACAAAGTATTTCAAGACAACTGAAAGTATAATTATCATGAACATTGCGCAATATTTAGATTCAACCTATTTAAAAACACCACAACAATCTGGTCTTTCTGAAGCAGAAACATTACAAAAAGTGAAAGATTTAGCTCAGGAAGCGATCGATCATAAAATTTTCGCCGTGATGATTCGCCCTGATTATGTCTCAGAAATTAAGAGTTTTTTAAATGAAAGGAAATCTGATGTTGTATTAGGAACAGTGATTGGTTTTCATGAAGGAACTTACTCTGTTGAAGAAAAATTAGCTGAAGCAGAAAAAGCAATTCATGACGGAGCGGATGAGCTGGATTTTGTCATTAATTATAATGCATACCTTAAAATTGATCTGGAGCTAATTAAGAATGAATTTTTAAAATGCACACAATTGTGCCTTCTTCATCATAAGATTGCCAAGTGGATTATTGAAATCGCTGCTTTGACAGATCAGCAAATTGCAGATATTACCAAACATATTTCCTCTTGGGCAGAAGAAAATTTCAATCCGGAAGATTTAAAGAATATTTTCGTAAAGTCTTCTACCGGTTTTTTTGAAACTCACGATGGAAAACCTAATGGAGCTACTTTTGAAGGAATAAAAATAATGCTTGATAATGCAGGTAAACTTCCCGTAAAAGCTGCGGGTGGAGTAAGAACTTCCGATGATGCCGAAAAGATGATTAAAATGGGTGTTAAAAGAATCGGAACATCTTCTGCATTAGCTTTAATCAGGAATGAATCTTCATCAGGCGGATATTAAACTAAAACTTTCTGAAATAATAAAACCCATCGTAATGATGGGTTTATGTTTTTTATATTTGAGCTTGATATTCTGCGTAAAACTCCTGAGTTTCTTGAATCACAGCGTCCATTTCCTCTAAAGTAAATACTTCGAGGAATTTTCTTCTGAAATCTTTAAAATGCGGTATTCCACGGAAATAATTACTGTAATGCTGTCTCATTTCAATTAATCCTAATTTCTCGCCTTTCCATTCTGCACTCCATTCGGCGTGTTGACGAACCGCCAATAAACGATCTGAGATCGTTGGAGCAGCCAGGTTTTCACCAGTCTTAAAGAAATGTTTTATTTCATTAAAAATCCACGGATATCCGATGGCAGCACGGCCGATCATAATACCGTCACAAGCGTATTTCTTTTTATATTCTAATGCTTTTTCAGGAGAATCGATATCACCGTTCCCAAAAATAGGAATCTCAATATTTGGATTTTGCTTAATTCTTGAAATATGATTCCAATCGGCTTCACCTTTATACATTTGTCCACGCGTTCTTGCGTGAATGGTTAAAGCTTTAATACCTGTTTCCTGAAGACGTTCTGCCACTTCATCAATGTTGATTGAATGACTGTCCCATCCCAAACGGGTTTTCACCGTCACCGGTAAACTTGTAGAATTAACAACAGCTTTCGTTAAACGAACCATCATGTCTACATCTTTCAAAACGCCCGCTCCAGCTCCCTTACAAACTACTTTTTTTACAGGACAACCGAAATTAATATCAACCAAATCCGGATTCACCGTTTCCACAATCCTTGCAGACATAGCCATCGCTTCTTCATCTCCCCCGAAAATCTGAATTCCAACTGGTCTTTCATAATCGAAAATATCCAGCTTTTTTCTGCTCTTAATGGCATCACGAATTAACCCTTCAGAAGAAATAAACTCTGAATACATCAAATCTGCGCCATGTATCTTACAAAGACGTCTGAAAGGTGGGTCACTCACATCCTCCATCGGAGCCAACAAAAGCGGAAATTCCGGCAGTTCTATATTGCCAATTTTTATCATGGTGCAAATTTACGAATTTTCAGACTTTATACAATTTAATAATATCTATTACTCTAATTCTTAAAGAAAGTATTATAACTCATTATCATTAAACATACACAGTTGTTTCGCTCCTACGGTGCTCAGATTCTTACCGCACACATTTTCCTACAAAAGTACCGCTCCATCGGAGCGGCACATTCATTAGTATTTGAAATATTAAATATCAAATCAAGGATTTAGATTTTTTAATACTGGATATTGAGTTTTTAAATATTGAGCTTTAAATACTGAATTTTAAATGTTGAATACCAAATCTTAAATCTCGGATTTTGAATATGGAATTTTGAATATTCTGTTATAAACGAAAAAAGTCTCATACAAATACATGTATGAGACTTTAGCATAAAAAAGTCCTCTAATCTTACGATTGAGGACTTAAAAAAAAACTGGCGGCGACCTACTCTCCCGCTTTCGCAGTACCATCGGCGCTGGTGGGCTT
>NZ_FPAP01000007.1 GCF_900116415.1 Chryseobacterium formosense | reverse complement strand
CAACCCTAGCCCCGATCGTAACGGCATCCTTTTGTGATGAGCAACGAAGAGCAAAAGATATAGTGGAGAGCGGGAAATAGCTCCTAAGAAAAATACCCCAGATAAGTCGGAGGTATGAAATATAAAGGATGTGAATTATTTGTTTTCGGTGTAGATCATTCTGAGAAAATCGCCAAAAGATCTGTCGAGTCCGATGATGTCTCCAGATTTAAGATTGATACCCGGCTCGCCAAAAGTATTGGAGCGCACTTTCAAAGACGAAACCTGATAATATTGTGCTGT
The DNA here is from genome assembly GCF_900116415.1 of Chryseobacterium formosense. Classification (GTDB taxonomy): domain Bacteria; phylum Bacteroidota; class Bacteroidia; order Flavobacteriales; family Weeksellaceae; genus Chryseobacterium; species Chryseobacterium formosense. The sequence continues at coordinate 118,886 of NZ_FPAP01000007.1, read as the reverse complement.
AGATTCTGGTTTACCCGAAACTTTGATGGTGGAACCTAACAATTTCTTTGTAGATATGGTATAAATTTCACCCGGAATAGTTTTCAGGACAGTAAACGATCGTGACGGAAGTACATAATCTTTTTTATTAATACTTATTGTCTGAGATTTTGCAGAAGAGGAGAACAAATATATTTCGTCGGAAGGTTTTGAATATTCTTCTTTTGAAATATAATAAAGTTTCATCTTATAGTTTGACGGATTGAATGACTGATTTTTTTCATCTACCGTTTCAAAAGGCTGGAACGCAAAAGCATTTGCACCAATTTCTTTAGCTTTATTGTAGATTCTGTAAAAAACATCCATATCATCATTCGAAAAACCCTGTACATCTATTTCTCCCAAATATTCTGCAGAAGAATTCTTCGGATCTATTTTTATAAGATATTTGTCTTTATTTTCTTTTGTTTTTTCAACTTTGGTAAGGAAAATATTCTGTGCGCTGATCATTACGGCAGCGAACATAAAAATACAGACTGTAAAAGTTTTGATATTCATTTTATTGTGAAAGTATATTAACGCAATCTTCCAAACTGTTTTCCCAATGTTTTGGTTCGATATTGTAGATTTTTTCAATTTTATCTAAAGACATTGTGCTTCTTTTTGGTCTTTTTGCGGGAGTTGGGTACTGATCTGTAGTCAACGCATTTAATTTCACTGATGATTTTGAAAATTCAGCGATTTTTTTGGCAAATTCAAACCAGGTAGTTTCCGGATAGTTTGAGAAATGAAAAACACCAAAAATTTTGTTCGGCTTTTCGATAATCGTCATAATTGCTTCTGCAAGATCGTTAGCATTTGTAGGTTGACCAAATTGATCTGCTACGATTCCGAGTTCGTCTTTTTGTGAAAATAAGTTCAGCATTGTTTTCACAAAATTTTTATTAAACTCAGAATAGAGCCATGATGTTCTCAGAATAATTGTTTTAGGGTTGTTTTCTAAAGCCAGCTCTTCACCTGTCAGTTTAGATTTACCATAAACTCCGATAGGATTTGTAAAATCATCTTCGGAATAATCTAAGTTGGTCTCTCCATCGAAAACGTAGTCGGTAGAAACATGTATTAAAACTGTTTTGTAATCTGCACAGGCCTCAGCCAAATTACCAACGCCTTCTGCATTTACGGCAAAAGCTTTTTCTTCTTCCTTTTCTGCAAGATCTACTGCAGTGTAAGCTGATGCATTGATGCAAAAATCGGGCTTCAGATCGTAAAAGAAATCATTGATCTGATCGCGGTTTGTAATATCTAAAGTTTGTGAATCTGTAAAAGTAAACTCATATTGATTTTCGAAATCCGATGCAATTTTTCTGATGCAGTTTCCCAACTGTCCGTTACCTCCTATTACTAGTATTTTTTTCATTTGGTTAAATTATGAATTTTTTGCGTTTTGTGATCTCAGAAACTTCACTCTCGACTGGAAATCTTTCTGTTCTAAATCTACATAGAACTTACCGAATGTTTCTTTAATGTCTTCAGGATGAATTTCTGATCTTCTTGTTTTAACATTAAAATAGATCACCGTAACCCAAAGTACTGCATGAACAGTTTTTTCGTCAAGACTTTTCATAAGAATCTCCACTTTTGCCGTTCTGTCTGCTACTTCGATTGTTTTGCTGCTGATCACCACCTGATTATTATATCTTACTTCTTTCAGATAAGCAATCTCATTCTGAATTGCGATCCAGGTGCAGCCTGTTTTTTTAGTATATTCTTCGTAAGTAAAACCGTAAAATGTTTCTACATGATCTTCTCTTGCATTGAACATATAATCTAAATATTTTACATTATTCAAATGCCCGATCGGGTCGCAATCACTGAACCTAACTTTTACAGTTGTTGATACTTCTTTTTCCATAGCGCAAAAATAAAAAAACCACCTCTAAAAGTAGTGGTGGTTTTTATAAATGTTTGTTAATATCTTCAATTAAGGAAGAGCTAATTCTTTTTTCACAGCTGCAGTAGCATCCGGACCTCCTTTGTAAACAAGACCAGTAGAGTTTACGTCCATTACGTACTCATAACCATTTGCTTTAGCAACCTTCGTTACAGCTTCCATCAATTTTTTCTCGATAGGCTCGAACAAAGCATCTTGCTTAGCAGTAGCGTCTTTTCTCATTTTGTCTTCCATCTGAGCTAGCTCTTGCTGAAGTTTCTGCATTTCTTCCATTCTTGCTTTGTTTTCAGCTTCAGTTTTAGTTTGCGCTTCTTTAGTATAGCCTTCATACTTTGCTTGTGCTGCGTCAGCTTTTTTCTTTATTTCAGCTTGCTTTCCATTCACAAAAGTTGTAATTTCTGTATCTGCTTTCTTTTTTTCTGGCATTGCATTAAGAATACCTGCAACATCCATAGTAGCAATTTTTTGAGCTTTTGCCATACCTACAGACGCTACCATCACTACTGCTGCAAATAATACACTTAATTTTTTCATAACGGGTAATAAATAATTAATTTGTTTTTAGATTTTAAATTTAGGTAAAAGTTAAGTATTGAAAAAACTTTTACTATTTTTTATTGGTTTTCTTTTCTTTTTTGTCTCCTTTATCGCCAGAACCTTTCATCAGAACGTCTAAAACTTTGTCTGTGTAATCATATCTTGGCTGATAAAAAACAACATTATCTTTGGTTTTATCAAGTACAATGCCTAAACCATTTTTTTCTATAACGGTGCGCATTGCAGTCCAGATCTGATCTTCAAACGGCTCTACAAGATTTGCTCTCAGCTGATTGATTTCTCCTGTTTTACCAAACCTTAAACTGGTTGTTGTTTTGATATTTTTTTCTAAATCTAAAACTTCCTTTTCTCTAAGCTTAAGCTGATCACCGATAAGCAAAACCCTTTCGTTTTCGAATGCTGATTTTTTTTGCTCGTATTCAGACTGTAATCTCTGAAGATCTTGTTCCCAAGTATCGATCTGAGAATTTAATCTTGCTTCTGCTTCTTTATATTCGGGCATTTTGTCTAAGATATACTGAGTATCTATAACCCCGATTTTCTGAGCATTAGTCAAACTAAAAAGTAAGACAACCGCAAAAGTGAAAAGTGTTTTAAAATTTTTCATATCATTTATAAAGATTGGTTCATCAAGAAGTGAGTCTTGCTTCCGGAAACATTACCATCGATCGTTTTATCAAATCCATAAGCAAAGTCGAACCCAATCAGACCAAACGCTCCCATATAAACTCTTACCCCGACACCAACTGATCTTTTTAGCTGGAAAGGATTGTAGTTGCTCCAAGAGTTCCAAACGTTACCTCCTTCGGCAAATGTAAGTGCATAAATTTTTGCGGTCTGATTCAATGAGATCGGATATCTTAACTCTAACGTAAATCTGTTATAAATAGTACCTCCTCCTCTTTGAGTAATATCTTCAGCCTGTCCTCCGTAAGTGGAAGCATTTTCATAACCTCTCAAAGGAATAAGTTCTCTACCATCAAATCTACCTCCGAAAAGACCGGTTCCCCCAACATAGAATCTTTCAAACGGCGGAGCACCAAGTTCTTTGTTATACCCATCCATGAAGCCCATTTCGGCAGAAGATCTTAAAACAAGTTTTCCGATAACTTCGTTATAAACATCTGCTTTAAACTTAATTTTATAGAACTCCATCCATCTATACTTATCAGTAGGACTCATCGTCGAGTAATCTTTGTTGCTGAACAATGAATATGGCGGAGTAAATTTACCCGAAAGCTCGATGTTTGACCCCACTGTAGGGAAAATCGGATCGATACCCGCAGAGTTTCTGCTTAATCCTATATTTAAACTTAAGTTGTTTGCATTACCATAATATTCGGTTGTATTTCCGAATTCAAACGGATAGTTGCTGAAGTTATATTTCTGATACTGAATTCCTGTGTATAACGAGAAATAATCATCCGGCCATTTTAGCAATCTGTTTAAACCAGCTGTTGCCGAGAAAATATTCAGTCGCTGATCCGGACCTGAAACCTGGCTATAATTTACTCTTGAGTTATTTAAACTTACAGAAAGTGCCGTTGGTTTGGTTCCGAACAACCAAGGTTCTGTAAACGAAACTCCATAATTCTGGAAGTATTGTCCGGCTTGTGCCTGAATAGACAATGTCTGCCCATCTCCTTGAGGTACAGGTCTGAAGTCTTTAAACTTCAGGAAGTTTTTCAAAGAGAAGTTGTTGAAAGTAAGCCCTAAAGTTCCGATAAAGCTGTTACCACCGTAACCTGCCTGTAACTGAACCTGTGAAGAACCTTTTTCTACCAATGTCCAGCCAATATCTACGGTATTATCCTGCTGATTAGGCTGAATATCTTGGCCGATCTGTTGAGGATCGAAGAAAGACATTGAAGCTAAATCGAAATATGTTCTTTTAATTTCAGTTTTCTTAAATAATTCTCCCGGTTTGGTTCTCAATGCTCTCAGGATTACGTGGTCATGAGTCGTTGTATTTCCTTTCCAGGTTACTTTGTTCCATGTAGCCTGTTCACCTTCGTTGATTCTGATTTCAAGATTGATGGCATCACCATTCACAGATTTCTCTACAGGAGTAACATTTGAGAAAAGGTAACCATTGTTCATATACAACGATTTGATATCGGAATCATCTTCTTTTCCTCCGTCTTCACCTACTTTTTTGTTGAAACCAACTGCATCGTAAATATCTCCTTTCTTATACCCTAAAAGTCTCTGAAGATATTCTGTAGGATAAACTGTATTTCCGGTAAATGAAATATCACCGATGTAATATTTTTTACCTTCTTTAAGCTTAACGTTGATTTCGTAGTTGTTTTTATTATTTCTCCATACAGAATCAGACACAATCGTTGCATCCCTGTATCCTAAAGAGTTGTAATAGCTTACAAGATTTCTTTTATCTTCCTGATATTTTTCTTCAACAAATTTTGAAGATTTTAGGATACCTCCGATACCAAATCTTTTTTGTTTGGTTTCTTTGAAGGCTTTTTTTCTAAGTTTGCTATCAGTTACACTATCATTTCCTTCGAACTCGATGTGGCTGATTTTCACTCTTTTTCCTTTATCAACATTAATCGTCCAGTCTACAAGATTAGGATCACTTGCGTTCACTTTATCCTGGATGGTAATTTTTGCATCAGCAAAACCTTTTTTAATGTAATCTTTAGGAATATTTGTTTTAAGACTTGAAACAAGATTCTGAGTGATCTTCGTTCCAGGCTTTAAATTATTGTCCTTTGCTAGTTTTTCGTTTTTAGACTTACCAATACCTTTACCTGTAAATTTTACCTCACCTAGATCTTTAAGATCCTGAAGATAAAATCTAAGAACAACGGTTTGCCCTTCAACACTTTCTACATAAACTTCAACTTCAGAGAAAGACTGTGAATCCCAAAGCTTCTTGATTGCATTACTAACCTTTTGCCCGGGAATATCTACAATTTCACCTTTCGACAAGCCTGTAAACCTGAAGATCTGAGCCGGTGTGTATTTTTTTACCCCATCTACAACAATATCTTTCAATGTGTAAGATCCTGTTTGATTTTCTGCAAGAACAGAGGTATCAACCTTTGTGCTGTCCTGAGGAGTTACCTGTCCATAAAAATGTGCAGAAGCCGCAAACATAATGATGGGTAATAATCTAAACTTCATTTTATCGTAATCTTTCTTTTCTTAAAATTTACTGGATTTGAATTTGGTCACCTGTAAGACCGTATCTTCTTTCCTTGTTTTGATAATCTACAATACACTGGAAAAAAGTATCTTTTGTAAAGTCTGGCCACAGAATATCTAAAAACTGAAGCTCTGCGTAAGCAATCTGCCAGAGTAAAAAATTGCTGATTCTTATTTCGCCGCTCGTTCTGATCAGAAGATCAACAGGCGGAAAATCTTTAGTATAAAGATAGTTTTCAAATAATTTTTCATCAATATTCTCTACATCTACTTTGCCTTCTTTCACATCATTGCTGATGTTCTTTACAGCATTCAGTATCTCATTCTGGGAACCATAGCTAATGGCCAGAACCAAATTTCCTTTTGTGTTTTCTTTTGTGAGATCAACTACTCTCAGGAGCTGATCTTTTACCAAAGATGGTAATTTATCTAAGTTCCCGATCACATGCATTCTTAAACCTTTACTGAAAATCTCATTGGCTTCCAGCAAAAGGGTTTCACTAAGCAAAGTCATCAGGGTATTTACTTCATCAGTAGGTCGTTTCCAGTTTTCTGAGGAAAATGTATATAGTGTAAGATAAGGTATATTGATCTCATTACAGGCATTAATAGCGTTTCTCACGGCATTAATAGCATTTTTATGACCAAAGGTTCTTTTCTCACCTCTTGATTTTGCCCATCTCCCATTGCCATCCATAATGATAGCGACATGCTGCGGTAAATTCTCAGAATTTATTTGTTCTTTTATCAACGACATATTTTCTTAATCACAATAACAAGGAGGTCTTCCGAAAGAGTAGGTTAATCCTAAACTGAAAGTATTCATCCAGTCTCTGGAATCGCTGTCTCCGACCGTTCTATTCCTAATATATTCGGCCTCCCTTTCTTTAGACTCTATATAATAATTTCCTGACTGCAGGAGAGAACCTCCTGTTGCAGGGCTCAATATGTCTGCATTATAATTAGACACCAAATCTTTTGCAAGAACCTTGCTGTGATCTAATTGATCCGTCAGTGTATATCTGAATGTTGCTTCAGCAAAGATTGCCCACCCATGATTGAATTTATATTTCAAACCAACACCAAAAGGTATTTGTGCAACTGTTTTGGTACCCATTGTATATTGAGTAGTGGTAACAAAATCCGTTTCACTGATCGGAGCCTGCGCCACACCATCAGCATTTCTTCTGAAGTCATGAGTAAGAGTAGCTTTTGGAGCATCAAACATTATTCCTCCGATACCCCCAAAGATATACGGGCTTACCATACTTAGTTGTTCATTGTTTACCGGGAAGAAATTATATTCAAAAACCAAACTTGCTTCATAAATATTATTTTTACCAAACGAATTTCTGTTTCTTCTGTATTCTTCTTTCGCTGCTTTATCGCTAAACTGCACCTGATTGTACCCTAAATCTAATCGGATTGTCTGGTGCGGGTTAAAATTAAATCTATATAAAATTCCACCATAAAAAGGAAAGCCCCATTCTGAAGCTCTGTCCAAATCCAAAGGCTGCTGTAGAATGTAATTGGTTTTTCCTATATCACCAACAAGATTACTCATTCCCAAGCGAATTCCCACCTCATTTCTTTGCGCTTTTATACTTACCACAGTTCCTAAGAGGGTAAGGAAGCTAAACAATAATTTTTTATTCATAAAAGAATATGGATTTATGGTTATTTTAAAAATTAATTTTTGCAAATATAAAACATTTTTATATTAATGATAATCTTAATGTTTAGTTAAAAATAAACAAAAAAATATAATTTGTTATAAAGTAAACGGCAAAGTAACAAATTTATTCTTTTTTTAATAGTTTGAAGCGGATTTTATAAATAACAAACCCCCAATTACTGAGGGCATGTTTTGTATCTATCTGTTAAAAATTGCTCTTACTTTATTCCTTATTTTAATCAACAGAGGTTCTTTGTAGTTTTTATCCTCATCAAAGTAGCCGTAACCATAGCCATAACCGTAGCCATAGCCGTAACCATAGCCATAACCCTGTTTTGATACATAATCATTATACACCAGTCCCAAGTGCTTGATTTCATCATTATGATATTTCTCTGTGATCATCTTCAGCATATACTTTTCTGTATATTCATGTCGCACTACATAGAGATTAGCGTCAGAATGTTTCATCAGCTCATAAGAATCTGCAACCAAACCTACCGGTGGAGAGTCGATGATGATGAAATCGTACATTTTTTTCAGTTCTTCTATAAACTTAATGTTTCTATCACTCATTAAAAGCTCTGATGGGTTTGGAGGTATTGGTCCTGAGGTCGCTACATCAAGATTCGGAATTTTTGTTTTATTGATAATTTGGTCAATAGTTGCTTCCCCGGTAAGGTGGTTTGAAATCCCAAGCTTATTATCAATATTGAAGTCGCCGAAAATTTTTGGCTTCCTCAAATCCATTCCCAGTAATATCGTTTTTTTGTCACTTAAACCTAAAACCGATGCCAGATTTATTGATATATAGGTCTTCCCTTCACCTCCAACAGACGATGTAATTAAGATTACCTTACTTTTCTCATCTTCACCAGACAAGAATCTGATATTAGCCCTAATACCTCTAAAGGCCTCTGACACAGACGATTTTGGAGAGTCTAAAACAGTAAGCATGTTTTCGGCATTATTATTTCCGATAACTCCCAATAATGGTATTCTTGTAGCGCTTATCAATTCTTTGATATTTCGTATTTTACTATCAAATAAACTACTCAAAAGAATTAAGATAAATGGTATGGCTAGAAAACCTCCGATAATTGCCATTTTAGTACCTTTAACATTGGGTCCTATCGGACCTTGTCCGAGATTTTTTGCAGGGTCGATAACACTGATATCTGACTGGTTAGTAGCCAATCTCATCTGACTTTCATTTTGTCTGCCAAGTAAACTATTGTAAGTCGCCTCAATAATATTGTATCCTCTTTCTGCATCAAGGTATTTTCTCTGTTTATCAGGGAAAGAAGTCAGATCTGAACTTGCTTCGGCAATCTGTTGATCTATTTTGTTTAATTCTGTTGTGTAAACTGTGTAAACATTTCTTAAAGAACCGGATGAGTTTGTTTTGGCTTCGTTAATTAATCTATTGATCTCTTTTATTGGTTCTGAATTAGGAGTATAAATAGATGACAACTCTCTTTTCTTAAGATAAAGAGCCTTTAACTCTGAAACTGAAGCGGTAAAAAGCCCATCATCGAATCCTGCCGCAGAAGGGCTGATCATTTTGTCGAAATTCTGTGATTCTACAGTAGTTTTGATTGTGCTTAGAGAGTTCATTTTACTGAGAATATCAGCTTTTTTGGTCTCTAAATCTTTTATTTTTTGTAAAGATTTTTCGTCTCTGTTTGTTATATCATACAGTTTTTCTGAGACTTTAAGATAATTTAGATAAGCAGCACTTGAATCTAATTTTTTTCTGATATCAGCTAAATTTCTTTTTAAGTAATCTTGTGTATTTTTATCAATCGTATTTTTATCCGCAAATCTTTTTTTCTTTAGTTCATCAACAGATTTATTAAGGAAACTTACTGTACCGTTCAAACTGTACCCTGATTTTGAAATAATCATTATGGTATTGATTTCTTTATCAAAATCAACTCCAATGGTAGACACTATCCCATTAACGGCATTGTTTATCGTAGAAAGGTTGATAACAATATTTTCCAGTTTTATTGAAGGTGATACAGGATTGGGAACCAATCTAAATCTTAGGTTGGGAGAGGTGTACCACTCATTAATTTTAATAACTTTATTAGCAGGTTTTTTATATGCTTCCACATTCTGAAAGCCTTCAAAATCATAAGAATAAAGATTTGTCGAATGTCCCTCATCAGGAAAGCTGACTTCGTATGAATTATCTCCTTTTGGCGTAAGAGTGATAGGATAATTTACCTGCTGTAAATGTTTCTTATCAATTTCGAAAAATACAGGTGAATCATCTTTATCTAAATAAGTAGATTTAATGGCACCTTTTGTCTTATAATCAACAAAGAGATTAAGTTCATTTACCAAAAATTCATTATGTGATCTTGATAAGAGCATTTTTTTAAGGTAAATTCCATCCTGATTACCACTTTGCCCCCAAATGAAGTTAATCGACTGATTGGGTGTAAAATAACTTGAAGTACCTGATGAAATACTTAATGAAAGATTAGAAGAATAAATATTTTGCGCATAATATTTGCCATAAAACCATGAAGTCACATAGCCAATAGATAGCATCAATACGAACCAATACCAATATTTTAAAAGTTTTCGTAGAAAATGTTCAATATCAAACAAAGCAAACGACCCATATTTTTCTTTCTGTGGCTCACTTTTACCTACTAAAGTCTCTTTTCCTGGAATCATAATTAAAGATTTTTAATAAGTAGATAAATTGATAATGCCGTTGTAATTACAGAAACTCCACTGATAAGCGTCTGCACAGGATCTTTTCCGAATCCGTTGAGTGCTCTTCTCTGTGTAGTAAGGAAGATTTCGTCACCATTTTGTACATAAAAATAAGGTGAATTCATCACATCTTCTCTGGTAAGATCGATCTGAGCTTTTTTGATACCCTCGGGAAGCTTTCTGTATACTACAATGTTCTTTCGATCTATAGTTCTGTTTAAACCTCCATTTATGGAGATTGCTTCTGTAAGCGTCAAAATATTTTTGTGAGCTACTTTTTCACCGGTAAGACCAGTACTTTCAATATCTCCCAGAATATAATAAGTGATTCCGTCTGTATTTAGTCTTACTTCAGCTTTTCCTTCCTGAAAGTTTTCGTTTACTTTGTTCTGTATCTCGGTGCTTACTTCTTCAATTGTTCTCCCTTCGGCCTTAATGTAGCCAATTCCCAGTACATGAATATCGCCTTTAGCATCCACTCTTAATCCGTTAAAGTAAAAAAGTCTGTTTCCTCCGGTAGCACCATTACCTACAGTACCACTACTTGTCATCGGATTTAGCGCTCCACTGGCATTCATACCACCAGAAGTATTGAGTGCCGAATAAAATTGTGCTGCATCACCTTTTGGAGTTGTGACGATATTAAGGTTTAACATATCATTTTTTGTAATTCTGTAAACCGGTACATTATAAGGGATTAATCCTTCTTCATTGATGACCAAGCTCTCGCTCGGCTGCATGTATTTTACATCTTTTGTAGTAATACAAGATGTAAGCAAAAAAGGAACTAGTAAAAAAAACAGGTACTTAAATATTTTCATCGTGATAATTGTAGTTTGCAAAAATAGAAATTTAATTATTAGTTTTAAGTTTATTATTCTTCAGCATAAAAATAAAATCCGGAATATATGCTCCTAAAAAACCTAAGAATAATACTATAAAAAGAAGCAGATTAACATTAGTATGTCTTAAACAATAAGTAACTGCCACAATAGCGAGATAATAGCTTATGATATAAAAGCTTGATCTTCTATGAGTAAGATCGAGTTTCAAAAGTTTATGATGGATATGGTTTTTGTCGGCTTCGAATGGTGACTTTTTATTCCAAAGCCTTACAATGATAACATTTAGAGTATCTACAATCGGAAGTATAAGAATCGCAACAGCAATTACCGGTGCAGATTCCAGATGATACCTAGGTACGGAAAACAACTTTTTATCGATAAAAATATCAATAAAGCAAATGCATGTAAATGCCAGCAAGAATCCCAACAACATAGAACCTGTATCTCCCATAAAAATTTTTGTGGCCCGATAATGCGACATATTGTAATACAAAAATGCAAGTACAGAACCTATCAGTACCACAGATAAGATTACTAAAGGATAATTATATTCACCTAAACGATAATAGCTGATCCCGAAAAGAGCACTGCAGATTAAAGAATAACCGCCTGCAAGACCATCAATACCATCAATAAGATTAAAGGCATTGATAAGAATAATGAAAGTAATAACAGTAACGACGACACTTATCCAATAATGAATTTCATAAACACCGAAAATGCCAAACAAGTTTCTTATTCTTACATCAGAACCAATAACGATCAATATAGAAACAACCACCTGTGCAACAAGTTTCTTGTAAGCTCTCATGACCACAATATCATCCATAATGCCTATATACAGAAGAATAATGAGAGAGGCAAATAAGAATTTATAAAGATCAAAAATCTCATACGCAAATATAGAAGTACAAATTCCTATAGAATAAAATATGGCAATACCACCAAGATTAGGGATTTTCCTGAGATGTGAACTTCGCACACCCGGTTCATCCATCAGGTTTTTACGTTTCGAGATTTTAATGATTGTGGGAATAGAGAAAAAAGTTATCAGAAAAGAGGACAGGAAACCCAAGCCCACTTTTATGTAAAAAATAGAAATCCCTGTTTCATTTAAGAACAATTCAAAATTTTTCATCCTTTTCTTTTATCGTCCTTTGCATTCTATGAGGTGAGAAGCAAAGCTAAAAAAGATCGACACTTCAAAAGTTTTATTTTAAAATACCGAAATTTTATGTGTTTTTACATCAATTTTCTTATCAGCTTTTTTTGTCCGGCAAAGAAAAGCAGATAAAATATCATTTTTTTCAGTGGCAAAGATAGAATATAATTCTTACCAAAACGATTGTAAGTCAATATATCTTTAATTTTAACACCTCTTTTTCTCATAAATTCGTCGAGTTCATCAGACATTCTGTAAAACAGATTTTCATTTTTAACGAAAGCAAGATAAGCAAGATAACTGTATACTCCCTGTAAAATCTGAAAACCCAAAAGCTCTTTTTTCTCCGAAGAATAAAGAGAAGACTGAAAAACTTCTTCTACATCCTCTACTGCCTTTAAAATATCTAAACCTCTTTCATTGTGGGTTTTTGTAATAGAATCTGTCCTTTCGAGATATTGATAATGAAAATTCTGGGTGTGTGCTAAAGTTTTACACTCCAGTAAAAGCTGCGGAATAAGCTGAATATCTTCAAAATGAACTCCTTTTTTGAATCTTTTATGGGCAAAAAGTTCTTTTCTGAATAATTTATTACAGGCAAAATAACTTAAATCTGAAAAAACAGAAAAATTATTATTTAACTCAATTTTTTCAGGCATATTGGGAATTTGCGTAAGTTTCTGCGTTACACTTCCATGTTCATCAACTTTCTGAATGTTGCAGATCACCATTTCAGCATGATGCTTCCCGGCAAGATCAAGCATTTCTTCAAACATGGTCTCCGAAACATAGTCGTCACTGTCTACAAAACCCAGAAAATCACCTGTTGCCCTGTCTATTCCGTAATTCCGGGCATCGCTTAAACCACCATTTTCTTTCGTAAAAGCTTTAATTTTGTCAGGATAGTTCTCAGAATATTTCTGAATGATTTTTGTCGAATGATCTGTACTTCCGTCATCAACGACTACAATTTCTATATTCTGCCAAGTTTGCGCCAGCAAAGAATCGAGACATTTCGATAAATAATTTTCAACATTGTAAACCGGAACAATGACAGAAACTTTTGAGGGAACGTTCTTCATTGGTTAGCTTTTTGTAAATCTCGGACTCAGCCAGCCTTTTTTGGCTTCATCAAAATCTTTTCTTGAACACGGAATGCAGTTTTCTATATTATCATCATCCCCGAAATACCAAAGATTGCTGAAAGTATCGCGTTTAAAAGCATATTGCCGGTCTTCAATCAAAACATAGAACATCTCGTATTTTCTTTCTTTCGGATGAGACTGCTGAATGTTGATCCCTTCAATCAGATACCAGATCATTTGTGCCAGAAGCTGATGATTAAGCTGATTTTCGGTATAAATATTATAATTAAAAATTCCTACCGATTTTAAGTTTTCACTTAAACCGATTTCTTTCATATAAGCACAAATCTCTCTTCTGTTCAGACCATTCACCTGCGGATTCATTGAAAATGCGTCACTAAAACTTTCAATCGCATCACAATTTACCGTTACCAAATCGGCTTTTCTGAAGAATGGCTCAGTTTTCTCTGTAGAATTCATCATTTCTGCAAGACGCACAATATCAAACTCAACTTCTTTAATAAGCTTTACAGAATCATTTTCGTTAAGATGCTTCTGGTATCCTAAATGATGGTAATTTTTAATAGAAAACGTTTTTGAGCCGAATATTTTGCTTAAAAAAGTATGCTCATTGATTTCTTCACCCTGTTTCAGCGAAATGATATTGCTGATCTGTGTATAATTGATGTTTTTCTGATGAAAATTCAGAGCAGAAAAAAGAGAAAATGCAAAATCATTAGAACCACCGATAATGACAGGAATTGCTCGTTTATAGTGACAAGCCGATAAAACTTCCTGCAAAATATAGTGCGAATCCTGAACCGATTTTCCGGAAACCAAATCTCCCAGATCAACAATTGGAATTTCAAAATCTAACTGTGACAATCTATAAAACTCTTTTCTTACAGCCGTAAAGTCCTGAACTTCTGCATCACCATTAGCTCCTCTATAATCGGAAACAAACAGTAAAACAATGCTGTCTTCTTTTATCTCCTTGGTAATTTTACTTCCAATCTGCCAGTTTTCGGTTTTGAAATTTCTCGGCGAAATAATAAAATCTTCAAAATTCATGCTTCAAATACTTATTAAAACTCAAAAATATCAAAATAAATCTAAGTTTGCTGTATGAAATATTTAAATATTATTTAAACGCGATGTGTGCAAAGTAAGTTTATTATGATTAAGCAAATCCGTGCGCAATTGCCTTTCACGTTTTCATATGTCTATGCTGAGCAGAGCGCCTTGGCGAACGAAAAAATCAGAATTGTTGTTTATTAAAGCTTGCGAACATAGCGTTAAAATGTATTTTAAATAAAAACCATCAACAAAAATTTGATGATGGTCTAACAATAATCTATATGAATATAAAAACTAGCGTTTTAATATCTCAAACACAAAAGTCGTAGAAGTTTCAAAAGTTCCGCCTTGGGTTGCTCCGAATAAAAATTTTGGCGTTTTACCATCTTTATCAAACAAAATCATCGGTCGTTCTAGTCTTCCGAAACGTTTCAGATGTTTTGGCGGTTCCGGTTCGGTGACATATTGTTTTAAATCTAAATAAGCAACTTCAGGCTTAGTCCATTTTATACCATCTTTCGTCGTTAAATGCAAACCATATTCATGGTTGAAAAATCCCATATCCCGTGCGATCATGTGGAATTTACCATTTTGTTTCCAGATAAAAGCGTCTTCCAGTTGTGCATTATTCGGCATGCTTGAAAAATCGATCACGGGATTTTCAGAAACTTTTAGATAAGGACCTTCGGGTTTCAAAGCTTTTGCTAAACCATATTTGCGGTTTCCACGGACTGCACCTTTCTGCGTTTCATATTCTTTAGTATTCCACGATTTGTAAAACAGCCAGTATTTTCCGTCATTTCCTTTTACAAAAGCCGGATTTGTGGTGCAATGATCATCCCACGAACCTTCTTTTCCGGGAAGAAGCAATGGTTCATCGGGTCTTTCCCATGGTCCTTCAAGACTTTTTGAAACAGCCAGCCCTATTCTTTTTGTATTTGTTTTTCCGTTGGAATTTCCCATAAAAAAAAGAAAATACTGATCATCTACTTTTTTAATCAACGGATTATGACAGGTTGTTGCATCCCAGAAACCTTCACCTCTCGGAGCAAGAATAATTTCCCTATGTTCAAATTTATCAAATGGTGAATTGGCTTCGGCACGACAGATTTCAGAACCATTGAGCCAGCCTCCCATTCCTTTTTCTTTTTTCCAGCGGGAATAAAAAAGATGGACTTTCCCGTCTTCACCCCAAATCGGAGAAGAGCACCAAATGTAATAACCTTCGAGCTCTAAAGAACGTCCGATTGGTTTTAGTTTAAAGTAGGGTTTCTCTGCAAAATCAAGTGATGTTGTAAACGACGAACCCAAAACCACCGCCATCATTCCCAAAGCTGAAGTTTGAAGAAATTCTTTTCGGGTAAAGTTTTTAGGCGTGCTCATAATATTGATTTGAAGCTAAATTAATGGTAATCTTCATGTTGAGTATCCTGCGGTTTCGGGTTCTATTTTAACTTTATGTTTAGCTTTGTATTTTGTAGCCTTATCCCGAACTCAAGTAATTTAATAAAACTTCAAGATGATATTTTTTAATAATTAATTATTTTAAAATTCGCACTGACAGACTGTTGTCACAACTTCATCTTAAATTTGAGCTGTATTAATTTAAAAATAATAAAAATGAGTAGTACAAATTTAGTATCCATAAGAATTATTACTGCAGATATTAAGCGATTGGTTCAGTTCTTTGAAGCCGCAACGCAGATTACAGCCAAATGGTTTACCGAAGATTTTGCAGAACTTCAATCAAAATCTTTCACATTGGCTATCGGAAGTACAAAAACACTTGCTTTTTTCGGGGAAGGAATTGCTGAACCTTCAACCAATAAAAGTATCATCATTGAATTTTTTGTTGAGAATGTAGATGATGATTACAGAAGAATTAAAGAGTTAACCCATGAAATTGTTCAGGAACCCACAACAATGCCTTGGGGAAATCGTTCTTTATTGTTTCGTGATCCGGATGGAAATCTTATTAATTTTTTCACGCCTGTAAGTGATGAAGCCAAAAAGAAATTTGCATAAATAATGTGAACACCTAATTTTACTAACCCAAAAAGCACAAAAACAGAATATGTGCTTTTGTATTCCCCACTTTGTCAAAGTTTAAATCTTTGACAAAGTTTTCTATTTCTTAGCTTCAGATTTTTAGCAACAGCATTCAGATTTTGATTTTCCATCGCTTTTACTTGAAGTTGATTTAAATGA
This sequence comes from Chryseobacterium formosense, assembly GCF_900116415.1. Taxonomy (GTDB): domain Bacteria; phylum Bacteroidota; class Bacteroidia; order Flavobacteriales; family Weeksellaceae; genus Chryseobacterium; species Chryseobacterium formosense. Next base: position 102,442 of record NZ_FPAP01000007.1, on the reverse strand, counting down.
AACGGATTCAACTACCCTCGATTCGGTTTGTATAAATCTATTTAACTATGCTCATAATTATTATATTTGATTCGTTAATAACATGAAATAAAACTTCTATGAGAAAAATCAATAAACTATTTATTTTTATAGTTTTCATTCTAATAGGAACAATTCAGACATTTGCAACAACTTGGGATGAACCTTGGGCAGATAAAGTCATAAAAGAAGCAGATTATTTTGTTTTAGCTGATATAATTTCTTACGATGAAGAAAAAGGAATTAAGCTTAAAATTGTAAAGCAGCTGGGTGGCGATACACTTCCTACAGAAATTGAAATAGCAGGCTTCTATCTATTAGAAGTAATGAGTAGTTCAGGCGGCCATGGAGCAGAATTTCCAAATTTTGAAGATATTAAACAAAGTTATTTCTTTATCAAAAAAAATTCAAAAGGTAAATTTTGTATTTCAACCCCAACATCTGGGTTTGATTATATTCTCGAGGGCAATGTTCATGCTACGTATAGACATTCATATCATCAAGCATCGGTTCCTGTTGAAATTTACGAAATCACAATGACGGCAATTTTTAATAATTATCATCATTTAGATTATAACAAAGTACAAATCACTGAGTTTATTAATCAAACTCTATCAAAAAAACCAGCAGGTTTTAGTGATGATGAGATTAAAACATTTTTTCTTCAACATGCTGCAATGGAAACCATATTCCACCTAAGATTAGATGGCTATTATAACTTACTTCTACCTTTTTTTAATGATAAATCAAATTTTCATCATAGAGTCTCTGCTTCAAGAGCATTAATTGCATGTGGTAACCCAGAAGTTGCAAACGTCTTATTGAATAAAATTGCCACGAATAAAGATGATGATTTTACAACTGTAATTTGCATCTGGAGTTTGAAAGACTTCAAAGCAAAATTGATGAAAAAAGATTTAGAAAAATTAATTAAAAATGCATCAACTGAAAAGAATGGATTTGGTGGAAATATTATGGATCCACGAATTGGCACAAGTTTTCCTACAGTAAAAACAGCATTGGAAGATTTAGTAAAAAAATTATAACAAGTTAAAATCGAGTACCAGTAAATACTAACCCCTTTTGAAAATTTCAAAAGGGGTTAGTATTTACTTCTTAGCCGCCGGTTTTTTAGCAACCGTTTTCTTAGCTGTTGTTGCTTTTTTTGCAGCCGGTTTCTTAGCTGCAGCTTTTTTCTTTTCTGCGAAAGCTTTCGGATCTTGTGCCGTAATCCATTTTTTAACCTCATCAAGAGAAACGTCTTTCAGCTCGTCGCTTTCGTATTTGGTGTCGTCTTTTTTCTTTGGAATTTTATAGATATTTTTTCCATGTTTTACAATAGGACCCCATCTTGCATTTTCAATGGAAATTTTTTCAGCTTCCCAATGTTGAATGTAACGGTTGGCTTCTTTTTCCAGTTTGGCCTCAACCAATTCATTGATGTCGTTTTGGGAAAGATTTTCAAAATTATATCTTTTGGGAACATTGATGAAAACACTTTTGTACTTGATGAAAGGACCGAATCTTCCGGTTCCTTTTGTAATCGGCTCACCTTTATAAGAAGCAATTGGCGCATCTGCCAGTTTCTTTTCACCAATGATTTCTTCTGCACGTTTTTGGTCAACAGAAAGCGGATCTTCACCTTTTGGAATACTCACGTAAGTTTCACCCCATTTCACATAAGGACCAAATCTTCCGACACCTACAGAAACCGGTTGTCCGTCAACTTCGTTTAGATCGAAAGGAAGTTTAAACAATTCCAAAGCCTCTTCCAGAGTAATCGTTGCAATATTTTGACCTGCCAATAAAGATGCGAAAGTTGGTTTTTCTTCATCATCCGTTTCGCCAATCTGAATCATCGCACCAAATCTTCCGATTCTTGCATGAACATTTTTACCGGTTTTCGGATCAACACCCAAAAGTCTTTCGCCGGTTGCACGATCTGCATTTTCTTCTACATCTTCAATTCTAGGATGGAATTTCGAGTAGAAATCAGTCATCATTTCTTTCCATTTCTGGCCGCCATTTGCAATTTCGTCAAAACCTTCTTCTACTCTTGCCGTAAATCCGAAGTCAAGAACTTCACTGAAGTTATCTGTCAAGAAGTCATTTACAACTTCACCAATATCCGTCGGAACAAATTTATTTTTGTCGCCCCCGAATTTTTCGTCGAGAACTTCTTTTTTAATTTTATCTTTTACCAAAGACATCTTTACCACTTCTCTCGTTTGTGGCTCGATCTCTCTTTTATCAACATATTCACGGTTCTGAATCGTCTGAATGGTTGGTGCATAAGTCGATGGACGACCAATTCCCAATTCTTCAAGCTTTCTTACCAAACCTGCTTCGGTGTATCTCGCACTCGGTCTTGTGAATTTTTCTGTTGCTGTGATTTTTTTATAGTCTAAAACTTCACCAACTTTTACTTTTGGTAATAGTTTTTCATTGTTATCCTCGTCTTCGTCTTCCGTTTTTACGATTCCGTAAGCTTTAAGAAAACCATCAAAAATGATCACCTCACCCTGCGCTTCAAAATGCTGCGGAAGTTTCGCATTACCAATTTCAATGACTGTTTTCTCGATTTTAGCATTTGTCATCTGTGAAGCCAGTGTTCTTCTGTAAATTAACTGATACAATTTACTCAACTGTGCATCACCAATCGCTTTTACAGAAAAATCTGTCGGACGGATGGCTTCGTGAGCTTCCTGTGCCGAAGAAGATTTTGTAGTATAATTTCTCGGAGATGAATATTCTGCTCCGTATTCTGACACAATCTGATTTTTTGCACCTTCAATAGCTTCCTGAGAAAGATTCACAGAGTCTGTTCTCATATAAGTAATGTACCCTTCTTCATATAATCTCTGAGCAAGACGCATGGTATTGGTCACATTATAACCCAATCTTGAAGAAGCTTCCTGCTGAAGTGTAGAAGTGGTAAATGGTGCAGACGCTGAACGGCTTCCCGGTTTTGTTTCTACATTTAAAACTTTAAATTCTGCAGTTTTTGCTAATTCTAAGAAATTTTCTGCATCTTTTTCTTTATCGAAATCTTTTTTAAGCTTAGCAGCAATTTCCTGAGAACTGCTGTTAAGGAAAATTCCGTCAAGTTTGAAACTTGCTTTCGGAGTAAATTCACGAATTTCTTTTTCTCTTTCTACAACCAGTCTTACCGCAACCGATTGTACTCTACCTGCAGAAAGTCCCGGTTTTACTTTTTTCCAAAGTACAGGAGACATTTCGAAACCTACGATTCTGTCTAAAACTCTTCTCGCCTGTTGAGCGTTTACTAAGTTCTGATCAATATCTCTAGGATTGTCGATTGCTTTCAGGATCGCATTTTTGGTAATCTCGTGGAAAACAATTCTTTTTCTGTTTTCTGGTTTCAGTTTTAATTCTTCCGCCAAATGCCATGCAATAGCTTCTCCTTCGCGGTCTTCATCGGAAGCAAGCCAAACCATTTCGGCTTTTTTCACAGAAGCTTTAAGTTCTGTTACCAGTTTTTTCTTGTCGGCTGAAACTTCGTAATCAGGACTGAACGTCTCCAAGTCAATTCCCATTCCTTTTTTAGGCAAATCACGAATGTGACCGAAACTGGATTTCACTTCGAAATCCTTTCCTAAATATTTCTGAATAGTTTTTGCTTTTGCCGGGGACTCAACGATTACTAAATTTTTCGACATACTGAAAATTTTTGCAAAAGTAAAGCTTTTTTATTAGATGGGCTTGCCAAATCATTTTAATTAGCAATTCTGACTAAGTTTTCAGAGATATTTAATAATTTCTGCAACACTGAAAGTATGCCCTACGTAAGTCATTAAAGGATTTGATTTTAATAAAATAGATACTGTCTCTCATTAAATTTGATATTTTGAGTTTATAAAAACAAAAAAGAACAGCTACGAATATCTGTTCTTTAAAAATATAATGAGTTAAAAAATTTACTTTTTGATGATTTTTACCACTGTTTCAGAATTATTTATTCTTACCAAATAAACTCCACCAACTAAACTTGAAACATCAGTTACGTTATTCTCAAATTTACCCGATTTCACCAACTGCCCGGCTGTATTATAAATCTGAAAAAAATAATCTCTTTTTTCAGTTGCCTTGATATACAGTAAATCTTTTACGGGATTGGGGAAAAGAACAATTTTGTTTTCTATTGCTTTAAGTGTTAGCTCATTTTCCGTAAAAACATTTGAGGCTTTAATTACAGAACCTTGTGTGACAGGAATTGCAGGAATCGGCCCTTCTTCAATTCCATTCTGGTTATATTTCACTTTGACACAACGACACCCCATTCCGAAGTACGGATCATTATTATCATGAAATGCAATGAAACGATTGGGATTAGAAGCAGCATCAAATAAGATATTAATTGCTCTTCCTATATAGTTGGAATTCAAAGCTGCAGTCCACACTCCTGAATATTGAAAATTGTTTACATTATATGTGCCAACAGGCGTTTGATTTGCTACAACACTTCGGAAACCACGAGATCCTGAATTTGGGTAATTGCCTACATTGTAAGCCGGATTAGTAAACAAATAGCCCAAACTTGCATTCCCTGAATTTTTCACCGGTAACCCAAGATAATCTGTAACCAAGTTATAGCTTGTTGCCACATTTTTATCTTTTTTATACCATGGTGACAAGCCGAAATCTTTATTGCTGGCAATCGCTACATCTGTCAGGTCAGGAATTCTCCACCCTTCCGGACAAGGATCAAAAGGTGATTTTTCTCCTCCTCTTCCCCATCTGTCTATTGCCACATTAGGTTCATTCGATACCCAGTCTGTACCATTCGTGTAATTTGAAACAACATTGTTATAGGGTGCAAAGCTGCTCGGAATCATATAAACTAAAGGGTTTTTCACTGAATAAGAAAGAACTTTTGCTATTTTTTCGTTAATCTTATCACTTACTAAAACATTTGCATTTGTAGAATTTGTATAGGTATCATATGGAATTATATAATTTCCAGACATATCATTATAAGTTGCAGAAGGTAAAGTCGTATATGCTACAGCTCCATTTTGATTAACATTTCCTAAAAATATGTTGTAAGAAGACCTGTCGGCATACTGAAAAGAAGGAATAGGATCTTTTCTTCCCCATTGATACTGCAAACCTGTAGATGCTCTGATTTTTGAATATTCATCGACTGTAGGAGAAACCGGGTTAGCAACTAACGGGAAAGCATCAGTTGCCCCAAGGTTTCTATCCATAAATTCGGTTTTCAGAATATGACCTTTTGGAACATAGTTTATATAATTGGTTGCAGCAGTATTTGGTGTTTCCGTAGCATAAATTTTGGAGCCAATACTTGTATCTGTAACCCAAATATGCCACGACCAGTAAACAGGGTTTGCTATGCTTCCGTTATGAAGAGTTACGACTGCATTTCCGCTTTGATTAGCAGCTAAATTAATAACGATTTTAGTGTCTGACAGTGCCGCTAAAGAAGCAGGAGAAGGATTTAATACATTTACAGTATTTATCAGATTTGTATTTGTTGTCCATAAAACATTTGCCTTCAGATTATTAAAACTTGAAGGATTTAAAATAGAAGAATTATTTAATAGCTGGCTTTGTACAGAAAATGCTTTAGTGACCGGGATCTCAATTGTTGAAACTGCCGTACTTTTCACGACCTGATAAGTATTCGGATCACTCAGACCTGCTGTATATTCAGAAACCGGAGTAAAATATTCTGTCGGAAAATCATAATTATTGAATGTATACAACGGGTCTTTTATGCATCTGCAGGCATTTGCATCTGAAGTTTTTGCAGTACCCAACGGTCGATACCAATTTCTACCTTTAATCGAAGGATATGAAGGATCAGGAATATCTGGCTGATCTTTATCGGGAACCATAAACAACATACGTGCTTCTACAGCCGGCGTTGTATCGTAAAAACGTGTCATAGTAGAAGTCCACAAACCTACATGATGCTGATCTGTATATTGACCGTCGTGTGCATTAATTGCAATCTGGCCTGTTCCGGGAAATATTCCCATATTATTTCCACCGACATTAGACAGGTCAAAACCTACATTCGGAAATAACTTAATACCCGTCATAAAAGAGGGCACATTGTTATCATTTGGCTTTAAAATATAGTAGCCATTAGATTCGAATGTGTTTTTACCTAAATTTGTCCTCACTCCAAAAGGAGAAAAATCTACTCTGATATTATCTACATAATTCCCCGAAGCCTGATTGGCAACCAACATTGAAGGCAGTCTCCATCCGTTTGGGCAAGGATCAAATGATGATTTATTTCTGTAGGGAGCGCTGCTTGCATCGCTGGTATAATCGGAGTTCAGCCTACCTTTTGCATTGTCTGACCATAAATTAAGCTCAGTCAGTCTGTTATTAGGGAGAGCAAGAGTAGATCCAAACCAATTAACCATAAGGTTAGGATTGTTAAAGTAATATGCAGGTCCGGAATTATCATCCTTGTTTACATAAATAAGACTTAGCGGATTTTTGACGGAAAGTTTAATATTGTTATCCACAGTAGCAGTAGAGAACAAAACAAATTTTCTGAGATTATCAAAATTAATGGCATTTGTAAAGTTTTTCGCCCCTCTGTGACGCACTCTTCCAATCGAGCCGGAAACTTCATAAAAATCGTTTCCTCTAAGAGCCAAGGTGGGAATAGGATCTTTTCTGCCCCATTGATACAACAACCCGCCATTATTATTCCAGTCATCAGCGGTAATAGAATTACTTAATGCACCCAAGTTTCTATCCATCCACTGCCATTCTGCATCAGGAATAACCTCAATAGTTCCGTCTATTTTTTCTCTTTTAACGGCCGGAAAGCTCTTGTATGAAGAACCGTTTGTGGGATCATCGGTCACCCATATATGCCATGACCAGTAAATTTCACCATTTACTCTGAAAGCAATTACAGCATTGCCTTCCTGACTTTTATTAACAGGAACTTTTATCTTAGCATTTTGACCTGTACCAACGATTTCCAAACTATAATCTGCACCTGATTTTATCAGTCCGTGATGGTCTTCCCACAAGACGTCTGCTGTAACCTGGCCATTCGGAATATTGGAATAGCCAAGAAATTTATAGCCTTCCCACATCGCAAACGCTTTTCTGACAGGAATATAAAGCCCTTCATTATTCAGAGAAGGATCAAAAAAATAGCTATTGGGAGCTTTCATCCAATCTTTTGCAGCTACACGGCCTGCAATATCATCTAAAGTATCTTTTCTTATATTAAATTCAGATAATTCATTCTTTAATGGTAAAAAACTTTTAGCATAACCATCCACAGACAGCAAACAAAATGCTGCCACAATACTGTAAAGGCATTTCTTTTTCATAACAATAAATTTTGTGAGTTGAACTTATTTCATTTACTCAAAATACCATCACAAAATATAAAATAACGAAGTATAAACACGTTATTTTAAATAAAAAATAATAATATTCAAGTATGAATGAAAATTTTGTTCCAAATAATTTGCGAACAAAAGTACAATATTAGACCTATAAAATACATCCTCACAGATGAATTTTTTATCAATGAAAAAGAAAAAGAATTCTTAAGGCAATAAGTGATTTTTATAAAGTTCGATAGTATATCTTCCTGCGACAATGTTCTTAAAAACAGAAAATACAACAAAATTGAACAAGAAAAGGGATATGATAAATGCGTATATTATTTTTTTCGTACCGGCAGAAACCACATACATCGCATTAGGAATAATGATATAACCAAAGCCGATAAATGCACCCGCCATTCTGGAAGAAAATATACTGTTATTTCTAAAAATAAAATATAAGCAGACTCCTATTACTGCATATACTTTATGATATTCATAGTAAGGAAACTTCTCCATCATCTTATCATCGAAAGTAAACAAGAAGAACGTAAGAATAGCCATCATAACTTCCGGTATCCCAAATCCTCCGTTTAATCTCTCCGTACTCTCATTCATATAGCCGTTAAAACCATCTACAAGCATACTATCGGTAGCAAGGTTATCGAGAAAACTACCGAAAATCCTATACACTTCAAAAGGGGATGCGAATATTGAACCAATAATCAGAATAAGCATGATATACTTGTTTAGAGGAATTTTTACAAGCCAGTACATGGGAATAAAAATATAACAAACATTGTGTATTCCCGAGGCTATAAACATCCAGAATAAGTAAAGCCACAATTTTCTTTCTTTGATGTACCGTAAAGCAAAATAAACAATGAAAGTTCCCAGATTTTGTCTGATCTGCCCGCTCTCTCCAATAAAAAAGTTCGGAATAAACATAAACAAAGTGAATGTAAACGGATAAAAAGTATTATCATCTGTATACTCTACTTTAAAAAATATTGCACAAATAGCTATAACTAACGTTAGGAAATAAAATGGAGCATTGAACACATTAAGCAACACCTTATTGATCAAAGCAAAAAGCCACTCTATATCTACATTTTCAGAACCTTCAATATGCAGTGCCTTTAAAAAAATGTTTATATATTCTTTCGTATCAGAGTACAAGTAAATCATTACGTAGCTTCCATAATCGGGCCCAACATTATCACGAAGTCCCGCAAGAATCATAAGATAAACCCCTAAAAACCAAAACCATTTTTTCTCAACCTTATTTCCAAAAACTTCCTGTACGCTAAAAAAAAGCATATAAATAATTGCAATCAGAAAATAGGGATGTAGTAAACTCATCGGTTAATTATAAAGATTTTTAAAATCATGAAACGCCACAATAATAGCTGTAAGTATGAGCGGAAGAAACAATCTTACTTCCCAGAAAAGCCCAACCAAAGTTATCATTCCAATATAGGGCAAAGAAAAGAATAAATATTTTTTTATCACCAATCTGCTTTCAGAAATTGCGCACAGTTTATATATAAAATAAAGCACAATGACGGAAAACAATAATCCGGCAAGATTAAAAGGACTGGTAAAATTGCTTACAATATATACTCCTTCCATAAAAGAAGTCTCTTCCCTGTTTAAAAAGATTCTTAATCCAAAATATGGGATCATGAATGACAACAGCAAAGGAATTACTTTCCAGATAAATGTATAATCCTTTTTCTTCAAATCATCAAAATTGAAGAAAACTGACGCGAAAAAAGCAATATTCAGACATGCCGTTTCTCTTACTAAAGTAGATACTGCAATTAAAACAATCAGATAATAGAAATATAAATTTCTTCTACTATGATAATATTTTACCGTAAACCAGATGCCAGACAAGTAACAAAACAGAGCAATAGTATCACAATTTGAAGGTGCATATTGCGTAATAACGATAAAAAATATAGAAAGTAAATGAATAATTCGTCTGAAATTAATATTAAATGAAACAGTTGCTTTAAATTTCAAAATAACATTAATAAGCAGCGAACTCAGAATAAAGAAAAAACTATTCATGAGAAAAAGACCATGATAAAATGGAGTTCCGTTTTTATCAAGAAAACTTTTAATAGAAGAAGAACAATTATCAATGCAGACCTTCATAAAATCTGTCATGTAAATACTAAGATAATTAGGAATAACCCGATAAGAATAAACAGAAGAAAATAAGAATTCTGGTGGCTCTGCCGAACTTTTAAGTCTTGTGTACGAAGATTCAAATCCGTAATAGGACATAAACAGCAGTAGAAACGGTAAAATTACTACAAACAGAAATCCGGATAATTTTTCATCAAATGTTTTGATCATACATATAATCTGTTAATCAATTTATCTCTATTATATAGAGTACGCTAAAGGGAACTTTGCAAAAGTAAAAGTTTTTTTTATTCTACACCGAATATTTTATTGATTTTCAGACAAAACTTATTGCTTATTTATTTTGAACTAATACTTAAAAATTTAAATTTGCAACTTGATTTATAAAGGCAATGCATCGCATTTTCATTCATTTATATTATTTTATTTCTAAAAACAGACTGATTTCCGTTGCAACAGCTTTGGGAATTTTGATTATTTGTGGCTTTTTTGCTTCTAAAATTAATTTTGAAGAAGACATTAATCAGATTATTCCGAAAAACGATAAGTCTGATTTGACGGCAAAAGTTCTGAAGCAACTGAATTTTTCAGATAAAATCATCGTCATTATCGAAAACAAATCTAAAGACGACAATTTTCTGCTTTCGGAAACTGCCGATACTTTTTTAAACAAGATTGAACCTTTGCAGAAATACATCGGTTCGGTTCAGGGGAAAGTAAATGATAATGAGATTTCCGAAACTTTTGATTTCGTGAATCAAAATTTGCCTTTGTTTCTGGATGAAAATGATTACAAAGAAATTGAGAGAAAACTCAATAAAGACAGCATCGCAAAACAGGTAGAGAACAATTATGTTTCGCTGGTTTCGCCGACAAGTTTGGTTACAAAGGAATTTATTAAAAAAGATCCGCTCGGAATCACTTTCCTTGGCCTCAAAAAACTGAATGCTTTAAATATCAGCAAAGATTTCAAGCTGGAAGATAATTACATCGTTACCAAAGACGGCAAAAATCTCCTGCTTTTTATCGATCCGAAAAATAAAAGCAACGACACCAAAAACAATGAAATTTTCGTTAATCAGCTTAATGAAATAAAAGACAACCTCAACAAAGAATTCAAAGGAAAAACTGAAATCAGCTATTTTGGTTCACCTGTGATTGCAGTCGCTAATGCACAACAAATCAAGAAAGACATTCAGAATACGGTTATTATTTCGATGACGGTTTTGTTGATTTTGCTGATGTATTATTTCAGAAATTTCTTTACTCCGCTCATTGTTTTTTTACCGACCGTTTTTGCCGTTTTTATTTCATTGATGATTTTATACTTTATTAAAGATAAAATCTCGGCAATTTCACTCAGTGTCGGAGCTATTCTTATCGGAATCACAATCGATTACGCACTTCATATTTTAACGCACTACAAGCACAACAATAATATTGAAGAGCTTTACAAAGAAATTACACAACCGATTATTCTGAGCAGCGCAACAACGGCGGTTTCATTTTTGTGCTTGGTTTTCGTCCGTTCAGAAGCGTTGAAAGATCTCGGACTTTTTGCTGCGATTACAGTTTTCCTGTCTTCTTTTACGGCTTTGATTATTGTTCCGCAACTGTATCATCCGAAAGAAAAGTCACATAAAGTAAGCACGAATTTTATTGATAAAATAGGAAATTATCCTTACGAAAAGAACAAACCTCTGATTATTGGCTGCTCGGTCATGATTATAGCATGCCTTTTCGGTTTCCGTCATGTTGGTTTTAATGAAGATATTGGCGATTTGAATTACATACCGAAAGATTTGAAAATCAGTGAAGCCAAGCTTGAAAAATTATCAGACATTACTTCAAAATCGATTTACACCATTTCTTACGGAAATTCTGAAAGTGAAGCATTAACAAGAAATTCTCAACTGAGTCAATTTTTAGAAAAAGAAAAGCAGGAAGGTAAAGTTTTGAGCTATAATTCGCTTGGCAATGTTGTTTTATCGAAAGAAGATCAACAAAAAAAAGTTGAAATCTGGAATAACTTCTGGAATCAGAAGAAAAAAAACCAGACGATTTCTGAACTGGTTCAGAATGGAAATAAATTCGGATTCAATGCTTCTGCTTTTGGTCAGTTTAAGGAAAATTTAAATAAATCGTATGCAACTTTAAGCTTAAAAGATTATGAAAAAATAAAAGCCCTGCAAATTTCAGAATTCCTGAGCAACGAAAATGGTTTTTACACCGTTTCGAATGTTGTAAAAGTGGATGAAAAGAAAAGAGATGCTTTCATTAAAGATGTCGAAAAAAGTCACGAAGCATTGGCAATCGATCGTCAACAGATGAATGAGAACTTTTTAGGCTTGCTGAAAAATGATTTTAATACTTTAATTAATTACTCTCTTTTAGCAATTATTCTGACGATTATTGTTTTTTTCAGAAATTTCGAATTATCTCTTCTTACAATGTTCCCGATTGTTTTGACGGGAGTTGTAACTGCAGGAATTCTCTATTTCCTTGGGTTGGAATTAAATATTTTCAGCACCGTGGTCTGTACTCTGGTTTTCGGTGTCGGAGACGATTTCAGTATTTTTCTGACGAAAGCAATGCAGAAAGAACATACAACTGGGAAAAATGAACTTCCAACGTATAGAATCTCCATTATTTTAGCAGTTTTCACAACCATTTTATCGATTGGCTCTTTGATTTTTGCTAAGCATCCGGCTTTACATTCTTTAGCTCTGGTTGCTTTGATCGGAATGTTTTCCGTGATTGTCATTACGTCGACTTTATATCCGTTCTGGTTTAGATTTTTAATTATCAACCGACAGAAAAAAGGTTTGTCGCCGATTACTTTACGATTATTTTTAAACTCCGTTCTCTCATTTTTATATTACGGTTTAGGCGGATTGATTTTCTCAGCCATCGGAAGTATTTTTGTGAAGCGTTCGAAAGGAAAAACGTTAGATTTCATCAAACTCATTTTAGCTAAATTTCTGACTTCGGTTTTATATTCAAATCCGTTTGTGAAGAAAAAAGTTATTCAAAATCCGAATGAAGATTTTAGCAAACCAGCGGTAATCATTGCAAATCACACTTCTTTTCTCGACACTTTGGCTTTAGGAATGGTGAATCATAAAATTATTTATCTCGTGAATGACTGGGTTTACAATTCTCCGGTTTTCGGAAAGCTGGTAAGAGCTTTAGGTTTTTATCCTGTTTCTCAGGGCATCGAAAACGGGATGGAACAGTTGAAAGAAAAAATCGAACAGGGATACTCTTTGGTTGTATTTCCGGAATCTGAGCGTTCTTATACCAATGATGTAAAACGTTTTCACAAAGGCGCATTTTATATTGCCGAAGAATTTAGTTTAGATATTGTCCCGATTTATATTCATGGGAATTCTGAAGTACAGCCCAAAGGAGACTTTATTATTTTTGACGGAAGCATCACGCTGAAAGTTGGCGACAGAATTCATAAAGATGATATGAGTTTTGGTAAAAACTATTCTGAAAGAACAAAGAAGATCAATGCTTATTTTAGGGATGAATTTGCTAAGCTTAGAAATGAAATTGAAGACGAAAATTATTTTAAAAAGAAACTGTTCTTAAGCTTTTTATATAAAGAAAACAAAGTTGTAAAACCTGTAAAAGAAGACTTTAACAAAAACAAATCGGTTTATTTTGAACTGAACAAACACATTCCGAAAGACGCAACCATATTTCATATTGCGGATGATTTTGGTCAGAAAGATATTTTACTTACGCTTCAGCAAGCCGGAAGAAGAATTTTCAGTTTAATTCATGATGAAGAAAAAAGAATGGTTGCGGAAAATAATTATCTGGTTAAAAGAAGAAAATTGTTTTACATTGAAAATCAGTCTCAAATCAATAAAAAGACAGATGTTCTTTTAATTTCTGACGAAAATTTTAATCTCAAAGATATTACCGGTTTTCCTGAAACAATTATCCTGCTGAATATCAGGAATCAGACTTTTGAAAATACAAATTATCAACAAATGTTTGATTCCGAATCAATAAAAATATTTAGGCATGAATAATAAAATTGAAAATCTTATTTTTGTAATCCATAAAAAATATTAATGCAAAAAAATATACTTGTTATTTATTATACTCAAACCGGGCAATTGGAAGATATTGTAAGAAATATTGCACAGCCGTTTGAAGATAAAAAAGACGAATACAAGGTTACTTACTACAACATTCAGCTTAAAAAAGATTTTCCTTTTCCGTGGCCGAGTGATGTTTTTTTCAACACATTTCCGGAATCTTACCTTCAGATCCCAAGCGAAATTCTACCACCGCCTGAAGAAGTTTTAAATACAAAATTTGATCTTATTCTTTTCGGTTATCAGGTTTGGTATTTAACGCCGTCTATTCCTATTATTTCTTTTCTGAAAAGTGGTTTTGCAGCGAATATTTTAAAAAACAATCCGGTTGTTACCATTTCTGCAACGAGAAATATGTGGATGCTTTCGCAGGAAAAACTGAAAGTTTATTTAAAGAATTTCGACGCCAAATTAGTCGGAAACATTGCATTGGTAGACCGAAGAGACAATTATACAAGTGTTTTGACAATTCTAAGATGGATGACCACCGGGCAAAAAGAAAAATCAGGAATTCTTCCTGCAGCCGGAGTTTCAGACGAAGAGATCAACGGAGCCGGAAAATATGGTAAAATTATTGAAAATCATTTTGAAAATAATAACTTAGCCAATCTTCAACCGGAACTGGTAAAAAACGGAGCTGTAGAAATCAGAGCTTTTCTGGTACGAGTTGAAAAAGTAGGGAATAAAATTTTCACCATTTGGTCTAACCTGATTATCAACAAAAAAGAAAAACGACCATTGCTGATAAAATTCTTTAAGGTATATTTGATGGCAGCAATTTGGATCATCTCACCGATCGTTTTGGTTTTCCATATCCTGCTTGCTCCGATTTTATGGAAAAAAAGACAAAAACAGAAAGAATATTTACAAGGAATTAATTTAAAATAGAAATGTACGACGTATTTATAACAAAAGCTTCAACATACTTGCCGAATGAACCGGTTTCTAATGACGAAATGGAAACGTATCTTGGCTATATAAATGACAAACCGTCAAAAGCAAAAGCACTGATTCTAAGAAATAATAAAATTAAAACCAGATATTACGCTTTAGATAAAAACGGAAAATCTACACATACCAATGCGCAGATTACAGCAAAAGCAATTGAAGGGCTTTTCGATGAAAATTTCAAAAAAGAAGATATGGAATTGCTTTCTTGTGGAACAACTTCTGCAGACCAGATCCAGCCTTCTCATGCATCAATGGTACATGGTGAACTGAACATCGGAAAATCTGTTGAAATTAATACATCAACCGGACTTTGTAATTCAGGAATGAATGCTTTGAATTATGGATTCCTTAATGTAAAAGCTGGTATTAAAGATAATGCAGTCTGTGTAGGTTCTGAAAGAATGTCTGCTTGGATGACTGCCGATAAGTTTAACCACGAAGCAGAAAACTTAAAACTTCTGGAAGAAAGACCGATTGTAGCTTTCAAAAGAGAATTTTTGAGATGGATGCTTTCTGACGGAGCCGGAGCTTTCTTATTGGAAAATAAACCAAGAGAAAACGAGACGTCTCTGAAAATCGAATGGATTGATTTTTATTCTTACGCACACGAAATTGAAGCTTGCATGTATTCAGGCTGTGAAAAGCAGGAGGATGGAAGCTTGAAATCATGGGCAGAATATCCTGCTGAAGAATGGCTGAACCAGTCTATTTTTGCTTTAAAACAGGATACCAAACTTTTAGATCAGTATATTTTGGTGAAAGGTGCACAAAGTTTAAGAGCTTCATTTACCAAGCATGACCTTGATCCGGATTCTATCGACCATGTTTTGGCACATATTTCTTCTGGTTATTTTAAAGAAGGTCTAAAAGATGAGTTTGCTAAAGTAGGTCTCGATTTCCCTTGGGAAAAATGGTTCTACAACCTTTCGGAAGTCGGAAACATCGGAGCAGGATCGATCTTTATCGCTGTAGAACAATTGATGAATTCCGGAAAGCTTAAAAAAGGAGAGCGAATTATGCTTTGCGTCCCTGAAAGCGGAAGATTTGCTTATTCTTGCTCTTTATTAACCGTTGTATAATGGAAAATACACTTCCAACTTCTGACCAGAATTTTGTTAAAAGTCTTATTCCGCAAAAATTTCCATTCGTAATGGTGAGCGGAATTTCAGAATATTCTGAAGAGCGCCTTGTTTCAGGATTTGAAATAGAAGAAGACAATATTTTTGTACATGAAGGAGTTTTTCAGGCTTCGGGTTTAATTGAACATCAGGCGCAGAGTGTGGCACTTCACACCGGATATAAATTTTATCTTTTAGGAAAAAAAGCTCCGACAGGATACATTGGAGCCATTAAAACTTTTGAAGCTGAAATTTTACCGAAAACGGGAGATCAGCTGATTTCTGAAGTGAACATTATTAACGAAATGATGGGAGTAACTTTGGTTGAAATCATTACAAAAATTAATGATAAAATCATTGCCAAGTCCGAAATGAAAACGGTAGTGAAATAGGTTTTTAAGAAAAAAGGCAAAAGTAAAAAGAGCCAACTTGAACCTATGCTGAATATTTATAAGCAGAAAAAATCAAAATCAAGCCAAGTTTATTTTAAAAAACACGTTTGATTTAAATATAATTAAATGGAGTTAAAAGAAGAAAATCTCATCAATATCCACAATTTTTTACCTCATCGCGAACCGATGCTGATGGTAGATTATATTCTTGAGCTTACGCCCGAGAAAGTGATTACTTCTTTTGAGATTACTTCAGATAATATTTTTGTTTATAACGATCATTTTGTAGAAGCAGGATTGATTGAGCATTCCGCACAAACCTCATCTTCAATTCTCGGACAGAGTTTTTTCGAAAATCCTGAATCGAATACGAAAGTAATAGGTTTTATCACCAACATCAAAAAAATTGAAGTCTTTGGTTCTCCAAAAGTCGGCGATAAAATTATATCTAAAGCTTCTCTGATCTCGAAATACGAAAATATCTGCCAGATTTTCTGCGAAACTTTTTTGGATAACGAATTATTAATCCGAACAGAAATCAGTTTATTCATTCAGGAAATTGAGTCTTAAAAATTTTAATATAAAATATAGAAGCCAGCTTTGAAGTTGGCTTTTTTTATGGAATAAATTCTATATTTGGTGAAAATAATATTATGAGCGTAAAAGTAAGATTCTATTCATACGATGTTGAATTTGAATTTGAAAATTCTGTCGAGTTTCCTGTAGTTCCTCAAATAGGTGACGAGGTAAATTTGTTGTCTTTTTTCAAATATCAGACTTCTGAGAGAATAGAATATGTAGAAAATATGGAACAACTGAATTTATACAACAACGCAATCGTAGGCGATAAAACATGGTGCAACGATCTGCAAAAAAATGAAATATATGTCCTGATACAATTGAAATTCAAGAGACAATAAGCAACATCCTTCTATTCATTAACCAAACACAATTTAAATATGAAAAAAATATTTTTCTTTATTTTACCCTTTACTGCGTTATTTTCTTTTGCTCAGGAGAAAGCTGCGCCAGTTGCTTTGCAGTCAAATATGAAGGCAGCAGTTATCAACGACGGCTCTCAGCTTTATGAAGAGGCTTACGAACTTTATCAGTCTGAAGAATATGATCTTGCGTTGGAAAAAATTAATGCCGCCATTAAGCTTGATAAGCGAAAGATCGATTTTTATGATCTGAAATGTTATATTCTTATTAAACTTAAAAGGAATAAAGAAATTATAGAAACTGCTACTTATGCTATTTCTCTTAATCCTAAAGATGCTAAATTTTATGAAATAAGAGGCAACACTTATTATTTTGATTTTGAACCTGAAAAAGCACTTCAGGATTACCGCAAGATGATAGCTTTAGACCAAACCAATGACCGGTACTATAATAATTACCTGAAATTGCTGAATGAAAAGCGACTTGATCAGGAGATGATCAATCTTTATCCTGTTTTTGAAAAAGCTTTACCAGGAATTAAGGAAAATTCGGACAATCAATTTCTTCATGATGTTTACTTTTACTTTTCATTACCTTTCGAAAGAGCAAAAAACCACGAAAAGGCAAAAGCATTGCTTACCGAAGCCATTAATCAAAAAGATTCTGGTTCTATGTATTACAATAACAGAGGTCTTATTTATCAGGAAACCGGAGACCTAAAACTAGCATTACAGGATCTTAATAAGGCTATTGAAATTAAGTCTGATGAGCCTTCCTATTATGAAAACCGTTTCAGTATTTATTTCCAAGCTAAAGATTATGAAAATGCAAGAAAAGACCTCCTGAAGATACTCGCTTTAGGAAACAACGATCCATACATTTATGCCAATCTCGGCAACACTTATCAAATGCAGGGAAAATCTAAAGAAGCCGTTGAAAATTATGAAATTGCATTAATCAAAGACCCCAAAAACACATCTGTAATCACTAATGCAGCTTATGGATATTTTGACCTTGGAAATACTGTCAAAGCGAAAGCTTATTTTGAAAAAGCATTGGCAATAGATCCAAAAGAAATCGATATTCTTATTGGGCTTGCTGTCATCTATAATGAAGAAAAAAATAAAGCTCAAAAAACAAAAATACTTTCTAAAATAACAGAAAATACCGATTACAAACCTTCAAAAAACCTTTTGAAAGAACTCATAAAGGAACATTATATTTATACTGAAAAGTTTCAGAAAGCCTGGGAGAAATTATTTTAATTAAAAGTTCCTATTTTAAAAAGGAATTAAATAGCCGTGTTAAGGTTTAAAACCTTGACACGGCTATGACATCAAAAAAAATCAATTTTTGATCTTGAACAAAAAAGTGAGACATTTCTGCCTCACTTCAAACAATTTATATTAATGAAAATTAATATCCGAAGATTTCTTCTAAAGTCACTTCTTTAAATGTTCCCATCTTGTTGATAGATTCCATATTCAGGTTTTCTCTTTTCCCGATGATTGCCGTATTGTATTGTACAGGCTTAATATCGGTATTGTAGAAATTAGTCAGCTGAGGCAAAGTTAAATTCTGAATTTCAGCATAAATATCTTTTCTGATGTCATAGTCAACTCCCAATTTCTTCAATGCCATTTGGTTGTAGAAAATGTTGGTTCTGTTGATTCTGTTGGATGCAATTTGCTTTAAAGCCGAGCCTTTAGAGTTTTCAAACTGAGCCGGAATTTGCGGAAGCTGCGCCATCAATTCATTCATTGCATTCACTGCTAAAGGCAATTTGTTAGATTGCGTTCCGATATAATTCGTGATGTAGTTTGCATGGCCCTTCTCTGAAGCATTAGCGTAAGAAACATACGCAGAATACGCTAAAGACTTACTTTCTCTGATCTCCTGGAATACGATAGAAGACAATCCTCTTCCGAAATATTCGTTGAAAACATTTGCTTTACCGAAGTTGGCAAGATTTACATTGCTTCCTTTTGCTACTTTGGCCATTTCCATTTGCACCATGTCGTAGTTTGCAAAGTAAACCGTTCCGCCTGTTGTTGGCTCAGCATATTCTTTAGCTTTCGCAGGCTGTAGAGTTGCGTTGGCAATAAATGGTTTTACCGCTTTTTCAAGATCGCTTTGGTTTTCTCCGTAAAGGAAAACTTCGTAAGGATAATTATTTAATGTTTTGATCTTCGACATCAACTCAGTAACGTTGATATTCTGAAGCCTGTCTTTAGAAATAATATCCGTCATTCTAGAATCTTTTCCATATTTAGCATAGTTGGAAAGCGCTGCCATAATTCTGTTCTTATCCTTTTTGGCAACATCTCTCGATTCAAGAATTGTTTTTACGGTCTGGTTGTAGATTTCCTGATCTGCTTTTACATTTTTCAGCCAGTGGTTCAACAGCTCAATACCTTTCTTCATGTTTCCTTCAAGACCGGTTAAAGTAATGAAAGTCTGATCATTTGTCGTTCTGAAACTATTTGAAATTCCTAATTTGTAGAATTCTTCTTTCAATTGCTCCGGAGTGTATTTATCAGTTCCTAAATACTGTAAAACACTTACTCCTAAAGAAAGCTCTTTGTCATTATCTGTTCCGAAAGGGAAAATATAAGCTACCTGAGCTACTTTGTTGTATTTATTGGCAACGAAGCTTACTTTTTTATCTTTAATCTGAGTCGTTGCAATCGCCGTCTTGTAATCTATGAACTGAGGCTTAATATCCGCAACTTTTGTCCCTAAAATATCTTTAAGGAAAGGAGACTGCACCTCTCTGTTTAGTTTAATTGGTGTAATCCCCGGGTTTTCTACACGAACGAGCTTATCATTTACGCCTTTTTCTTTGTAAACAACAGCATAATTATTTTTAAAGAAATCATTCGCAAATTTTACAACATCCGCTTTTGTAATTTTCTCATATTTGTTGATGTCATCAAGCTCATCTTCCCAAGTTCTTCCACTGATATAATTACCATAAAGCGTAGTTGCCAAACCATCTGCTGTTTCCCACATTTTCATACGCTGAACTTTCATATCGTTCACGATTGCCTTTAGCATCCAATCCGGGAACTGACCTTTTTTAACCAAATCGATCTGGTCTAAAAGTAATTTTTTAGCTGAATCAAAGCTCTGCCCTTCTTTCGGAGTAACATACATGTTGAATGAACCGTAGGTTTTCAAAGCCGAAGCATAAGCTCCTGCTCCCAAAGTCGATTGTCTTTGATTGATATTAAGGTCAATTAAACCTGCATCCCCATTGTTGCTTAAAATTTCAGCCACTACGTTTGCAAGCCTTGCTTCCTGAGTTCCGTCTGAATCTGTTCTCCAGGCCATGGTCATTCTCGGTGTTGACGGACTTTTTACTGTTCTTGTTACAATAGAAGTCATCGGCTCTTCTGAAACCATTTTCTTCATCGGCAATTCTTTGTATTTGAATGAACCGAAATACTGATCAACCATTTTAATCGTTTTGTCGAAATCTAAATCTCCAACCAAAACTACTGCCATGTTATTAGGAACATAGTATGTATCGAAATATTTGTGTATAGCCTGCATTGAAGGGCTCTTCAAATGCTCTGAAGTTCCGATTGTCGTTTGCTGACCATTCGGATGTTTTGGGAAAAGCGCATCCATTAATGCATAGTTTACCAAACGTCCGTCGTTATCCTGAGCTCTGTTGAATTCTTCATAAACCGCTTCCAATTCTGTATGGAAAAGTCTTAAAACCAATTCAGAAAAACGCTCTTTTTCAACTTTAAGCCATTTTTCAAGCTCGTTTGAAGGAATATTGTTTTTGTAAACTGTTTCGTCTAACCACGTGTGAGCATTAGTTCCTGTTGCTCCCAGAGAAGAAATTGCCTTGTCATATTCGTTGGCAATCGCATATTTTGAAGCTTCCTGAGAGACCTCGTCAATTTTTTTATAAAGTGCTCTTTTCTTCTCTGGATCTTTTTCAGCTTTGTGCTGCTCGTAAAGATCTGAAATCTGAGTCAATAAAGCTTTTTCTTTTGCCCAATCCTGAGTTCCCAAATGTGAAGTTCCTTTGAAAACCATGTGTTCCAAATAATGAGCAAGACCTGTATTATCACTCGGATCGTTATTAGAACCTGTTCTTACCGGAATATACGTTTGAATTCTTGGTGCATCATCGTTTTTGGCAAGATATACCTTCAAACCGTTTTTCAGGGTGTAAACTCTTACACCCGCTTGATCATTTTTTACAGTCTCGAAGCTGTATCCTTGCGCATCAGTCTGTTTTTGTGTCTCAAATTTCTGCGCCATTGCAATGATTGTGCAAAAAAGCGAAACCGAAATAAAAAATTTCTTCATATGAATTGATTGTTGTAGTAATATTAGTAGGTTGATATATATACATTGTTACAAATTACAGCAATAAATTCATGACCTATTACAATTGTTTTCTCAAGGAACAAAAATTGCAGATAATTGAATATTAATCCTAATTAATTTAAACATGAAATCAAATATCATCTGGGCAAATTTTGGTGTAGAAGATTTGGAACGTACTACACAATTTTACACTGCTTTAGGTTTTAAATCTAATGGAAGATCGGACGACCTTACAAGCTTTTTCTTTGGAGAAAACAATTTCATCATTCACTTTTTCAAAAAAGAAGTTTTAAGTAAAAATTTGGGTTTAGAAATATCAGATTCCGAAACATCTAATGAAATTATCTTTACCATTTCTGCAGAAACTAAAGAAGAAGTTGATCAATGGTCAGAAAAAATTAAAAATTCCGAAGGTAAATTAATCTCAAATCCTGAGGAATTTGGTGACAACTATTATGGCTTTATTTTCGCTGATCCGGACGGACATAAGTTTAACATTTTTATGATGTAAATCAAACTTATGTAATAAAATATAAAAGTTTGCGTTGTTTTAACATAACTTTAAAAAATCACCATGAAAAAGAAAATTTCAACCATCTTTATTATATCCTCAATGCTTACTACTGTCGGCTTTTTAATGGATGGCGATCCAAAAGAACCAAGTATGACTATGAGATTTACAGAATATTTTGCAATGCTGAGCATTTTATTTTTACTAATAACAACATTCTATTTCACAACAAATTCTTTAGCCAAAAAGCTTCAGAAAATACGTAATTAATTTTAAAAAAATATTAAGACCAAGCGCAAAAGTTTCTTTTGCGCTTTTATTTTAACAATAATCTCTGTATTTAATTTAAAATAACTCAAAAACCCACTTAATACTATGTCCTGCATTTTTACTATTTTAGCCAATTATTAAGACTATAATTAACAGAATTTTTTTCGGGTGAAAAAGCAAGATCTTCCTCAGGACGAAAGTAATTTACAGTCAGCCAATATGACCGAAGTGTTGTATGTGACCGATGAAAATGATAATTACACCACAGCAAACAGCATTGGTTGGGACGCCAAAAAAGCAGCGCTCGAAGAATCGATGGAGCTCATTAATGAGCGTATTGAAGAAGCCAGACAAAATGTTGCCAACAATATCGTAAGTCCGATTATCTATTTTATGGAATTAAATAAAATGGATTTACAGGTTCTTGCAGCCTATGTTGACAAATGGCAATGGACTGTAAAAAGACACGCAAAACCCAATATTTTTAAAAAACTCAGCGATTCTACCCTAAAAAAATATGCAGATGCATTCGGAATTTCGGTAGACGAATTAAAAAACTTCGACGGTAAATAATTATGCAAATCAATTTCGAACACCATCAGACCGCACATTGCGAAAACGGTGTTGCCTCCAATCTTTTACTCAACAGAGGTTTAAAACTCAGCGAGCCCATGATTTTCGGAATCGGTTCCGGATTGTTTTTTGTGTATTTACCTTTCTTAAAAGTGAATTTTGCACCAGGATTCAGCTACCGACCAATGCCAGGAGCGATTTTCAGCAAAGCAGCAAAAAGACTGGGAATTAAAATTAAAAGACAAAAATTCTCCAATCCGAAAGATGCACAAACCGCTTTAGAGAAAAATTTAGAACAAAATATCCCGACAGGTTTACAGGTTGGTGTTTTCAACCTGACTTATTTTCCCGAAGAATATAAATTCCATTTCAATGCGCACAATCTTGTTGTTTATGGCAAAGAAAACGGAAGATTCCTGATTAGTGACCCAGTAATGGATTTTGCAACGTCACTTACGGAAGCTGAACTTGAAAAAGTAAGGTACGCCAAAGGTGCACTTCCACCAAAAGGTCATATGTATTTCCCGACGTACATTCCGGAAACCATAAATCTCGAAGAAGCTATAAAAAAAGGAATTAAAGATACATGCAAAAATATGCTTGCTCCCGTTCCGATTATTGGTGTCAAAGCCATGCGTTGGGTGGCAAAAAGCATCCCGAAATGGGCAGATAAAAAAGGGACAAAAGTGACCAATCATTATCTTGGACAGCTCATCAGAATGCAGGAAGAAATCGGAACTGGCGGCGGTGGATTCAGGTTTATTTACGGAGCTTTTTTACAGGAAGCTGCTGTCATTCTTAAAAATGATGAATTGAAAGAATTATCCAAAGAAATCACCGCAATTGGTGATCTTTGGAGAGATTTTGCTGTAGATATTGCAAGAGTTTATAAAAACAGAAACTCAAAAAGTGATATTTACAATCAGCTTTCAAAATCGATGTTGCATATTGCCGATCTGGAAGAATCTTTTTACAAAAAACTGAGAAAAGCAATCTAGTTTGGAGAATATTATAGAAATAAAAAATCTTTACAAGAAATATAAAAATGCAGAAGAATTTTCTGTAAATGATATTTCTTTGAACATCAACAAAAACGAAATTTACGGTATTCTCGGTCCAAATGGAGCAGGAAAAACCACTTTGATTTCTATGCTTTCTGGTTTAATTAAACCAACCTCGGGAAGTTTTACCATCAACGGATTTTCACCTCAGAAAAACAGCACAAAACTGAAACAAATTATCGGTGTTGTTCCGCAGGAATATGCATTATATCCTACTTTAACAGCCAGAGAAAACCTAATGTTTTTTGGAAGCTTGTATGGTTTAAGTCACAAAAATTTAAGAAACACGATTGATGAATCTTTAGAATTAATGGGTTTATCGAAATTTGCAGATAAAAAAGTCGACCAGTTTTCGGGAGGAATGAAACGCCGTTGTAATCTGATTGCAGGAACGCTTCACAATCCGAAGGTTTTGTTTCTGGATGAACCGACTGTTGGTGTTGATGTGCAGTCTAAAAAAGCAATTATCGATTATCTTTTAGATTTAAATAAAAAAGGGACGTGCATCATTTATACTTCGCACCATTTATCGGAAGCGGAAGAGTTTTGTACACAAATTGCGATTATTGACCACGGAAAAATCCATGCAACCGGAACGCCTGAAGAACTGGTGCAAAGAGTAGCCAATGCAGAAAACCTGGAAGACGTTTTCATATCATTAACCGGAAAAGAACTGAGAGATGTTGTATAAATTGTGGAGAAGTTTTTTTAAGGAAATCCTTTTACTGAAGCGCGATATCGGAGGAATTGTCATTATATTTTTAATGCCTTTGCTGCTGATAATTACCATTACACTGATTCAGGATTCGACGTTTAAGAATCTGGAAGGTTCAAAAATTCCGATAATTTTCATCGACAACGACCATTCTGAAATTTCAAAAAGGATAGAATCTGAACTGAAAGCCAGCAAAAGTTTTCAGCTTTTAACGGAATACGATGAAAACTCGGCTAAAGAAGCTGTGTTTTCCGGAGAATATCAAATGGCAATTGTGATTCCACAGAATCTGACGAAAGATATCAATTCAAATATCGACTCGAAAGTTCAGACGATTGTCAGTTCTTTTGGTCTGGAAGCCGATTCAACAGCAACAAAAGTTACAGCCTCAAAAGCTAAAGATATCCATCTGTATTTTGACCCCGCGACCAATGCCGGATTCAAAAATTCTGTGATGAATGCCATTAATAAAATGGTTTTTGAGATTGAAAATAAAAAAATCTACAAAGCATTCCAAGACCAGTTGGGAACAACGGAAGATCTGGATAATAAGAGTTTGATTACTTTTAAAGAAATCGTTCCAAAATCAGCTTTGGAAGCAAAACCAAATTCCGTTCAGCATAATGTTCCGGCTTGGGCGTTGTTTGCTATTTTCTTCATTGTTGTGCCTTTGTCGATTAATTTAGTTAAAGAAAAAAGTCAGGGAACGAGCGTGAGAGTTCGTGTGAGTCCTACTCCCTATTACATTCATATTTTAGGAAAAACATTTACGTATCTGATTATTTGCGTCATCCAGTTTTTACTGATGGTTGCCGTTGGAGTTTATCTTTTCCCGTATATGGATTTGCCTCAATTTGATGTGACCGGAAAAATGTTTAATCTCATCATTGTCACTTTATTTGCAGGATTAGCCGCAATAGGATTCGGAGTTCTGTTGGGAACAATTGCCGATACTCAGGAACAGTCTGCTCCGTTTGGCGCGACTTCGGTTGTTGTTTTGGCAGCAGTCGGAGGAATCTGGGTTCCGGTATTTTTAATGCCGGAATTTATGCAGAAAATTGCTGCATTTTCTCCGATGAATTGGGGATTAAATGCTTATTACGATATTATTTTAAGAAACAGCGGAATCGGCGAAATTTCAACGGAATTGATTTTCTTATTTTTATTTTATGTAGCGATGGTTGCTATCGCATTATTTTACGAAAGAAAACAAAATGCTGTTTAACCACAAGGAACACGAAGATTTTTCACAAAGAGCACAAATAAATAAATCTAAAAAAATTACATAATTTTTGTGTCCATTGTGAAATCCTTTGTGAACTTTGTTGTAAAAATGAACTGTTTAAACATAATAAATTTAAACTTTAAAAACACAAATAATATGAATGAAAATGAGATTTCAAAAGTTATATTTGATTCCGGATTAAAAGTTCATCGGCAACTTGGAGCGGGACTATTGGAAAGCGCATACGAAGAATGTCTGTATTATGAATTACAGAAATCCGGATTACTAATAGAAAAACAGAAACCAATGCCATTAATTTATGATGAGATAAAACTTGACATTGGCTATAGGATTGACTTATTGGTTGAAAGAAAAGTTGTTGTTGAAATAAAATCCGTAGAATCATTAAATGAAATTCATGTTGCTCAAGTTTTAACGTATTTAAAACTAAGCAATTGCAAATTGGGCTTATTGATTAATTTTAATTCAGTTTTATTTAAAAATGGTGTTAAAAGATTAATTAACGGAACGATATAAATTTAAAATAATCATTGTGAACATTGTGCATAACTTTGTGAACCTTGTGGTAAAACGAAACAAAATGCAGTCTAAAGATTTAACTTGTACCGAAGAAGTACGTGTAAGATTCAATGAAACAGATCCTTTAGGAATTGTTTGGCACGGTCATTACATCGTGTATTTTGAAGACGGAAGAGAAGCTTTCGGAAGGCAGCACGGTTTGACCTATCTTGACATTCAGAAAGCAGGATTTGTAACACCTATCGTAAAAAGTACCTGTGAACATTTTCTACCATTAAAGTATGGAGAAACTTTCAAAATCGTGACAACTTTTGTGAATTCAACGTCAGCGAAATTAATTTACCGATACGAGCTTTTTAACCAAGAAAATAAATTAGTTTGTTCAGGAGAAACCATTCAGGTTTTCTTAGATTCTGATAATAATTTATGTTTATACAATCCTGATTTTTTTCAG
Source organism: Chryseobacterium formosense (assembly GCF_900116415.1). Lineage (GTDB taxonomy): Bacteria > Bacteroidota > Bacteroidia > Flavobacteriales > Weeksellaceae > Chryseobacterium > Chryseobacterium formosense. The sequence continues at coordinate 75,698 of NZ_FPAP01000007.1, read as the reverse complement.
GCTTGGAAAGACAAAATGGGATTATAATGAGGAAGGAAGTTTACATAACCAATTACAATTGTGTCACTCCTTTAGGTTTTGATGTTTCATCCAATTGGAATTCCCTTTTGGAAGGAAAATCAGGCGTCGCTTTATATAAAATTATCGAAAATCAAGCCCCTTTTTATGCTTCGGTGATTGATACTGAAAAACTGAATGAAGAATTTAATAAAAACTTCGACTATCAGGATTTCACGAGATTGGAAAAAATGTTTTTGCTAAGTTTAAAGCCTTTAATAGAAAGACATCCAATTTCAGGCGAAACAGCTTTTATTTTATCGACAACAAAAGGAAATATCAGCCTACTAAAAAATCAAACTATTTTACCGGAAGGCGTTTTTCTTTCCCATTTAGCTCAGAAAATTGCTGATTTTTTTGGATTTAAAACAAAACCCATTGTTGTTTCAAATGCCTGTGTTTCTGGAGTAATGGCGATTGCCGTTGCCAAAAATATGATTCAGGCCGGAAAACACAAAGATGCATTTGTTGTTGCCGGAGATGAAATTTCTGAATTTGTAATTTCAGGCTTCAATTCTTTTCAGGCAATCGGAACAGAAGTCTGTAAACCTTATGATAAAAATCGTGACGGAATCAATATTGGTGAAGCAACCGCAGCAGTTTATATCACTTCGAAACCAAATCAAAACGGAAAATTTAGTTTTAAAGTTTTAGGAGATTCAGCCATCAATGATGCAAACCATATTTCCGGACCATCAAGAACGGGTGACGGGTTGTTTGCGAGCATTAAAAATGCAATGACAGAAGCCGAAGTTTCCACAGAACAGATTGATTTTATTTCTGCACACGGAACGGCGACAATATATAATGACGAAATGGAAGCCATCGCTTTCAACAGAATGGAACTACAGAATGTCCCTTTAAACAGTATGAAAGGTTACTACGGACATTGTTTAGGCGCATCAGGTTTATTAGAAAGCATTATTTCCATGGAAAGTGCTTTGAATAATATCTTAATTCCATCTAAAAACTTTAAAGAAACGGGAACTTCCCAACCTTTAAATATCATAAAAGAAAATCAGCCTGCTGAAATCAAATATATCTTGAAAACGGCGTCAGGTTTTGGTGGTTGTAATGCTGCAATTGTTTTAGAAAAATGTTAAAATGAAAACGATGAAGAAGACAGACATTTGCACCATAGAACAGTCAAAAATAATTCTCAATAATGAAATTATTTTTGAATCTCAAACCAAAAATTTTTCAGAATTTTCAAAGGAAGCTTATAAAAGTTTAGCATTAAATTATCCTAAATTTCATAAAATGGATAACTTGAGTAAATTGGCTTTTCTCGCCTCTGAAATGATCTTAAAAGATGAAAATCACAGCAGAACAGCTTTAGTTTTTGCTAATAAATCATCAAGTTTAGACACCGATTTTAAATATCAGGAAAGCATCAATTCTCAGGAAAATTATTTTCCAAGTCCTGCCGTTTTTGTTTATACCTTACCTAATATTTGCGTGGGTGAAATCAGCATCAAACATAAAATGCAGACAGAGAATGCGTTTTTTGTTTTAGACGAATTTGATGAAGAATTTTTAAATAACTACTCGGCACAGATTCTGCAATCAGGAAAAGCTGAAAAAGTCTTGTGTGGCTGGGTAGAGCTATATCAGGAAAGTTATAATGCTTTCGTATATTTGCTGACATTATAAATTTGATAATTTGAAAATGTGCTGATTTGACAATGTAATTTTACAATCAAGATACAGCAATTATTCAGCAGAATATTAATTCAAATCAATATCTGATATAATACATTTTCAAATTATCTCGTTAACATATTTTCAAATTAAATTTATGGAAAACTTAAGAGAAGAATTAAAGCACAAAATCATCGAAGTTCTTAATTTAGAAGATGTTGCAGTAGAAGAAATCAAAGATACAGATCCATTATTTGGTGGTGGTCTTGGTTTGGATTCTATCGATGCTTTGGAATTGATCGTACTTTTGGATAAAGAATACGGAATAAAATTAGCCGATCCGAAAAAAGGAAAAGAGATTTTCTCTTCTATCGACACCATGGCGAAATTCATTGAAGAAAACAGAACAAAATAAAATTAATATACCAATGTATGAATGTACCAGTTTAGCAATGAGTAAACTTTTATATTGATACATTGTTACATTTTGTAGAAATGGGTCAAAAAATTGCCATAACAGGAATGGGAATCATTTCCGCCATTGGAAACAATGTTGAGGAAAATTTGAGTTCGTTAAAATCCGGAAAACACGGAATTTCAGACATTAGTTTGTTTGAGACCCGTCATGCCGGAAATATCAAAACTGGCGAAATCAAATTGTCTAATGAAGAACTTGTTGAAAAACTTCAGTTAAGTGAAGATAATAATGCCACCAGAACCTCTTTATTAGGAATGGTTGCCGCAAAAGAAGCCGTAGAAAGTGCCGGAATTTCAGACATTAATGAATATAAAACCGGACTCATTTCCTCAACCAGCGTTGGTGGAATGGATGTAACCGAAAAATATTTCTACACCTACGAAGACTTTCCTGAAAAGCAAAAATATATTGACGCACACGATGCAGGAAATTCATCCTTGCTAATTGCAGATTATTTGGGTCTAAAAGGTATGGTCTCAACCATCAGTACGGCTTGTTCATCTGCAGCCAATGCCATTATGATGGGTTCAAAACTGATTAAAAATGGTGTTTTAGATCGTGTAATTGTTGGCGGAACAGATTCACTTTCAAAGTTTACGTTGAACGGATTTAATACACTGATGATTTTGACTGATTCTTACAACACGCCTTTTGACAATAACAGAAAAGGTCTGAATTTGGGCGAGGCTGCTGCTTTTATCGTTTTGGAATCCGACGAAATTGTGAAAAAAGAAAATAAAAAAGTAATTGGTTATCTTTCAGGATACGGAAATGCGAATGATGCGCATCACCAAACCGCTTCCTCAGAAAACGGACAAGGCGCTTATTTGGCGATGGAAAAAGCATTGAAAGTTTCAGGTTTAGATAAAGAAAATATCGATTATATCAACGTTCACGGAACGGCAACTCCTAATAATGATCTTTCAGAAGGAATTGCTATGATTAGAATTTTTGGCGAAAATAATGTTCCGGAATTCAGTTCTACGAAAGCTTTTACAGGTCACACTTTGGCTGCTGCGGCGGGAATTGAAGCCGTTTATTCGCTTTTGGCCATTCAAAATAATGTCATTTTCCCGAATCTTAATTTTAAAACAAAGATGGAAGAATTTGATTTGGCACCTGTGACCGAACTCAAAGAGAAAAATATCAACCACGTTCTTTCCAATTCATTTGGTTTTGGGGGAAACTGTTCAACTTTAATTTTCTCGAAATCATGATTCCAGTTTACATCAACAGTGCAGCCTGTATATCGGTTCAGGACACTTTAAATGAAAATTTTTTCCAAAATCTTAAGCCTGAAAATTCAACTCAGGTTTTAAAAGCGATTGAACCTGTTTATAAAGAATTCATTCCGCCTGCGATGATAAGGAGAATGTCTAAAACCGTAAAGATGAGTTCTGTAGCATCTCAATATGCATTGAAAGAAGCCGGAATTGAAAATCCTGATGCCATCATTGTTGGAACAGGAATGGGCTGTTCCCAGGATTCTGAAAAATTTTTAAAAAATGTGATTGATAATAATGAAGAGTTTTTAACTCCGACATTCTTTATTCAGTCTACACACAATACCGTTGCGGGGCAAATTGCTTTAGGTTTGCAATGTCACGCGTACAATTTCACTTATGTGAATACTTCTTCGTCGCTGGAATTTTCATTTTTAGATGCTAAATTACAAATCAATGATGGCGAAGCTGAAAACGTGTTGGTAGGTTCAACAGACGAGCAAACCAACCGAACAATGGAATTGTACAGATTAAACAAAACCATTAAAAAAGAAGAAAATCTTCCCCTTGATTATATAAACTCTACAACAGAGGGTGTTATTTGGGGAGAAGGAGCGAGTTTTTTCGTTTTAGGAAAAGACAAAACAGAAAATTCTTATGCTCAATTAAAAGATATTCAAATCAGTAGCAGATTAGATTTAGACGAAACTCAACAATTTATTGAAGATTTTTTAACTAAGAATAATTTAACTAAAAATGATATTGATGCTGTGATTTTAGGTTTCAGCGGAGATGCAAAATCGGATGCTTATTATACAAAAGCAATGGATTCATTTGAAAGCTCAGCTTTATTGTATTACAAACATTTGAGTGGAGAATTTAATACAGCAAGTGGTTTTTCAACGTTTATGGCTTGTCATATTCTTAAAAACCAAGAAATTCCGGACGTGATGAGGATAAATGATTTGGAAAAAGAGGAAATTAAAACGATTCTTTTGTATAATCATTTGGGAGGAAGTGATCATAGTTTGGTTTTGTTGGAAAAGGTTTAACAATCCTTGATATATTTAAAAGTATGTTTGTCATTCCGTAGGAATCTCGACATAGATTTTAACGATGCTTAGATTCCACGCTACACTTCGTTTCGCTCTGAATGACAAAGATACCGCTAAAAAAATAAGTATTTTCAACAGAAAACTCAAAAACAATTAAAAGATGAAACATTATCCATTTATCTTATTTTATCTTTTCTGTAACGTTTTTATTTACGCGTTTCAAGGGACATTTTGGGTGTATTTTTTCTGTTTCCTTGGGTTTACTGTAGTTTTAGCTTGGGGTTCTTTTGATATTACACTAGGATATTTTGTCAACAGCATTACGCATAAAAGAACAAAAATCAAAGAAGTAGCTTTGACTTTTGATGACGGTCCCACCGAATTTACTCCCAAATTTTTAGATATTCTAAAAGAAAATAATGTAAAAGCTACCTTTTTCTGTATCGGAAAACAGATCGAAAAATATCCCAAAACTTTTCAAAGAATAATTGCAGAAGGTCATACGATTGGAAATCATACGCTTTCTCATTCGAATACAACCGGATTTTTATCTGCCTCAAAAATGGTTGAGGAAATCGAAAAATGTGATGAAGTGATGTTGAAAGTAGGAAATTTAAAAACTGATTTATACCGTCCTCCTTTTGGTGTCACCAATCCGAATATTGCAAAAGCCATCAAAAAAACTCACAAAAAAAGCATCGGCTGGAATGTTCGTTCACTCGACACCATTACAGAAGATGAGAAAAAAATTTACCGAAAAGTTACAAAAGGATTAAAGAAAGGAAGTATAATACTTCTTCATGACACTTCAGAAAAAACCTACAATGTTTTAGTCGAATTATTGTTATTTTTGGAGCACGAAAAATTTTCTACATTTACCATTGAAAATATTTTTACCACAAAGAGAACAAAGCTTTTGCACAATGCACACAAGTAAATTGCATTAAAGATAATCTGTAAGGTCTTCTTTTATTGTGTTCTTAGTGATGAAAATATCAGAATCAACTTTTAAAAGTACATCAATGATTAAAAATATAGCTTTAAGCACTCTTTTATTAATTTCGAGTTTTGTTTTTGCACAAAACACACCGATGTCAACAGCGGAGTCAAAAGCATTCGTAACTAAAATTTCTTCAGAAACAAAAGAGATAAAAACCTTACAGGCAGATTTTATCCAAACCAAAAAGATGGATTTTTTGGATAAAAATATCGTAACGTACGGAAAGATGTCTTTAAAAACACCGAATATACTGGCTTGGAAATACACAAAGCCTTATCAGTACAGCATTGTTTTTAAAGACAATAAAATTTTCATCAACGATCAGGGGAAAAAATCTTCGGTGGATGCCAAAAGTAAAACGTTTGAAAAAATCAATAAACTGATTGTCGGAAGTTCGAACGGACAAATGTTCAATGATTCTGAATTTTCTGTGAGTTATTTTAAAAACGCGAATTCCAATATTGCAAAATTTACTCCGAAATCGGCACAATTGCTGAAATATATTAAGCAAATTGAACTTCATTTTCCTAAGAATCAATCGACGGTTTCACAGGTCAATATGATGGAAGCTTCAGGTGATACGACCAATATTGTTTTCAAAAACACTAAAATCAATGCGCCGATTGCTGCTTCTGAATTCAGTTTATAGTCTGATTTTCTTATTGTTTGTTTCTTGTAAAACCTACCAATTAACAGACGTAAAACCTATTTCCAATTCCGAAAAAACGGTTGAAAATTTATACTTTTCTTCCAATGAAGATTATGTTTATAAATGTCAGATGGATATTTACAATAATCACGTAAGCGGAATTTTAATATTAAAAAAAATTAATGCAACAACTCATCGGGTCGTCATGACCTCTGATTTTGGAAATAAATTAATTGATTTTGAGATTTCAGAAAACGATTTTAAGCTCAATTATGTTCTTCCTGATTTGGATAAAAAAATTGTCATCAACTTTTTGAAAAATGACTTTCAGAAGCTTTTAAAGGAAAAATATGCTGTGAATGAAAGTTTTGAAAATGATTTATCCAATATATTTTATTCTAAAGCCGATAAAAAAGGATATTATCTAAGTTTTAATAAGGAAAACAGCTTACTGAAACAAATCGTTTACACGAAGGGTAATAAGGAAAAGATCTATTTTATATTTGAGGCTAAAAAACCTACTTTTGCAGAAATGATTGAAATTCAGCACAAGGATTTCAAAATCAATATAAAACTATTTCAAATCACTGAAACAGAAACAGAAACAGAATAAACAATGCAAACGATACTTACAGATTTTTATACTTTACAATCATATGAAAAAGCAGAAAACGGAGGTTTTACGGCCCATATTCTGCTGCACAAAGACCATGATATTTTCAAGGGACATTTTCCGGGAAATCCGGTAACACCCGGTGTTTGTATGATGCAGATTGTGAAAGAACTTACTGAAGAATTTATCGGCAGGAAATTATTTTTAAGAACGGCATCAAACGTAAAATTCATGGCCATTATCAACCCATTTGAAACGCCTGAATTGACGATGTCACTTAACATTAGTGAAAGTGAAACAGAAGTTAAAGTAAAAAACACAACCTCATTTGGCGAGACTATTGCATTAAAAATGTCGGTTAATTATACAAAAATATAGTATGAAACTGATATTATCTCTTTTGACAGGGTTATTTTTATTTTTCCAAGGTGGGGATTTAGAAACTTTGAGAAATGCTTATTCAAAAGCCAATTCTTCCAATGAAGGTGCAAAAAACTTTATTGAGATTGCTGATAAAAAAAGTTCTTCAGACCCTATAATCACTGGCTATAAAGCTGCTGCAGATATTTTGGAAGCCAAAGTAACAACTGAAAAAAACAAAAGAAAATCTTTTGTAAAATCGGGAGCAACGAGTTTGGAAAGTGTTATCAAAGCAAATCCAAACAATGTTGAGTTGAGATTAATCAGAATGAGTGTTCAGGAAAACATTCCGAAAATTGTTGGGTATAATAAAAATCTTAAAGAAGATAAAACCTTCATCCTGAGTAATTATTCTAAGCAAAATTCTGCACTAAAAACATATGTCAGAAAATTTGCCATGCAGTCTAAAACAATGACTGCAGCTGAAAAAAATTCATTAAAATAAACGAATGATACTTTCTGAAGTTAAAGACGCAATTTCCGAAAGGAACATATGTGTTTTGATTCCAACTTACAACAATGAAAAGACCCTGAAAAGAGTTATTGATGGTGTTTTAGATTATACCGAAAATATTATTGTTGTAAATGACGGTTCTACCGATTCTACTTCAGAAATTCTCAAAAACTATACTCAAATAACCGTTTTAAATCTTCCGGAAAACAAAGGAAAAGGCAATGGTTTAAAAACAGGTTTTAGAAAAGCCAAAGAATTAGGTTTTGACTATGCGATAACCATCGATTCTGATGGACAGCATTATCCCGATGATATTCCTGTCTTTGTGGAAGCTTTGGTTGATGAAAATGAAGATGTTTTACTCATTGGAAACCGCAACATGTCTCAGGACGGAATTCCTAAAAAAAGCAGCTTCGGAAACCGTTTTTCAAATTTCTGGTTTTGGTTTGAAACCGGGATCAAGCTTGAAGACACCCAATCCGGTTATCGTTTATATCCCCTACATAAAATTCCGATAAAATATTTTACTCCAAAGTTTGAGTTTGAAATCGAAATTATTGTACGAACAGCCTGGCGACACGTTCCCGTAAAAAATGTTCCGATAAAAGTCTTGTACGACCCCGCAGAAAGGGTTTCGCACTTCAGACCGTTCAAAGATTTTACTCGAATCAGCATTTTGAATACGATTCTGGTGACCATTACTTTGCTTTATATTATTCCGCGAAACTTCGTGAATAATTTCAAAAAAAAAAGCTTTAAAAGATTCATCAAAGAAGATGTTTTAGAAAGTGAAGGAACAAACCGCATCAAAGCTTTTTCAATTGCGCTCGGTGTGTTTATTGGTTTTTCTCCTTTTTGGGGATTCCACACCCTTTTGGTGATTTCTCTGGCTGTTTTATTCAAACTAAATAAAGTTCTTGCTTTTGTCGCTTCCAATGTGAGCCTGCCTCCATTCATTCCTTTTATTATCGTGGCTTCTCTGTTTCTCGGCTCGCCCTTTGTATCTGGAAACAGTGATTTTCTCAATCAGGAATGGAATTTTGATCTCGTAAAAAATAACATTCTTCAATACGTTGTCGGAAGTTTGATTTTAGCAAGTACAATGTCTGTCATTACGGGAATTGTAACTTTTTTGTTTTTAAATAAAGTGAATCCGGAGAATAATTAATTTTTTTGGAGCCTATTGACTACGTCGAAAAGCTGATATTTAATTTTTATTTGAAGCTTTTTCCTGCTTTCGCTACTCGCTTTTTCTGGTTTTAGTTGCGGCGGCTTCGCCGCCGCAACTAAAACCAGAAAAGAGCTCAAACAGGCCGCTCAATCAGGGCTAAACTTCTCTCATAATTACAAATTATCTCAACTTCTTCAACGTTTTTTTCAGATACTTCCCAACATTTTCTTTGTCAGGAATAGTTGTAATTTCTTTAGTCAAAGCTCTTTCAAATTCAGTTTTAGCGCGTTGATAATCATGAAGCTTGTAATAATATTTTCCGGCTAAATAATAACCCAACCAATAATCTGGGTTTAAAGATTGATATTCTAGTGTAAAATCTTCGCTCAACACAATATTATCTTTATCAATTGCATCTGTTATTTCAGATTGCATTAATTTATACATCTCATAATTTTCGAACTCCTGGGAATCCACAAAAGGATCTTTAGCAATATTCATATTTGATTTTGCGAATTCACCACTCTTTAATCTTTTATCTGAAAAAATTTCATTTAAATCATAACAGACAAATTCTCCCAATTGGTATGGGTTTGACGAAACCCATACCAATTTCTTCTCAGGCGAAAAAATCACTGCATGATGTGCCAAAAGCTGATTAATTGCTTTTTCATTGCCGTAACCAATCTTTTCGCCTTTCAAACCCGATTGATCTCTTAAAATCGCAGCCATTTTTTCAGGATTCAGTTTTTTATCTTCCTGTAAAAGCTCCTGAAGCTTTTCGTAACGGTATTCAGAATGACTTTCTACAATATGCTTCTGATTTCTTTTATCATTTTTATAAGCATCCGACTGAAAATGATTCGTACAAAAAACCTTGCTCGAATTAGCAACATCATAAACACCGAAATTCTTAGGCGAAACTTCAATAATCACCGCTTTTTTGTCATTTGCACTTCCTACCAAAATCGATTCAGAAACAAAAACTTTTCGCTTTTTGGCGATCTCAATTGCTTCATCAATATTCTTTGCATATTGTAAAATCTCTCTTGTCACCAAAGAAATCGGAGTTTTCGCCGTCAAGGGAATTTTCGATTTCCCAGCATTAATTGTCACCGTAATTCCTTCTTTATTCATCCCAGAAACTACGCCAACCATTCCGGGCCAGCTTACCGACAAATAAGGAATTCCATTTTCGGGTTCAACTAATTCTATCAATTTATTTTTAGCAAAATCATCACCGACATAAAAATCAAAATTTCTTCCAATCAATAGATCTCCATCTTCGGTATTTTCATTCCAGACAGCAAGAGAAGTACAACCCACCATCATCAGATCCTGCATGGCGTGACCAATATCATGAGCGCCATGCAAATACATACTCCTCTGAAATTTTGGAGCAATAAAATTATATTTTTCCGATGAATAATGAGATAAGCCATACAACTCAGCCTGAAAATCATTTCTTACATTCAGATACATTTTCCGGTTGTACCATTTCAGAAATCCCCTCAAAAGGTTTTGCTTGAATTTTGAAGGAACAAAACCTTCTACCTTAGAAAAGAAAATTTCTTCCTGTTTCTGCATTAAATTTTGCGTCAAAGCACCATTGTTATACCCTAACTGTAGAGGATTTCCTCTGATATACAATTCCCAAAGCTGTTGTTTATTCTTCGTTAAATAATTTTGGTTAAAGCTAAATGTAGAATCGTTGACCTTCTCAACTTTCGGAATTTCTAAAGAATATTTTTGTACGTCGGGAAGATGTTCTATTGATTTTCGAATTCCACAAGATGTGAGGATGAGACAAAGGTTTAAACTGAGAAAGATTAACATTCTGTCTTTTCGACGAAAGGAGAAATCTATTTTTTTTAAGTCAGATTCTTCATTGCGCTTCGCTTCGCTATGGATGATAAAAATATTTTTAGAATTCATTATTCTCATGAATCATTTGTTTTAATCGTTCATCCATCAATTCTTTTCCTAAAATTTCTGCGCAGGTATTAAAAGCACCAATGGTACAGCCCAGAATCCCATGCATATTGACCGATTGACCGGTAAGAAAAAGATTATTAATCTTCGTTCGTGGCGAGACCATTGTTTTTAAAGGATTTTCGGAGGTTTTGGAATATCCGTACATATTTCCTTCAAAACTTCCGATATAGTCGCGATAAGAAAGTGGAGAAGATGTATAAATATTTTTAATCGAAGCTCTAAGGTCAGGAAATTTCTTTTCCAGTGCATCAATCATTTTTTCTGCTTTTTTAAGCTTAAATTTTTCGTATAATTGCCCTCTTTCATGTTCATCTGTGATCGTATTGAATGTATTTTCCCATTCTTTTACTTCCTCAAAACTCATATAGGAAATTGCCGTTAAGCTTTCTGCAAACTCTTCATTTTTTTTCGAAGGCGTCGATGAAAGCATATAAGTTTCAGGCCAGTTTTCTTTTTTGTATTTAAAAGCGTTCCAGACTAAATCTTCCGAAGAGTAATGGTAAATATTATAATTAAAATTCGGAACCTCATTCGGTTTTAAAACCAAATACACACTGAAACAAGATGAAATCGGCTGCCAACTTAAAACCCTATTAACGAACGATTTCTTCAGTCTTTTTTCTCCGATTAATTGGATCATTGACCGAATTTCAATATTTGAAATGAAAAGATTTGCATGAAATTCTTTTCCGGAAGATGTTTTTACTCCCCTTAGAATATCTTTATCATCAAAAATCATTTCTGAAACTTCAGAATGCTTAAAAACCTCGGCTCCGTATTCTCTCAGTTTTCTAATCAGTAATTTTGAAATCTGGCTTCCTCCCTTTACGCATTTATAAGAACTTTGAATATAAGAATTTACCGTCAAAGCATGAACGTAAAATGGTGTATTCTCAGAATCTCCTGCATACAGAAAATTTGAGCCCAGTAAAACAGCCTGCAATTTTTCGTTCGAAGTAATCGATTCTATGAAACGTTTAGTATTCAAATGCAGAATTTCTTCATTATAATTATCTTTGCCTACAACATTATATCTCGGAAAATAATTGCATATTTCCTGAATCTCCTGACAATAGATTTCCAAATTCTGTCTTTCATCAGGGAAAAATTGTGTTAGTTGTTCAACAAAATTTGTGTAACCTTGCGCATGAGGATATTCTGTAGAATCATCCCCGAATGTAATCTTATCATAACCATCAACATCCATTTTCTGAAGTTCGAGGTCATTCATAATTTCTAAGTAAGAAAAAAAATGATAAAGGTTTTGTCCTTGTGAAAGTCCACCAATGTAATGGACTCCGGTATCAAAAATTAATTTATCTCTTGAAAATGTCTGAAGATTTCCGCCATATTGATTGTTTTTTTCTAAAACACAAACTTTCAGGCCTTGTTTCGCCAGAATAAGTGCCGAAACAAGACCTCCCAATCCGCTTCCAATAACCAATATGTCGTAGTTTTTTTTCAAATTCTGATTATAGTTTTAATGGCAAAAGGTACAAAAGTTTATCAAACTTTTAGTATAAATATTCTTGTTTAAAACGCAAAGCTCGCAAAGGTTTTTTTGAAATGATTGAAAATATTTTCCGTTCTCAGAGGCGTTTCACTCAGCAAAAAGAAAAATTACTTACTTATAAGGAAACCTAAGTGGCTTCTGGAAAAGCCTGTTAAGTTTATGTCCGTCAAAAAGTCAAAGATTTCCCACAGATTCCACAGATTTTCACAGATTTAAAAGCGCACCTATTTTAAATTTCCATCTGTATCTCAATGAATTCTATTGGCTCTTTTTGCTTTTAACTTGGCTCTTTAAAATCAATCTACATCATCCCAAAAGTCGAAATAATTGAACCACTGAAGCGGATATTTTTTAATCATTGATTCAAGATTCTGGGTGTAGGAGTTTAAAAGTCCTTGTGAATCACGTTTTTTGACGTTTTGGGCAACTCTTGCATACAGATGATAATGAAGATTTTTTTCTTTCATCACGTACACATAAACCACCGGAACGCCCAATCTTGACGCAATCATGAAAGGTCCGGCCGGAAATTTTGCGCTTTTGCCCAATAAATCTGCTTCAAGAAATTTCGAACCTTCGAAATAACGGTCGCCTGTAAAACAAATGAGTTCGTTTTTCGACAAAGCCTCATTAATCTCGAAAATATGCGACATGTCTTCTTTCACATAAATGAATTTCATGTTGGTCGCTTTTACCGAAACACTTTCCAGGTATTCTTTAATAACCGTAACTTCCTGATCGGTTGTAACCAAATTGATCTGACAATCGAAATCAATGTCTGCAAAAAAATGTTCGGCAATTTCGAAATTTCCGATATGTGCACTGATGAGAACGCCGCCTTTTTTTTCGGCTAAAAGATTTCTTAAATTTTCTATTCCGTCGAATTCGTAGGTGTATTTATTTCTTAAACCCGCAGAAATGGCAGTTTTGTCAATCAGAATTGTTCCGAAAGTGAAGTAACTTTTAAACAGGGAAATTTTTGTCTTCCAAAATCCGTAATTGAGTCTTTTCTGAAAGTAATATCTGTAGTATTTATTGCTTTTTTTTTCGAATAAAAAGTAGTAAAAAGCAACAAAATACAGAACGAAATATGAGCTTCGGATTCCGATATTTCTAATACACCAGACGAAAATCTGATAGCCCAAAATGGAGCCTTTAGATTTACCTTTCCACTTGTTCATAAAAACTAATTTTTAATGCAAAGTTCGTAAAGATTTTTTTGAAATGATTGAAAATATTTTCACTGCAAAGGTGTTTGACTCCTTCGAATCTTTGATTTCACTCAGTCAGCGAAAAAACATCCAATTTTAAATAGAAAATAAATTTAAATCAATAATTAACCGTTTTTTTCTGCGATTTTGTTCTCGATTGTTGAATAGAAATCTTCGAATGTGATGATATTTTTGAAGTCTGCTTCGCCTAATTTCACACCAAAATTTGATTCGATAACTACAACCATATCAATATAATCTAAGCTGTCTAAGCCAAGAGTTGTCTTAAAATTTGCTTCATTGCTGATTTCATCACCATCAACTTCAAATTCGTTTACCAAAAAATCATTAACAATAGTAATAATTTTCTCTCTTTCCATGTTTTTAATCAAATTTTTTAACTATTAGTGCGGAATTGGTACCGCCAAATCCAAAAGAATTTGACAAAAATACGTCAATTTTTTGATTTTTTGTCTCTGCGATAAGATTTATCTTTTTAGCCTCATCATCAGGACTTTCCAGATTGATATTAGGAGCGACAAAATCATTCTGCATCATCAGAATCGAGTAAATAACTTCACTTGCTCCCGCCATCCAGCATTCGTGACCGGTCATCGATTTCGTAGAACTTACAGGAACATCACTTCCAAAAATCTCATGAATAGCTCTCGCTTCATTGGCATCTCCAATCGGTGTAGAAGTTGCGTGAGCATTAATATAATCGATGTCTGCCGCGTTTAAACCTGATTGTTTCAGCGCTCTGTTCATTGCCAAAGCCGGACCGTCAACATTTGGTGTAGAAATATGCCCGCCGTTTGACGAAAATCCGTAACCAACGATTTCTGCGATAATATTTGCACCTCTTTTTTGGGCTGATTCTAAGCTTTCAACAATCAAAGAAGCCGCTCCACCACTTGGAATTAAGCCGTCTCTTTCAGAATCGAATGGTCTAGAAGCTTTCTGTGGCTCATTTTCTCTCACCGAAAAAACGCCCAATCCGTCAAAACTTGCCATTGAATATTTGTTGGTTTCCTGAGCTCCACCACAAACAATCATCTCCTGAAAACCGTTTTTAATCATCATATAAGCCAGCCCCAAAGAATGCGAACCGCTTGCACAGGCTGCACTGATGGTTAAATTGATTCCTCTTAATTTAAAAATGGTCGAAAGATTCATGGTCACCGTAGAATTCATCGATTTGAAAATCGCACCAGAACCCATCAATGTTGTATCTTTTTTCTCTCTTGCAATGTCGATAGATTCTACAACTGCCTGAGAAACACTGTCATTTCCGTATAAAATTCCGACTTCATTTTGGTCTAAAAAATCCTGGTCGATATTTGCCTGTCTTAAAGCATCAAGTGTTGCGATGTAGGCATATTCGCTTTCTTCGCCCATGCTTACACGCTGTCTTCTGCTGAGAAGATTTTTTAGATCGGGTTTCGGAACTACGCCTGTAAGTCCGGATCTGAAACCGAATTCTTTCCTGTTTTCGTCTAAAACAATCCCTGATTTTCCTTGATAAAGGGATTCCTTCACTTCTTCCAAAGAAGTGCCGATGCAGGAATAAATTCCCATTCCGGTAATGACTACCCTATTTTCCATTTTATAAATTCAAGATTTAAAATTCAAAGCTTAAAACTATAACTCTAAATTTTAAGAATAAATTCCTCCGTTAATATTAATTACTTCACCTGTAATGTAAGATGATTTTTTTGATGCAAGAAAGACGACCAAATCTGCCACTTCTTCCGCTTCACCAAACCGGTTTGCAGGAATCATTGCTTTTAATTCATCTTCGTTAAATTCCTGAGTCATATCGGTTTTGATAAAACCCGGCGCCACTGCATTCACGGTGATATTTCTTTTGGCAACTTCCTGAGCCAAAGCTTTTGTAACTCCGACCAAAGCACCTTTCGCTGCAGAATAATTGGTTTGCCCAGCCGTTCCTTTAACGCCTGAGACAGAAACCATATTGATAATTCTGCCGTATTTATTTCTCAATAACTTCTGGATGAAGAAGTTTGTAACATTGTAAAAACCATTTAAACTTGTGTTGATTACAGAATTCCAGTCTTCACTCGGCATCCACATAAACAGACCGTCTCTTGTGATCCCGGCATTGTTTACAATCACCTCAACAACAGATTTTGGATTATTTTCCTGCCATTCATTTAAAACCTTTTGGGTTTCTTCTGCATTTCCTACATCAAATTTGAGGATTTCTCCTGTAGAGCCCAACTCTTCAACTTTAGCCAAAGTTTCCTTTGCTGCAGCTTCGTTTGAAGTATAATTAATTAAAATATGATAATTTTTTTCTTCAGCCAGTTTTATACAGATTGCTCTTCCGATTCCTCGTGAACCACCTGTTATAATTGCACATTTCATATGTACTTAGTTTTATATTTTATTGACAACTTAAAGCAGCCAATAATTACGTTGTCTTTAAATATTTTTTTACTTCCTCCAAATACGGATACATTATCATATCACTTGAAAAGGCAGGAATAATTCTTCTGATCTCATCATATAACTCTTTTGTTTTTGATGAAATTTTATCCTGAAAACCAAGGTATTCAATCGCCTGAACAATCGTAATCGCTTCAATAGAAAGAACTTCAAAAGCATTTTCAATGACTTTTCTGCAAATTACTGCCGCATTCGTCCCCATACTTACAATATCCTGATTGTCATTATTATTAGGAATACTGTGCACATACATCGGATTTGACAACATTTGGCTTTCTGCCGTTGTAGAAGTCGCCGTGAACTGAACGCCCTGCATCCCGAAATTAAACCCTAATTTACCTAAATTTACGAATGGAGGCAAAATTTCGTTAATTTTTGAATTTAAAAGATAATTCAGTTGTCTTTCAGCTAGCATAGTCAACTTTGTCACAACAATTTTCAGCTTATCCATTTCCAAAGAAATATAGTCACCATGGAAGTTTCCTCCATGGTAAACGTGTTGATCTTCAACATTGATAATAGGATTATCGTTTGCTGAATTGATTTCGTTCTCCAACACTTTTTCAGTATATTCTAAAGTATCTAAAACCGGACCCAAAATCTGAGGGACACATCTCAATGAATAGTATTCCTGAACTTTTTCTTTGAAAACCTTTTCCTGCTCTTCAAAATGAGTGTATAAATGGTCTGCTCTTTTTCTGATTAATTGACTATCAGATAAATGATTTCTCATCTTTTCAGCAATTTTCTGCTGACCCATGTGAAGTTTTGTTCCGTTTAAAGCTTTTGATAAATGGTCGTCATATGCCTGAACGATTTCATTAATAGCACAAGATAATTTAATGGATATTTCAGTTAACTGATTGGCTTTGTATGCATTTACAATCCCAATTCCAGACATCACCGAAGTTCCGTTCATTAAAGC
The DNA here is from genome assembly GCF_900116415.1 of Chryseobacterium formosense. Lineage (GTDB taxonomy): Bacteria > Bacteroidota > Bacteroidia > Flavobacteriales > Weeksellaceae > Chryseobacterium > Chryseobacterium formosense. The sequence goes on along the minus strand of NZ_FPAP01000007.1, from coordinate 58,824 downwards.
TAAACCTTCACGAATCTCAACCTGAATCGTTTCTAATCCTTCCGTTTCAAAAACTTCTTTTGTCGATTTTCTTTCGCCTTTATAAAAAACTTCGCCTTCGCCGATTAATACCAACGCCAAATGGGCCAATTGAACCAAATCGCCACTTGCACCAACACCACCGTGTTCAAAAATCAACGGTGTAATATCTCTGTTAATTAATTCTTTAAGTAAATCAACGACAGATTCATGAACTCCCGAATTTCCCAATGATAAAGTATTCAATCTTGCCAACATACAGGCTTTAACTTCATCTGCAGGAAGTGGATTTCCGATACCTGAAGAGTGACTTCTGATCAGATTATATTGAAGCTGATGCGTATCTTCATCAGAAATTTTAAATTGAGCCATCGGTCCGAAACCGGTATTGACTCCATAAATTACTTTATTTTTTGAAAATTCTTTAAGAAAAGAAAAACTCTCATTCACTCTCTGGAGAAGTGATGAATCTAATTCTATGCGTTCGTTTTCGATAATAATTCTCTGAAAATCTTTCAGTTCTAAAAAGTTATTTATTTTCATTAATTAAAAGTAATAATATATAATTTTGTAGGATATAATTAATTGTCATTAATTTTGCGGCAAAGATAGAAGTAATTATTAAAATAAAAAATCAAAGATGAGCAAAGAATTTGTTGATGTTCTCGTAATCGGAGCCGGACCTTCAGGATGCGTATCTTCTTCATACTTAAAGAAGAACAACATCAACGTGAAAGTTGTTGAAAAAACAAAATTCCCAAGACTTGTGGTTGGTGAAAGCTTAATTCCGAGAGTAATGGATCATTTTGATGAAGCCGGACTGTTTCCTGCTTTGGATAAAATGGGCTTTGAAAAGAAATTGGGAGCACGTTTTATGCGAGGAAATGAGGTCTGCATTTTTGATTTCAGCAACAAATTCGGAGAAGGATGGGACTGGACCTGGCAAGTTCCTAGAGCTGATTTTGATAATACTTTAGCTCAGGAAGTCATTAATAAAGGTATTGACCTTGAATTTGAAACGGAAGTAATCGGCATTGAATTCAACGGAACAGATTCTATTACAACCGTTAAAAACAAAGATGGAGAAACCAAAGAAATTCATGCAAAATTTGTCATTGATTCCAGCGGTTATGGAAGAGTTTTACCCAGACTTTTAGATTTGGAAAAGCCATCAAAACTTTCTCCACATTCTGCCATTTTTTCTCATGTTGTAGACATCAACAGAGAAGAAGGCGTGGAAGGAACTTTGATTTCTTTTGATATTATTGAAACTGAAGTCTGGCTTTGGGTAATCCCTTTTTCTAATGGAAATACGAGTGTAGGAATTGTTGGCCCGACCGAATATATTGAAAAACTATCTGAAAACGGAGATCCTGCAGAAGCGCTCAGAAAAGCAATTTCTCTGTCTGATTATTATGTAAAACGCTTTGGAGATGTAGAATTTTTATTTGAGCCAAAACATTTGAAAGATTATTCCTGTTCTGTGAAAAAATTGTACGGAGACGGATTTGCGTTGACTGGAAATGCTTCAGAATTCCTTGATCCCGTTTTTTCATCAGGAATGGCTTTTGCCACAGAAGGCGGAATGACCGCAGCAAAACTGGCAATTAGACAACTGAATGGCGAAAAAGTAGACTGGCAAAAAGAATTTGCAGATTATATTTTATATGGCGTGAATGTTTTCACAACGTATGTAAAAGAATGGTACACCGGAAATCTTCAGGAGTTATTCTTCCATCAACCCGAAAATCCTGATGTGAAAAGAAAAATTTGTGCAGTTTTGGCAGGTTATGTATGGGATAAGAAAAATACTTTTGTGAGAATTCACGATACGGCAATTGTAAACCTCGCCAATTTCATCAAGGCAGAAAAAGAAAAAGCATAAAAAAAACGGTCTGAGAATTTTCAGGCCGTTTTGTTTTATTTCAAAGCTTTTTTGATTTCTTTTCCTATTTCTTTACCTGTTTTTTCGTAAGCAGCAGAAAGTCTACCGTATTCCATTCCGTAATCTACCTTGCTTCCCACTCCTTCAATTTTATCACCTTTCATTGTCACCAAAACGTTTGAAGGATTTGCTGTTTCCACAATCGTAATGTCTGCAGACAATTTTCCGGGTTGTGTTACAAAACCGCTCCAACCAGCGTACATCCATGTTGGATGAATGATTAAAGTATATTTAGCTTCAATATTTTGGCTGAATTTAATTTTTTTTGATTTATTTAAACCTTCAATAAACTTTTCTGTCCAGATTGTTTCCACATGTTGTTCCCACGTGTCAATCCATGTTTTCCAGGCAGCTTCGCCTTTCTTAGCCACTGTTTCTTTATGTCTTCTTTCTAAATATTCGGTTTCCGAAAAATTATCAGCCTGAAAAAGTGGGCTTCCGTAATTCCGTTCAACATTAACTTCTGTTTGTCCTTTTAAAAAACTAAGATTTCCAGAAGTTACGGTAAGATTTTGAGCAAAAGTTGTTGTTGCTATTGCTACAAACAAAAGCAAAAATATTTTTTTCATAGATTATAATTAAAGCAGCAAATATAGCATTAGAAAAGAAATTCCAACTTAACTAAATAACAATATTTCAATATTTATAGAATAAAATTTATCTTAAATCGATAAATGTAATAGGTTTTCTGCTGTTCGGATGAAAAACTATTTTAGACAAGATATCAAAATCAACAATCTCAATTTTAGGACTTACTCTTAATTTTGCACGGAAATGGTCTCGCACTTCATTTACAAAATTTTCGTCACTGTTTTCTGTGCTCAATTTGATAATAATTTCATCCAAACCAATTTCGCTGGAATGAATCACAATCTGATAACACGAAATCCCATTAAAATCATTCAGAATATCGTTCATCGCAGGCGGATATAAAGTTGTGCCTTTGTATTTGATCATCTGCTGTTTTCTGCCGATAACCGGGCCCAATCGCATTGTATTTCTTCCGCAATGGCAAGGTTCATAATGAGGTTTTACAATATCTCCGGTTTTAAATCTCAGCAAAGGAATCGCTTCAACGCCTAAAGTTGTTATCGTTAGTTCTCCACTTTCTCCTTCTTTCACTGGGTTGCCTTCGTCATCAAGAATTTCTGTAATGATTAATTCAGGATGTTGGTGTCCTCCATTTTGCAATTCACATTCTGTAAACGCCGTACTCATTTCAGTGGAAGCATAAGTAGAATATAATTGAATATTCCATTTCTCCTTGATTTTCTGAGAAAGAATATTATCGGTAAAATCCTGATTTTTGATACTTTCTCCAATGCAAACCGCACCAACTACACTTGAATTTTCATAATCTAAACCATTTTTCTCGGCGTAATCAATCATTTTTAATAAAAAAGACGGAACAGTAATCAGATATTTCGGTTTATACCTGAAAATAGAATCCCACTGTAATTCAGGAATTCCAGGTCCCATTCTTACAACTCCGGCTCCAATTTTTCTCAGTCCTAGCAAATAGGCTAAACCGGCAATAAATCGCTTGTCAATCGTGGTAATCATCTGAACAACATCACCTTTAGAAATTCCGGCACACGAAAGAGAAATAGCTTCATTGTAGGCAATTCTCTCCATATCTTTTTCTGAAAGTCCGAAAGTCACAGGATCGCCCAATGTTCCGGAAGTTGTACTGAAATCAACAATTTCGGTCATTGGAACACAAAAGAAATCATCATTATTCTGTTGAATGTCATTCTTTGCGGTAGTCGGAATTTTCTGTAAATCTTCCAAAGTCTGAATCTCAGAAATAGCAATGTTATTTTCTTTGAATATTCTTTGATAAAAAGGCGAATGGTTTTCAAGGTATTTCAAAAGCTCTTTCAGTTTTTCTTCCTGAAAAGTTTTTATTTCCTGAACGCTTGATTTTTCGATGGATGGGAAAAGTTCCAATAGTTTAAATTTAGAAGACAAATTTATTTAATTTAAAATTAATTATTTCCCACAGATTATACAGATTTTACAGATGATAATGTTAAAAATTAAATCTGCGCAATCAGCAAAATCTGCGAGAAAAAAATAAGTTTTGGCTAAAGCCAATGCGAAAATATAATACTGAAGCCGGGCTAAAGCCCGCCTCTATTGACTCGCAAGCCACAAATTTTGTTTAATAACATATCCTAAAATTCACATTTCACAATTGACAATTCGCAAATTTTCACCATAAAGTTTTAAACAACTTTTTCATAGACGTTATCAAAATAAAACATATATTATAAACCGACAAAAATCACTAAATTTGCCAACTTGATTAATCATCAACAAATTGAGAATTACAATGAGCCAATTTAAAGAATATAAAAACCTCAATCTTATCGACATCGCCGGACAAGTTTCGGAATTCTGGAAAGCCAACAATACTTTCGCAAAAAGCGTGGAAACACGTCAGGGAAAACCTGAGTTTGTATTTTACGAAGGGCCGCCTTCAGCGAACGGAATGCCAGGAATTCACCACGTAATGGCCAGAGCGTTGAAAGATATTTTCTGTCGTTACCAAACTCAAAACGGGAAACAGGTTTTCCGTAAAGCGGGTTGGGACACGCATGGTCTTCCTGTTGAATTAGGAGTTGAAAAAGAACTTGGAATCACGAAAGAGGATATTGGCAAAAAAATTTCGATCGAGGATTACAACAAAGCTTGCCGTGAAGCGGTAATGCGTTATACGGATGTTTGGAATCACCTTACCGAAAAAATCGGATATTGGGTAGATTTGGAAGATCCGTACATCACGTACAAATCAAAATACATGGAAACGGTTTGGTGGTTGTTGAAGCAATTGTACAACAAAGATTTATTGTACAAAGGTTACACCATTCAGCCTTATTCTCCAAAAGCAGGAACCGGGCTTTCTTCTGCAGAATTAAATATGCCCGGAACCTATCATGATGTTACCGATACAACGATTGTTGCTCAGTTTAAAGTTAAAAAAGAATCTTCTCAATTATTCAACGATGTTGACGGTGATGTAAGCATTTTAGCCTGGACGACAACGCCTTGGACTTTGCCTTCAAACACTGCTTTGACGGTTGGAAGAGATATTGAATATGTTGTAGTAAAAACATTCAACCAATATACTTTTGAACCTGTAACTGTTGTTTTGGCAAGAGTTTTAGTCGAAAAGAATTTTGGTAAAAAATATGTGGAAGGAACTGATGAAGATTTAGCAAACTATACTTCAGACAGTAAAACAATTCCTTTTAAAATTTTAAAAGAATTTACTGGTGAACAATTGGTTGGAACTCAATATGAGCAGTTAATTCCTTGGTTTACACCAAATGAAAATCCTGAAGATGCTTTCAGAGTAATTTTAGGAGATTTCGTAACTACTGAAGACGGTACAGGTGTCGTTCATACGGCTCCGACTTTTGGTGCAGATGATGCAAGAGTTGCAAAAGAAGCAGGAATTCCGCCGATGTTGATTAAAGACGAGAATGATAATTTGGTTCCATTGGTAGATTTACAAGGTAGATTTATTAAAGGAGAAAATGTTCCGGAAACATTCTCTGGAAAATACATCAAAAACGAATATTACGACGAAGGAACCGCACCGGAAAAATCGTGGGATGTGGAACTTGCGATTTTGTTGAAAACAGAAAACAAAGCCTTCAAAGTAGAAAAATATGTTCACAGTTATCCTCATTGCTGGAGAACTGACAAACCTGTTTTGTATTATCCGTTAGATTCCTGGTTTGTGAAAATGACTGCAGTAAAAGACAGGTTGGTTGATTTAAATAAAGAAATCAACTGGAAACCGAAATCTACCGGTGAAGGACGTTTCGCAAACTGGCTTGAAAATGTGAACGACTGGAATCTTTCCCGCTCAAGATATTGGGGAATTCCGTTGCCAATCTGGAGAACAGAAGATTTAAAAGAAGAAAAAATCATCGGTTCTATCGAAGAATTGTACAATGAGATTGAAAAATCAATCGCAGCAGGATTCATGACAGAAAATCCGTTCAAAGGTTTTGAGATCGGAAATATGTCTGAAGAAAACTATTCTTTGGTTGATTTGCATAAAAACATTGTTGATAAAATTGTTTTAGTTTCAGATTCAGGAAAAGCAATGAACCGTGAAAGTGACCTGATTGACGTTTGGTTCGATTCAGGTTCAATGCCTTATGCGCAGCTTCACTATCCTTTTGAAAATAAAGAATTAATTGACACCCATAAAGCTTTTCCGGCAGATTTTATTGCTGAAGGAGTTGACCAGACTCGTGGATGGTTTTATACGCTTCATGCTATCGGAACAGCGGTTTTTGATTCAATTGCTTATAAAAACGTAATGAGTAACGGACTTGTTTTGGATAAAAACGGTCTGAAAATGTCAAAATCTAAAGGAAATGCAGTTGACCCGTTCGAGACACTTTCAGATTACGGTCCTGATGCGACGCGTTGGTATATGATTTCCAATGCTAATCCTTGGGAAAATCTGAAGTTCGACAAAGACGGAATCGATGAAGTGAGAAGAAAATTCTTCGGAACGCTTTACAATACCTATTCATTCTTTGCTTTATATGCGAATGTTGACGGATTTAATTATTCTGAAAAAGAGATTCAAAACAGACCGGAAATCGATCGATGGATTTTATCTGAATTAAACTTATTAATTAAAGAAGTAAAAGCATTCTACGAAGATTATGAACCTACAAGAGTAGCAAGAGCAATCAGCAATTTTGTCAATGATAATTTGAGTAACTGGTACGTAAGATTGTGCAGAAGACGTTTCTGGAAAGGCGATTATTCTGATGACAAAATTTCTGCTTACCAGACTTTATATACCTGTCTTGAAACAGTTGCCAAATTATCTGCACCAATTGCTCCGTTCTTTATGGACCAATTGTATCAGGACTTGAATAAAGTAACAGGAAAAGACAGCAATGAATCTGTACATTTAACAGATTTCCCGGTTGCAGACGAAAGTTTGATCGATCAGGATTTGGTTGAAAAAACACATTTGGCGCAAAATATTACAAGTATGGTTTTCTCTTTAAGAAAGAAAGAAAACTTAAAAGTGCGTCAACCGTTACAAAAAGTCTTAATTCCTGTGTTGGATGCTAAAACTGAAGAGCAGATTTTGGCGGTTGCAGAATTAATTAAACAAGAAGTTAATGTTAAAGAATTGCAATTAATTAACGCTGAAGAAGCCTCACATTTAATTGTAAAACAGATTAAGCCCAACTTCAAAACTTTAGGTTCGAGACTTGGAAAAGACATGAAAGTAGTTGGTAATGAAATTACTAATCTTTCTGCCGAACAAATCTCGTCTTTAGAAAAAGAAGGGAAAATAGATATTCAGGGATATGAAATTACTGTGAACGATGTAGAAATTTCAACAAAAGATATTCCGGGATGGACGGTAACTTCAGATGGAAAAACAACTGTGGCATTAGATTTGACACTGACAGAAGAGTTAAAATCTGAAGGGATTGCAAGAGAGTTTATTAACAGAATTCAGAACATCAGAAAAGATAAAGATTTTGAATTAACAGACAGAATCAACATCTTTTTGGAAGAAAATTCTCCATTTTTAAATCAAATTAAAGAAAATGAAGAATATATTTCATCTGAAGTCTTGTCAAATAAAATAGAAATTGTATCTTCACTTTCAAATTTTAACGAAATCGACATAGATGACATTAAATTCAAGGTGAATGTTGAAAAAAATTAATAATTAGTTATTGTTTTTTCAAATTCCAATTCATAATTTTATTAAAAAGAAAAAAGAACATGCAAGACGAAAGAGTAAGATACAGCGATGCTGATTTACAGGAATTTAAAAAGATAATTAAAGAAAAAATAGATAAAGCCGAAAAAGATCTTCAGCTGATAAGAGAAAGTTTTATTAACGATCAAAATAACGGTACAGACGATACTTCGCCTACTTTCAAAGCTTTTGAAGAAGGTGCAGAAACACTAAGCAAAGAGCAGAATTCTATTCTTGCAGGAAGACAGGAAAAGTTTGTACGTGATCTGAAAAATGCCTTAATCAGAATTGAAAACAAAACATACGGCGTTTGCAGAGTAACCGGAAAACTGATCCCGAAAGAAAGACTTTTGGCAGTTCCGCACGCTACTTTGAGCATCGAAGCTAAAAATATGCAGAGATAAAATTTTTATCTTATTTTTGTAAATAATTAATTAGGTTTATAATTTGTTTTACGACATTTTATAAACCTAATTTGTAATATATCTATGACTGAATTCATCATTTTAGCTGTCATTCTTATTGCTGTTTTATGGTTTTTCAACAGAGAAAAAATAAAGCAAAGATTCTTCCCTGAAAAGGAAAAAAATTTCACGATTGACGATAAATTTAATTCAGACAAAAGAGAAAGAGAAAAAGAAATAGACCGTCTTCTGAGCAAAATGGGCAAAAACGGAATCAATGATTTGTCTGCAAAAGACAGAAAAAGACTCGACGAACTATCAAAAAAGTAAGCCTCACTCGGAACTACAAAAAATTAATTAAAATGGAAGCATTAATTGTACACCCAAAAAACCAGATGGAGCTGAATGCACTGAAAAGTGTTATGAAAGATATGGGAATTCGCTATGAAAAATTTCATACAAGAGGAGCAAAAACTCAAAATTTCGAACCCCGTACTCCGAAAAAAGAAAAACCTGTAAAAAATTTTAAAGACAATCCTAAGAAAGATAAGTAATGAAAAAAGTAGCATTAGTAACCTTACTTATTTTATTGATCGATCAGGTTTCAAAAATTTATGTGAAAACAAATTTCGAACTCAATGAAAGTATTCCCGTAATCAATGGCTTTTTCAATAAGACTTTTGTCGAAAACCCGGGAATGGCGTATGGTTTTCATTTTGGCGGAATTATCGGTAAATATTTTCTGGTTATTGTAAGAATTTTTCTGATTGGCGGAATGGTTTATCTGTTTAAAAAATGGCTAAAAAGAGGTGAATCCAATTACTTACTGATTCCAATGGCAATGATTTTTGCCGGAGCCATCGGAAATTTAATTGACGGGATGTTTTACGGATTGATTTTCGACAGTGGAACCGTTTTCGATGAAAGCACCGGAAGATGGATTGGTTATGGCGGAGTTTCCAAACTAGTTCCTTTCGGACAAGGCTATTCTACTTTTATGAAAGGCTGTGTGGTTGATATGCTTCACTTTCCGATCGTTGATTGGTACGTTCCTGAAAGCTGGCCTCTAATTGGAGGAAAACATATTGAGTTTTTCAAATACATCTTTAATGTTGCCGATTCAGCCATTACAGTAGGAGCTGCATTACTTTTAATTTTCAGAAAAAAAGCTTTCCCGAACGGACTTGAATTTTAAAATATTTAATATGTAGATTTTTATTGTCTTTTAAAGGACACATTTAATCCCATAATCTCTATCGGTTTTTTGTGTTGCCAACTCATGGGGATTTCATACTTTTATGAAACCTTCAAGGTTAAAATGTATGAGAAAAATTATAAAAAATACAATCAAAATTTTCCTGCTGCTTTTCGTGGCAGGAATTATTTTTATCGTCTGGTCAAATTTTACGATAAATAATCAGACGGAAGATTACGTAACTTCTAATGTTTCTAAGTTGCCTGATGAAAAGACCGGACTTCTTTTAGGAACAAGTAAAACTTTATCAAACGGAGCACCAAATGCTTACTTTTTCAACAGAATTGAAGCTGCTGCAGACTTATATAAATCTGGAAAAATCAAAAATATTATTGTAAGCGGAGACAATTCTAAAGAAGATTACAACGAACCGGAAGAAATGAAAAACGAGCTCATCAAAGCCGGAGTTCCTGCCGATAAAATTTTCGAGGATTTTGCAGGTTTCAGAACTTTAGATTCTGTTTTACGAGCGAAAGAAATTTTTGGTCAAAACTCATACATTATCATTTCACAAAGATTTCACAATGAAAGAGCGGTTTATCTTGCAAGGAAAAACAATATTGAAGCGTGGGCTTATAATGCAAAAGATGTGAACAAATATGCCGGTTTAAAAACCAATGCAAGAGAAAAACTGGCAAGAGCTAAAGTTTTTTGGGATTTTATGTTTGGAGTTGAGCCGAAGTTTGGAGGAGAGAAAATTGTGATTCCTTAAATTTAATCTCTCGCTGATCTCGGAGATTACGCAGATTTTTCGTCTAAATATTTTACCTATAAGAAATCTGCTCAATCAGCAAAATCTGCGTGAGACATTTTAAATTTTGGCTAAAGCCAATCGGCATTAAATTATTAGAGCGGACTAAAGTCCGCCCCTATTGATATAAATTCACAATCATCCATGCAAATCTGTGGGAGAAATACCTAAATTTGCAATTCAATAATTTTTTAAAATAATTTTAAACAAATGTCAAGAATTCTTACCGGCATTCAAGCCACCGGAACACCGCACCTTGGTAACCTTTTGGGTGCAATTATTCCTGCAGTAGAGCTTTCTAAGCAGTCAGGAAACGAATCATTTTTATTTATTGCGAATCTACATTCGTTAACGCAGATTAAAGATGCAAAAGAACTTAAAAACAACACCTACGAAATAGCTGCGGCTTGGCTTGCTTGTGGTTTAGATACCGAAAAAACATTCTTTTACAGACAGAGTGACATCCCTGAAACCTGTGAACTATCTTGGCATTTATCATGTTTTTTTCCTTATCAGAGATTGACTTTAGCGCATTCTTTTAAAGATAAAGCAGATCGTTTACAAGACGTGAATGCTGGATTATTTACTTATCCGATTTTGATGGCAGCAGATATATTATTGTATGATGCCGAAATTGTTCCTGTAGGAAAAGACCAGCTTCAGCACTTAGAAATTGCGCGTGATGTAGCTTCAAGATTTAATAATCAGATGGGTGAAGTTTTGGTTTTACCACAAGCTGAATTGCAGGAAAACACGAAATATGTTCCCGGAGTTGATGGTCACAAAATGTCTAAATCAAGAGGAAACATCATCAATATTTTCTTACCTGAAAAAGAACTGAAAAAACAGGTGATGAGCATCGAAAGTGATTCTAAAACTTTGGAAGAACCGAAAGATCCGTCAACCGATAAGACTTTTGCAATTTACGAATTGATTGCAACGCCTGAACAAACCGAAGAACTGAGAGCAAAATATTTAGCCGGAAACTTCGGTTACGGTCATGCTAAAAAAGAGCTTTTGGATTTAATTTTAACAAGATTTGAAAAAGAAAGAGAATTATTTTCTTACTATATGAACAATCTTGATGAGTTGGAAGCAAAACTTCAGGAAGGTGCAGCAAAAACAAGAGTAATTGCTACAGAAACCATTAAAAGAGTAAGAGAAAGTCTGGGAATTTAATTCTGAATATTTCTTAATGAATAAAGTTTCGGCGGCACCTTTGGTGCCGCCGAAACTATTTAAATATATTTTTATAAATAATCTTTAATCTGTAAAAGATGTTTGACCACTTTTAAATTTTCAACCTCTTTACTTTCATTTAAAACATCAAAGAAAATACAATCTATTCCAAACTGTTGTGATCCGATGATATCCGCGATCCAATCGTCACCAATCAGAATACTTTCTTCTTTTTTTGCTTCAGCAACCCCAAATGAATATTCAAAAATAGCAGGATTCGGTTTTCTTACGCCGACAGAATCTGCGCTGGTAATCGTTTGAAAATAATGGTCAATTCCTGAAAGAATACACTTTCTTTCGGTAACTTCCTGAAAACCGTTTGAGATAATGTGAAGCGTATAATTTTTAGCTTTCAGATAGTCTAAAATAACATCAGCACTTTCAACAAGATGATTATAATTAAGAATCTTATCTAAGAAATGTTCTTCAAAAAACATTGACAGTTTGAGGTCATCAATTCCAAAACGATTGAAAGTATCATAAAAACGATGCTTTCTCAGATATTCTTTATCAATTTCTCCGTCACGAATCTGTTCCCACAGTCTTTCATTAATTTCATGATAAACAGAATGAAATTCTTCAAAATCAATATTGTATTTAAAAGTGATTTCTTCTTTTTCGAAAAGATCTTTGATGGTAAGATAAGCGTTTCGGCGATGATCCCAAAGGGTATTGTCGAGATCAAAAAAAATGTGCTGAATTTTCATACAGCACAAAATTAATGATTAATTTTTTGAAAGGTGAATGTGATTGTTCTTAATCTTCACTACTTCAAGATTTTTTGAGAAACTGAGCAAAAAATCAATGGTTTGCTTTTTGGGTTTCAAGCTTTTCATTTTTAAAGAATCGTTTTTTTTCATAGGCGAAAAAAGTTTTTTCTTTAAAACGTGAAACATTGTGAATTATTATCTCGTAAGAATAATATTATTCTCTTCCATGATTTTTCTGAGGTTGATCAGCGCATACCTTACACGTCCTAAAGTCGTATTAATGCTCATATCCGTATGTTCTGCAATTTCTTTAAAGCTCAATCCGTCAAAAAACCTGAGTTTTATCACTTCCTGCTGGTTTTGTGGTAGGAATTGCAACATTTTCAGCAAATCTTCCTGGATCTGAATACTTACCAACTGATCTTCAATGTTTTCCGAAGGTTCTCTTATCAAATCAAATATTGAAAACTCGTCGCTATTGAAAGTAGTCTCTGAAACTTTTATATTTTTTGCTTTGGCACGAAAATGGTCAATAATAAGATTCTGAGCAATTCTTTTTGCCCATAGAATAAATTTACCTTCTTCGTTGTAACGCCCTTCTTTGAGCATTACAATAATTTTGATGAATGTATCTTGGAAAACATCATTCGCAAGATCCTGATCATTTATTTTATACAAAATAAATGTAAAAAGCTCTCGTTGATGGCGATGGATTAATATAGATAATGCTTCTTCGTCACCTTTTTGGTACAAGGTTATTAATTGACTGTCTGTTGATTTCATAACTCTTCTCAAATATTTATTATCCGCTGACAAACTTTCCCTGACTAGGATCAAGCTTAATTTTGTTTGCGTAAACGGGTATTAAAGTAGAGTCTTATCAATAAGCATAGAAATTATGTTGTAAATATAAATAAAATTTTAATAACTGTTAAGCAATTATTAAATATTTACAACAATTATGCAAAAAAAATTACTTTAACATATCATGTAAGAAGGCTGTAGGAATATTTAATGTGAAATTTACATTTAGTCCTTTTAGTTCTTTTCCATTTAAACCTGAGTTACCAACAGGAAAAGCATAACCTCCGGTAAGGTCTAAAATTCCGAAAAGAGTAACTCCGATTTTTGGAGCAACATATTTATTGGTTCCTTCTACTCCGGCAAGGAAGTAATAGGAATGATAAAAGTCTACGTTTCTTTCAAAATTGAATAAAATATCACCTTGTAATTTAGGCATAATCGCAAATTCAGAATTTGCAGATCCCATCAAAGCCGAAGCACCCAATCTGTAGATCACATCATCATTTTTCAGAAACATTAATTTACCTCCTATTTCTCCAAAACTTTGATTTTGGTAAACATAGCCTACATTAATCATCTTATGAACCGTGTATTGAGCTTTTACCAGAGTTCCGATAAAAAAGAGAAAAAGTATTGTGATTGCAGATCGCATATTCATTATAAAATATTTAAGTGTAAAAATAAAAAAAACTGCTTTAGCATTTTCATGTTAAAGCAGTTTCTATACCGAAAACCAGAATTAAATTCCGAAAGCGGATTTTATTTCTTCCACTTTATCTAATTTTTCCCAAGTGAAGAATTCTAAACCTGTAAGAGTCAACTCATTTTTGTGACCTTTATTGAATGTTTTATCAGCAACAAAATGCTCTCTTCCCATGTGACCGTAAGAAGCTGTTTCCTGATAAATAGGATTTCTTAATTTCAAATTCTGCTCGATTGCATAAGGTCTCAAATCGAAAACTGTAGATACTTTTTTAGCAATTTCACCGTCATTTAAACCAACTTTAGAAGTTCCGTACGTATTAATATATAAACCACAAGGTTCAGCAACACCAATTGCGTAAGAAACCTGTACCAAAACCTCATCTGCAACACCTGCAGCCACTAAGTTTTTAGCAATATGTCTGGTTGCATAAGCCGCACTTCTGTCAACTTTTGAAGGATCTTTTCCAGAGAAAGCACCACCACCGTGGGCTCCTTTTCCACCGTACGTGTCAACGATGATTTTTCTACCAGTCAAACCTGTATCTCCGTGAGGCCCACCGATTACAAATTTTCCTGTTGGGTTGATATGATATTTAATCTGATCATTAAATAAAGCTTTGATTTCTTCTGTCTGTAAAGCCACAACTCTAGGAATCAAAATATTTTTGATGTCTTCTCTGATTTTATTCAGCATTTCTTCTTCAGCTCCGAAATCGTCATGCTGAGTAGAAACTACGATAGAATCAATTCTTACCGGTTTGTGATCATCAGAATACTCAATCGTAACCTGAGATTTTGCATCGGGACGAAGGTATGTAATCTCAGAATTCTCTCTTCTGATCGCAGAAAGTTCTTTAAGAATTGTATGTGCCAAATCTAAAGCCAAAGGCATGTAGTTTGCCGTTTCGTTGGTTGCATAACCGAACATCATTCCCTGATCTCCTGCTCCCTGTGCATTTGCTTTTGTTTCGAAAGTTTCATCAGCAGCAATCCTGTCAACTCCTTGATTGATATCCGGCGACTGCTCATGGATTGCAGAAATAACTCCACAAGAATCACCATTAAACATATATTCACCTTTTGTATAACCAATTCCGTTGATTACTTCTCTTGCAATAGTCTGTACATCTAAGTAAGCATCAGATTTTACCTCTCCTGCTAAAACAACCTGTCCTGTTGTCACCAAAGTTTCACAAGCAACCTTTGAAGTTTTGTCGTATGCTAAAAAGTTATCGATAAGTGCGTCGGAGATCTGGTCGGCAATTTTATCCGGATGTCCTTCTGAAACTGATTCAGATGTAAATAAATAAGACATATATCTTTGTATTTTTAATTAAAATATGAAGAAAAAGATAGAATAATTGCCCGGAAAAAGCTAAAAAGAATTATACTGTTTTAGCATTTTTTTATAGAGGTTGCAATCAGGTCAAATTTTTCCTCGTTAATAAACGTTTGCAAATTTAAGTACTATTTTTCTAATACTCAAAACTTTTCGCAGATAAATAAAAAACGAAAAGACCGAATAAAAATCCGGTCTTTAATTTATTGAGGTTTAATGCTTACAAAATCTTTTGGGGCTTCGTGGTAATTTAATTTTGATTCTAAAGAAGATTTAATAAAAGACCCGAGCTCATCGATAATTTTCTGTTTAAATGTCGGCTTATAATAAATGATGCTGATTTCTCTGTAAGGGAAAGGCTTCTTAAATCTGAACACTTTACCTTTCTGTTCTTCTGAAAGTTGGTTTAAAGCCAATTCCGGTAAAATGCTGATTCCGCCTACTTTATCAACCATATGTACCAAAGTCTGAATATTTGATGCCAAGAAATCCAGATTTTTAGGTTTTAATGTATTTTCTTTTAAATGACAGATGTTTTCAAACTGACTTCTCAGACAGTTTCCCTCCTCAAGAAGCCAAACTTTTTCTACATTCATCTCTTCAGGAACAATAAATGTGTTTTTCTTATTTGCTTCCGTATCTGAACTGTAAATCATCAGTTCTTCATTAAACAAGAAATCCTGATAAAATTCATTGGCATTATCATAAGGTGTAGAAATAATTCCTGCATCCAATTCACCTGCTTTCAAAGCTTTGATAATATTATCGGTTGTCATTTCCTTTACATTCATCTGAATTTTAGGATTATTCTGGAGAAAATGGAAAATTTCGGTCGGTAAAATAAATGACGAAACGGTAGGAATAATTCCCAGATTAATAGTTCCTCCTAAAATATTGTTCAGCAAATTCGCCTTGTTTTTCAGCTCATTGACAGATTCTATAATCACCTTTGCCTGATCAATGATCTGAAGTCCGACATCCGTGGTTCTGATCGGGTGAGTTGTTCTGTCGAAAACCTTTACATCCAGTTCATCTTCAAACTTCTGTATCATTGCACTTAGTGTAGGCTGGGTAATAAAACAAGCCTGAGCCGCTTTACCAAAATGTTTGTACTTATCTACAGCGATAAGATATTCCAATTGCTGAATGTTCATCTGATTAATATTATCTATGACAAAGATATGATGTTTTTGGCAGAAGCAATTAAAAATTCAACTAAATTTGATACTGAAAATTGGAAATAAACCTCAAATCATAACTATATGGATTCAAAGAAATTAACCACAGGAAGCGGCGCACCTTATTTTGAACATCAGGATTCACAGACCGTCGGCGCACGTGGTCCGGTATTATTACAGGATTTTATATTACAGGAAAACCTTGCTCATTTTGTACGAGAAAGAATTCCGGAAAGAATTGTACACGCAAAAGGAACAGGAGCCTACGGAACATTTACGGTAACACACGATATATCGCAGTACACGAAAGCAAAGATATTTTCTAAAGTTGGAAATTCATGCAGAATGTTTGCGAGATTTTCTACCGTAGGCGGAGAGAAAGGAAGCGCAGATACAGCAAGAGACCCGAGAGGATTTGCTTTAAAATTTTATACTGAAGACGGAAATTGGGATCTTGTAGGAAACAATACTCCCGTTTTTTTCATTAAGGATGCCAAAAAATTCCCAGATTTTATTCACACTCAAAAGCGTGTTCCAAAAACCAATCTGAAAAGCGCAACCATGATGTGGGATTTCTGGAGTTTAAATCCCGAATCTCTTCACCAGGTTTTAATTTTAATGTCAGATCGTGGAACTCCTTACGGATACAGACATATGCACGGATTTGGTTCTCATACTTTTTCAATGATTAATGATAAGAATGAAAGAGTCTGGGTAAAGTTTCATTTTAAAACAAAACAGGGAATCAAAAATTTCAGCAATGATGATGCCGTGAAAATGGCAGGTGAAAATCCTGATTTTGCACAGGAAGATCTTTGCAATGCAATTGATAACAACGATTTCCCAAAATGGACAATGTACATCCAGGTAATGACTGAAGAGCAGGCAAAAGAATTCAGATGGAATCCTTTTGATATTACAAAAGTATGGTTTCAGGGAAATTTTCCGCTTATCGAAGTTGGAGAAATGGAACTGAATGAAGTCCCTGTAAATTATTTTGCACATGTAGAGCAATCTACTTTCTCACCAAGTAATTTAGTAAACGGTATTAGTTTCTCTCCTGATAAAATGCTTCAGGGAAGACTATTCTCTTATCCGGATGCGCACCGATACAGAGTTGGCGTAAATGCTCATCAGCTCGAAGTTAACAGGTGTCCTTTTGCCGTAAATAATTATCAGAGAGATGGTTTTATGGCAGATTCAAGTGAATATCAGGACAAACCGAATTATCATCCTAATAGTTTCGATGATATTGTACCCGATTCTGCTTACAAGAATTATGAATATGAATTAGACAGCAATCATGTTGCTAATTTCAATAGAAACGAAAACGATGACGATCATTATACTCAACCCGGCCTTCTATATACAAAAGCAATGAATCAGGAAGACAGAGATCATCTTGTAAATAATATTATTGGTAGTATGAGTGGAATAGACGGACCAAAAAAAGATGAAATTATCAACCGTCAATTATGTCATTTTTTCAGAGCAAATATTGAGCTTGGCATGAAAGTAGCTTCAGGTTTAAGTGTCAATATTGATGCAAATATGATGAATCATTCAAAGTAAACTATTAAATAATAAACATTTAAAAGGGAAAAAATTAATTTTTTCCCTTTTTATTTGTAAAAAATTTTTAATTTGCAGGTTCTTAAAGATTAAAGAAATAATGACTTACGAAAATATACTGCTAAAAAAAGAAAATAAAATAGCTGTAATTACCATAAACAGACCAGAAAGCCTGAATGCACTGAACGCATTGACCATAAAGGAAATCAGTTCGGCGCTTGATGAATTACAGTCTGACCATGAAGTAAGAGCAATTATTTTAACCGGAAGTGGAGAAAAATCATTCGTAGCTGGTGCAGATATAAAAGAATTTAGTAACTTTAATCAAGAAAAAGCAGAAGAGCTGGCAAGAAACGGACAAAATATTCTTTTTGATAAAATTGAAAACCTTTCTAAACCTGTTATTGCTGCTGTAAACGGTTTTGCTTTAGGAGGAGGTTTAGAACTGGCGATGTCCTGCCACATCAGATACGCTTCCGAAAATGCTAAACTTGGTCTTCCTGAAGTAACTTTAGGATTGATCCCGGGATATGGGGGCACCCAAAGACTTCCAAAATTAGTAGGAAAAGGTATTGCGAATGAAATGATTTTCTCAGCAAAAATGATTCCTGCACAAAGAGCAAAAGAAATCGGTTTGGTAAATGAAGTTTTCCCAATTGGTGAGCTTCTTTCCAAAACAGAAGAATTAGCAAAAACAATAGCGTTAAATTCTCCTATGGCGATTTCAAAAGCGATTAAAGCAACCAATCTGTCGGATACTGATAAAGGTTTTGAAACCGAAATAAAATTTTTCGGAGAGCTTTTTGATATGGAAGACAAACAAGAAGGAGTTTCAGCTTTTTTAGAAAAAAGAAAGCCGAATTTCTAAATACCACATCACAAATTATTTCGAAAATAAACGATGCAGATGTACAATAAGTTTGACAAAGCTTATCTAAAGATGGCTCAGGAGTGGGCAAAACTTTCCTACTGTGAAAGAAAGCAGGTAGGAGCTCTTATCGTAAAAGATAGGATGATTATTTCAGATGGATACAATGGTACCCCATCGGGATCTGAGAATTGCTGCGAAGACGAAAACGGTAAAACACACTGGTACGTTCTTCATGCAGAAGCAAATGCAATTTTGAAATTGGCGGGCTCTACACAGTCTGCTCGTGGCGCTACACTGTATCTTACTTTGTCGCCATGTAAAGAATGCAGTAAGCTGATTTTACAGGCCGGTATTTCAAGACTTGTCTATATTAATGCTTATTCAGATAATGAAGGTATCGCTTTTTTAAAAGAACATCGGATTGAAATAATACAAGTATCAGAGAATGAATTAAAAAAATAAAACACAATGACTTGGGATGAAAAAATTAAAGATTTTGAAATCTTTCTTCGCTTCGAAAGAAACTTTTCAGAAAACACACTTGACGCCTACATTCGCGACATCAAGAAACTAAAAGATTATGCCGTTGGCGACCTTGAAAACACTGGGCCTGAGAAGATTACCTACGACAATCTGCAGGAATACATTTTCAAATTATCGAAACAAAAATTCAGTGAAAGATCACAGGCGAGATGGATTTCTTCCATTAAAGCTTTTTTCAGGTATCTTCTGGAAGATGAAATTCGTGATGACAACCCTTCTGCTCTGCTGGAAGGACCAAAATTGGGATTGTACTTACCCGATACTTTAAGCCTTACCGATATCGAAAGGATAATTGAAGCTATCGAAAGGGGTTCTGATCTTGGAAAAAGAAATCACTGCATTATTGAAGTGCTTTACGGTTGTGGTCTGAGAGTTTCGGAATTGATTGATATTAAGATTTCAAATATCAATTTTAAAGAAAATTACATTAAAATTACCGGAAAGGGTGAAAAAACGCGTTTTGTTCCTTTGGCACAATACACCGCTAAACTTTTGAAGGAATATATTAATGAAGTCCGTTCTAAGAGTAAGGTAAACAAAAAACATGAAGATATTCTTTTCCTTAATAGCAGAGGAACTTCGATGTCTCGTGTGATTGTCTTTATTATTATTAAAGAACTTACCGATAAAGCCGGAGTAAGCAAGAAAATTTCGCCTCACACATTCAGACATTCGTTTGCGACTCATCTGTTGCAGAATGGTGCCGATTTAAGGTATATACAAGAAATGTTGGGACATTCGAGCATTACAACGACCGGAATTTACACCCATTTAAAAACTGAAGAACTTCGTGATGTGATTTTAAATTATCATCCGAGAAATTCTCATATTGCTTAATGAAAATATTAAAATTTTGTCCGAACTGCGGAAAAGAAACCCTAAAATGGGATGGAGAAAAAAAGTGGAGCTGCCCCGAATGTAGTTTTACTTTATATAATAATGTTGCAGGAGCCGTTGCCGTTGTTATCCGTTGCAAGGATGAAATTTATTTAACGAAAAGGAATCAGGAGCCTAAAAAAGGAAAACTCGATCTTGCGGGTGGTTTTGTCGATCCTAAAGAAAGTGCAGAAAACACCTGCAAAAGAGAGCTTTTTGAAGAGCTTCAGATTGATGTTGATATTAATAATTTAAAATATCTTACAAGCCTTCCGAATGTTTATCAGTACAAAGAGATAGATTATAATACGATCGACCTTTTTTATGAATATAACGTTGCAGAGAAGTTTGAAGCTCAATTAGCGTTATCTGAAATTTCAGAGACGTATTGGATTAAAATTCCGGAAATCAATCTGGATGACATTGCTTTTGATTCTCAGAAGATATTTTTTGAAAGCTATATTAAGAACAACAAATAATCATCAAAAATAGAACTCTCGCAAATTGCGAGAGTTTTTTATTTAAAATTAGTATGTTTCAGATTTTAATATCTCTTCAAAATACTTTATCAGTAAAGTTCTTTCCGCATCGGTAAGATTGGCTTCTTTATGATAAATAATGTAAGCAGGCATCGGCATAATCTTACTTTCTATCGTCTGAATTGATTTCGTCAGCATATTTTTCTTAAGATCATCATTATAAGTTGCCCAAACTGAAAAATTAAGATGTTCTCTTCCTTCATTCACATGACTTTTTACTGACCAGGAAAACGGCGCAATATAAGCGTATTTCGGATAAACCGTTTCATCGGAATGACAATCGTAGCAAGCGTTTTTTATCAATTCAGAAATTTTAGCAGGAGTATTTTTAACTTCTATAAAGTTCTTTCTTTTATCCACCGGCTTATTCACTTTATCAATCGGAATAAACTGAATCATTGCAAAACCAACCAGACACCAAAAAACTATTTTCTTAAACTTCTGCATTATCTCTGTATTTGAAGCTGTCTGTTTGTGCTTCTTGTATTGGTATTACCGTTTTGAATTGTTGTGCTTGTAGGATTCGTTGTTGACTGTCTGTTCTGACTTGGTTGAGAAGGCGTATTCTTTGGAGAACCACTGCTTGTTCCCATTTTACTGGTATCCAAAGTTCTGGTATCTGTCAAATCCCAGTCTTCATTGGAAGTCCATAAAGGTCTGATCACTGCTGTTTTATAGTAAGTATAGGCATCTTCGGCAAAAACTCCGTTTTCGAAATCGGCTTCGTCCCAATATTTATTTTCATTATTATCAACCAAAATACGAACGATATATTCCGCGGGTTTTAGAATATCAAAAGTGACTTCGTTTCCGCTTGTATATTTCTGATAAATTGGTTTTTCTCCTGAATCTAACAGCTGTAACCAATATTTTTTTGTCGGAGCGTTTTTAAGTTTTATAATAAGCTTCCCGTAATTTTCAATCTTATCAATTTCAAAGTCGAAACGTTTGGAATCAGGATTTTTCTCGTAATATGAAGAGACTGTAGTTTTAGGAACAGTCAGCTGATATTTTTTACCACTTTCAAAATCTGCTTTTACCAAAATATGATACGGGTTTGTCTCTGATATTTTTGCCGTGAAAGGTACCGTTACTGTGCTATCTATTTTTAAAGTCCATTTTTCAGCATCTATTTTATCAATAATAAAGTTTGAAGATAGTGTGAAATCGGTTTTAGGAGGTAGCAGAGAACCACCGCTGTCATTATTAAGCTCCATCACATTCTTCTTATTGTATTTATAAAAAGTAGAAACGGTATCCTGCACTTTTCCTGTATCATAGCTAAACTCCACTTTTTCGTTGGTCGTTTGTCCCAGATCACTTTTTACAGCATCGAACCAAATTTTCACCGAATCTGATTTTGGAATATGAGTAACTTTAATATTTTTAAGTTTTTCACTTACCGGTAGCACTTTTACCTCATCAGGATTTCCTTCAAACAGCATCATAATTCCGCCTGCCATTTCTTTAAACTCAGGTTTTTTGAAAGGTTTTTTAGACGGAAATAATTTTAAATTTAACCCTGAAATTGATTTCTCTACAACAACTGTATCTTTTCTGAAAGCAATTCTTTCTTTTCCGGGATTGTAAATTGAGTTTTCATTATCATCATCGAAAGCCAGGATTTTATATTTTCCCGGTGCGAGATAGTTTAATTCATAATAACCATCATCATCTACCTTTGTAATATAGTAAGGTTTTTGTCGATAGTCCATACTGTCTTTCAACTGATAAAGACCAACAACCATTTTATTTTCTGAGCTGGTTTTCTTTTTAAGAGCCAAAGCATCAGTTACTTCTCCACTGATGTAGAGATCATCAAGTTTTTCGCCTGTTGAAAATGCAAAATTGTAATATCTCAGAGGATTGCCCTCACTGTTATCAACAATCGCATTACCAAAATTAAAATTATAGGTTGTATTTGCCTGCAAAGTATCTGTCCACTGAATCACCAAAAATTTATTGGCAATATTCGATGGAAGAATTCGCTTGATATTTTTTATGGGTGGAGAAATATTAAGGTTTTTATTGATATCCTTCAGCGTAATATACTCATTGAAATCGATACGAAGTTCTTTGATATCTCTTCTCACATTCACTCTCGTCGTATCGATATTCGAACCGATAGCTTCCGGAGCCAAACTGTCTTTTGCGCCTCCAACTGGTGAACCTACTCTTGCACAAGACTGCACAAGAATCCCAATGATAAATAAAAGAAGAAATCTTTTCATGAAATTATTTGAGCAAAAATAAACATTATTCTCCAAAAACTTCGGTCTGGGTTTTCAAAGTGTCCTGATTATCATTCATAATGCTGTGGAGCTTGTCTTTCTGAGCCGGAAAATCTTCAAATAATCCGGACAAAGCCAATGCGGTATACACTCTTCCCGAATATTTATTTCCAATGGCAACAATCGTCACTTTTGATTTTAAAAGATGAGCAAAAACAGAGTTTGTTCCGTGCCACCAACCGTTGTGATAGGTCAGCTTTTCACCGTTATCAAAAATTTTCATCCTGAAACCTAAACCATAATTATTTTGTCCTGCTTTTTCATTGCTGTATGGTGTGAAAACCATTTCCATCAGTTCTGGTTTTAAAAAATCTTTTGAAAACATAGCCTTCGAAAAATTGAGGAGATCTCTGGGTGTTGTATACACATTTTTATCACCGTAAATCAAATCCAATCGGTCTAAAGGATACAATCTGTTTCCACCAAAATAAAATGATTGTGACGCGGTCGGAATATCTTTCTCCTGAAAAATGTAAGTGTTTTTCATTTTCAACGGTGTGAAAACCATTTCTTGCATCGCCTGAGGAAAAGGAGTTTTGGTGATTTTTTCAATTAATAAAGCCAAAAGCGCATAATTGGTATTGCAATACATAAAACCCGTATCAGTATCTCTTGCTAATTCAGGTTTGTATTTAATAATCATATTTAAAACATCCTGATTCGTAATGAAAGTTTTGGAAAGCTCTGCAGGAGCAGGTTGAATTTTAGTAATGAAATATTCGTACTTTGGAAGTCCGCTTCTTTGGTCTAATAAAGTTTGAACTGTTACATTAGGATAAGGAAATCCGGGGAAAAACTGTGTTAGATGATCTGTTAATTTTATTTTACCGGCTTCGATTAATTTCATCATCGCCATTGCTGTCATTGTTTTTGAAACCGAAGCAACGTGAAGTGCCGTATTTTTATCAATAGGATTCTGGTTTCCTTCTCTCGCAAAGCCTCTGTAATTTTCGTACAGAATGTCATCTCCTTTTGCCACAAGAAAGCTTCCGCTCAGGTTGCTTCCCTCCCAAACTTTTTTATAGTATTGATCGATGTAATTTACTGCGTATTTTTTATCGACCAGACTAAAGTTTTCATCCGCAAAAACTTTGCTTAGATCTACATTTCCGTAATTAGGAAGGTTGGTTGTAGATTCTGAGGCTGCAATATTGCTTTCAGATTTATTTTTACAGGAAAAAAGAAATAAAAAAAAGGTTGTAACAAATACCAGGTTAAGCTTCTTCATGCGTTCAAAAAATGAGTGGCAATTTAATAAAACTCAGTTCAAAAATGAAAAGGCAATTATCAATTATGAATTATTTAACATAAAATTTCACACCCTAAATGAGTAATTTTCTTAACCTCCTAATCATAACAAAAAGCAGCTACAATTTTATCTACAATTACCTGCGCCAGTTTTTCTTTGCTCTGATGAGTCCACCCTGCGATATGAGGCGTTACTATTGCTTTTTCTGAGTTTAAAAGATATTGCAGATCTTCATTTTCTCTTGTACTGAGCGAAGTCGAAGTGTCAAGATTTTCGAATGATGACTTTTCATATTCTAAAACATCCAAACAAGCTCCTTTTACTTTTCCTGATTTCAAAGCTTCAACTAAATATTTCGTTTCAATATTTTTACCTCTTGCTGTATTGACGAAATAGAAATCATTTTTCATCTCTGAGATGAAATTTTCGTCAATTAAATAGTGAGTTTCCTCCGTCAAAGGAATGTGTAAACTTAAAACTTCAGCTTTTTCTTTTAATTCTTCTAAAGAAACCTGAGTCGCAAATTCATCGGAAAGATTGGGAAGAATATCATAAAAAATTACCCTACAACCAAAACCCGAAAGTCTTTTTGCGGTGGCTTTTCCCATATTTCCATAGCCAATTAATCCTACCGTTTTTCCTAATAATTCGTCGCCACGATTTTCTTCACGAAGCCAAATTCCGTTTTTTACTTCCTGAGAAGCAATGAAAAGCCGGTTCATTAAAATTAAAAGCATTCCGATAACGTGTTCAGCCACAGAATCACGGTTTCCTTCAGGAGAATTAATCAATTGAATTCCAAGTTTTTCAGCGACAGGAATATCTATATTTTCCATTCCGGCTCCTACTCTTGCGATGAATTTCAGATTTTCTCCATGTTCAAGGAAATTTTTATCTAAAGGAATTCTGCTGCGAATAATTACCCCATCATAATTTTGAATTTTAGCACAAACCTCATCATAAGAAGACGTGAAGTCTTCTTCCAGAATAAAGTTTTTGTCTAAAAGCTGATCGGTGATAAGAGGATGGTTTTTATCTAATAATAAGATTCTCATTTTTGTAACTTACATTTAAAAATAAACGGAAGAAAAAAATTCTTCCGTTGTCAATTATTGTTCAATATCTCCTGCAAACAATTTTTTCAGTTCCACAGAATCTGTAGGCTTCATTCTTCCTGAAAGAATCAGAGATAATTCTTTTCTTCGTAAGGCTGCAGCAAATCTTTCTTTTTCAAGATCTGTTTCCGGCTCCATATCAGGAATCGGAATCGGTCTGTTGAATTCGTCCACCGCTACAAAAGTATAGATTCCTTTATTGGTCTGGATTTTTTTATGATTAATCGGATCATCCAACCAAACATCCACATAAATCTCCATTGAAGTTGAAAAAGCACGGGAAACTTTAGATTCCATTACTACAATTCCGCCTTCAGGAATCGGATGATCGAAAGAAACGTGATTCACAGAAGCTGTTACTACTCTTCTCTCGCAGTGTCTCGTTGCTGAGATTGATGCACATCTGTCCATCCTTGCCAACAATTCTCCACCGAAAAGGTTTCTAAGTTGATTGGTATCATTCGGAAGAACGATATTCGTCATCACTGTAAGCGATTCTGACGCTTTTTTTATTTTTGCCATTGAGGTTTTGATTTTTGAGTTGCCGGAACTTTCACAGATTTCACGGCTGTTTTTTTAATAGAATCCTGAATTAAAGAATCTTTTTTCAATTGAATCTGCTTAATAGAATCTGCAATTTTCATCTGAGCAGAATCTATTTTTACAGGAACGGGTTTTTCAATTCTTTTTGTGGTGGTTTGCACAGAAACACTGTCGAATGATTTCTTACCGAAAATCAACTCTTGTTGTGTATAACCGAAATATAAAATTCCCAAAACAGGAATGATGAAAAGAAAAATCCACAAAATAGATTTGTTGAATTTGTAATCTTTTTCTCTGTCAACCGTCGGAATCGTACTTTCATTATTTTTAATATCCGAAAAGCGAATTTCTTCCAAACCATAAAAATCCGGATGATCGGATTCCAAACGGTTTCCTTTGAATGTCAAATGACCGTCTTCAATATAAATCGTTCCGAGGTTATTAATTTCTAAAACCTGATCTGCCTGAAGCTTTTTCTTCCAGAAATCGGTCTGAACCTGAAGTTCGCTTTCAGCAGAATTTTTAGACACACTTTTCTGAGTACTGATAAAATTGACCAGATCATCCGACGTAACCTGATAATCTGAATGAAAAGCAATTTTGCTTGAAGGCGGAAGAATACTTCCGTTTTCAGAATTGATAACTGCCTTGGAATTTTCGAGTGAGAAAACACCAAACTGCGGAACTACAACTGTTCCGAATTGCTTCAGATATTCTAAAATGTAAGCTGAAATATTCATTTGACCGCAAATTTATGACTTTTTCGTGACTTTTTGAGAGATTTATTTTGAGTTTAAAATGTTAAAATCATAAATGAATATTGTTGTTTAGTCTCCCACAGATTACACTGATTTACACAGATTTTTATTTAATTTTAAATTTAAATCTAATAAAAAAGACTGCCGAAACAGTCTTAAAAAAATTTAATTAGAAAATCTAACTACTATATAAAATGTAAAATGGTGTCTTATTATATTACTGAATCTTCCAGCTGATTCCGAACATAAAATTGGTTCCTGCCTGAGCAAAATAAATCGGACCGTTGTAAACATAACCGTTATTCACATATTTCTGATCGAAAATATTATTTACCAAAAGCTTCAAAGCAACATCGTGTTTCGAAATTTTAAACTGATATTGTGCATTAAAATCTGTAAGAAGATAATCCTTCAGCTGTAAATCGGCAGTTTCCGTATTATCCAGATACTGTTTTCCTACATACTGATTCATCAAAGAGAACTGGAAATTTTTCGTCGGATTAAATTTCAAACTTAAATTGGCAATAACATTAGGTGAAAAAGAGATTTCTGTATTTCCAAGGTTTGTTGTTCCTTTTTCATTTTCAATTCTGAAATCCTGATTTCTGTTCTGGCTTAAACTTACATTTCCGGAAACTTCCCATTGTTTTGAAAGTTTCGCCAAAGCGCCCACCTCAATTCCTCTTCGATAACTTTTCCCGGAATTGGTTCTGATAAATTCTCCGATGTTACTGATCTGTCCGTTTAAAACCAACTGATTCAGATAATACATATAATAAAGGTTTGCGGTAAAAGCAACCGGACCAAACTGTTTTTCAATACCCGCTTCGAAATCGTGCAGTTTCTCTGCTTTAACATCATTATCGGAAATTAAATCATCTCTGTTCGGCTCTCTTTGCGCATGAGCATAAGAAACAAATACTTTTCCGTTTCCTAATCTATAATTGATTCCCGCCTTCGGATTGAAGAACAGCCAGTTCTTTTTCAGATCTGCACCTTCACCATCACCTTCCATTAAAATTTTGGTGTCATAATCGATATTTCTCAATTGCAAATCTCCGAAGAATTCAAAATCATTTACTTTCACCAAAGCTTTTGCAAAACCTGCAACTTCATTCTTCACCGAACGATTTCGGTAATACTCATGTTGCGGAATTTCAGCAAAGAAAACATCTTTCACGTTTCCATAATGTCTTCCGTAATATTGGTTTCCAACAACTCCAAAATTCAGATCCAGATTGTTGAATTTCCCATATAACGTAGAAACGATCCCATAAAAATCATTATTCAGCCATTTTTTTCTGATAAAATCTGAATATTCATTTCCGTTAAAATCAGGCAAATTATATCTTGCATAAGGATCACCCTGTTTGTAGTTTTCATAATAGCCTCTTCCTTTTGTGTAATGAAGCGTTGTTTCAAGATTCCACTTTTCGTTTAAACCTTGCTCCCAAAGTAATTGATAGTGATTTTGCCTGTAATTATCCGTTTCGTTATCATAAAAATCAACTACATTTTCCCAGTTTGCATCATAAATTGCTCCTGACAAATTGGTTCTTGGGTTGGTTTCCCAGGTTTGTCTGTCTACGCCATTCCAAGCTTGGTATGTTTTTTCTTTTCCGCCAAAAGCCATCAGGCGAAGTTTTGTTTTTCCTTCTTCAAATAAAGCAGTGAAGTTGTAAGAATTCAAATCCGAAGCAGCTCTATCAATATATCCGTCAGAATGAATATTGGTATATCTTCCCATCACAGAAATACGGTCTTTCCAGAATTTTCCGGAACCTATTTCTGCAGAGTATTTGTAGGTATTGAATGAACCGTAACTGTCATCTGTTTTAAAATAAAACTTGTCTTCCGGTTCTTTTGAAATCACATTGATGCTCGCTCCGAAGGCAGAAACACCGTTGTTGGAAGTTCCAACTCCTCTTTGAATAACTATTTGCGACGCAGAGCTCGTTAAATCCGGAACATTCACAAAAAAAGTTCCCTGGCTTTCGGAATCATTGAACGGAACACCGTTCATCATGACATTAATTCCCCTTCCGGCAACTCCACGAATTCTAAAACCGGTGTAGCCTACTCCGTTTCCGGCATCGGAAGTTGAAATAATTGAGGTTTGATTTTTCAGAAGAATCGGTAAATCCTGTCCGAGATTTCTACTGTCGACATCTTTTTGAACATTGATGATTTCTTTTGCGACAGGAAGTCTTTTGGTGAAGTTTACAGCTTCAATATCTCTGGCTTTCAGAGAATCGGAATTGTGAGTTTGTGCAAAACTCAGCGAACTTGCGGTAAGTCCTAAAAAAAATAATCCTTTCATTCTTATAAATTTTAAAAATTTAATGGAATAAAAGGGGCGATTATGATATAAGTAATGAGTGATTGGTAATAAGTAATTTATTGTATTACTAATTGCTTATTATTCATTGCTCATTTTCAAATTTCCCTAAACAGCATTACCTGTTCCAGGTTCATTGGGTATAATCTCAGCTCCGATTGGGGCACCCCTTTAATTTCAGCGGCAAAATTACAAAAAATATTTAAACCTAGATCAACGAAAATATTTTTGCCTAAATTTTTATTTAAATCTAATACGAACGGTTGTCGGAATCGATATAATAATAATTTTTATCGTCTTTGGTTACTTCAAACATTTTCCCCAATTTCCAGCTGTAATTTCTTTTTATATCTGAATATTCAAAAGGAATTACAATTTTATTATTGACATCAATCACTCCAAATTTATCATTATAAGTGGCAACAATCATAGGATTGGCAACATCATCTCCCTCCATAATATAGAGATACTGATAATCAGGATAAATTGCAAACTGGCTGCGGTCTGAAGGATTTTTAAACTTTGAATCTTCAATAATCCCATATTTTCCGTGAAGAATATAGGCATGGAATAATGCTTTCTGCAACGTAAGATTACACTTTCCCAAATCATCATTTTTATACTGATAGACCCTTTTTCCGGATTTATTGATCCTGAAAGTAATTCCGTTTTTCTCAACAGTTGCAAAATCATTAGTTCCGAACTTTCTGATTTTCTCATTCGGAGAGTTCAGAAGATTACAGTCTTCACCAAAAAACATCACCAAATCATATTCCGGCTGAATCACAAATCGGCTCTTCTGATTAACAAAACCAGATTTTCCGTTCTTTTTTTGCGGAATCAGCAATGGTATATTTTCATTAACAACCGGTAAATCAGATCCCGATTTTTTTGAAACCTTTGAAGAAACAGCAGTTTTCGATTTAGCTAAACCTTTACCTTTCAAATACTTAGACTGAGCAGAAGCAAAAACAGCTAATGTTATAAAAAATCCAAGTTTCAGTTTTCCTAAAATCATCACTCAATGTATTTTGTGTCAAAAATAGAAAATATAAAATTGATATTTATATAGAATCTAAATAATTTAAACCAAAAAAAAAATTAAAATTCCGTATTTTTGGGAACATTTTTAAGTGTTTGATATAGAAAAACATTTTAAAGAATTGATTTTTGACATTACAGTTATAGGAACCGCCATCTTTAATAGGTTTAAAAACAAAATCAAACAACACTTAAAATTTACAGATTATAGCTCATTCGCTACAAATACCGCAAGGATTAAACACGACATTGTTCTATGGTCTATTTAAATTTGAAAAGACTTCTATCATTATGAATATTTATCAGGATTACATCCAAGAAATCGAGGAAAGAAAAACACAGGGTCTTCACCCAAAACCAATCGACGGTGCAGAATTGCTAAGCGCAATTATTGAGCAGATTAAAGACACAGCTAACGAGCACAGAACTGATTCTCTAAAATTTTTCATTTACAATACTTTACCGGGTACAACAAGTGCTGCAGGTGTAAAGGCTAAATTTTTAAAAGAAATTATTCTTGGCGAATCTGTGGTTGAAGAAATCACTCCGGCTTTTTCTTTTGAGCTTCTATCTCACATGAAAGGAGGTCCGTCAATTGAAGTTTTACTTGATTTGGCTTTAAGTAATGATGAAGTTGTTGCAAAACAGGCTGCTGAAGTTCTTAAAACTCAAGTTTATTTGTATGATGCTGATACAGCTCGTTTGAAAGGAGCTTACGAAGCGGGTAACGCTATCGCTAAAGATATTTTGGAAAGCTATGCAAAGGCAGAGTTTTTCACTAAACTTCCGGAAGTTGCGGAAGAAATCAAAGTGGTTACTTTCATCGCTGGTGAAGGTGATATTTCTACTGATTTATTGTCTCCGGGAAATCAGGCGCACTCCCGTTCAGATAGAGAGCTTCACGGGAAATGTATGATTACGCCTGAAGCTCAGGAACAAATCAAAGCTTTACAGGCTCAACATCCTGATGCAAGTGTAATGCTTATTGCAGAAAAAGGAACAATGGGTGTTGGTTCATCTCGTATGTCGGGTGTAAACAACGTAGCACTTTGGACAGGAAAACAGGCAAGTCCTTATGTACCTTTCGTAAACATTGCCCCGATTGTAGCAGGAACAAACGGTATTTCTCCAATTTTCTTAACGACAGTTGATGTAACCGGAGGTATCGGAATTGACCTACAAAACTGGGTGAAAAAAGTTGACGAAAACGGAAACCCTGTTCGTAACGAAAATGGTGATATTGTTTTGGAAGAAAAATATTCTGTTGCTACAGGAACTGTTCTGACAATCAATACCAAAGAAAAAAAATTATACAACGGAGAAACTGAACTGAAAGACATTTCAAAATCATTTACTCCTCAAAAATTAGAATTTATCAAAGCAGGTGGTTCTTATGCCATCGTTTTCGGTAAAAAAATCCAGACTTTTGCGGCAAAAACTTTAGGGATTACAGCGCCGACAGTTTTCGCTCCTTCTAAAGAAATTTCTATCGAAGGACAAGGTTTGACTGCGGTTGAAAAAATCTTCAACAGAAATGCAGTAGGTGTTACTGAAGGTAAATTATTACATGCAGGTTCAGACGTTCGTGTAGAAGTAAACATTGTTGGTTCTCAGGATACAACAGGCTTGATGACTGCTCAGGAATTGGAGTCAATGGCTGCAACCGTGATTTCTCCAATCGTAGACGGAGCTTATCAGTCAGGTTGCCATACAGCTTCGGTTTGGGATAAAAAAGCGCAGGCGAATATCCCTAAATTAATGAAATTTATGAATGATTTCGGAGTGATCACAGCTCGTGACCCGAAAGGTGAATATCACGCAATGACAGACGTTATTCACAAAGTTCTTAATGATATTACGGTTGACGAATGGGCAATCATCATTGGAGGTGACTCTCACACAAGAATGTCTAAAGGGGTTGCTTTCGGAGCTGACTCCGGAACAGTAGCTCTTGCTTTGGCAACAGGTGAAGCTTCAATGCCGATTCCTGAATCTGTGAAAGTGATTTTCAAAGGAGACATGAAAGAGCACATGGACTTCCGTGATGTGGTTCACGCAACTCAGGCTCAGATGTTGAAGCAATTTGATGGAGAAAACGTTTTCCAAGGTAGAATTATCGAGGTCCACATCGGAACACTTCCTGCTGATCAAGCGTTTACATTTACAGACTGGACTGCAGAAATGAAGGCTAAAGCTTCTATCTGTATTTCTGAAGACGATACTTTGATTGAATCACTGGAAATTGCGAAAAGCAGAATCCAGATTATGATCGACAAAGGAATGGATAATCATAATCATGTTCTTCAAGGTCTAATCAACAAAGCAAATAAAAGAATCGAGGAAATCAGAACGGGTGACAAACCAGCTTTGACTCCGGATGCAAATGCAAAATATTATGCAGAAGTAGTGGTTGACTTAGACATCATCGTTGAGCCAATGATTGCTGACCCGGATGTAAATAACGACGACGTTTCTAAAAGATATACGCACGATACGATCAGAGATCTTACTTTCTACGGTGGTGAGAAAAAAGTTGATCTTGGTTTCGTAGGTTCTTGTATGGTTCACAAAGGAGATCTTAAAATTGTTTCTCAGATGTTGAGAAATATCGAAAAGCAGAATGGTAAAGTAGAATTCCAGGCTCCATTGGTTGTAGCTGCTCCTACTTACAACATTATTGACGAATTGAAGGCTGAAGGCGATTGGGAATTATTAGAAAAATATTCAGGGTTCGAGTTCAATGATGCTGCTCCGAAAGGCGAAGCTCGTACGCAATATGAAAATATGATGTACCTTGAGCGTCCAGGTTGTAACCTTTGTATGGGTAACCAGGAAAAAGCGGAGAAAGGAGATACTGTTTTGGCAACTTCTACCCGTCTTTTCCAAGGAAGAGTGGTTGAAGATTCTGAACGTAAAAAAGGAGAATCTTTATTAGCTTCAACTCCTGTAGTAGTTTTATCGGCTATTATCGGTAGAATTCCAAGCATTGAAGAATACAAAGAAGCTGTTGAGGGAATAGATTTAACGACTTTCGTTCCATCGATTAAAGAATTGGTAACCGTTGGTCATTAATAGATTTTAAATTAAAGTCGAAAGACCTTTTAAATATAAATGGAAGATTTCTTTTGAAGTCTTCCATTTTTTGTTTAGAATCTTTCCATTTTAGGATGATTAAGATTATTTTAACCTATGTCAATAACAGCAATTTTATTTTTCCTTAACTTGATAGTTGAAAAAAATATTCATCATACATCTTATTTATGTTTACCATAACTGGTAGGAACAGATTTTGATGAATTACTACAAAGAACTTTCGGTTTAAGTTTTAATTAAAAATACCGGGAAAATTTATTGAAAAAGAAAAATTAAAATAGATATGACATTCGACATTGACATGATCAAAAAAGTGTACGAGCGTTATCCTGAAAGAATTGCAGCAGCAAGACAAATCACAGGTAAGCCATTAACACTTTCAGAAAAAATCCTTTACACCCATCTTTGGGAAGGCAACGCAACAAAAGAACATGAAAGAGGAAATTCTTATGTAGATTTTGCTCCGGATAGAGTTGCCATGCAGGATGCCACTGCACAGATGGCACTTTTACAATTTATGCAGGCCGGAAAAGCCAAAGTAGCCGTTCCTTCAACCGCCCACGCCGATCACCTTATTCAGGCAAGAGTCGGTGCAGAAGCAGATTTACAGGAAGGTATCAATAAAAATTCAGAAGTTTTCAATTTCTTAAGCTCGGTTTGCGACAAATACGGAATCGGTTTCTGGAAACCTGGAGCTGGAATTATCCACCAGGTTGTTCTTGAAAATTATGCATTTCCGGGAGGAATGATGATCGGAACCGACTCTCACACGGTAAACGCAGGAGGTTTAGGTATGGTTGCCATCGGAGTTGGTGGTGCAGATGCAGTAGACGTTATGGCAGGAATGGCTTGGGAATTGAAAATGCCAAAATTAATCGGGGTAAAATTAACCGGTAAAATGTCCGGCTGGACTTCCGCAAAAGATGTTATCTTAAAAGTAGCAGGAATTCTTACGGTAAAAGGTGGAACCGGATGCATCGTAGAATATTTCGGTGAAGGTGCAGAGTCTCTTTCCGCTACAGGAAAAGGAACCATCTGTAACATGGGTGCAGAAATCGGAGCGACGACTTCTACTTTCGGGTATGATGATTCCATGAGAAGATATTTGGCTGCTACAGGAAGACAGGATGTTGTAGATGCTGCTGACAAAATTGCTGAACATTTAACAGGTGATGCTGAAGTGTATGCAAACCCAGAGCAATATTTCGATCAATTAATTGAAATTAACCTTTCTGAATTAACACCTCACTTAAACGGACCTTTCACTCCGGATTTGGCAACACCGGTTTCTGAATTCAGAGCAAAAGCTGAAGCCAACGGATGGCCTCTTGAAGTGGAATGGGCCTTAATCGGTTCGTGTACCAACTCATCTTATGAAGATTTATCAAGAGCTGCTTCTATAGTGGAAGATGCTGTTGCTAAAGGAGTAAAACCTAAAGCAATTTTAGGTATCAATCCAGGTTCTGAGCAGGTAAAGTTTACCGCAGAAAGAGACGGATTTTTAGATTCATTCAGAAAATTTGAGAACGCAAGAATATTCACCAATGCTTGCGGACCTTGTATCGGACAATGGGACAGAGAAGGTGCTGAAAAAGGAGAGAAAAACTCTATTATTCATTCTTTCAACAGAAACTTTGCAAAAAGAGCAGACGGAAACCCAAATACTCACGCTTTCGTAGCTTCGCCAGAAATGGTGGCTGCAGTTGCTATCTCAGGAAGATTAGATTTCAATCCAATTACAGATACTTTAACCAACGAATCCGGTGAGCAAATCAGATTAGATGAGCCTAAAGGATTTGAGTTACCTGCAAAAGGTTTTGCTGTAGATGATAATGGTTATCAGGCTCCATCTGAAGATGGTTCTACTGTTGAGGTGAAAGTAAGTCCGACTTCTGACAGGCTTCAGTTATTGGAGGAATTCCCGGCTTGGGACGGAAAAAATATTACAGGAGCAAGAGTTTTAATCAAAGCTTTCGGAAAATGTACAACCGACCACATTTCTATGGCAGGACCTTGGTTGAAATACAGAGGACACCTCGATAATATTTCAAATAATATGCTGATTGGAGCAGTAAATGCTTACAACATGGAAACCAATAAGGTTAAAAATGAACTGACCGGAGAATACGGCGAAGTTCCAGCTGTACAAAGACAATATAAAGCAGCAGGAATTCCTTCAATTGTCGTGGGAGACCAAAATTATGGTGAGGGTTCTTCAAGAGAACACGCTGCCATGGAGCCGAGACATTTAGGTGTGAAAGCTGTTTTGGTGAAATCTTTTGCGAGAATTCACGAAACCAACCTGAAAAAACAGGGAATGTTGGGAATTACATTTGCCAATGAAGCAGATTACGACAAGATTCAGGAAGACGATGTGGTAAACTTTTTGGATTTGGAACAATTTGCTCCGGGAAAACAACTGACTTTAGAGTTTGTTCATACAGACGGAACTAAAGATATTGTCATGGCAAATCATACGTATAACGATCAGCAAATTGATTGGTTTAAAGCAGGTTCTGCTTTGAATTTAATCAAACAACAGGAAAATTAGAATTTAATTTTTATAATATTGCCAAAGCAACTTCAGTTTGAAGTTGCTTTTTTATTTTATCTTATCCAGAAGATTCATTTTATAGCTTTCTCCAATCGGAATTTCCTGTTCAGAAGTAAGAATCACTTTTTTTAAACCAATACTTTTCACCTTTTCTGTATTTAGTATAAAAGATTTGTGCACTCTTCTGAAATTTTCAGGAAGCTGGTTTTCCAAGGATTTTAAAGTGTCTAAAACAATGTATTCCTGAGCTTCAGTTTTGATGTTGACATAATCTTTAATGCTTTCTACGTAAAGGATTTCATTAAAGTTAATACGATGTTGCTGTCCGGAAGATTTTACAAAAAAATGCCCTGATTCTTTAGCATCATCCAAAGGAAAACGTTCCTTAGCTTTAAGGATACTTTTATTAAAACGGTCAAAAGAAATCGGTTTTAAAAGATAATCCACTACATTATGCTCATAACCTTCCAAAGCGTATTCAGAATAAGCTGTTGTGAGAATATACTTCATTTTATCACCAACAATTTTCATGAAGTTGATTCCTGTTATTTCAGGCATCTGAATATCAAGAAAAACAAGTTCTGCTTCATTTTTCTTGATAAATTCCAAAGCCTCAATAGGGTTTTCGGTAGAAAAAACAAGTTCTAAAAAGGGAGTTTTTTCGACATAACTTCCAATCAGAGAAACAGCGAGCGGCTCATCATCAACGATAATACATTTATTTTTCTTCATTCTTCAAATCGATCTTTAAATCTATGGTAAAATCTGCTTCGGTTTCCGTAATCTTGAGTTCATGTTTTTTTGGATACAAAATCTCAAGACGTTTTCTGACATTATCAATTCCGATTCCTGAGACTGAATCTTTCATCTTTTCTTTTTTATAATTTAAAAGATAAAAATGCAGAATTGTATTTTCATCAGAAATATTCATTTCAAAACCTTTATCTCTGAAATCACCGTGCTTAAAAGCATTTTCAACAAAAGGAACAATTAACATCGGTGAAATTTTCAAAGCAGGATTTTTAATTTGATTTGAAATTATAATTTTCTCAGGATTTTTGATTCTTAATTTTTCCAGCTCAATCAGACTTTCCACATAACCGATTTCTCGTTCCAAAGGAATAAAATCCTGCTCTAAATCTTTGGTTGAATACCGCAATAACTTACTGAGTTCTTCAATAGCAGGCAAAGCTTTTTCAGAATTCTGGAATACCAAAGAATATATATTATTAAGCGAATTAAAGATAAAATGAGGGTTAATCTGAGTTTTCAGAGCTTTGAGTTCGGCATATTTTTTTTCTTCGATCAATTTCTGCCTTTCTTCTTCTCTTTTAAAAAATATATTGAACAAAGACAGCACAGTACTGATGAACAGCGTGGTAGAACTATAAAAGACATTATCATAATAGTAATACAAAAGCGAAGTACCTTCAGCATAATTGCCATGTCCTATGAAAAGAGGCAAGATCAATTCTTCTACCATATAACGGAAGAATACGAAACAACCTACACTTACAAAAAAACCGAAAATAGTGAAATAGAGTTTTTTAATATTGAAAAAAAACGGAACGATGTAAAAATAATTGATATAAAAAGCAATAAAACTAACCGCAAAGAAAGTAACATTCAAAACGAAGAACTCTGTTTTACCGGCTATAACCGGGGTGACGATGGAAAAACTTAAATTAAGAATCCAATAAAAAATGTGTAAAAATAAAATTTGCTTTGCTCTCATCTTAATTCTTTGTTGTTAATAAAAATACTTTTAGAAGAGTAATAATGCAAATATATTGAAACCGAAGTTGCGTTTTTATTCTCCAGCTTTAAACTGCTTTTTTTAGGCAATCTGTAGCTAAGTTCAGACTTACCTGAAATTTCAGCAGGTATTTTAATATCAGAAACCAAATTTATCTTTTCATCTGAAAGATTCTTTATTTCTAAAGTTACCGGTGCTTTTACTTTATCAATATCAATGCTTTCGTTTGGAGCTATTGTAATTGTTTTCCAAACATCTACTTTGTGATTGCCTGCAAAGAGCTGCAGTAAAATCATACTTATAAGAAGAATTATATTTTTCATTGACCAAAAATAGATACAAAAGCCAATCTAAAACTTCCAAATCTATGAACCCCCGTTTTTTCCCGACGAAAATATTTTAAACCGACATATCTCCTTATTGGTCGAAACGATATTTTGTCTGATAAGTGTGAGATATAAATTTGTCAAAAAAAATAATCAACCTCATGAAAAAGATATTCCTTATTGCTGCTTCACTATTATCTATTTTTTCATATGCCCAAAAAAAAGACTCTTTACAAATAAAAAACATAGAAACGGTAACCATTAACGGAAAGAAGAAAGCACTTCTAGAAAGAAAAGCTGACCGACTGATCTTCAATGTTGAAGCATCAATCGCATCACAAGGAATGGATGGGGCAGAAACTTTAGCCAATGTACCAATGCTTAAAGTAGATGACAATCTTGGAAATATCTCTATTACCGGAAAAAGCAGTGTAAATGTGATGATCAACGGAAGAATGCTGAATCTTTCAGGAACAGCGCTTCTCAATTATCTGAAAACAATTCGTTCTGAAAATATCGCTAAAATAGAGGTCATTACAACTCCTCCAGCAAAATACGAAGCCCAGGGAAACAGCGGACTGATAAATATTGTTTTGAAAAAAAATCCTAATCTTGGTTTCAGCGGGAATATCAATTCTACTTTAATTCAAAGAACCTATTCAGGTTTTAGCAACAGCGGAACACTTAATTATCAAACTGAAAGATTTAGTGGTAGTGTAAAGTTCAATTATTACGACAGTGCCAAACGCTCAGAAGAAAACTATACCATTTTAGGAGCCACGCAAAACTACAGCCGATCGGTGAGAAAAGATATGTGGAATGAATTGACACCAAACCTAAATCTTTCGTACAAGCTCAATAAAAATTCTGAAATCGGGGTGGAATACATTTATGCTCATCAAAAATCGGCGATGAACATCGTCAATGAAACAAAAAATATAAATCCAGATTCAACAGTCGAAAATCTTTTGACCCACACCTTCCATCGCGAAAAACTTCCAGCCCACACTTTGAGCGCCTATTATGATTTAAAGTTAGATACATTAGGAAAAAAACTGAGCTTCGCAGGGAATTTTTTCAAAAATAATTCGGATACAGATGTAAATTTCTCAACTTTGAAAGTGAATGATAATTCCGTTCAGGATGTAAAAACAACTTCCATTATTTCACCACAGGTTTTCTCTTTACAGGGCGACCTGAAATTACCTTTTTCATTCGGAACTATCGAGACCGGTTTAAAATTCAATCAGTTTAAAAACTCTACCGATCTTCAATATTTTAACATCATTAATAACCAATATATTCCGGATTTGCAGAGAGCCAATTTGTTTAATTATCAGGAAGAAAACTATGCTGCTTATGTGAGTTATACAAAAAGTTTCGGTGAACACTGGGAAACAAAAGCAGGACTTCGTTACGAAAATACGCATGCACAAAGCTTCACACCATCAACAAACACAGGTAATTCTTACAATTACGGACAATGGTTTCCGTCGGCTTTCGTTTCTTACAAACAAGATAAAAATATTTTCAATCTATCTTACTCCAGAAGAATCAACCGCCCAAGCATGAGCAACCTGAATCCTTTCCGATGGTATTCAAATCCGTACTCTTACTCATCCGGAAATCCTCTGCTAACGCCGTCTTATATCAATAATTTAGAGCTCGGATATACTTACAACAGCAAATTTTCCGCAAGTATTTATTATTTAAAACTAAAAAATGGTTTCGGACAAATATCTATGATTAACGGGCTTTCACAAATAGGAACTTATCTTAATTATTATAATAATGATTTTTATGGATTTAATGTTTCCTACACCGGTAAATTTTTCAAATTCTGGGAAGCAAGTCTTTCGGTAAACGGTTCACTAACCGATTCAAAAGTTTACAATATTGAAGCTGAAACTTGGAAAGGGCATTCTTTAAGCTATTCATTTAATAACACATTCACTTTAAACAAAAGCAAAACATTATTCTTCTTCGCTAATTACAGCCAGGATTTGCCTTATAAAAATGTAAATTCTTCCTTTCAGAATTTTTCTAATTTAAATTCGGGGATAAAAATTTCTCTGATGGAAAAACAGCTTCAGATCAATGCAACTGTAACCAATATCTTCGCCCAAAAATACCGTGGAAATATGTATTTCAGTGACAACAGTCAGCATTTCAATAATTATTGGGACGGAAGAAGTTTTCGTTTGAGCGTAAATTATACATTTGGAAACAACAAAAAGAAAGTCAATACAAAAAATATCAAATTTGATGAAAAAGACAGAGCACAATAAGATTTTGTAACAAAACTGATTTTTCGGCGTCTAACTGAATAGATTTTTAACTCACATCATGAAGAAAACATTACTTACGCTTTCAATTTTTAGTTCGGTTTTTGGTTTTGCACAGGAAAACAAAGACAACAAAGAAGCCACAGAAAAAGAAAAACAAATCGAAGGGGTAGTTATTACTAAAACTAAAAAAGCCGTTGAACAAAAAGCAGACCGTACGATTTTTGATTTTTCTGAACAGCCAAGCTTAAATTCCGGATCATTAATGGAAGGGGTAAAAAAACTTCCAGGTCTGGTTGTTTCAGACATGGTGGGAATGATGTATCAGGGAAAACCGCTTGATGTTTATATGGATGGCCGTCCTTTAAATATGTCCAGCAATGAGCTGAACGCTTTTCTTGAAGGAATGCCTGCAAATTCGGTCGAAAGAATTGAAATTATCACACAACCCGGCGCAGAATTTCCGGCGACTTCCGGCGGAGCAATTTTGAATATCATCACAAGCAAGTCAGCGAAAAATTATCTTACTGCCGTTTATAACGGAGGTTACCGTTTTTCAGATTACGATAAATACAGAAGCAGATTTAATAATTCACTTTCGCTAAATTCAAGGAATAAATGGTTTGGGTGGCAGGTAAATTTAGGACAGTATTACCGCGAAAGCTTATCGCTTTCTGAGTTTGATGCATTAAGCAGAAACCAATCCAATTCTTTGGGAAGAACGTATTATTTGAATTCTGCATTTACATTTGATCTTGGAAAAGACAGATTGTTGCTGAATTACGACATCAATCATAATAATGGAGGCTCGTCGGTTACAGTTGACCAATTTTTAAATGAGGTAACAAAATCAAATTTAACAAGTGATTCTAAAGGTTTAAGACAGGAAGTTGCTGCAACTTATCAGAAGAAATTTAATGATAAAAATAAAAAGCTTGATTTTAAAGCAATTTACACAAACAGTAATTCTGAATTTGATCAGTTTGGGGAGACTTCACTAAACAACTCCTCGTTATTCAATCTATATAATTTCCGGGTTGATTATTCTCAGCCTTTGAAGATTCTTGACGAAGGAAAAATGAGTTTCGGAGGTTTATATGACCAGCAGAATTTTGAAACGAAAGACGGAAATCTTGTCAATCTAGATTATACAAGACAGACAGCTTCTGCATATCTTGAATTTCAGGCAACTTTGAAAAAATTTGATTTCATTGCCGGAGCAAGAGCTGAAAGCTATGACATCACGGGAGTTACCCGAGTGCTTGATGATAACGGGAATGTAAAACAGGATAATTTAAATCCGTTTAAAAAATTCAAGATTTTTCCAAATGCAAGTGTGCAATATAACCTGATGAAACAGCTTTTTGTAAATATTAATTACAACAAAAAGATCAGTTTGCCAAGTGTTTCGCTTCTGAACCCAAATAACACGGTGCTTCGTACCGAAACTTTAAATTCGAGCGGAAACCCGAATCTTCAGCCAACGATTTATGACAATGCAGAGATCAAGATCAGCGCATTTGATTATGCTTACATCGGCTATAACACAAGCTGGGTAAAAAACCAAATTGTACAGAAAGTTACCCGAGAAAATAATTTAATCACAAACGAACAGGTACAAGTCAACAGCATCAGAACGCATAATTTTAATTTAGGAATGCCTATTCCGTTCATGCTTTTCACGACACCGTTCAGCGAGCTGATGAAATTTAATGTGAATCCTGACAAAATGAATTTATTGTATGTTTATACAGGTTATCAGATTCAGGAAATGCCGGATCTTAAGACTAAAGGATTCTGGATCTTCAGCTTGATGGGACAGTTTATTTTACCAAAAGACATCAGACTTCAGGCAAATTACAACGTAATACCAAAAGGAGGAAATTTCTATTATTTTGAAATTGAAAAACCATTAAACAACGCTTTGGATATTACCATATCTAAAAAGTTTATGAGCGATCGTCTTAATCTTTCACTTTATGCAAGAGATATTTTTAATCAGAATAAAAGTGTCATCGTAGCCAATTCTTTGGGTGGAAAAGTGTTTACATCCAATAAATTTGACAGCAGAAGTTTCGGAATCTCTGTGAATTACAAAATTCCAACCAAAAATAAGCTTGCTAAAGAAGATCCGAATATGATCAAAAATACGACGCAAAGTGACAGCAATGGTGGTATTTTGCAACAGGGACAATAACTGTGATTTGAGATTTGAGATTTGAGATTTGATATTGAGAAATCTACTTTAAATACAAGCGGTTCTGAAATTCAGAACCGCTTGTATTATTTTGTTTTCAAAATTTTCTATTCTTCACAAGCCCTCCAAATCGCATCATTTTGCGGAACTCGAGCAACAATTTCTACCGGTTCTTTGGTTACTGGATGAATAAACTGAAGTTTTCTTGCATGAAGATTAATTCCACCATCCGGATTGGATCTTGGAGCACCATATTTCAAATCACCTTTGATCGGAACTCCCGTTTTTGATAATTGGGCTCTGATCTGATGATGCCTTCCTGTTTCAAGATCAATTTCCAATAAAAGATAATTATCTAAACTTTTAATGATGTTATAGGTAAGAATAGCTTCTTTCGCTCCATCAGTCGCTTTTGGAAAAACAATTGCTTTATTATTTTTCTCGTTTTTCTTTAAATAATGAACCAATTTCTGGCTTTGAGGAATTATTTCTTTAGCCACAACCGCCCAATACGTTTTCTCAATCTCACGATTTTTCACCATTTGAGTAAGTCTTGAAAGTGCTTTTGATGTTTTAGCATAAATAACCAAACCTGAAGTCGGCCGGTCAATACGATGCACCAAACCCAGAAAAACATTTCCGGGTTTGTTATCTCTTTTTTTGATAAAATTTTTAATAGAATCGAGCAGAGATTCGTCTCCGGTTTTATCTCCCTGAACGAGCTGCCCGACTTTTTTATTGATGACTAAAAGATGATTGTCTTCGTAGACGATTTGTTCTTCCATAATTACTGACGGTACTGCGATCTGCTCATAAAAGAAATGACAACCCCAACCAAAAGACCAATCGTTTTCATCACATTAAGACCTGAATCAACCGGTAAAAAAGCTCCTATAATACACAATCCTGCTGCGGCGTATAAAGGGTAAACAAATTTAGAATTGATCAATGTCAACATTCTCGCCTGAACAATAAAGCTGATGCCGATTAAAATATAAAATAATCTTCCCGATAAAAAATAATTAATATCGCCCGGAAAGATTTTAAACCATCCGACAGCCAGACAAATAATTGCCAAAATAGAGATGATTCCCTGTACGGTCTGCAAATTATTCCTGTCCATTAATAGCTTTCATTTTGATTAGGAAAATCAGCACTCTTCACATCTTTTACGTACTGTGAAACTGCTCCTGTAATTTCTGAATACAAATCTAAATATCTTCTTAAGAATTTAGGCGAAAAACCTTTATTCATCCCAACCATATCATGATAAACCAAAACCTGGCCGTCACAATGAGGTCCCGCCCCGATTCCGATGGTGGGAATTGAGATACTTTCTGTAACCTGTTTTGCAAGATCAGCCGGAATTTTTTCAAGAACAACTCCGAAACAACCTAGCTCTTCAAGCAATTTTGCATCACTGATTAATTTTTCAGCTTCTGCTTCTTCTTTTGCTCTTACTTTATAGGTTCCAAATTGATAGATCGATTGCGGAGTCAATCCCAAATGTCCCATAATCGGAATTCCGGCATTGATGATTTTCTTAATCGATTTAGAAATTCCCTTTCCGCCTTCTATTTTAATGGCATGAGCGCCACCTTCTTTCATCATTCTCACGGCAGATTCCAAAGCAATATCCGGATTACTCTGGTAAGTTCCGAAAGGAAGATCGGCAATTACCAAAGCTCTGTCGGTTCCTCTCACAACGCTTTGCGTATGATAAATCATCTGATCTAAAGTAATGGGAAGCGTTGTTTCAAAACCAGCCATGACGTTCGCAGCAGAATCTCCGATCAATATTGCATCAATTCCACCTGCATCAACCATTTTCGCGGTTGTAAAATCGTAAGCAGTAAGCATTGTTATTTTTTCCTTGTCGAATTTCATTTTTCGCAAGGTTTCGGTCGTAACTTTTTTAATTTCAGAATGAACAGACATACTATTTATGATTATTTAAAAGTTAAAAAGTCGGCACTGAGCCGACTTATATTTTTTGAATTTCTATAAAACCACGTGACCCAGTTTCATGAGTTTGTCGTGGTTGAGAATTTTTATATTTCTACCATCTACTTCGATGAGCTGATCTCCTTTAAATTCAGAAATCAGACGAATTGCACTTTCGGTAGCTGTTCCGATGATGTTGGCAATCTCTTCTCTTGTTAAAGATATTTTGATGAATCCTTCCGGATCAGTTCCTAATTTCTGCTCGAGAAGCAGTAAAATTTCAGCAAGTCTTTCTCTTACCGTTTTTTGCGCAAGGAATGTAATCGTGTTGGAAGATTCTCCCAATTCGTAAGAGATCTTCTGAAGCATCACAAAAGATAACCGTGAATCAACTTCAAGTAAATCCATAAAAATTTCAGCAGGAAGGAAAGTAGCTTCCACATCCGTCATTGCTTCGGCTTTTGCCTGAAAATTTTCGCCACAAAGTAACGCACGATACCCAATGATATCCCCTTCTTTAATAAATCTTAAAATCTGATCTTTACCAAAAGCTCCTGATTTAGAAAGTTTGGCTGCACCTTTTTCCAAAAAATAAACTCCCTTCGGAGTTTCACCATCTTCGAAAATAATATCGTGCTTTTGAAAAGTAAGGCTCTTTTTTGCCTTCATATACTTATCAAAATCTGCACTGGTTAACCTTTCTTTAAATGATTTATCGTTAAAAACTCTTGCAAATCTCTCTTCAATAGCAATTTGTTGTTCCTGCGACATTTTTATGACATTTGTCACAAAAATAGAACATTTTAAATCGATAAACAAAAAAAAATTGTTATAATTTTGTGACTCAATAATTTATGAAGGTGAGCGAGAACTGTTTTCATTGCGGACAAGGGATAGAAAAAGAGAGAATTTCTTTCGATGAAAAAAT
Source organism: Chryseobacterium formosense (assembly GCF_900116415.1). Taxonomy (GTDB): domain Bacteria; phylum Bacteroidota; class Bacteroidia; order Flavobacteriales; family Weeksellaceae; genus Chryseobacterium; species Chryseobacterium formosense. The sequence continues at coordinate 13,896 of NZ_FPAP01000007.1, read as the reverse complement.
TTTCTGCTGTACAGGCTGTAAATCTGTTTATGAAATCCTGAATACCAATAATCTCAGCAACTTCTATGAACTCAATAAAAGAGCGGGAATCCGTCCGGATGAAAACGCTTCACATTATGATTATCTCGACACGCCTGAAATTTTTGACAGAATCACAGATTTTTCGGAAGGAAATACGAGTTTAGTAACTTTCAGAATTCCGGTTATTCATTGTTCGTCATGCATCTGGCTTTTAGAAAGTCTTCATACACTGAATAAAGACATTCATTATTCTCAGGTGAATTTCACAAGAAAGACCTTACAGATTTCTTTCAACCATAATCATTTAAAATTAAGCGACTTAGCTAAATTTTTAACGAATCTTGGTTATAAACCTGCCATCAATCTTGAGACCGCTGATAAAAACGAGGACAATCTAGACAAATCTTTATTGGTAAAACTGGCAATTGCTGGATTTGCTTTCGGAAACGGAATGTTTCTAGCCTTCCCCGAATATATTGGTGGTGAAGATTTCTGGATGGATCATTATAAAGGATTATTCAGAATTCTGATGTTTCTTCTTTCCGTTCCGGTTGTATTTTATTCTGCTTCAGATTATTATAAATCAGCTTGGTATGGTTTAAAAAACAAGATTGTGAATATTGATGTTCCGATTGTTTTGGGAATTTTCGTTCTTTTTGGACGAAGCATCTATGAGATTGCCACCGATTACGGCTCTGGATATTTTGACACCTTATGCGGACTTTTATTCTTCATGCTTTTGGGTAAAATTTTCCAGAAAAGAACGTACAGCTCGCTTTCTTATGACAGAGATTACAAATCTTTCTATCCGATCGCGGTAACCAAAGTAGATTTTAATGGAAAACAGGAAAACATTTTGCTTTCTGAAATTAAAATCGGTGACCGGATTTTAGTAAGAAATCAGGAAATTATTCCGGTTGATGCGATTCTGATCAGCGGAAACGGAAATATCGACAACAGCTTTATCACGGGCGAAAGCGAAAGCATTACTAAAAATCCGGGTGATAAAATTTTTGCCGGAGGTAAACAGGTTGGTTCTTCTTTAGAGCTTGAAGTGATTAAAAACGTGGATCAAAGCTACCTTACCCAGCTTTGGAACAAAGAAGCATTCAAAAAGCATGAGACCGGACTTGACACCTTAATCAACGACATCAGTAAATATTTCACATTCATTATTTTAGGAATTGCTTTGGTTGCAGGAATTTATTGGTATTTCATCGATCTTGAAACCATGTTTCAGGTAATTTCTGCGGTACTAATTATTGCCTGTCCGTGCGCATTGGCTTTGTCTTCTCCATTTACTTTCGGACATATTATGAGAATTTTAGGCAGAAACAAATTCTATGTAAAAGATACTCTGACCATTGAAAAAATTGCAAAAGTGAATGCGTTGGTTTTTGATAAAACAGGAACCATTACCCATAGAAAAAAATCAAACATCAAATACGAAGGTTCTGAAATTCAGGAATTTGATTTATTGAACATTAAAAGTCTGGTTAAAAACTCCAATCATCCGCTTTCAAAATCTTTATATGAATTTTTGGAAGTTCAGGATGAATATTTCCCTGTTGATCATTTTGAGGAAATTTCAGGTAAAGGCTACGAAGCAACCGTAAGAGGAAATATGTACAAGATTGGTTCGGCAAAATACAATAATCAGGAGTCTAAAAATCTCGAGACCGCTGTTTACATCAGTAAAAACAATGAATTTATTGGTAAATTCATCTTCAAAAACGAATACCGGGAAAACCTGAAAGATCTTTTCAAAAAGCTGTTGAACTATAAAATTTTCATTCTTAGTGGTGACAATTCTTCTGAGGAAAATCAGCTTAAAGACATCATTCCGAACTACAGCTCAATGGCATTTAACCAAAACCCGGAAGACAAACTGAACTACATCCAGAACCTTCAAAATCAAGGCTTAAAAGTAATCATGCTTGGAGACGGATTGAATGATGCAGGAGCTTTAAAACAGAGCAACGTGGGAATTGCAATTTCTGACGACAGCAACAGCTTTACACCTTCTTCCGATGTTATTATGAATGGCGAAAAAGTTTCTCAGCTTGACCGTTATCTGAATGTATGTAAAGGTTCGATTACCATCGTAAAATTAACATTCTTGATCAGCTTCCTGTACAATGTTGTGGGTTTAACCTATGCTGTATCTGGAAATATGAATCCTCTTTTTGCCGCTTTAATTATGCCAGCAAGTTCGATCACTGTCATTTCTTTCACAACAGTTTCAACCTGGATCCTCGGGAAGAAATATTTCAAAAAACAGGCGTAAAAGCCCTTATTTAGACTGATTTTAAATTAGCTGAAAACCTTATTTCGTGATGAATGTCATTATTTTTCACTAAATTTGAACCCCGAAAATAGGTTAATTTTGTTGTCAAATGGATATTCTATATTTAATGATCCTTTGCAGCGTTTCTTTGGCTGCGGTTTTTCTGGTCGTATTTATAGTTTTCGCCAGAAAAGGACAGTTTGAAGATGATGAATCACCAGCTGTAAGAATTCTCTTTGACTCCGATGAAATAAAGGAAAAAGAAGAAACTGGCAACAAAGACGAAGAGAAAAAAGGAGATAATAATAAATTTGAAGAAAAAAGTGAATAGTTAATATGGAGACACAAAAGTTTAGTTATGACAACAGTATTGTTCGTGCATTCCTATACGCTACCATAGTTTTTGGAATTATCGGTTTCGTGTTTGGACTTACGGCAGCATTGATGCTTTTCTATCCTGAGCTTCCTGAATTTTTGTTCGGGACCGATGATACAACAATCAACAGTCTGGCATCAGGAAACATACAAGGTTTAATCAATACCAACGGTGCACTAGGCTTTGGTAGAATCAGAATGCTACACACCAACACGGTAATCTTTGCATTCGTTTGTAACATCGTTTATGTGGGAGTTTATTACTCTTTACAGAGACTTTTAAAAACAAGAATGTACAGCGACACGTTATCTTGGATTCATTTCTGGACGTGGCAAATCATGATTGTAGCTACCTTCATCACATTCTTTATGGGGATCAATACTTCAAAAGAATATGCTGAGCACGAGTGGCCAATTGATATTTTAATTGCATTCTCATGGATTATTTTTGGAATTAATATGTTCCTTACCATTGGGAAAAGAAGAGTTCGTCACCTTTACGTTGCGATTTGGTTCTATATCGGAACGTGGATTGCGGTTGCGATGCTTCATATTTTCAACAATCTTGAAGTGCCGTTATCATTCGGCGGATGGAAGTCTTATTCAGCGTATGCCGGTGTAAAAGACGCTATCGTTCAATGGTGGTATGGTCACAATGCGGTTGCTTTCGTATTAACGACTCCGGTTTTAGGTTTGATGTACTATTTCTTACCAAAAGCGGCAGACAGACCTGTATTCTCATACAAGTTATCAATTATTCACTTCTGGTCTTTAATTTTCGTATATATCTGGGCTGGTCCTCACCACCTTCAGTATACCGCTTTACCAGCTTGGGCACAAGCAGTGGGAACAGGTTTTTCGATCATGCTTATCGCACCATCTTGGGGAGGAATGCTAAACGGACTTCTTACCTTGAGAGGAGCTTGGGATAAAGTAAGAGAGAATCCTATTCTTAAGTTCTTTGTGGTTGCAGTTACATGTTATGGTATGGCAACTTTCGAAGGACCATTATTGGCAACAAAAAACATCAACAAAATCGGTCACTTTACCGACTGGGTAATTGGTCACGTACATTTAGGCGCATTAGGATGGAATGGTTTCATGGCATTCGGTGTGATCTATTATTTGGTACCGATCATGTGGAGAACAAAACTTTGGTCTGTAAAAATGGCTAACTGGCATTTCTGGTTAGGTACTTTAGGAATCATTTTCTATGCAGTTCCGATGTATATTTCAGGATTTACACAAGGTTTGATGTGGAAGCAATTCAACCCGGACGGAACCTTATTATGGAAAAACTGGTTGGATACCGTTACGGCGATCATTCCTTATTTTAAAATGAGATTCGTAGGAGGTTTATTCTATCTTACCGGAGGTCTGTTTATGGTGGTAAACCTTTACATGACAATCAAGAAAGGATCATTCCAGAAAGAAGTTCCTGCTGAAGCACCTGCATTGGCAAACATCAGCAACAAGAGAAAAGAAGGAGAAGGTACTCACCTTTGGTTGGAAAGAATGCCTTTATTATTAGGAGTTTTATCTTTCTTAACGATTTCGATCGGAAGTATGGTAGAAATTATTCCTACTTTATCATTAAAGAAAAGTGTTCCGACAATTTCTGCAGTGAAGCCTTATTCACCACTGGAACTTGAAGGTAGAGATTTATATATCAGAGAAGGATGTAACGCTTGTCACTCTCAGATGGTAAGACCATTCAGAGATGAGATCGTAAGATTTAACGGTAAAAACGGACAGTACTCTAAAGCAGGTGAATTCGTTTACGACAGACCTTTCCTTTGGGGATCTAAGAGAACAGGACCAGATTTGCACAGAGAAGGTGGTAAAAACCCAAGTTCTTGGCACTACAAGCACATGTATAACCCAAGATCAACTTCTGCAGGTTCTATCATGCCTCGTTACCCTTGGTTGATTTCAAATAATCTTGACCGATCTAAAATGGTCGACAAGCTGAAATTCATGAAGAATACTTACGATGTACCTTATACAAAAGCGCAAATTGACTCTGCAGATCAATGGGCAGACAATCAGGCAGCGAAAATCGTAAAAGATATTTTTGTAGAAGCAGCTGATTTGAAAGATGCTTATGCAAAGAGACCAAAAGGAGAATTGGAGAAAAAAGAAATCGTAGCATTGATCTCTTATCTTCAGAGATTGGGTACAGATATTAAAACAACTGAAATTAAAACAGCAAGTACTAACTAAAATTATTAAAAGTTTCCGATGATTCCTCAAAACTTTAAAGACATATTATCCAATACCGAAAACGCAGGTTTTTACCAGACATTGGCTCTGATATTCTTTATGCTGTTCTTCGTAGCACTGTTAATTTATGTCTTCAGCAGACCTAAAAAATACTACAGAGAAGAAGAACACGCTCCGCTTGAGGATGATGAAGATGATTTTAATTTAAAAAATTAAACTATTTATTATGAGACAAAGAACACCGGTTTTTGTAAACATCTTAATAATTACGGTACTATTAGTAATTTTTTATTATTTGTTTGTACAAAGCTATTCGTTTTTAACTTCTCCTTATTTCTGGGGTACGGTGGTGATCAGTGCGGTTTTAGCATACATCCACTCTGCAATCGGAGATTTAATTGAAAACAATAAATTTAAAAAGCTAACTGCTGAAGAGAAATCAGCATATTTGGCTGAGAAAAAGATTTCTTATTTCACAAGATTATATTCAGCAGCTTTCAAAAAGCAGTCTGATACGGAAGAGAAAGATATTCTTATCGACCATGGTTTTGACGGAATTATGGAGCTGGATAACCAGTTGCCAAAATGGTGGGTCGGTTTATTCTACTTTGGTACGGTTTTCTGTATCGTATATATCTGTGCTTATTCATTTACAGATTTTGCACATCCGCTAAGCGAATATGACCAGGAATATAAAACACAGGAAGCTGCCATTGCGAAGTATCTTGCAGAACAGCCACCGGTGACTATAGAATCGGCGAAATTTTCTGAAGACAATATTGCAGCAGGTGAAGAAATCTTCAAATCAAACTGTGTATCTTGTCACTCAGATGGAGGTAAAGGAGGTATTGGTCCTAACCTTACCGATAATTTCTGGCACAATCAGCCTGAAAAAACATTATTCAAAAACGTATTCCACGTTGTTGAAAATGGGGTAACAGGAACGGCAATGCAGGCTTGGGGTAAAAACGGAGTCTTAACCGGAAGCGATATCGAGAAAGTTGCAGCTTACGTTTACTCGATCAACCAGATGAAAAAACCAATTACTCCGGCTGAAGGCGGTGCACCTCCATACGGTGACGAAGCGCATTGGGAAAAACAGTAATTAAAAAAATAGAAAAGTATATGAAAAAACATAATTTGTTATTAAATAAAATAGTAACGAATTATGTTTTTTCGTTTTTAAAACCTAGAGAAAATGTCAAAAATAGACGAAGAAGCCGCTCGCGGCGGACAGGGACAGGTTTTAGACCCTGAAACCTATAGAGATTCTATAGGAACAATGGAACAATCCGGAAAAAGAAAATGGGTTTTTCCAAGAAAACCAAAAGGAAAATATACCAATTACCGAAATCTGGTAAGCTATATCTTGCTTATCGTATATTTTGCTGTTCCGTTTATCAAGATCAACGGAAATCCGTTCTTTATGTTCAATGTCATCGACAGAGAATTTTTCATCGTAGGACAGCCTTTTTATCCACAGGATTTTTTCATCCTTACTTTAGGCGCTATTGCATCTCTTATTTTCATTATCATGTTTACGATAGCATTCGGAAGAATTTTCTGCGGGTGGATCTGCCCTCAGACAATTTTTATGGAATCTGTATTTCGTAAAATAGAATACCTGATCGAAGGAGACCGTAATAAGCAAATGAAGCTGGACAGACAAGAATGGAATACCGAAAAAATCTGGAAACGAAGTCTGAAATGGTCGGTTTACATTGTTATTTCGCTAATCATTACCCATTTTATGTTTATGTACATTGTCGGGTATGAAGAGGTATTGAATATCGTGTCACAAGGTCCGTTTGCCAACCCCACCAATTTTATGGTGATGATTCTCTTTACGGCGGCATTTTATTTTGTATTTGCATGGTTCAGAGAACAGGTTTGTACATTGGTATGTCCATACGGAAGATTACAGGGTGTTTTAATTGATAAAGAAACGATTAATGTTTTTTATGATTTTAAAAGAGGTGAAAACCGTTCAAAATGGAGAAAAGGTGAAGACAGAAAAGCAGTTGGAAAAGGTGATTGCATAGACTGTTATCAGTGTGTAGTGGTTTGTCCGACCGGAATCGACATCAGAGACGGACAGCAATTAGAATGTGTAAACTGTACAGCGTGTATTGACGCCTGTGATGAAGTAATGGAGAAAGTGGGTCTTCCGAAAGGATTGATTCGTTATGCATCCGAAAAAGAAATTGAAACCGGAGCTCCATATAAATTTACCGGAAGAATGAAAGGTTTTGCCGTTGTTCTTGTTTTACTGGTAGGATTTTTAGGATTTCTGCTTTCCAGCCGTGGCGAAATGGAAGCAAAATTCATCAAACCCGCAGGAAGTACATTCTTTGTAAGAGACGGAAAAATTATCAATACGTACAATTACACTTTCTTAAACAAAACCAACGACAAGAAAATTGTAACCATTAAAGTCATTGATCCGGCTCATGCTGAAATCGGATTCAGTTCTTCAAGTAAAATTACGGTAGATCGTGATAAAATCTCAAAAGGAACGATCAATATCAGTTTCCCGGAAGCTGAAATGAATTTATCAAAACAGAATATCACCATCGGAGTTTACGATATGAAAGGGAAGTTAATTGATTCTTATCAAACCTATTTTGAAGGACCTTTCAAGCTTCAGTTTTAAAAATTAAATCTAAAATGAATTGTTTTATTAATTTAATTAAACACTTCATACAACATCAATCTTATCAATTATGAAAAATTTCACTTGGGGACACGGTATTTTTTTAGCACTTGCCTCATTTATTATATTTATTTTGTCGATGGTTTTTCTTTTTCCAAACGGACAGAAAAATTCTGAAATGGTTACCGACAAATATTACGAAGAAGAACTTCAGTATCAAAGTGTAATTGATGCTAAAAAGCGAGCAGACGATCTTGAAGAAAAGCCTGTTTACTCTCAAAGCACTTCCGGAATTACTATCAAATTTCCTGCAGAAATCAACAATACCAACACAAAAGTAAGCTTCGTGCTGAACCGTTCGGATGACCAGAATTTAGACATCAAAAAAGAGATCACTCTGGATGCAGCCAATTCTTTCACCATTCCGGCAGCAGTTCTGAAGAATGGAAATTATACGCTAAGACTGACCTGGAAAAAAGATAAAACCGACTACCGTCTCGACTATGATGTGATATGGAAATAGCACTCATCATATCGGCCGTTGGTTTAGGCTTCGCATCCGGTTTTCACTGTATCGGAATGTGTGGTCCTATTGCGCTGTCGATGGGGTTAACCAAAAAACAGGCTACCAATTATTATCTTCAGAATCTTACCTATCAGTTCGGAAGAATTTTCACCTATGCATTTCTGGGAGCAGTTTTGGGAATTATCGGCGAAGGATTTGAAATGGCAGGTTTCCAGCAATATCTTACCATTGCAGTGGGCGTTTTACTGATCATTATGGCATTATTTTCTTTTGGTGGAAAAGATTTTGCCTCAAAAATTCCTTTTATTTCTAAATTTCTTTTTAAGGTTAAATCCAATTTAGGAAAATTGCTTCAGAAGTCTGATTACCGCTCAAGATTCACCACCGGAATTCTGAATGGATTTCTTCCTTGTGGAATGGTCTACATGGCTCTCACCGCAAGTCTTGCAAGTGGAGGAATCTGGCAGGGCGCTTCTTACATGGCATTATTCGGATTGGGAACACTTCCATTCATGTTTGCCATTGTTTTGGTCGGAAATCTCGTTAATCAGGCATTTAGAACAAAAATTTTAAAAGCCATCCCTGTTCTCATGATCCTTTTGGGCGGACTTTTTATATTAAGAGGTTTAGAATTAGGTATTCCTTACATTTCTCCAAGAGCCGAAGCCATGAAAATTTCGCCGGGACATGATATTGATTGTCATAATACGGATCCGAATCATAGGCATGATCCGGCAACGTGTCATTAGGGTAAAAAAATAACCACACTTTAGCGACGGTATAATTTATGCCACATGATACAATCATGTGAAGCGACGGGACGAAGAAGATAAAAGCATTGTCTTTAAAATCATCGATAAAATGCTCACCCATAAAAAATTCAAAGACTTTTTTTAATAAAAATGTAGCTGCTCTATAAAAAACAAAACCCATCGCAATTACGGTGGGTTTTCTTATTATCTGCCACACGATACAATCGTGCGGTAGCGAGGTAAGGATTAAATCTTCTCGAAGTTTCCGCCAATGGATCTACAACACCCCATCTTCCAATATCTGGCATAAAGAACCTTGCTCCATAGTCATACATTCCCGTCTCCTGAAGTTCTTTACCGTTGTATTTGTAATCTGCCACACGATACAATCAGCAGCGAGGAAAAGCTATTTAAAATCTTTTTCATTATATTTTTTTATAATGTAATATCCACCATAATCACTAAAAGTAATTATATAATCATTAATAAACATTTTATAAAGTATTGTTTTTACTTTTATGGGTTCTATTTTACCCGTTCTTAATATAAAAGTATTTTGTTGTTCTAAATTTAAATATTGTTTTTCTAAATTCTCAATAGACATTATTGCAATACCATTATCAATGACACTCATATTCGCTAAAACATCTCCTTTCTTCTTAAGAGTACTTATGTGTTCAGCTTTTATAGTCTCTTTTTCATTAAATAGATTTTTTAGGTAGCTGTTAAAATTTTTGTAATCTTCAGAATAATAATTTTTATATATTTCATATACTAAATCAATATTAGTTTCTAATATTTTTCCATTATTCACTTTAAAATATAAATAATAATTAAAATATAGAGAAGGTAAACCATTTTGAATTGATGATAGTCTATCTATAAAATTTTTATTTCTAACTTCTTGTTTGCAAGAAAAAGAGAATATAAACAAAACTAATAAAGCTATTTTTTTTAAATAATTTTTCATATTACTTTTTTTTAATCTTGTTTTCTTTTGGTTGTGGAGTTGGCATTATATAATTCTGAGGATTTGTAGGTACTTTTCTTCCGCCATAAGTGGTTCTTAAAGGTAATCCTTCTAATTTTCTTGCTTCATTTTCTGTTTTAACAGCTCTTTGTTCCGATGGATCATCTGCATTATTAGAATCTGTAGCGTCAGATTGATTACCTTTTTCTTTATCATATTGGTGTTCCATTTCATGAGCAACTAAACTTAAATCACTAAGCGGAACTCCTTCTACATCTTCAAACCTTTCTTTTTCACTTTTATTCCCAAAATTATATATACTTTTTGAGCCACCTCCCGGAAGTCCTTCCATTCCCGAAGGTTGATCTGGAGTTTGAGGATCAAATATATAATGCTTATTTCGCTATTTTCAAGTGTATGTAATCTATCTTTTAAAATTGCATTGTTTGAATGTTCAATTTTTCTATATACTTTTGCAAGCCTAAATAAATTAGCACTCGCTTTTTGGTTTCGACCATCATACTTTTGACCTTTTCTATCTCCATTCATGTAATAGAAATTTCCTTTTCAATATTGAAGCTGTCCCGTAGTCTCTCCTTTTGAATTGGTTAATACAAAAATAATTTCATTTCCACCTGGATCAACAAACATTATGGGATTATTTGCTGCGTAATTGTAAGGCGACATAAAATTATATTTTTCAGCCTTATTATCGATCACTCCCCATCTCCCAATATCCGGCATGTAGAACCTTGCGCCGTAATCATACGTTCCCGTTTCTTGAAGTTCCTTTCCGTTGTACTTATAATGTAAGTAACCTCATAAAATACGAGGTTACTTATTTTATCTGTCACATGATTAAATCGTGCGGTAGTGTAGGTATCTACTGACAGGAGCTAAAAGCTCGCACCAGCGTGAGGAGTTTCACTTGTAATTTTGCACTTACTAGCATGCCATTTATTATTTATCTTTTTCATATTAACTTCTACAAAAGTTTCCGAGCTTTTTATTTTGTAAAGCATATAAAACTTATCAAAGTTTTCATTGAATTGATAAGTCCATATTATTACCCAAATACCGTTTTCTTTTAACTGTGAGTGATTGATTGTAGTAGTGTGATTAAAAATTTTGATACTTCTGGTAAAGGGATCATTTTTTTTTCCAATTATAATGTTTATTTTAGAATCTTCATTTTCAAAAAAATATTTTTTTTTAGATTCCTCACATATATTAAAAGCAACCTCTATTATTTCAGTTAGCTCTCGACTCTTTTCTATTTTGTTATAATTGTCTAATCTTTTCTTTTTTTGGCAACAGATTATCAAAAAAAACGAAACAAATAACAAATACAGTAACTGTTTATTTAATTTCTTCATCTTTTTGTTTTTTAACTCGAACATTATCAATTACTTTTTTGAATTCTTCATATTTATCTTTCTCCTGCTTCATCTTAAATGAGTCTTTCACCATTTTTTCAATAATTCTATCCAACCGTTTTTCAGCAGCCTTTCGATGTTTTCTAACATTAGAATATTGAAGATCTTCTTTAAATATATCTAACTCAAAAAGGTCACCGTGATCTTGTTTTTCAATCACCTTTGCTTCATCATTTCCTCTATGAATATCTTCGTGAAGAATGGTCATTGCAATTTTGAAAATCAAATCTGCTTTGTCTTCACCATCATAATCGGAAGCGTTATCAACTGTGATTTCATTTAGTGTTAAATTATTTGTACCTAACCCATTGGTTGCATACTCTCCAAAAGCATAACCATTGAGAGATTTGTCTAATGTTATCGTAGGTCCCTTTCCATTTGTAAAATCTCTCTTTAATTGACTATAAGATAAATTACCTCTTTTCATAACACTATTTAATACCTGATTATCTTTCAAAAAAGATCTTGCAAGTTCAATAGCTTTTTGAATAATTACCCTTTGCTCTTTGGTAGCTTTTGAATCGATTATAAATCTACCATCAGGATCAATATATCTAATTGGATTATTCACCACATAATTATAAGGTGACCATCGACGGTATTTTTCCGCCAGCGGATCTACCACACCCCATCTACCAATATCGGGCATATAGAATCTTGCGCCATAATCATACATTCCAGTCTCTTGGAGTTCCTTCCCATTGTACTTGTAATTTTTATAACTTCCAGTACCAAAATATGCTTCCTCCTCTTCATTTCTGATGAAACTCATCCCAAAAGGATAATAATCATTACTGTCGGTAACCAAGAGATCGTTCCCCTCCTTCTTGTAGCTTATTCTCACATTTCCTAAATGATCTTTATACTGATAAATGTACTCATTATTTTCGAAATCATAAAAGCCTTCAGCTGTGGGTACAAATTTTAGTTCATTTGCATATCCTATTTCTTGTAAAATTTGCATAAATGCTTCGGGTTCGTAAGCCGTGCCGCCGGCTTCTGCATACATCGCCCCAAGTTCATTGCCATTGGAGGTTGCATAATGAAATCCGTCAAGGTATTCTGTGGATGTCGCATACATTACACCATTTGAGCTTGAGATGTAAGCTTTGTGAAGTTTTGTTCCATCCGCACGATAAAGGTAACTGTTACTCGTCGATTGATTATTAATTATGAATTTATTAGGAAGATTAAGGTGGTTGTAATGAATTTCTTCAATCATCTTATCTGGCATTTTGATCATATTGCCATTGTCATCGTAATCAACAGTATTTCCTCCGCCTTCATAGCCCGAAGGATTTGTTGTCCCATCATTAATGCTGATAAGCCGGTTTCCTCCATATTCATAAGTAAGATCGTCTATCTGTTCCGGTGTATTATAATGTGATGGTGCATTTCTGGATAATGAGAGAATATTTCCATTCAGATCGTACGTAATTTTTTCATCGTAAAATTTTTCTGAAAGATTATAACTGGAAGGTTCCGAAAATCCGGCATGTTTTAGTCGGTTAAGACCGTCATAATCATAATTATATCGTCTTACATTGGGAGAACTCGCATGGTTCTTTGCCCAATCGATCTCGGCAATGTTTCCGTTGAATCTTCCTGCGGAGATACCTGTATTTTCAGGGTTGTTATATTTAATTTTATATCCGAACAAATCACCTCCGCTTAAATCATTCGGATTGTTGATTCCTGTCATCCAGCCTCGGATGTTATAGGTATAATCTACCGTCTGAAGTTCGTTTCCTGCACTTGTTCCGCCTACTTTCTTGCTTTTTAGCTGTGAAAGTTCGTTGTATTCGTTTTGGGCTAGATATTCCACAGTATTTCCATCAACCTGATGCGTATGCGTTAACAATCTGTTTTGATGATCATACGTGAAATTTTCTGTAATCAAACGTTCAACATCGGTATCAAGCCTTTTATGCCTTGTTACAACCTGTTTCGGAGTTCCCGAAAAGTCAAGCTGGGATTCTGTCTTCGTGTAACCTCCCAAATGATTGATCGAATGGGTTGCAATGGCTCTTCCTTTATTGTCGTACCAGGTGTAGTTCTTCGTCCAGTTATCGTCTTCAATGTTTTTTACATAAGAAGCTACAGGTAAACTTTTGGTATTTACGTTTTGCGTAAAATTATCCGTGATTGCTGCATTGCCTGGAAGTGTCGGGGTAAAACCTGGTGTTCCTGCCGGATAAGTGTCGTAGTAATTTACTGAAAGAAGTTTAAAATTACCACCAGGATAAGCTGAACCGGTTGTATAAAAGACATCCATATTATTGTTATTCCAACTAAAGGATGATCTTGTTTCATTATTTGGCCCAAAAGATTCAACAGCAGCTAGTTGCTGGACTCTTCCAGGAGGACTATCAAGAATTCCGCTATATATAGACCTTGAAAATTGGTCATATTTTGTAAAAAGCCATTTTCCCTGTTCTCTCAAATTGGCATCCTGCGTTAAGACTAACCTGTCCTGCCTATCATACACCATGTATTCCCAGCCTTTGCCCGGAAGCTTTTTTTCCACCAGACGGTTTCTACCGTCGTAACGGTACTGGTAGCAAAGATTATTAAGTGTGGTTTCGTCAAGTGAAGCAATTGAAGCCAAAGGCGGAATAACAAAGGCAAGCTGGTTATATTCATTATAAACATA
>NZ_FPAP01000006.1 GCF_900116415.1 Chryseobacterium formosense | reverse complement strand
AAAAATGCGTCTGTTGAAGGTTAATAGTTTTATTCATCTTTGTTCATCATATTTTGTGTTTGGTTTAATTCTGCAAATCTAAAATATTTTAAATTCACTTCAAAATAATTCACTGTGCTTTTTCCATAATCTGTTGACTATTAGTTAATAATACAAATGTAATCCTGTGCAGCGACAGAACTCGTCGTGTCTGAAATATTTTTTACAAGTAAATTATTTTAAAAAAAATAACTTTAAAACTGTACTATAAAACAACAAAAGCCACCCGAACCGGATGGCTTTTTTATATGAAATTTATTAAAATTAATTAATCAATTCAAATCTCGCATACTCAGCGATTTTCTTAGGAAGCTTAATGCCTTCTTCAGTCTGATTATTTTCAAGCAACGCCGCCATAATTCTTGGTAACGCCATTGCTGAACCGTTTAAGGTATGAACCAATTGAGATTTCCCGTCTGCTTTGTAACGGCACTTCAATCGGTTTGCCTGGAACGTTTCAAAGTTGGAAACTGAACTTACTTCCAGCCATTTCTCCTGAGCTGCGCTCCAGACTTCAAAATCATAGGTCATTGCAGAAGCAAAACCCGTATCTCCACCACAAAGTCTTAATACTCTGTAAGGCAATTCCAGGTCTTCCAAAATTCCTTTGATGTGCTCTACCATTTCTTCCAGAACAGCATAAGAATTCTCAGGTTTTTCAATTCTTACAATTTCCACTTTTTCAAATTGGTGAAGACGGTTAAGACCTCTTACGTGAGCCCCGTAACTTCCCGCTTCTCTTCTGTAACATTGAGAAAAGGCTGTATTTTTAATCGGAAGATCTTTCTCCTCAAATAAAACATCACGGTATAAATTCGTCACCGGAACTTCTGCAGTAGGAATTAAATATAAATCATCTGCATTTACATAATACATCTGTCCTTCTTTATCCGGCAACTGTCCTGTTCCGTAGCCAGAAGCTTCATTTACCACGTGAGGCGGATTTACCTCAAGGTAACCTGCATCTGTATTTTTATCTAAGAAATACTGCACCAAAGCTCTCTGCAATCTTGCTCCTTTCCCGAAATATACAGGAAAACCTGCTCCGGCAATTTTCACGCCCAGTTCAAAATCGATCAGGTTGTATTTTTTTGCCAGTTCCCAGTGCGGAATTGCGCCCTCACCCAAACCTTCCACATCATGAGACTGATAAATGATTTCATTATCATCGGCAGAAATACCTGCTTTTACCAATTCGTAAGGAATATTCGGAATCTGAAATAAAATATCCAATAACGCTTTTTCTTTTACATCCAGCTGTGACTTTAATTCCGACGTCGACTCTTTATATTGTGCTGTTTTAGACTTTGCAGATTCTGCTTCTTCTTTTTTTCCTTCTTTCATCAACATTCCAATTTCTTTGGAAATTTTGTTGATCTCGGAAAGCTGAGAATCTAATTCAAACTGAATTTTTTTTCTTTCTTCGTCGGTAGCAATAGCCTCGTCTACCAACTCAGGATTCTTGAATTGTCTTTTCTGAAGACCTTCTAAAACGCGCTCTTTGTTGTCGCGCAAAAAATTAACCTGTAACATAGTTGTTGGGTGTTTGATGATGGGTACCTGATGTTAATTTGATGAGAAAATATTTTAAAACTTCCATCATCGTGCATCCTGCATCCCGCAATTTTGCAAATTTAAGATTTATTTTGTGACTATAGCGGTATTGGGCTGATCTTGAACCTTCGTAAAAATCAATTGATTGTTATAAAGGACTCTGGAAACTTCAAAAACGGAGGATGAGGATCGGTAAAATATTTCCATCCTATCGATCACCACAGGATCATTCTGAGTTTCGGATATTTTCTTGGTTAAAGAAACTTCCAACAGAGATCTGTAGGTTTTACTTCCATCTGCTTCATCTGCCACAAATTCTCTGGTTGCTCCGGCAATATATTCGATATAATAAGTGGAATCAGCGAGCATTTTGCGGCTGTAATTTACATTAGCGATATCTTTATCAGCCAGTTCATCATTGAAAGAAACTCCTGTAAAAGAACCTACTTTTGTAGGATTCAGCATGGTTTTTCCCGAAGAATCCTGAATATAAAGATTGAATATCTGGTCGATTTTCTGCAAATCTTCATCATCACTTCCGCAGCTGAGAAGTGTAAGACCGAAAAGCATCAATAAGGGAAATAATTTCTTCATTTGCACAAAGATAAAATATTCATCAAAAATAAGTTGAGTGATTTTCAAAATATTTCTGATACCAAAGCTCAAAAGTGACCAATTGCCAGATTTTCACACAATCATACTCATTTTTTTGGTTGTTCCACCATTCATCGATAACTTTTGCATTGAAAAAATTTCTCTTTTTCAGACTGCTTAAATTTTCAAGAATAAAATCTCTTACTTTCGGTTCAGTTTTAATAAAATGGGCAAGCGGAAAAGAAAACCCACGCTTCGGCATCTGTAAAATCTCCTGAGGAAGATATTTTTCAGCAACTTTTCTAAGAAGCGGTTTATTCTGAATACCATTGTAACGCAATTTTTCCGGTAATGAAGAAACATACTCAATTAAATCATTGCTCAAATAAGGATAACGGAATTCCACGCTATATTTCATCGCGCTCAGATCGTCTCTGAAAACATGATGCGAAGACAGAGAATATTTCATGTCATATTCAAAAAGCCCCTGATAATCTTTGCTTTCAGATAATTGCCTATCTTTTAAATTGATCTGAAATGAATTAAAAATATTTTCAGAAAAAACATTTTTAGCTTCCAAAGGTTTCATTCCCACCTGACTTTGGCGGAAAAAGTCCAGCATATCATCCTGAGATAAATAGTTTTTCACTTTTTTTGAAAAATTATCGTTGGTCAAAATAAAATGACGAACAAAATTGAAATTTCTCATGGAAAGCCATTTATTAAGCTTCAAAGAATGAGAATATCCTGCAAAAAGTTCATCGGCTCCGTTTCCGCTTAGAACAACTTTAAAACCATTATTTTTTGCATATTCTGCAGCATTCATCAACACTTCCAAACTGCTGTAAGGTTCTTCAAAATGCTGAATATTTTCTTTTAACTGATCTAAAATCTCACCATCCGAAACTTTCTTCACATGATGCCGAATATCGATCTTGTCCGCTAACAAAGATGCATTTTCAACTTCGCTTTCTGAAAATTGGTACGAGATTGTGAATGCATTAATATCATTTTTATAAGGCTTAGATTTGGCGGTAATCAAAGTAGAATCAATTCCGCCGCTCATCATACTCGTGACCGGAACATCGGCAAAAAGTTGTTCTTTTACACTTTCAGAAAGAAGTTGGTCAACTTTTGCAACTGCTTCATCTTCTGTAATATTATTGTTTCTTTTAGCAGGAAAATTCCAGTAAAACTGTTTTAATGTTGAAAAATCTTTTAAACCAATCGTTAAAAAACTGGCTGGTTCCAATGAATAAATGCCTTTAAAACAGGTTTCAGGAGCCAAAGTGGTCTGAAAAAGGAAATTCGTATATACTCCGTTCCAATTGATTTCAGGTTTGATGAATTCATTTTTCAGAATAGATTTTATTTCTGACGCCCAAACCAAAGCATCATCATTTTTAAAATAAAATAAGGGTTTCAGCCCGACTCTATCTCTTGCCAGAATGAGTTTTTGTTGGTTTAAATCAATTAAAGCGATCGCAAACATTCCGTCGAATTTAACGAACATTTCAGTTCCCCATTCTTCGTAAGATTTTAATATAACTTCTGTATCTGAACTACTTTTAAAACTATAACCTAAATCTTCAAGTTCTTTCCTGATTTTTTTAAAATTATAAATCTCACCATTGAAAGTAATGGTAATTTTTTCATCATCGGAAAGCATCGGTTGGTGACCTTTTTCGGACAAATCTACAATCGAAAGTCTGCGAAAACCCAAAGCAATTTTTGAAGAAGTTTCATCCAGAACAGGAAAAGTTTCTTTAATTTTTTGTGTAGAATCGTTTCCGGAAAAAGATTCACCAGCGAATCCATCAGAAGTCCAGAAACCTTCGTCATCCGGACCGCGGTGACGGATGGCTCTATTCATTTCTAAAATATTTTTAGAAGAAATTTCTTTCTTAAATGAATAATAGCCGCAGATTCCGCACATATTTTAAAAGCTTTTTGGAATGGTAAAAATAAGGATTTGGACTTAATTTAAACCAAGAAAAATAATTAGCTTTTTTTAGAAAAAGTTTTAATTAAAGTATTGATCTCATCTTTTGAAATCATATAATCTTTGATCTTAAAATCTGTAGACTGATAAAATTTCCAGAATAAAATTCCTGCTGAAACGATGTAGGAAGATGTGGTTACCAAACAGGCTCCAAAAATTCCCCATTTCGGAATGATTAAAAATGAACAGGCAACGGTAATCAACAATCCGATTATTGATTTGATGTTTAAAATTCTGAGTTCTTTGATCCCCGAAAAGTAATATCCGATCATATCGCTGACTGCAATGGCAAAAATTCCGGGGGACAGCAATAGCATGATCTTTTTTGTCTCACTAAATTCTTCGCCGAAAATCTGCGTATAAATAAAGCCCGGAATAACGAGAATTCCTAAAACAAAAACAACCATTAGGGTAAACGAAAGTTTTAGTGAAGACTTTGTTCTAAAAATAGAATCTTCTCTACTCTCGCTGTTTACAACATCGGAATAAAGAACAACGGCGATACTTCTCGTGATCGTCCAGATCGCTTCAGAAAAGGTGATTCCTATAGAGAAAATTCCGACTGCGGCAATCCCTTCAAAATGTTCAAGAAAATAAAAGGAAAGCCTGTAATTGAGAAACTGTATGAATGCGCTGAGCTGAGTTTTCCATCCGTATTCAAACATGTTGATGAAAACATCTTTTGAGAAAGAAAATTCAGAGCTTTTACATTTTTTTAAAATAAAGAAAAGACTGGTCAGTAATAGAAAGAGCAGACATAAAATCTGCGCTAAAAAGTAAACTGAAACATCTTTTAGTTTGATAATATAAATCAGGAAAACAATAAATAAAACATGAACAAGCTGCTGTAAAACCGTATAAATATTAAATAGTCTGATATTTTGCGTCCCGATAAACAAATTGATATTGGTCGATAAAAGTGAAGACAGTACGGAAATCCCGA
This sequence comes from Chryseobacterium formosense, assembly GCF_900116415.1. Classification (GTDB taxonomy): domain Bacteria; phylum Bacteroidota; class Bacteroidia; order Flavobacteriales; family Weeksellaceae; genus Chryseobacterium; species Chryseobacterium formosense. The sequence continues at coordinate 157,798 of NZ_FPAP01000006.1, read as the reverse complement.
TCAGATCATATAAATAATCGCTTTGAATTCCTGCAAAACTAAACAACAGCGGAACTGCAACTCCTGTAACAACTGACCAGAGATAAGAATAAACCAGAACCTGCTCAATTTTAAACTTTCTGGCAAAATAAGAAGTGCTGCTTCCCGAAAAAATACTGCTGAAAAAACTGACAACGGCAACATTCGCAATGACAATCGAAATTGTTCCTTTCCCTTCACTTCCCCACATATTTGTAGAAAAGATCACCAAGCCAAAGCTTAATATCAAAATGAGAAACCTCGAAATGAAAGTCTGAACAACTTTGAGCTGTTTCATCTGTTGCTTTTTGGTAAAGAATTCTGAATAAAGTTAACAAAAGAATTTTTGATCACCTTCCAATTATGATGTTCCATAAATTCTTTTCTTGCATTGGCTGCATGAAGATCATATAATTTTGAATTTCTGAGATAATTTTCAACATGGGCTACAATCTTCACAGAATCTTTAGGATCAACCAAAAAACCAAACCCGGAAACATTCATATGCTTTCTGATTCCTTTTAAATTCGAATAAATAATCGGTTTTCCGGCTCCCATATAATAAAAAAGCTTGATCGGAAGCGAATGATGATTTTCAAAATTAAAATTTCTCAGATCAAAACAAATATCTGCATCAGCAAAAGCTTTCGTAAAACTTTCAAATGAGGTTGGTTGTTTGATCTCAATATTTCTTACCGAAGATTTGGTAAGAATTTCAGCAAAATACTCTCGATCACTTTCACTTCTGGTTGAACCTACGATCAGAATTTTAATATTCAGCTGCGGATTTCTTTTGTTCAGTTCTTCGACAGCATTGAAAAAATTACCAATTCCTTTATCTTCCGAAAGAGCTCCGGTATAGCAAAGCGTAATTTCGTTGGGGCTGAGTTTTTTGATGTTTTCAGAAACAAATTTTTCATGCGGATAATAAGGCAGGATCATTTTCTTTTTAAACGGAAAAAAATAAGCCAGCGGAAATTTTTTGGTTTCTTCTCCGAAAATAAAATGTGTGCTCAAAAAACCTGCATACAACTGAATCAGGAAAAATTTAAATCCATGAATCAGCTTCATCGGAAAACTATAATCCTGAAGCATCGACATCGCAGGATACCACTCTGTAATATCGTAAACAATACTGATTTTTTGGGTTTTACTGAATTTATGGGCTGCGATAACGGCAATCGGCTCTGAACAAATTATACAATCAGGTTGAAAAGCCTTACAGACATCGAGAAATTTCTGCGTTTTTGTTTTTGCTGATTGATTTAAAATATCAAAAGATTCTATATCAATTTCATCAATTTTACCTTTAAAATCTGATGTTAAACTACAAATTTTCACTTCAAAACCAGAGGTAATTAATTCTTTCGCCTGATGAAAAAAGATTCTGTCATCGTCATAATTATGCGCAGTGGTTAAGAATAGGATTTTATTCATGTAAAATTTTGACGCTATGATCGCGAAGCAATTAATTCTTTTACTATTTTATTTCTCGTTCGCAAAGGCACTTCGTTCAGCCAATGATAGCAGAAGCCTTTGCTGAGTGAAACGCCTTTGCGAACGGGAAATATTTACAAAAATAAATGAAAAAAAATTTGCGGACATAGCGTTTAAAAAACTTTAGTTAGATTACTTAGCTCGAATTCAGTTTAAATAATATGATAAAAAATTCCTCATCGGTTTCTAACAATCAGAAGCCAAGAGGAATTTTCAGTATTTTGTAAAGAACTACTTTATAGTTACCGCCCAGCTTTTGTTAAACGGCAATAAAAAATTTCCTAAAAATTCTAAATATGTATTTTTCGAGAAATCAAAAACTTCGATGTCTTTCGAAATTTCTCCGCTTCTGATTTTATTTTTAAAATCTAAAAGCTTTAATGTTTTCACTTCTCCGTTTTCAACAAAACTTGCTTTCATTCTGTCGAATAAACCTAATTGATATTCTTCATCAATTTCTCTCATGATCTTTCCTAAAGCATCGATGCTGCATCCTGAAGCCATTTCTTTCTCTTCATCTACACAAATAATGATAAACTGGTTATTCTCAATTTTAAAAGATGACGAAAGTGGTTTTCCGTGTGCTGCCCAACCTGCCAGAAAATCATACAGTTTCTCTGTAATTACTTTTGCTTCCTTCGTCGTAAAAGGTCTTGATGCGGGATATATAATCACTCTGTAATCGTTTGCTTCAACGATATTAGATTCTTCAATTTTCATACTGAATAAATTTAAAAAGTAAAATTACGCAATTTTCCTGAGTTGAAAACCATTGTATTTTTTACTGATAGCATATAGAAATATAATGAAAAGCAGAATAACAAAACCAATAAAAAACCTCAAATTGGCGCTGTCCGGGAAGAATATAAATTTGATATAAATGTTTGAAAAAAACAGAACTGCCAAAATCCTGATCCAAATTTCTTTTGAAAAATAAAATATCGCACCAAGCAAAATCAACGACACTAAAGTTATTTTCTTAAAGTTAATAAGTTTAAAAATAAAATAATCAAAGTATTGTTTAAAAGTAAAATCTGCTTTTTCGGCTGAAATCAGAGGTCTTCTGTAGAAAAAACTGTCATAAAATAAATCTTTCCAACCGGGATAATGATAATATTTAATGATCGCTATATAAATCAAAGCGAGCGAAGCACCCTGAATAATCAAAGAATAATCAAGCTTTTTGTTTTCATTAAAAAATTTAAACACAAATGTTGCAAAAAGATACGTTGCCGCAAACAGAATATAATCTGGTCTTATTAAAACACAACAAAGAAGAATAATATAATGAACTAAAGAACTTCTCTTCTGCAATATGCTTATCATAAAAAACAGCATAAAAACAAACAAAAAAGGATCCGGAGTGGGATTTTCTGCCATGCTTCTTACAGGTGGCAACCAGAGAACGAAAAGCGAAATAACGGGAGGTATAAAATAATTTTTAGGGAATAAAAATTTCACCAGATAAAAGAGGAGCAATCCTGCAATGAAATAGGAAAAAATATTCACCATAAGAACCGCATGAGGACCGGTAAACCCTATTTTGTACAAAGCATAAACCGCAACATTAAAACCAACTTTAATCTGATAATACGGCAATTGCTCACCAAATGCTTTATAATCAGCTGTGAAAACTTCATTCGCATGATTATAGGCGACAATATCATGAAATTCTTTTGCTGAAGCTTCTTCTTTGATGGTAGAATAAACCAGTTCGTGCACTTTTTTAGGTTCATTCGGATGTTCCCATGAAAGAATACTTCCTAAATAACCGGGCATATCCCAATCGTACACTCTGTTTTGATAACAGGAATAAGTAAGAAAACTTAAACCGAGAATAAAAAAAAGAAAGGATAAACCCCATTTTAATTTCATAAACTCAAGATTTATCCTTTCCAGAAAAATTTTTATAGATCTTCAGCTTCTGCCAAAAGCTCTACAATATCTTTTACTTCTACTTCCGTATTTTTATTGAAATGCTTTACACCGTCCGTCAACATGGTATTACAGAACGGACAACCTGTTGCAATGACTTTAGGTTCGAAAGATAAAGCTTCTTCAGTTCTTTCAATGTTGATGTCTTTCTTACCTTTTTCAGGCTCTTTAAACATTTGTGCTCCACCTGCTCCACAACAAAGACCATTGGTTTTGCAACGTTTCATTTCAATTAATTCTGCATCAAGCTTTTCTAAAAGCTCTCTTGGAGCTTCATATTCACCGTTAGCTCTTCCTAAATAACAGGGATCGTGGAAAGTAATTCTTCTTCCTTTGAAAGTTCCACCCTCAATTTTCAGCCTGCCTTCATTCATCAATTGTCTCAAAAACTGCGTGTGATGAATCACTTCATAATTTCCACCCAGATTCGGGTATTCATTTTTTAAAGTATTGAAGCAGTGCGGACAAGCCGTAACGATTTTTTTTACCTCATACGCATTCAGAACTTCAATGTTCGTCATGGCCATCATCTGGAAGACAAACTCGTTTCCGGCACGTTTTGCGGGATCACCGGTACAGCTTTCTTCCTGTCCGAGAACAGCAAATTCAACTCCGATTTTATTTAAAATTTTGCAGAAAGCTTTGGTTATTTTTTTGGCTCTGTCGTCGAAACTTCCGGCACAACCTACCCAGAAAAGAACTTCCGGAGATTTGCCTTCCATTGCGTATTCCGCCATTGTTTTTATATTGAAATCCATTTTGTTCAATTTGAAAATGTGAGAATTTGAGAATTTGAAAATGTGTAGAACAACCAATTTTCAAATTTTCAAATTGATTAATTATCTAATTTTCCGCCGCCCAGTTCAGACGATCCGCCTGATTGTATTGCCAAGGTGCGGCATTGTTTTCTACGTTGGTCATCATCAGGTTTAGTTCCTGTGGCGCTGCAGATTGTTCCATCACCAGGAATCTTCTCATTTCGAAAATGATAGAAAGTGGATCAAGCAATACCGGACAAGCCTGTGTACAAGCATTACAGGTTGTACAAGCCCAAAGTTCTTCTTTTGTGATATAATCGTTCAGCAGTTTCTTGCCATCATCTTCAAACTTTCCGTTTTTATCGATGTTTCTTCCTACTTCTTCAAGACGGTCTCTTGTTTTCATTAAAATCAATCTCGGAGACAGCTTTTTACCCGTAATATTTGCCGGGCAAACCGAAGTACATCTTCCACATTCTGTGCAAGAATAGGCATTCAGCAACTGAACCTGATTTAAATCGAAAACATCTTCCGCACCAAATTTTGAAGGAGCTTCTTCTGTACCTTCTGCAGGAGCTGCATAAGGATCAGCATTCGGATCCATCATCAACTTGATTTCTTTTGTTACCGATTCAAGATTATTGAATTTCCCGTACAAATCAAGGTTTGCATACCAAGTGCTCGGAAATGCAAGAATAATATGTAAATGTTTTGAATAATAAAGGTAATTCATGAAGAACAGGATCCCTACGAAGTGAAACCACCAAGCTCCTCTTTCAACGATTTCTAAAAAAATATTATCAAAACTGAAAACTTCTAAGAATGGAACCAATGTCATTTCACTGATCGGGAAGCTTCCATGTGCTGCAAGAACTCCTCTCTGCTGTAAAATGAGGTCAGAAGAATTCATCGTTAAGAAAGCGATCATTAAAGCAAATTCAATGATCAAAATCCAGTTTGCATCATTTTTTGGCCAACCGAAAAGTTCTTTCATTGTTAACCTTTTCACTCCATAAAAATTTCTACGAATAAAGAAAGTAACCACTCCAATGATTACCAAAAGTGCTAAAATTTCTAAGGTTGCTGTAAAGAAACTGTAGAAACCGTCACCTAAAACTGTAGCTAAGAAACGATGGGTTCCGAAGATTCCGTCAACGATGATTTCTATTAGTTCAATATTAATAATAATAAAACCTACATATACAAATAGATGGAGAACTCCCGCAATTGGTCTTGCCGACATTCTGCTTTGTCCCATTGCTACACGAGCCATAGTTTCCCATCGCTCTGCTTTTCTGTCGCTACGGTTAATTTCTCTTCCTAATCTGATGTTTCTGTAGATTTTCATAAGGCTTTTTCCGAATAGCCCGAAACCTGCAATCAGCAAAATCAGAAAAAGTACATTATCAAGATACTGCATGGTTAAGTTTTTTAGTCTTTACTATTCTTACCGAAAACCGAGAAATTGATGTATCTCTTAGGATTGGCTTTCATATCTTCAATTAAAGAATTCAGATTTGTAGAAGCAGAATTCAGATTATTGTACAATTGGTCGTCTTTCATGATTTTACCTAGGCTTCCTTCACCTCTGTCGATTCCTGCAACAACACTGTTCAGTTTTCCTACAGTCTGATCAAGATTAGCAATTGTTTGATTCAATTGTTTTGTATCAATACTTTCTGCAAGATTTCCGTATTTTTCTAAAGTAACTTTACCGCTTTTCATGGTAAGACTTGCTTCATCCAAAACTTTCTGAAGTTTAGGGTCGTTGTTTCCAACCAATCTATTTACACTTCCTGCTGTAGTTTCTAATGCGCCAACTGTTTTATTCAAATTATGAAGTAAAACTTTAATTTCTTCTCTGTTCTGAGCATTCATCACCTGATTCGCATTTGCCATCAAAGAATCTACTCTATGCAAAACAGTTTGCAGCTGATCTTTCACAGGACCAACCTGAGAAGAAAGACTGTTCATCATTCCCAGCTTAAAAGCTCCTTTAAGGGTGTCACCATCTTTTGCAGTTTCGCCACCATAGAATAAATTCACTCTCATTTCTTTACCGCCCATTAAGCTCGGCTCGAAAATTTCAAGATTGGAATTTTTTGAAAATTCAAAATTGTTATCTACGGTTATTTTTACGACAAAATGTATTTTCCCATCTTTGGTTGTCTGAGGAATGATCTTGTCAACCTGCCCTACTTTCAAACCATTAATGGAAACAGGAGCAGATTGTGTTAATCCCTCCACATTATCATATTTAGCGTAAAATATATTATCGGTAGTAAAAAGGCTTCTGCCTTTCATGAATTGGAATAAAATCACAAAGCCGACGATGGCTAAAAGCGCGATTAAACCAGCTTTTAATTCTTTACTGAATTTCACTTGTTAAATTTTTTCTAATGTAGCAAATATAGCACATTTTAAGTTAATCTTTCTCTTTATTGCTCTGCGTAAAATACAAAAAAAGCGCCAAAATAATTTGGCGCTTTTATATTTTTAAATCAGAATCTTATTGCTGAGTTCCAAGCTTGCTCCAGATTTCGATTCTGTAATCATCGATATCTGCATTATCTTGTAAGCTCTTCAACCAAGCCTGACCAAACATTCCTGCATTTCTCTGAGTAACAGACTCAGTAAACTGCTTGGCGTCTCCAGGTTGTTTGTTCAGAGTTTCGTTCTTTTTAACGATCACATAAACGCCTGTTCCACCTTCGATCGGGTTTGAAGTTTTTCCTTTTGCAATCCCAAATGCTGCACCAGCAACTTTAGGCTCCATTGCTCCGGCTACAGAAGGATTAAGCATATTTACCTGTGCAGATTGCTTAGTTGTAGCAAATGTTTTAGCAACCTGATCTAAACTTCCTGCTTTTCCGATTTTAGCTGAAATCTGTTTTGCAGCCAGTTTATTCTGAACAACTGTTTCTATCTGATCTCTTACAGATTCAGGATCTGCAAGACCTTTTTCTTGTTTTCCGTTCAAGTAAACAACAATTTTATCTCCTGTGCCGTCTACTGTAAAGAATTCGGTATCACCTTTTTCTCTTTTCTTATCAAAAGCCCAAGCAATGATTTCACCGTCTTTATCTGTTCCTAAACCTTGTAACTGACCGTCAAATCTTTTTGCAGATTTAGCATTAGAATACTGGTAGTTTGATTTTTTAGCAATGTTTACGAAATCGTTGAAAGATTTCCCCTGAATCTGCTGAATAAATCTTCTTGCTTTTTTATCTGTTTCTGCTTCAGTAGCATCAGAAGGCTTGATTGTTTTTACGATGTGAGCAATTTTATAACCCATTGCTCCGGATTTTTTATCTTCAACATTGATGATGTGGTAACCGAAACTTGTTTCGGCCAAACCTGTTGCACCTTTAGGATTATTAGCCAAAAACGCTAAATATCCTGGAGCAAACTGACTTTGAGGAGTCGTCCAACCCACACTACCTTTTCTTTCAACAGCACCCGGTTCATCAGAAAGCTTTAGACCTTCTGCAAATTTTGCAGGATTAGCTTTAATTACAGCCATTAAACTGTCCGCAATTTTCTTAGCTTCTTCTTTAGATCTTGTTGCGGTAGATCTCTCAGCACCTTTGTAAGAGATTAAAATATGATTTGACAATGTAGAATCTGATGGTTTTTTGTCAATCAATTTAGACAATACATAAAGATTCTGCTCTTTGTAAGGTCCGAAAACCTGTCCGATTGCAGCAGTTTCGATTTTACCCTGTAATCCTTGAGGCATTTGAGTTGCCGGAACATAAGCGTTATTGTAAGGCATATCTGAATTTGCCATTACAAACATTGAATCGTTTGTTGTATTCTGGAAGTTTTCTTTACCACCACTTGCATCAGTACCGCCAGAGAAGATTTTTGTGATCTCTTTCTGTACAGCCGCCTCATCAGCAGCACTTGGAAGAGAAGGGAAAAATGCAATCCCTAAATTTCTGCTCGGCTCAGTTTTAAACTGCACCGGATGTTCATCAATATATTTTTTCAGATCTTCAGTCGTAACTTTAATTTTGTTTTTCTGAAGATAAGAAGCGTAATCTACTTTTACGAAATCGATATCAGCAAGCTGATCTCTTTCTTTCATCAATTCATCAGCTTCTTTTTTACCGGTAGTGATCCCTGTAGAAATATTAGCAAAAACCTGTCTTGCCATTATTCTGTACTCAATCGTTTTTCTGGTTTTCAACCATTGACTGTAAGCTTCGGGATTTGTATTCTGTAAAGTTTCAACTTCTTTTTTAAGCTCCTGAAGTTTGAAGTTACCTTTTTCGTCAAACAACTGTTGATTCTGAGCAAACATCTGATCGAACTGGATCTGACTCCAGAACAAATCATCAGTCATTTCAAAGCCCATTTTTTCAAACTGCTGCTTAATTAACTTTGATTGTACCAATAATTGCCAAGCCTGCTCTTCAAGACCGTTTTTCGGCTGTCCTTGCTGCTCCGCCTGCTGCTGTAATACAAAAAGCTGGTCGTTAAACTCTTCACGGGTAATTTTCTCACCATTTACTTTTCCTAAAACATCAGGGTTTTTTCCAAAAACCTTATCAATACTATCAGGATTTACCAAAAAGGCCAAAAGTGCCAATGCGATAACGCCCATTAAAAGCCAAGGCTTACTCCTAATCTGTCCTAAAATTGCCATTTTATAAATATAGTTTTTATATCAGTGTGCGAAAATACACATTTTTAAGAAATTACAGAAATATAAGTCGTTTTTTTAATTTTTAAAATTCAAATACTCTTAAAATGGAAATTTTGACCGTATTTTTTGATGATTAACAAATGGCATTAAACTTGACAATCTTTAATACAATTCACGTATATTGCTTTTTAAAAGCATATTGTGAAATATCAATCTAACGACTTTAACTGAAAATGACAATTTGTCATTCGATTTATTATGACAGAATTTGAAGATATAAATTTTGATGATATTCTTGGGGACGGTTTCAACATCGTTGCCGAAGAAATCAATCTTTCTGACCTGAATGTAGATCAAGAGAAAAGCTCTGACCAGAATATTTTCCCAATACTTCCGGTAAGAAATATGGTAATGTTCCCGAATGTTGTAATTCCTATTACTGCAGGAAGAAAGATATCGATACAGTTGCTTGAAGAAGCGCAGCAAAATGGCGATTACATCGGAATCGTAAGCCAGAAAAACTCTGATATTGAGCAGCCAACCGAAAAAGATCTTTATCAGACAGGAACTTTGGCAAAGATTATTAAGATCATCAAACTTCCAGAAGGGAATATTACAGCAATCACCAAAGGTTTTCAAAGGTTTAAAATCAAGAAAATTGTAAACAGCCAACCTTATTTTAAAGCTGAAATCGCCAAGCTAAAAGATACGAAAGCTAAAAACAAGGAAGAATATGAAGCATTACTAGAGAATATTAAAGATCTGGCTCTGAAAATTATTGAGCTTGATCCGAACATTCCCAATGCTGCCAATTTTGCAATAAAAAATATCAACAATAATGATGATCTTTTAAATTTCATCAGCACAAATGCCAATTTCCCTTATTCAGAAAAGCAAAAGCTTCTGGAAGAGAAAAATCTAATGGAAAGAGCCAATAAGTGCTATGAAATGATGCATGAGGATTTCAGAAAGCTGGAACTGAGAAATCAGATTCATCAGAAAACTTCCAAAGATTTAGACAAACAACAGAGAGAATATTTTTTAAACCAGCAAATCAGAACGATTCAGGATGAATTGGGAGGTGGCCCGGAAAGCGATGTTGAAGATTTAATTAAAAAATCAAAAACCAAAAACTGGAATGCTGATGTTGAAGAACATTTCCTAAAAGAAATCAACAGGCTTCAGCGTCAAAACCCAAATTCTCCCGACTACAATGTTCAGAGAAATTACCTGGATTTCTTCACCGATCTTCCTTGGGATACTTTCACAAAAGATACTTTTGATATTGAAAAAGCCCAGAAAGTTTTAGATAAAGCCCATTTTGGTTTAGAAGACATCAAAAAAAGAATTTTAGAGCACATGGCTGTTTTAAAATTAAAGAACAATATGAAATCGCCAATTCTATTGTTGGTAGGTCCTCCCGGAGTTGGTAAAACCTCTTTGGGGAAATCGGTTGCCGATGCTTTGGGAAGAAAATACATGCGTGTTTCTTTAGGTGGACTTCATGACGAGAGCGAGATCCGTGGTCACAGAAAAACCTACATTGGCGCGATGGCAGGAAGAATTCTTCAGTCCATTAAAAAAGCCGGGACATCAAATCCCGTTATTGTTTTGGATGAAATCGATAAAGTAGGAAAAGGAATGCACGGCGATCCGAGTTCGGCTTTGCTTGAAGTTCTTGACCCTGAACAAAACAGCTCTTTCTATGACAATTTCCTTGAAATGGGCTACGATTTGTCTAAAGTCATGTTTTTGGCAACTGCAAACTCACTTTCAACCATTCAGACTCCGCTTTTAGACAGAATGGAAATCATACAGATTGCAGGGTATACACTAGAGGAAAAGATCGAGATTGCGAAGAGACATTTAATTAAAAAACAACAGGACGAAAACGGTTTGACTATAAAATCTTTCAAACTTGGAAGTTCTGAACTGAAACATATTATCGAAGCTCATACTTCCGAAAGCGGTGTGAGAACCTTAGAAAAAAGAATCGCAGCGATTGCACGTTGGGTTGCCCTTCAGACGGCTTTGGTAAAAGAATATGATGCTAAAATTTCTATTGAAAAAGTTGATGAAATTTTAGGTGTTCCAAGACCGAAGAGTTTATCTGAATTAACGGATGTTCCGGGAGTTGTTACTGGTTTGGCCTGGACAAGTGTTGGAGGAGATATTTTATTTATCGAAAGCTTAATCAGCAATGGAAAAGGAAATCTTACCATGACCGGAAATCTGGGAACAGTAATGAAAGAATCTGCAACGATTGCTTTGGAATATATTAAAGCCAAACATGAAGATTTGGGAATCAGTGAAGATGATTTGGAGAAGAAAAACATCCACGTTCACGTTCCTGAAGGTGCAACACCAAAAGACGGACCTTCTGCCGGAATTGCGATGCTGACTTCAATGGTTTCTTCATTTAAAAATAAAAAAATAAAACCTCATCTTGCAATGACCGGGGAAATTACTTTACGAGGAAAAGTGCTTCCTGTAGGTGGAATTAAAGAAAAACTACTCGCTGCAACAAGAGCAGGAATAAAAGAAGTGATTTTGTGTGAAGCCAACAGAAAGGATGTAGAAGAAATCAAGCAGGATTACCTGAAAAACCTGAAAGTAAACTATGTAAGCTGGATGAACGAAGTTCTGGAACTGGCTATCGAAAAATAAAATTTTTATTTATAAATTTATAACCTCATCGGAAAACGGTGAGGTTTTTGTTATGTGTAGAAAAACTTTCCCATGAATTTTTTTAAACTTCCTTTTCTTCCGAAACTTGCATTGGCAGTCATTTCCATTATCGGAATCGGCTATCTTATTAAGCTGGGACAAAGCATTTTGGCTCCATTCTTTTTAGCATTTTTAATGGCTATGCTTTTTTTGCCGATTGCTAATTTTTTAGAAAAAAAACTAAGGTTTCCAAGATCGGTTTCAACCATTGTTTCTGTAATGATAATGTTGACTATTCTCACCGGAATGATATTTTTCTTCAGTACACAGATTTCAAGTTTCAGCAAAGATATTCCGCATCTTACAAAGCAGTTCAATCTGGTGTTCCATAATCTTCAGACCTGGGTTTCGCATACTTTCAATGTGAAAATTGATGAACAGCTCGATTATCTTGATCAGGGTTTAAATAAACTGTTATCTTCTTCGGGAATCATTTTAGGATTTACATTTGGAATTTTCTCTACGAGCTTAGGATTTCTGGCGTTTTTCATCTTGTTTTTTATCTTCATCTTAAATTACAGAAGAATTTTGAACAATTTCATCGTTAATGTATTTAATGAAAAGCATAAAGCAAGCGTTCAGGAAGTGGTTTCTGAGGTAAGAATTATGACGAAAAGATACATCATCGGATTGTGTCTTCAGGTAATTATCGTCTCTGTTCTTACGACCATTGTTCTGACTATTTTAGGTGTAAAATATGCCATTTTATTGGGTGTTTTAACGGGTTTATTAAATGTTATTCCCTACATCGGAATCTGTATTTCGCTTTTAATTTCTTGTTTTATTGCATTTGCGACGGGAACAGTTTCCACTTGCGTGTATGTAGCAATTGGTTACGTCATCGTTCATGCGATCGACGGAAATATTGTTCTACCTTTTGTCGTAGGTTCAAAAGTAAAAATTAACGCATTATTTTCTTTTATCGGTATTCTTTTAGGCGAACATCTTTGGGGAATTTCAGGAATGTTTCTGTGTATTCCGGCGATTGCGATTATTAAAATTATTTTTGAAAGAGTCGACGGATTGCAACCTTGGGGAAAACTTCTCGGCGAAGATGAAAAACCCAATAAGAAAAAGAAAAGCTACAAAATTTCTAAGAACATCACCTTAAAGGAAATGGATTAGAATATTAATAAGCAATGAATAATTAATATTAAATATAAAAATTTAGTGATTTTTTTATAACGAATTAGAATTTTATTTAATTTTAATAAAAATTCAATTTATGAAAATCATTAAATTTATTATCTGTCTTATTTTTGGGCTCATGTTTATTAATGCAGGCTTAAACAAACTTTTCAACTACATGCCAATGCCGGAACAAACACCGGAGCAAATGAAAATTTTTGAAGCGTTCAATCAATTGCATTGGTTGATGCCTTTGGTTGGAATCGTAGAGGCAATTGGCGGCATATTATTTATTTTCCCAAAAACAAGAGCTTTAGGCGCGATAGTTATTTTACCGGTAATGGTCGGAATTATTCTTCACGTCTTCACGATTGACAAATCAACGATGGGAATGTCGATTGCCGGAGTTCTTTTCCTGATCAATATCTGGATAATTATTGACAACAAAGAAAAATATAAAGCTTTGCTGAAATAGTAGTGTGAATAGTGAATTGTAAATTCGCCTTGCTTGTCAATTTTAAATTCACTTGCGAAGCAAAATTCACAATTCACTATTGACTTTTACACAAATGCACTGAAACCGGTGATCGATCTTCCGACAATCAGTGAATTGATTTCTTTTGTTCCTTCATAAGAATAAATGGCTTCTGCATCGGCAACAAACCTTGCGACATCATACTCCAAAAGAATTCCGTTTCCGCCCATCACTTCACGAGCTCTGGAAACGACATCTCTTGTTCTTAACGTACAAAAAACTTTAGCTAAAGAAGCGTGTTCGTCTTTCAAAATTCCTTCATCCTGCATTTCAGAAAGCCTGAAAACCATTGTTTGCATTGCGGTTAAATTAGAAAGCATTTCCACCAAATGCCCTTGAATCATTTGGAAAGAAGCAATTGGTTTTCCGAACTGTTCTCTTTTTCTGGTATAATCTAAAGCGCTTTCATAAGCTCCTCTTGCACAACCTGTCGCCATCCATGCAACTCCAGCTCTAGTCATTCTCAATACTTTTGCCGTGTCTTTAAATGAATTGGCATTTTGGAGACGATTTTCTTCTGTAACGATACAATCTTTTAATGTAATTAAACCATTTTGTACAATTCGAAGAGCCATTTTCCCTTTAATTTTCTGTACCGAAAAACCGGGATTATCTTTTTCAACAATAAAACCTTTCACTTCACCGTCATCTAAATCTCTTGCCCAAATAATAATAATGTCAGCAAATGTTGCATTTCCGATCCATTTTTTTTCTCCGTTTAAAACCCAGCCTTCAGGAGTTTTTTTGCAGGTAACCGTTAAGCCTCCTGCTGCTCCGGAACCCACTTCCGGTTCGGTTAATCCAAAAGCTCCAATTTTTTCGAATTTCTGCATTTGGGGAAGCCATTTTTGTTTTTGCTCCTCAGAACCGCAAATATAGATCGAACCCATTGCCAAACCCGATTGCACTCCAAAAAATGTCGCTATTGAAGCATCAATTCTCGCCATTTCCATTGCAATAACGCCTTCCATCAGAAAAGGCATTCCTTTGCAACCGTAACCTTCATAGGTGACCCCACAAATATCAAGTTTCTGAAACTTTGGAATTAATTCATGCGGAAATTCGTCTCTTAACCAATAATGATTCACCAAAGGCTTAACTTCTTTTTCCATAAACTCCCTTACTTTAAGCTGAACTTCCCTTTGCTCAGGAGTCAGAGTATGATAGATATCGTAGAAATCGCCATCAATTGGTGGAAGATCTTTTTTCTTTTTGTTTGGATCCAGCATTTTCATCATTCCATTGAGTTGCTTATCATCAAGCTTGGAAAAATTTTCCATCAGCTTCGGAAGATTTACTTTTTGCGAAATTTCGCTCAGCTGATCAAAATCAATGGCTTTAAAAAGTTCTATAGCGTTTCGGATTTTAGAAAAGGTTTTAGACATATCTATTTTGAGTTTTAATTTGTAAAACATCAGCAAAAATCAATCCGAAATACCACGCTACGCTCCGTATATCATTTACAAAATACTGAATAACAATCATTTAAATCTAAATAATTATTTACAAAAGGTTTACCTGCAATATTCAAACATTACAAAAGATTCTGCTGGAACTTTGGGTTAAGCAAAACATTAAAAATAAATATTATGAAAACGACACACATCAGATTAACGATTGCAACAGCATTATTATTAGGAATTTACTCTTGCAAAAAAGGCGAAGCAACAGCAAGTGATTACGAAATGTCAACGTCTGCAGATTCTGCCTACGTAAATGTATCAGACAGCGTTTCATCTGCTGCAACCATGTCTGTAAAAGACAAGCAATTCATCAAAACAGCTGATGTTAATATGGAGGTAAAGGATGTTTATGATGCAACAATTTCCATTGAAAAATCGGCTCAGGAACTTGGCGGGTTTGTTACCAACAGCAACCTGCAAAGTCGTGTGATTTCTGAAGACACTTACAATACTTCCGATGAAGAAGCAATGCTTGTGAAAAAATATCAGACCGAAAACACAATGCAGGTAAGATTTCCCTCTTCAAGATTGGGTGAGCTTTTAACTTTAATTAATGATAAAAAACTATTCCTGAATTCAAGAATCATCAATGCGGAAGACATAACTTCAAACATTAAATATGCTGAATTGGAGGGAAAAAGAATCAAGAAAACCGGCGAAAATATTTCTGAACTTAAAACCACAAAAGACAAAGTGAAAATGAGTGATGAAAATATGTCTGAAAACAATTCGCAACAACTCGCCAATCTTAACGTAACCGATAATCTTAAATACAGTACTGTTGATATTTACATAAAAGAACCCAAGCTTCGTATTGCAGAAATTGCAGTAATCAATTCAAAAAACATTGACAACAAATACAAATTCAACTTTTTTTACAGTGCGAAAAATGCTTTTGTGGAAGGTTATTATTTAATTCAGAAACTTATCGTTGGATTAATTATGATTTGGCCAATTCTATTAATCTGCGGACTGATATTTTACTTTTACAGAAAAAATCAATCTAAAAATAAAATTCAGCAACCAAACCAAGAAAATCCGGCATCCTAACCTTTAGGTTATCAACATAGATTATTTGAACCTTCGCTTTTGCGGAGGTTTTATTTTTCATCCTGATAATCCTTGAAAACTGATTTTTAATCCTCAATTAACATCGTTGCGCAAAAATTCCGTAAATTTGCGGTTTGAAAACTTACATTTTAATTATCGTGATTTTAAATGTGATATTTTCTAAAAATCAGCTTTTTAAACCCTAAATTTAATTTATGCTATCTAAAATAAATCCTACACAAACCAACAGTTGGAAAGATCTTGACGAACATTTTGGTGATAATGACTTTGATCTGAGAAGTCTTTTTCAATACAATCCCAACCGTTTTGAAGAGTTTTCTATAAAAAAAAATAATTATTTATTCGATTATTCTAAGAATCTGATTGATTCAAGAACGAAAGGATTATTATTAAATCTTGCAGAAGAGTGTCAGCTCAAGGATGCAATTTCTAAAATGTTTTCGGGAGATAAAATCAACGAAACAGAAGGAAGAGCCGTTCTTCACACTGCTTTGAGAGATTTTTCAGACAAGGAAATTTTGGTAGATGGTGAAAATATCAAGCCTCAGATCAAGAGAGTTTTAGATCATATGAAATCTTTTTCTGAAAGTATTATTTCAGGAACACACAAAGGTTTCAGCGGAAAAGAAATTACAGATGTCGTGAACATAGGAATCGGTGGTTCAGATTTGGGACCTGTGATGGTAGTTTCTGCTTTGAAGCATTTTAAAACAAGGCTAAACGTTCATTTTGTTTCTAACGTGGACGGAAATCATATGGCAGAAGTTGTAAAAAACTTGAATCCTGAAACAACTTTATTTATCATCGCTTCTAAAACATTTACGACTCAGGAAACGATGACAAATGCGAATTCGGCAAAAGACTGGTTCTTAAAAGCCGGAAAACAGGAAGATGTAGCCAAACATTTTGTTGCTTTATCAACTAACGTTCAGGCAGTTAAAGACTTCGGAATTGCAGAAGAAAATATCTTCGAATTCTGGGATTGGGTTGGCGGAAGATATTCTTTATGGAGTGCGATTGGCTTAAGCATCGTTCTTTCAGTAGGATACGAAAACTTTGAGCAATTATTGAAAGGAGCTAACGATACGGATCAACATTTCCAAACAGCCGAATTTGGTGAGAACATTCCTATTTTGATGGGATTAATCGGAATCTGGTATCGTAATTTTTATGCTGCAACAACGCATGCAATTCTTCCTTATTCTCAATATTTAGAAAGATTTCCGGCATATTTTCAACAAGGAGATATGGAAAGTAACGGAAAATGTGTCGACAGAAACGGCGAATTCGTAGAATATGAAACAGGACCAATTATTTGGGGTGAGCCGGGAACAAACGGACAACACGCTTTCTATCAATTGATTCACCAAGGAACTGAATTGATTCCTGCAGATTTTATCGCATATGCAAAAAGTCCGAACAAAGTTTCTGATCATCAAGATAAACTATTAGCCAATTTTTTTGCTCAGACTGAAGCTTTGGCATTTGGTAAAAATGAAGAAGAAGTTGAGGCGGAATTAAAAGCTTCAGGAAAATCTGATGAGGAAATTGATTTCTTATTAAACTACAAAGTCTTCCATGGAAATACACCAACAAACTCTATACTAATCAATGAATTAACGCCTTTTTCATTGGGTCAGCTAATCGCTTTGTATGAGCATAAAATTTTCGTTCAGGGTGTGATCTGGAATATTTTCAGTTTCGATCAGTTCGGAGTGGAATTAGGAAAAGTTTTAGCCAATAAAATTCTTCCGGAACTTGAAAATAATGAGACCATTAGCTCTCATGATTCTTCAACAAATGGGTTGATTAATTATTATAAATCGAATAAATAATTGTTGCGGATTTTCATTAATTTTGATTAAAAATAAAGGAAATGAGTACCATCACAATACATCTAAAAGATAAGGAAGAAGAAACTCTAATGGAGAATCTTTTACAGAAAATGAAAATTGCTTTTGAGAAAAGTGATGATGATTTTGAGTTGACGGATGAGATGAAAAGAGTGATTGATGAAGCGTTAAAACAAGACAGATCTACAGCAGTAGATGGTAAGGAATCTTTGAAGAGAATTAGAGCAAAATATGGTCTTTAATTTTAAATTTCTATCAATCGCTGAAGAAAACATTGAGGAAGCAACAGAGTATTATGCGAACATTTCGCTGAAAGTTCTAAAAAGTTTTAATAAGCAACTTGATCTTTCAATAAGTAGAATCGTAACTAATCCTTATTTTCAGAAAAAATATAGAGATATTAGAGCTTTTCCTCTCAAGAAATTTCCTTATATCATTTTCTATGAAATAAATGAAGAAGAAAAAATGATTTATATCGTCTCCGTTTTTTGCACTCATCAGAATCCGGAGAAATATCCTTAAAAATCTAATAAAAAGTAATAAAAGTAAAAATGGCAGAAATTCTTGACGGATTAAAAGTATCCAAAGAAATAAAACAGGAAATCAAGGCTGAAGTTGAAAAAATTCTTGACAGCAAAAGAAGAGCTCCACATTTGGTGGCCATTCTTGTTGGTAACAATGGTGCAAGCAAGGCCTATGTAAATGCTAAAGTGAAAGACTGTGAAGAAGTAGGATTTCAATCTAGCTTAGTGAAATTTCCAAGCACGGTTTCTGAATCTGAATTATTGGAAAAAATCGATGAATTAAATAAATCAAAAGCAGTTGACGGGTTTATCGTTCAGTTGCCTTTACCGGATCAGATCGATCAGGAAAAAATCATCAACGCAATCGATCCGAGAAAAGATGTTGACGGTTTCCATCCTGAGAACTTCGGGAAAATGGCTTTGGAAATGGATACTTTCTTGCCTGCGACGCCTTTCGGGATTTTAACATTATTAGAAAGATATAATATTGAAACGAAAGGTAAAGACTGTGTCATCATCGGTAGAAGTAAAATTGTTGGAAGACCAATGAGTATTTTGATGGGAAGAAAAGATTTTCCAGGAAACTCTACAGTGACGTTGACGCACTCTTACACAAAAGATATCGAAGAATACACTAAAAAAGCAGACATCGTAATCACCGCTTTAGGTGATCCTCACTTTTTAAAAGGTGAAATGATCAAAGAAGGTGCAGTGATTGTTGACGTAGGTATTACAAGAGTAGACAACGATTCTCCAAAAGGATATTATTTGGCAGGTGATGTAGATTTCGACAGCTGTGCCGCAAAAGCAAGCTGGATAACTCCAGTTCCGGGAGGAGTCGGGCCTATGACAAGAGCGATGTTGATGAAAAACACCATCATTGCCTACAAAACTTCGGTCTATAACGACTAATTTTAAAATGAATAAAGAAGAAGATATATTATTAAAAGAAGGTAAAATGCTCCCAGTGATGGAGCATTTTTACACTATTCAGGGAGAAGGTGCACATACGGGAAAAGCAGCTTATTTCATCAGATTGGGCGGCTGCGATGTTGGCTGTCACTGGTGCGATGTGAAAGAAAGCTGGGATCCTACCCTTCACCCTTTAATGAATGCTGAGGAAATTGCAGAAACTGCTGCAAAACATTGTAAAACCATTGTTTTAACAGGTGGTGAACCTTTGATGTGGAATCTTGATATTTTAACTTCAAAATTAAAAGAACTGGGTTGTACAATTCACATTGAAACATCCGGAGCTTATCCGATGAGCGGACAACTGGATTGGATCACCCTTTCTCCAAAGAAAACAGGCTTACCTAAAGAGGAAATTTATGCTAAAGCCCACGAGCTGAAAGTAATTATTTTTAACAACAACGATTTTATATTTGCTCAGGAGCAGGCTGAAAAAGTTTCCGAAAACTGCAGATTATATCTTCAGAGCGAATGGAGCAAGCGTGATGCGATGTATCCGAAGATGACCGATTTTATTCTTGAAAATCCTCGTTGGCAGGCTTCGGTTCAGACACATAAATATTTAAATATACCGTAAAATTGTTATATTTAGCTTCTCGCTTTTTTCATTAAAGATAGATGCAAAGAATACGATATTCCCGATATCTGAAATCAATCATTATTTTGCTTGACCTTTTGGTTATCGCAGGGGTTTTTATATTCTATTTTATCAGTACAACCCGGGGTGTAATTGTTCAGGATGAAGATCTATGGTATGAAAATTCATTTCCGTTACTTCTTGTTATCTTTTTTTGGATTTTACTGAGTGGTAGAACGAAGATCTATAACATTTCCAGAAATCTTACCTACATCCTTTTTGTAGAAAGAATAATCGTTCATTTTCTGTTGTTTATTATCGGGTTGGTTCTTATTCGTAAAGTGAGCAGCAATCAGTTTTTTGGTTCAGAACTGACGTGGTTGTCATTATATCTTTTCTTTTTCATTTTTTTATTAAAATCAGCGGTCTACTATTTAATAAGATACATCAGAACAATAGGGATAAACCATCGTAATGTAATGTTTCTCAGTGAAAATAATTCAACAGAGGTTTTAAAGAGAATTATTGAAGAAAGAAAAGACTTCGGTTACAAAACATACGATTACACTTCTGAAGTAAATGCTGAAAATCTGACGGAATTCTGGAAGAAAAACGGCATCAATACTCTATTTCTTCCTGCCGAAAATTCTTTCAGCGACGAGAAGCAAAATGAGATATTCAGATTAGCGGAAGCCAATAAGGTACATATTTCCCTGATTCCGAATATTTCCAGAAATAATTTTTTCTTTTATGATTTGGGATACATTCAGACACAGCCAGTTTTAACCCAGGCAAAATATCCTTTAGATTATTATTCTAATTTTTTACTGAAAAGAACTTTTGATATTATTTTTTCGGTCTTAGTTTTGCTGTTCATCTGTTCGTGGCTGTTTCCTATTATTGCCTTGCTGATTAAAAAAAGTTCCAAAGGGCCTGTTTTCTTTATTCAGAAAAGATATGGTTTTCATGAAGAAGTTTTTAATTGTATCAAGTTTAGAACAATGTTTGTAAATGATGATTCGGCAAAGAAAACAACAAGCGAAAATGATGCAAGAATAACCAAAATCGGAAAGTTTTTAAGGAAAACCAGCCTCGATGAAATGCCACAGTTTATTAATGTTTTAAAAGGCGAGATGTCGGTGGTAGGCCCAAGACCTCACATGTTGGCGGTAGATGATTATTACAAACCAAAAATCGGAAGATACAGCCTGAGAAGTCATACTAACCCCGGAATTACAGGTCTGGCTCAGGTAAACGGTTTAAGAGGTGATGCAGGAGATGTGGAAATTGAAATGAACAAACGTATTCTTGCTGATGCATTTTATGTAAGAAACTGGAGTTTCGTTTTAGATTTAGTTATCATTTTAAGAACTATTTTGTTGGTTATAAAAGGAGATAAAAATGCAAATTAATATTTAATTTAAGGTTAAAACAGAGAGATCAGTATTGCTTAAAATTTAATTTAGTTAAATAAAAATAGCCTAATTTAGCAGAATGTTAAAAAAGTTTTTTACAGCGATAGGAGAATACATGTTACTCCTCGGAAAATCAATCCAGAAGCCTCAGAAAATGAGAGTTTTTTGGAAGCTGTTTATGAGAGAAATCAATGATTTGGGAGTCAACTCTTTTGGGTTGGTGATCTTCACTTCTATATTCGTGGGAGCAGTAGTTGCAATTCAGATGTTTAATAATTTTGATGCTTCTTCGTTTCCAATTCCGCCATCTTTCGTTGGTTATGCAACAAAAGCAGTTTTGGTGCTGGAATTTTCACCCACGATCATCAGTCTTATTTTAGCTGGTAAAGTAGGTTCATATATTGCATCCAGTATTGGAACCATGAGGGTTTCTGAGCAGATCGATGCGTTAGACATCATGGGAGTAAATTCTCCAAATTTTCTAATTTTTCCGAAAATTATTGCATGCGTTATTTTTAATCCGTTGCTTATTGCTATCAGTATTGTGTTCGGTATCGGTGGCGGCTATATTGCTGGTCTTCTTACAGGAAACTGGACGACGGCAGATTATATCACCGGTATTCAGATGTATATGCCTAATCTTTTCATTTATTATGCATTTACGAAAACTGTTGTTTTTGCATTTATTATTGCAACAGTTCCTTCTTATTACGGATATAACGTAAAAGGCGGATCACTTGAAGTTGGTAGAGCGAGTACACAAGCTGTAGTCTGGACGATGGTTTTCATTATCCTTTCTGAATTACTATTAACCCAATTAATATTAAGCTAATGATTGAGGTAAAAGATCTGAAAAAGAGTTTTGATGAAGTTGAAGTATTAAAGGGTATTTCAACCTCTTTCGACAAAGGAAAAGTGAATCTGATTATCGGGCAGAGTGGTTCCGGAAAAACGGTGTTTCTTAAAAGTTTATTAAACGTTTATCAGCCTTCATCGGGAGAAATTCTTTTTGACGGGCGCGATATCAATGTAATGACGAGAGAAGAAAAACAACATTTGAGATCGGAAATCGGAACCGTATTCCAGGGAAGTGCATTATTTGACTCTATGACGGTTGAAGAAAACATCATGTTTCCGCTGGATATGTTTACCAATCTTACTTTCAGAGAAAAGAAAAGAAGAGTTTTTGATGTGATCGGAAGGGTGCATTTAGATAAAGCCAATAAAAAATTCCCGTCAGAAATTTCCGGAGGAATGCAGAAACGTGTTGCCATTGCAAGAGCAATTGTAAACAATCCTAAATATCTTTTTTGTGACGAGCCCAACTCAGGATTAGATCCATATACATCAAATATTATTGATGATCTTCTGCTTGAAATTACCAAAGAATACAACACTACAACCATCATCAACACCCACGATATGAACTCGGTAATGACGATTGGCGAGAAAATTGTATATCTGAGACTGGGTATAAAAGAGTGGGAAGGCAACAAAGACGTTCTCATCACCGCTGGCAATAAAAATCTGATAGATTTCGTTTACTCATCAGAACTATTCAAGGAACTGAGAGAGTATTTACTTGAGAATAATAAAACAATAGACAATACTATTACAAAAATTGACGATAATGAAAAAATTGATTAGTGCAGCATTCATTGGTTTTTCAGTATTTGCTTCGGCGCAGATTTCTTTGGCCGGAAAAGCAAATGTTCTGATCCCGACAAGCTCGGCATCATGGAAGAACTTCAAGACAGCTGCAACCAATGCTGTAGAGCAAAAAGGCAAAAATATTACAGGTTTCAATGTTGGTTTATCTTTAAAAATCGATTTACCAACTGCATTATATCTGATGCCGGAAATCTATTATACTAATTTCAGTAATGAAGTTACTGTACAGAATGATGCAAATTCAGAACAAACAACCATAAAAGCTAAAAACAGCAGAGTAGATATTCCTGTTTTGGTTGGGGTAAATGTTTTGGGAGATCTTCTAAGCGCTTATGCAGGTCCTGTTGGAAGCTTCAACCTAGCGAAGAGTGATAATTTTGATAATTTCATTCAGAAAGTTGATGCTAAAGAATTTACGGTAGGTTACCAGCTAGGTGTGCAAAGTGAAATCAAAAAGGTAATTCTTTCTGCAAGATATGAAGGTGCTTTTTCTAAAGATCAGAGAAAATTCATCAACAATGTTGCAGGATCAAACCAAGAGATCGATTACGATAACAGATCAAGCTTATTTTTGCTTGGTTTAGGGTATAAATTCTAATCGGATTTTATCAAATAAAATAAAGAAATCCTCAAATTCTAAATTTGAGGATTTGTATTTTCCCTTTCAAGCTCAGCCTGACGTTTTTCAATTTCTATAGCCTGTTTTTCAAGCTCTTCTTTTTCTTTCTGAAGCTGCTTGAATTCTCTTCTTTTTGCTTCAGCTTTTATCGCACTGCCTTTGCTTACATAGCCAACCAACCCACCAAAAATCAAACCGATTCCGATTCCCGCCATTACACCCATCACATGAGAAATTGTAATTCTTTCAACGGTAAAATCTGTTGTTAAATAAAAAAGCAAAGCCGATACTGCCAAAAGTATCATTCCGACTACTGAGAGACTTTTCATATTTATATTTTTTAGAATTAAAAAAAGCCTTTACTCAATTGTACTGAAGAAAGGCTTTTAAAATTTATAGAAAATTATCCTTTGCCACCTGCAGCTCTGTAATATTCCAAAGCTTTTGGTAAATCGTTTTGAATATCTGCAATTCTGGTCTGAGGACTCGGGTGTGTTGATAAAAATTCCGGTTGTCTTGCTCCGGATGAAGCTGCTTCCATTCTACTCCAGAACGGAATAGCCTGTTTTGGATCATATCCTGCAATTGCCATAAGATTTAATCCCATTTCATCTGCTTCAGATTCCTGAGTTCTTCCATATTTCAAAAGAGCCACCTGAGATCCGATAGGATATGCTGCTTCGAAAACTTTTGCCAGCTGTGCGTTTGAAATTGTTCCGCCCAGAATTTGCCCTCCATATTGTGCAACCATAGCCTGAGAGATTCTTTCATTACCGTGCCCCGCCAAAGCATGAGAAACTTCGTGCCCCATTACAACAGCAAGACCTGTTTCATCTTTGGTAACCGGAAGGATTCCTGTATAAACTGCCACTTTTCCACCCGGCATACACCAAGCATTAATTTGATTATCCTGAAGAAGATTAAATTCCCACTGATAACTTGCTAAGTCAGCACTTCTACCAATGCTTGCGTAATATTTTTCAGCGGCAGTTTTTATCTTACCACCAACTTTTTTTACCATTTGAGCCTGAGCTCCTGTCACAACTTTAGATTCTTTCAAAGTCTGTTGATATTGTTGTACTGCACTTGTTGTAATTTGAGAATTCAAACTTCCGATCTGTAGAGACTTTCTTCCCGTCATCGGATTTGTTGTACATGCTACGAGCGCCAAAACAGCAGCTCCCATTCCTAAAAAATGATTAATTTTCATAATTATGCTTATTATATTTGAACCTTAACAATATCTATTCCAAAACCACAATATATTTTTTTGCACGTATTTTGATGTATAAATTTACTAATTTTAATGTCATGAAAAATTATATAAAAATCATATCTGCTTTTGTGGTCGTTTTCTTTTTCCAGAACTGTACTGCACAAAAGACTGATCCACAAATAGTAAACAATCTGGTGAGTTCTGATGAATTTACTTTTCACGCAGACAGGGCTTTTCCTATGAATCAGGATGTCGTTAATATTGCCAACTCTATGCCCAATGCAGCAGGCCAACGGATTTTTGATTTATCAGGAGAAGGATATTCAATAGAAATTAAAAAAAATGTTTTAGATGTTGTGTTACCTTATTTCGGCAGAACTTTTAACCCAAATTACGGAACAACAGACAACAGTTATAGGTTTATTTCTAAAGACTATACATTGACAAAATCCCAAAACAAAAAAGGAAATTGGGTGTACAAAATAAAAACGAATGATGTAAAAAATGTAAGTGATATAAACATAGAAATTTTTAAGAACGGAAGAGCTCTTACCTCAATTAGGAGTAATGACAGACAGCCGATTTCTTACGACGGATATATTTCTGAAAACGAAACAACAAAGGAGAAAGAAAAGCTTTAAACGTTTCGGTTTACGCAATTCGCAGCTTTAATCTTAGAAAAAATTATTAAATATTTTCTGGATCCCGAAACTCGGATCTCGAATCTCGTAAAAATTTCTCAACAAACAGTTTTGCTTCAGTACTCGGGTTTGAAATCTGGTCTGAAGCATTTTTTTTATGCTGAATATAAGCTTCTTCTACTGAATTATTTTTTTTCATCAATGCTAAAATATATTCCTGAACCCAATATTCAAATCGTTTTTCAGATTGTTGAGTACGAACTTCTTCAAACCGTTTGGTTTTCTTTTTTAATGAAATAAAATCATCAATTTTTTGATATACATCATTTAAACCCTCATTATTTAAGGCAGAACCAAGTAAGACAGGCACTTTCCAGTCTTTTTCTTTTGCCGGAAGAAAATCTAATGCACGTTTCAGTTCAAGCTTAGTATTTTTAGCTTTCTGAAGATTATTTTCATCCACTTTATTAATAAAAATAATGTCAACCATCTCCATGATTCCACGTTTGATGCCTTGAAGTTCGTCTCCGCCACCTATAATTTTCAAAAATAAAAAAACATCTGTTATATCAGCAACCAAAACTTCCGATTGCCCTACTCCGACGGTTTCAATTAAAATATAATCGTAACCTGCAGCTTCGCAAATCATCATCGTTTCAAAAGTCGTATTGGCTACCCCACCCAAAAAACCAGAGCTCGGTGAAGGACGAATAAAAGCATTCTCTTCTTTAGCCAATTCTTCCATTCTTGTCTTATCACCTAAAATACTTCCTTTATTAATCGCAGAACTCGGATCAATGGCTAAAACCGCCACTTTTTTACCTTGGGAAATTGCTAACCTTCCAAAATTTTCGATGAATGTAGATTTACCTGCGCCGGGAACTCCGGTAATACCAACTCTGATTGAGTTTCCGGTAAGAGGTAGAATTTGTTTTAAGAGCTCTTCGGCCTGATTTCGATGCTCGGCTTTTGTGCTTTCAACCAAAGTTATGGCTTTTGCGATCAGGCGTTTATTGCCTGACTTAATTCCATCAATAAATTCTTCAGTTGAAATTTTCATTTAGAGCTTTTTTATTCTCTTAAAAGGAAAAATGTAACCTAAAGGTTTCATCAATTCAAAAATATAAAAATAACCCGCAAAATACGAGAAAAAGTAGATTAATTTTAATGCTTCTAAATTAAACACCGACATACCATTCGCCTGTAAAATTCATTATTTTTGTTTAAGACAAATTTAAAAACGATATGAAAAGTCTATTTGCAGCAGCAACATTCGCATTGATACTATTAGCATCATGTACTCCGAAAGCAACTCCGGTAACGGAAGCTCCGAAATCCGTAACAAGTACGACGGAACAGATTGCACAAGGAAAAACTATTTTTGAGACTGCCTGCAAAAGATGCCATGATTTGCCAGAACCAACTAAATTCACTTCCGTACAATGGGTAGGAATTATGAATTCTATGGCGCCAAAAGCTAAGCTTACCGATGAACAGCATCAGTGGGTTTATGATTATGTGGTTTCTGTGAAGAACTAAAAATTCAACCAACAAAAAATATCATTATGAAAAAATTAGCTTGGAGTATGATTTTAGGATCTGCTTTTATGGTTTCGTGTGGACCAAAAAGTACAGCCGTGACAGGGCCAAAGTTTACCTCTGCTGAACATTTAGCACAAGGGAAAACGGTTTTTGAAAATTCCTGCAACAGATGTCACAAACTACCCGATCCTGCAAAACATGATGATCAGAGCTGGATCAAAACATTAAGCAGAATGGCTCCCAAAGCGAAATTGAGTGATGAGCAACATCAAATGGTTTATGATTATTTGATTTCTGTAAATAAAAAATGATTTTTGAATAATAAAAGGAGACTTATTTCGTCTCCTTCTTCTTTTTATTTTTCTTTGGCATTTTTGATTTAATAAATTTCTTTCTATCCTTTACCACATTCAAACTATATTCATTAAAACAGTATTTTGCCGCTTCATCCAAAAATTTCAAAGCATTATTGAAACTTCCTCTTTTCTCGGAGAGCAAAGCTCTGTAAAACCAAAGATTCGACTTATCAATTCCCTTTATTTTTAAAGAATAGTTGATCAATTTTTCAGCTTCATGAAAATCTTCATTGGCTAAAAGGCAATTGATGTAATATTGCGGAACGTTTAAGTTGGTAATATCACAATGCATCGCTTCTTCAAAATACTGTTTGGCAAGATCATAATTTTTCAACTGTTCAGAATAGATTCTTCCCATCAGACAAAGGCTGTCTGCATCTTCAGGATCGTAGGACAAAGCATAGTTCAACGCTTCCAAGCATTCCGGAAGGCTGTATGGATAGTTATCCAAAGCTTCAAAGTAGTATTTATTTTTAGTTAAGGTCATTTTTGTAATTTTTTAATTCGTTTTTCAGTTGATTTCTTTCTTTTTTGAAAGATTTGTCCTGATAATTCTTTTTAAAATCGGTTCCCGAAAATATTCTGATCGGGTTTCCGCGCTGAACATTCAAATGATTGTTCCAAGTTTCCTGCATTTGTTTTTGAAGCTGGATAATATTCTGTTCCAACACTTTTTCTTTCAGTCTTGCAATCGAAAACTTTTTATTTTCCAATTGTGAGCGCGAGTCCTGAACAAAAATACTTTGTCCCGTCGGAACGTGAGTAGCCCGAACAGCCGTATTCACTTTATTTACATTTTGTCCGCCACTCCCCTGACTTCTGGTTGTCTGAAACTGAATATCTTTTTCATTAAAATTGATTTTCTCCAAACCTTCCAGCTCGAAAACTCCGATGAACCAGTTGCTTCTTTTGTGCAGTTTTCGAAATGTACTTTTTCCCGTCCACAAAATACTTCCCAACCAATTTTTTAAAAATTCATTGATATTTTTTGATTTTAAAAGCAGGGTTACCGATTTTAAAGTCAGGTTTTCATCACCATTTTCACGATGAATAATTTCGTAATCGATGTTATTATCTTTTGCTTCCTCAAGAAAGACTTTCAACAGTTTTGCAACGACCCATTGGCATTCCAAAGGTCCTCTTCCTGAAGTTATTTGTATGATTTTTTCCATTGTTATTTCGGTATTTCACTTAATTTCGGATGACCAACAGGATCAATTCCTTTTTCCAATAAATCTTTTGCAGCCATGACCGCCCAACATTTATCGCTGGAATGAATATTTCTGTAAAACGAAAGCAGAACATCAGGCTTCACTACTGTAAATCCATTGGTGACAATGATTTCCAGATCATTTCTTTCGAAAAAATCGATTGTAATTCTGTGAAATTTTCCGTTTTCCATTTCGATTGTTTTTTCATATCTGCGAAAGTTTTCTTCGCTCGGAAGATGGTCATATCTTGTCCAGACTTTCAAAAAGCCTTCCTGCTGAAGAATCATGATAACCTGAGCAACATTTTCCTTTTTAACAAAAACATCAATATCCTTATGATCATGAGCGTGCTTATATTCCGTATGCCCAATTTCAGACATAAAATGCCATGCCCAACCTCCTGAAATAATGACTTTATTTTTTAATTTTTCTAAAATTTCCAGTCCGTATTGAATTCTGAATTCCGGCCAGACTTCACCGTATCTTTTTATATTATGTGGTGCTCCCATTTTTTTATTTTTTTTTGATTTGAATTTGTCATTTCGAACGAAACAAAGTGCAGTGAGAAATCTTTTTGCAGATTCTTCATTCCACTCCGTTCCATTCTGAATGACAATCATTCTTTAAATATTACTGGCTATTATTATCAGTCAAAATCCATCAACCAACAACTACAACCTATCAACCATTTACCTGTCCATCCTCACAATTCTCGGTTGGAAAGTTCCCAGAATATCCACCAATTCGCTTTGTGCATTCATCACCTCATTGATGTCTTTGTACGCCATTGGAGCTTCTTCCGTATTTCCGCCCATTAATGTGACATTTTTGAGTTTCAATTCTTTTTTGATGTCATTTTGAGTAAAAAGACTTCTGCATTCACCTCTGGAATGTGCCCTTCCTGCGCCGTGAGAGGCAGAGTTCAAAGAATCAGGATTTCCTTTTCCACGAACGATAAAACCTTTTGCCGTCATTGATCCGGGAATCATTCCCAATTCGTTTTCATTCGCCGGAGTAGCTCCCTTTCGGTGAACAATCACTTCTTTTCCGTTATGAATTTCTTTCCATGCAAAATTGTGATGGTTTTCAATTTTTGCTTTCACTCTTCCACCGACTGCTTTTACCAATCGTCTGTGGATATCGTCGTGACAAGCTGAAGCATAATCTCCCGCCAAATTCATTGCGGTCCAATATTCCAAACCGAGATGTGTACCCAGATCCAGCCAGGCAAATTGCTGTGCTTCTTTTGGCAACGGACATTGTTCCACAGCTACTCTGGAATAATATTGAGCGATTTCTGCACCCAATCCACGTGATCCGCTGTGTGAAAGAATCCCAAGATATTTCCCTTTTGGAAGTCCGATTTGTTCATCTCCTTCTGTAATTTCTACTTCTCCAAATTCCACAAAGTGATTTCCGCCGCCGGAACTACCCATTTGTTTGATGGCTTTTCCTTTTAATCTCCTCAAAATCGGAATCATATCGAAAGTATCTCTATAGAAAATTTCGTGATCGATATGAGATTTATGAGTTTCGTACATCCCGAATTTTGTATGTTCGGCAAGAGCTTTTTCGTATTTATCTCTTGCGCCGTCAAGATATGAAATAGGGGTATCTAAAATACTGAGCGACATTCTGCAACCGATATCCATCCCGACTCCATACGGGATCACCGCATTTTCTACGGCCAGAACTCCGCCGATCGGAAGTCCGTAACCGCTGTGTGCATCGGGCATTAAAGCGCCTTGCGTTGCAATCGGAAGTTTCAAAGCGGTATACAGCTGGTTTTTTGCTTCATCTGAAATATTGTCTCCGAAAATATTGAATGTTGCCCTGTTTGTATTGAGCATTCTTTTCTCCGTTTTCTTGGATGAAAGCAACGCTTCCGCAATTTGCCCGAAGGTTAAATCTTTTTCAAAAATTTCCGGATTTTGCAGAATTTCCTTTAAAAGAGATTTCACATGATGAATATTTTTTGTTGCAAAATTTCTTTTCATGACTTCCAAAGCGATGTTTACACTTTGATTGTTTGGATAGCCTATTTTTAATATATCTTTTCCTTTAAGTTTTAAATTTCCCATTGTTTTTGTTTTAAAATTTCAGGACATTTCCGTCCTCTAAATTTTCTGCAATCACAGTTGCAGACATTTTGCAGCGAAAGCATTTTTTGCTTTTCATTGAATCTCTTTTGTATTTATCTTTCCATGGATTTGGTCTTCCATAAATTGTTTTGTGAATAATTCCTACAATTTTATGTTTCCCTAAATAATAATCGAGTTCATCGATCTCTTTTTCTAAATCGGAATCCAAAGGTTTGTAATGAGTAATCATATTTGGTTTTACCCTCAATACAAACCTCCATGGTTCAATGAATTCATAGTAAATGTTATATGTCTTTCTGAACGGACAATAATCTTCTCTTTTTAAAAAATATTGTCTCTCTCTGTCTGTTAATTTCAACTTTGGATCATTCCATTGATAGGTGGAAAGTCTATCTAATTTTTGCTCCCGGTCAACATATATTCTTCGTCCGAATTTTCTTTTCTTTTTTAAGAATTTTCGGGTTTCAGAATACGTCTTTGTGTTGATCTTATTCAGAATTCCTTCGAAGAAATCTCCGTCTTTGGAACGCTTTACATCGTCTCTTACAACAAAGAATCTTACAAACCCTTTTTGATATGGCTTTTCCAAAGGAACTGACGGAATATTTCTTCTTAATTTCCAGAGTTCATCACTATGTTTATACTTTTTCCTGATCTGTTTTTCTACATCTTTTTTTATGATTCTTTTTCTGCTTCTCAGACTTCTTAATCTGAAAAATAAAAGATTTTCTTTTTCCATTATTTAATTACAGGCGAGGTATGGAAATTTGGTTTCTATACGTCACATTAAATTTTGTCAACTAAGATTCTAGTTGATTTGTTGTTATTCAAACCTCATAGGTTTTGGAAACCTATGAGGTTTATCAAGGCGAAACTTTATCATTAGCCCCGATTGCAACGACATCCTTTTTTGCATTGGCTTGAAAAAAAGCGTTGGCAAAAAAGATATAGTGGAAAGCGGGAAATTGCTCCTTAAAAAATTAATAAGTAACAATTCGGCGTAGTCAAATAGCTCCTAAAAACTATTTGAAAAGGCTCCAAAATTTTATAAAAAAGATTTTCGGGGAAACTGATTTGAGTTTAAATATTGCGCAATAAAAAACCCGAAATCTCTGCGACTTCGGGTTTTGATATTTCGATATACTGTTATTCTATGAGTGTACCAAACCACGAAGCCTCGCCTTTGCAAAAGGCAATCCTACTGTTGAATGTAGATTGAATTTGAACATTGCTTCGTTGTTTTTTAATTGGTTAAACTTGATTTTCAGATGCAAATATATCATTTTTTTTGATTTAAATAATTTTTTTTCAAAAAAAAAACGTCTAAGAATAATTTCTCAAACGTTTATATTTTAATTTTTAGTTTAATCTTTTGAACCTAAATCGTCCATCGTGTTATCCATTCCTTTGCTGTTTGGACTATAGGTTCGCTCCCTGTCTAAGAAATAAACATCATGCTTTGCTTTTGCAATGATTCCGTTATAAACATCTTCTGGCAAACCTGCCGTATCAGGCTTTTCTTCATTGAAAGAAGGTTTGTTATAAATCTTCAGGGCACCATACTGGTCGAGAATTTTTTTTGCTTCCTGTGCTTCGATGATCGTTGAAGCGTAAACGATAAGATTCACTTTCCCCACACTTTCTTTGCTGTAAGCAGATAGCAGCTCATTGTCGTTCACAAAAATATGATTCCAGAAGCTCTGCGTTTTTTCGTCTTCCTGATAATTTTCTGCTGATGAATCATCATTAAATTTCGAAGTGGAAACGATAATATCTGCTTCGTTGAAACCGTTATTCCTTAATTTTGATTTTATTTCCTCTGTACCAACGTTTGCCGGAAATACTGAAATTACTGTATAAGCCATAATATTTTGTTTTTGGTTATGGCGTACAGTACAAACCTCGTGCAATTTATCGGATTCTAATCACATTTTAATCTAAAAAACGATTCAGAATTTCAACTGCACATTTCGGAAGATTGGTTCCAGGTCCGAAAATAAAGTCGGCTCCGTTTGCGTATAAAAATTCGTAATCCTGCTGTGGAATTACGCCTCCGACAACAATCGTGATATCTTCTGCACCGAGTTTTTTCAGTTCTTCAACAACCTGCGGAACTAAAGTTTTGTGACCTGCCGCTAAAGAGGAAACACCCAAAATGTGAATGTCATTTTCAACCGCCTGTTTTGCCACCTCTTCCGGAGTCTGGAACAATGGCGCAACATCAACATCAAATCCCATATCTGCGAATGCCGTTGCCACAACTTTTGCACCACGATCGTGACCATCCTGCCCCATTTTGGCAACCATCAATCTTGGACGTCTACCTTCTTCCTGCTCAAATTTCTGAGTCAACTCAAGTGCTTTTCCGAAGTATTCATTTTTATTGGCATTCATTGCGTAGACTCCTTGTATAGTTCTGATATTGGCTTTGTAACGACCGAAAGTTTCTTCCATCGCATCACTCATTTCACCTAAAGTCACTCTTCTTCGAGCCGCTTCAATACACAATGCTAAAAGATTTCCGTTTCCTGTTTTTGCAGATTCTCTGATCTGGTTTAAAATATCTTCAACCGCTTCAGCATTTCGGCTCGATTTTATCGAATCTAATCTTTCAATCTGTTTCCTGCGAACTTCGGTATTATCGATATCTAAAATCTCAATTGGAGTTTGTTCTAAAGCCGATTTAAAAGAATTTACCCCAATAATAAATTCCTCACTACTGTCGATTTTCGCCTGTTTCCTTGCAGCAGCTTCCTCGATTCTCATTTTCGGAATTCCGGCTTCGATGGCTTTTGTCATTCCGCCTTCTTTTTCTACCTCATCAATATATTTCATGGCCTCTTCAATCATCTGCTGAGTGAGAGATTCAACCAGATTACTTCCACCCATTGGATCTACAACATCACAGATTCCTGATTCCTGTTGAAGGATAATCTGTGTATTTCTGGCTATTTTTGCCGAATAATCTGTTGGAAGTGCAATGGCTTCATCTAAAGCATTTGTGTGAAGAGACTGTGTTCCGCCTAAAGCTGAAGATAATGCTTCGATTGCCGTTCTCGTAATATTGTTAAATGGTTCTTGTTCGGTTAAAGACCATCCTGAAGTCTGAGAGTGTGTTCTTAAAGCTAAAGATTTCGGATTTTGAGGATTAAATTGCTTCAACAAAGTCGCCCAAATATATCTTGCAGCACGCATTTTTGCAATTTCCATAAAATGATTCATTCCGATTGCCCAGAAAAAAGATAATCTCGGTGCAAAATCATCGACATTCATTCCTGCTTTAATTCCTGTTCTTACGTATTCCAAGCCATCAGCTAACGTATAAGCCATTTCCAAAACCGGAGTCGCTCCCGCTTCCTGCATATGATATCCTGAAATGGAAATAGAATTGAATTTCGGAATATTTCTCGATGTATATTCAAAAATATCGGCAATGATTTTCATGGAAGGCGTTGGTGGATAAATGTATGTATTACGCACCATAAATTCTTTCAAAATATCATTCTGAATTGTTCCTGAAAGTTTATCCTGAGAAACGCCTTGCTCTTCCGCAGCCACGATATAAAATGAAAGAATCGGTAAAACCGCTCCATTCATCGTCATAGAAACCGAAATTTCATCCAAAGGAATTTCGTTGAACAGAATTTTCATATCCTCCACCGAATCAATCGCAACGCCCGCTTTACCTACATCGCCAACCACTCTTGCATGGTCTGAATCATACCCTCTGTGCGTTGCCAAATCAAAAGCTACGGAAAGACCTTTTTGCCCTGCCGCTAAATTTCTTCTGTAAAACGCATTCGATTCTTCAGCTGTTGAGAAACCTGCATATTGACGAATTGTCCAAGGTTTTTGAACATACATTGTTGAGTAAGGTCCCCTCATATACGGTGCAATTCCCGGAGAAGAGTCTGAAATGCTCTTATCTTTTACATCTTCTGTGGTATATTTTGATTTCAGCTCAAGTCCATCTTTTTCGAATTGATAGATTTCCTGCTGATTTTCAGATATATTAAATTGAGGAGTTTTGTTCTTTATTTCCCTTCTCATTTCTTCAGATTTAAGATTTTAAAAGTAAGCATTTTTAGGAGAATGAAGTTGATGATTTAAAGTCTTGAAAATCTGACTGTTTGGTTTAACCACAAAAGTCACAAAAGCTTTTATTTTAAGTTTCATGAAAGAGCTAATAAAGCACACAAAAGTCTTTGAAAATCTTTGATTTCATTTGTATGTGCTTTACTAACGATTTAGTTAAAACAAAAAGCGAGATTGTATTTTACAATCTCGCTTTTAATTATCAACTTCTCGATACGCTTCACTTTGTTGCGCTACTCGAAGTGACGATATAGATTATTTATTTAATTTTTTAATTCCCATTTCATACAAAGCAAAAGAAATTAAATCAGCATTTTCGCTGATCACCTGGTCGGTTGCTCTACCTGCTCCGTGGCCTGCATTTTTCTCGATTCTTACCAAAATAGGATTTTCACATTTTTGTTTTTCCTGCAATTCTGCACCAAATTTAAATGAATGCGCCGGAACAACTCTGTCATCATGATCACTTGTAATAATCATGGTTGATGGATAGCAAGTTCCTTCTTTTACATTATGAACAGGCGAATAAGATTTTAAATAATCAAACATTTCTTTATTATCTTCTGCCGTTCCATAATCGTAAGACCAACCTGCTCCTGCCGTAAATTTATTGTACCTCAACATATCCAAAACGCCGACTCCAGGGAAAGCGACTTTTGCTAAATCAGGACGCATCGTCATCGTTGCACCAACCAATAATCCACCATTTGATCTTCCTGAAAGCGCCATATATTCTTTGGATGTATAACCTTTAGACTGCAAATATTCTCCGGCTGCAATGAAATCTTCAAATACATTTTTCTTCTGCATTTTTGTTCCTGCATCGTGCCATTTTTTACCGTATTCACCACCACCACGGATGTTTGGGACCGCATAAATACCGCCATTTTCCATCCAGATTGCATTGACTACAGAGAAAGAAGGCTGTAAACTGACATTGAAACCTCCGTAAGAATAAAGGATTGTTGGATTTTTACCGTCAAGTTTTGTCCCTTTTTTGTAATTAATCATCATTGGAACTTTTGTCCCGTCTTTTGAAGTATAAAATACCTGTTCTGAAACATAATCTTCAGGATTAAATTTCACTTTAGGCTTCTGATAAATTTCAGATTTCCCGGAATCAGCATTGAATTTATAAGTTGTTCCCGGCGTTATATAGTTACTGAAAGAGTAATACAATTCCTTCTCCGATTTTTTACCTCCGAAACCTCCGACATTTCCTTTTCCTGGAAGAGAAATTTCTCTGATCAGTTTTCCGTTTTTGTCGAATTGTTTTACCTGATCAATCGCATCAATCATATATGTTGCGAAGAAATAACCGCCACCGCCGGAAATTCCCAATACATTTTCTGTTTCAGGAATAACGTCTTTCCATGTTTCCGGAGCCGGATTTTGAATGGTCGTTTTTACCAAACGCATATTCGGAGCATCTTTGTCGGTAAAGATGTAAAGATTGTCACCATCCGTATCAACGATACTTGCGTTAATATCAAAACCACTGTTGATCTGAACAAAATCGCCGCCTTTCTTTAAATCTTTAATAAAAACCTCATTTCCGTTGGTTGCATTGGCTGCAGAAATAATTAAATATCTCTCGTCTTCCGAAAGATAAGCTCCTAAATACCTTCTCGGTGTTTTTTCACCACCAAAAATTAATTGATCAGCAGACTGTTTTGTTCCTAATTTATGATAATAAACCTTGTGTTTATCTGTCATTCCTGAAAGTACAGTTCCCTCTTTCGGTTTATCGTAGCTTGAATAATAGAAACCTTCATCACCTTGCCACGCAATTCCGCTAAATTTTACATCAACTAAAGTTTCGTCAATCTGCTTTTTGGTTACTGCATCAAGAATAATAATTTTATTCCAGTCACTTCCACCTTCCGAGATGGAATACGCTGCTAAATTTCCTTTTTTGTTGAAAGACAAACTTGAAAGCGAAGTCGTTCCTTTTTCAGAAAATTTGTTTGGATCTAAAAATACTTCAGTTGTTTTTGTCTTATTATTGGTTCTGTACAAAACAGACTGCGCCTGCAAACCGTTATTTTTGTAATAATACGTATAATCTCCTTCTTTGAAAGGTGCGCCAATCTTTTCGTAATTCCAGATGTCGGTTAATTGCTTTACAATATCCTGTCTGTAAGGAATCTGAGATAAATATCTTTGGCTGAAAGCAACTTCTTCATCTACCCATTTTTTGGTAGGTTCAGAATCATTTTCTAAATCTCTGTACGGATCTGCAACAGCAGTTCCGAAATATGTATCGGTTTGATTGCCTTTTATTGCTTTAGGATACGTCATTTTCTGAGCAAAAAAATTAGCCGAAAACAAAACGCCGGCAGTTAGTAAAATCGGTTTAAAATTCATTGTGAAGGATTTTCTCAAAAGTAAGAAAAGTTGTGGGAATAAAAAAAGCTTCTGTAGAGAGAAGCTTTATGATTATTTGAATTGTCTTAAAATTTTGTTGAATGAAATTTGTTTCTTCTTATCCATATAGTTACTCAATGCAATTTTTTTATCCATATTTGCTTTCATCCAATATTCTCCACAAACTGAAACAAAATAATGTGTTTTTTTTTCTTCTTTTTGACGCATCATATTACCCGTACTATATAAAGCTAAAAAATAATATTCTCCTTCATTAAATGTTGTTAAATAAGGACGACACAAAATTCCATTATCACCCCAAACTATAATTTTTTTATTTTGAATTTTACCTTTTAGGATCTCAATTATTTCCACTTCCATTGACATTGGAATTTTATCATTCTCAAATTCCTGAAATGTAAGATATTTGTTGATTTTTACCAAAACAACTAAATTTGTTTTTGGTGCAACTTTTGAAAAATTACCGTTCGGATCACAACTGCAAGCAAAGATAAGACTGACTGTAAACAATGAAAAACACAATGTAAATAGCTTTGTTTTCATAATATGCGTTTAATTAAACTTATTATAATAATTATATGTAAAATTAAAAAACTTCTGAAAATCAGAAGTCTTATATTTTATTCAAAACAAATCACCCAATCAATTCTTTTGCCTGCGTCAGAGCCGCTTCCGTGATTTTGCTTCCTGAAAGTAGCTGTGCGATTTCGTTCAGTTTTTCTTCGTCATTTAGTGGAATAATCGTTGACTGAGTTTTTCCTGCAACATCCTGTTTTATAACTTTGTAATTATCATTTCCTTTTGCGGCAACCTGTGCTAAGTGAGAAATAACAATCAGTTGCATATCTTGAGACATTTCACGCATCAGATTTCCAATTTCTTCGGCAACTTTTCCAGAAACTCCAGTATCGATTTCATCTAAAATTAAAGTTGGAAGTTCATCACTTTCTGCAATAATCTTTTTCACAGCGAGCATAACACGAGATCTCTCACCCCCAGAAATGGCAGTTTGAATTGGTTTTAGCGGAAAACCAGAATTTGCCTGAAATAACAGTTGAATATTCTCTTTTCCAAACGGGTTATATTCTGTTGAATCATTGATTTCGATGTCAACTTTTGCTTTCTCTAATCCAAGTTTTTTAAGCAAATCCTCAGCTTTTTTAATGAAAACAGGAATACTTTTTTTTCTGTTTTTGGAAAGTTTCTGACTTAAAGATTCCAGAGATTTTTCTTTGGATGAAATATTTTCAAGAATTTCTTTGATGTAAGCTTCGATTTCGGCAGTTCCTTTTTGTTCGCCTGCAAG
This sequence comes from Chryseobacterium formosense, assembly GCF_900116415.1. Classification (GTDB taxonomy): domain Bacteria; phylum Bacteroidota; class Bacteroidia; order Flavobacteriales; family Weeksellaceae; genus Chryseobacterium; species Chryseobacterium formosense. The sequence continues at coordinate 119,527 of NZ_FPAP01000006.1, read as the reverse complement.
CTGATCTCTGATTTCTTTTAAAGCTTCAATATCAGTAACATTATGTTTAAGAAAAAGGCTGTTGATTTTATTATTAAATTCTAAAAGCTGAGCTAAACTTTCAGGATTAATTTCAATTTTCTCAGACTCGTCTTCGAGTTCAGAAATGATGTCTTTTATTTCTACAAAAGAGCCTTCAAGTCTTTCATTAAGCTCTGAAAAGCTGGTTGAAATATCAGCAATTTTTGAAAGTTTAGACTTTGCTTCATTAAAAAATGAAAGAATCCCGATTTCTTCCTGATGAAATCTAGACAAAATCTGAGACAAATTTTCAGAAATCATTCCTGCGTTTTCCTGTACAGAACGCTGATTTTGTAAGTCTTCATAATTTACATCATCCATTTTCAATTCTTCCAATTCGCTTAGAAGAAATTGCTTGTAGTCACCTTCTTTTGTATTTTCAGAAAGCTGAGTCTGATATTTTTTGAACTGGGTTTTTAAAGATTGATATTCAGAAAAGTCCTGTTGATAGTCTTCAATAAGCTTTTTATTATCTGAAAGCCCATCGATTATTTTAAACTGATATTCAGAAGTAAAAAGATTAGACGTTTCAAACTGTGAATGAATATCGATAAGCTGTGAACTAAGCTCTTTAAGAACATCCAAAGTTACCGGAACATCATTGATAAATGCCCTGGATTTACCCGAAGGCAAAATTTCTCGTCTGATAATCGTCTGATGCTCATAGTCGAGATCATTTTCGATGAAGAATTTTTTAAACTGATTGTTCAGCTCAAATTCTGTCTCGACAATACTTTTTTCTTCAGCCTTAGAAATTGATTTTATATCTGCTCTTTCGCCTAAAATCAATCGTAGCGCACCTAAAATAATCGATTTTCCAGCACCTGTTTCACCAGTGATGACCTGTAAACCGTTTTTTAGAGACACTTCAAGTGCATCAATTAGAGCAAAATTTTTAATGTAAATTCGTGAAAGCATAGATTCAGAAGCAGATTACGTTTTGTTTCTGCAAATATAAAATTTAGAAGTCAGAATTCAAGAATTATACCTTTTACTTCCACTTATTCCACTTAGATTCTGTATTCTTTGGCGAGAAAATGATCATTTGCTGTTTCAAAGTACCAATGTTTACCGAACCATTATTTCCGGAATTGAAAATATTGAATATTTCGTCTGCCTTATTATCCAAAAAGAGATTGAAAAAATAATTCTGCTGGAAAGAATTTTCATACGTTTTCAATTGCATCAAAGCATCGAAAATAATCTTCTTTGGCTGCGTCTGATCCTGATTGAATAATCCATCCAAACCTGCTCTGTGATAAGTATAAATCGTAGAACGCAACTGACTCATATTTGGATTCAGGATTTCCCCGATCAAAATCGAGCGGCTTCTTGGTTCATTAATCTGATTCCATCCATCATAACCTCGGTTTTGAGCATTTTGGGCAATCTGCTGAGCTTTTGAAAACCATTGCGTTCCGCCCATCGACTGAAAGCTGTCTGCATCATAACCTAAAATCAGATACACGTAAAAGCTGATCACATCAATTAAATTTTTCCCTGAAAATTGTCTTTCGTTGAAAACAAGATTCTCATTTTCGGCATATTCAAATCCGAATCTGTTATCCTGAATGTTTAGCAATGGTGATTCATATGAACTGCTGAAAACCGGGCGAACTGCCTGAACAACGATTGTTCCTTTATAACGATTTCCATCTCTTTCAGTAAGAACGATTGCAAAATTTGATTTTATTTTTTCAAAATTCTGAAGTTTTTTTCCCGTCCAGCTTGTATTATTGATAAAATCCCGGAGGCTTTTTTCCAAAGCTTTGTAAACTTGCGTATTACTTCCGCCTAAGCTCTGAGAATTAACCTGAACGGTAGAGAGGAGTTCCTGAGAAAACCCGAAATTGAATACGATCAGAAAAAAGAGTATGATTATTTTTTTCATTAGCTAATTAAAAATTGAAAACGGAAATTTATAAAATTTATTTTAAAATCTGAGTTTCAATGCAATCGAGAATATCTTTTGCAACATTTTCTTTAGATTTCAGATCAAATTCCAGCTTCTCTGTTTTGGTAAATATTTTTATTTTGTTGGTGTCATTTTTAAAACCTGCCCCTTCATCCCGAAGTGAGTTTAAAACGATCATATCCAAATTTTTCTTGGCAAGTTTTCCTTTTGCATTTTCCTCTTCATTCTGCGTTTCAAGAGCAAATCCTACCAAAAACTGATGTGATTTTTTTTCACCCATGGTTTTTAGAATATCCGGATTTTTGATTAATTCAATCGAAAAGCTGTCCTCATTTTTTTTAATCTTTTCTGAAGCGACTACTTTCGGAGCATAATCCGCAACGGCCGCACTCGCAATTCCAATATCGATGGTTTCGTAAAATTCAAAAACCTTGTTGAGCATTTCTTTTGCTGAAGTAACTTGATGTAATTCTACATTTTCATGATTCGGTTTTAACGAACTCGGACCCGAAATAAGAATTACTTTTGCGCCTCTTTTTGCAGCCTCTTCTGCTAACGAAAACCCCATTTTTCCTGAAGAATGATTTCCGATAAAACGAACAGGATCAATTGCCTCATAAGTTGGTCCGGCCGTAATTAAAATTGTTTTACCTTGTAATGATTTTTTTTGATTTGAATTGAAAAAATCCTCAACAGTTTTAACGATTGTTTCCGGTTCTGACATTCTTCCCTGACCCACCAAACCACTCGCCAATTCGCCACTTTCAGCAGGAATTACAGTATGACCGTATTCTTCCGCAAGTTTTAAATTATTTTTAGTGGAAGGATGCTGATACATATCCAAATCCATCGCCGGAGCAATAAATACAGGACATTTTGCAGACATATGGGTCGCAATCAGAAGATTATCACAAATCCCATGAATCATCTTGGCTAAAGTATTGGCTGTACAAGGCGCAACGATCATTACATCTGCCCAAAGAGCCAATTCCACATGACTGTTCCATGTTCCGTTATCACTGTAAAATTCTGTGTAAACCGGATTTTTTGAAAGTGTGGACAGAGTCAGCTTCGTCACAAAATGCTCCGCATCGGGTGACATAATGACCTGAACTTCAGCTCCTTTTTTTACAAAATCCCGAATAAGAAAATGAATTTTATAGGCAGCTATTCCACCAGAAACGGCGATGAGAATCTTTTTCCCGGCAATACTCATGTAGTTTTTTTTAAAGCACTAATTTACTTATTTTTTCCTAAACGTATCCTGATATATCAAAACAGCAAAGGTCACAAAAGAAATATTTCCTTTATGACCTTACATTTTATAAAAAATAATTTTATTTATTTTCTGTCTTCAGTTTTTCTGAAGTAAACTTCATCTTCTAACCATTCCTGGATAGCAATAGAAGTTGGTTTCGGAAGTTTTTCGTAGTGTTTTGAAATTTCGATCTGCTCTCTGTTTTCAAAAACTTCTTCCAAAGTAGAGTTGTGAACTGCAAATTCGTCTAATTTATTGTGTAACTCAGTACGAATTTCTGCATTGATCTGCTCTGCTCTTTTCCCCATGATTACAATAGCTTCATAGATTGAGCCTACTTTGTCTTCAATCTTATCTTTATCGTAAGTAATCGTATTTACTTCTGCTTTTGTATCTTTTACGCTCATTTTGAGAAAATTAATTTATTTATAAGTTAGCAAATTTACGAATTATCTTTGAATTTTGAAAGTCGCCGCAGGAGGAGGTGTTTGCAGCACCGCACTGTCTCTTCTCATCTGGGTTGCCTGCTTTTCATTATCTACCTGATCTTTCATCTGCTGTTCAGTTTTGTTTTGCTCAGCCATTTTATCTGCAATTTTTTTCTGCTTAGCTGTAAGAACCGCAATTCTCTCTTCGGTTTGCTTTTTTACAACTGCAAAATTTTTCTTTTCTCTTTCAAGTTTTTCTCTCAGATCAAGTGCAGTTTTAGAGTATTCTGTATTCGGAAGTTCTTTTTCAACCTGTCTTGTAAATGCCAATGCACTTTCAATACGTTCTTCTTTCAGTTCATAAACAGAGTTTTGAGCCAAAAGATAACGTGCTTTCATCATGTAATCATAGATTTTCGGACGAAGTTTTGTACTCGGGAAATCATCTAAAACATTTTCAAAAGCAACGGCAGTAGACTTGTAATTTGCCATTTTGAAATATTGCTTAGCGTTTTCGTAAGCCTTAAATTCAAGCTTGTAAGAAAGTTCATCAACCATCGTGTTGATGTTTTTAGATCTTTCAGAGTTCGGGTAATTATTCAAGAATTCCTGAAGCTCGTTAATTGCCAATTCTGTACTCGACTGATCTAAGTTATAATCCATAGAACCGTTGTAGTAGCACAATGCCGACATATAAGCAGCTTCTTCTTTTCTATTATCCTGAGGAAAACTTACAGAGAAATTTTTAAACTGATTTCCCGCAAGTCTATAGTTTTTATCATAATAATTGGCATACGCTGAATTGAAAACCACATTTGGTGCATCATCTGTTCCAGCCACAAGATTCGGAAGTCTATCGTAAAGCGCCAAAGCGTTTTTCCATTTCTTTTTAGCAAAATTTTCATTTGCCGTTTTAAGGATAAAATTCTTGTCTGCACTTCTTAATGCTTTTTCCTGCTGACTTTTGCAAGAAGCAAGCACAGCAATAGCGAAAATACCTAAAATATATTTTTTCATATAAAAAATAACAGCTATCGGGTTTACCGACCTATTAATTTGCAAAAATATAACTTTTTTGCTAAAAGATTTTTTTTTATGATTATTTAACGTAAAATTAGTCTGCTGCGTATCCCAAAACAGCAAAAATATTCATTAAGAGATTCATTCTCACCTTTTTTTCTGCTTCCTTCACATAAGATTCTTCATCTTTGTGAGGAACATATAACTCGTAAAAATTTTTGTTTCTGATGACAAATAACGTAGAACCAATGATCGTCGTTAAAATATCTTCAGGTTTCGGAGTAAATGTAAAAACACCTGAAGTAACCCCTTTTTTGATCACTTCATCAAGCTTTCTTACAAACAATTGGTAAAAATCAAGCAGTTCATCTTTAAGATTTTCGGTATGGCGAAGTTCCTGCGTCACGAAACCATGGAAATAATTATATTTAAAAAGCTGGCTCACAATATATTTGATCATTTCTTTCATCTGCATTTCCGGCCTTCCGTCTTTGATGGTGTCTGCAAATTGAGAAAAATTTTCTCTGGTTTTCAGCACACGGTACTGATAAAGGTAAGACATCATTTTTTCTTTCGACCCAAAATAATAGGAAATCATTGCCACATTGATGTTGGCTTTTGTACAAATGTCTCTTACAGAAGTTCCCTCATACCCTTTTTTAGCGATAAGTTCCTCGGCAATATCAAGAATGTGAATCTGTTTGTCAGAAAACTTTTTTCCCATAGTTACGTTTTTAGTAAAGTTAAGAAATTTTTAACATATCTATAAACGAACGTTTAATAATTTTCTATCCCGTTTAAAATATAGTATTTTTGAATATGGATTTTTTTGATTTTCATCATCATAAAGAAAATAAACCACTTGGAATTTATAATTTAAACTACGGAAAAACTCCGTCCAATCATTTGTATTCCATAGGAATTCACCCGCAAGATATTCAATCAGACAACATCAAAAATCAAATCAATTGGTTAAAATCAAACATTACGGAAAATTGTTTTGCCATTGGAGAGTGCGGACTCGACGGACTGATTTCTGTTGAACAAAAAATTCAGGAAGAGGTTTTCAAAAAGCAAATTGAGATTTCGAATGAGCTCAAAAAACCTTTAATTATTCATTGCGTAAGAAAATTCTATGAAGTGATTTCATTCAAAAAATATGCAGAACAGCCGATGATTATTCATGGATTCAATAAAAAACAAAGCATTGCCGATGATCTGCTGAAAAATAATTTTTATTTGAGTTTTGGAAAAGCTGTTTTGTATAATCTATCTTTGCAGAATGTTTTAAAGACAACTCCTTTAGATAAAATATTTCTTGAAACTGATAATGAAGATTTTAATATCGAAGAATTATACTTAAAAATTTCAGAATTAAAAGAAATTTCTTTGGAACAACTGAATAAGCAAATTTTAGAAAACTTAGAGACGATAAAAAATGGATAAATACTGGTTGGAAAGAACAGAACTCCTGATCAAAGAAGAAGGTTTGGAAAAGTTGAATAAAGCAACGGTTCTTGTTGTAGGATTGGGTGGAGTCGGTTCTTTTGCAGCAGAATTTTTGGCAAGAGCCGGTGTCGGGAATATGACGATTGTTGACGGAGATACTGTTGACATTACCAACATCAACAGACAGCTTCCGGCGTTGCATTCTACCGTAGGGAAACATAAAGTAGAAGTCGTTGCTGAAAGACTTTTAGACATCAACCCAAATCTGAATCTTACAAAAATCAATGAGTTTCTGAATCCCGGAAGAATGGAGGAAGTTTTAGATTCGGCAAAGTTTGATTTTGTTTTAGACTGTATTGACAGTGTTACCCCAAAACTAGAACTCATTATTGCGGCTAAACGCAGAAGAATAAAAATTGTAAGCTCAATGGGAGCCGGCGGAAAATCTGACCCATCAAAAGTTCTTGTTCGTGATATCAGCAAAACGCAACATTGTCATTTGGCAAGACAGATCAGAAAGAGACTTAAAAAAGTAAAAATTGACAAAGGTGTTCGTTGTGTATTTTCTGACGAAATTCAGGATGAAGACAGCTTAAAAATGACCGACGGAGCCAATTATAAAAGATCTTTTTACGGAACAATCAGCTTTCTACCCGCGATTTTCGGATTGTACGCAGCAGCGGAAGTTATCAATCATTTAGTGAAAAACGATAATGTCTGATTTTAAATATCCAAAAGAAGAAAAACTCAAGAAAAAAGCAGAGATCGACTTACTTTTCGCTAAAGGTAAATGGAGAACATATGGAAATCTGCGAATTATTATTCTTAAAAACCATCCTGATCTGCAGAATGAAAATGTGAAAATCGGAGTTTCTGTTTCTAAAAGATATTTTAAAAAAGCAGTTTACAGAAATCGAGTGAAAAGGCTTTTAAGAGAATGTTATCGTTTGAATAAAGAGCTTTTCAGAGACAGTTTTGGTGAAAAAACAGTTGCCATGTTGTTTTGGGTTTCGAATGAGCTTCCTGAGAAATTTCAGGATGTTGAAGCGCAGTTTATCAAGCTTTGCCAATTACAATCTCAAAAAAAATCATAATTTATCAATTGTCAATTGATTTTTGTTATAAATAATTGTTGCGCTCCTCCGGAGCGCAATTTTCTTTGGTCATCATTTTTCTACAAAGGTTCGGCTCCGAAGGAGCCGAATATCCTGTCTCTCGTCATTAACTATATTTAAAGTTTTGATCTGTATGTATTCATATTTTTTGTAGCTTTAGATAACAATTGATGATTATGTTAGATCAAATTCCTTATCTTCCGTATATTCTGAGTGCATTTATCGGAATCGGATTAGCTGCTGCAACAGGTTTCAGAGTTTTCCTGCCGATGTTTGCGGTGAGTTTAGCATCTTATTTCCAATGGATTCCCACCCATGAAAGTTTTGACTGGCTTTCGGGTCTTCCCGCTTTAATTACGACAGGAATTGCCACTTTAGCTGAAATTTTAGCATATTACATTCCTCTTATAGACAATTTTTTAGATACTGTTTCTGTACCGTTGGCAACAATTGCAGGTTCCATTCTTTTTGCGAGTCAGTTTGCAGATTTGGGAACATTTCCGCAATGGGGATTAGCTTTAATCGCAGGAGGCGGAACGGCTGCAACAATCAGTACAGGTTTTGCGGGAATTCGGGCGGCTTCAACTGCTACAACAGGCGGATTAGGAAATTCCGTTGTCGGGACTACTGAAACGGCTGGCTCCGGAATTATGGCCGTTTTAGCAATGATTGCTCCGGTTATTGCAGTTTTTTTAGCAATTGTGACTTTGGTTGTGATTATTATTTTAGGTAAAAAAGCATATCGTAAGCTCAAAAAAAGAAAAGAGATTTCTAATAATATGACATAAAAATGGCGGAATTTAAAAATTCCGCCATTCTCATTTTAGTTTAATTTTTTCCGCGATTGTCTTTAATCTCCTGAATTTTATTTTCAAAATATTCTTTCCGTTCAGGATGTTTATTGACTAATATCTGAAATGCATTGATTGCTTTTGTGTACAGTTTCTGCTCAAGATAAAGATTTGCCAGTGTTTCGGTCATTAAATGCGAAATATCGTCTGTCTTTTCTTTTACAACGAAATTTACTTCATCTTTCAGCTGACTGATTTTAGGATTGTTTTCAATAAAAGATTCAATAACTTTATTCTTTATTTCAATCTTATCTTTTTCAACTTCTTCTGTTCTGTCGATTTTCAGCCAGCTTTGCCAAGTGTTGATAAAACCGGGAACATTACTGTCTAAAAGGTTACTTTCATTTTGAACAGCTATTTCCGGATTTTCTTCAATAGGTTGCTTTTCTTCTTTTTGAATGGATAAACTTGAAATATCATTTCCGAAGAAAGAAACATTCATCACCGGAACTTCGTCATCTTTGATAGAATCAGTAGCCTCAGTTTCTACATTTTCTTCAATATTTTTTACCTCATTTATAGGTTCTTCAATATTGCTTTCTACAATAATCTCTGATTTTTCTTCTTCTATTTTATTGTCTGAAATTACTTCAGTTTTTTCTACTTTTTCTGCAGGTTCAGATTGAATTTCCACTTTTTTGCTGAACGAATCAGGGGTATGAGATTCAAAACTCATCGGCTTCCAAGTTGAAACTGCTTCTTTTTCAGTTTCTGTGTTTAAAACCTCGAGTTTTTCTTCGACAATTTTCTCTGCAATTTTTACAACAACTTCTTCAGCTGCTTTTTGCTCTTCACCGATATGGAAAGCCTGAGTTTCAGCAAAACTGATTTCTCCATCAATTTCTTCATGCTGAATTTCCGGTTTTTCTTCTACATTTTTTTTCTGAGACTTCATTTTCTTCTCCACCTCTTCAATTAAGCGACGCATCTCATCTTCATGCTTACTGAGGTTCGATTTTGAAATTTCAGAGACGGCATCATTTCCGGGATCGTTGGCTTCAATTTTGATTTCCGGTAAAAAAGAATCTGTTCCATGGAAACTCAACTCTGATTCATCATTGATTTTTTCCGCAACATTTTCAGAGTCTATTTTATCTTCTTCAATGATTGTTTCAGGATTTAAAACCTTGCTGATTTCTTCCGATTCAACAGAATCATTTTTTTCATTGATATTTTTTCCTTCCGAAATTTCGGCTTCAGGATGTAATGATTCTATTTTTAAAAAGCTTAATTCAGATTCATCACCGATTTTTTCAGCGACTTTTTCTGAATCTATTTTATCTTCATTAATAACAGTTTCAATGTTTAAATCTTCTGAAATTTGTTTTGAATCTACCGGCTTAGTGATATTTTCTTCAACAGTGTCTTCATCTACAACCTTAGCTTCAGGTTCGAAAGGTTCTATTTTAATGAAACTGGATTCTGACTCATCATTAATTTTTCTCTCAACTTTTTCAGAATCTATTTTATCTTCGTTAATAATTGTTTCTGACTTTGGAGCAACAAATTCTGTTTCAGGCTTTTGTTCGACTTCAGATTCAGCAACAACTTCTTCTGTCGAAAATGGTTTTTGGGTAACAATTACTCCCGATTCTAAGGTTGCTTCAAGATCGATCGTTGCATTATTCGTTTCATCGAGAAAATTCTCTTCCCCCTCAAATAAAATACGGTTGCGCTCTCCATTTACAAATACATGCTTGATTTCAGGCTTTGGAGTAATCAAAGATTGGGAAACAGCTTCATAATCATGTTTAGGAGCCACTACTTTTTCTTCTGCAACAGGATTTTCGACCTTTTCAGTAGGAAGATCATCTGTTTTTTCAGTTATAGAAGATTCTACAGTTAGCTGATCAGCTTTTATCTGCTGGATTTTCCCGTTGATCAGCTGATACAGAATCTTTTTATCTGTAGTATAAGCAGCCGTTGTAGATAGTTCTTTCTGATAATTTTCTTTATCAAAAAGGTGCACTCCGTACAAATGTAAAGCACGGATGTTTTGAATATAAGGGAAAGAATTAATTTCCTGTTTCAAAAGACTGAGATCTTCTGACTGTATATTTTTCGGATTTTTTAATAATTCTAAAACTCTAGTATTCACCATAATTACCAGTTCGCGACAATGTCGTTAAAAATTTTATTGATGATTCTGTCTGTTGCGATTTTCACCTGTGAAGCTTCAATGTCACTCTGCGAAAGGCTGCTGTTGAAAACGGCTTCATCAGAATAATTTCTGTCGAAATTCAATTCCGGGTGCAGCTTATTTTCGTAACGAACTTTCACCGTGATCGTTAATTTATTCTGAGATTCCTGAATTGTTCCACCTGCAGTTGTTTGTTGCGTGGTGGAAGAAATCGTTGTCGGAGAAATTGAGTAATCGGTAATTTCACCTTCAATCAAAATATCAGGATTTTCTTTTGTTCCTTTAAGGGTTGTACGCTGTAAAAATCTATTCTGAATATCTGTAGAAAACTGCTGCGATAAGGTAGGATTTACATACGCTGCATTATTAGGAAACTCATTGATCTGAACTGTTTTTTCGTCAGTAAGTGACGAACCTGAAAAACTGTAGCAGGAATTGAGTAATCCGACAGATATAATTAATAGTAAAAGATTTTTAAGCTGATTCATTATAAAATTATTTTAATATTTTTCTTGAATACCGATCTCGGTAATTTCATCATATTCTATCTGCTGAATGGCATCTTCGTAAGCAAAATAATTTGCTGCGTAAAGAAACGGAGCCGTTACAAAAATACCAATACCACAAGCAAGAATACCTATTTGTGATAATATGCTGGCTACAAGTGAAAACAGGAAAATATTGAGTAGATTTCCTTTAGTCATTACTTTAGAAATATTCCATGCTGTTTTAATATCTGTGATCCCTTTATAGCTGATTAAAGGTGAAATATAGAATCCTTTTAGCACAAAATAATAAATTGCAAAAAACACCACAAACATATAAGGAAACATCAGAATCCCGAAAATCGGACTTACTTCTCCACTCGAATCTGCTGTAGCTCCCGCAATACCAGCAAAAATAATGAAAGGTATATACAAAACAAATACGCCACCGATAATAATCAGCTGTAAAATAAAATAAGGCATAAAATCTTTAAAATCAAAAATTTCTCCTGCACTTGGATTTTGATTCTTATTCAGTTTACGAAGATATTTGTAGTAATTCCCCATCGCTAAAAGTCCGCAAAACGGAATGATAGACATCAGAAAAGTCACTAAAAAGCCCACGAAAATGCTTCCGAAGTCTTTTTTCATAAGCTCAAAGCCTTTGTTGATGTATTCTCCAAACTTAAAATTGATCGGTTTAGGTGTTAAATTTACATTCATGATTTAGGTAGTTCTTTTTTTTATTCTTCTAAGTTATATTGTTTTATTTTCCTGTATAAAGTTCTTTGTGAAATTCCCAATTCGTCTGCCGCCCTGTTTCTTCTTCCGTTGTGTTTTTCTAAAGCTTTTACAATTAAATCTTTTTCATTATTCTGAAGCGATAAAGATTCCGGTCTGTTTTCCTCAACCTCAATATCTTCAATGTCCTCATAAGAATTCTCCGAATCTGAAATAATTGTAGGATTCTGAACATTCTGATTGATGTTATTATTGTTTTCAAAATACAGCAAAGAATTCGAATTTGCAGCTTGCTGAGTTTCAGGAGTGTAAATTCTGTTAATTAAATTCTTTTCCTGATTGCTCAGATCCGCAGTTCCTCTGTTCTTAATCAGTTCCGAAGTTAAGGATTTTAAATCATTTATATCGTTTCGCATATCGAAGAGAATTTTGTACATAATTTCTCTTTCGCTGCCAAAATCGCTTTGTTTTTGTGTATTTGGCTGATTCACGACCATCGGCAAATGAGCATCCATCGGAATATATTCTGCCAGTTTTCCGACAGTGATATTTCGTTCACGTTCCACCACCGTCATTTGCTCTACCAAATTTCTCAGCTGACGAATGTTTCCCGGGAAAGTATAATTTTCGATATAATGAACGGCACTTGGGTCTAACACCAACTCAGGCATTCTGTATTTTTCGGCAAAATCGATGGCAAATTTTCTGAAAAGCAAATGAATATCTCCTTTTCTTTCTCTTAAAGCCGGCATATCAATTTGTACTGTATTTAAACGATAAAACAAATCTTCACGGAATCTTCCGTCGTGAATTGCTTTCATCATATTCACATTGGTTGCTGCAACAATTCTCACATTGGTTTTCTGAACCTGCGAAGAACCTACTTTCATAAATTCACCGCTTTCAAGAACTCTCAGAAGACGAACCTGCGTCTGTAAAGGAAGTTCACCAACCTCATCAAGGAAAATTGTTCCTCCATCTGCCACCTCGAAATATCCTTTTCTGGTTGCTGTTGCACCCGTAAAAGCTCCTTTTTCGTGCCCGAAAAGTTCAGAATCAATGGTTCCTTCCGGAATTGCTCCACAGTTTACAACGATATAGGGTTGATGTTTTCTTTTGGATTCTGAATGAATAATTTTCGGAATAAATTCCTTACCAACACCACTTTCTCCCATAACAAGGACTGAAATGTCTGTGGGCGCTACTTGTATTGATTTTTCTAAAGCTCGGTTTAGAGCCGGAAAATTTCCGATAATTCCGAAACGGTTTTTTATATTTTGAAGTTCGCTACTCATAAGTAAAATTTAGATTATTGAATTTGAATTTTGATTTACTAAATTGTAAATCTGATAATTAGCTTAATAATTTGATTAAAAATCTTAGCTGATTAATTCTAAATCATCTTTATTTCTGACTTTTGAAACTTTGGTTTTAAAATATAAAATTTCAGCAAAAAGATTTTCTTTGCTGTTTTTCTCGAAATTTTTCAGGAGTTGATCATGCTTTTCTATATTAGAAAAAACTGTCTCTGATTTATTTTTATAAGAATATTCGCAATTTTTTCCGGAACAGATTTTTCCAATTAGATCAGCTGCGGTTTCTTTATCATGAATCGCAAGATTGCAACCCTGCTTTTCAGCACAAAACTTTCCCGAAACTTCAAAATCATGATTTAAAATCTGATTATAAAGCTCATACAACTGCTTACAATCTTCACTTTCGGCAGTTCCGTTTGTTACCTGTGCCGAAATATTGCTGCAGATTATTACCAACAATACACTTAGGCAATACTTATGAAGTTTTTCCATTGTCTGAGTTTAAAATGTTAATAAAATCTTCTTTACTTGGCAATACGGTAAAATATTTACTCGCAAAAATCTGTTCGTTATCTTCTGGCAAAGTATATTGAACTAATGCTTCACTTTTATCCTGACACAAAATAATTCCTATCGTTTTATTTTCATCTTCAAGGCGTTTTTCTTTGTCGTAATAATTTACATACATCTGCATTTGCCCAATGTCCTGATGCTTCAACTCACCGATTTTTAAATCAATTAAAACAAAACATCTTAAAACCCTGTTGTAAAAAACCAGATCGATCTTGAAATGTTTTTCATCAAAAGTAATTCTATTTTGCCTTGCCACAAAGGTAAAACCAGTTCCTAATTCCAAAAGAAAATGCTCTAATTTATCAATTAATTCTGATTCCAATTCGCTCTCAGAATAATGTGGTCTTTCGGATAAGCCAAGAAATTCTAAAACATACGGATCTTTGATGAGATCTTTCGGTTTTTCTATAATTTGGCCTTTTTCAGAAAGTTGAAGGATTTCTTCTTTATTTTTACTTAAAGATAATCTTGTATATAAAGCCGAATCGTATTGCCTTTGTAGCTCCCTTAAGCTCCAATTATTTTTAAAACTTTCAATTTCGTAGAATTTTCTTTCCTGAATATCGTTTATTCTCATTAGTTTAAGATAATGAGACCATGAAAGATTGAAATTAACAGACGGTGTCTGTTGAATTTGAAAAACGTCAGATACTGTCTGACTTATTGAATTTTGTAATTCCGCAGACAGTGTCTGCGGAATTGAGTAAGACAAATAGAATTGTCTCATCTGTTCTAAATTTCGTTGAGAGAAACCCTTACCAAATTTTTCTGTAAGATGTGTAGACAGATCTTTAAGGACAGCCTTTCCATACTCTGCTCGACTTTCACCATGTTGCTCATCCTCTACAATCATCCTTCCTATCTCATAATAAGTGAGAACCATCGTCTGATTTACAGCCACCGCAACTCTCTTTCTGGCATTATCCAGTAATGCAGAAATATTATCTAAAAGTTGTTTTGTCGTTAAATCGGCAGACATATTTTATTTTGAAACAGTTTCTCCTAAAAGTGTGCCTTGTGTATTATCAAAAACAAAAACATCCACAATGTCACCTATTTTCTGACCTTCCAGCATATCAAATACGCAAACCGCGTTTTGGGAATTTCTTCCTTTCCATTGGTTTTTATTCTTTTTCGAAATCCCTTCAATTAAGATTTTATGTGTTTTTCCAACATAAGACTTCATCCTATTTCTTGACAATTCCCCTTGTAAAGCAATTACCTCTGCTAAACGTCTTTGTTTAACATCAGCAGGAATATTATCTTCCATTTTTTTGTGAGCCGGAGTTCCAGGTCTTTCTGAGTAAGCGAACATATAACCGTAATCGTATTCCACTTCTCTCATTAAGCTCAATGTATCTTGGTGATCTTGTTCAGTTTCGTTACAGAAACCAATAATCATATCTTGAGAAAAAGAAATATCAGGAACAATTTCTTTAGCTTTTTTAATTAAATCTAAATATTCTTCACGCGTATGTTGTCTGTTCATTGCTTCCAGCATATTATTACTTCCGCTCTGAACCGGTAAATGAACATATTTACAGATATTATCGTGCTTCGCCATCATTCTAAATACATCCAGACTCATATCCTGCGGATTTGAAGTTGAGAATCTGATTCTCATTTCAGGAACTGCTTTAGCCACCAAATCAAGCAACTGAGCAAAATTCACTGCTGTTGCTTTCTGCATTTCTGATGCTTTTGCGAAGTCTTTTTTAGGACCTCCTCCATACCAAAGGTAAGAATCAACGTTTTGACCTAATAAAGTGATTTCTTTATAACCGCTTTCCCAAAGATTTTTACATTCATCTAAAATAGAATGCGGATCACGGCTTCTTTCTCTACCTCTTGTAAACGGAACCACGCAAAATGTACACATATTATCGCAACCTCTCGTGATCGTAACGAAAGCAGTAACACCATTTCCGCCTAAACGAACAGGATTAATATCGGCATATGTCTCTTCTTTTGAAAGAATGACATTGATGGCATCTCTTCCGTCTTCGGTTTCTTTTAAAAGATTCGGCAAATCTCTGTATGCATCAGGACCAACGACCAAATCAACCAACTGTTCTTCTTCTAAGAATTTGGTTTTCAGTCTTTCCGCCATACAACCTAAAACACCAACCGTCATATTCGGACGTTCTTTTTTCAGGTTTTTGAACTGAGAAAGACGCATTCTCACCGTTTGTTCAGCCTTTTCACGGATTGAGCAAGTATTTAAAAGGATAAGGTCAGCTTCTTCTACTTTTAGAGTAGTGTTGTATCCCTGTTCATTAAGAATAGATGCAACGATTTCAGAATCAGAAAAATTCATCTGACAACCATAACTCTCCAAGAATAACTTCTTGGAATTACCCTCTCGTTCAGCGATTGCAAAAGCCTCTCCCTGCTTTGTTTCGTCTATATATTTTTCCTGCACGGTTTTTAAAATTTGAGATTCGAGATTCGAAGTTTGAAATCAAAACTACTGTGTAATTTCAAATTCAAACATTAAATTTCAAATCAATTGAATTTGCAAAGATACAAAATCTTGTGACAGAATGTCATAGAAATGGGTAGACTATTAAAAAGCCTATTGAATAAGAATTAGTAGGCATTAAATCGTATAGGCATTCTGAATACCTGCTTTACAGGAACTCCTTTGTAGTAACCTGGTTTCCAGTAAGATTTTTTTGTATTAGAAGCGCAATCGACAACCATCTTGTTGAATTTCTCCAAATCAGACTGATTTTCAATATAAAAAAAGCCTGCCTCGCCTTTTGTATCAACATCAAAATTAATAACAAAAGAATAGTCTAAATTTGCTCTATACCCATTCGAATCAAAACATTTAACAAAGTTCTCGCGGAATTTCATGATATCACTTTCTTTATCCTTATACATATAAACAGGATTTGAAAATTCTTCCTCACTAAATCCTTTTTTAAGTAAAAGGTCGTCTGTAAAAAGAGTGCAGAACATTGCAGCTGTTTTATTCCCATCCAGTTCGGCTGGCTTCCAGTTTTTCACAGATTTCATCAATCCCAAAACCTTATCTTTTATACATTTATTATTTGCGACAGCAAGCGTATCCGGATCTGCAACATATTTTACTTGATTGTCAGGATAAATAATAAACCTCATAAACAAAGCTTCTGTTTTTTCACATGGCTTTATTCCGCTTTTTACAGCAGCGTCCTGAATATCTTTGTTAAAACCTTCCCTTCCTCCTTCATAAAAATCCTGACCTTTTGGATAATTATACAAAACCTGAGCATCAATACTGATAAAAAATATTGAGGTAATAAGAATAAAAATTTTAAGTTTCATGGTAAATAAATTAAAAATAGCCATTGCAAAATTACAACAGCTAAAATAAAAAATTTATTCGTTAGTGTATTTTAAGAGTATTTAAATTATTTTATTCGTGATCAACATGATCAGAAGTAAAATTTATTTTAATTACTTTTTTAGAAATTATTGGTACTCCATCTTTCATTGCAGGCTTCCATTTCTTTTTAACTTTTTTAATGGCAAACTCCATGTCTTCAATAAATAATTCGCTGTTTTTCACTTTAGGTAAAACATTCAGGTTTTCAACTTTTCCTTCAGTACTAATGTCAAAGAGAAAAGTAAACTGACCATTTACCGCATATTTACTCATATCAATATACCCATGAATCATTCTTAAAAATTCATTAGTGAAGGCCTTATCACCTCCTGGAAATTCAGCATTACTGGTTATTATAGAATTTTCTGTATTTGGTTTTAAGTCTTGTGAAAAACTTTTAAACCCAATCAGTAGGAGCAGTACAAAAAAATGTTTATTCATATTTACATATCTGCCGATAAAGATGAGAAATTCATTTTTAATTTCATTTCAGATTTTACGGCTTGTCCGTTACACATTGCGGGTTTCCAGTTTTTCTTGATTCTTCTCACGACATACTGCATATCATCAAAAAATACTTCACTGTTCAGAACTTTGGGGTCTCCTGCAACATCTGTCACTTTCCCCATTGCATCGATAGTTAATGTAAATGTGAAATCACCTGTTAACGTATAAAAATCAGAATTGAGATAGGTGTACATATATTTTCTTAAAATATCCTTGTAAGCTGCAGCCCCACCCTCGAAACTTGCCGCCTGAAAATCATTACAGCCTTTCAATGCAACCTGCATGAATGGTTCTTTAATATCAATTTTCAAAAGGTTTTTATTATTCTCAACAATAAATGAATCGTCTCTGTCTTCAAGATCCTGCGCAAAGGCGAAGTTTGCAGCAAAAAGACCTAAAAATAAAGCTAATGTTTTCATAAAATTACTTTTTTAAATTACATTAAAAATCAAGCCAAATAAAGAAAACTTCACAACGAATGTGAAGTTTTTTATGAGTAATGAATTTAAATTTACAATACTTCGATCTGATTTTTCAGAAGATCTTCAAACTCGTCTCTTTTTCTAATCAAATGTGCTTTTCCGTCTAAGAAAAGAACTTCTGCAGGTTTTAATCTTGAATTAAAATTGGAACTCATTTCAAAACCATAAGCTCCTGCATTATGGAACACCAAAATATCGCCTTCTCTTACTTCATTCAATTTTCTGTCCCAGGCGAAAGTATCCGTTTCACAGATATTTCCAACAACGGTATAGATTCTTTCTGCACCTTTCGGGTTTGATAAATTTTCAATCTGGTGGTAAGAATCGTAAAACATCGGACGAATCAAATGATTAAAGCCTGAATTTACACCAACAAAAACCGTTGCCGTAGTTTGTTTGATAACATTTGCTTTTACCAATAAATAACCGCTTTTTCCTACTAAAAATTTTCCGGGCTCAAACCAAAGCTCAAACTTTTTTCCTGTAGATTTTGAAAATTCGGCAATTACTTTTTCCACTTTTTTCCCTAAAGTTTTCACATCGGTTTCCTCTTCACTGTCCTGATAAGGGATTTTAAATCCGCTTCCCATATCAAGGTATTTCAGATTCGGAAAATGTTCAGATAATTCAAGCATGATATCCAAAGCCTGAAGAAAAACATCAGGATCTTTAATCTCGCTTCCGGTATGCATGTGAAGTCCTTCTACATTAAGATTGGTTGATTTCATCACTCTTTCGATATGACGAACCTGATGAATGGAAATACCGAATTTTGAATCGATATGACCTGTAGAAATTTTATAGTTTCCACCAGCAAAAATATGGGGATTGATTCTTACTAAAATGGGATAAGAATTTCCGTATTTGTTTCCAAATTGCTCAAGAATAGAGATATTATCGATGTTGATATGTACTCCAAAAGTCATTGCTTCCTCGATTTCAGCAAGATCTACACAATTCGGAGTAAAGAGGATTTTTTCTTTAGGGAAACCTGCTTTTAAACCTAATTTAACTTCATTTATCGATACGCAATCCAAAGAAGCACCCAGGTTCTTGACATATTTCAGAATATTAATGTTGGTCAATGCCTTTGCAGCATAAAAGAACTTTGTGTGTTTTAAAAAAGAAGATGTAAGTTTTTCGTATTGAATTTTGATTGACTCTGCGTCGTAAACATACACCGGTGTGCCAAATTCATTGGCGATCTTTAATAATTCTTTTGAATTCATAATCTAAATTTTACATAAAAAAAGGCAGATTCTTCGAAAAGAGCCTGCCGCAATAATTATTTTTTTATGCAAGGCAACTCCTTAAATATTCCAAACCTTAGAGAACTTTATAGTTCCCTTTTTACCAGTTTTATTTTGTTTAAAATTTTGCATTGCTTTTGTTATTCTTTTGCAAAAATACTATTTTTTACTCAGATTAATTATTTTGAGTATAAAGTTCATCTATTTTTTCCAAAACTGAGATTACTTCGGTAATGGCAGCGTCTCAAAATCTCCACGGAGCAGTGCCAACTGCAATTCATTGATCAGATCAGAGGTTGACAAAGGCAAATCGATTTTAAGCTTTGAAATTTTACTCATGGTCTGAATCTGCGTAAACAACTCATAAAAACCGTAAGAAACCACTTTTCCTTTTTCAATAATCAGGAATAATTTTTCTCCTAATTTTCTTCCGCTTCCAAGCCAAAGTTCATTTCTCTTTTTGAAATCGATTTTCCTTCTGAAATTTTCGACATTCTGATATTCTTCGAACGTATTGATAAACTGAACCGCTTTTGAACCCTGCGTAAATGCCCTGAATTTCAGAAGTGGTTTTTCTGTCTTATTCAGTTTATTTTTTTCGACTATATATTTTTGGTTTTTATAATACAATCCGAAAGGAAAGATTTCTCTCTTTTTTATCCCTTTTGAGTTTAAAATCAGCTTCGCAATAATATCAGTTCCTGTTAATTCAAAATTGATTTGTTCCGTTTCATTCTGAACGTTTTCCCATTTTTTTGATTTGGAATTAAAAAGCTTTTTAGAATATCTGTTGATATCCTGAACGTAATCAGAAAAAATAATCTTCCCTTCATCATTCTGAAAATAAATAAAGCCTTTTTCGTTTGGCAAATCCTGAGTTAACTGCTTGATTTTGTTGATGTAATTCTTAGCATTGGTTTCATCATGCTGCTTCTGAATAATTTCATTTTCGGTATCTTTCGAAATCAAAAGTTTAAAAAGCTCTAAAGTAGCTCTCGCATCTCCATCAGCTCGATGAGCATTTACGAGAGGAATCCCTAAAGATTTCACCAATTTCTGAAGAGAATAGCTTACCTCATCGGGAATCAGTTTTTTTGCTAAAGGAATTGTATCTAAAGTATTGATTTTAAAATCATAGCCAAGCCGACTGAATGATTGACGAAGCATTCTGTAATCAAAATCGATATTGTGACCGACTAAAGTAGTGTTTTCTGTAATTTCAACAACTCTTTTGGCCAATTCATGAAATTTCGGAGCCGTTTTTACCATTTTCGGGGTAATTCCCGTCAGTTTCTGCACAAAAGGAGTAATATCTCCTTCGGGATTCACAAGTGAAATAAACTGGTCAGTGATTTTCTGACCATCATAACGATAAATGGCAATGTCTATAATGCATTCTTTCCTGAAACCTGCACCATTACTTTCTATATCAATAATTGAATACATTTTGTAGTCTTACTTTAAGCTTGTACAATCAAAAACCAAACCTTTTAAAATCCGGTATCTTGCTAAAAGGCTAATCTGCTAAAATAATAAAATTACATTTAAAAATCAAAGAGATCACTAAACTCCAAATTATCTTCTTCGTTTTCCTAAACCTAGCATTCCTAAAATCGCTTTGGCTCCTTCACGCATCAGAGTATTTGCAAATGTTCTTCCGGCGCTGCTTTTCATCACCTGCTCAAACATTCCCGGTTCTTCTTTTACAGGTTTTGTTTTTTCTGTCGGAGCCGAATTCTGAACCGCCTGTTCCATTCTGTTCACCAGAATTTCGTAAGCCGACTCGCTGTCAATTGCTTTCTCATATTTTGAAACCAATGCCGATTTTGAAGTTAAATCAGAAACTTCTGCATCATTCAAAACATCCATTCTTGATTCCGGAGAAATCAAATACGTATGAACCAAAGGTGTCGGAATTCCTTTTTCGTCCAAAGCTGTAACAAAAGCTTCACCGATACCCAAATTCTGAATCAGTTCCGAAGCATTATAAAATTCCGTTGTCGGATAATTTTCAACCGCTTTAGAAATTTCTTTTTTATCTTTTGCCGTAAATCCTCTCAATGCATGCTGGATTTTTAAGCCTAATTGCGAAAGCACACTTTCCGGAACATCTCCCGGAATCTGAGTAATAAAATAAATTCCTACTCCTTTAGAACGAATCAGTTTTACCATCGTTTCAATTTGTGAAACCAAAGCTTTTGAAGATTCATCAAAAATCAAATGCGCTTCATCGATGAACAAAACCAATTTCGGTTTTCCGCTGTCGCCTTCTTCAGGGAAAGTCATGTAAATTTCAGCGAAAAGCGAAAGCATAAATGTTGAAAACAATTGTGGCTTATTCTGAATATCCGCAACTCGTAAAATATTGACAACCCCTTTTCCATCTCTCGTTTCCAGCAAATCATGGACATCAAAGCTCAATTCACCAAAGAAATCTGCAGCTCCCTGTTGTTCCAAGGCAACAATCGATCTTAAAATTGCCCCTAAAGATGCGGGTGCAATCGACCCGTAATTGGCTGCCAATTCCGCTTTTCCCTGTGGATTATCGGTTACATATTGTAGAACTTTCTTTAAATCATTCAGATCAATTAACGGCAAACCTTTATCATCGCAATATTTAAAAACAATCGACATAATGCTTTGCTGCGTATCATTCAGCTCTAAAATTTTGCTTAATAAAACAGGTCCGAATTCGGTAACGGTTGCTCTCAGCTTGATTCCTTTTCCACCCGAAATGCTCATTAATTCTACAGGAAAAGCTTGTGGATTGTATGGAAGCTGGGTTTTAGCATAACGTTCTTCAATGATTGAATTCATTTGCCCGGCTGCCGCAATTCCCGAAAAATCTCCTTTGATATCTAAAACCAAAGACGGGATTCCTGCGTGAGATAGCTGTTCGGCAAAAACCTGAAGCGTTTTGGTTTTTCCGGTTCCGGTTGCTCCGGCAATTAATCCGTGTCGGTTGATTGTTTTTAAAGGAATGGTAACATTGACTTCAGTGACCACATCACCATCCAGCATTCCTTTTCCTAATATAATATGTTCTCCTTTCGGAGTATATCTTGAACTCAGTTCATCAATAAATTTTGTTTTATCTGCCATTTGATTTTTTTAACTCTTAAATATAAAATTTTTAGAGAATATGTTGATGATGATTTGTGGTATTTATTTTAATTAAAATTTTAAAAGTCTACTAAATTAATATGATAAAAAACAGCAATTTCGTTTTAATGATATTTAAAATTGATTTATGCCTAAAAATCAGTGAGTTTCCATCATACAAAATGTTTGAAAATTCTAACAATCGACAGAAACTATCAGCAACAATATATATTTCTTTACAATTATTGACTTACTTTGTATCTTTATAAATAATTTAAAACAGATCCAATGAAAGTTGAACAAATATATACGGGCTGTCTGGCTCAGGGTGCCTATTATATTGTATCAGAAAACGAAGCGGCAATTATAGATCCTTTAAGAGAAGTGAAGCCTTATCTTGATCGTTTAGAGAAAGATAATGTAACCTTAAAATATATTTTTGAAACTCATTTCCATGCAGATTTTGTCTCGGGACATTTGGATTTAAGCAAAAAAACTCACGCTCCGATTGTTTACGGACCGACTGCAAAACCTGAATTTGAAGCCATCATCGCTGAAGACGATCAGATTTTCGAGATTGGAAAAGTAAAAATTAAAGCACTTCACACTCCCGGTCACACCATGGAAAGCACAACTTACCTTCTGATCGACGAAAACGGAGTTGAAACTGCAATTTTCACAGGAGACACTTTATTTTTAGGCGATGTTGGAAGACCGGATCTGGCTCAGAAAGCCGGAAGCGTAACTCAGGAAGACCTTGCCGGAATTTTATATGACAGTTTACATACTAAAATTATGCCTTTGGATGACAGCATTACCGTTTATCCGGCACACGGAGCGGGTTCAGCTTGCGGAAAAAATATGCAGAAAGAGACTGTTGATATCCTTGGAAACCAAAAAAGAACCAATTACGCTCTAAATCAACCGGATAAAGAATCTTTCGTAAAAGAAGTTCTTGATGGTTTAACAGCTCCACCGAAATATTTCGGGATGAATGTTGCCATGAACAAAGGCGGCTACGAAAGTCTTGATGATGTCATGAATAAAGGTTTAAACCCTGTTTCGGTAGAAGATTTTGAGAGCTTTGCTGAAGAAACAGGAGCTTTGATTTTAGATACAAGAAGCCCTGTAGAATTTCACAAAGGTTTTGTTCCGAATTCAATTAACATCGGATTGAAAGGAGATTTTGCACCATGGGTAGGAACTTTAATTGTTGACGTAAAACATCCTTTATTACTGATTTCTGACGAAGGAACTGAAGAGGAAGTCATTACAAGATTAAGCAGAGTGGGTTTTGATAATGTTTTAGGATATTTAAAAGGTGGATTTGATGCCTGGAAAAACTCCAGTAAAGAAACTGACGAAATAAAAAGAATTTCTCCTTCTGAATTTGCTGAAGCCTTTAATGAAAATTCAAAAGTGATTGATGTAAGGAAAATCTCAGAATATTCTGCAGAACATATTGACAACGCCTACAGCAGACCTTTAGACACAATCAGTGACTGGGTTTCCACGGTTGATGATTCTGAGCATTTCTTTCTACATTGCGCAGGAGGTTACCGAAGCATGATTGCAGCAAGCATCCTCAACTCACACGGAATCAGAAACTTTACTGAAATAGAAGGTGGCTTTAACGGAATTAAAAAAACGGAAAAATTTCCGGTTTCAGATTTTGTTTGTCAGACAAAAACTCTGTAAAATGAAACTGAAAATATTTTACTTTTTGATTTTTTCTTTTCTTATATTTTCCTGCAAAACTCAAAATACGGCTATAAGTACAAACGCAAATATTATTGAAATTGTAAAAAGCCCGGATGTAACTTTGGTTGATGTAAGAATTCCGGAACAATTTGCAGAAGCAACGGCTGAAAATGCCATCAATATTCCGTTAGCGGAAATAGAAAACAGAAGCAGCGAATTAAAAGGCAAGAAAGTTGTTGTATTTTGCAACAAGGGTATTCAGGCTGACCAAGCTGTAGAAATTCTTAAGAAAAACGGCGTGGAAGTTTATGACGGAACGAGTCTTCAAAATGTAAAAGCCATTCAGAATCTAAAAAATTAATTACAATGTCACAAAAATTTCAGGAACTCATCAATTCGGAAAGACCGGTACTGATTGATTTTTTCGCAACCTGGTGTCAACCTTGCAAAGTACAGTCATCTGTTTTAACAACAGTGAAAGAAAATATAGGTGAAGGCGCAAGAATTGTGAAAATAGATGTTGATCAGTATCCCGCAATCGCTTCTCAATATGGAGTACGAGGAGTTCCGACTCTAGCGGTTTTCAAAAACGGAGAATTGTTGTATAAAGAAAGCGGAGTACATGACGTGAATCGTTTGACACAGCTTTTAGAACAGTATATTTAGGTTGAGGCTAAGATTAAAAAAAATAATTTTACTTTCACGGATTCACACAGATCTTTATTCTCATTCATCTGTGAAAATCTGTGTAATCTGTGGGATTTTCCAGCCCCAATCTCAGTCTAAATTTTAATTTCAAAATTATCCCGATCGTTCAAAAACTGAAAATGTTCTCTGAAATCTTTCAGTTCATTAATATCTAACTCTGCAGTAACAAGGTTTCCATCTTTCTCGGCAATTTCTTTTCCGTCAGCAAAAAAACAATGCGAACTTTCCTGATACAAAAGATTATTACCATCGGTTCCGACTCGGTTTAAACCAAAAACAAAAGAAAGATTTTCAATAGCTCTAGCTTTCAAGAGATGTTCCCACGCTCCCACTCTTTTTTCAGGCCAGTTTGCCACATATAAAATGGCATCGTAATCATCATTATTTCTTACAAAAACAGGAAATCTCAGGTCATAGCAAACCTGCAGCATAAAACGGATTCCTATATACTCAACAATGACTCTGTGTTTTCCTGGAGTGTAGACTTTATCTTCCCCTGAAAACGAAAACAGATGTCTTTTATCATAATAAACAACTTCAGCATCGGGCTTTACGAAATACATTCGGTTATAAAACTGACCGTCAGCTTCAACCGGAGCGCTTCCACAAAATGCTGCATTTTTTTCTTTTGAAATCTTTTTTAAAAACTCCAGAGATTCTTCATTTTTATCTGAAACTTCAGCAGCATCCATGCAAAATCCTGTCGAAAACATTTCAGGCAGAAGAAAAAGATCAGCAGTTTCATTTTCCAGTTGCTGGGTAATCAATTCGAAATTTTTTGCCCTATCTCTCCAAACGATGTCAAAATTTAATCCTGTAATTTTCATATGTAGATTTCTTTTTTTTAATTACCATATGTAATCGCTACGTTAGTGCATGCATATGATTCAAAAACATGCATAGCGATTTCATATTCTCAATTCAAAGTTCCATAAAATTACGGCTTTTAATTGACTTCGGTTTTATTTTTGCTGCGGATATTTTTTAGTAAACATTTAAAATTAAAATTTATGAAGAAATTGGTTTTGATGTTGATGCTTTTTATGGGAGCAGCAGTCAGCGCACAAGCCTACACAGGGAAAGGTGATCAGAAAGTAAATTTAGGACTTAATGCATGGGGATATGGAACAGGAATCACGGCAACTTATGACTATGGTTTAAATCAGCTTATTTCCATCGGAGCCGGAGGAAATGCGTATTTCGACAATTACAGAGACAACGATAAAGACAACAGGGTTTTTATTTTCGGGCGAGTAAACTTTCATCTAAGAGAAGCTTTAGAATTGCCGGAGCAGTTGGATATTTATCCGGGAGTTGATTTGGGTGTTTTAGGAAGAGATTTCGGAATCGGAGCGCACATTGGTGCAAGGTATTTCTTCACAGATAAATTCGGAGTTTTTGCAGAGGTTGGTAACAACGGAAGCCTTGGTGTTTCTTTTAATTTCTAAATCTGCCACAATATATGACAAAGCTTCTCATTTCGAGGAGCTTTTTTATTTGGCATCCTTTTGATAATTGTTACCTTTGCAAATTAAAATCTAAAAACAATTAATGGAATTAGCAATCAAGATCTTTCAATTCATATTGAGCATCTCCATTTTAGTAATTCTTCACGAGCTTGGTCATTTTTTACCTGCAAAGTGGTTTAAAACCAAAGTAGAAAAATTTTATCTTTTCTTCGACCCGTGGTTTTCTGTAGTTAAAAAGAAAATCGGTGAAACGGAATATGGCATCGGATGGCTTCCTTTCGGAGGTTACGTGAAAATCGCCGGAATGGTTGACGAAAGCATGGATACCGAACAGCTAAAGCAACCGGCTCAACCTTGGGAATTCAGAGCAAAACCGGCTTGGCAAAGACTAATCATCATGATGGGTGGAGTTACAGTAAACTTTTTCCTTGCGTGGATCATTTACGGATGCCTTTCGTTTTTTAACGGAGAAACTGTTTTCGACAGTACTAAAGTAAATGCACCCATGAATTATACCCATGTTGCAAAAGCAATGGGTTTTCAGGATGGTGATAAAATTTTAAAAGTTGACGGAAAAGTTCAGAATAATCTTGATAAACTTTCATTAGACATATTATTAAGTGACGATATTACTGTTTTGAGAGACGGTAAAGAAGTTACTTTCCCAACAAATGACGACGGCAAAGCTTTAGCATTTAAAGATCCAAACCCGAAAGCGTTCCTTACACCAAGATATCCTGCTGTAATTGATTCTATATACAATGCTAAAACAGCTGCTGCAGGTTTAAAAGTTGGCGATCAGGTAATTTCTGCAAACGGAAAGAAAATTGCCTATTACGACGAATTTCAGGAAGTCGTAAGAAATAATGCAGGAAAAGATCTTAATATTGAGGTTTCAAGAAATGGAGCAGTTCAGCCACTGGTTTTACAGGTTTCAAAAGAAGGAACTTTAGGTCTGGCTTCTTACAAACAGCTGACAAAATATGCTGAAACTAAGCATTTCACTTTTGCTCAATCGATCGGAAGAGGATTTACAAGAAGTATCGAAAGTTTGACGTATCAGGTTAAGCAATTTAAACTGATTTTCAATTCAAAAGTACAGGGATATAAAAAAGTAGGTGGTCCATTGGCAATCATTAAAAACATGCCTGTTGATAAAGCGAAAGATGGAAGTGTATCAATTGACTGGACGTTGTTCTGGAGTTTTACCGCTATGTTCTCGGTTTGGTTGGCATTTTTGAACCTGATTCCGATTCCCGGATTGGATGGAGGTCACGTTATTTTCACATTATATGAAATGATTGTTGGTAAACCAGTTCCTCAAAAAGTTTTAGAAAACGCTCAGATGGTTGGAGTTATCTTCCTGTTAGGCTTGATGTTACTGATTTTTGGAGCAGACATTTTCAAAATCATTACGAATAAATTTTAATTTTTTTGAAAATTTTAATTAAAAAATTTGTTTGGTTTAAATATCCGTCCTATATTTGCACCACTTAAAAACAAGGACATTCCTCCTTAGCTCAGTTGGTTAGAGCATCTGACTGTTAATCAGAGGGTCGCTGGTTCGAGCCCAGCAGGAGGAGCAAAAAAGACTTACAGAAATGTAAGTCTTTTTTATTTACATTAATTTCAGAGTCTAATTATTTCAAATTTAAATTCCTGAAAAATAATCTGATAGCTTGTCTCAGCTGTTTTTGTGTGAAAAATATTTGCTTAATGTTATTTTTCATATTATATTTGCACCACTTAAAACAAGCAAATTCCTCCTTAGCTCAGTTGGTTAGAGCATCTGACTGTTAATCAGAGGGTCGCTGGTTCGAGCCCAGCAGGAGGAGCAAAAAAGACTTACAGAAATGTAGGTCTTTTTTATTTTTAAATCTATCCAAAATCATTATTACTTTTATAAAACAATCGTTGTATTGGCGCAATATTCATAAGCTTATTTTCGTTACCTTTGCAGTTTTGTGAATGATTGTTAATTTTTATAAAAATATTTTATGTTTTCAACAAATCAGCACACTTTTTGTTTAAGCTAAATGCTCGAAGAAACGAATGATGCCAACCAACTTTTTAAAATACTGTTTCCTATATATTTCTCTCCTTATTACAGGACTCTTACAAGCACAAACTACAGTTTCCGGAAAAATTATTGACGAAAAAACCAATAAGGAAATCAGTGGTGTTGAAATTTTCATTAATGAAAGCCAAAAATCAGCGCTTACAACAACAAGCGGAAATTTTACCGTTCAATCTGATTCTATCATTTATAAATTAAAATTTTCAAGAAAAAGCTATGCATTTGAAACCGTAGATATTTCCACTGACAATGCCAATAATCTAATTATAAAACTTTCTCAGGAAAAAGTAAGCAGCATTGAAGAAGTAGTGATTCATAACGAGAAAACGAAGTACAAGAGTAAAAAAGAAAACCCCGCTTACCGAATCATGCAGGAAGTATGGAAGCGCAAGCGAAACAACGGCTTGGAAAAGTTCAATACTTACACTTATAAAGAATACGAAAAGATTCAGTTTGACGCCAACAATCTCGACAGCACCTTTATGAATCGCAAAATCTTTAATAAGCTAGATTTTATTTTTGATTACGCAGATTCTACAGCCAGCGGGAAAATGGCACTTCCGGTTTTTCTT
Organism: Chryseobacterium formosense; assembly: GCF_900116415.1. Taxonomy (GTDB): domain Bacteria; phylum Bacteroidota; class Bacteroidia; order Flavobacteriales; family Weeksellaceae; genus Chryseobacterium; species Chryseobacterium formosense. The sequence continues at coordinate 90,935 of NZ_FPAP01000006.1, read as the reverse complement.
AATGAATCGATATACCAGAATTTTGGAGAAAACAAACCAAATAAAAAGAATAAGAGGCTTTTAGTTGCACAAAAAACATCGGGATTTCAAGACAATCAGGTCATTACTCTTACTGCTAAAAACCTTTATCGTGACATTAATATTTACGATAACACCTTAAATTATTTCGATATCGGATTTCCAAGTCCTGTCGGAACCGATGGTTTCAGCACGTATGATTATAATTTAGTGGATACTATTTCGGTGAACGGAGAAAATGCCTACAAAATAAGGTATCAACCAAGAAGAACTGAGGTTTTGGCATTTCAGGGTTATCTTTATATCGATACCGATTCTTATGCGGTTTTAGGAGCTACTTTAAAATCTACAAATAAGATCAATGTTAATTTCATCAACGCAATTTCAACCGAATTGGAATATGATAATCCAGATGACGAAACTTTTCTTCCAAAAAAATTCGTTACAGAAATTGAGATGACGCCATTTTCAAAAAAGAAAAGTGCAAAAAGCATCATTGCCAAACGATCTGTAGATTATTCTGAGTATGATTTTAATAAACCTTTGGCAGATTCTGTTTTCACAAGAAGAAAAGAAGAATATGATGATCGGTTTGTAGACAAAGATGAAGCATTCTGGACAACTGCAAGACCTGATTCACTTTCAAAACAGGAACAGGGTGTATACGAAATGCTTGATAAACTGCAGCACACTCCAAAATTCAACAGGATCGTAAAATTGACTGAAACTTTAGCTTCAAGATACTATAATGTGACCAAAGGAATCGATTTGGGACCCATCACCTCAATTTACGGTAAAAATGAAGTAGAAGGCGATAGAATAAGATTGGGAGCAAGAACCTATTTCACGCAAAATGATCCTTGGAGAGTTGAGTTTTATAATGCTTATGGCTTTAAAGATAAACAATTCAAATACGGCGTTGAAGGACGTTATATGTTTAACAGAGTAAACCGTTTTATGATCGGTGGGGGAACGAAAAGAGACATTACTCAGCTTGGAGTACAACTGACGACAGAAGACGGAATTTTATCTCGTTCATTTGCTTCTTCAACCGTTTTTGCAAGAGGAGAAAATGCATCTTTAAGTTCGGTAAACCAAACCAGTTTCTTCACCTCTATTGAACCTTGGAAAAACTTTCAGGTAAGAGTAGACGGAACATTGCAAAGCATTAAATCGGCTAATCCTGATGGGTTTAATCTCATGTATTACAGAAACGGTGACTTAAGAAAAACAACAAACGACTCCAGAGTAACAATCAGTTTCATTGCAAGACCAGGAGCGAAGTTTTCACAAACCGGAGTTGACCGATACGAGCACGGAACTTTAGCACCAACGATTGTTTTAAAATATACGAGAGGTATTGAAGGCCTGTTTAATGCAGATTTTAATTATAATAAACTGCAGTTCATGTTTTACAAACCCATTCTTCTAGGAAGTTGGGGCAAAACCTTATTCAGTTTTGAGGCAGGAAAAAACTTTGATACGGTTCCTTTGGCTTTACAGAATATCATACCCGGAAACCAATCTTACGGAATCGTTCCCAATACTTTTGCCCAGCTGAATTATTATGAATTTGTTGCCGACACATACTCAACAATGCATATTGAGCATCATTTTAACGGGAAAATCCTGTCCTTCATTCCTTTAATCAAGAAATTGAAATTGAGAGAAGTTGCCTTTATCAGAGGAGCTTACGGATCTTTAAGTGATGCTTCGAAAAATATCAATGTAGATAATCTGAAGTATTCTGCACCTGATCAGCAGATCTATTACGAATATGGTTTTGGGATCGAAAATATTGGTTTCGGAAATATCAGAATTTTCAGGGTAGATTTCAACTGGAGAGGAAATTACTTAGACCGACCGGATGCTTCCAAGTTTGGAATTAAAGCAGGTTTTCAGTTTGGATTTTAATTCTTTTAACAATGTATTTCTTTAATGAACCAGCAAAGCCTTTTATGTCATTTACATATTATGATATTGCTTTCCTTATTTTAATAGTAATAATCAATATTTATATATTTCGAAACAGAAAAAGCATTAAGATAAATCACTTGACAAAAATATCTACATTCTTACTCTTCTTTATATTAATCCCTTATCTATCAAACACAATTGAAACCAGAAACATTTATAAAAAATTTACAATCGTTGATGGCTTTAATCTTTGGTATCTAATATTTAAATATCCAGTCTGGTGGTCAATTGGCGTTTTAGAAATATTATTTCTATCTAATCTGCAAGAAAAGAAATCTACAAACTCTACAGCATAAAAAATCCTCAACAAAAATGCTGAGGATTTTATTTTTATAAAACGCTTTTTAATTATGCGTTTGGTTCAATAGATACGTAAGATCTGTTGTTTGCTTTCTTTCTGAAAACTACTTTACCGTCAACAAGAGCGTGCAAAGTGTGATCTTTACCCATACCAACATTTTCACCTGGGTGATGTTGAGTACCTCTTTGTCTGATAATAATGTTACCAGCAATAGCGTCTTGTCCACCGAAAATTTTCACGCCTAATCTTTTAGAGTGAGATTCTCTACCGTTTTTGGAACTACCAACTCCTTTCTTGTGTGCCATTTTATTCTAAGGTTTTTTGGTTTAAATTATTCTGCGCTTTCTGCTGCTTCAGCATCAGCTTTTTTAGTTGTTTTCTTAGCTGGTTTTTCAGCTTTCTTACCATCAAATCCTGTAATACCAGTGATCTTGATCTGAGTAAGAGATTGTCTGTGACCGTTTTTCACTTCGTAACCTTTTCTTCTTTTCTTTTTGAAAACGATTACTTTATCAGCTTTTACATGGTCTAAGATCTCTGCCTCTACAGTGATTCCGTTTACAGCTGGGGCGCCTACAGTGATTGCTCCGTTTACAGTAAGTAAGATTTTATCGAAAGATACTTTCCCTCCTTTATCTCCTTTCAAACGGTTCACAAACAACTTCTGGTCTTGCTCAACTTTATATTGAAGCCCTGCTATTTCTACAATTGCAAACATTGTCTATAAATTTTTAGTTAATTCGAGGTGCAAATGTAATGATTTTTTGGTCACTAACAATATGATTTTGAGAATTTTTCTATTTTTTCTTTTAAAACGATTCAAGATAAGTATTTCTATATTATAATTTTTGTTTTTTACCTTTTAAAGTTTGAATAAATTAACTGAAATTAAATCGCTCTTGTTTTATTTGTACTTTTGAAAAATTATTCCACAATTAGATGAACAGAGATCTCTACATTGATTTTGCTAAAGGATTAGCAACCCTTTCCATTATTTTTATCCATACCGCATTTTGGTCGGGACAATTTTATATTATTCCTGAGCTGAGAGTATTTTCATTGGTTTTTGATGTTGCGCTGTTTTATGCCTTAAGCGGAATCACTTCAGGTTCCAATATTGAAAAAACGTTTTACAGGTTACTGAAACTACAGATTACCTACATGATTTTTGTAACGTTGCTGTTCTTTTTAGATTATTTCTTTAAAATTTTCGGCCTCACTTTTTTCTCACTCGAATGGCTGCAGAATTTCTACTCTACTTTCGGTTCGAAATATGCGGCAACAAGTATTTCTACTGCTCCACAATGGCAAAATCTGGGAAATTGGTATTTGCATGAATATACCAATGCAGACACTTTTCCGGTGGTGATGGGAAGTTTCTGGTATCTTAAAGTTTATTTTATTTTAACGGTTTTCGGAGTTTTAATTTTAAGATTTTTCCCAAAACACATCAATTGGTTTATCGGAATTTGCATGGCCTTAACTTTATTATTCAACATTTTCGCGGAAATATATCCGAACGGACAAGTCGGTTATGTAGCATTTTATATGACTGTATTTCTGGTTGCCAATAAAATGAAAGGAAAAACAATTCCGACAAAAATAATTCCTGTACTTTACGGATTGGTCGCTGCTGCACTGATCTGGATGTTCTGGTATTTTGGAAATGATATATTCTTTAAAATCAATAAGCAAAAATTTCCGCCGAAAATACCTTATATTATTTGGTCTTTATTTTCTTTGACAACCTTATTTGTGTTATATAATAGATTAAAAATTACAAAAGAAAATTTTGTTACTCACATCGGTAAAAATGCCATTTTTTTCTACTTCGGGCAGGGAATCAGCTCGTCACTGGTTTATTTCCTGGTTGTTCCTTTAAAAGAAAATATACCGTGGTGGATTTTAATGGTTTTAATTTATATAGTGAATGTAATTTTAGCCTTCATTATCGCAACAGGTTTAAAGAAATTTGATGCATTCGGCTGGAAAATTTTGGAATTTTTAAGATTAAAAACCGCTTCGAAGTAATATTGAAACTTTTAATGTCAAGTATTAAACATTTGTGTTCTTGGCTGAGTGAAACGCCTTTGCGAACTTAAAAAATATGCGTAGAGTATTCCAAAAAACCTTGCGACCTTTGCGTTAAAATAACAAAAACATTGAGCGTGAAAATAAAAACGATCAATCTTATTACAAATTATTTTAATTTTACAGAAATTTTTTAAGTCATGTTTAAGCTGAAGCTTCCCACCGATCCGAGATGGGCAAATATTGCAGAAGGAAATCTACAGGAAATTTTAACCGATCATGCTTGGTGCGAGCAAAAAGCAGCAACCAATGCGATCGGACTGATCACGATGCTTCCGGAATATCCGGAAATTGTAACAGAACTTTTGGCAATTGCTCAGGAAGAACTGGAGCATTTTAATCAGGTTCATCAGATTATTATTAAAAGAGGCTACACTTTTGGGCGAACCCGAAAAGATGATTATGTGAACGAATTGGTAAATTTCATCCAGAAAGGAGGAAACAGAGACACATTAATTATAGATAAAATGCTTTTTGCTGCAATGATTGAAGCCAGAAGCTGTGAAAGATTTAAAGTTTTAACAGAAAATATTAAAGACGAAGAATTAAAAACATTCTACAAAGAACTGATGATTTCTGAAGCCAATCATTACACCACTTTTATCGGATTTGCAAGACAACTCGGCGACGCAGAACAGGTAAATAAAAGATGGGAAGAGTGGCTGGAATATGAAGCAAAAATCATTCAGTCTTACGGAAATAAAGAATCAATACACGGATAAACATTTGAAAAAACCGACTTTTGAAAGCATGACCAACGCATTCCTGAAAAACTTTTTTCAGGGATTAATTATTATTGGTCCGATCGGGCTGACAATTTTCGTGATCTGGTCGGTCATTACTTCCATTGATAATATTATTCCGTCGGTAGCACGAGAAATTCCGGGATTGGTTTTTTTATCAACTTTATTGCTAACAGCTTTATTGGGCTATTTAGGAAACAAGTTTGTAGTCGGCAGATTTTTTGTGGATGCGGTTGACAGACTTTTAGAAAAAACACCGGGAATCAAACATATCTATTCGCCAACAAAAGATGTGATGTCTTCATTCGTCGGAGACAAGAAAAAATTCAGTGATCCGGTTTGGGTAAAAACCAACGAAAATCCTGAAATCTGGAGAATCGGTTTTTTAACCCAAAAAGAAATGGCAGATGTTGAAAAACACAATTATGTGGCAGTTTATCTTCCGCATTCGTATGCAATTTCCGGCTGGGTAATTATTACAGAAGAAAAGAATATAAAACCTGTGGTCGGAATGACTGCTGCTTCGGCAATGAAATTTGCAGTAAGCGGTGGCGTTGCAGGTTTTCATTCGGATGAAAATATATTTAAAGCTCCTGAGTAAAGTTCTTTTTTATTCCTTTAAATACATCTGATGATTGAATTCATTTTCAATTAAATTTTTCTTTAATAAATCTAAAAAATATATCACATGGAATTACCATATGCAGAGCCGTTTCGTATCAAAATGGTGGAAGAAATCCGTCAGTCTACAAGAGAAGAAAGAGAACAATGGCTGAAAGATGCTAAATTCAATTTATTTAACCTAAAGTCTTCACAGGTTTATATTGATCTTTTAACAGATTCTGGAACAGGAGCGATGTCTGACAGACAATGGGGAGCATTGATGACCGGAGACGAAAGTTATGCAGGTTCTCGCTCATTCGAACAACTTCACAACACAGTACAAAGTATCACAGGTTTCAAATATCTATTGCCAACTCACCAAGGAAGAGCTGCTGAAAACGTTTTGTTTTCGGTTTTGGTAAAAGACGGAGATGTAATTCCCGGAAACTCCCATTTTGACACCACAAAAGGACATATCGAAATCAGAAAAGCGCACGCAATCGACTGTACCATTGATGAGGCTTTTGATATTAATGACCTTCATCCATTCAAAGGAAATATCAACCTTCAAAAACTGGAAGAAGTTTACAAATCTCATCCGAAAGAGCAGATTCCTTTCTGTTTGGTAACGATTACCTGTAATTCTTCAGGAGGACAGCCTGTTTCTCTTGAAAACATGAAAGCAGTAAAAGAACTTTCAGACCAATACGGAATTCCTGTATTTTTTGATTCTGCCAGATTTGCAGAAAATGCTTATTTCATCAAGAAAAGAGAAGCCGGACAGGAAAACAGAAGCATCAAAGAAATCTGTAAAGAAATGTTTTCTTACGGAGAAGGTATGACGATGAGTTCAAAGAAAGATGGATTGGTAAACATCGGTGGGTTTATTGCATTGAACAACGAAGAAGTTTTCAGAAAAGCATCTAATTTCACGATTATCTATGAAGGTTTTATCACGTATGGCGGAATGGCAGGAAGAGATATGGCTGCTTTGGCTGTCGGACTAGATGAAGCAACAGAATTTGCGTATCTGGAAAGCAGAATTTCTCAGGTTGAATATCTTGGAAATAAATTAATCGAGTACGGAATTCCTGTACAGAAGCCGATTGGTGGTCACGCTGTTTTCATTGATTCTTTGAATTTCTTACCAAATGTTCCGCGTGAAGAATATCCTGCACAGACTTTAGGTTTGGAAATCTACAAAGAAGCAGGAATCAGAACGGTGGAAATCGGAACTTTATTGGCAGACAGAGATCCTGAAACGAGAGAAAACCGTTATCCGAAATTAGAATTGGTTCGTTTGGCAATTCCGAGAAGAACGTACACGAACAATCACATGGATTATATTGCAGCTGCGGTAAAAAATGTGTACGAAAGAAGAAACGAAATTTCAAAAGGATACAATATTACTTGGGAACCTGAAATTTTAAGACACTTTACCGTTCATTTGGAAGAAGCTTAATTGTTTTTAAAATAAAAATTCGGGCGCAAAATCTTCGATTTTGCGCCCGAATTGCATATGATTTGATTCTTATTTAATGTTGATAGGATTGCATCCTATCCTGTAGAAAGTCGTCACTTCGTGACTCTTTTTCTAGACATTTATTTCTTAGAAATTTTATACAGTTTTCCGCTGTCGGTCACACCATACAAATTCCCGTCCATTCCGCTCAGAACATCACGGAATCTTTCTTTCTGGTCTAATAGAAGTCTTTCTTCGCCAACAACCTTATTGTCTTTTAAAACAATTCTGTTGATATGTTGACCACTGAGACAGGCAATGAATAAATTATTTTTCCATTCATCAATATTTCCTGTGTAAAATGTAACTCCACTTGGGGAAACTACGGGATCCCAATAATAAACAGGTTGCTCAGTTCCTGCTTTTTGCGTTGTTCCGTTATTTATTTTCTCTCCATTGTATTCAATTCCGTAGGTGACGTCGCCCCATCCATAATTTTTCCCGGGTTGGATGAGATTGATTTCATCTCCGCCTCTCGGTCCCATTTCGATATCCCAAAGCTGACCTTTTTCATCCAAAGCCAAACCTTGCGGACTGCGGATTCCAAATGCATAAATTTCAGGTTTATAGCCATCTTTTCCGATAAATGGATTTCCGGGGGCAGGTTTTCCATCTTTGGTAATTTTTAAAATTTTACCTAAATAATTATCGGTTTTCTGAGCATACACTCTGGTTTCTTTATCAGATCTTTCACCGGTACTCACAAAAAGATTTCCGTCTTTATCAAAAACCAATCGGCTTCCGTAATGTTTATCACCGTCATAGGTTGGAGTAGCACGGAAAATCACTTTTACATCAGAAATGTTTTTCATATCTGCTGATAATTTTCCTTTTGCAACGGCTGTGTGATTTCCTCCTGTATAAGGTTCAGAATAGCAAAAATAAATGATGTTATTGCTTTTAAAATCAGGGTCAAGAGCAACATCAAGCATTCCACCCTGCCCTTTTGAATCTACTTTTGGAAATCCTTCAATTTTTGAAATCTGTTTTCCGTCTGCAGAAACAACATTCATAAATCCTGTTTTTTCAGTAATTAAAAACTTTCCGTCGGGCAAATTGATGATTCCCCATGGTTTGCCTAAATCTTTAGTTAAAACTTCAACATTAAATGCTGTAGTAGTTTTAACAGGCTTAATTCTAGTCTGTCCTTCAAAAGCAGGTTTGTAATCTGTATTCGGTTTTTCTTCTTTTGCAGATGGTTCGCTGGGTTTTCCTTTTCCCTGACACGAAACAATCGTGGTTGCTGAAGCCAGTAAAATGGGTAAGAGTAGTTTTTTCATAATAATATTAAAAGAGGTTTTTGTATAAAGTGGAAAAATAATGCCATAAAAACATTTGCACAGTTAAATTTTTATTCTACATTTGTAGAAAGAAATGAAATATTGTAGAATATGAACGAGATAAAACTGACCAATTCCGAAAAAACTTTAATGGATATTCTTTGGGAAAAAGAAAAAGCATTCATGAAAGATATTCTGGAAACGTATCCTGAGCCGAAACCTGCAGCAACAACTGTTGCAACACTGCTAAAAAGAATGCAGAATAAAGATTTGGTAGGCTTTACACTGTATGGAAATTCACGCGAATACTTTCCGAAAGTAGCAAAAGGTGAATATTTCAAGGAAGAAATGACTTCTATGATTGACCGTTTTTTCAACAGCTCTGTGACGCAGTTTGCTTCGTTTTTTACATCAAATTCAAAGCTGACGCAGAAACAACTGAAAGAACTTCGTGATATTATCGATAAAGAAATAAAAGATTAGTCATGGAAATAATTCTTTTAAAAATGATCCTTTGTTCAGGAGCTTTGCTGGGACTTTATTATTTATTCCTGGCAAAAGAAAGAACATTTATATTCAACCGTTTCTATTTATTATCGGCTTTGCTATTTTCACTTTGCATTCCTTTCGCAACGATTGAAACAAAACAGCTTCAACAAGAAAATCAGGAGACGGTCTTTACAGAAGAAACCGGACAGCCCATATTAGAAACTCAGATTATAGACCAAAAGGAAAGCTTTAATTTCACAAATTTTTTGGTAATTGCTTACTTTATTATCACAGGAATTTTAGTTTTAAAAATGATGCATTCTGTTTTGAAAATCAAAAGATTGAAGGGAAGAAATCTAATATATCAAAATAGAAAAATCGTTCTCCTTGAAAAAGACTTAGCCCCTTTCAGTTTCTGGAATACGATTTATCTTTCAGAAAATTATTTCAAGGATTCAAAAATTGATGATACCATTTTTCTCCATGAGGAAATTCATATTAAACAAAAACATTCTGCAGACATTCTTTTTGTGGAAATTATAAAAGCCGTTTTCTGGTTCAATCCGTTTGTGTATTTCTACAAAAAAGCGATGCTCAACAACCATGAGTTTATCGCCGATGAGAGCGTAATCTCTCAAAATAAAAATGTAAAAAAATACCGGGAGATGATTTTACAGGAAATTTTAAAACAACAAAACCTCCCATTGATTCACCAATTCAATTTTAATAACACTAAAAAAAGATTTACAATGATGACAAGTAAAAATTCAAAATTTGCAAAAGCAAAAAAATATCTTGCGATTCCTGCTTTTGCTGTTTTAGCAATCGTTTTTGCAGAAAAAACTTACGCGAAAGAGAATCATGATTTTTCAGCTCAAATTGAGGAGAAGGCAACTCCTGGAATATTTTCTAATGATCCTTCAACCGAGTACAACCAGATTATCAAAAAATATAGTAATCTCTTGGAACAGAAAAAATATGCTGAATTTGATAGAAAAATTAGTTTAGAAGATCGTGTAAAGTTGCAGGAACTATATTTTAAGCTTACAAAAGAACAGCAGGCTGAAACTCCTTTGTATTTTTTCAATATAAAAAAATCTGAAAAAGTAGAGGTAAGTGAAAATCAACTCAATGATTTTATGAACACAAAGAAATACGGTTTGTGGATTGATGGTAAGAAAACGCAAAATCAGAATCTTAAAAAGTATAAGCCACAAGACTTTTCGCATCAATCTGTAAGCAAAAGATATCCTAATGCAATAAGTGCAAAAAACCCGGAGCCTTATCAGGTAAACTTAATGACAAACAAATATTTTGAAGATTATCGAAATGAAAAAGAAAAGGTCTTCATGGGCTTTAAAGCAAAAGCATTCATTAAAGGAAAAGATACTATTCCCGTAAAACGAAATGTTGAAGCTAAAAAATCTGAAGAAAAAAAGATACGGGATGTTGCTTATGGAGAAGAAGCCAATTTTACGCCTGCAGAATTTCCGGGAGGAGCAAATAAGCTGAGAAGTCTTGTTGCAGCGAATTTTGATGGCTCTGTTTTTAAAGGAGATGAAGGAACTGTAAAAACAACGATAACCTTTGTTGTAGACGAGAACGGCAAAGTAAGAGACATTAAGGCATCAGGCGAAAACGAAAAGTTCAACAGTGAAGCACACCGTGTTACAAAGCTAGCCAATCAGGATGTAACTTGGAAACCGGCCATAGCAGATGGTAAAACCGTGGCTTATCAATACAAATTGCCATTAACAATGAATTTTGAAACTTATAAGAAAACACAATAAGAAATATTATTCCGAATAGATTTTTTTATAACCGTGAAGTTGATGCTTTACGGTTTTTTTATTATTTTAAAATTAAAATTTTCGTATTTAAATCTTACTTTTGAATAATCTACAGTCTGAAAATATCAAATGAGAACATTCTTTTTTTTAATTATTCTTTTCATTATTTCTTCATGTAATAAAAAAGGTGAAAACAAGAGAGTAGTAATGAGCTCGAATCCTCAGGAGAAAATATGTCCTAAAAAAGAAACGATTGGAAATCAAGGTTCAGATTCAATTGTTTCAAATGATATTCAGTTTATTAATGACTCTATTTTAAAAGGAAAATTCAGATTAGATATTTTAAAATATGATTTTAAAAACCAGAAAAATAACTGCTATCCTATTAAAATGAGCAAGGAAACAATCCGTGAGTTTTATAACCAAGGATTTAATAAATTAGGAGACTTAAATAATGATAAAAAGACAGATTCCGTATTTGTATTGAGTGCATTAAATTCTTGTGAAGAAGGTGATTCATATTATTTTACCGACAATATAATTCCGAGAATACAAACTGAATCAAACTGTTGCCATCCTGAAAGTATTTTTAGTATGGGTGATATTGACGAAGATGGAGGAAACGAAATAGGACAATATTATTCTAGTTGCTCGAGTGTTTTTAAAAGTATTAATATTTGGACACTTAAAAATAATAGATGGAAGCAAATAGCAACATTTGCTTTTCATTCCAATAATGGAAAATATGAAGCTTTTAAAGATTTTCATAAACTTTATAAGAAAACGGCAAAACGGAAATTTAAGTTTTTAGAAATTTCAGATTTAAATACAAATGGGGAAGCAGTGATGGAATGGAAAACAATAACAATGAAATAGTTAATAAATTTCAACAATTGAATTTAGAAATGATATTAGAAGTTTTTTAAACAAAAAATTATGACCTCACTCTACTTCCCAACATTTTTTATTTCCTAAATTTGAAGTATGAAATTCAATCTTCAATCAGAATATAAACCTACAGGAGATCAGCCGGGAGCCATTGAAAAATTGACCAATGGTATTGAAATCGGGGAAAAATACCAGACTTTATTGGGAGTTACCGGTTCCGGGAAAACTTTTACCGTTGCCAATGTGGTGAATAATGTGCAGAAACCAACTTTGGTTTTGGCGCACAACAAAACTTTGGCGGCTCAGCTTTTCATGGAATTCAAAGAGTTTTTCCCTGAAAATGCGGTGGAATATTTTGTGAGCTACTACGACTATTACCAACCGGAAGCCTATATTGCAAGTTCTGGAACTTATATCGAGAAAGATTTAAGCATTAACGAAGAAGTTGAGAAGCTTCGTCTTTCTGCAACGGCAAGTCTGCTTTCAGGAAGAAGAGATGTTTTGATCGTAGCTTCCGTTTCATGTATTTACGGTATCGGAAATCCTACTGAATTTCACAAATCTTTAATTTCGCTTGAAATCGGAGAAAAAACTACAAGAACCGCACTATTACATTCTCTAGTTAATGCATTATATTCCAGAACATTGGGAGACTTCCAGAGAGGTACATTTAGAGTAAAAGGTGATGTGATTGATATATTTCCTGCTTATGCAGACAATGGTGTAAGAATTCAGTTTTTTGGAGATGAAATTGAAAAAATTCAGAGTTTTGATCCTGTTTCAGGAAACGTCACTTCAAATTTTGAGCAGATTCAGATCTACCCGGCAAACCTTTTCGTGACTTCCAAGGAGACATTGAACGGAGCTATCAAAAATATTCAGGATGACATGGTAAAGCAGGTGGATTTCTTTTCATCCATTGAGAAACCTTTAGAGGCAAAAAGACTTCAGGAAAGAACCGAACTCGACCTTGAAATGATCAAAGAATTGGGTTACTGTTCAGGAATTGAAAATTACTCGCGTTATCTTGACGGAAGGCTTCCCGGAACCAGACCTTTCTGTCTTTTAGATTATTTTCCGAAAGATTTTTTAATGGTAATCGATGAAAGCCATGTTACCGTTCCACAAGTTCATGCGATGTATGGCGGCGACAGAAGCCGTAAAGAAGCTTTGGTAGAATATGGTTTCCGACTTCCCGCTGCAATGGATAACCGACCTTTAAAATTTGAGGAATTTGAAGCCATTCAGAATCAGGTCATTTATGTTTCCGCAACTCCTGCAGATTATGAATTGGAAAAAACAGGTGGAGAATATATTGAACAAATTATTCGTCCAACAGGACTTTTAGATCCGATTATTGAAATCCGACCAACTATTAATCAGATTGATGATTTAATGGAGGAGATCAATAAGAGAGCCGAAATTGACGAAAGAGTTTTAGTAACAACTTTAACCAAGAAAATGGCGGAAGAATTGACGAAATATTTTACAAAATTCGGAATCAGAACAAGATATATTCATTCTGATGTTGAAACTTTGGAACGTATTCAGATCATGCAGGATCTTCGTTTAGGCGTATTTGATGTTTTAATTGGCGTTAATTTACTAAGAGAAGGTTTAGATTTACCGGAAGTTTCTTTGGTGGCGATTTTGGATGCCGATAAAGAAGGTATGTTGAGAAGCAGAAGATCAATGATTCAAACCGTAGGTCGTGCCGCAAGAAATATCAACGGAAGAGCAATCATGTACGCTGACAAAATTACGAAATCGATGCAGGCAACATTAGATGAAACCGAATATCGCCGTGCAAAACAAATAGCCTATAATGAAGAACATGGCAAAGTTCCGACCGCATTAAATAAAAAAATCTCCGAAAATCTTGTCGGAAGAAGTAAAGATTTTCCAGACGAAAGATACACTCAAAAAGAAATTGTACAAAAAGTTGCCGAAACAAAAGCAAGTTATTCTTCTGAAGATGTAGAGAAAATCATCGTTCAAAAACAAAAAGAAATGGAGTCTGCCGCGAAGAATTTAGATTTTATAAAAGCGGCAAAGCTAAGAGATGAAATTGCTGCTTTGAAAAGTTGATTTTGGGCGGTTCCTACGGAACCGCCCAATTCTAAAACTTATAAATCTTCGTTTTAGGTTTTTCATAATTCACTTTTCCACCACGAATCGGGATCAGCAGATCCATTAGACCATTTAATTTTATTTCATAAATCGTAGAAAGCTGCATTCCCAGTTTTCCCGGCGGCATTCCTTTTCGGTGGAACCATTCCAGATAGCTGATTGGAAGATCGGCTAAAATGGTATCTTTATACTTACCAAAAGGCATTTTTACGACACATATTTCCTGTAAAATTTCAGGATTTATTCCCTGCTCCATTTTTAAACTATTAAATCTATTTTATTTTCAAGATCTTCATTCTTATCTTTTTGTGAAAGCTGGAGTTCAGGAGTTTCGTCATCCGAAAACTCATTCCGGTATACCTGAATCAAAAGCAAGGTAAATGATACTAAAATAGGCCCAAAAATCAATCCCATAAACCCAAAAAGACTCATCCCCATAATGATTCCGAAAACCGTATTTAAAGGATGGATATCTTCAAGTTTTTTAAGCAAAGTGAAACGAAGGACATTATCCGTTAAACCTACTACAATAAGGCAATAAATTCCGAGACCAATTCCGGGCCCGGTCTGCCCTTCAGCGATCATAAAAATACAGATCGGAACATATACAATCGCAGCTCCTACAACCGGAATCATTGATGCTGCAGCCGTTAAAGCAAATAATAAAATAGGACTTGGCGCACCAAAAATAAAATATCCTATCATTGCAATAATTCCCTGCCCCAATGCTACAACGGGAAGTCCGATTGCATTTGCCATGATCAGCTTTCTCATTTTTTCTCCTATTAAAGATACATTGGCTCTTTTCAACGGTGCCGCAGAAGCTAAGATCCTTTCAAAAAGCCTTGGCTTTTCAAACATAAAATAGAGGATAAAATACATTGACATAATCACAGTCAGGGTATTAAATGTTCCGCTCAAAGCTTTTGTAGAAAAACGTCCAGCCGAATCTTTCAGCTTTGTCATGTTTTCTTCGCTAAGAATATCTACATTTATTTCTTTTTTAATAAATGTATGAATTTTATCAACGAAAACATTGAATTTATCCATGTAAGCTTGTGCATTACCCAACTTTTCAACCAGCAAATCAATAATAAAATAAATTGGAAGAATGATAATAATCAAACTTGCCAACATCAAAACCAAAGAAGAAGCCCATGGTTTCCACTTTCGCTCTTCTTGCAAGTAAAAATTGTATTTTCTGCAGACTACATAAATGGTAATTGCTCCTAAAACAGAAGGAATAAACATAGCAAGATTAAAACAGATTAATGCCGCCAAAATCAAGATAATGGCTAGCAAAAAGATCTGCTTTATAACTACACTGCTGATCTGGTTTTCTTTGTGGTGTGGTGTCATTTATTGTATGTTATTTGTCGTGGTTTACCTAAATATGCACAGTACGCAGAATACATGGCTATATAAATAAAAGGATAAGTAAAAATTATACCAATACAACAAAGCAGTATACCGGAAAATGTAATTAATCCAGCTAAAATTGCTGTTCCCAAGAACACAGAGTAATTGTCTTTTACAATATTATACGTCTTGGAAATCGCATCCATTGCATTTGTATTTTCAAATAAAAGAATTGGGTAACCAAGAAAAAACAAAGGGTAAACAAACAAAAAAGGAATAAAGCACAATGCAAGAGAAACCCATAAAATAATATTGGTAATCAGACTATACAACAATATATTACCTAAATTCTGACGGTAACCAATAAAAAGATCAGTAAACTCGATTGGAGTTTTAGTATTAAATTTATTGGTAATGTAAATTAATCCTACATAAAGTGGAGAAAGAAGAATGCTCAATACTCCGGCAAATGAGTAATATAAACTTACCCCGGGACGATTAAGTAAAAGTTCTCTGTAAGAATCTTCATCAAAATCTTTGAAATCACTGTAATTCGTCCAGGAACCGAAACCGGAAATTGACTGAATAACAAAATCCCCTATAAGATAAATGATCATTGCCACGAGACCGTAAAGAAAAACGCCTTTATACATTTCGAAAGCATGAGAAATAATGGAGCCTGTACTTCTTTCAGGAACAGAGCCCTGTTGATCAAATTCGTTAAATTCTGACATGGTGTTTAATTTTTAATGTTTCTCAAATTTAATTTATTTAAGAACAAAAACACCAGATAATGTAAAAACTTTAGTTTTTTTCGTTAAAAATTGTTTTATAAAGTGAATATATCATCGCATTCCAGAAAGGAAAAGTAAGCAAAGCACCAACAAAAAATAAGGCAAAACCGATGTACTTAAATAATACTGCAACGATCGTACAGACTAAAATCTCAAGAAAATACATTTTAAAAGCCTTCCAGTTTAGCGAAATAGCTTCGAAAGTTGTTTTATTATGAAAGAACATTAAAGGAGCCACCAAAATTGTAACCATGATCCAGAAAAGAGGCAAGATAATTGTAATTTTTAGGATCTCACAAACCAGATACCAGAAAACAAAATAAGAAACATATCTGAAAAAATTGATCCCGTTGTAACCCACAAATAAATCGCCAATACCGATATCTTCTTTCAGATCTATTTTTTTGAAAATCTGAAAAAAACCTAAATTCATAGGAAATAAAAAAGCAGAAACTGCCATAAAACCATACAAAGCATAAGCAAAATTCTCTGTATTTCTTATTGCTGCTAACTTTTCGTTTAATTCTTCAAGCCCGCTTATTCCCACTTTAGAATAATCTGCCAAAACTTCAGCATACTGATCATAAATCCCAAATCGCTGCATAATATAAAATGAAACTGCAAAAAATATGGTTCCGTAAATTATCGTAAATAAAATTTGGTATAATAAAGTTTTATTCCAGTAAAAAAAAGCCTGCTTTAAAATAAAATCGAGTCCCGGTTTTTGTGGATAGTTCTCCTGCATTGAAAAAATTTTATGCAAAAGTAAACATCAATAACTACTTTTGCGGAATGTTTTCAGCGAATCATCAAAAATTTTTGGAAATGGACGAACTTTCACGGCAGAAAGTTCCGTTTTTCTTTATCATCGATTTTCTTGTTGACCAAGTAGAAATCTGCAAAGAAAACGAACTTTCTGAAAAAGGCTTACTTATTGATTTTCAAACATTTTCGAACACAAAAAAACAGGAAGCATTACACAAAAAGACAGAATGGAAATCTTATCCGGAAACACTCGAAAGCTTCAGAAAAGGATTTGACCATGTTCAGGACAATATCCGGCTAGGAAACTCATACTTAACCAATTACACCCGAAAAACAAGAATTGAAACTAATTTAAGTTTAGAAGAAATTTTTCATCATTCAAAGGCAAAATATAAAGTTTTATTTAAAGATTTTTTCGTATTTTTTTCTCCTGAAACTTTCGTAAAGATTATTGATGATAAAATTCTGACCTATCCGATGAAAGGAACGATTGATGCTTCTGTGGAAAATGCTGCCGAAGTTTTAAAAAATGATAAAAAAGAAAAGGCAGAACATTATACCGTGGTAGATCTGTTACGAAATGATTTGAGCATGGTTGCCGATGATGTGAAAGTAGATAAATTTCAGTTTATTGATTTTTTAAAAACGCATCAGAAAGATCTTTTTGCAATGAGCTCGGAAATTTCAGGAAACATAAAGCCTGAATTTAAAGGAAAGATTGGAAGCATTATGCAGAAACTTCTTCCGGCTGGCTCAATTTTAGGAGCACCAAAACCTAAAACCTTAGAAATTATTCTCGAAGCAGAAGGGTTCGACAGAGGTTTTTACACCGGAGTTTGCGGTTGGTTTGATGGCGAAAACTTAGACAGTTGCGTAATGATTCGTTTTATCGAAAAAGAAGGCGACGAGCTCTATTTCAAAAGTGGTGGCGGAATTACACACATGAGTAAATTAGAAGACGAATATCAGGAAATGAAAAACAAAATCTATGTCCCAATTCATTGAAAGCATTAAAGTAGAAGATCAGGAATTATTCCTGCTGGAGTTTCATCAGAAACGTGTAAACGAGACTTTCGCCCACTTTGGGAAAGAAGGTTCAATTGATCTTGCCAAAATTTTTAAAAATCTGGAGCACGATGAAGATGGTCTTTATAAAATGAGAATTGTCTATGATCTTGATAAAAGATTCAGAACACAGATGATTCCTTATGCTATTCCTGAAATTCAGGATTTTCAACTGGTTGAAAACAATAGCTACGATTATTCTTTCAAATTTGAAGACCGTAAAGAGCTCGAAAAAATGAAGATGAAATCAAAGGCAGAAGAAATCATTATCGTTAAAAACAATCATATTACCGACACTTCTTTTTCTAATATTCTTTTTCAAAAAGGAAAAGATTGGTTTACTCCTTTCACTTATCTTTTAAATGGAGTTCAAAGACAAAATCTTTTAAAGAAGAAGAAGATCAAAGAAGCGGAGATCACGATGCAAAACATCAAGGAGTATTCACATTTTCAACTGATTAACGCGATGAATGATTTTGATGACATGTTCATTTACCCGATTCATAAGATCATCAATCTTCCGGGAAATGATGATTATTTAGATATTTAATGTCTCTCGCAGATTTTACAGATTCTTTTTTTTAATCTTCGTAATCTGTAAAATCTGCGAGGGTAAATTACTTACTTTCTTTCAAAAAATTAAAATAAGCTTTCTGCGTATCAGCATTGGTTTTGCCTTGCGTGTTGACTTCCATTATTTTAGGATGAGTATCTGGTTTGAAGAAATTTTCAAAAACGCGGTCCAGAGTTCCGTCATCATCAACTCTTACATAGGAAAAACCGAAATGCTTTGCTAAAAACTCAGCATTTTTATGATGCTTTGTTGCGATAAATTCATCCACGGTATTCGAGTTTGCATTTCCTGGTCCTGGAATGATTTTAAAGATATTTCCTTCCCCGTTATTAAAAATAATAATTCTTGTAAATGGCGGAATATATTGATTCCAAAGTCCATTAATATCATAGAAAAAACTCAAATCTCCCGTAATCAAAACCGTCGGATTTGCATTTTTAATGGCAAATCCCATGGCTGTGGAAGTTGAACCGTCGATTCCGCTTGTACCTCTGTTGCAGTAGATCTTTCTTTTTCCGAAATCAAATAGCTGTGCATAGCGAATTGCTGAAGAATTGCTGAGATGAATATTATAATGCTCCGGAATACTTTGTGAAGCTTTGTTGAAGAAATAAAAATCTGAGAATTCAATTAAATTTAAAAAATCCTTGTGTTTTTTATCTTTTTTATCTCTTAAAACATCCCAAAGATTAAAATATGGTTTTGGTTCCAGATTAATGAAATTCAATAATTTAGCAAAGAAAAGTTCAGGTTTAATCTCCAGTTTCTGAGTCAAGGCAAAATACGTATCGGGTTGCCAAACCTCATCAAGATGCCAATGCTGTTTCGGATGTGCATTTCTTAAAAACATTTTTACTTTTTTGGAAACCACATTCTGTCCGATTGTAATCAACAGATCCGGAGCATATGTTTTGAAATCTTCTTCCGAAAAATTAAAAATATACCGGTCGATATGTCTGAAAAACTTTTCGTGATATACATTTGAGTTAGCCTCAGTTAAAACAACCACCGAATGGTTTTTCACCAATTGCGTCAGCTGATTTTCCAGTTCGGGACTGTAATCTCTCGTTCCGACCAAAATCATAATTCTTTGGGAAGTATTCCAGTCTGCGACAAGATTTGAAGGAATTTCGTAGTCTTTCTTTTTAATAGTTTTTTCCACCTGCGGAAAGGTTGGAAGCTCAGAAACCAATTCGTATAAAGGTTCTTCCAAAGGAATATTGATGTGCACCGGACCTTGTTTTTCAAAACAAAGCTCGATAGCCTTTTTTATAATATCTGAATTTATTTCCTCCGCATTATCCTTTGAATCTTCCACCAATTGAAAATCACCGTAAGAATGCTGATGATAAAGATTGTCTTGTCTGATGGTTTGTCCGTCAAACAAATCCACATAATCGGTTGGACGGTCGGCTGTTAAAATCAATAAAGGAATATTTGAATAAAAAGCTTCGGTAATGGCGGGATAATAATTTACTGCGGCAGAACCGCTTGTACAGGTAATTGCAACCGGTTTTTTCTCGCTCATCGCCATTCCCATTCCTACAAAAGCAGCACTTCTTTCATCTACAATACTGAAACAGTTGAAATCATCCATTTCCGAAAAATGAATCGCCAAAGGAGCATTTCTTGATCCCGGAGAGATGACAACGTCTAAAATTTGATATTGCTGAAGAAGATTTGCAAGTACCTGAATACTTCTTTTGGAAGAATATTTTTTCATTTGAAGATTTCTATTGTTAATGTAATCGCTTAGATTCTACCGAATTTATTTACCGATTGCGGCATTGCGATTTCATGAGACAAATTTAGTTTATAAATAATTAATTGTAAAATGATTTAATTTAAAAAGATGTATTTTAGCATCACGTAAAATTTCTATAAAATGGATAAAATACCTAGTGTAGACCTGCGTGATTTCCTTTCGGACAACCCGGAACGCAAACAGAAATTTGTAAATGAAATCGGAAAAGCTTACGAAGAAATTGGTTTTGTAGCCTTAAAAGGACACTTCCTTGATGACCAACTCGTAGACGATCTTTATGGAGAAGTAAAAAACTTCTTTCAACTCACAACAGAGACCAAACAAAAGTACGAAATTCCCGGAATCGGAGGACAAAGAGGCTATGTAGGTTTCGGAAAAGAAACTGCAAAAGGTTTTAAAAAAGGAGATTTGAAAGAATTTTGGCATTTCGGGCAGTACGTTTCGGATGATTCAAAATACAAAAGCGAATATCCTGATAACGTAATCGTTGATGAACTACCGAAGTTCAACGAAGTGGGTAAAAAAACTTACCAGATGCTTGAAAAAACAGGAAAATATGTTTTGAGAGCATTGGCTTTATATCTTGGTCTTGATGAATTTTATTTTGATGATAAAATTGCAGAAGGAAATTCTATCTTGAGACCCATTCATTATCCGCCAATCACTCAGGAACCAGATGATGCGGTAAGAGCAGCAGCTCATGGGGATATTAATCTGATTACCCTTTTGATGGGCTCTCAGGGAAAAGGACTTCAGGTTCAGAATCATAATGGTGATTGGATTGATGCGATTGCAGAACCAGATGAATTGATGATCAATGTTGGAGATATGCTTTCAAGACACACGAACAATAAATTGAAATCTACAATTCACCGAGTGGTAAACCCGCCAAGAGAATTGTGGGGAACTTCAAGATATTCCATTCCTTTCTTTATGCATCCGATAAGCGAAATGTCGTTGAATGCCTTAGAAAACTGCGTAGATGAAAACCATCCTAAACTGTATGAAGATACAACGGCAGGAGAGTTTTTGCATGAACGATTAATTGAATTGGGATTGATTAAAAAATAATTTGAAACCGCTCTTTTGGAGCGGTTTTGTTTTTAAAACAACCTCAACTGCTGCTCCCTCGTTCCAGTAAAACCCTCCGTTGAAAGCTTAGGAAATTCTTTGTCTTTAAAAAATTTCTTTCTGCCGATTTTAAAAGTATTGTGAATCATTTCTGCAATGTTTCCTTCGCCTTTTTGTCTTTCAAACATTCTTTTGTCGCCCAGTTTTCCGCCGCGCATAGAACGGATGAGATTCAAAACCTTTTGCGCTCGGTCGGGAAAAGCGGTCTCAATCCATTTTATGAAAACGGGTTCTACCGTATCATTTAATCGTACCAAAGTATACCCAAAACTTTGAGCTCCGGCATCAGAAATAGCTTTTAAAATAGTTAAAGGCTCATCACTGTTTAATCCCGGAATAATCGGTGCTACCATGACATGAGTGGGTATCCCATTTTCAGAGAGAATTTCTATGGCTTTGAGTTTATTTTTTGCAGAGCTCGTTCTGGGTTCCATTTTTCTTCGCAAATCCTCATTGATTGTAGGAATACTAAGTGAAACGGAAACCAGATTCTGTTCTGCCATAGGTTTTAAAATATCAATATCTCTTAAGGCCAATGCATTTTTTGTCAGCACATTCACCGGATGTCTATAATCAAGACAAACCTGCAGAATTTTTCTTGTAATCTCAAATTGACGTTCTGCAGGTTGGTAACAATCGGTATTTCCTGAGAGCAAAATCGGCGCAGGTTTATAGCCTCTTTTTCTGAAAAATTTTTCGAGTAATTCCGGGGCATTTTTCTTGACCATGATTTTTCTTTCAAAATCAATTCCGGCACTGTATCCCCAATATTCATGTGTGGGTCTCGCAAAACAATAGGAACAACCATGTTCACAACCCTGATAAGGATTCATCGAATATTCCATCGGTAAATCTTCGCTTTTCACCTGATTGACAATGGTTTTAGGAAAAACTTCGGTGAATGTAGTTTTTACAGATTCAAAATCTTCATCTTCAGGTTCATAGGTATATTTGTCGAAACGATTGATAACATTTCGCTGTGCACCCTGACCTTTTATGATATTTTCGTTCTGCATTTCAACTGTAAATTTAGAATGGTTTTTTTCTAAAATAATGAGTTTTAACACTAAAGTTTTCCACAAAAAAATCCGGCTCCAAAAAATTTGAAAAACCGGATCTTCTAAAAAAATTTATATCTTTTACTTACTTCTTATTTGAATGCGTAAAACTCAATACCATGATCGTCTTCGTCACTTTTTTTGTCAAAGTGTCTGTGATGATCCGAATAGTATTCGTTGTACTTTTTATGCTTTTTACTTAAAATTTTTTTTACACTTAAAAAACTCAGTACTGCCAAAAGACCAACTCCGCTGGCAAGCAAAACTCCTACTTCTTTTTTCATGTTTTTTACAATTTTGTAATGTGGTCAAGCAAATAGTGTACCTTTTTAAAAAATTATTGTAACAATTTTTGTTAATATGTATCCGTTTCTCTTACCATGAAATTATAGTCTTCATATTGGTTTATGGTTTAATAATTGTACTTACAGTAAAAAAATATTATTATGGAAAATCCCGACAATATAGACAGAATGACAACCCTTAGTCAGGTCATGGAAACTTTGAGAAAGAGAGGAATTCACAAAGAATTTAGAATGAATGAATCCTGTGAAATGAAATATGAAGATTCAGAAAAAAATTATAAGCCTGAGGAACTTACCATTCTTAAAACATACCGTTTTGAAGGTGACAGCAATCCTGCCGACAATGTTGTTTTGTACGTTGTACAGGCAGATGACCGAAACTTCGGAATCATTATCGATTCTTACGGAGCGGAAAGCAACTATCCCGGTCCTGAATTTGACAGTTTTCTACGAAATATCCCTATTGAAGAAAGCGACGAGTATTAATAAACCGCCTTCATATAAAATCCCGAAATTATTCAGTTTCGGGATTTTCTTTTTTCTTAAATACTTTTCTGAACAATCCTTTCTTTTCTTTTGGTTTTTCAGTTTCAGACTGAACTTTTGTCTTTTCAGCAGTATTAGGGTCTGAAAAAGTCTTCGAAATATCTGTTTTAGCATTATTCAGCGATTTTTTGACGTCCTGAACGCCGCCTTTTACATCTTTCACCGTATTGACTGCTCCTTCAACGGTTTTTTTAGTTTTATCAACATTAATTCCGATCAGAGTTTTCTTTAAACCATCCTCAATACCTTTCCAGAACATATTAAAGAATGATTTCGTAGGATCTCTTTCCACTCCTTCTACAACAACCGATTCGGGAAATTTACCGGAATCCGATTTAATGAAAATATTAGCAACAGCACTCAGAACACCTTTCTTCTCTTTACTTTTTTTATCTAAAATGGAAACTTTAAGATCTTTATGTTTAATATTGAATGTTCCGCCAATTCCCTTTGGATTGCCTTTAAAATTAAAAAGCATCTGCTGAATGGTTCCCGTTGCAGAAACGCTTAAATAAGGAACTACAAAAGAATTCAAAGCCGTGGCAGGAATATTGTCAAGATTTCCGGCAATGGTGAAGTGATCGCCCTGATCTGCAGTATCAAATCCCCAGTTTACCGAAAGCGGTGAAGATTTCATAAATGTAGTATTGATGTTAATTTTCACATGCGTTGGTTTTCCTTTCATCTTAGCGGAGTTCAGGTTTCTGACGTTCATATTAAAATTACTGAATGTCAGTTTTCCCGGCCCGCTGCTTTTCGGAGTATCTTCTTCGTATTCTAAAATTGAATTTTTCAGATTAAGATTGGCGATATACATCGGAATTTTAATCGATCTCAACATTCTGGAATACAAAGGTTTTATCTTAGGATCATCTGCCGGAATTTTAGATCTGAAAATATTGGCATTTGCAGAATTGACGGTAACATTTGTTGCATTGATTGATTTGTTTTCAGAAAATAAATCCCAATTTCCCTGCGCAGAAATCTGATTCACTTTTATATCATACAAATCACTTTCCACGGGAATCATTCTGATAAACTGAGCTCTCGAAACCAGAGGAATCATCGCAAACTGACTGATGTCAATTTTGTTTTTGGTTAAAGCCAAACTTGCTGCATTCATTTTATAGAACTTTGTTTTATAAATGAAATTTTTAGTGGTCACGTCATAATCTTTTATCTTGACTGCCATTCCGTTTTTCGCATTGTTTTCAACCAATTCAAGCTGATTTACGGTTGCATTCAGATCGTTAAATGTCAAAGGCTGATTTTTGCTTTCGTATGTTAAATTTGAATTTTTAAGTGCAATTTTTCCAACAACAATAGGAAACTGAATTCCTTTCACCGCCGTCTTTTTCTTCGGAACACCTTTTCCTGCTGCAATTTTACCATTAATTCCATCAATTAAAATATCTTTTACGTCGAGGTTTAATTTCTTATCTACAAACTTAAAATCATTGATATTAAACTGGATAAGATTTGTTTTAAAATCCATTCCCATTCCGGGCGAATGGGTTGGTCTTGCAATAATATTTTTAATTTGTCCGCCTTTAGGATTCAAACTAAAACTCTCGACAGAAATATTCTGCTGATCATTATAATGAATTCCAGTTCCTGCAATTTTAAAATCTTTATATAAAACGGGTATGATTTCCTGGGAACTTTCTTTGGTAAATTCGAGTTTATTGACATTCACGCTCAGATTTTCGGCAAGAAAAAGATCGGTTTCATTCGGTTTCAGAATCTGAATTTTGGCATTATTCAGTTTAATATCATCTAAATTGAGTTCAAAACTGCGCTTTTTTTCATCTTTCTTTATGATTGAAGCACCTGTTTTATACACTTTAAGAAAAGGATTCTGAAAATCTGCATTGGCAAGCGAAACCTTATTTTTTTCCAATACAACATCCTTAAAATTCATCTTGGGAATACTGAACTGAAACATTTGAGTTTTCTGAGGATAAGTTTTTTTAAACTGCTCAAAAGAAATCATAGGCATCAACTGAAAGTTTTCCACATACATTTGTCCGTTGGTCGTTGTAATCTGATCGATTTTTAAGGTATAAATGTTATCCGGCTGAAAGAAAAAATCTTTTCCGCGAATTCTGTATTGATCAAAAATTACAGGAAGTTTATTTTCAACAGATTCTTCAGTCATCTGCAGGTTTTCTACATACAGATCAAGCTGATTGACTCCTATAAATTTCTGTTTGTTATGTTTAAAAACATTGATTGTTCCTTTATTGATTCTGATATTCTCAAACATCACCGGATTTCTTTTTTTTCCGGTTTTTTTATCAACAGGTTTTGCCAAAATAATATTGAGATCAGGATTCGCCAATAATAGATCAGAAGAACTTATAACTTTATTGAATATTGCATCGTAAATCCCGAACCGGCTGATTTTTAAAGTATCAATCGTTCCCTGAAGACCTATAACGTTTGTATTTTGTGGATTCTTATTGTTGACGGTGATTCCGGTTGCAAAAATATTTCCGGTTCCAAGGTCTACATCCAAAGATTTGTATGAAACTTTATAATCCGTATTTTTCTTGATGTAATCAGGAAGCTGGGTTTTAAGCCAAAGATTGAGAGCAAGATTCGCTAATAGAATCACTCCGACAAATATTCCTAAAAAAAGGAAAAGCTTTTTTACCCATTTTTTTTTCAT
This sequence comes from Chryseobacterium formosense, assembly GCF_900116415.1. GTDB lineage: Bacteria > Bacteroidota > Bacteroidia > Flavobacteriales > Weeksellaceae > Chryseobacterium > Chryseobacterium formosense. The sequence continues at coordinate 65,070 of NZ_FPAP01000006.1, read as the reverse complement.
GGTGGTAAGTTTTTAGTTTAAAACAAAAAAATATTGAGTACAAATACTGATGTGGTACAAAATATTTGAATTGCCAAAATCAGACCATCCCGAAAATCAGGGAAATGCTAATTTTTCACTTCAAGTTCAATTACATATCCTTCATGTCCTCTTACATTCATAAAATTTCCGCCTTCAAATCCCAAATATTGCCCTTTTATTCCGGTAAGCCTTCCTGTAAACTCAGGATTTTTATCTAGTGTAAACGAGCTTACTTTTTCCGGTTTCCCGAAAGGATAATCGAATTTCCACATATTTTCGCCTTCAGAATAGAATTTCTGAAAATCTTCAGGAAAATACTCTCGTATTTTCTGCTGAAAATCTGCAAGATCTATATCATCTTCAAAATCGTCCTGAAGCATTTTTCTCCAGTTTGTTTTATCCGGAAGATGCTCTTTTAAGGCAACTTCTATCATTCCGGCTTCGTAACGGTTTTCAGTTCTTGCAATCGGCAAAGCGAAAGTTGCTCCCTGATCGATCCATCGTGTCGGAATTTGTGTATTTCTGGTCACTCCCACTTTCACATCACCAGTATAAGCTAAATATACGGTATGGGGCTGCAATTGGATTTCTTTTTCTACATCAAGATCTCTTTCACCAATTCCCAAGTGCGCCGTAGAAAGTTCGGGACGGATAATGGTATCACTTGCATAAGGGCTTTCGAAGAAACAGCTTTTACAAAACCCCATTCTGTAAATCGTTTTATCTAAACCACAATTCACACACTGAAATCCGGCATGTTTTATCGTCAGTTCTTTCCCAAAAAGCTCATTCATATGAATAAGATCTCCCGAAAGATTAAGATAATACTGAATAGGTTGATCATTAAAGCTCGTCATTTTTAAAATTTGCCCCTTGAACTGCATATTAATTTTATTTGAAGTAAAAGTACAAAAACAGGAAATATCATCATCAATAGTTTTCAAAACAAATTCACTTATTAAAAACGATGTTTATGTATTTTAAATATTATCAATTTATTAAACAAAAGAAATTCTTAAATTTATACTTTTGTGCAACTAAAACACTAAGATGACATATCTCGTAACAGGAGGAAGCGGATTTATAGGTTCTCACTTGATTGAAAAATTATTGAAAGAAGGACATTCTGTCATAAATATTGACAACTTCGATGATTTTTATGATTATAAAGTAAAAATCAAAAATACTTTAGAATCTTTAGGTAAAAAATCTGAATTTGAATTTTCACAAAAAGAAAATGATATTCTACATTTGATCTCTATTTCAAAGTCAGAAAACCACACTTTATATTTTCAGGATATAAGAGATAAAAACGGGCTTGAAAAAATCTTTACCGATCATAAAATCGATCAGATCATTCATCTTGCGGCTCTTGCAGGTGTGAGACCTTCCATAGAACGTCCTTTAGAATACGAAGAGGTGAATGTTCGCGGAACGATGAATCTTTGGGAGCTTTGCAAACAGTTCGGCATTAAGAAATTTATTTGTGCATCTTCATCGAGCGTTTACGGCAACAATGAAAAAACGCCTTTCTCTGAAACCGACAATGTAGATAAACCTATTTCTCCCTATGCAGCTACCAAAAAAAGCGGTGAAATTTTAGGACACGTTTATCACGGTTTATACGGAATTGATATGTTTCAATTAAGATTTTTTACGGTTTACGGACCGAGACAAAGACCGGATTTGGCCATTCATAAATTTACAAAACTCATTTCTGAAGACAAAGAAATCCCGTTCTATGGCGACGGAACAACGGCAAGAGACTATACTTATATTGATGATATCATCGACGGGATCGTAAAATCATCTCAATATCTTGAGAAAAATTCCGGTGTTTACGAAATTATAAACTTAGGAGAAAGCCAGGTTATCAATTTAAACGAAATGCTTTCAACTTTGGAAACACTTTTAGGAAAATCTGCCATCAGAAAAAATCTGCCAATGCAACCCGGCGATGTCACAAAAACCAATGCAGATATTACCAAAGCAAAGAATTTAGTAGGCTATAATCCTGTCACCAACTTCCAAAATGGCACAAAAAAATTTGTGGAATGGTTTTTGAGAAAATGACAGCAATATGCAGGAAATGCCCTATAAATGTATAATGGCACAGAAAGCATTAAAAGTTTAATAAAAAGAATTGAAAATCAAGTCATAAAAAAGTTTATAATATAACCTATTTTTATACTTTTGCAAAAAAATAAAAAATTATGTACTGGACATTAGAATTAGCTTCATATTTAAGCGACGCACCTTGGCCGATGACAAAAGCAGAACTTATCGATTATGCCATCAGAACTGGTGCACCGATGGAAGTTGTAGAAAACCTTCAGGCAATCGAAGATGAAGGTGAAATTTACGATGCGATCGATGAGATTTGGAGCGACTATCCTACAGACGAAGATTATCTGTGGAACGAAGACGAATATTAAGACAAAGCATAAGCTTTAAGTAGTACACTTAAAGCTTTTTAAATATAACATACACACTAAGCGTGTAATTTTAATATGCTTAAAGCATCTAAACTTTAAGCTTAAATCAAATTCTATGAGTTTTTTAAATAAAGTTCTTAAAGGGTTTTTGGGAGACAAAAAAGCGCAGGACCTAAAGGAAGTAAAAAAAGTTGTAACAAAAATCAAAGCTGTTGAACCAAACATCGGAGAATTATCTGATGATGGTTTGAGAGAGAAAACTGCCGAATTCAAATCTAAAATCAAAGAAGCGACAGCCAGTATCACAGCGCAGATAGAACAAATTAAAGAGCAAATAAAAAACTCTACCAATGTTGATGAGAAAGAAGCTCTGTTTTCTAAAATCGAAGCTTTAAAGAAAGATTCTTACGAAATTGAAGAAAAAGTTCTTTTGCAGGTTCTTCCTGAAGCTTTTGCTTTGATTAAAGAAACATCCAGAAGATGGGCACAAAACGGAGAAATTCGTGTAACTGCTTCAGACTGGGATCGTCAATTGGCAGCAGCAGGAAAAGATTTCATTGAAATACAAGGAGATCAGGCCGTATGGAAAAACACATGGAATGCAGCCGGAACACCCGTCGTTTGGGATATGGTGCATTATGATGTACAGTTCATCGGTGGGGTCATTCTTCACAGCGGAAAAATTGCCGAAATGGCAACCGGTGAAGGTAAAACCTTGGTAGGAACACTTCCTATTTATTTAAATGCACTTCCCGAAAGAGGAGTTCACGTGGTAACCGTAAACGACTATCTTGCAAAAAGAGACTCGGCTTGGATGGGACCATTGTACCAATTCCACGGAATGTCGATTGACTGTATTGATAATCACCAACCGAACTCAGACGGAAGAAGACAGGCATACAACTCAGATATTACTTACGGAACCAATAATGAATTCGGTTTTGATTACCTGAGAGATAACATGGTAACTTCACCTTCAGAATTGGTACAAAGAGAACTGAACTTTGCTATCGTCGATGAGGTTGACTCTGTTTTAGTAGACGATGCAAGAACACCATTGATTATTTCAGGACCTGTTCCTCAGGGTGACAGACAGGAATTTGATGTTCTGAAGCCTTCTATCGACAGAATCGTAGAGGTTCAGAAAAAAACTGTTTCTGCAATATTTAATGAAGCTAAAAAATTAATCGCTGCAGGAAACACAAAAGAAGGAGGATTCAAATTGCTTCAGGCTTACAGAGGTCTTCCTAAAAACAGACAATTAATTAAATTCTTATCGGAAAGCGGAAACCGTGCATTGCTTCAGAAAGTTGAAGCTCAGTATATGCAGGATAACAATCGCGATATGCCGATTGTAGATAAAGACCTTTACTTCGTAATTGAAGAAAAAAATAATCAGGTTGACCTTACAGACAAAGGTGTTGAATACATGTCTCAAGGAAACTCTGATCAAAATTTCTTCGTACTTCCGGATATCGGAACTGAAATCGCTGAAGTAGAAGCTAAAAATTTATCTAAAGAAGAAGAATTCGAAGCTAAAGAAAAATTATTCTCAGAATTTGCAGAAAAATCTGAAAGAGTTCACACTATGAGCCAATTGCTAAAGGCATATACATTATTTGAAAAAGACGATGAATATGTGGTAATTGACGGTGAGGTAAAAATTGTTGATGAGCAGACAGGCCGTATCATGGAAGGAAGACGTTATTCAGATGGTCTTCACCAGGCAATTGAAGCTAAAGAAAATGTAAAAATCGAAGCAGCAACTCAGACATTTGCAACAGTTACCCTTCAGAACTATTTCCGTATGTACAACAAACTTGCGGGGATGACCGGTACTGCTGAAACTGAAGCCGGAGAACTTTGGCAGATCTATAAATTAGACGTTGTGGTAATTCCAACCAACCGTCCGATCCAAAGACATGATAGACAAGATTTGGTTTATAAAACCAACAGAGAAAAATATAACGCTGTAATTGAAGAAATCGAAAGATTAACAGCAGCAGGAAGACCGGTATTGGTGGGTACAACTTCTGTTGAGATTTCACAATTATTATCAAAAGCACTAAGTTTAAGAAAGATTCAGCATCAGGTTTTGAATGCGAAACTTCACAAAAAAGAAGCAGAAATTGTTGCTGGAGCTGGTCAACCGGGAGTTGTAACGATTGCAACCAATATGGCAGGTCGTGGTACCGATATTAAGCTTTCCAAAGAAGTAAAAGAAGCAGGCGGTTTAGCAATTATCGGAACAGAAAGACACGATTCAAGACGTGTTGACAGACAGTTGAGAGGTAGAGCGGGACGTCAGGGAGATCCTGGAAGTTCCCAGTTCTATGTTTCTCTGGAAGACAACTTGATGCGTTTATTCGGTTCTGAAAGAATCGCTAAAATGATGGACAGAATGGGTCATAAAGAAGGTGAAGTTATTCAGCATTCTATGATCTCAAAATCTATCGAAAGAGCTCAGAAAAAAGTAGAAGAAAACAACTTTGGGGTAAGAAAAAGACTTCTTGAGTATGATGACGTAATGAACAAGCAGCGTGACGTTATCTACAAAAGAAGAAAGAATGCATTGTTCGGTGATCATTTAAAATATGATATTACCAACATGATTTTTGATGTGGCAAATTCTATTGTAGCTAAAGGAAAGGCTTCCGGAAATTACAAAGATTTTGAGTTTGAAATCATCAAGAATTTCACCATGCAATCTCCGGTTTCTGAAAATGATTTTAAATCTAAACAGGTTGCAGATCTTACCGATATTGTTTTCAAAGCAGCTCAGGAAGACTATCAAATGAAGCTGAACTTATTGAAAGAAAAATCATTCCCGATTATTGAGAATGTTTACCAGAATCAGGGTTCTATGTTTAAAATGATTCAGGTTCCTTTCACAGATGGTCACAAAACCACAACAATTGTTACGGATCTGAAGGAAGCTTATGAAACTCATTGCGATAGTCTTATTAATGATTTTGAAAAGAATATTACCTTATCAATTATCGATGAGAACTGGAAACTTCACCTTCGTGAAATGGATGATCTGAGAAGATCTTCTCAGGGTGCTGTTTATGAGCAGAAGGATCCTTTGGTGATTTACAAGCAGGAATCTTTCCACCTATTCAGCGAGATGGTTGATAAGATGAATAAAGAAATTATCAGTTTCTTATATAAAGGAGAAATTCCCGCATAAGAGATAAAAATTATAAATTTCACAAAAACCCGTTCTTATTGGAGCGGGTTTTTCTTATTTATTGAATAATATTTGGAAAATAATATGACAAATATCAACGCGGTAATTTATTTAGAATAATTAAAAAGAATATATTTGCAGAAAATTTGACTTTCATGAAAAAAACATTGGTTGGTGTTTCAATATTAGGATCATTATTAAGCTACGCTCAAGAAGCTGATACTTTGAAGGCTGATAAAATTGACGAGGTTGTTATTACAGGATATTTGACAAAAGATAGTCCTTCTGCAAACAAAATGCCTCTAAAAGACATTGAAAATCCACAGGTTTACAATACTGTTAATAAAAATGTAATTAAGGAACAAGTAGTTACAAACTTTAATGACGCTATTAAAAACATTACAGGTATTGCAAGACTTTGGGAATCTACAGGTAGAGGAAATGATGGTGGTGAATATTACTCAATGAGAGGGTTTTCATTACAACCTAATCTTGTAAACGGAATGCCTGCATTCAATAACGGAACCTTAGATCCTGCAGGAATAGAAGTGCTTGAAGCTATTAAAGGACCTTCAGGTACACTTTATGGTGGTAGCGTTATTTCTTATGGTGGTCTTTTAAATGTTATTACTAAAAAGCCTTACAATCATTTTGGTGGTGAGGTTGGATATATTACAGGAAGTTACGGTCTGAACAGAGTTACAGCAGACGTAAATACGCCCGTAGGAAAAAGTATGTTTGCAAGAATAAATGCTGCTTATCAAAAACAAAATTCTTTTCAGGATGCAGGTTTTAGCGAATCTATTTACGTGAATCCATCAATTAAATACATTGTAAATGATAAACTGACATTTTTTGTAAATACAGAAATAAAAAAGTCTGACGCTGCAAATGCTCCAATGATTTTCTTGAGCAGATACAGCCCTTTATCGTTTAGCTCTATTGATATATTTGAACAGAATTACAAAAATTCTTTCACATCCAATGATTTAAGTATAAAAAATTCAACATTTAATATACAAGCACAGGCTCAATATAGAATTTCAGACAACTGGACTTCAAGCACTATTTTATCACGAGGTAATACAAAAACTGACGGTTATAATCATTACCTGTGGGATTCTGCAAACGGAGATGAATTCACAAGATATATCTCTAAACTTGGTGGAGAAACAAATACGACAGCCATTCAACAGAATTTTGTAGGAACATTCAATATCGGAAGCGTAAAAAATAAATTATTGTTTGGCTTAGATTATTTCCAAAGAGAATTTTTAATTGGAGGAACAGGATGGGCTGATTTTGGAACAGTTTCATTAGTTAACCAAAGCGACACAGCAGCAGGAACATTAACAAAACCGGCAGTAGATAACGCTTTAGCCGCAACAAGCCAGCAGATTGGAAGCATGAAAACACAAATATACAGTGCTTATGTTTCCGATGTTGTAAATATTCTACCGAATCTATCTGCAATGTTAAGTTTAAGAGTAGATCATTTTACAGGAAATCCTACAGCTTATGCAGTTGAAAAATCAAAGGCAACTACTACCCTATCTCCAAAGTTAGGATTAGTTTATCAGCCTATTAAAGACAAAATTTCAATTTTCGCCAATTATATGAACGGATTCCAAAATGTAGAGCCTGTGGAAAACACAGATCTAAACGGAACCAAATATTTTGCATACTTTGATCCCGAACATGCAAACCAATGGGAAGTAGGAACAAAAGCAAGTTTAGTAAAAGATAAATTATCTATTACAGCAAGTTACTATAACTTATTAGTAAAAGATAAAGTAATGCCAGATCCGACAAATCCTTTAAGCAGTATTCAGGGAGGAGAAGTTGAAAGTAAAGGATTCGAAATTAGTGTTGTTGGTAGTCCGATAGAAGGATTAAATGTAATTGCAGGATTCAGTCAAAACATTAGTGAAGTAACAGTTGGTGATCCTACATATGTTGGTTACCGTCCTGAAGAAGCTGGTCCTAGAAATATATTTAACTTTTGGGCGAACTACAAAATCCAGAACGGAGCATTAAAGAATGTAGGAGTAGGATTTGGAGCCAATTCTGCAAGCAATCTTTATACATTAAACAGAGCCGGAATAGGTACATTTACAATTCCAAGTTATGCAGTTTTCAATACTGCACTATCTTATAATGAAGAAAGATACAGCATCATTCTTAAATTAGATAACATTGGGAATAAAAAATATTTCTCTGGTTGGTCAACAGTAACTCCACAAAGATTAAGAACTTTATCATTAAGTCTTAATTACAAATTCTAATTATTAGATTAAATAAATCATCTGCCAAACTGCTATGTAGTTTGGCAGATATGCTTTAAATAAAATTTAAGCTTATAATAAATTTGTATGCGAAAAAAACATCACCACAAAAAGAAACTTTCTTTTACAAAAAAATGGTCTGCCAAGCTGCATTTGTGGTTTGGTTTGTCTGTTGGGCTTATTGTGTTTGTTGTTTCTTTGACGGGGACGATGTATGTTTTTAAGGATGAAATTCAGAGTCAGCTGAGAAAGGATGTGATTTATGTAAAAGCTCAAACAATTACACAAAATCCTCTTTCAATTGAAATTTTAAAGGAAAAAGTTTCGCTGGAAATCAATGAAAAGTTTCCGATCAGTTCAGTTGAGATTCCTTTAGACAAAAATAAATCATACGAATTTCTGTATTACGAAAAAGATAAAAAGGGTTGGAATTATTTTGATGAAGTAAAGATCAACAAGCTGGTCTATGTCAATCAATATAATGGGCAAATTTTAGGAATTTATAACGAAAAATACGACCTCTTCCCTATTTTAAAATCAATACACTGGAGCTTATTATTAAAAGCTGATTGGGGAAAATATGTGGTAGGGATTCCTGTTGTTTTGTTTATAATGATGCTAATTACCGGCATTATTCTTTGGTGGCCCAAAAATAAGAGTGCAGCAAAGGGTCGTTTTTGGTTTAAATGGAAAAATGTAAAAAACTGGAAACGTAAAAACTATGATCTCCACAATATTTTAGGATTTTACGCATCTTTTATTGCTTTATTATTAAGTTTATCAGGAATATACTTCGCTTATCCGTGGGTGAAAAATACATTCAATCTTACATTATCCGGATCTTCTGAACTTCCGAAAGAAAAAGAAATCAAATCACCTGATTCACTTTTAGCAAAAAACAATTCTGTTTTTGACCTTTCAGCTCAGGAAACAAAAAATTTATATCCTGAATCTTCAAGCTTTAGAATTCCACTCAACGGTAAAAATAAAAAAGGGAAAGAACTAAAAAACATTCCTGTCACAGTCTATGGTGAAGACGGAAAATTTGCCATCAGAAACCAGATTGTTTTCGACAAATATTCGGGTAAACTTTTATCAAACAAACCTCATCAGCAACTCAATAACGCAGAAAAATATGCCAATGCCAATTATGATGTTCATACCGGTTCTTATTTCGGGCTGGTCGGAAAAATCATCTGGTTTATCGCAGGATTGATCTGTACCTCACTGCCGGTTACCGGATTTTTAGTGTGGTGGGGGAAAAAGAAAAAACAAGGAAAGAAAATATAATGAAAAAGGTTCTTCTATCAGTAGCTTGTCTCGCAACCGTTACTGCTTTTGCACAGGAAAAAGACAGTTTAAAAATAAAAAATGTAGATGAAGTTGTACTTACGGCTTCCAGAAAAAAAGAAAGCATAAAAGAAATTCCGAGCTCTGTGACGATTGTTGGTGAAAAACAGGTTCAGTCGCAATTAACGGTGAATTCAGATATTACAAGCATTTTACAATATACCGTTCCGAGTTTGGCGACAAGTTCAGGACAGACGTCCAATACCGGACAAACATTGAGAGGACGTCAGGTTTTAGTTTTAATTGACGGCATTCCGCAATCAACACCATTGCGAAACGGAGCCAGAGATTTAAGATCAATCGACCCTTCAGTTATTGAAAGAATCGAGGTTATTAAAGGAGCTTCATCTATTTATGGAAATGGCGCAGATGGAGGGATCATTAATTACATTACCCGAAAAAGCAATTCAGACAAGAAAATTTCAGGGATTTCGCAGGTTGGAATTACAGGTCAGCCGTATGGCGGAACATTAGGCTTCAGAGCAAGCCAGTTGTTTTCAGGGCAAATTACCAAAAAGTTTGACTATGTTGCTTCATTAGCCTACGAAAGAACTGGTTATATGAAAGATGCGGATGGTGTATATTTAAGTCCGACATACAGTCCGGCAAAAATGGATAACTACAACGGAATGTTGAAGTTAGGTTATAATTTTAATGAAAACCAACGAATTGAAGCCTCTTATATTGGTTATGCTTCAAGATCTGATCTTAATTTAGGTTTAAGAACAGGAAAATACGGTATCTCTCCGACAATAGGTGAAGGTGAAGGAAAAAATCTTGAAACCACACCACAAGGAACTCCACGAAACCATAATATTAAAGTAAGCTACGACAATAAAAACATCTGGAAAGGAACTTCATTAAATGTAAACCTTTACATGCAGGATTTCAGAACAGTTTACGGCTATAGCGATACATTCTTTGGAGGAGGACAATCTAATGTAATTTCTAAAAAATACGGAGCCAGAGCCAACTTTGACACTCAGCTTTGGAGCGCTAAAAACTCTCAGGCAGAAATTATTTATGGGGTTGATGTTTTAAATGATGAGACGGTTCAGAAACTGGAAGACGGCCGTTACTGGACTCCCGATATGGATATGACGAATATTGCTCCTTTTATGTTGGTTAAAATAGATTTATTAAAGAAAATTACCATCAAAGGAGGTCTGCGCTACGAAAACATGAAAGTGAATGTCGGTGATTTCAACACCCTTTCAAGCATTAAAAACGACGGAACATTTACCCAAAGTATCTTTGTAAAAGGTGGAGACCTTGAATATAATGCATTGGTAGGAAACATTGGTGTTCGTTATAATATCAACCCGACCATCAACCTTTTCGGAAGCTTTTCACAGGCATATTCGATCAACGAGCTGGGAAGAATTCTGAGAACTTCCACTTCAGATACCATTACAAATCTTGAAACAAAACCAATTATTGTCAACAATTATGAATTGGGAGCAACAGGGCAGATTGCAAAATGGATCAATTATGAAGTAACTTCTTACGTAAGCACTTCAAAATTGGGAGCAACTTTTATCCAGAGTCCGGACAGAGCCTTGACAATCCAGAGAGCTCCGGAAGTCGTGTATGGTGTGGAAGGTTTTCTACATTTTAATCCTACAAAATGGATCAATTTCGGAGGAAGCTACAGCTGGATAGAAGGAATCACTTCACCAAAAGATGATGGCGATTATTCAACAAAAATCAACAACAGCAGAATTTCTGCACCAAAAGTTTTGGCATATGTACAGGTAAAACCAATTGAAAAATTATCTGTTGGGTTAGATATGCTTCATGCTTTTGGACAAGACAGATTCGATCCGAATGTTAAAACAGGATTGTATGTTTATGGTGAAGGTGAAGTTCCGGAATACACGGTTTTCAACTTTAAATCAAGTTACGAAGTCAACAACAACTGGAAGGTTTCTTTAGGTATTGAAAACGTTTTCAACAAAATGTATCAGCCTGCAATTGCATGGTGGGCCGCAAGAGACGCCGATTTTACCAATTCTTTGGGAATGAGAGGAACTTTTATGGTTGAATATAAATTTTGATTTATTAACCTTTTTTATATTTAACATTAAGAAATTGAAATCGTTAAGATTGATTAAGAAAAACATCAAAGATGTTTATTGAGTACAGTTCTTAAATAATTTGACTGTCAAATTTCTTAATCTTCTTTTATACAGTAGAATTTTTTAAATTCTTAATGTTTAAAAAGTCTCAAAAGACAATAATTTATAAGTATTCTAAATAAATTTTAAAATACTATCTTTGCCGAAGTTTAGAAAAGAATGAAGAAAAAGCATCATCATAAAAAGAAAATCAGCCCTTTTAAAAAATGGACAGGAAAGCTGCATTTATGGTTAGGATTATCGGTCGGTCTGATTATTTTTATTGTTTCTATTACGGGAACGCTGTTTGTATTTAAAGACGAAGTAGAAAATTTCACCAGAAAAGAAGTAATCTATCATAACGAGCAGAATATTACGCAGAAGCAGGTTCTTCCTATTCGTACATTAGAAAAAATGGTAGATGAGCAGGTGAAAGAAAAGTTCAAAATCCATTGGGTGAATGTACCTATTGATAAAAAGATGTCTTATCAGTTTTACTGGTACGAACACAATACAGAAACCTGGAATTATTTCGATGAATTTCCTATTTATAAACTCGCCTATGTAAATCCTTACAACGGAAAAGTTCTGAAAGTTTATGACGAAAAAAACGGCTTTTTCAACATTGTAAAATCTATTCACTGGAGCTTTTTGCTAAAGCAGGATTGGGGTAAATATGTGGTGGGAATCCCCGTAATCATCTTTATCATCATGCTGATTTCCGGTATTATTCTTTGGTGGCCGAAAAATAAAGCAGCCAGAAAGCAACGTTTCTCTTTCAAATGGGAGAATGTAAAAAGCTGGAAAAGAAAAAACTACGACCTTCACAATGTCTTAGGGTTTTACGCATCCATATTTGCTTTAATATTCTCAATTACAGGGCTTTTTTATGCCTTTTTTGTCGTTCAGGCGATGATTTATTTCGTCTTTTCAGGTGGAAGCACGGCATATCCTGATTTTTCACACATTACAACAAAAGCTCCGATAGAAATGAGAACAGACTCTACTTTAGATAAAGTAATTGCAACTGTTCAGGCAAAATATCCTGATTCTTATGGGTTTTCTGTCGATTTGGGACATCCGCATATGGACGATCACGAGCATCCCAATTTCGAAGTGTATGTAAAGCATTTATCTTATTCTTATCACAAAAGCAGCAGTCTTATTTTTGATGAAAACTCGGGTGAGCTTTTGCATACTCACGATATGAAAGATAAAAACTTTGGTGAAAAAACGGTAGGAGCCAATTACGACATTCACGTAGGATCAATTTTAGGATTGCCTACAAAAATTATTGCTTTTATAGTCAGTTTAATTTGTGCTTCGCTTCCTGTTACCGGCTTTTTAATCTGGTGGGGAAGAAGAAAAAAGGCTAAAAAAGCAATCTGATTTTTCAAATAAATCGGGTTTGCTGATTATTAATACAATCTTTTTTATAAATTTATTGCCTCGAAATTATACAATAATAAAATGTCAGTAGTAGATTTGTCAAAACAGGTTGCATTAGGTATCGATATCGGTGGAACCAATACGAAGTTTGGTCTCGTGAATCACAGAGGAGAAATTTTAACCAAAGGTTCATTACCAACAGACCAATACAGCACACCTGAAGCATTTGTTGATGCTCTTTATCAGCAGATACAGCCTATGATCGATAAGTATTCTGAAGGAGGAATTGAAGGTATCGGTGTAGGAGCACCCAACGCAAATTACTACAGAGGAACGATTGAGCTGGCTCCCAACCTTCCATGGAAAGGAGTGATCAACTTTGCCGACTTAATGAAAGCAAAATTTGAAAGTCCTTGCAAAATGACGAATGATGCAAATGCCGCTGCTTTGGGCGAAATGATGTATGGTGCAGCAAGAGGCATGAAAGATTTCATCATGATTACCTTAGGAACTGGTGTTGGAAGCGGAATTGTTTCCGGAGGTCATTTAATTTACGGGCATGATGGTTTTGCCGGAGAATTAGGTCATACCATTGTAAAACCAGGTGGAAGAAAACATTGGAGTACAGGCTCAGAAGGAAGCCTTGAAGCTTATGCTTCTGCTACAGGAATTGCCATTACGGCAAAAAAAATGAGAGCTGAATTTCCGGATTCTATGCTTAATCAGTTTCCTGAAGATGCCATTAACTCTAAAACCGTTCATGAATGTGCCTTAAAAGAAGATCCTGTAGCCATTGAAGTATTCCGATATACCGGTCAGAAATTAGGAGAGGCATTGGCAAACTTTGTGATGTTCTCATCTCCTGAAGCTATTTTATTATTCGGAGGAGTAATCAAAGCCGGAGATTTTATTTTGAAACCTGCAAAACTTCACATGGAAAGAAATCTTCTTCCTATTTTCAGAAATAAAGTACGATTGGTTTTCAGCGAACTGGATGAAGCGGATGCAGCAATTCTTGGCGCAAGTGCTTTGGTTTGGGAAAAATAATTGAACGTTTTTACTAAAATATTGAGCATTCTTTTAATTTAAGGATGCTTTTTTATTTTGATTTTTCAAAACCATTTAGATTAATTTATTTCGTGATTATTTGTGAAATCTATTAGTGCAATTTGTGTTTAGATGTTTTATTTAAGACAAATTTGATGCATTTTTTCTTATTTTTGATAAGTTTTTTCATGACCTTCAATGGCTATAAAGGGAAAACTATTTAAACAAAAAATCAATTTAAAAAATGGATAAAAATAATGTACAGCAGATCACTTTTGGTGGCGGATGCTTTTGGTGTGTGGAAAGCTGTTTTAATATGTTGAAAGGGGTAGAATCTGCCATTTCAGGTTATTCCGGAGGTCATAAGGATAATCCTACATATGAAGAAGTATGCACCGGAGAAACGGGTCATGCAGAAGTTGTTCAGATCACTTATGATTCTTCAATTATTTCATATGAACAACTGATGGATGTATTTTTCTTTCTACACGATCCTACCCAATTAAACAGACAGGGAAATGACATTGGAACCCAATATCGCTCTGTAATTTATTATAAAGATCAGATGGAAAAAGCAAAAGCGGAAGAAGCTATTCAAAAATCTAAAGAATCCGGCAGATGGAACGGCGAATACGTAACGGAATTAACGCAGTTCGAAAAATTCTGGCCGGCTGAACAATATCATCAAGGTTATTATAACGAAAATCCCACGCAGCCGTATTGTAGTGCTGTTGTAGGACCAAAAATTCAAAAGTTTAAAAAATATTTCGGAGAATTAGGAATGCTGGAAACAGATTCACAGTAAAAATAGAAGCGGAGATTTTTCTTCGCTTTTTTTATTCCTCTTCTGCAACTCCGCCATATTTTTCGATGATATATTCGGTAGCTTTTCTTAATTCTCTTCCGTTATTCGGATCAGTACCATCATCCGTAAAGAACTCTACTTCCCCATTATATTTTGAATACCAAACCTTTCCGAAAGCATTTTCAGCCGTTAAGGTATCTTTTCTTTCAATTCTTTTAAAGTAAGTAAACTTTTCGTAGTCAAAAGGAACTCTTTCACTATAGACTGGGTTTTTATCATCACAATCTGCAGGCTTGTATTCACTTTTATCCCAATACATACATTTCGGTCCAGGTTGTAAAATTCCCGCAAAACCCTGAGCTTGTGTATTCGGTTTCTTTGAAAAAGCAATACTCCCGGTCGTAAGACTTACCAAAAGAGCAATTTCCATAAATCCCATTCCGTTTTTCTTCATGAATTCGGGCATTTTGAATGTTGGATTAACGGTAATACTAACTTGAGGGGTTTGTTCAGATAATATAGCACTAAAGCCTAATTTAAAAGTTGTTGAACCATCTCCACCTTCAATATTTATTTTACTACAAAAATCCTCAAAATCCTTGTAACCAATATATTTACTTAAATAAAGTAATGTGATATCATCTATATTATAGTCTTCTCCGTCTTGTATTAAGCTTTTATAATACCTCGTAAACGATCTCTCGTCTCTAGAAAAATCATACCTCTCATCAAAAAGGCTACTTAAATAGTTTGAGAGGGAATTTATACTTGCTCGTGGAAGCTCCTTTTTTGCAGTTTCAAAGACCGTTTCCACTAAAAGTTTCTTCTT
The DNA here is from genome assembly GCF_900116415.1 of Chryseobacterium formosense. Taxonomy (GTDB): domain Bacteria; phylum Bacteroidota; class Bacteroidia; order Flavobacteriales; family Weeksellaceae; genus Chryseobacterium; species Chryseobacterium formosense. Next base: position 49,602 of record NZ_FPAP01000006.1, on the reverse strand, counting down.
ACTGTACATTATAATTTAGGTTATTAGTTATTGTTGTCCAAGTTAGACAAAATCCTGTCAACTAAATTACGGTTTTCCATAAAAATCAAGCATTTACAATCCATTTTCCTGTCTATCGGCTGTCCGTAGATTCGGTTATTTCTAACAGATATTTGTAAAAGAAATCAGAAACAAAAAAACAATTACTAAAAACTGATTTCTAAAATCACCTGATAAAGCGGAAGAAAACTCCGGGTTGGGAAGCAGATGTTTCTCTTCCGTTTTTGATGGTTCACTTCCCAAAAAATTTAGAAGCGCTTCAATTTTTTTAATCGTGTAACACTGCTTGCGATCTGTTTCGCAGGGAAGAACACGAATGCTTTAACAATAAATTTTTTGAACAATGATCCAATTACTATTAATGCTACTAGGTTTAGCATTCGGAAATAATAATGCAAATACAACAAATTGTGATAATAACGGAAATACTGTAACAACCCAAAATGGAAGCGGAACAGGCTTTGATCCGGGAACGGGAACAGGAGAAGATGGCGAACCTGTAACAGGAAATTCAGGACAACTACCTCCACCTCCAAGACCATAGTTAAATTAGTAACAAAGTAAAGCAAGGGCAGATTTGATATTCTGTCCTTTTTTGTTATTTTGCATTAAACTAATTATCATGAAATCCTTTTTTGCTGCAATCCTTATTATTATATTTTTTATCTCTTGTAATAAAAACAAAACAATTTCTGAAGCCGGAGAACTCAATTATCAAAAAGCTAAAAAATTCAGAGAATTAAATAAAACTGACTCTGCTTTTTATTATTATAATATTGCTAAAAATTATTACATAAAAAATAGAGATTCCTTAGAAACAGGAAAGTCTTTAGTTAATATGGCATTATTACAGACGAAAAGTGGAGATTATTTAGGAGGAATAGAGTCATCGTTAGAAGCAAATAAATATCTTAGAAAGGTAAAAGACAGCACAACGAGAAGTACATTAGCTACTAACTATAACAATATTGCAATATCTTTCAATTTTTTGAAAAATCCCGAGAAATCCTTCGAGTTTTATTCTAAAACTTTAGAATATGTTGACAATGATGAATCAAGATATTTATGTTACAATAATATTGCAGATGTATTAATAACGCAGAAAAAATTTAGATTGGCAGAAAGATTTTTGCAGAAAGCCATTTTAAGTAAAGATAGTATCAATCAGGCAAAGGCTTTGAATAATCTTGCAAAAGCAAAATATCTTGATAATAAAACATATAATCCCCTTCCTCAATTACATGAGAGCTTAAAAATTCGAATTCATAAAGATGATCTGGAAGGTTTAAACTCAAGCTATGAAACATTTTCTGAATATTTTAACAAAAAAAATAGAGACAGTGCCTTATTTTATGCTAAGAAAATGTTGGAAATAGCTGATAGAATTAAAATTCCAAATGATCAGTTAATTGCTTTAAAGAAGATTATTGAATTAGAGCCACAAAACTATTTATCTAATTTTCGGAGATATACATCTATTAATAGTGACCTTCAAATAAATAGGAACAAAGCAAGAAATCAATTTGCACTTATAAGATTTGATGTAGAAAAACTTAAAGCAGACAATGCCGAAAAAGATTTTGAAGGTTTACAGAAAAATGTTGGGATAGCGGCATTAGTATTAACATTAATCGGCGGGGTATTCTATTACAAAAAAAGAAAAAAAAGATTGCAACAGGAAAAACAACTCGAAGTAAAAAATACTGAACTGAAATACTCCAAAAAAGTTCACGATGTTGTAGCCAACGGACTTTATCATCTGATGATCGATATTGATAACAATCCTGACATCAATAAAGTGAAAATATTAAATGATATGGAAAAAATGTATGAAGAATCAAGAGACATTTCTCATGATAAATTAACCGAGATTGATTTCCATGAGCGATTCGGCAAAATGATTAATTCCTATTCAACAGCAGAGCAAAAAGTTATCCTTACAAAATATGCAGAAAATATATGGGAAAATATCCCTCAAAATACACAGTCTGAACTGTTTTATGTGGTAAGAGAATTTTTGGTAAATATGAAAAAGCACAGTGAAGCCAAAATGGTTGTTTTAAAATTTGAAAAAGATGACAACATCTTTTATATCACTTATACCGATAACGGAAAAGGAATTAAAAATTTAGCTACTCAAAGAGGTTCCGGGATACGGAATACGGAAAACCGTATTGATACAATCGGAGGAGACATTATTTTTGAAGAAAATCCTAACGGAGGTCTAATTATTAAAATAACTATTCCAATACATTCAAAATATGTTTAAAAAAATTCTTATTGCCGAAGATCATGAGGTGAGAAATCTGGGTGTTGTAAACGCGCTTACAGAACTTCAGATCGATCATTTTGACTTTGTGAGTTACTGTGACGATGCTTTAAAAAGAATAAAAACCGCAGAAGCAGAAAAGGAACCTTACGATTTGCTCATTACAGATCTGTCCTTTGACAAGGATCATTTCCAACAAAATTTAAAGTCGGGTCAGGAGTTGATTCGAGAGGTGAAAAACATTGATCCCAAGCTTAAGATCATCGCTTTCTCAATAGAAAACAAGCCGAAAGTCATCGATGACCTTTTTAAAATTTTATCCATTGACGGTTTTGTAAGTAAAGGGAGACATGATGGAAAAGAGTTGAGAAATACCATAAAAAAAATTTTTAAGGGTGAAAAAGTCATTCCACAGGAAATTTTAAACTCCATCAGAAATGCTCCGCTTGAAATTACCGAAAACGACGAATTACTATTAACTCTACTGGCAAAAGGTTTTACGCAAAGCGAAATTGAAGATCATTTTAAACAGAATAATATCACTCCCAACAGCAAAAGTTCCATCGAAAAAAGGCTGAATGAGCTTCGCGAAATTTTTAATGCCAAAAATAACATTGAGCTGGTCGTTATCTGCAAAGATCTCGGAATTATCTAAATTCTATACTCCTATTAATTACACAACCTTTCAAAAATTTTGAAAGGTTTTCTGTTTTTACGGTTTTCCGTAATGATTGCATTTCAAAGGGTTATACTTTTGGAGAGTTAAACAAAATTAATCATGGGAAAATTTATTATTACCAAAAGAAAAAATAATGACTATCAGTTCAACCTGAAAGCTGGTAATGGACAAGTAATTCTTACAAGCCAAGGTTACGCCACAAAGTCAGGATGTAAAAACGGAATTGAATCTGTTAAGACAAATTCGCCTTTTGATAGTCGTTATGAAAGGATGACATCATCAAATAGTCAATATTATTTCAATTTAAAAGCTGGTAATGGCGAAATTATCGGAACAAGCGAAATGTACACAACCTCTACGGCAAGAGATAACGGGATTGAATCTGTAAAAAGCAATGCTCCTGAAGCAGAAATAATTGACGAAACCATATAAAATTAGAAACTATGGATTTAAAGATTAAACTGGAGCAACTCCACCAAAAAGTGGTAGGCTTAAAAGATCAGATCGGGACAGAAGAAGCTACAAAGAATGCTTTTGTTATGCCTTTTATTCAGATTTTGGGATATGATATTTTTAACCCTACAGAAGTAATTCCGGAACACATTTGTGACATCGGTACAAAGAAAGGTGAAAAAATAGATTATGTTATCCGAAAAGATGATGAGCCGATTCTTATTATCGAATGTAAACACTGGAAAGAAAGTGCAGATGCTCATAATTCTCAGCTTCATCGATATTATCATGTTTCTAAATCAAGATTTGGTGTACTTACCAACGGAATCGTATATAATTTTTATACTGATTTGGAAAAGCCCAATATTATGGATGAAAAGCCATTCTTCACCATCAATATTGAGGACATTAAAGATAGCTCCATAAAAATCCTCGAAAGCTTTACAAAAAAAGGATACAATCTCGAAAGTATTTTAGATTCTGCCGAAGCCCTGAAATACATTAAAGCCATCAGAAAAGAATTTGAAAAAGAAATAGAAAATCCTTCTGATGAGATTGTTCGCCTTTTGGTAGGGCGTTTTTTTGAAAAGCCTTTAACAGCAAACAGAATGATTGCTTTTAAAGAATATACGAGGAAAGCTTTAACAACTTCAATAAACGAGTCTATCAGTTTCAGATTAAAATCTGCTCTCAGCATAAATGAACAGATTGAAAAGCAGGAAGAAAAAATAACAAACTCCGCTTCCATAGACGAGAATAATGATTCTAAAATTGTAACTACTGAAGAAGAGCTGGAAGGTTATCAAATCGTGAAAGCCATTTTAAGAGAAAAAGTTCCTTCTTCAAGAATTGCTTATAGAGACACCCTATCCTATTTTGGGATTTTACTGGATGACAACAACAGAAAGCCTCTTTGCAGACTGCATTTTAATACAGCCAATAAATATCTTGAAACTTTCCACAACGGAAAAGATGCAGGAGAAAAGGTTTTATTAAATGATCTGGATGAGATTTATAATTACAAAAAGGAACTTCTTAAAACATTAGAAAACTATTCTTAAAATTATTAGCCATGAAAAATTTTTTACTTATTATTAAAATTTTACGATGGATTTTCGGTGTTCTTTTTCTTTTTATTTCATTAGGACTATTAATAGAACAGAGTTTTACAGCATCAATAGTAATGATTGTATTAACAACATTTTTAATTCCGTTAACAGGTGATTTTATTTTTCAGAAAATAATAAAAATCGATTTTGATGGAACCAATAAAATTTTGCAAACAATTAACTATTCCGATCTCGATAATATTCTGCCAATCTATCAGCAAAATATACAAAATCACAAAAAAACAATCAGCGATAAGCAAAAAATAAAACTTGGAAGAAAAATATACTATAATACTCTATGTACATCAATTTCAGATTTTATTCTCAATGATAATGAAATATCTAAACTGAATGATATTAAAATATATTTCAATTTATCGGATCAACAGATCTTTCTTGAAAAAAATAGAATTTCAGAAAGAACTGTTAAGGGTTTGATTGATAAGTGTTATGCTGACCAAACATTAACCGATTCTGAAAATCAACAAATTACATACATCTCAACTTTTCTTCAATTCCCATTAGACCAAACTGAAATAATCAAAAATAAAATTGCTTTTTCAATATTTAATAAAATTCTTGAAGAAAAAATATCTGACAATCGTCTTTCTCCTGTTAAGGAAACTGAACTTAAACAGATAACAAGAAATCTGAAAATTGATAATCAAAATATTAAAAATTTCATTTCCGAGCGAAAGATTAAAAACTTACAACATGCCAAATTATTATGGAATTTAGATCATGGTATTTTTCCTGTTGTATATAATCCTCCTATAAATTTAAGCAAAGGCGAGCAATGTTACTTAAACATTCATGCTAATTTAGTTGAGAACAAGATCGTTCACAGGGGTTACTCCACTACAAGTACCGGTGTTTCTTTTAGAGTTATGAAAGGGGTAAATGCAAGAGTTGGTGGCGGAAGATCTCGCCCAATAAAGGAAAACGTAACACAGATACATCCAGGGACTCTATTTCTTACAAATTTAAGGATTGTCTTTAATGCTGGAGGAAAAAGTTTTCAGATTCCTTTTTTAAAATTGATCTCTCATGATATACGTGGAGGAAGTATAGAATTTATTGTTCAAAACAAAAGCTATTTCTTGCGATTAAACCTTAACGAAGCAGAAATAATGTCACTTGGATTATTAAGTTCTATCAGGCAATACAGAGATTCCTATGATTCATTAAAAATACAAGCGATGAACGAAAAATCTATGAATGAAGTATTCATATAAATAATTAAACATTAAAACCATGAAAAAACTACTATTTACAATCCTTTTAGGATTAGGCCTATTATTACCTGCAAACTTTTTGGCAAAAGAAAATTCAGCAGCAGCTAAAACAGAACTTTCAACAACAAAGCCTAAAAAGAAAAGTAAAAAAAGTAAAAAGAAAAGATCTACTACTGCATCCAGAAACAAAGTATGTACTTATAACGGTCATACTTTATACATTGGAAAAAGAGGTGGTTGTTATTATATGGCTGGAAACAGCAGAGAATATGTAGACAGATCGTACTGTTCAAGCTGTAATTAAATTTCATAAGCCCGACTAAAAACTATACCATGAAATACCTCATCATTATCGCCGCACTATGCTGTTTTATCGGCATTGTCGATTTACCGATTGGCTATTATACATTTCTTCGGATTATCGTTTCATTCATGTCATTAATAATTATTGTGAATGAATTTAAAACCAGAAGATTCTGGTTCATCACTTTTGTTTTGGTTTTTATTCTTTTCAATCCGATTTTCCAGATTTATTTTTATTTGAAGCCTTATTGGATTTTCATTGATTGTTTGGTCGGGCTTTTATTGATCTATTATTTCTACAGTTTAATTCCGAAGAAAACGCCAAAAGAATCTGAAACCATTGATGTTGAACCTCAAAAAAAACCTCGAACAAGAGACAGAATAATTAAATAAAAACTATGGAAACAATACAAATATCAGAAAATCTTAAAGCTCATTTTTTAAGATTATATCAAATGGCAATTTGCGACGAAGACTTTAGTCCGCTCGAATTGAAAATGTTGTACAAATCTGCCGAAGAAAGGGGAATTTCAGCAAAAAATTTGGATGAAATTCTTTTAAATCCCATCAATTCAAAATCTTTAATTCCTGAAAGCATTGAAGAAAAAGTAGAATACCTCTATGATCTTACGGTAATGATCTGGGCAGATGGAATTGTCACTCCAAATGAGTATTCAGCATTAGAAAAATATGTTGCCATGTTCGGATTTTTGGAGGAAAACGTGAAAGAAATTGTCGATTATTTCATCGAAGCTGTAAAGCAGGGAAAAACAAAAAAGGATATTCTTAATGACCTAAATAATTAAACATATGAATGCCGTAACTTCCAATATTAAAAATTTATTCAGATTAAAAACCGTTCCCAATGAAGAAATTCAACCTCAGCTTCCAAAAAATGAAGTTTTGAGCGGAGAATCGAATGAAGAAAACAGAAAGCGTACCTATCACGAATCCGGCTATCGGGACAGCTCAAGAAACAGCGGAAACCATACTGCGCTTTCTATTTGCCTCGATGCCATTTATTCTAAATTCCAGAACGAAGAAAAAGAGCTTGTTGATAAGCAAAATAAACTGAAAGAACCTTATTTAAACGAACAGAAGAATAAGGAAACAGAAATCAAAGGTTTAACTGTTTCTTTAGACAACAAAGAAGACCAGCTTACCATTATCGGTGAAGACATAAAATCTGTGCAGGACAAAATCGAAAATCTGAAATTTGAAATTAATGATCTGCCAAGAAATCCAGAAGCCTATAATGTAAAGGCAACAAAAGGAGCTTCAACGAAATTCTGGATCGGATTGTTTCTTCTCCTGCCGATCAGCTTATACCTTTTTACCTTCTATATTTCTACTTCCTATTCGGCTTTCTTCAAAAGTTTTGATGCGAACGGAAATATTATCCAAAGTGTTTTAGATGCACAGGCGTTCAATAAAGCATGGAGCGAAGGACCATTAGAAGGAGCTTTCGTTACATTAATTCCTTTTGTGTTTTTAGGTTTGGGATATTTGATTCATATGTTTGGAGAGAACAAGAATTTTGTCAATTATGCTAAAGTTGCTTTACTTTTCATTATCACTTTTGTTTTTGACGCCATTTTAGCGTACGAAATAGAATCTAAACTTTATGAATTAAACAAAACTTTCAACTCACCTCCTTTCGACCTTTCTGTTGCATTTACAAAAAATCAGTTTTGGGGAATTATTTTCGCCGGATTTATTGTCTATATTATTTGGGGGCTTGTATTTGATTTTGTGATGAAAGAACATAAAGAAAAAGATAAAATTAAAAACGAACAGGTGAGAAGACAGAAAGACATTCTTGTTCATCAGGAAAGAATTCTGGATTTCGAAAAGCAAAAAGAAGAAGTAAGAAACGCTATCGGAAGCATAAAAGAACTTATTGCCAAAGCAAAAGGAAGAATCGAAGAACTTCAGAATATTATTGACGGAGTGATTATTCCGACTAAAGATTACAAACTTTACGCTTCAGAATATATGCAGGGTTGGATTACGTTCATCAGTGAAAAACTCGCCGTTTCACATTCTGTAAAGCAGGATATGATCGAAGAGTGCAAGAAACAATACAATTACAATCTGAATAAAGTGGGAGCCAATTCCGATAGTCAGAACTCTGTTTATATGTCAGTTTTATAAAATCTTATTATGAAAAAAATATTTTATCTATTGCTAATTTCCGCATTATTTATACAGTGTGGAAACCCGGAAAAACCCAAAGCAGAAAATTCTGTCCCTACTAATAATTCAGCAAAAAACCTGAACATAAGTATTCTGATCGATCTTTCAGACCGAATTGATCCTGAGAAAAATCCGAATCCCACCATGGAATATTTTCAAAGAGATACAGAATATATCAAAGCCATTGAAAAAGGGTTTTTAGATCATATTAAAAGTAAAAAGGTTATTCAGCTGAACGATCAGATGCAGGTTTTCTTTAACCCCGAACCATCAGATCCCAAAATGAACGAACTTACCAAAGAACTAAAAGTTTCGTTTGACAAGAATACGACAAAAGAAAACATCAGTCTAGTCGAAAAAAAATACTCAGATTTACCTTTACAGATTTATCAGTCTGCTATAAAAGATAAAAAGTATGTCGGTTCTGATATTTGGGAGTTTTTTAAAAATAAAGTGAAAGACTATTGTATAAAAGATGATCATAGAAATGTACTTTTTATTTTAACCGACGGATATATTTATCATAAGGATTCTAAATTTTCAGAAGGTCAAAAAACATCTTACCTCACTCCTGAACTCGTAAAGTCACTAAAATTGAGCTCATCAGATTTTAAAGCTAAAATTCAGGATAAAAATTTAGGCTTCGTAAAAGCAAATGATGATTTGGAGAACCTTGAAGTTATTGTCTTAGGCATAAATCCTGTCAAAGGAAATCCCTTTGAAGCTGATGTCATCAAAGAATACTGGGAAAACTGGTTTAAAGAAATGAAAATCAAAAATTACCAGATCAAATCTGCAGATCTTCCTTCAAACATTGAACCCATTATTCTGAAAGTTCTTTCAAATAAAAACTAAAAACACTCCACATATAACGAAAGGGCGAATCTTGTATTCGTCTTTTTGCTTTTGGGATACACATCTTGTGTTTCCGATCTTTTTCCTATTTTTGTGAAGTTCACTACGTTTTATGAAAAAAATTGTTCTGATTGAGGATGAAACCAGCGTTGTTTCTTTTATTAAAAAAGGACTGCAGGAAAAAGGATATGAAATTTCTGTTGCTTTCGACGGACGTACCGGGGTAAATCTGGTACAGGAAAATGATTTCGATCTCGTTATCCTGGATATTATGCTGCCTGAAATGAACGGACTTGATGTCTGCAAAGAAATTCGCAAAACCAACAAAAGTGTTCCCATTTTATTTTTAACAGCCTTGGGAACTTCAGAAAATATTGTTCTAGGTCTTGAAAATGGCGGCGACGATTATCTCGTAAAACCTTTCAAATTTATCGAACTGGTTGCAAGAATAAAATCTCTTTTAAGAAGAAGCAATCCGATCACAGCTCCCGAAACCAATGAAAATGAAGAAGATAATGAGTATGTGTTTAAATTTTCAGATTTAATGGTGAACGATTATACCAAAAAGGTAATTCGTGCAGGAGAAGAAGTTTCGTTGACCTCCACCGAATACAAACTTCTGATGTATTTCCTTAACAATCCCGAAAAAGTAATTTCCCGAGCAGAAATTCTGGATGCAGTCTGGGGCGTGAATTACGAGCTGGGAACCAATGTGGTGGATGTTTACGTAAATTATTTAAGAAAAAAAATAGATAATCAGGAAGATAACAAACTCATTCATACTGTAATAGGAATGGGCTATGTTTTAAAAAAACCTTAGAAAATGTTCAATAGAGTTATTACCAATCAGACCAAAACGATGGTGCTTCTGATGGTTGTTTTCACAACCGTTATCCTGATTTTTGGGGCATCGGTCTATTTTTCTATTGTAAATTTTTCGCATCAGCGTTTTTATGAATTGCTGAAAATCCGTACAACAACGATTGTACAGATCGAAAAAGGTAAAGAGCACCTCGATCTTCCAGAAAATTACATCCTCAACAGCAGAAATGATGAGGAGCTTCCGATGGAAAGAGATTATGTTTTTGCGGTTCCGGAAGATTCAAATTTCAAAAAAATTTCGCACGAAGTTCATATCCCCGATTCTTTTTTTAAAAATATTATCAGAACCGGTGAAGCCAACTACAACGATTCTGAGTTTTATTATATCGGGCAATCTTTTAAATATCAAAACAAAGATTACATTGCGATTGCTTCGGCAAAAAACCATTACGTTGTTCATTATCTCGGATTTTTAAAAAGAACTCTGATTACCTGTATGATCCTCTCGATCTTCTTCAGTATGATTTTCTCTTTTTATTTGTCTAAAACTTTGTTTAAACCGATTCTGAAAATTACAGGAAAAGTAAAGGAAATCAGTTCTGAAAACCTCCATTTAAGACTTGAACCTCAACCGGATAATAAAGAACTGAACGAACTGGTGGAAACCTTCAACACCATGTTGACAAGAATCGAAACCTCTTTCGAAACCCAGAATCATTTGATCGGAAATGTTTCTCATGAGCTCCGCACTCCGCTTACATCGATTATGGGAGAAGCCGATGTTGCCCTTTCGATCAACCGAACTGCAGAAGAATATAAAGAAACACTCGAGATTATTCTTGATGAAGCCGAAAAGCTCGATAAAAAAATAAAAGCACTTCTTCTCATTGCACAAACAGGTTTTGACGGAAAAATCACGAAAATTGATAAAGTAAGAGTCGACCAGCTTTTATGGGATGTGATTGAAACTCTAAGAAGAATCGATTCAAGAAACAATATCTATCTCGACATCAGTATGCTTCCCGATAATCCGAAAAAACTGAAAGTTCAGGGAAATGAGCAGCTTCTTCACTTGGCGGTTGCGAATATCATCAACAACGGCTGCAAATATTCTAATCATCAACAGGTAAAAGTTTCGATCGGAGCAACAGATACTGATCTTTACATCATCATAAAAGACAACGGAATCGGTATTCCGGAATCTGAAATGAACAAAATCTACGATCCGTTTTTCCGTGCTTCCAATACCCGAAATTATGAAGGTTATGGCATAGGTCTTCCTCTGGCAAGAAATATTGTGAGAATGCACAACGGCGAACTTCTGGTGAGTTCTCATGAAAATCAGGGCACGACTGTTCAGATGCGTTTTCCTACTATTTACGGTACTCAGAGAGAAGAAATCCAATCTTAGCTTCAAAACGAAGCATTTTTAAAATGAAATTCTAATCTCATTTTAATCTCTTTAATTACATTTTAATTCCGTTCCAAAGATCCTCTAATCTTACCGATATAGTTTTGTATCATCAAAATATGTTACACAACTAAATCTAAAGATATGATCAAAACCATTTTAATAGCAACAGATTATTCTCTTGAGTCTCTGAACATTTTAAAAAGAGTTTTAAAAGAGAAAAACGCAGAAGAAAATGACACGCAGTACAGAATCTTACTTGTATCGGGCTATGACATGGGAGATTCTATCAGAGATCTTCTTTTTACGACGAAATCTACCATATTCAACAAGATCAGAACCAAAGAATTCTGTGACGCGTACGGAATTATCATTAACAAATATCCGCATTTGGTAGACAAAATCGTTTGCGACATTTTCTCGGGAAGTTTCCAGAGAGCTTTCAATAATTATGTAAAAGCCGAAGACATCACAGAAGCTTATTATTCTACCTCTCTTAAAGATAAAAATTCCAAAGGCAGATTCGATCTTGCACCATTCATCAAAAAAAGCAAAGATCTTGAATCGTACGAAGTGGTATTGGGAACACCGGAGTTTATGCCCGAAAAAGGCAGACTTGCTGAAGTATTCGTGGAAGTTTAATTAAAATTCAAGATAAACTTTTTAAAATTCAAAAAAATGTTAAGAAATTATAGTAACAGCAGAACGTTGGGAGACAACATAAGACTGGGGACGCTGACTGCTTTTACCGCAGGAACTATAAATATAGCATCTCTATTAATATTTCTCTCTTTTACATCAAACGTAACGGGACATTACGCTGTTTTTGCAGCAGAAATCAGTAAAGGAAACTGGGGACAGGTTGCTGTTGTAGGCGCATGGATCTTCCTTTTCTTCTTCGGAAGTTTTACTGCCAACTTTTTCGTGATCAATTTCAACCGGAAGAGCAAGTATTTTGCACACGCCATGCCATTGGTTTTAGAAATTTTATGTTTGTTGGCCGTTGGCTTTTACGGACATCATTACTATCAGAAAACCTTGGAAGAAGCTGAAGTTCTTGTAGGATTAATGTTATTTGCAACAGGTTTGCAGAATGGTTTAACGGCAAGTATTTCTAACTTCTTAGTGAAAACTACTCATCTTACCGGAACAACAACCGACTTAGGAATTCTGGCATCGATGTTCACGCACAAAAAATACAGAAAAAACCCTGAATTGATGGCAAGAGGTAAACTTCTGTTGAGTATTATGTTTGCATATGTTTTGGGAGCTGTATTTTCAGGATTAACTTATTATTATCTGGAATTCAGTGTATTTTATGTAATCAGCGTTTGCTTGGTAGTGGTGATCGGATATGATTTTTACAAGATTCACCTGAGACATTTTTATACCAACTACAGGTACACCAAGATCTATCAGAAACCTAATGTTTTGTCTGTAATCTATGATAAAATCCATGGAAGCGCAGAAGTGGCGGGCAAACAAAAGAAACCGGAAAAATCTAAACTCGTTTTAGAAGAAAAAATGATGTAACATCATTCATGAATTTTGGACAGCACAAATTTGTATATACTTAGTTTGGGGCTCCTGGTTGTTATACAATTAGGGGCTTTTTATTAATGGGATTGTGCAAAAGTTAGGGATAACTTAATTTTAAATCATTGTTTTACTGTTTTAAATCTTATTTGCTTTGCCTATTTTTGTAAGTTCATTACTCATTTATGTCAGATATTATTCAGCTTTTACCCGATCATGTAGCCAACCAAATCGCAGCAGGTGAAGTGGTGCAGCGACCTGCATCCATTGTAAAAGAACTTTTGGAGAACTCCATCGATGCGGGAGCTACGAAGATAGAGCTGATTATACGGGATGCAGGAAAAAACCTGATTCAGGTCGCTGATGACGGAAAAGGAATGTCTGAAACCGATGCAAGAATGGCTTTTGAAAGACATGCCACTTCAAAAATCAGAGGAACTGAAGATATATTTAAAATTGCCACAAAAGGCTTCCGGGGTGAAGCTTTGGCTTCTATCGCCGCTGTTTCTCAGGTTGAATTAAAGACAAAACTTAAAGACGCCGCTTTAGGAACCAATATTTATATAGAAGGCGGAGTTTTCCAGTTTCAGGAACCGGTACAAACTTCTGAAGGATCAAATTTTTTAGTGAAAAATCTTTTCTACAACGTTCCGGCAAGAAGAAAGTTTCTGAAGAACAACAATATAGAATTCCGTCATGTGATCGATGAGTTTCAGCGTGTTGCTTTGGCACATGAAAATCTTGAATTTTCTCTTTTCCATGATGACGATCCTGTTTTCAAACTGAGAAAAGGAACTCAGATGCAGAGAATTGTAGATATTTTCGGCAGAAAACTTCATCCGCAGTTGATTCCTATTAAAGAAGATATTCTTTGGTGTAAACTTCACGGTTTTGTTGCAAAGCCGGAAGGTGCGAAAAAAACGCGAGGCGAACAGTTTCTTTTCGTCAACGGAAGATTTTTTAAAAGTCCGTATTTTAACAAAGCTGTTCAAGAAGCATTTGAAGGATTGCTTTTACCCGGATATATTCCGACATTTTTTCTTTTTCTTGAATTAGATCCTGAAAAAATCGATGTGAATATCCATCCGCAAAAAACGGAAGTGAAATTTGAAGATGAACATCTTATTTTCGCTTTGCTTCGTTCAACCATTAAACGTTCTTTGGGAATTTATAATGTCGCACCAAGTCTGGATTTTGAGAGAGATCCTCAGCTTGACGAAATCATGCAGAAAAGTTTCCCAAGCAAAAGCAATACGGCAAGCATAAAAATGCCCGAAATTATTGTAGACCGTGATTACAATCCTTTTCTGGAAGAAAGGCAGACTACTTCTAAAGCAGAGATTCAGAATTTAGCAGAAATGTATCATCAGAATATCTCTGCAGAACCATCTAAAATCAATCTTTTTGAAGATGAAGATTTTGATGAAGATTTAATGCGTCTTCCCAACGGGTACTGGTTGTTCAACAAAGGTGATGCAACGCTTATGCTCGATTTGGGCAGAATGCATCGCCTGTTGGTTTCGGAGAATAACAATAAACAGAAGAAAAGCACAAACAGCCAGTCTCTGTTATTTTCCCTGGAATATCACATGAATGAGATTGAGAAATCGAAATACAAGTCTATCAAGAAATATCTTCCTGAATTAGGATTTGAAATGACTGTGGCTCACGAAAATGTTTTGAGAATTGATGCCGTTCCGGAAGGCTTAAAAGAATCTCAGGTTATGAAATTTCTGGAAAATCTTTTTGAAATTTTAGAATATAAAACCGAAGAAGAGTTTTTACATTTCTATCAAAACCAATGGAACAAAATGCAGTCGAAATCCCGTTTTGATTTCATTTATAAAGCTGATGCAGAACAATTGATTAAAGACTTCACTGCATTAGGTTTCCCCGAATTTTTACCTAACGGAAAAAGATGTTTTTATGAAGTTCCGTTTAATGATTTTAAAAATAAATTTTAAGTAGATGTTTAATAATATACCGCCGCTTACCCGAAATCTGATTATTATAAATGTTATTGTATTTATTGTTGTAAATATTCTTAATAATAATCAGGTTGATGCCTATTTAGCAGGATTCTATCCGTTTTCACCATTTTTCCATTCGTGGCAGATCATTACTCATATGTTTATGCATGGAAGCATTATGCATATTTTATTTAATATGTTAACTTTATTCAGCTTTGGCCCGATACTAGAGCAGAGCTTGGGTGATAAAAAATATTTAATTCTTTACTTTTTGAGCGGACTTGGTGCTTTCTTCTTATTTAATGTATGGAACTTTATTGAAGTTGAGCAGATAAAGTCGAGTTTGGAAGGCTTTGGATTTGATGTTAATGGTTATTTAGCAGGAGATTCAGTTCAATTCAAAGGGAATTCAGAAGCTGTACTTGCTCAACAAGGGTTAGTTGAAAGTTTAAAAAATATAATTGCCGTGCCAATGGTTGGTGCATCTGGTGCTATATTTGGTGTTATTGCAGCTTTTGCAACACTTTATCCCGAAGCAAAAATCGGAATTATGTTTATTCCTGTTCCTGTAAAAGTAAAATATGTATTGCCTGTAGTTATTATCGTTTCTATAGGATTGGGTGTTACAGGAAATGTTGGCGGAATCGCACATTTAGCTCACGTCGGTGGAGCAATTGTCGGGTTTATTTTAGCCAAAATCTGGAAAAAACATTTATATAGATTTAATTAATTTATCGTGAAAATTTTCCGGATCATCGTTTTTATATTGCATTTAGCACTGCTGTTTATGCTAACAGGAGTTTTGCTGAACGCCTATATTCCACCAAAAATTTTTCCTTGGTTTAATTTATTGTCTTTAGGCTTTCCGCTTTTGGCGATCGGATATGTTTTGCTTACATTTTTCTGGATTTTCAGCTGGAAAAAAAGAGCATTTATTTTTATGTTTTTGGGATTATTTTTTCTAAATCCCGTAAAAAGATGGATCAATTATTCTTCAGAAAGCAAAGAAACTGCAAATCTAAAAATTGTTACCTTTAATATAAAAGGAGGCAAGCTGGGACTTGACAAAATTGAAAAATACATTAACCGTCAAAATGCAGATATTGTTTTTCTCCAAGAATCCGGACCTGATTTTAACCTGAATAATCTTAAAGGGGAATATTCGCTTCCTGTAATTGCTTTTTACTCCAAATATAAAGTTATCAATCGCAAAAACCTTTTTGAAAATCTTCAAGATACCGATATAACTGCACAATGTGAACAAATAGATTTGGAAATCAAAGGAAAAATCTACCGTGTTTTCAATGTACATTTAGAATCTTTCGGATTTGTAAAAAGCATGGTAAAGCTTAACGGAAATGGTGATGAAGACGAGAAAAAGGTAAAAGATTTAGTTAAAAGATTAATTCCCACTTTTAAAGCACATCAGGAACAAGTCAGAATTATCCGAGAAAACATTGACAATTCTCCTTATCCGGTAATTGTTGCGGGTGATTTTAATGCAGTTCCCAATTCTTACGAATATTATGAAACTTCAAAAGGTTTAAAAGATGCTTTCCATGAGGTTGGAAAAGGCAGCGGAACAACTTTTCATGATTATAAATATCCTTTGCGAATCGATTATATTTTTACTTCAGAATCTATCAAACCAGTAAGCTACACTGTTGATCGTTCCGAAAAACTTTCGGATCATTTTCCGGTGATCGCAACTTTTAAAATCGATTAAAAGCTTATTTCTATGCATTTAAAACAGTGATTGGCAGAATTTTTGTTGCCAAAATGCATATTTGAGTTCTTATGAAGCGGTTGCATATTTTTCTGTTCTTACATTTGGGTATTTTATTACTTTTAATCGGCACGTTCGCCAATGCATGGATCGCACCGACCTATTTCAGCAAACTCAATCTGCTTTCTCTCGGTTTCCCGTATCTGATTTTGCTTCATCTTTTATTTACACTCATCTGGGTAATTAAGAAGAAAAAAATAGCCTTTGTTTTTGTTCTCTCCACCTTCATTTTTTACAATCCGATCAGAAGATGGATCAATTTTTCACCGCAAGATGAAAGTATTAATCAATCCAAAACGGATATAAAAGTTTTAACGTATAATGTAAAATACGGAAGTTCAGGCTGGGATAATGTAAAAAATTACATCAGGCAGCAGAATGCCGACATCATTCTTGTTCAGGAAAAAGACACCAATCAGGCATTACGATCTGATCTGGTAAAATATCCGTCAGTCATTTTAAAAACAAAGCATAAAATCGTAAGACAGTGTGATTTAATCAACGACAGGTCAAAGGGAAATTCTTTCTATGCCGATATAGATATTAATGGTAGAATTGTAAGGGTAATCAATGTTTATCTTGAACCTTTCAGGCTTAATAAAAATATGCTCGGAATGGAAGATGAAAATTCCGATAAAAAAGAGAATAATAAAATTAAAACAATCTTTTCTAAACTTATTCCTACATTCAGAACTCATGAAGAGCAGGTAAGAAAAATCAGAAAAGTGGTCGACAATTCGCCATATCCGGTTATTCTTGCGGGTGATTTCAATTCGGTTCCGAATTCATGGGAGTATTATAATTTAGGCAAAAACTTAGATGATGCTTTTGTAAAAGCAGGAAATGGGAGCTCTACAAGTTTTCACGACTTCAAATTTCCATTGAGAATAGATTATATATTCAGTTCAAAAAATATCATTCCTAAAAGCTATAAAGTAGATTACTCGGTAAAATTATCTGATCACTATCCTGTAATTGCTGAATTTCTTTTAAATTAGTCGCATGAAAAATCTGTTTTTTGTCGGTATTGTTTTATCCGTTGTAATTATTTCGTGCTCAAAAAGAGAAGCTGCTCCTGAAAATAATATTCAGGAACTGAAGGCACATTATGATACCACGGCAATAGATTCTTTTTCACCGGGAGCAACTTCAGTAGATATTGCGAGGCAGATAAGAATGTCTTCCCAAAAATATCAGGATTCTTTGAAAGAGGCCTTAAAATTGCAGGAAGAAGAAAAACGGATTAAAGAAGAATTAGAAAAAGAAAACAAAAAGAAAGCTGACGCTGAGAAAAAAGAAAAAGAAGCACAAAATCAGGCAGCTGAAACCAGAGAGTAACAATTTCAACTTAAAAAAATATACAAAATGAAAAAACAAATCTTAGCTGCGATCGCAGTATCTGCAATTTTCGTAGCATGTACAAAATCCACTACAAAAACAGAACAGGTAGAAAATCCTGACGGTTCGGTAACGACAACCACTACTACAGAAACAACTACAGGTTTAGGAATGGATACAGCCAAGGTAGACCAGGCCAAAAACGATATTAAAACCAAAGTAGATAATGCCGGAGACAAGATTGAATCAACTGCTGAAAAAGCTAAAGCAGATATTCATGAGGTCGGTAAAGACATCAAGGAAGGAGCGCAGGATGTGAGTAAAGATGTTAAAAATACCGCAGCAACCGGAGCTCAAAAAGTAGAAGATGCAGCAAAAAAGCTGAAAGAAGATTTAAAGAAATAATAAAAAAACCGCAATTAATTGCGGTTTTTTTATGCTTTATTAAGTTCAAGCAAAGGATCAATGTATTCTCTGTCGTTGCTCAGTCGAGGGACTTTGTTTTGTCCGCCCAATTTACCTTTAGATTCGAGCCAGCAATAGAAAAGATTAGGCTTTGCAATATGCACGACCGGTTTTTTCAGGGTTATATTATTGTATCTCTTGGCTTCGTAGTCAGAATTAATGGTTTTCAAGTGACGATCAAAGATATCGGTAAAATACTCTAAATTCTCCGGCTCCTCACTGAACTCAAAAATCCATTCGTGTGCACCACTCTCGTTTTCTTTCATGAAAATTGGTGCGCCCGTAAAATCTTTCACTGAAGAATTGGTTTCCTGACAAGCTTTTGCCAATGCCGATTCTACATTTGTAATCATCAGTTCTTCGCCAAAAGCATTGATATAGTGTTTCGTACGACCCGTAATTTTAATTCTGAAAGGGTCAATTGAAGTGAAAACAACTGTATCACCGATCAAATATCGCCAAAGACCACCGTTGGTCGTAATGACCATTGCATAGTTCTTTCCAACTTCAACGTTTTCTAAACTTACAACTTTGGGATTTGAATGATGAAACTGATCCATTGGAATAAATTCATAAAAAATTCCGTAATCAAGCATCAGAAGCATTTCATCACTATTAGAACGATCCTGAATCCCGAAAAAGCCTTCCGAAGCGTTATAAATTTCGTAATAATTGATGTCTTTTCCTATAATAGGCTTGTATTGTTCTCTGTAAGGTTTAAAGCTGATTCCACCGTGGAAGAACACTTCCAAGTTTGGCCAAAGCTCTGAAACACTTTTTACATCGGTCTCTTTTAAAACCCTTTGCAAAAGAACCATCATCCAGCTCGGAACTCCTAAAATACTTCCGACATCTTCATTTTTCACCTCAGAAACGATGGCTTTCAGCTTACTTTCCCATTCTCCCATCAAAGAAACTTTTTTACTCGGGGTAGTGGTAATTTCAACCCAAAAAGGAAGGTTATCAATTAAAATAGCCGAGAGATCTCCAAATTTTGTGTTGAAGTCCGCATAAAGCTCGGAACTGCCTCCGAGACGTAAATTTTTATTGGTAAAAAGCTGATTTTCGGGGTGATTATTTGCATAAATAGACACCATATCTTTACCTGCCTTCATGTGGCAGTATTCCAGACTTTCTGCCGAAATAGGTATGAACTTGCTTTTGGCATTGGTCGTTCCGGAAGATTTGGCAAAATGCTTAATATAACCGGGCCAGCTTACATCTTTGTGCCCCTGTCTTGCTCTTTCAACATAAGGTTCAAAGTCTTCATACGTTACAATCGGAACTTTATTTTTAAAATCCTGATAACTCGAGATCGAATTAAACCCATACTTCTTACCATATTCTGTATCTTCAGCATGAAATAACTGCGAAAAGAGAATCCCATTTTGAGTTTCTACAGGATGGGACATAAAATTCTGAATCTGGTCTATCCTCTGTTTGATAAACCAATTGACCACGGTATTGAAAAGTGCCTTAGTTGCCATTAAGACAAATATAATAATATTTGAATTTTCAGCGAATGATTTAAAACAAAAAACCATCACAAAATTTGTAATGGTTTTAATATCAATTTTTTAATACTTTAATTAGCAGTATTCGTCGTAAGCAGCCTGTAAATTTGCTGCAATTGCACCTGCAGGATTTCCTTCAATGTGGTGTCTTTCAAGCATGTGAACCAATTCTCCATCTTTGAAAAGAGCTACACAAGGTGAGCTCGGAGGAAATGGAGCCAAATGTTGTCTTGCTGTTTCAACAGCTTCTTTATCATAACCAGCAAAAACCGTTGTTAAGTGATCCGGTTTTTTATCTCCTGTTAAAGAATAAACAACCCCCGGTCTTGCCGCTCCTGCTGCACAACCACATACAGAATTGATTACTAAAAGTGTAGTTCCCGATTGCTTCAAAGCATCTTCTACCTGAGCAGGAGTTGCCAAATCTTCGAAACCTTTATCTGTAAGTTCAGCCTTCATAGGCATTACTAAATCTGTTGGATACATTTCTTATTTTTTTTAAGTGTTTACAAATTTACGATATTTCTCAGTGAATTTACAATTTATAAAAACTATCAAACGATTTGGTAAACCAAATGAATCAAAATGACAATATAAGAATATTGTAAATTTTTTATCAAATATTTAAATTTAATTCACCGATATTAATTTTTTTTTATTAATTTTGAAATGATTCTAAAAACGTTTACCATGAAAAAACTTTATTAGTTTGATTTTTCATCATTAGAAAACGATCTAGTGGCAATGTAATTCCCTCACTTTTATCGCTGTTTATTTTTTTCACGAGTTTTTAGAATTTTAAAGGCATGCTGATAAAGGTTTACAAATAAATGAAGCCCGAAGATTATTCGGGCTTTATTATTAAAAAAGAAAATAATCTTAAAACCTTTTATAATGAAAAAACTCTACACCCTTATCTTATCTGCCTTTGTTTGCGGAATAGGTTTATCTCAGAATTGCACAACGCCTCAGCTTACAGTTCCACCGGTTTCAACCTGCGGTCAAACTTCTGCAACTATTACCGCAAATACAACCGCAACAGAAGTAAAATGGTATAACTCAGCCACTTCAACTACACCTGTATGGTTAGGAAACACCTATACCACTCCTACGATTACCGGTACAACTTCATACTGGGCAGAAGCCTATAATTATGAACTTGGCGCACCAGTAACGGGAGGCAAAACCACTCCTGCTACAAGCTCTACTGCTGTGGTTGCCGGAACTGCACCATGGGGTTTGGCTTTTACCGTAAATAGTAGTTTTATAATTGAATCGGTAGATGTGTTTGCTTCTGCAGGAGGAACTTTAGCCTTAGAACTTTTGGATGCCAATTATGTGAAAATTGCTCAAAAAAGTGTAACCATACCTGCAGGAGGCACAACAAGTACTCCATTACAATTTACTGTTCCCGTAGGTTTTTCTGTTACAGGAGGAAACTCATACAAATTGGTTGCAAGATCTTCACCTTCAATGAGAAGAGATTCCGGGACTAACCCGTTCCCTTATAGTTTGGGAACTTTGGGTACCATTACCGGAGGTACAATAAATAGCGCCAATACAAACAGTGGAGTCTATTATTTCTTTTACAACTGGAAAGTATTACCAATCTTAGGAACTTGTGCAAGCGGAAAAGTAGAAACTGTAGTTACTATAGGTGCTGCAACAACTCCTCCTACTGCAGTTGCTGCACAGACTGTTTCTGCCGGAGCAACATTAGCGGATCTTACCGTAACAGGACAAAATCTAACATGGTATTCTTCCGCTGCAATGACTACACAGCTCCCCTCTACTACTGCTGTAACAAATGGAACTACATATTATGTTACCCAAACGATCAACGGTTGCCAAAGTGCTGCAACAGCTATTACAGTAACAACAAATTTGAGCACATCGGATCTTACGTTTAAAGAAAGTGTCAAAATATATCCGAATCCTGTTTCTGATGTCTTAATGATCGAATCAAAAGAGAAAATAGGCAAGATCAGCATTTTTGACATTTCCGGGAAATTAATCAATGTCATCAATTCAGATGAAAGCACATCTCAAAAAATCAATGTAAGTAAGTATAATACCGGTAAATATATTTTAACCATTGAGAATAAGTCGGGAACTTTTACTCATCATTTCATTAGAAGATAACCATTAACATTCATATTACAAATGAAGCCCGAAACATAAAGTTTCGGGCTTCTTTAATCAAATCGATATGCAAAGGTTGAATATCCGTAGTGTGTTGCGAGATGCGCGGTACGAGATAATGTTTGTGAGATTTAACTCGAAACTTTAAACCCGAAACCCGAAACTCTATGAAAGCAGCTTCTTTGCCATCTCGGAAATACTTTTTCCGTCAGATTTTCCGGCCAAGTTTTTTGATGCCACTCCCATTACCTTTCCTAAATCTTTCATAGATTCAGCGCCGGTTTCAGCGATAATTTGTTTCATTTCCGCTTCAAGCTCTTCTGCAGATAGCTGTTTTGGTAAGAACTGCTCGATTATTTTCATCTGAGCTTCTTCTACCTCCGCCAAGTCATTTCTTCCCTGTGCAGCAAACTGATCGTAAGAATCTTTACGCTGTTTTACCATTCTCTGAAGAATAGCAATTTCCTGCTCAGGAGAAACTTCAGCTCCCAATGATTCTGTTTTCAGTAATTGTATCTGAGATTTTACAGCACGAAGAGAATCTAAAGCCACTTTGTCTTTGGCTCTCATTGCTGTTTTTATTGCTTCGTTTATGGTTAATTCTAAGCTCATAATTTTGCTTTTGGCTATTAGCAGTTGGCTATTAGCTTTTGATTCGGCTTTGATAAAGCCAATTGCTAAAAGCCAATTGCCAATTGCAATTTAATCTACATCTTTATTTAAAAATCTGTTTTCTCTGATCTGCATATTTCCGTTGTTATCAGACAGGTAACTGTTGATATTCTGGTCTGATGCATTGCTTCCGTCGATTGAAATATTTTTTCTCTTAAAAGCAGGAACAGATTCAAACTCGTTCACATTATCGAAATTCTGATAACGGGAATTGAATTCTTTCAGTTTGTTTCTTCTTTCCATTACTCTTTCCTGATCAGCAGGTTTTGTAACAAATGTGAATTCACTTTCTGCTTGTTTTGGAGTTTCAACTTCTGTTCTGTTTTCATAAGTTGGCTCTTCCGATTTTATTTCTTCTTTAGCCTGATAAAAATTCTCAATCTTCGGCGCAGCTTCTTCAGTAACCTGACTTACAGTTTGTGTAGAAGTTTCAAATTCGTTTTTTGGCTGAGAGAAATCTACTTTTGGCTCATTGATTGGCTCATTTACCGTAAAGCTGAATTCAACCGGTTTTTCTTCTGCAAAATTTGAAGTGAAAGAATCGTTTTTAGGCTCTTCTTTTTTATTTTCAAAATCAAATGAGAACGATTGAATCTCTAAATCATTAGTGTCATTATCATCATCAAATGAGAATAAACTATAGGCTTCATCCTGAGCTTCTTCTTCATTTCTCCAGCTCTGAATCGGGCTTTCCAACGTATCTTGCTCTCTATCAGAGAATTTTATTTCAGTTTTTACCTCCTCATCCTCGATAGTCATTTTTTTTTCAACAGATGACATCTTGAAGCTTGAAGCATCCTGATCTTCATCATCCAATCTGAAAAGGTTTTTACCTCCGAAATCGTATCCTTGTTCAGGAATTTCTCTTTCTTCTTTTGTTTTAAAAGGTGAAGTTTTTGGCGTATCTAAAGCATCATTCAAACCAATTCTGATTTTCTCAGTAGGTCCTGCAAATTTTTTGTTGTCATTAGAAAAACCGGTAGCAATAACCAATACACTCACTGCATCACCCAATTCTTCATCAGCACCAACTCCGAAAATGATATCAGCTGTATGACCTGCTTCTTTCTGGATATAATCCATGATGATACCGATTTCGTCCATGGTAGCTTCTTCCGCACCACTTCTGATTAATAACAGTACATTTCTTGCGCCTGTAATTTTGTTATCATTCAATAATGGAGAGTCTAATGCTTTTTTAACTGCTTCTTCCGCCTTATTTTCACCTGAAGCAGTTCCTGTAGACATTAAAGCCGTTCCAGAATTCTGAAGCACAGATTTAGCATCTCTAAAGTCAATGTTTACATCGAAATAACCGGTAATAACTTCTGCCATACCTTTTGCAGCATTGGTTAAAACTTCATCGGCTTTTGAAAATCCCTGTTTGAAACCAAGGTTTCCGAATTGTTGTCTTAATTTATCATTATTAATAACGATTAAAGAATCAACATTATTTCTTAATTTTTCAAGACCGCTTTCAGCCTGTTCCAATCTTCTTTTTCCTTCAAAACTAAAAGGAACGGTTACGATACCGACTGTAAGAATTCCCATATCTTTTGCCACTTTAGCAATCACGGGAGCAGCTCCGGTTCCTGTACCACCACCCATTCCGGCAGTGATAAATACCATTTTGGTATTTTGTCCCATTGCAGCTTTGATGTCTTCAATACTTTCAATAGCAGATTTTTCTCCAACTTCAGGATCTGCTCCCGCTCCAAGACCTTCAGTAATGGTTGTTCCCAACTGTACTTTGTTTGAAACCGGGTTATTATCTAAAGTCTGCGCATCAGTATTACAAATCACGAAATCTACCCCGTGAATTCCTTTCTCGTACATGTGCTTCAGTGCGTTGTTTCCGCCGCCACCAACACCGATTACTTTAATGATCGATGAATTTCCTTTTGGCAAATCAAATGAAAATCCTTGTGTACCTATATTTTCCATATCTATTTTTTTATATAATTGATAACCGACTATGATAGTTGATGAGAAAATCATTCATCGCTTATCATTCATCATCTATATTTTTTTACTCTACTTCTTCAAAGAATTTTTTTACTTTTTCCATCAAAGACTGCCCAAAAGTTAATCTCACCTTTTTGTTTGTTTCAGATTCCGGAGCAATTTCTGTTTCCTGAACCGATTGGTGAGCAACAACAGTTTGAGTTTCATTATTTGTAACTATCTGTTGTTCTTTCTGTTCAACTTTAGTTTCAACCTCAATTTCATTTTCTTCTTCTACCGCAGTTGTTTTTTTGTCTCTGATTTTTAAACTTTCCATCAATAAACCGATAGAAGTAGCAAATTCCGGTCCTTTAAGATACTGATTTTTGTCGTTCGCAATGTATTCATTCGCAAAACCAATTCTGCTATCGAAACCTGTTGTGTAATTTGCCAACTGACGAAGATGTTTCAAGTTTGAACCACCACCTGTCAGAACAATTCCTGCAATCAGTTTTTTCTTTTGTTCAAAAGCTCCGTAAGCCTTTAATTCCGTATTTACCATTTCAAGAATCTCCTCTACTCTCGCATTGATAATCTGCGCTAAAGTTTTCAGAGAAATTTCTTTATCCGGTCTTCCGTGAAGTCCGGGAATGGTCACAAATGTGCTGTCTTTTTCCAATTCAGGAACTGCAGAACCGAACTTAACCTTTAATTGCTCGGCGTGCTTTTCAATAATTGAACAGCCTTCTTTGATGTCTTCCGTAATAATTCCGCCCCCGTATGGAATGACGCAAGTATGACGGATGATATTATCTTTAAAAATAGCAATATCCGTAGTTCCACCACCGATGTCTACGATGGCAACTCCTGCTTCTTTCTCTTCCTTGGTAAGAACGGCTTCTGAAGATGCCAAAGGCTCTAAAGTAAGCGCCTCCATCTCCAATCCGGCTTCTCTTACACATCTTGCGATGTTTCTGATGCTTCCCATTTGCCCGACAACCACATGGAAATTGGCTTCCAGACGTTTTCCGTGCATCCCGACAGGCTCCTGAATTTCTCCTTCAGAATCAACCTTATATTCCTGCGGAAGTACGTGGATGATTTCTTCGCCAGGAAGCATGACCAGTTTTTTCACCTGATCTTTTAACGCTTCAATGTCGTCATCTGTAATAAATTTGTCCGGATGTTCACGCATAATATAATCGGAGTGTTGCAGTGAACGAATGTGCTTTCCTGCAATTCCTACCGTTACTTTATGGATAGGAACTCCTGCGCTCGACTGTGCTTCAGACACAGCAGCTTTGATTGAGTTGATGGTCTGCGAAATATTATTCACAATCCCTTTATGAACTCCAAGACTTTTGGCTTTCCCAACACCGAGAATTTCTATTTTCCCATGTGCATTCCTCCTTCCGACAATGGCAACGATCTTGGTCGTCCCAATGTCCAGACCTACTGAATACTCTTGATTTTCCATTGTTTTATATCGATTTGATTTAATTCTTATTTTATTTGATAGGATTTTATCCTATTCTTCAGTGAGTCGTCCCTTCGGGACTCTTTCTTTATTCTATTTTAACCTTTGCCTTGCTTTTTGGTTTTGCTGCAGGTTTCTTAGTTTCCTTGGGTTTGACGACTGCTTTTGGTTTTGTGTTTTCTTTTGGTTTTAAAGAAGCAGAACTTGCTTTTTTCACTTCAGGTTTAGGATTTACTTCTGTTTTTTTAACAGGAGCCGCTGCAACCGGAGCTTTTACCAAATCTTTATGACTTGCCTTTAAAATACTGTCGTTTTCCTTAAAATACGGATTCAGCGTTGTTACAATCTGATTCTGATATTTTACCGAAATCATTTTGTATTTCTGCGGATCCTGATAGACAAGATATTTTTCAACAAAAGTTTTAAAACCTTTTACTTTAAAATCAATATTGTCTAAATCTCCAATCTCAACTCGGTAATTTCCTTCACTTGTCAGAAGACTGTAATTGTCTTTATATTTTGAAATTCCGATGAAATATTTTTTGCTGAAATCATCTTTGTCGATTTTTTCAACAAGTTCAGCCAACTTTTCATATTCATCCTTTTTGACATCTCCCGTCACCAACATACAGGGATGAGAATACGTTCTGGAAATCGGAAATTCTGTTCCTTTTTCGTCTACATAGAAATCTTTTCCATCCTTATTCAATCGGAAAACCGGAACTCTTTGTTTGATGTCTAAATTTAATTTTCCGTTTAAATTTAAATAAACATTTGCGCTGTCTACAGCCGGAAGCGCATTGATTTTCTTTTCCAGTTCAGGAATATTCAGATCTCCTACTTTTCGGGAAGGATTTTCTTTATTCACAATCTCACGGATGTCTTTTTCATCAATAAAATACACCGGCGTTTTTTCATTCATTTTTACAGAAATTTTATTGTCCGTAATCTTCTGACCGCTGAATTTCTTCAAAGAGAAACTCAACAGGAAACCAAGAATGATTACTGTGATGGCAATTTTTAATATTCTGTATTTATTTTTCATTTTTGTTTTTTCATTTTTTAACGCAATGTTCGCAAGGATTTATAGATCATTATCTATTGTTTTCTGTTCGCAAGGGCGTTTCACTCAGCAAATGATAACTGAAAATATTTTTACAAGTTTTTATTTTATAATTTATTTACTGCTCTTTTTACTCCGTCTTTAAATAAGGTGGAATGAAAATTCAAAATCATCCCCAATTTTATTTCTGTAACTCTTAAATAATTAAGAAGCTGAAAAA
Source organism: Chryseobacterium formosense (assembly GCF_900116415.1). GTDB lineage: Bacteria > Bacteroidota > Bacteroidia > Flavobacteriales > Weeksellaceae > Chryseobacterium > Chryseobacterium formosense. The sequence continues at coordinate 22,104 of NZ_FPAP01000006.1, read as the reverse complement.
AATGATATTTATTAACTTCCGGAACAGCTTTTATTTCTATAATTACTTTATTCTCAATCAATAAATCTACTCTAAATGCCTTTTCAATTATTAAACCTTCATAATTAATGCTAATGTCTTTCTGGCTTTCAACCTTCAAACCACAGTTCTTCAATTCGTAAATTAAGCATTGCTCATAAACATTTTCATAGAGTCCAATTCCAAGTTTACGATGCACTTTCATTCCTGCATCAAAAACCATATTTGAAATTTCATTTTCTGTCATTTGTGTTTTTATTTACAATAATATTTTCAGCTATCATTTGCTGAGTGAAACGCCCTTGCGACCAAAAAATATACATTGTGTTTGTAAATTTTCATTGCGTTCGTTGCGTTAAATTTATTTAGCTAAATTTTTCCAAGCCACTCACAAATAGGATCATACAGCGTATCTATATTTCCTGCTCCTACTGTGAGAAGAATATCAAAGTCTTTTTCTTTTATTTTATTAAAAGCTTCATTCAGTGATGAAACTTCTTTTTTATCTAAAATCACTTTTTCCAAAAGCCAGTCTGAAGTGATTCCTTCAAAATTCTCCTGAAGCTCTCGTGCCGGATAAATATCGAGCAAAATCAATTCTTCAGAATTATTTAAGCTTTCTGCAAATCCATCGGCAAAATCTCTAGTTCTGCTGAACAAATGCGGCTGAAAAACCACCAACAGTTTTTTATCCGGATAAAACGTTTTTATCGAACCAACTACAGCATTGATTTCTGTTGGATGATGCGCATAATCGTCAATATAAATTTTACCGCTCGGATAAATATGCTTTGTGTATCTTCTTTTAATCCCTTTAAAATTGGCAATTGCTTTCTTTAACGTTTCAAAATCAACTCCCAGATTGTGCAAAATTGCAATCGCAACCGTTGCATTTTCTACATTGTGAATTCCCGGAATTTCCCACACAAAATCTTTTATCGTTTCAGTTGGAGTGTGAAAATCAAAATAGATTTTATCATAATCCATACGAAGGTTATCTGAATAATAATCTGCTTCTTCGTTGACTGCATAAGTTTTATGAGCCCTCCCGATTTCGATTCCTTTTCTTACAAAAAGCTGTTTATCTTCAGGAACTAAAGCTGCAAACTGTCTGAAACCTTCTTCAATCGTATTTTTATCTCCATAAATATCCAAATGATCGGCATCGGTAGAAGTGATTACTGCCCAATCCGGAGAAAGGTTTAAAAAACTTCTGTCGTATTCATCAGCTTCAACTACAGAATATTGCGAACCATTATACAGGAAATTTGATTTGAAATTCTCAGAAATTCCACCTAAAAAACATGAGAAAGGAAAATCTGCTTCTTTACACAAGTGCGAAACCAAAGTGGAAGTCGTTGTTTTTCCGTGAGTTCCCGCAACTGCAATGCAGTCTGTATTTTCTGTAATTAATCCTAGAACTTTTGCTCTTTTTAAAACTTCAAACTGATTGTTATTAAAATAATCCAAAATCCCCAGTTTTTTGATGGCTGGAGTATAGATTATTAATGTCTTTTCTTTCTGAAGCGAAGTTATTTTTTCATCAATGACATCTTCAAAAACAATATCAATTCCTTCACTCATCAAAGCCGTCGTCAATTTGGTGTTGGTTTTATCGTAGCCTGAAACTTTCTTGCCCGAAGCATGGAAATAGCGCGCCAAAGCACTCATTCCGATACCTCCGATTCCGACGAAGTAAAAATTTTGATATGTTTCTAAATTGTTCATTTTATTTATTTGAGATTTGAAGTTTGAGATTTGAAATTCAATATCCTCTCAATTATATTTTATCTCTATTTATTATCTTAAACATATTTTTGTCATTCCGAGGAACGAGGAATCTCAATTTAGATTCTTCATTTCGCTATGCTACATTCAGAATGACAACCTGCACTTACTTAATTATTTTAAAAATCTCATCTACAATCCCTTTCGCCGCATTTGGTTTGGCAAAATATTTCAGATTTTCAGACATTTCTTTTCTTACATTTTCATTTTCGCAGATTCCTGATAAAGTTGTCCAGAATTTTTCCTTCATTTCTGAATCTTTTACCATTCTTGCCGCATTCTTTTCAACCAGATTCATCGCATTTTTCGTTTGATGATCTTCTGCCGCAAATGGGAAAGGCACCAAGATAACAGGTTTTTGCGCCACTGATAATTCTGAAATTGCAATGGCTCCCGCTCTTGAAACAATAACATCTGCTGCAGAATATGCTGTTTCCATATCTTTGATGAATTCCTTTAACTGGATTTGAGATTCGAGATTCGAAATTCGAGATTCGCTGCTCAATTCTTTGTAATCCAATTTTCCGGTTTGCCAGATTAATTGATAACCTTTTTCTTTCAGGTTTTCAAGGTTGTCTTTCCAACCGTTGTTTAACGTTCTTGAACCTAAAGATCCACCAACCGATAAAATGATAAGTTGATTTTTATCTAAACCCAATTTCTCTTTAGCGGAAGAAGTTTCCTGCATTCCTGAAACAATATTCTCACGAATCGGATTTCCTAGGAAAAATACTTTCGAATGGGGAAAGAATTTCTCCATATCCGGATAAGCCACAAATACTGCTTTTGCTTTCTTTCCGTTTGCAGTGTTGGTTTTTCCAGGTAAGGAATTCTGCTCCTGAATAAAAGTCGGAATTCCCATCTTTGCAGCCATAAACAAAGCCGGTCCGCTTGCAAAACCACCCGTTCCAACAGCAAAATCTGGTTTAAAGTTTTTTATAATTTTTTTAGCCTTCATCAAACTCGAAATAAGTTTGAATGGTAAGCCTATGTTTTTAAGCAAATTCCCTCTGTCGAAACCTGCAATGTTTAATCCTTCGATTTTGTAGCCAGCTTGCGGAACTTTTTCCATTTCCATTTTGCCATTAGCTCCGATGAACAAAAATTCTGCATCAGGAAATCTTTTCTTGATTTCGTCTGCAATAGCAATAGCCGGGAAGATATGTCCTCCTGTTCCGCCTCCGCTTAATAGTACTTTTATTTTTTTGTCCATCTTATCGATTTTAAGCTGTTGGCTGATTTTCAATTAAATCAATAAATTCTACGCCGACAATAATTTCATTTTTACCATCCTCATCTTTTTCTGATATAGATTTTACCGTGTACATTGCATCATTAAGCTCTATAACGTCATTCATTTCCAATCTGAATGTTTCCAGAAAATTCGTTATATCTTCTGTTTTTTCAATAACCACAGGATTTTCTGAGTTTTTGCTGTCAATAAATGTTATTTTTCTTATTTCCATTTTGTTTGGTCTTTATGCAATGTCGTTTATCTCAACAATACTTTGTTTTTTGCCCATTCCTTCTTCATCGTAGATCTGGATTCTTGAGCTGATGTTTAAAATAATTCCAAGCTGGATGTAGGTCACCAGCATCGATGTTCCTCCATAGCTGATCAGCGGCAACGGTTGTCCTGTCACCGGGATCAGATTCACTGCAACGGCAATATTTACCGCCAATTGTATGAATATCATCACCCCGAGACTGAGAACGAGCAGCGAGCCGAAAAATGCGGGCATTTTACTTGCAATCATGACAATCCGGACAATCATAATCAGATACATACTGATGAGAAATCCTGCACCTATTAATCCGTATTCTTCTACAATTACTGCAAAAATAAAATCGGATGCAGATTGCGGAAGCATTTGTTTTAAAGCTGATTTTCCTGGTCCCATTCCGGTAATTCCTCCGTGAACGATGGCGGCTTTTGCCTGCATGACCTGATAATTTTTCGCTTTTACACTTTCATCATCAACATCAGCCGTTTTTGCTTTGCTTGACGTAAAGGTTTCAATACGGCTCATCCATGTATGCACACGGTTTCCGCCGATTAAATTTGTATTTAAAGCAATGATTAAAAACAAAACAATCGCAACAAATGATGCAGAAATAAATCCTGCAATGTATTTCCAGTGAAGCTGCCCGATAATCAGGACAATTACTGAAACCATTAAAATCATTAAAGCAGTTGAACCGTTATCTTTTGCCACCAACACGAAAACCAGTAAGATTGGACCGAAAATGTACATGACATTTTCTATTGGAAGTCTTTCTCTTGTTATTTTCTTAGTTAAGTATCTGCACAGATAAATAATCAGCATTAAAAAAGCAAAAGACGAAGGCTGAAACGAAATCGGTGTTCCCGGAATTTTCAACCATCTTGAAGCACTCGCTCCGTCAATCGTTTGTCCGGTAAACATCGTGACAATCAGCAGAATAATCATTAAACCCAACATGATACTGCTGAGTTTACCCATATATTCATACTTCACTGTTCCTACAATTCTCATGATCGCCAAACCTAAAACCACAAAAAACATATGCTTCATCACGTGACCGGTAGTGGTTCCGTTGTTTACAATATATTCAAGGTTTGAACTTGCAGAATAAACCGGGAAAATAGAGAAAATGGAGATCACAAGAATGACCATCCAAAGCACTTTATCGCCCTTTAGAAATTCGAATCTGCTTTCTTCTAAATTCTGTTCGTTCATAGTTTCCGCTATTGGCTTTTGGCTAATTGCCATTGGCTTTTAATACCTGTTCTTTAAACTGACGACCTCTGTCTTCATAGCTTTTGAAAAGATCAAAACTTGCACAACAAGGAGACAATAAAACCGTATCTCCGTTTTTGGCTAATGATTTTGAAGTTTTTACGGCTTCTTCCATACTTGAGGTGCTGTAAATCAGTTCTTTTTTATCTTTGAAGAAATCGATGATCTTCTGATTATCAATTCCTAAGCAAACTATTGCTTTTACTTTTCTTTTAACCAAATCTTCTACTTCGGTATAATCATTTCCTTTATCTACGCCTCCAACAATCCAAACCGTTGGGTTTTTCATGCTTTCTAAAGCGTAATATGCTGCATTTACATTCGTTGCTTTACTGTCGTTGATGAATTTTACTCCATCAATTTCAGTTACAAATTCCAGTCTGTGCTCAACTGCCTGAAAAGTCATTAATGAGTTTCTGATACTTTCATTATTGATTTCCAATATTTTACCGGCAATTGAAGCGGCCAGGCTGTTTGCAACATTATGATTTCCCAATAAAGACAATTCGTCAATTTTCATAGAGAATTTATCTTTAAGGTTTACTTCAATATTTTCTCCGTCTACAAACCCTCCCTCAGATAATTTTTCGTGTGTTGAAAAAGGAATCATCTTTGCTTTGATTTCAAGTTTCTCAAGAATGTTTTTACTCATTTCGTCATCTTTATTGTAGATGAAAAAATTGTCATTCTCCTGATTTTCAGTGATTCTGAATTTTGCCAATGCATACTCTTCGTAGTTGTAGTTGTACTGATCTAAATGATCTTTAGACAAATTCAGCAACAAAGAAATGTACGGTCGGAAATTCTGAATATCATCCAACTGGAAAGAACTTACCTCCAAAACATAATATTCATGGTTTTCATCAGCAACCTGCTTTGCAAAACTGTAACCGATGTTTCCGCCTAAACCAACTTTCAATCCGTCATTTTTCAGGATATAATAGATCAGAGACGTTGTCGTTGTTTTCCCATTACTTCCTGTGATGGCGATGATTTTTGCATCGGTAAACTCTGAAGCAAACTCAATTTCAGAAGAAAGTCTGATTCCTTTCTCGTGAATTTTGTTAATCATCTCCGCTTTTTTCGGAATTCCGGGACTTTTTACAATCCAGTCGGCATTGAGAATTCTTTCTTCATCGTGATTTTCCTCTTCAAATTCAATCTCATTTTCCGTCAAAAATTGTTTGTAGTGATCTTTAATGGCTCCTTTGTCTGAAAGAAACACTTCCAAACCTTTCTTTTTAGCCAAATAAGCAGCACCACAACCGCTTTCGCCACCTCCTAAAACAACTATTTTCATAAACTTGCTTTTTGCTTTTTGCTGATCGCTTTCGCTTACAACTATCTGCTAATTCTTATCTCATCTTCAATGTAATGAGACACACAATTGCTAACATAACTCCGATGATAATCATCCTGTTAACGATTTTACTTTCGTGAAATCCTTCTTTCTGATAATGATGATGAAGCGGAGACATTTTAAACAATCTATTATTTTGGGCATATTCCAACCCGAATTTTCTTTTCCTGTATTTAAAGACAACCACCTGAAGCATTACCGAAACATTTTCAATCAAGAAAATTCCGCAAAGCACAGGAATCATCAGTTCTTTTCGTAAAATAATGGCCAAAACAGCAATCACACCACCTAACATTAAACTTCCCGTATCGCCCATAAAAACCTGAGCCGGATAGGTATTATACCAAAAGAATCCAATGACTGCACCGACCATGGCGACCGCAAAAATGGTGGTTTCTCCCATATTTGGCAGGAACATAATGTTCAGATAATCAGCAAAAATGATGTTTCCGGAAACGTAGGCGAAAAATGCAAGAGCCAAGAGAATAATTGTACTTGTTCCTGCTGCTAAACCATCGATTCCGTCGGTAATATTGGCTCCGTTAGAAACCGCTGTCACAATAAAGATTACAATGGGAATGAAAACAATCCACGCCCATTCGTGAGCTTCTGCATCATCCATCCAAAACAACATTCCACTGTAGTCAAACTCATTGTTTTTAGTAAACGGAACTGTAGAAACCGTAATCTTTTCGGTCGGCATAAAGTTTTGTTCAACATTATTTCTGTTGACTACTTTTGCATCAGCATACTTTCTTTTAACTGTAATATCAGGATGGAAATACATTGTCACTCCGACAATTAGCCCTAAACCAACCTGACCTACAATTTTGAATTTTCCGCTAAGTCCGTCTTTATTTTTTTTAATCTTCTTTAAATAATCATCCAGGAAACCAATGGCTCCCATCCAAATCACCGTAACGATAAGAAGAACAATGTAAATATTGGTAATTCTCGTAAATAATACAACCGGAATAATGGTCGCCAAAATAATGATAAGCCCCCCCATTGTAGGAGTTCCTTCTTTTTGTTTTTGTCCGTCTAGTCCTAAATCACGCACCAATTCGCCCATTTGCTTTCCTCTGAGATAATTGATGATTGTTTTACCGTAAACCAAAGCAATCGTTAATGATAGCAAAACCGCCATTCCTGCACGGAACGAAATATACCTCAACATTCCCATTCCCGGAATGTGGATGCCTTGACTCGTTAGATATTCATATAAATAGTATAACATTTTTAGCTCTTGTTTTGGTTCGTTACATATCGTACATTTTGATAAATATATCGCTCCTATATTTACAAATTGAATCAACTTTAATCACTTTAGCATTTGCTATATGATCTGGGGTCATTATAGGTCTATGCGTTAAGAATAGTTTCAAAATCTCTTTTTCGTAGACAGTATCTTTTTTAGTCATATATTTTTCACAAAGACAATTTCCCACATCTACCACAGCATTATTTAAATAATAAAAATCTGGTTTTTTTAAAACTTTTGAATAATAAACTCCCTCACAATCCAAAATCTTAATTTTTCTCTCAAAATCATTTGTGAAAATAAAAAGCATTACTATTCCAAAAACCAAAAAGAATAAAATAGTTAAAGTTATTTTTAATGCCTTCATTTTTACTTATTTACTCATAAGCTTCCAAAGCTCATTTATTACTTCTTTATCGTCAAAATGATGTTTTACACCATTGATTTCTTGATAATTTTCATGGCCTTTTCCGGCTACGAGAACAATGTCTTTGGGCTCGGCAAACTTTATGGCCATTTTTATCGCTTCTCTTCTGTCGGGAATCGAAGTGTATTTGCTGAAGTTCTGAGGTTCAACGCCCGCTTCAATTTCCTTGATAATTGCAGCCGGATCTTCCGTTCGAGGATTGTCTGAAGTGATAATTGCTAAAGTTGATTTCTTTGTAGCAATATTTCCCATTTCAGGTCTTTTTGCGTGATCTCTGTCTCCACCACAACCGAAAACGGTAATCAGTCTTTCGTTTTTCGTTCTGATGTCGTTGATGCTGTCTAAAACATTTTCCAGCGCATCTGGAGTGTGGGCATAATCGACGATGAAGAAAATTCCGCCATCGGATTTGAAGGTTTCAAATCTTCCGGAAACTCTTTTCAATCTGCTGATTGCCTGAAGAATTTCGTCCTCTTCAAAACCTAATTCAGCAGCAATTCCAAACACCAATAGCAAATTGTAAACATTGAATTTACCCGTTAAAGTTGTCCAGAATTCTTTCCCGTTAAAGTTTAAAAGCATTCCGTTGAAATCAACTTCCAAAAGCCTTCCGTGGTAATCTGCCATCGTTTTCAAAGCATAAGATTTTTTCTTTGCTTTGGTATTCTGAAGCATCACGTTTCCGTTTTTGTCATCAACATTGGTAATGGCAACAGCTTCATCATTTAATTCATCAAAAAATCTTTTTTTTGTTTTTAAATAATCATCAAACGTTTTATGATAATCTAAATGATCGTGGGTAAGATTGGTAAACCCAGCTATTTTGAAATGTAAACCTTCGATTCTGTTTTGGGAAATTCCGTGTGAACTTACTTCCATGAAAGCAAACTCACATCCTGATTCAACCGCTTTAGCCAAAATCTGATTAATCGTAATCACATCCGGCGTAGTATGTGTCGCAGGAATTATTTCTTCTCCGATTCTGATTTCTACTGTAGAAAGCAGCGCCGAATTATAGCCTAAATTTTTAAAAACATCAAACAGTAAAGTAGAAACAGAAGTCTTACCATTTGTTCCTGTAACGCCGATTAATTTTAGTTTTTCAGAAGGATTTCCGTAAAAATTGGACGCCAGATGTGCCAAAGCTTTTGATGAATCTTTTACTTTGATGTAGGTAATGTTTTCATCCAAATTCTCCGGTAAATCTTCACAAACAATTGTTTTTGCTCCTTTCTCAATCGATGATGCAATAAATGAATGTCCGTCTGCAACTGTTCCTTTCACTGCGATATACAATGAATTTTCTGAAACTTTTCTGCTGTCGAAAACCAATGCAGAAACCTCACGGTTGTTTTCACCATGACTTTCTAAAACCGGAATTCTGTTTAATAAATCATTTAATTGCATTTTCTGATGCTTTATATTTTATTATTTTTTTTATAATAGGATTTCATCCTATTCTTTATTAAGCCGTCCTTTCAGGACTATTTTTTAATTCTGCAGAGATAAATAAATCCTCTGATTTTTACTTATTGTTGTGCCTTCGAGAGGGAACTGTTCTTTAATTCTTCCCACTCCTTTATAATCAACCCGATAACCTAAATTCTCTAATTGTGGAATCACGTTTTTACCGATTAATCCCACAACACTTGGCATTTGCTTGTTGTTAACAGTAACTTTTACGTTTGGTTCAACCATTTTATTAAGATTGACCTTTTTGTCAACAAGCATTTCTTTCTCAATATTTTGAGGTGTTTTCAAGAAAGTTTTACCTGCAATTTCTTTAAACACCGGCGCTGAAACCGTTCCTCCGTAGAATCCTTTCGCCGTATTGGGCTCACTGATCATTACATAACAAGTATATTTCGGATTATCAGCCGGATAAAATCCTGCAAATGAAGATCTGTATTTCATCGGACCAGGCAACCAATATTCAAATCTTGCGGTCCCTGTTTTTCCTGCCATTTTTAAATTGGGTGTGAAAATACTTCTTCCGGTTCCTTTTTCAACTGCTTTCGTTAAGGCATCGGTCATCATTTTCAAAGCTTTTTCGGAAGCCATTTTTTTAACCATGACCTGAGTCTGGGCTTCAAAAGTAACTTTCCCGTTTTGCATGATCTTATCAATGAAAAGAGGCTTCACCATTTTACCTTTGTTGGCAACACCATTATAAAAAGTGGCTAACTGAAGCAGATTAATATTGGTAGAATATCCGTAACCGATTGATGCTAAAGTTGCGGCGTTCCATCTTTTATGTTTTGGAGTTAAAACTTTCGGCTTAGTAATTCCCGGAAGTTCAATATCCATTTTATCGAATAATTTCCATCTTCTTAGATGATCTAAGAAAATTTCAGGTTTGTCGGCATAATATTTTGTAATCAATTTAGCCGTACCAACGTTACTTGATTTTGCTAAAACATCAGAAATATCATAAGTTCCGCCTCCGTGACCGTCTGTAATTCTCTGTTTTGCATACACCCAAATTCCGTTTCCTACATCTACTGTTGTATTTTCATCAATAAAACCATCATCCATTGCGGCTAAAAGTGAAACAACTTTGAATGTTGATCCCGGCTCGATATTATCTTTTATTGCATAATTGTAGGCATCAACATAATTTCCTTCGTCATCTCTTCTAAGATTAACCATAGCACGAACTTTCCCGGTTTCTACCTCCATCACGATCACTGTTCCATGCTTCGCTTCGAAATTGATCAGCTGCTTTTGTAATGCCGAATGTGCAATATCCTGAATTCTAAGATCTAAAGTCGTGTAAACATCCTGTCCGTCAACCGGCTCGCTTACTTTCCAATAGTCGATCGGCTTCCATTGGGAAGAGTTTACTCTTTGCTCCAGTCTGCTCCCGTCAATTCCAGTTAAATATTTTGAAAATGCCCCTTCAAGTCCTGCTTTAGCGACACCATTGTCGATTCCTATGGTTCCGGAACCGATTTCTGAGGTTGCCAATTCACGTTTGTAGTTTCTGTCAACGATAAATCCGCCTTTATTTTTACCTCTTTTAAAAATCGGGAACTTTCTGATTCTGTCGTACTGATCAAAATCAAGTCCTTTTACCAAAGAATAGTATTGGTTTTTATTCTTTTTCTGCTCATCAAATCTTTTTCTGAAATCTGCTCTTGATTTTCCGAACATTTTGCTCAAAGAATCGGTAAGTGCACCGATGTTATTGCTGTAAACCGTATCTTTTATCGTTTTAAAATCAAGATAAATGTCATAACGCATCACCGTTGTTGCCAAAATCGATCCGTCTGAAGCGAATAAGTTTCCACGGGCTGCTTTCAGAGTGGCTGTACGGTAATTATTATTGATATAATCATCTTTGATCTCCTGTACATTGGTATTCTGAAGTATAACAATTCTTGCCAAAAACATCACAAATACGCATAAAGCAACTGTTGCGAAAAGGTATCCCCATCGCAATGTTTTCTTTCTTTTGTTATCGTAATCATTTTGTTTTTGCATCGGTACTGTCCAATTTTATTAACAATTTGTGCGGGTGACTCTCTAAAGTCATGAGTGAATCTGAGGCAACTTCTTTTCCGAGTTCAGATTCCATTTTTACTTTGATCAGCTTACTTTGTGCGTAAGCGTTTCTTGATTTGTATTCTTCCGTTTCTTCTTTTAAGGCATTGACAATTTTTATTTTTTTGTTGACTAAATGATTGCTGTAAATCATGGCCATCATCAAAACAAACAACAGCAGGAAGTATTTGTAATACAACTTGATCTCATCCCTGTTAAGGAAGTTCCCTTTTATAATATCTATAAAAGTGAGTTTCTTCTGAGGTTTGTATGTTGTTCTTTTTGCCACAGACTTTGTCTGATTTATTTTTTAAATATTGTTATTGACCACCCCGTCAAAAATTCTTTCGAATTTTTGCCACCCCTCCTTTGGAGGGGAATTTTACAAGCTGTGATTTTATCACACTTTTATTCCTGTTCTCATTTTTGCGCTTCTCGCTCTTGAGTTTTCTTCAATCTCCTTATTATCAGGAATAATTGCTTTGCTCTTTACAAGTTCAAATGCTTTTTTATAATTTCCGTAAATGTCTCTTTCGGGTTCCCCTTCAAACATTCCGTTTTTCAAAAATCTTTTTACCAGACGATCTTCAAGAGAGTGATAAGAAATGACCACCAATCTTCCTCCCGGTTTTAAGATATTATAAGACTGAACCAGCATTTCTTTCAAAACCTCCAGCTCCTGATTGACTTCTATTCTTATTGCCTGAAACAACTGTGCATAAAATTTATTTACTTTATGTGGCGGAAGATAACTGAAGAGTTTTTTTAAATCTTCTGTTGTTTCTATCGTTTTGGTTTTTCTGTGGTGAACGATGTCACGAGCCAATTTTCTTGCTTCTCTCAATTCACCGTAATAATAAAAGATATCTGCTAAAGCTTCTTCGTCATATTCATTGATGACTTTTTTAGCATCAAGACTTTGCATGACATTCATTCTCATATCAAGCGGCGCATTGCTTCTTGTAGAAAAACCTCTATCTGCTTCATCGAACTGATGAGAAGAAACGCCAAGATCAGCTAAAATTCCGTCAACCTGAGAAACGCCATACATCAGTAAAGAGTTTTCAAGAAATCTGAAATTTTGATTGATTAAAGTAAACTTAGGATCATCCAGTTTATTTTCGAGCGCATCCAAATCCTGATCAAATGCGAATAGCTTTCCGTTTTCGGAAAGTCTGCTTACGATTTCACGTGAATGTCCGCCGCCGCCAAATGTGCAGTCCACATAGATTCCGTCCGGATTCGTCACCAAATCATCCACACTTTGCTTCAATAAAACGGGGTTGTGATACATGCTATTTGTGCTTATTTTAATTATTCTTCATCAAAAGCTCCCATTACATCTTCTGCAAGACTTGCAAAATCGTTTTCGTTGGTTGCTATTACTTTTTCGTATGCTTCTTTATCCCAAATTTCAAAAAGTTCTCCTGCACTTGTCACCACAATATCTTTATGTAAGTTGGCAAAATGGGTAAGGTCTTTTGAAATCTGCAGTCTTCCTGCTCCATCCAGCTCCACGGTTTTCACTCCGGCTGTAAACATTCTTATAAAATCAGCATTTTTCTTGATGAATCTGTTTAGTTTGTTAATCTTACCCATCAGTTTATCCCATGCTTTCATCGGGTAAACTTCAAGACACGGTTGAAACACAGAACGCTTTACCACAAAGGTTTTATCCTCAAAATCCTCCATCTGCTTAATCAGCGATGAAGGCACTTTAAGGCGACCCTTGTCGTCTATTTTGCACTCATATGTTCCAATGAAATTTCTCATTTGGGACAAAATTAGAAATATTTTTCCAAAACTTCCCACTTTTTCCCACTTTTTGACTTAATGTTAATAAGTTTTGATTACAACTGATAATCAATGACATAAATCTTTGAGATAAAATAAGAAGAAGATCTATTTATTCATCGCATAGCAAAAAGATTTTTAAAATTTTACACCACAATGGTTTTATTATATTATTTTTAGTTTAAATTAGATATATCAAAATATTTTTGGTGTTTAATTTGTATTTTTGCAAGGCTTATACAGGCACTTATGAGATTTAGTACAAAAAAAGAAAAGAAATACAACTTTATAGAAGCTGGAGAAGGCCACCCGCTTGTGCTTTTGCACGGGTTAATGGGTGGATTGAGTAATTTTGATAAAATGGTGAATTTTTTTTCAGAAAAAGGTTTTAAGGTATATGTGCCTCAATTGCCGATCTACGATTTGCCCGTACTCAATACCAATCTCACCACTATAGCGAAGTATGTAATTAAATTTATAGAAACCAATATTGGCAAACCGGTTACCATTGTAGGAAACTCTATGGGTGGTCATGTTGGTTTAATATTAACTTTGGCAAGACCTGATCTGGTTCAGAATCTTGTTCTTACCGGAAGCTCCGGTTTATACGAAAGAGCTTTTGGTGACAGTTTTCCGAGAAAAAACGACCGTTCCTATATCAGAAAAAAAGCAGAAGAGGTTTTTTATGATCCTTCAGTAGCAACCGAAGATTTAGTAGATGAAGTTTTCAGTGTTGTAAATGACCGTATGAAAGGAATTAAAACGGTAATGTTGGCAAGAAGTGCCATCAAACACAACATGCTGAATGATCTTCCTAAAATCTCAAGACCAACCTGTCTGATCTGGGGAAAACAGGATAATGTAACACCACCTGAAGTTGCAGAAGACATGCACAAGTTTATACCAAACTCAGATTTGTTCTGGATCGATAAATGCGGACATGCTGCAATGATGGAAAAGCCAGATGAATTCAACGAAATTCTTTACAACTGGGTAAAAGATAAAGTATAATAGATAAACCATTAAGAGATTCTTAATGGTTTGTTTTTCTAAATAAAAATCAATAAAATGGTTATAAAAACAGCAACGTTTGTAAAAAGCAGCGGAAAATGGCAGGAATGCCCCGAACCGAATATGCCGGAATATGCATTCATCGGAAGATCAAACGTAGGAAAATCTTCACTGATCAATGCGATGATGAATCATAAAGATTTAGCAAAAACTTCGGGTACACCGGGAAAAACGCAGCTTATCAATCATTTTTTAGTAAATGAAAACTGGTATCTCACCGATTTACCGGGTTACGGATATGCAAAAGTTTCTAAAGTTCAGCGAAAGGATTTTGAAAAGCTAATTACTAATTATATTCTCAACAGAAGAAATCTTGTGAATCTTTTTGTTTTGATAGATTCTCGTCACAGTCCGCAAAAGATCGATCTGGAATTTATCCAATGGTGCGGCGAGAGCGGTGTTCCCTTTTCTATTGTCTTCACAAAAGCAGATAAACTGAAACCCAATGTTGCCATTCAAAATGTAGAAGCCTATAAAAATGAACTTTTAAAAACCTGGGAAGATCTTCCTGAAACTTATTTAACTTCAGCAGAAAAGAAAGAAGGATGTGAAGAAATTTTAAATTTTATTCAGACCACCAACGAGTTTTTAGAAAATAACAGTGTAAGTTTTGATGAGTAATATAATCTGGAAAATAAAAAGTTTTGATGAATTAACCGTTCCTGAATTTCACGAAATCATCAAAGCGAGAATTGATGTTTTTGTAGTGGAACAAGATTGCCCTTATCCCGATCTGGATGGTTACGATGAAAAAGCGATTCACCTTTGGGCAGAACAGGACAATCGCATTTTAGCATACTGCAGAATTTTTGATAAAGGAATTAAATATAATGAAACTTCTATCGGAAGAGTTTTAACTTCGGAAAAAGGAAGAGGAAAAAATTTAGGCAAACAATTAATTCAATATGCCGTTGAAACGATAGAAAACAGATTTAAAACTTCAGAAGTAAGAATTTCTGCCCAGGATTATCTGTTGAAATTTTATTCTTATTTTGGTTTTCAAGATACCGGAAAAAAATATCTGGAAGACAATATTCCGCACACAGAAATGTTCAGAAAATAATAAAAAAGAGTTTCAAATCCATGAAACTCTTTTTTATTTGAATCAGCAAAGGTTGTGTTTCATGGCAAAAAGAACCAAGCCAACCCTGTTTTTGATATCGAGTTTAATAAAAACCGAATCTCTGTAGCCGTCAATTGTTTTTGGGCTGAGAAACATTTTATCGGCAATTTCTTTATAGGTAAGTTCACTGCAGGCAAACTTTATAAATTCTATTTCCCGTTCTTTAAGCTCAGAAAGAAGAGACTGGTTTTTTAAATCTTCTGTCTTCACTTTGAGAAGTTTCTGGGCAACAAAATCGGTATAAAAACTTCCTTTTTCAAAGACCGTATCGATTGCCTGAAATAATATTGATGGCTGCATATCTTTCAGTAAATATCCTTTTGCACCGGCTTTTAGCATTTTTATCAAAACTTTTTCGTCATCTTCCATTGTCAATGCAATTACTTTGATGTCGGGATGATTTTCAGAAAGCCATTCTGTGGTTTCTATTCCGTTTTTAAAAGGCATATTGATGTCCATTAAAACGACAGCAGGCAAATCGGCCGTCTTTTCTAATGCTTCGATAAAATCTTCACCATTGGGATGATTCATCACGACTTTGTATTGTGGGTTTTCGGCGATCATATTTTCCAATGCTTTTGACATTAGTGTATGATCGTCAACTATTGCGATAGGGATTGTTTTCATGGCTGATTTTTGTAATAAATAATGGATGTCTGTGTACCTTTATCAATCTCGGAACGGATGGAAAATTCTGCGTGTATGATTTTCGCTCTCAGTTCCATATTTTTAAGTCCGGATCCGTCTTTCACGGTTTGGGTGTCAAACCCTTTCCCGTTGTCATTAATCTTAATGCTTAGCATTTGTTGACCGTCTTCTAGTTCTATAGAAACATTTTTAGCTCTGGAATGTTTAAGAATATTGTTAATGCTCTCCTGAATAATCCTGAACAAAATGAGACCGTGTTTTGGCGAAATATCGATATCATGTTTTTGGGTAATCAGTTCTATTTTAAGCAACCTCAGCTTGCGGATTTTATTTATTTCTCGTTCTAAAGATTCAATTAATCCGAAATGAATAACCTGCTCTGTAATTAAAGTTTTAGACAGATCACGAATATCCTGAATGCATTCGCCTAATAATTCGTTTAATTCGATCAACTCTTCCTTTTCTGAATCCTTCATTTTGGCGATCAGTTGGTTTTGTCTTAAACGAACGACAGAAAGTTTTTGCCCTAAGTCATCGTGTAATTCCTGACCGATGTAATTCAACGTCTGCTCTTTCATTTCGATTTGCGAAGTAGCCAGTTCCTTTTCAAAACGCATGTCTTTTTCTTTTTGCCTGATCAGCAATGTCGTTTTTTTCTGAATGAAAATCACATAAACGAAAATCATCGTTAAAACAATGATAAACAATGTTATCGTAAAAACAATGACCATATTGTTTTCTTCCATGCTTTAAAATCTGACTTGTTTAATTTTATCCTGTTTTGTCCAAAAGAGTCCTATTGCAATAATTATATTGCTGATAAGGTTTAATAAAAATAGAATAAAAAAATATATATCCTGTGAAACAGAAGTCCTGAAATAGAAAATCGGGATAATACCAATATAAAAAATCAGAAGACCTACCGAAATCCAGAACGGCAGATAGTTTTTAATTTCAAATATTTTGTCTGAATTAAAGGTCTGATACAAAAATAATAGGATGGAAAATGTTAATAAAAGAATATTTATATACAGCATATTGAACGAAAAATGCTCAAATAAGCTTTTATCTACATAAGACATTGCCAAAATACTGAGAACAAAGCAAACGAGAATAAAAAACTGTATTTTTTTTAGCACTTGAGCAGAAAGAAGCTTCATATAGTATAACAGATAAAGGAAAAACACGATCGTGATACAAATTGTGTAAAATCTTTCTGTGCTCAAGCTCGTTAGCTTATGGTAGTAATAGAAAAAGAAATCAGTTAATGATAATAAAATATATCCGGCGAAGAAAAAGAAATTCACTTTTTCTATCTTTCTGTATTTTATGATAATTAAAATCATCATGATGACCAAAATCACCATTGAGATCTGCTTCCCTATTTCTACATTCCAGGTCATAACTGTTATTTAATTCATTGTATTTGTAAGTGAATTCGGTGGTGGCGAAAGATTGGTCATATTCATCGGCTGAATATTTTCTACATCCTGATTCTCATCCGTGATAACACCTCTTCTTTGTCGACTGCTAATAGAATCCTGAGTCATTTTTGATGTAGGCATTAAAAAAACAGTCTGATACCCCGCAAATTCCGGTTTTGCCATTCTGTTTTGGGGATGATTTTCAGGATATTTACCCAAATAAATTCGTATTCCCACATCTTTCAGGTTCTGTTTATCAGCATTTGCTTTTACATACTGAATGTAGCTTTCCATCTCTTCCAGAGAAAACCAATACCAACGCGAATCGGGATTCCCGTTTCTGGCTTGGGTAAGGATCATGTTGTTGGTTCTGGAATATTCATCAAAAAGAACACGTGCTTCTTCTTTTGTAATCAGTTTACTTTTATAAGCATCACTTATCGGAGGTTCCGGTGGCGGAGGTGTACAGCGAATAGCAACCAAAGAAAGAGCAGCCAACAAAAGCACATTCATAAACGAACTTAAATTCTTAAACATAATTGGAGTTTTCATTTTTTTAATTTTATAAGGTTTTGTAACAAAAGTAGTTATAAGACCAAATATAAAAAAGAGGAAAAACAATGTTTTTTGATTTTAGCATTTTGTTGAATAAAAAAAGACTGTCTCGGTAGTGAGACAGCCTATTTTTTTTATTTGCCACACGATGCAATCGTGCGGGAGCGAGGTGTAAAAGTAAAAACCTATTCTCCTCTTTTCGGTATCTCGCCTGTTACTCAAAAAGATGCTTATAAGAAAGATCCTCGAAATGAGTTTGTTTTTAAACTTTCGGAGTAGAATTTTGAATTGATACTTAAAAAAAATAAAAGAGTTGAATGTTTGCATATTTGCTACTATCGATGCTTTTATTATAGCTTCTAAACTTAAAAATATAAAACACAAAGCCCTCGCAAGTTGCGAGGGTTTTTATTTATCTCCCACACGATAAAATCGTGCGGGAGCGGGAGGGCGTTGCCATTTTGCATTCAGTATTATAAATGTAGAGTGGTATCATTTCGATTATATACGATAATTCTATCTTCCTTATTAGGAGTGTTGAATAATATCATTCTCCACTGATTATTAATACTGGAAAGGTTTAATCTAATATTATTAATTAATTGGTACCATCCTGCCGTTTCCTCGTTAAATTTGAAAGCACCTTCATTTGTATGGATTTCTAAGAACATAGTACTGGTGTCAAAAAGCAAAACATTGTAAGCAATTATAAAATTTATATCCTTCCATTTTATAAAATCTTGTGTTTTTAGATTTTTAACATAAAAGCCATCGTTTTCAAATTTAAAAATTCCATCATCTGAAAAGTATGTGTCTGATTCGTCATAATTTCTAAAAGGATATTTTTTTATATAATTTAAAATTTCCAATTGTCTTATTAAAAGCATTATAAAAACTGTGACTATTATATAAAATAAAATCCAAAATATAATATGACCCCATCTAATTATTAAGAAAAAAGATAAAAATGTTAAAATTAAACTTACTGTTAAATAAACTTTTATATGTTTCATTTTACTTAATGTAATTCAATTATTACTCCTTTTCCCATTCTGGCATATTTCCTAAAATTTGAACATTAAATATTTTGTCATATCCTGCCTGTTTGTAGAAAAACAATGTGATTTCTAATGGTGGTTTTGAACTATGATTATAAACAATATATTTAACATATTTTTGATTACTCCCCATTACTACCGTATCTTTTACTGTTATTTTTGATAAAGTTTGATTAGTTTCTAATTTTCTATAGTTTCTATTTAAAAACGCTAAATCATACGAATAAACTGCATCAAAACCTGCGTTATCAAAATCTCCCATTAATTTTAGATATGATTCAAAATCTTTTTCTTTTACAAATTTCCAATATTTTACGACAGTTTCTTTTATTTGCTCTTCATCTTTCTTTTGTTGATTTACACAACAACTGATGCTGAAAAAAATGAGCAGTATTAATATACATTTAATTACCTTCATTGTTGCTGAATATTTTTTACCTATTATTTATTTCTGTTTGTTTAATTTGCTCTTGTGTTGGACGAATCTTTATGTTATTAGAATTTAATATTGATGTTCCATTTTGAATGATAAGCCCATTCTGAGTATCTGTTCCTGGAGGTAAGGTTCCATCAAAAACAAAATTAGTTACATCATTTCTGGTTTGGGTGTTCATATTTATTCCACTAGAATTTACTAAATCAATCGCTTTATCCATCGTTGTAGCTTGCTTTTCAATAGAGTTTATATCTTTTACAGCATTTACATAATCATTTGTACTTTTTATTGCTTCGGGAATATCCAAACCCATTTTTACATTTTTGACTACTTCTTTTATGCCACTAAATCCTTTAGTTACCTTATCAATACCTTTATCATATATTTTTGTCCAAATATTAGTCGGTCGATCATCTCCTCTAACGCTTTCCATTTTTGCATCAGAACCAGTTGCCCCGTTGTATCGATAAGAGTTAAGCTTTAGCCCGGTTGTACCATCTGTAATTCTTGCACCATTAGGATTGTATCCACTTGTCGTTAATCCAATATCTCCTGCTCTGAAAGATGGCCTTCCAAAGGAATCTCTTTGTGTGATAGGAGCTTGTTTAACGGTCATTTGATTTCCTTTAATTGCAAAATAACCAGAATGATGCGGTAACAATTCTAATCCTTCCAATTCAATGCCCATTCCCATTTTATTTTCTTGGATGGCATAAGTGCTATTATATGGAAACTTTTCTGATAATGGGTCTAACTGAATAAATCTTCCCACATCGGGCATATACTCTCGATATTTAAACGAGTAAAAACCAGTCTCCTGTAACTCTTGTCCTTGATACTTATACTGGTAACCCGGGTTTCCTGCCAGTGCATTATACCCTTCATGCTTCAATCCAAAAGGATAATAGTTGTTTTCTTCAAGAACTTCTACGCCGCTGCCATTGTGAAAATAACTCAATCTTGTATTTCCCAAATGGTCTGCATAGTTGTAAATATACTTATTTTTCACAAAATCATAGTAGCCTTCTGAGGTAGGTACAAACTGTAATGATGTAATCAATCCTGCACTTCCACCTTTTGGTCCTCCCAAGCTTAAACCTTGCCCTTCATATTGAAAACCATCTAGGTATTCAGTAGTTTTGGTTTCTAGCTGTGTTGCTGTCCCCCAAGGATCATAAGGAGCATATTTGTATGTCTTTTTTAATTTTACTCCATCCGCCCGGTATAAATAATTGAGATTGTTTCTAATAACTCCCGATCTTAGGGACAATCCTTCATTAAACATGGTATAATTCGGAAGATTCAAAAAGTTATAATCGATCTGCAAGATCCCTCTGTCTTCATGCTTTTTCATATTTCCGTTCAGGTCATATGTAATTGCAATTCCTGAAGTATCAGGATAGCCTCTGTAGTCTTGGGAACTATCTGTAACGGTGATTAATCTGTTGCTTTGGTTGTTGTTTTCATACACATAGCTAAGATTATCAATCGTCGAAGCGAAAGCATTTCCGTCTTTTGAGGCTGATCTTTTTAAATTGGTAATATTTCCATTCAGATCATAATCAATCTTCTCAAAATATTCTTTTGCTGTGGGATTATCATCACGCTGATAAAATCCTGCTCTCAATCTGTTTAAGCCATCATAAACATAACTATATCTTCTTAAATTATCGCCTACAGTCGTATTGGTTCGCCAGTCTACTTCTGCAATATTTCCGTTATATTTTGGCTGTACCAAAAGTCCCGAGAAATCATTATTCGGCATTTGTTGACCTTCGACCTGGTTATATTTTATTTTATATCCGAACAAATCACCTCCACTTAAATCATTCGGATCATTAATCCCAGTCATCCATCCTCGGATGTTGTACTTATAATCTACTGTTTGAAGTCCGTTTCCTGCGCTTGTACCTCCAACTTTCTTACTTTTCAGCTGTGAAAGTTCATTGTATTCGTTTTGGGCTAAATATTCCACAGCATTACCGTCAACCTGATGCGTGTGTTCTAACACCCTGTTTTGATGATCATACGTGAAATTTTCTGTAATCAAACGTTCAACATCGGTATCAAGCCTCTTATGCCTTGTTACAACCTGTTTCGGAGTTCCCGAAAAGTCAAGCTGGGATTCTGTCTTCGTGTAACCTCCCAAATGATTGATCGAATGGGTTGCAATGGCTCTTCCTTTATTGTCGTACCAGGTGTAGTTCTTCGTCCAGTTATCGTCTTCTATGTTTTTTACATAAGAAGCTACAGGTAAACTTTTGGTATTTACGTTTTGCGTAAAATTATCCGTGATTGCTGCATTGCCTGGAAGTGTTGGGGTAAAACCTGGTGTTCCTGCCGGATAGGTGTCATAATAATTGACAGACAGAACATGATTGATGGCGGTAGGATATGCATTATTTCCGTAATAGATCTGAATACCGTTTTTACTAAAACCTATAGAGCTTCTTTCTTCCGTAAGAGGTGTTCCAACACCGCCATGATAATCGGCTGCATCCTGAATATCTTTTCTGATGTATGTGTTTCCGATACCTGCTATTGCCGTATAAATAACGCGTGAAAATTTGTCATATCTTGTTAGCAGCCAATCTCCTGAAGGTCTCATATTGGCATCCTGAGTCAGAATTAATCGATCAGCCTTATCATACACCATATATTCCCAGCCTTTTCCCGGAAGCTTCTTTTCCACCAGACGGTTTCTGCCGTCGTAACGATATTGATAGCAAAGATTATTAAGTGTGGTTTCGTCAAGTGAAGCAATTGAAGCCAAAGGCGGAATAACAAAGGCAAGCTGGTTATATTCATTATAAACATA
>NZ_FPAP01000005.1 GCF_900116415.1 Chryseobacterium formosense | reverse complement strand
GCGCATAGCCTGTAAGAACTCCTAAATCTAAATTAAAATTGTTTATATTTCACTGATGGTAAAAACTATTCTGCTGTTGTATGTTGCAGCTGGAACTGTTACTGAAACTCCGCTTAATTGTAGCTGAATTGGAATATTTGAATAACTGGCTAAAGTAGCAATTGCAACAATCCTAAATAGTTCTACATCTGTTAATCCTATTGGCTGATAAGTTGTTCCTCCGGATATTGAGCACAATACACAAACTGTAGTACCATCTCCCGTTCTTCTCGCGTTTAATATTAAACTTGAATTCCATGTTGGGTTGGCTTCATAGTGAACGGACACTTTTCCGCTACCTAATAAAAGAGGAACACTTGCAGTTAGTAGGATTTGATTGGCTGCACTTTCATAAGTTCCTGCATAGTTTGTTCCAGCTTCTGTGATAGAAGGAAGGGTAACTGTCCAGTTGTTTCCGCCTACTGTTAACGTTCTTTGTGCTTTAGCTTGTGATAGTGATATTGAGAGCATCAAAACAATGATACTGAAAAAAAAATTATTTTTAAATGACTCGTTATAATCTTCCATAATTCTTTATTCTGTTATTGTGTAAGTAATGACTACCGGTGTATTTGTTCTTGCCGATAAATTTGCATAGGTATTTGCCGACAAAGTTAGCGTTAAGCGATGACCATTATTTGCTCCATTTCCTGTATAAGCTCCTCTTATTCCGCTGATGATCGTTTGTGCTGTTGTGTTTAATGTTAACTGGGCAGAAGGCGTACCCAAAACTCCACCACCGGAACCTGACGCAGCGGCTGCCTGAATTTTAATGTCAATCCCGGGAATTATTTGGTTGATAGAAGCTGTAATTCTCCTCGGAAGACCTGCTGCAGCAACTGCAGATGTATAATTTAACCATTTTGATGTATTGGAAACAGGCGCAATAACCGGATTGCCAGCTTCAGTAGGTGCCGAAAAATTAAAGCTGATATTTCCTGGTGGTTCTATATCCATCAAAGTAACTACAGGTAATGTAATGCCTACTGTGCGGTTTCCTGTTGTTTGTGCTAAAAATGTGCAGGAAAATATCATAAGAACCGGAAAAAGTATTCTGAAATTACTCATTTTTGCTTTTTATTTTCGATATAGGTTACTTTAATGGTTTCCTGTTGATATTTTATTTCTGATGATTGTTTAATTACATTAAAAACTATATTTTTTGTTTCTGAAGGTTTTAGATATAAATCATAATGATCAATGGGAATCTTAAATTTTTTGTCTAAACCGTTCCTGTAAATTTTCACTTTCCAGTCTCCGGGACGCAGATAGGTAAAAT
Organism: Chryseobacterium formosense; assembly: GCF_900116415.1. Taxonomy (GTDB): domain Bacteria; phylum Bacteroidota; class Bacteroidia; order Flavobacteriales; family Weeksellaceae; genus Chryseobacterium; species Chryseobacterium formosense. The sequence goes on along the minus strand of NZ_FPAP01000005.1, from coordinate 253,718 downwards.
CAAAATGTTCTCCAGTCATTACAATTTTTCTGAATGTTTGTTTTCCGTTTGTAGCTTCAATGACAAGATTCTCTTTTTTCTTTTTTGATCTCTGTGTGCTGAGTTGGGCAAACGCCAATTTATTTTCTGTTTCGTTATATTCTATTTTTCCCTGAATATTTGCTGCAGTTGTCAGACCAAAGTTGAAAAAGTTTTCCTGTTTATTTAAAATTAAAGAAGCAGGCAGATTTATATCTGTAATATCATTCAATGCAGTTGTTGACCGGTCTATTTCCAAAACATATTCACCAGGAATCATGTTTTTAAAAATATAATTCCCTCTTTTATCTGTAATTGAAAGATGATTTCCCATAATCAAACGGATACCCTCTGTTTTGTTGACTCCAAGATTTTTGATATTCCCAGATAATGTAGTGTATTCGGCAACTTTTTGAGAAGGAAGATTCATCCTTACAGTATAGCGCAGCGAAAAAATAAAATCTTTATTTCCCAGTTCACCACGTTGAAGATTATATCTTGCTGAAAGGTCGAATTCATGTCCGCGAAAAATTTGCTGATGAAAGATGAGCTCAAAAAGATTTCGGTCAGAATAATATTCTTCAGGCATGTAATTATTCTGATAAAATAAGCTGAAATATGTTTTGTCCGAAAATCTACTTAATATCCTTGCTCCATAATAAAACTGTTCCTGGTTTTGTAATTGATAACGTGAAGTAAGTGCATAGCTTCCATAGATATTGAAGGAAGTTTTAAATTTCTCAAATCCAATATTTACCGTATAAAAACTAGAGTTGCCGGAAAATCCTGTAAGGTAGTTATCTGTTTTACCAAATTGCGTTTCAAGATTGATCTGAAAAATATCGATCTGCTGATCTATCGACACTCTGAAATATTTTTCCTTATAATCGAATTCTCTTGGCATCAGACGATCCTGGTATCTTTGCGAACCATTGAAGAGCATTAAATTTCCATTTTTAGCATATTTAAATTGAATTCCGTACTGCAGAAATTTTCGGTATGGAGCGGCAAGAAATAAAGTATCACGCTGAAAATTTTTGGCATCCTGAACATAATTTCCTATCACATTGATTTTCTTCGTGAACTGATATTGCGCATTTCCGTTGAAAGTGCTTGTGTTGTTAAAATATCCTGCATATTCCGGACTTGCCCTCATGTACAAAGCATTTCCTTTGAACTTTTCGAAATTTGCAACGGTTTGCAGCATAAAAGCTGTTCCTTCTGTTTTTTCGGTTTTGCTATAAGATGTTTCTCCGGAAATTTCAAGATTTTTATTGAGTTTAAATTTTCCTGCGAGATAAGGTAAATGTGCATTAGAATCTAATCTTAAATTTGTAAAACTGAAATCTGTAGTTTCTGTTCTCGGGATTTTAAGTAAATATCCAGCCGTAATTTCAGACTCTTTTGCAATTTTTAGTTTTGAATACACGTTAAATTCATCTTTAATATCTCTGAAAAATCTCGGATGATTATAAAAACCACCCACACTTATTTTGTTTAAATCAATCTCAATTTCTGCGCCACGACCATATCTTGCATATTCTGTTAAAAAAGATGATGAATAATTTTTGTCTCCGAGATGTAGCCACAAATTTTCACGTTTATAGTTTACAAAATATTCTTCATATCGGGTAAATGAATTAAATGCTACAGGATTTTTGGTAATAGCTCTGAACTCAATAAGATTTTTATTTTCCTGATCTAAACTTCCTTTCCCATGAAATTCACCCTGAAAACCATCTTCATAACTTCCACGATTTTCCATACCTACAAATAAAAGCGATGCCGAAACAGGCAATCTGTGATAAATGTCGTCTTCAACAGGTTTTACCGAAATTATTTTTGTACTGGTATATGCTGTCTGATTTTGACTAAACTTTCCTTCAGAATGTACAGTTAGATTTAAATTTTGATATTCATTTTTACCAAGCTCAATATTAGTTTTTTTTGAAACGGAGATTATTTTGCTTTCTCCCGGCTGTAAAAGTATTTTTGACGGATGATCAACTATCGCATTTTTACTTTCCAAAATTAATTTCTCAGAAATATTGCCATTATTTTTTAAAAGAAATGTTGATTTTATTTTTTCTCCGGCTTTTACAAATTCAGGATAATCTAATGTGGTAAGTGAAATTTCTCTGCTCCCGGCAACGATAAACACAGATGTCAGGGTAAATTTTTCTTTCGTGCTGTTGTCAATTCCGGTCAGAAAAACCGAATATTTACCTTGTGGAGCTTCAACAGCAATTTTTAACGGAACAATATAAATTTTATTTTCATTCGGAGCGATTGAAATGCTTCCTGTTTTTAAGATTGGTGCTATGGATGGGTTTGAAGATTCTGCAGTAATATCATAATTTTTAGCCTCAGAGGTTCTGTTCTCTATTGTAAATGAAATAGAAGTTGTTGTTCCCGGCTTTAAGCTGTCTTTTTTTTGAGAAAAAAATAAAACCGGGAGTAGGAGGGTAAAATAGATAATCTGTTTTTTAATCATTTTTTACTTCCAATTCCACATTGAGTGCAAATGCATTTTCGTCTTCATCAGTTGCAATAATTACGGCATTGTATTGATCGGGAGGCATTTTGGTGATATCAATATGAAAAGATTTTGAGGTTTGTGGTAATAATCCCATTGGCAGACTGCTGAGAGTTTCGATTTTCTGACCGTTTTTTTTGTTGTAAATCTCTATTGATGCAGTTGGTTTGCAATAAAGATTTCCTTCATTGGCGATAGCTATTTTTAGTATTCTTTTTTCTTGTTCTTTTTCGATTTTTATTCCTTCGAATTTTAAATTGGGCTTTGCTTTTTCGGAATCTACATCAGTGATAATCTGAATAGCATACCGTACAATTGAGGTAATATTGATCCCCTGCTTTTCATTGCTGGCTTTTATATTTTCGACAGGTTCTACAATAATTACGCTCCAATAGCTTCCTGCGTCATTCGTTTGTGAAGGTATTTTGATTTCATAAAAAACGTCTGTTTTTTCTTTTGGTTTTAAGCTGATCAGATTGGTGTTGAGCTGAATCCATTCTGCATTGGTTTTTGGGTTGGTTTTTGGGATGGTATAATTTATTGAACCATCTGCCTGATAAGTGAAATCCTGTAAAAACAGTTTCACATCCTGAGTCTGATTACCTGTATTTTCTATAGAAATTTTGCCTTTGTACACTCTGCCATTCTCTACTTTATAAGTGTGTGAAAGACCGTTGAGTACCACAATATTTGCCTTTGAAAAAGAAAATGGAAGGATCAGAATTATAAATAAGAGTATCCGCTTTATCATTTTAAATGTAAAGTTTTAGTTTGTTTTAAGACAATAGTAAAGCTGGGAGAAATTTTATCTAAATTTCTCCTTGATCACAAGTCAGATTTTTTTGTGAATTCTTAGTTGTCAGAAATTGTGTAGGTCACCGTAGCAACCGTAGTTGCGGTAGCTTGCAAATCTGCATAGTTGGCAACACTTCCGCCTGCTGCTAAAGCATAAGTTAGATTATGGCCATTGTTTGCTCCGTTTCCGGTATAAGCACTGCCGATTCCTGAAATAATAGTTTGGTCAGCTGCGCTTAATGTCAATTGAGCGGAAGGAGTTCCCAAAGTTCCTCCTCCTGCACCGGTTGCGGCTGCGGCAGTAACATTGATATCAATTCCCGGAATCACAGCATTTAGGCTTACAGAAACATTACGGGTAGGATCGGCAACAGATTTTATGGAAGAGTAGTTCAACCAAAGGGTGTTGTTGCTGCCACTAGAAACGATAGGAAGACCTGCTTCTGTAGGAGGTGTGAAGCCTAAAGTGATGTTTTTGGTTGCAGAGGGTTCAATGTCTACAATTGCAACTTCGGGAACAGTAATCGTAATCGTGTGATCGTCTTTGTTAGTGTCTTGCGCTTTTAGATTTGTTGAGAAAGCAAGCGCTGCTAAAGACATAGCTAAACTAAATGTTGTTTTCGTCATGGTGTTAATGTTTTGAAAAGTGAAGTTAGTCAAAAATTCATTACAATATGAAATATTTAATGATAAAATTTTATGTTTATGTATTCATTATCAATTGTTTAATGTTATTAATCGATAATTTTTTACATAGTTATTAATTTTTTGTGGTAAAATTTTATGACTATAATCAATGTATAGGGAAATTATACATCTAAAATTGCATTAGTGTATTTTATTTTTCAGAATGGGTTGATTGCGAATTTGATAGGTGTTTAATGTTCTGTTCTCCCGGCAAAATGCCAACTGTTGTTTTCAGTTTTTATTTTAATATCGTACCAGCCTTTAGTTTTCTCTAAATTAATAACTGTATCATACTTTGAAGAAGCAGATTTAATCTCTTTCTTGGTTTTTTCGTACAAATTTTCGAGACTGATGGTGTAATTTTCGTCCGGAATATTATGCAATTCAATCTTTATCTCGTCCTTGGATGAAGTATTGGTTAAAATTACTTCTATTTCAGGTTTTTTTTTACCCTTAAATTTTCTTACAAAACCATTAATGCCTATTATTTCATAGCTGTACGTTCCAAAACTGATTGGATGGGTAAGCTTATCATTCGAATGAAGTTTGTAAGAGAAATAATAATTTTTTGTATTAAATGCGTTTTTATCGTAAACAATTAAATCAACTTCACTGTTTTTGAAGTTCATCATACTGATCTCGTTATTTTCTATATTAACAAGATAGTGGTGTGTCTGAAGAATAGGTGGTTTCATGTCTCTTCGGAATTCAATTAGTTTTTTTGAATGTTTTTTTCAGAGAACATTTTGGGACTTGGTAGGGATGATTATTTATATAATCATGATGTCATTAAGTTTTACATGACAAATTTAGCACATGTATATTACCGGTTCTTTAACTTTTTGTTAAGAGTTGGCAAATATTAGCATCGAAAATAATAAAAAAAATTAACATAATGAGGTGTTAAATGTTAATATTTTCTTAAAATCTACTTAAGATTCCCCAGTGGATTTTTATATCGTTAAACTTAAAAGGATTTCCGAATTCATTACCATTAGAAAGCTGGAAGCTCATCAAACCAATCGGAATGAAGAAATTAAAACCAAGACCAACACTATACAGTTTAGGTTTTACATTTAAAGATTTATTGTTGAGCTGCCCATATTGCCCGAAAACATCAAAAAATGCCTGATTTCCGATGAGATACCGATATTCCACACCGGCGTAATAATAAAAATCGGCGGCAAGTGAGCTTTCATTGAAACCGCGGAGGGAATTCCAGCCACCAAAACGGTACAATTCGTTGGCCGAGAAATCTATTTTAGAATCCATCATGGCGCCTTCACCTTTTATATTAAGAAAGTGATTTCCGTTGATATGATAATTGTATTCCCCGAAAAAGTAGAACTGGTTTTGATTAGCTTTAATGTTTTCTCCGGTGTAATTGGTTGCCAAAAAGTCATAACCTACATTCAGTTTAGACTTATAAAGGAAAAGGTCAATATCGGTAGGTTCTGTCATGTCGAAGAAAATACCGATCCCTTTTTTGTTGTAATCTTTTCCCTGAATATAAAGACTGTCAATGATGGTTGAGTTTTCAAAAGTGCCTCGTAAACCTATTTTCTGTCGGCTGTTGAGATGATAATAGAACGCAGGTAACGCTTTTACATTGGCAAAAGTAGAATCCTGTCTGAAGATATTCACTTTCATATTCATCCCAATATTCGAATTGAATAAATACGGAATATCAGTCTGTAAATCGAAAGTCTGTCCTTTATCCGGGTTTCTTTGCCAGTATAAATTCACAGTTTCAAAACCATTGAACATATTTTTAAAATTCACATTTAAGGTTCCGTTCAGGGTAAATTTATCTGTTTTATCATTTCCAAAACCAATAACGCCGTCGAAAGTGTTGGTCTTTTTCTTTTCCATAAAAAGATAAATCTGTGTAGAATCTTTCGTGAAAAGTGTTTGCGGTTGCCGTTCAAGCGTGATGAAAGGATGGCTTTGGAAATTTTTATTGATGGCAATCAGGTTTTTGTCATCGTATGTTTTTCCTTTAAATTCTTTCTCTAAATTTTTAATAAATCTTTTCGGAACCCTTGTATAGCCTTTTGCTACAAAACCATCGATGGTTCGTTTATTATTTTTATTAATATCGAGCTCTACAACGGGATAGCCATTTTTCTTTCCTTTAAACTGAGACTTAATTCTGCTGAAAGCAAATCCGTCATCAATATATTTTTTGTTGATGTTTTTTTTAATAGAATCTAAATTTTTAGTGAAAAATTCTTTCTCCAATTTAAATCGGTCAACTATAGAATCGGAAAGATTAACGTAAGTTTCGTTGAAATTTTTTCCTTTATCATAAAAAATTTCGGTACTGTCGCCTTTTATTTTTACATCTTTCAGTTCGGTGAAAAAGTAATTACTTTGAGCCAGAGAATCGAGAAATTTTGCGGCTGAAAGTGAATCTTTTACTTTTTTCTTAACTTTCGTTTCTGTATCGATCAGGAAATAATGTTTCTTCTGCGCTTGTATAAAAACGCAAAACAGCACAAAAAATATTTTCAGAAATAACTTCAACTTTATTTAAATTTTAAACCATTAAGTTTTATTTAAGAAGTTAAGATTTTTAAGTTCAGCTTTGCTGAATCATTTCGTTGGTTTATAATCTATTTGATTATCTTAATAAAACTTAACTGCTTAATTCCTCTTAATGGTTCAAAAATATATTTAATTTTAAAAATAAAAATTTGTTTTAATAACTTTAATTAAGCCAGTTTATTATACTTCTTCATTAAATTCTCGTAAGTTCCCTGTGGCAAAATCCATTTCAAAGGAACACCGATTTTCTGTCCGAATTTACCAAAATAATAGTGAGTTTTCCATTTATTTTTGCTTAAAAGTGCATCAATATACTCAGCAACTTCCAAAGGTTCTGTTCCGTCGCCTACGTGAGAATTCATCAAAGCATAAACTTTGTCAAACACATTTTTGTAAGGCTCAGAGACTTTTGTTTTCACTCTGTTTTCTGCAATATTGGTTTTGATGTCTCCTAAATGAAGCGAACAAACATTCACATTCCAATGGTAAACTTCATATCTCATCGCTTCGGTAACTTTATCCAAAGCCGATTTTGAAGCTGAATAAAACCCACGAAAAGGCAACCCCATTTCACTCCCGATACTGGAAACATTAATGATTTGACCAAATTTACTTTCACGCATTTTCGGCATTACGGCACTCATCATTTGAACGGCTCCGACAAGATTTAGATTAAATAATTTTAAAATATCTTCCTTTGAAGAATCTTCCACAGAACCCACCATTCCCATTCCGGCATTGTTGATGAGAACATCAATTTTTGTTTCTGTTTTCAGAACTTCTGCAATTGCATTCTGCACCGCTGCATTATCTGTAACATCGGTTGGAATAGATGTGAAATACTGGCTTTCAGTGTGTTTTCTGCTCAAGCCATAGACTTTATGACCTTTCTTTCCGAAATATTCTGCCAATACGAAACCAATTCCTGATGAAGTTCCTGTGATAATTATAGTTTTATTCAATTTTTTTAGTTTAAAATGTTAAGCCGATATCTTCTCTTTCAATCATTCCTGTTTCTTCAAGATTGCAGATACAGCCTTTTACCGTTTTATAGTTTCCTTTGATTCTGGTTTCTTTTCCCTTGCTGTCTTTAATGACAATTCCTGCCGAATAATCGTTTCCTTCGGAATGATAAGCTCTGAAAATCACATATTCAAATCCATTATTTGTAAATAAAAGATTGTCTATTTCCATTGCGGCATTATCGGTTCCGCCACCTCTGAAATAAGAATTATAATGAAATTTTTTCCAGCTTTCCTTTGTTCGCTCTTTGGGAAATTCCATTTCAATTTTATTTGCTGTTCCGAAACGATATTGAATGTATTGGTTGTTTTTATCTTTTACCAAAGTCATTTTTTTGCCGTTTTTGGTTTCAAATGAATAAATTACTTCTTCATTAGGCAAAAGATATTGAGCCCAAAATGTCACAGGAATCAAAAATGTTAAAATGAATATAAGCTTTTTCATCTTTAACTATTTTACTAAAATGATTTTTAAATCCTCCCAAAACATCGGATAAGACTTTTCTACCACATTTTCATCTTCAATATTTAATTCTTTAATGAGGCAAAACGGGGCAAAACTCATTGCCATTCTGTGATCCTGGTAAGTTTTAATCGAAATGTTTTCCTCAGGCTCATTAAAGTTGATAGATTTTATCGTTAAATCTGTAAATTCTGTTTCAGTACCCAGCTTTTTCAGTTCATTATGTAAAGCCAGCAATCGGTCGGTTTCTTTCACTCGTAAAGTTCCCAATCCTGAAATTTCAAAAGGGATTTTTAAAGCTGAAGCTGTTACACAAAGGGTTTGAGCAATATCAGGACAATTGTTCATGTCTAAAACAATCTTTTCCGGGAACTCGAAACCTTCAATCGGTTCAAGTTTTAATTGATGTTCTTCTTCTTTGAAAGTTGTTTTAATTCCGAAAAACTCTTCGTAAATTTTTGCAATCGCAGAATCTCCCTGAGTGGATTCTTTATAAAAACTTTTCAGATGAATTGTTTTTCTTCCCAAAGCGACAAAAGAGTAGAAGTAGGATGCGGAACTCCAGTCGCTTTCCACTTCATAGTTGATAGTTGATAGTTGATGGTTGATGGTTGATTCTACTTTTATGATGTTACCGATGAAACTGTTTTTAATTCCGAATTTGGTTAAAATGTCCAAAGTCATCTCAATATATGATCTTGAAGTCACTTCACCAACCAAATTGATTTCCAATCCGTTTTCCAATTTTCCGGCAATGAGTAGAAGTGAAGTAATAAACTGGCTTGAAATATTCGCAGGAACATCTACTTTTGTTTCTGTGATTTTTCTTCCTATAATTTTTAAAGGTGGAAAACCTTCGTTTTCTAAATACTCAATTTCGACACCGAGATTCTGTAAAGCGGTCACCAGATTTTTAATCGGTCTTTCTTTCATCCTTTTCGAGCCTGTCAAAATAGTTGTTTTTCCATCCTGAATGGAATAATATGATGTGAGGAAACGCATCGCCGTTCCTGCATGATGAATGTCTACAATTTCAGTATTCTCAGACAATGCTTTTTTCAGCAATTGGGTATCCTGAGAATTCGACAGATTCCCGATTTTTATGTTTGCAAACAGGCTTTCCAAAATCAACAAACGATTCGAAATACTTTTCGAACCGCTGATTTGTATGGTTGTGTTTTCTTTTAATTTTGATTTTTCTAACTTCATATTCTTTAGATAGAAGCTGGAAATAAGGAGCTGGGTGTTCAAGTATTGTACTAAACTTCCGGCTTCCATCATCCATCTTCCTGCATTATTTCAATTTCTCATTATTCTGATGACGATCTTTATCGCGATCAGTTTTTATCTTCATTTTTTTGTCGAAAGCTTCCTGCAAATTGACTCCGGTTTGGTTGGCTAAACATAATGTAACAAATAAAACATCTGCCAATTCTTCGCCCAGATCTTTGCTCTTATCGCTTTCTTTTTCGCTCTGTTCACCGTATCTTCTCGCAATAATTCTTGCAACTTCACCTACTTCTTCTGTCAACATTGCCATATTGGTCAGTTCATTAAAATAACGAACGCCAATTGTTTTTATCCATTCGTCAACTTGCTGCTGCAGATTTGTAATTTCCATAATTTTTTAAGAGCCAATGCAAAAGTTAAAAGAGGCAGTTTTAAATTAATTTAAAATTTAGGTTAAATATCAAATATCAAATATCAAATATCAAATATCAAATATCAAATATCTTACTGATAAGCACCCAATGTAGGATTTGAAGTTCTGTCAGCGCCCACAATATCGGTAGGAACAGAATTGGCAACCGTAAGATCACCTTTTCCTCTTGCCGGAGAATCTGATTTCACTCTAAGATTCATTTGTGCAGCAAAGTAGTTGATAAACTTTGGCTCTTGGTTTTTGATACTTCCCGTAACATTCGAATTGGTATCAAAATCAAATCCTGCAGCACTTGTTCCTGAATATTTCAGCAAACAGTTCTGAATGGAAAAATTAAGCAGTTGTCCCGGTGTTTGCTCCAAAGAAAGAGCATTATCACGATCAGAATAAACAATACTGTTTCTTATGTTGAAGTGCAGAGAGCCTTGTTCGGTTTGTCCGTTTTCATTTTGATATTCATTGGCTGCAAAAATTCCGTTGCGGTTGAATTGATGAAGCAGTTCAGAATAATTGACAATGGTAGAGTGTACAAAATCGTACATTCCTCCTTTGAAAATTCCGATACATGATTCACCGCAATTGTTCATTACCAGATTGTTTGCATTAATATTAGATCTCACAGAATAAATTCCATATTCCTGGAAGGTATGGATAAATGAATTGCTGATAGTTGCGTTGGTTTCCGTCATTTCCAGACCTCTTGTTCCGCCGAACAGCCTCGCATGATTCATGATCAGGTTTGAGTTTTTCTCCATTCTGATCGAGTTCCAGTTTCTCGGGATGGTGTCATAATAAGTGTCGTTTCGGTCTCCGCGAAGAATTACCTGCTCATCTTTTGTTCCGTTGATATTCAGGGTTGCTCCTGTGGAAACTTTCATTCCGCTGTTTTTATGAAAATAAACTTTCGTTCCGGGCTGAATGTTCAGATGTACTCCCGGATCAAGCGTAAGATCACCGTAAATAATTTTTGCTTTATTATTAGACCACGTTGCGTCTGAAGCAATTATATTCGGATTCGAAGGGGTTTTAATAAAAAATTCAGCATCCTGAACCACCGAAAATAAAGTGACGTGTTGTTGTCCTGCTCCTGTTGTAAATAAAATGCGGTCTTCAGCGATTGCTTCCGGACCTGAAGCTTGCGGAGCAATTTCAACAAAAATATACAAACTGTCTTTTTTTCTTAAAGGAACATTCTGAAAATCGTGTCCCGGTTTTCCGTCAACATTGATTCTGTATAAAGATGCAGCTCCTTTTTCAAGGCTGATTCTTGGGATCATTACATCCTTATCTTCATTATTAAATACTTTTACAGCATATGTTTCTGAACGAACCTGATGATAAACAGTGTCACAGAAAACAGTGTCTCTTGAGAATCTGAGCTCCTGAGAAGGCGCATCAAACGTAATATCGTCCTTGTTACAAGAAACAGCTAAAAGCAACATCCAGAAAGATAAAAAGAGTAATAATTTGAGTTTCATCAAAATTAAAGTTTATATAAGTTTCAAATTTAACGAAAATACTTTAAAATTCTTATCTTTTAAAAAATGTTGATCAGGTATTTGTATATTTTAAAAATTATTGTATTTTTGCAACCTAAAATTTAGCAGAAGAAATACCATTACTATTTCGAAAGCAAAACTTTAATTTTTTAAAAATTTATTATGAAAAACGGAATTCACCCAGAAAATTATAGACTTGTTGTTTTCAAAGATATGAGTAACGACGAAGTATTTTTATGCAAATCTACTGCAGATACAAAAGACACAATCGAGTTTGAAGGAACTGAGTACCCATTGATCAAAATGGAAATCTCTTCTACTTCTCACCCTTTCTACACAGGAAAAACTAAATTGGTTGATACTGCAGGTAGAGTAGACAAGTTTATGAACAAATACAAAAAATTCGCGAAGTAATTTTTTGATTTTACAATATTTTAAAGTCTTTCGATTTTTTCGAAAGACTTTTTTTGTGCACTTTAACCAGAATTAAAACTTGAATAGCACAACTTCTCCCAATGATTCGTATTTTTGTCAATAAGCAGATTTTGGATATAAACAGTGAGATTGTAAACATCCGGCTTCCATCATCTAGCTTCCAACCTTAAAAACTTTTACAGAAATGCAACTCGTATTTTCCGATGCACAATATTGGGAAGATTTTCTTCCGCTTACTTTTACCCGTCCAGTCGCAGAAATGCGTTGCGGAATTCTTACTTTCTCCGAAAGATGGCAGAAAATTTTAGATTCTGCCGAAATTTCATGGTTTACGGAAATGTATCTGCAGCAAAAATTCAGGGAACCTGAAAAAAAAGAAAGTCTGTTTTTGGTGACTAATTTTTTACCGACAGATACAGTTATTCAGCAGATAAAAGATTTGAAACAAGGCGAAGCTTTGGTGTATGAAGACGAATTGGTGGCTGCAAAAATCAATATGGACGGTTTTTCTTTAAACCAGATCGAAAAAATGACGGATATCAGGGAAGAGCTTATTTTCTTTAAAAAACCAACCGATCTTTTTACGTATAATAAAGAAGCCATTGATTTTGATTTTGAATTACTGACAAAAGGAAAAACTTCACAGGAATTATCTTCAACCAACGGATTTTTAGGAAATGAAGAAGATTTATTTATCGAAGAAGGTGCAGAAGTTGAATTTTCAACCATCAACACTAAAACAGGAAAAATTTACATCGGGAAAAATGCAGAAGTAATGGAAGGTTGTAACCTTCGTGGTCCGATTGCGCTTTGTGAAGGTTCGAAGTTTAATTTGGGGGCAAAAATTTATGGTGCAACTACGATTGGCCCACATTCAAAAGTGGGTGGTGAAGTCAGCAATATCATTATTTTCGGGTATTCCAATAAAGGTCATGACGGTTTTGTCGGAAATTCCGTGATCGGAGAATGGTGTAATTTGGGAGCCGATACCAATTCATCCAACTTAAAAAATAATTACGGAAATGTAAAACTTTGGAATTACAGAACGAAAGATTTCCAGGACACAGGATTACAATTTGCCGGTTTAATTATGGGGGATCATTCTAAAACGGCCATTAATACACAACTGAATACAGGAACTGTGATCGGAGTTGCTTCCAATATTTTTAAAGAAGGTTTTCCACCGAATCTTATTGAAAATTTTTCGTGGGGTGGTTTTAAAGATGATGAACGTTTTAAATTAGATAAAGCTTACGAAGTTGCCGAAAAAGTAATGGCGAGAAGAAAAATGCCATTAACTGATCATGATAAAGCAATCTTTAAACATATTTTTGATAATTATTAAAAAATATCTGAACCATTAAGTTTAAATTAAGTTGTTAAGTTTTTTTAAGGTAAATTTCTGAAGATATTCATTAAGCATACGTCTTAAGGCAAAGCTCAACTTAAAAATCTAAAATTCTCAAATGCCTTAATAGTTCAGATATAGAGCTGTTTTCGGCAATAAAAATTAAAACTTCAATCTTTTTTGAAGTTTTTTTTAATTTTAGTGTAATATATTTCAATTTCAGGTTGTCTTACTAATAGAAACAAACTTATGACTCAGGAAACTTTTAAGAATACGGTATTTATTCTCAGAGATGAGATGTTCCGTTTTGCGAAAAGGTTTGTCATGAGCAGCGATGAAGCTGAAGATGTAGTACAGGATCTGATGATAAAATTCTGGCAAAAGAAAGACGAATTGGAGCAGTTTGGAAATTTTAAATCCTATGCTTTGAAATCAGTCAGGAATGAATGCCTTAACAGGCTGAAGCATCACGACGTAAAGTTAGGTTTTGCCGATTTACAGCTACACCGTTCGGAACTCTACAGTATGGATGTAAATAATATGAAAGAACAAATCATCGGATTTATCAATCAGCTTCCTGAGAAACAGAAAATGGTAATCCATTTGAAGGATGTAGAAGAGTATGAAGTGTCGGAAATTTCTGAAATGTTGGAAATGGAAGAAAACGCAGTAAGAGTAAATCTGATGCGCGCCAGACAAAAAGTAAAAGAACAAATCTCACAATTGATGAGCTATGAGCAACGACAAATTTCAAGATAAATATAACGAAGTCTTCCAAAGTTTAAAGGAAGAAAAAATGAACTGGGATTTTGAGGATTTCCTGAAAAAAACAGAAGGAAAGAATGATGAGATTTCATCAAACGAAACTCCGGTCATTCCAATTGAAACTAAAAAGCCTTCGTTTCCGAAATGGTTCTGGATGGCTGCAAGTGTGGTCTTGCTTTTCGGTCTTGGTTTTATATTTAATTATAATCAAACAGATGCTGTAGACAATCAGGCGAAATTGGTAGAAAATGAAATCCAGAAGCAGAAAACTGATTTCATTAATGAAAATCATAATCATGACTCGCAGGTTGCTGTGCATACAACAGATTCGGCTTCAGGAGCAAAAAAAGATTCTATTTTTATAGAAAATTCTATTGCGGAGAAAGATGTTTTAGATGAAATTTTATCTAAAAAAAGCAGGATTAAAAAAGAATCGAAACCGAGATATGTTTACAATTCTCAAGGCAATCTCAGTCAGAAAGATTCAACAGGATATAAAGATTCCTATGTTATCGTCAACGGAAAACGTATCGAAAGCATGGAAGAAGCGATAAACGTAACCAAATATTCATTTCAGGTGGTTGCCAACAATGTTAATCAGGCATTGGCTCCGAAAGTGATGGATAATGTAGATTATTAACAACAGATTATGCAACTGATCAGGCTTATAATCAATTAATTTAAACTGAACTTATGAAAAAAATACTCATTATATGTACTCTTGTGCTGTCTCATTTCTTTAATGTGTATGGACAGAAAAACAAGCTGGATCAGCTTTTTGAAAAATATCAGGAAGTTGAGGGAGTAACCTCCATTAAGATTGCCAAACCTATGTTCGGAATGCTTAGCAATCTGAATATCGCAGACGAAGAACTCGATCAGATAAAACCTCTTCTTTCAAAGATTGACGGATTGAAAGTTTTAATCACAGAAAACACCAAAGGAGAATTGGCGAATGTGAATAAAGAAATTTCGTCTTATCTGAGTAATTTGAATTACAATGAGATTATGTCTGTAAAGAATGCAGGAAGTAGAATTAAATTTCTTTCATCCGATGCAAAAAATGACGGAACGCTGGATAATATGCTCTTGAGTATTGATAGCGGAGGCGGAGAAAATATTCTGGTGATGCTCGACGGAAGACTTTCGATGGATGACGTGAATAAAATTATTAATTCTGCTGAAACAAAAACAAATACAACGAGATCAACAATTACAAGCAGTTTTGTATCGGATAATTCTGCATCTTATCTAAATGGTGAAAACAGAAATGTAGGACAGTTCTCAGGAATTGACATGAGCACAGGAGTAAAAGTGGTCTTTAAGCAGGAAAACAATACAAGTGTGAAGGTTTTTGCAGATTCAGATAAACTTCAGAATGTCATTACAAGAGTTGAAAACGGAGTTTTGAAAGTGTATATTGATAATAAAGGGACGAGAAATTTAAAATTTAAAAATCTGAGCATCAATGTTTCTTCGCCATCAATTGATAAGATTAAAGCTTCATCCGGCTCAAACTTTACGGCAGTAAACGAAATCCGCGCAAAAGATATGATCGTTGATGCATCTTCAGGATCGGCGGTTGTGGCAAAGTTTCAGATTTCAGGGACTTCAAATTTTGAAGCGAGTTCAGGATCTAATGTAAAATCGACGGTGAGCGCAAATAAAGTTTTAGTAAAAAGTTCAAGCGGCTCAAGCGTTACTCTGGAAGGAAATACGGATTATGTAGCCATCGATGCAAGCAGCGGATCTTCATGCAAAGCCGATCAGCTACAAGCTAATGTAGGTACAGTAGAATCTACTTCAGGAAGCAGTGCTTCGGTGAATGCTAAAGATCAATTGACTGTAAAAGCTTCTTCGGCAGGATCTGTGAAATATAAAGGAAGCCCGAGAATTGATGCTAATATCAGTAAATCTTCTGCAGGAAGTTTAAACCAAATCAACTAATAATTAAAAACCATGAAAACAATTAGAACCATTTTCTTCGTTTGCTGTACTTTATTTTTAATGCAGTCGTGTATTGTTTCTCATAAACCGAATATGGCATTTTTCTCAAATTCTGACTATGATTATGAGGATGCTCAATTTGCGAGTATTAATGTACCTATGTTTTTAGCGAAGCCTTATATCAAAAAAGCTTTGAGAGAAGATGGCGAAAGTGAAGAAGCCATCGCCATGGTAAAAAAAGTTTCGAAGATAAAAATGATGACTGTTGCCAACGGAAGTGAGAAGCTGATGAAAGATTATGCCAATTATCTGAAAAATGAAAATTACGAAGAATGGGCTACCATAAAACATGATGGTGAAAACGTGAATATCCGTGTAAAGCAACAAGGTGACATGATAAAAAATATGCTGATTACCGTAAATTCTAAGAAAGATTTGGTCTTTGTAGATGTAAAAGGGAGTTTTACAGCAGATGATATTTCAAAAATGATCAATTTCGCATCCGATAAATAACTTCATATTCAACCATATTTAATTTTGTAAAGTCACTGTTCACGGTGGCTTTTTTTGATTTATAATATGAATTGTTAAGTTTTATTTAAACTATTTTAAGCTATTTTCATATGTCATTTAAAAAGCTTAATTTTGCAAGAAAGTAAAGATGTCTATTCATAACAAAATTGTAGAGACAGCCATCACTTTCGATGACGTGCTTCTAGTTCCTTCTTATTCTGAAGTTTTACCTAACCAGGTTTCATTAAAATCAAGACTTACCGACAAAATTACGCTTAATGTTCCTATCGTTTCCGCTGCAATGGATACCGTTACAGAGGCTGAATTGGCGATTGCTTTGGCAAGAGTTGGTGGTTTGGGCTTCATTCATAAAAATATGACAATTGCCGAACAGGCGGCTCAGGTAAACAGAGTAAAACGTTCTGAAAACGGAATGATCTCTGATCCTGTTACACTTTCTAAAGACCATACTTTGGCAGAGGCTAAAGAAACAATGGCCAAATATAAGATCTCCGGTCTACCTGTAGTTGACGCTGAAAATACCTTGATCGGCATCATCACAAACAGAGACGTGAAATATCAGGAAAACCTTGATATGAAGGTTGAGGAGATTATGACGAAAGAAAATCTTATCACTTCCGATAAAGATACCAATCTTGAGAAAGCCAAAGAAATTCTTTTGAAAAGTAGAGTTGAAAAGCTCCCTATCGTTGATGCAAACAATAAATTAGTAGGTTTAATTACCATTAAAGATATTGATAATCAGCTGGAATATCCGAATGCCAATAAAGATCAAAACGGTAGATTAATCGTTGGAGCCGGAGTTGGAGTTGGTGAAGATACCTTAGATAGAATTGAAGCTCTTGTAAAAGCAGGTGTTGATATTATAGGTATCGATTCTGCTCACGGGCATTCTATTGGTGTTTTGAATAAAATTAAAGAAATCAGACAGGCATATCCTGATTTGGATATTGTTGGAGGAAATATCGTAACTGCTGAAGCAGCTAAAGATCTGATCGAGGCCGGAGCAAATGTTTTGAAAGTAGGTGTTGGTCCTGGTTCTATCTGCACAACGAGAGTTGTTGCGGGAGTTGGGGTTCCTCAATTATCGGCAATTTATAACGTTTACGAATACGCACAAACCAAAAATGTTGCAGTCATTGCTGATGGTGGAATTAAGCTTTCAGGAGATATTGTAAAAGCAATTGCAAGTGGAGCAGGAGCTGTAATGTTGGGTTCCCTTTTAGCCGGAACTGATGAAGCTCCGGGTGAAGAAATCATCTTCCAGGGAAGAAAATTCAAGACTTATCAGGGAATGGGAAGTCTTTCTGCAATGAAAAGAGGAGGAAAAGAAAGATATTTCCAAAGTGAGGCTAAAAAATTCGTTCCGGAAGGAATTGAAGGAAGAGTTCCAAGTAAAGGATCTTTAGAAGAAGTAATTTTCCAGTTAGTAGGAGGTTTAAGAGCTGGAATGGGATATTGCGGAGCAAAAGATGTTACTGCTTTACAAACCGAGACCAAAATGGTAATGATCACAGGAAGCGGATTGAAAGAATCTCATCCTCATGATGTAATTATTACTCAGGAAGCTCCTAATTATTCTTTGTAATAAAGAAACATTTAGAATAAAATAAATGCCTCTGAGATTTCAGAGGCATTTTTTAATGCCGAAACCGGCATCACGAAATTTTTTTTCAATTACTAAAGTTTCCTTTAGTAACTTCTTTTTGTGTTTTTTAAAATAATAGTTATATAGAGTTTTAGTTCCTCTTTTTCTACGATGTAAAATTAGAAATGTTTAGCAATACTATCATCACAAATCTTGTAGATATTTTACTACGAGATTATAGAAGTTTATCTACAACTTGAAGATTTTCAGGGTTTTAATTTGTCTTTAAAATCATCAATCCGGAAGTCTGTTAAAGCATTTCCTTTTTCTATTTTTTCTTTGGAGTAGAGCCTGAAATCATTTTCAGTCTTTTCCAACAGATAATCGTAAGGTCCCACCGAAGAAATTAGTTTAACCAAAACCGGTGAAATTTCGAGACAGATAAAAAGCCCCATAATAAAAGCTGCAGCTGTTGCAATAATCGCTGAATTCTTACCTAATTCATCCAATGCCTGAAGTCTGGCTGCGAATCCGTTGAACTTATCTTCAAAAGTTTCTGTGGATTTTCTTTCGGTTTCAAGATTGGTGTAAACTTTTGAAATTTCTTTGTCAAGATAGTCTAATCTTGGTGCAACCTGTTTCTGGTAGTTTTCCAGATCCTGTCTGCGTTGCTCTTTCAGTTCCTGCTTACGTTTTGCATTAGGTCCGAAACCTTCTTTTCCGCTGGTAAGGTTGGTTTGTTTTCCTAAAATTTCCTTTTCCAGCTCGACAGCAGCCGAATCATAAGATTTCTGATATTGCGCAGTTTTTTCTGAGATTTGCTTCTTTTCTGTTTCAAACGGTCCGCTCTGCTGAAGAATTCTGCCGTTCATTTGTTTTTGCAGGTCGGTTTTGTTTCGTTGAATAATTGTGTTTAACTGCTTGTTAACTTCCTTCTCAAAAATTTTAAGCTCTAAAGGTTTAGAAATAATAATTCCTAAAAAAGTTGCCAAAATCAATCTTGGAATCGACATGAGAATCTGATTCCACCACGTTCCTGTTTTTTTAATGGATGAAACAATGTAGCGGTCAAGATTGAAGATCATTAGTCCCCAAAGAATTCCAAACCCGATGGATGCCCAAATGTCATCAAAAATAGTATACATTGCATAAGCAGCAGATAATGTTGCAAATACGGCTGTAAAAAGAACGATTCCTCCGATTCCTGCAAACTTATTCCATTCACTCGGTGTTTTCCTTAGAATATGAATATTTCCACCAGAGCAGACGAGCAGAAACTTCTGAAACCAGTTTATTTTATGATTGGTTTGATATATAGTCGATTGTGGGTTTTTCATTATTGAAATTTTCTACAAAATTAGTATTAAAAAATATACCATTGTTACAAATAGTAATATGTTTTACCAAGTAATTTTAAAATAAGTCAAAATCACTTCTGTTAATGGCTTAATTTCTGTTATTAAAAATATCTATCTTTAATCTATTCAAATAAATATATTATGAAAAATTTTTCAAGAATCTCTTTAGCCATGGTTATTTTGACATTGTCATCTTGTAAAAAAGAAGATATTGTAGACAAAGAATTAAAGGAGGCCGCAGCCAACATGAATAAAATGACTCCGCAATTGTTGAGTGAAGGTGTGAGATTAGACAGTGTTTCGGCAGGAGAAAATAAGACTTTGAAATATTGCTATACTTTAACAGATGATGTAAAAGAAGACCTGAAACCTGAAGAAATTAATGACTATAAATCTGCTGCAAAGGAGGAAGCTTTAAAAAGCATTAAAAATTCTCCGGATATGAAGAACTTCAGAGATAACAATGTTACGCTTAAATATATTTATTATGACAAAAACGGTAAACCGACAACCGATTTTTCAGTTTCGCCTTCGGAATACAAAGAAAAGTAATCGTTGAATTATTTTAGACGATCGGGATTCTGCTTTAAAAAACTTTCCCAACCGGAATAAGATTTTGTATCAGCAAGCGTTCCCGAATTGAAATGATGGCATACAGCGACCGCTAATCCGTCGGAAGCATCAAGATATTTTGTTGGGAATTCTTTCAGTTTTAAAAGATTCTGAAGCATTCCTGCGACCTGTTCTTTACTGGCATTCCCGTTTCCGGTGATTGCCATTTTTATTTTTTTTGGAGAATATTCGGTGATGGGAATATTTCTGTACAAACTTGCTGCCATTGCAACACCTTGAGCTCTTCCGAGTTTGAGCATTGATTGTACATTCTTACCAAAGAAAGGTGCTTCAAGCGCAACTTCATCCGGATGGAATTCATCAATTAAAGCTAAGGTTTTATCGAAAATGTATTTAAGCTTGGTTTCATGATTAGGATATTTTTTTAAAATCAGTTCGTGAATGGAAATCATTTCCATTTTACCTTTTTTAACCGATATTAAGCCAAATCCCATCACGGCTGTTCCGGGGTCAATTCCTAAAATTATTTTCTCTGCTGAAACCATCACGACAAAGATACGGCTTTCTTTATTTTAGATTTTAATTTATTCTTGCGACAGTTTCTTTTCATCGATCGGAATCCATTTCCCGTCATGTCTAAGAAGTGAAATTTCATCAACGATAAATTTAGTTATATAGGGTTTGTCTTTGTAAATTTCCCAGGCTTTCAGAAAGTTTTCATAAGAAAGATTTCTATACCCCACTGTCATATGGGGATTGAATGAATAACTTCCAAAACTAAATTTTTCTTTTACATTAAGGTAAAGTTGCTTCAGGTTTTCATTTTCTTCCGGTTGTATAAACAAAACAGGATTTTTCGGATTGGGAAAGCTTCCGAAACCATTCAATATAATTTCAAAAGGAGAAATTTTTGTATTGACTTTCTGAAAAGCAATGTGAATATCTTCCTCCAATTCGATTTCTCTTTCAAAAGGAGGAAATAATGTAATATGTGCGTCATTATTCAATGCTTTAGTATTGCCAAAGTTTATAGCTAAATCTTCTTTAAAAGCTCTTACCTCATCAATGATTTTCTGTTCAGGATAAACAGCTATGAAATACATTTTTTTCATAAAGCGAAATTAAGTTTTTAAAATTTATTCTAATACATAAGAAAATTATGCATAAGTTTGTAAGGTATTAAATCGACGGATGAAAAAAAACAGTCTCTATAAAGGAACACTCCAAAACATCATCTTAAAGTTACTTTCTAAAGAAGTAAAGATGTATGGTTATCAGATCACACAGCGTGCAAAAGAACTAACGGAAGGTGAACTCGAAATGACGGAAGGAGCACTTTATCCGCTTTTACATAAGCTGGAAGCAGATGGAATTATTACTTCTGAAATTCAGGAAATCAATGGAAGGAGCAGAAAATATTATTTGCTTAGCGAAAAGGGCAAAAAACAACAGGCAGTTCAGGAAGATGAGATGAGATCATATTTATTTAATCTAAAAACAATTTTTGACATATAATAAATCTATGCTCATGAATAAAGAAAACTTAAAACAGATAGAGCAGTATCTTAAAAGTAAAAATTTGAGTTCTGCTATATTTACTGAAGTGTATGATCATTTTGTCATGCAGATTTCAGATTTTATGCTTAAAAAAGAAGTTGGTTTTCAGGAAGCCTTCGTTCAGACAACAATTAATTGGCAGAGCGAACTGAAAATGGTAAGAGCAGATATTTTTTCATTCAGAAGAATTGCAAAAATTGAGAAGTATCTTTTGCAGATGAGATTCAGAAAAATGATGTTGTTGGCTTTTTTGTTTTGTTTGCTTTCAGGGATGATGTTTTATCTTAATGAAGATTTATATTTAGTTATCCAGGGATGCTTTATTATTTTACATCTGTTATTTCTTCTCTACAGTTTCATATTCGGGAAACTCAGTTTTTCAGATTATCAGAGAATATCTTTTCATCCTTTATTGCTGAGAAGTTTATTGTTGATTTTAATTATTGTCCCTATTTTAAATATTGCCTTTAAAACGCATGACAATATTTGGGAATTTCCTTTAAACCATATGGCGCTCACTTTTTCGGTTGTGCTTCAGACCCAATTGCTTTATTACAGAATTAAAAAAGTAAATATTTTGCTTTCATGACAACAGAACAAAAACAGGAAATAAGAACTTTTCTTTTGAATAAAAATCTTCCGATCGATATCATAATGGAAGTTGAAGATCATTTTGTAAGCCAAATCAAAGAAATACAATCGGAGAAAGATTTGTCCTTTGATGATGCATTTAATGTCGCTATTATTTCCTGGTACGACGACTTAAGGCTTTTCCGGGATGGTAGCTGGAGTACAGAAAAAACATCTCTTTTGATAAAAAAATCCTCAAGACAAAAGCTTTTTTCAATCCTGAAAAAATCAGCAGTAATTGCAGTAATCAGTTATTTTTTAGTTGTATTATGTTATTTTTTTATTCCGTTTTCTGTTTTTAGAATAAGTTTGGGTGTCTTTGTAGGTCTTGTTATGGTATTTCCATTAATTATTTACATCAAAGAAAAAAAATATTTTGATCTGCCTAAAAAATATAAAAACATCCGGCTTTCTGCCCATCAGAATCTTGTAAGCGTATTTTTTATTCTTCCGATGTCTTCAGGATGGTTTTTCCGTTTTGTTTTAGAAATAAATGATGGTTTTTTGGATCCAAATCATATGAAAGGTATTGTTGTTAACGCTTTGTTTCTTTTCTTTTTCTTTTTTGAAGCAGCAATTATAGTATCCCAGCAAAAGTATCTTGAAATGATTAAAAAAATCACTCCTTATCTGGAAGAAAATTTTAAAATCTCTAATTAATAATTTTCCAATACATCTGAAATTTGCTTAATTTTTAAATGAGGTTGGAAAGATGCAGTTTTGCCTTTTTCTTCATCCGCAATATTAGATAGGATAATAACTGAAGTTTTGGTTTTGGGATAATAAATGTTGAGGGAAGGTGCGCCTTTTACATATCCGCTGTGAAAATAAGAAACCGGCTTATTGTCATTCATCATAATTCCTAAGCCGTAACCCATCGTTCCGAGAACAGGATGTTGTCTTTCGGTGCTTTTGGCCATGAATTTTTTCAGAGTTTCGGTTTTAATGATTTTTCCGCTGTATAAAGCATTATTCCAGATGTGAAGATCGTCAATGGTAGACAAAACTCCGCCTGCAGGAATGCCAATTTCTTTGTTGCCTAATCTTTTTGGCATATTGTCAACAGCTTTCTGACTTTTCGAATTTCCTACGTATGTTTTAGCAAAATTTTCTCCATCAAATGAAGTTCCGGTTGATGAATTTTTCATTCCAGCTTTTTTGAATAATTCCAGCATATTTTCATCAAAAGATCTTCCTGAAACATTTTCTACAATTTTTCCTAAAGCATTATATCCGTCGTTGGAATAATTAAATCCGCTTCCACTTTTGAACATTAATCTTTCCCCGAAATTATTAAGTCCCGAACTGTGATTTAGAAGCTGCTGAATGGTGATGTTTTCATATTCCTTTTTCTGGAAATCTTTAAAATATTTTGAGGCTTTATCGTCAAGATTCAATTTTCCTTCTTCCATTTGAAGTAAGATCAGAACAGCGGTAAACTGCTTGCTTATCGAGGCAATTGAAAATACTGTAGCGTTGTTGATTTCAGTTTTATTTTCAAAATTCGAGAATCCATTATTTCTTCGGTAAAGTTCAGTGCTATCTTTAAAAACACCGACACTTGCGTTAAAATGATAAGCATTAAAAACCGAATCTATTTGCGCTTTATATAGTTTTTGCTGAAATGCTGTAACTGCAGAATCAATAATTACCTTTTTATCAACAGGCTTGGAGATTTCAACTTTTTGACAGGAAAATAAAATTAAGAAGACGGAAATAATCGTTACTAAAAACTTCATGATGTGCTTTTGATTTCTCTAAAATAAGAAAAAAAGATTTTTAATCAAAGTTTAAGGTTACGAACTGTGTGAAACTAAAACTATTCTAAATCAAATCATAAAATAAGAGAACGTACTATTTAATTTATTCATTATTGTTGAATGTGAAAAAGTTGAAAAAGCTATCAGTAAAGAATTTTATTTTATAAAAACAATGTAAATGTCATGAATGTTTTCTTTTGGAGTGAAGAATTTCACAAACTCTTTAGGAATGTAATGAACCTCATATTTATTGGAATATAAAGAGTAACTTTTATTAAATATTTTATAGTCTAATTTTTTTCCTTCAACAATTATAAGAGATTTTTCTGTAGCTAAAGGTGGACCGTATGAAATTTCACCATACATTTTATCTAAACCATTATATTCTAACTTTATCAGTTGTTTTTTACCAAGATTTTGAATGGTATAAATAACCATTTTTTTGTCATAAGCATAGTCGTTAGGAGCAAACTCCAATAGGCTTTCGTATTTAAGAATATCTTTCGGTATTTCGAGATGATAGTAGCCGTTTTTATCTGTTCTTGTGGTATAAACTTTCAAAGCAGTAATAAAGCTAATCTCTGAAGGAATCGGCTTTGTGTTTTCAGAATCAACTATTCTTCCGGAGATCACAAAATTGCCGTTATCTTTTCGAGGTTCTTCGTTTTCGATTTTTATATTTGAATCGGCTGAGACAACTATTTCGTTTGAATGTGCAACAGTGGTTTGTGAAGGATAAGTATGGGGTCTCATTGATTAGTTTAAAGTAAAACGAAAATTTTAGATTATTATTTCTAAATCAAATCACAAAACCAGAAAACATATTCTCCACCTTCATCATTATCATCAGTTTTCGGTTTTGGATAGGTCTTCTTTACAATCTCACCAATTTTAAAATCTATAGGATTTTTAAAAATGGGACCGTCAAAAGTAAAGGTATGGAATTCTCCGTTTTCTCCGCAGGGATCTACATTTTCAGGTAAATCATTAATGAAATCTTGATCAATAATTCTTCCGGCAAAAGTTTTATCCAGATAAATTTCGTTTACGCAAGTGACGATCGTTTTAAAACCTAAATCTAAAAACTCATGGATGAGGTCTGTTGTATTGATTTTCCAAAGAGGAAAAACCGCTTCCATTCCAATATTATTAAGTTGATCTTCTCTATACTTTCTCAAATCCTCTAAAAAAATATCTCCGAAAATAGAATGATTGACGTCTTGAGATTGTATCTCATTCATCGTTCTGGTCATAATTTCTTGATATTCTTCCATTGTCGGTTCCTTCGGGATTTCCATTTTAATTAAAGGAAATCCTAAACTTTCCGCCTGTTTTTCTAACAAAGAAACATGAACACCATGCATCGAGATTCTTTGAAATTCCTGATTAATGCTTGTCAGCAAAGAAGTGACTTCAAATTGATTTTTTTTTAAAATTTTGTATAAAGCTAATGCAGAATCTTTTCCGCTGCTCCAGTTGAATATGGCTTTGGGTTTCATTCGCTATTTTGACCTGAATGACTTAAGATTTAAATCGTTCAATTTATTTATGATCTGGTCTACCGAAATTGTTTAGTTCATTAGGTTCGATCTTGTTTTTTTCAGTTTGTTGCCTTTTTTGTAATTCTTCTGTGTTCCTGTCCATATCGCTTTTGTGTGTGGCATCCATAGGGTATGAATTACAGCTTTTTAAAAATGTAACAGTGAAAATTATAATTGCTGTGATAAAGAATTTTTTCATTGATTTTTTAAGGAGTGTTAAAAATAATTATACAAATTATTCAAAAATACAAAAACCTCAAAGAAAAATTCCTTGAGGTTTTAATTTATAATTTTTGAAACAGTTTGTAGTCAAAAATCGTTTGCCCTACACGGGCCGGACTACATATTTCTTCTGTATTTACCGCCTACTTCAAACAAAGCATTGGTAATCTGCCCAAGAGAGCAATATTTCACGGCATCCATCATGACATTAAATAAATTCTGCTGATTGATGGCAGCGTGTTGTAATGTTTTTAAAGCGGCTTCGGACTTATCTTCATTAGCCTGTTGGAAATTATGAAGCATTTCGATCTGGAACTGCTTTTCTTCCTCAGTCGAACGGATAACTTCTCCCGGACGAACTGTTGGTGAACCGTCTTTTCCTAAGAAAGTATTCACTCCGATAATCGGATATTCTCCGGTATGTTTCAGCCATTCGTAATGCATTGATTCTTCCTGAATTTTTGAACGTTGATACATCGTTTCCATTGCGCCCAAAACACCACCTCTTTCTGTAATTCTGTCGAATTCTGCATAAACAGCTTCTTCCACAAGATCCGTCAATTCTTCAATAATAAATGAACCTTGAAGCGGATTTTCGTTTTTCGCTAATCCTAATTCTTTATTAATAATCAACTGAATCGCCATCGCTCTTCTTACAGACTGCTCAGTCGGAGTTGTAATTGCCTCGTCATAAGCGTTTGTGTGGAGTGAATTACAGTTATCATAGATGGCATAAAGCGCCTGGAGCGTCGTTCTGATGTCGTTGAAATCAATTTCCTGAGCGTGAAGCGAACGTCCTGAAGTTTGAATATGGTATTTCAACATCTGACTTCTTTCATCTGCACCGTATTTCAGTTTCATGGCTTTTGCCCAGATTCTTCTCGCCACACGTCCGATTACTGAATATTCAGGGTCGATACCGTTGGAAAAGAAGAAAGATAGGTTTGGTGCAAAATCATTGATATCCATTCCTCTTGACAAATAATATTCAACATAAGTGAAACCATTTGCCAGCGTAAATGCCAACTGAGAAACCGGATTCGCACCCGCTTCTGCAATGTGATAACCAGAAATAGAAACAGAATAGAAGTTTCTTACTTTTTCTGTAATAAAATATTCCTGAACGTCACCCATTAATCTTAGGGCAAATTCAGTAGAGAAAATACAAGTATTTTGAGCCTGATCTTCTTTTAAAATATCAGCCTGAACCGTTCCACGAACGGTCGCGATTGTTTTAGCCTTAATTTCAGCATAAGCCTCAGCAGGAATCACTTCATCTCCCGTTAAGCCTAATAATTTTAATCCTAAACCATTATTGGAAGGAGGCAATTCTCCGTTATATTTTGGTCTTTCTAAACCTTTGTCGTCGAATTTTGCTTTTAAAGCTTTCTCAACATTAGCTTCAAGCTTATGTTCAGTAATATATTTTTCAACATTCTGATCAATCGCCGCATTCATGAAGAAAGCCAACAACATCGGCGCAGGTCCGTTGATGGTCATTGAAACTGAAGTCATTGCATTCACCAAATCAAATCCGGAATACAGTTTTTTCGCATCATCTAATGTTGCGATAGAAACTCCCGCATTTCCGATCTTACCATAAATATCCGGTGGTAGGGCAGGATCCTGTCCGTATAACGTCACAGAGTCAAACGCTGTAGACAAACGTTTTGCATCCATTTCCGCAGAAACGTAGTGGAATCTTCTGTTGGTTCTTTCAGGACCGCCTTCTCCGGCGAACATTCTTGTTGGGTCTTCTCCTGTTCTTTTAAAAGGATAAATTCCGGCGGTGTAAGGAAATCCTCCCGGAAGATTTTCCTGTCCTTTCCATTTAATTAAATCACCCCAATCGTTGTATTTTGGTAAAGCGATTTTTGGAATTCTTAAATGAGATAAAGATTCTGTTGAGGTCTCCACTTTAATTTCTTTTCCTCTTACGAAATAGGAGTAAAATTCTTCATGGAAAGCCTTTTTCGTATCATCCCAAGTTTTTAGGAAGTCGATATTTTCCTGTTGAAGTTCTTTCTCTGCCTTTTGATATTCAGCGTCTAAAGTTTCGTTGGAAAGGAAATTTCTAACGCCTTCAATATGATACATTTTTCTTGCAAGCTCAGCTTGTTTTTCGATGTTTGCATCATAAATTCTGTTGTTTTCAACAATTTCAGATAAATAACGAACTCTTTTTGGAGGAATAATCGTCACTTCGTCTGTAATTTCCTGCTCAACAAAACCGTGTAAATTTAAGCCTGAATATTTTTCGTTTACTTTTGCAACTAATCTATTGTATAATTCAGTTGTTCCGTGGTCATTGAACTGAGATGCTTTTGTTGCGTAAACAGGCATATCATCCAACGGACTTTCCCACAGCAAATGGTTTCTCTGGAACTGCTTTCTAACCGCTTGAAGGGCATCTAAAGCACCTCGTTTGTCAGATTTATTTAAAGCAACTAAATCTGCGTAATCCAACATGTCGATTTTTTCCAACTGCGTTGAAGCTCCATATTCAGGAGTCATTACGTACATGGAAACATCTGCAAAATCTGAAACTTCCGAACCGGATTGTCCGATACCCGAAGTTTCCAGAATAATTACATCAGGATGAGCTAATTTCAACACATTCAACGCTGAATGAATGAAAGGCGAAACAGAAACGTTGTTTTCTCTCGTCGCCATCGAACGCATATAAACTCGTGGGTCATTGATCGCGTTCATACGAATTCTATCTCCCAATAATGCACCTCCGGTTTTCTTTTTTGAAGGGTCAATAGATATGATAGCAATTTTTTTATCGGTGTTGGAGCGTAAGAAACGTCTTACCAATTCGTCTGTCAAAGAAGATTTTCCGGCTCCACCTGTACCCGTGATACCGATGATCGGGATATTTAAATCTTTTGATTTTTCGTCAATGGCTTTTACCAATTCAGGTTTTTCGTCTGAAAAGTTTTCGACCGCAGAAATGATTTTAGCAATACTTGTAGAATTTTCAAAACTAATTGAATCTAAGTCATTTGCCGTCACATCTTTTCCTGTTGCGAAATCTGATCTTTTTACCAGATCGTCGATCATTCCCTGTAAACCAAGCTCACGGCCGTCGTCCGGAGAATAAATTCTGTCGATTCCGTAAGACATGATGTCTTCGATTTCTTCAGGCAGAATTACACCGCCGCCGCCGCCAAATATTTTGATTTGCGGAGAGTTTTTTTCTCTTAAAAGATCGTAAATGTATTTAAAATATTCGTTGTGACCGCCTTGGTAAGAGGTCAGTGCAATGGCGTTGGCATCTTCCTGAATAGCAGTGTTCACCACTTCTTCAGCAGATTTGTCGTGACCAAGGTGGATAACTTCGCATCCCGTTCCCTGAATGACACGACGCATGATATTAATCGCAGCATCATGACCGTCGAATAACGATGCAGCTGTTACGATTCTTACTTTATTTGTTGGAGTATATTTTTGGGTTTCCATAAAAAACTAGAAAATTTCTGAATTTCCAAATATAATAATAAAATAAGAACCGCTGATTTGTAGTCATTTAATTGATTTTTAAAGCTTTGTATGTTTTGTCAGTGTGATTTTTGTACCTGAACTAACATTCGTTCAGGTGTTTGCAAGGTTATTCTTTCATTTTGAGTTTTTCGGAATTAAATTTTTATTTTTGCACATAGAATTTTAGGAATGAAAAGAGCGTTAATCTATTTTGCATTGGGAACGGTATTGAGTTTTTTAATCAATTATCTATTTATAGATGGTGAACATATCGGTCTGGAAATATATTATGCAATCGCTTTCGGACTTGCTTGGGGAATGGCGTATTCTCTCGATAATCCTAAATTTTCTCTTGTTCAGAAAATGGGTTCTTCATTTGGAGTAATGGCTCTTCTGGTTGCGGTAGGTGCTGTTATTTTCAATCTTGAACTGGCAATTCCGTCTATTTTGAAGTTTTCTACTGTTTTTGTGGCTTATTATTTAATAGCAAGTTTCCGAGGGAGTAAATCTTTACGCAATTAAAAATTATTCTCAATATTCAATCTTTAAACTAAAGATTTTCAATTTTCAGATTTTATTTATCGTTTTTCGACTTTACAAAAGTTGAGATTTTGATTTCTTCAGATGTGATAACTTACTTAATATCACTATTTTCAATACTTTAATTCAAAATATATTTTCAGATTAGAAAAATATGTGTACCTTTGCACACCCTTTTAAGGGAAAATTATGTTTAATCTTTAACTAAAACGTGTGAATACATTAAGTTACAAAACTGTTTCAGCGAACAAAGCTACTGCTAATAAAGAATGGGTTGTGGTAGACGCTGAAGGACAACCGTTGGGAAGACTAGCTTCTACGGTTGCAAAGATTTTGAGAGGTAAGCACAAAGCAAACTTTACACCTCACGTAGATTGTGGTGATAACGTTATTGTTTTGAATGCTGGGAAAGTAACTCTTTCTGGAAACAAGTGGAACGATAAGACTTATATCTGGCATACAGGTTACCCTGGTGGACAGAAGTCTATGACTGCAGCTGAACTTCAGAAGAAAGATTCTTTAAAAGTATTGGAAAAATCTGTAAAAGGTATGTTGCCGAAAAACAGATTAGGATCTGCTTTATTGAAGAACCTTTATCTTTATGAAGGAACTGAGCACAAACATGAAGCTCAACAGCCTAAAACAATTAATGTTAACGAATTTAAATAATTAATTTATGTCTATAGTTCACAAAATCGGAAGAAGAAAAACTTCTGTAGCTAGAGTTTATGTAAAGCCAGGAACTGGTAACATTACAGTAAACGGTAAAGATGCTGCAACTTATTTCTCTACAGACGTGATGGTTTACAAATTGAACCAGCCGTTCATCCTTTCTGAAACTGTTGGTCAGTACGATGTTACCGTAAATGTTTTCGGTGGTGGTAATACAGGTCAGGCAGAAGCTATCAGATTAGGTATTTCTAGAGCGCTTTGCGAAATTAATGCTGAATTCAGATTAGCATTGAAGCCTGCAGGTTTACTTACAAGAGATGCAAGAATGGTGGAAAGAAAGAAACCAGGTCAGAAAAAAGCAAGAAAGAGATTCCAATTCTCAAAACGTTAAGATTTGCTGGTGGCGAATGGCTTTTAGCTATTGGCTTCAGGAATTTATTAAAATTTTTTTTAAACTTAATCTCGGCGAAAAGCCAATTGCCACAAGCAAAAAGCAAACCGCCAATTGCCCGTTACGTTTAGCATCCAAACGCTTCTCCCATCTAAAGAAGTTGTTGATTGTTTAAAAAACGGAAAGTAAACTAACAAAAACAGAAAACATGGCAAAAGCAAATGTAAAAGACCTTCTAGAGGCTGGTGTACACTTCGGTCACATGACTAGAAAGTGGAATCCAAATATGGCTCCATACATTTTTATGGAGAAAAACGGTATTCACATTGTAGACTTACATAAAACAGCAGTTAAATTGGATGAAGCTTGTAACGCTTTAGAAAAATTAACTTCTGCAGGTAAAAAAGTTCTTTTCGTAGCTACTAAGAAGCAAGCGAAAGAGGTGGTTGCTAAGCACGCTGCTGAACTTAATATGCCTTATATTACAGAAAGATGGCCGGGAGGTATGTTAACAAACTTCGTTACGATCAGAAAAGCTGTAAAGAAAATGAACGCTATCGACAAAATGAAAAAAGACGGTACGTTCGAAACTTTATCTAAAAAAGAAAGATTACAGGTAGACAGACAAAGAGCTAACTTAGAGAAAAACTTAGGTTCTATCTCTGACATGGTGCGTCTTCCTTCTGCAATCTTCGTTGTAGATATCATGAGAGAGCACATCGCTGTAACTGAAGCTAAGAAATTAGGTATTCCAGTTTTCGGTATTGTTGATACAAACTCTGACCCAAGAAAAGTAGACTTCGTTATCCCAGGAAACGATGATGCTTCTAAATCTATCGATATGATCTTGAATGTAGTTTCAGATTCTATCAAAGAAGGTCAGTCTCAGAGAAAAGCTGATAAAGAAAAATCTAAAGAAGAAGGAGAAGTAGTGTCTGCTGATAAAGATGCTGATTTCGATGCTGAATAATTAAAGATTTTCTTTAAAATACAAAAACCGCTGAAGTAATTTGGCGGTTTTTTGTTGTTCTGAAACTGAATGATTATTTATTTTTTCTTCTTTCTTTTTGCTGTTGATGTAGGCTTTGTTTTTGTGTTTTTTGGTGCTTTTCCAGAATTGTTTTGAGCAAGCAGATTTTTTTCATCAATCGATGGAAGTCCCGGATTTTGTAAAACAACAACCATACTTTTACTAATATCTTTAGAACTCTTATATTTTACATCACAAACATTTCCCGAAAAAATGTAAGAATCTTTATTCAGGACGATAAAATTTTCGCCTTTCGCGGGAACCGCCAGATTATAAAACTTCTTTCCGGAGATTTCTAAAATCAAGTTGCAGTCTGAATTATTTTTCAGCAAAACAATCGCTTCGTTATGATTAATATCTTCATTAAACATATTATTGAGAAGCTTTCTGGTTTTTTCTTTATGTTCATCCGAAGTTTCAGTCATCAGTTTTCTGAAAACCTCCTGATTGGCTTCATTATTTCTTTTATTAATCGAAAAATCGGGAAGTTCCATAAAAACGGGTCTTGCTTCCATGGGTTTTGCATTTTTTGCACCTTTTGTCCATTCTGTATTTTTCAGCGCAATGATTCGCTGTTTTAGAATTCCTCGTTTAGGATCTTGAGGATGTGCTTTTACAAGATATTCTTCAATCTTACTGATGTCTGTACTTCTGAGAACATCACCTCCGTCTGCAGTATTACTTGCGCAGGATGAAACGATAAGACTGAAGAAGAAAAAAGCGAAAGTATTTTTCTTCATCGAATTGTGTTTTAGTAATTTGTTCTGAATTTTGTTCAGAAATTATCGGATTGCAAATGTAAGCAATTAATTTTAAATCATTTAGTTAGACAACATGATGCTGTAAGAATTTGCAATAAATTTTGTTTTCTGATATTTTGAATTGCAAACCATTGCCGACAAACTGTAATTCTGATTTTTTGGAACCATAGCGTACCCAATCTTACCTGCCGCAATCGGAATTTTTTTGAAATAATTGTTTCCGCTTATCGTAAGAACCATATTGCATCTGGACTTATTTTCTACCGATACTGATGTTTTGGTATTGTTTGATGAGCTGTTCAGCAGGTCATTCAGAACATCTGCCGTTTCCGGCTTATATATTTTTAATAAAGCCTGGTATTCTTGCTCGGTTGTTGATGCAGGATTTGTTTTTGTTCCGGTGTTTGAGTTTTTAGGAAATGTATTTTTTGGAGTTGGCTTGGTATTATGATTTGTGCTTCCGCAGCTATTTAGAAATGAGAGGATAAGAATGATAAGAAGAAAATGTTTTTTCATATTAAAATTTAGCTTGAATTTAGTCATAAATAAAACTCGGAAATGCTCACTTTATTGTATTAAAAAAGGCTGTATTATGTACAACCTTTTCTTATTTTGAAAATTAATTAATTTTAAATTTAATATAAGTAATCGTTTTTCCTTTAGTAGAAAACAACTCTTCATAATGCGTTCTGATATCTCTTAAATGTGGTGTATTCGGATCGTATTCCAGAGCTCCGTAAATATCGTGATGAGCAGAAGTGATTTCGTATCCGGCACCCTGCAAATAACCTAGCGTATAGCCATGTAAAAATTCTGAATCTGTTTTTAAATGTACAATGCCGCCCGGTTTTAGAAATCTTTTATATCTTTCAAGAAAATCGGGATGTGTTAATCTATGTTTTGTACGCTTGAATTTGATCTGAGGATCGGGAAAGGTAATCCAGATTTCATCGACTTCATTTTCGGCAAAAAAATAATCTACAAGCTCGATTTGTGATCGTAAGAATGCAACATTGTTCATTCCGTTTTCTACCGCTTCTTTAGCTCCAAACCAGAATCTTGCACCTTTGATGTCAATTCCGATAAAATTTTTATCTGTAAAGGTTTTTGCAAGCCCTACTGTATATTCTCCTTTACCACAACCTAATTCCAAAACGATCGGCTGTTCGTTTTTAAAGAAATCTTTTCTCCAGTTTCCTTTAAGTTTAAAACCTTCGAGAGCTTCATCTCTGGTTGGCTGAATGACGTTGGGTAATATTCTGTTCTCTGCGAATCTTCTTAATTTGTTTTTGCCCATGAACTATGTATGAAAGTCTGCAAAATTACGAAAATTATGCAGCATTCAAGCTTTTAAAATGCAAGGTTACTATTTTGAATTTCAAATTATTTTGCAGAGCTGCCTAAAGCCACCATCATAGGTTTCTGAATGGTTTTTTGTGAAGCGTACTGAGCGCCGCAAACAATACTGGATAAAAGATAATCTCCTTTTTGTACAACAATCGAATTATCGCCATGTGCAGGAACAGGAAGTCTGTATTTGGTATTTCCGACTCCTTCAATCCTTACAATGATGTTGCAGTCTGATCTGTTTTCGATCATGACGATACATTCTTTTGCATTCGGATCGTTGTCGAATAATGAATTCAGGATCTTCACGGTTTTATTTTTATGCTCTGTTGAGTTTTCTCCCATCAGCATATTGAATTCCGATGCTTCGGTATCTGCAATCACTTTTGTGTTTTTTGTAGCAGTCGTATTGGTAACATATACATTCTGCGCAGTACTTGGTGTATAAACAACAGCAGACTGGCCCACCTGCAACTGCTTCTGGTATTTCAAGATTTGTTTCTGCTTGATCATGGCGTTCATCTCTTCAAAAGAAATTTTCGTTGAAGGACCTCTTCTCAGTCTTGCCAGATTTTCCTGCATCTCTTTTACTTTTCTGTCTCCCGGAGGTGCCGTTTTAATGTATTCTTTCATCATGTCCATTACTCTTGGCTTTAGGACAGATCTTCGGGGATCATCGGGATGAGCATCTCTCAGGAAAGCATTGATCTCGTAAATATTTTTGCTTTTAAGGATCTCGCTGTAATCTTTACCCTTTTTTTGAGCTGAAAAAGAAACAAATAATAAAGTAGTAAAAAGTAAAACTAACTTTTTCATTGAATAATATTTTATGGTGTGCAGTGCGTTTCTCAATATTGATGAAGTTTAATGAATGATTAGGCTCATTAAAAATAAACAAAATTTGAAAGAATATATTGCCTGAATTATTAAGATTTAATTTAATTAATGGTTTAGAGCTTCAAACTCATCAGATTAATTTACAATTTCCTGAAGATGAGAATTTTTCAGTCTTCTCTGATATATCGGCAGGTATTTTTCGATCGGAATCTTTACCGCTTCAATATTTCCGCTTTGTATATAAACATCGATATTTTCTGATGTATAAACAAACTGTAGGAAATTGTCGATAAGGTTTTCCGGAATCTTAAATCTTGTAAAGTATTCTTTTCCTAAATAATTTTTGACTTGGGTAACAGAATTGCTCATTCTTTCATAAGCGACCAATCTCTGTTTTTTCTTGCGTTCTCCCGAAAGAATATCAAAAATACTTTCAATGCTGAAAGTAAGACCTCCGTCTCTTAACCCGGCAACCGGAAGCTGAGGAGAAGTTCCGTCACCTTTAGGCTCGGGAAGACCGATTACTTTTTTCAGGGCTAAAGCCTTATCTTCTTTGCGAAGGGAATTCACATCATATCTTAGATTTCCTGTAGGACGGAATCTGCTGATGACCACTTCCTGAATATCGTGATAAGCAATCTTTAATTCAACCAGATTTTTAGAGTTGAACATTTGAGGAGTCAGCTTTACATCTTTTCTTTCTGTAACAATAGACGTGAAACGAATCACATCGCCCGGCTCAGCGTTGATGTTGAAATCTCCGTTGTATGTGGTAAGAACAGTTTTCAGGGTTGTGAGATTGGTGACATACACC
The DNA here is from genome assembly GCF_900116415.1 of Chryseobacterium formosense. GTDB lineage: Bacteria > Bacteroidota > Bacteroidia > Flavobacteriales > Weeksellaceae > Chryseobacterium > Chryseobacterium formosense. The sequence continues at coordinate 218,352 of NZ_FPAP01000005.1, read as the reverse complement.
TGATTAAGATACAATGATGAATTGTCTCTTAAAAATACCTCTCCCGAAAAAATCTGCGCATTAATTTTAACTGCAAAAACCAACAGCATTACTAGTATAAGTTTCTTCATATGTTGTGCAAAATTACATAAGAATTGCGTCAATTTTCATGCAGGATGAGCCAATAGGTGGTTAAAGTTATATTAAACTTTAGATTAAACTGTTAATGAATGTTATAGAAATTTTATTTGAATTTATTTATCCCATAAATTATCATTTCTGTGTTTTACCAGAAGCCAGCTCGAATACTTTACGGTTGTGATATTTCCGAGTTCTGTCCAGCTCAGGAAATACCAGTATGTTGCCGTTGGTACAGGTCTTCCTTTCATGTTGCCATCCCAGGTAAATTTGTTGGTTGGTGTACCACGGAATACTTCAGCACCATATCTGTCGAAAATTCGGAATTCAAGATTTTCTTTGTTCATTAATGAAGAATAATCGATTTCGTCATTTCTTCCGTCTCCGTTTGGTGTGATCGTATTGATCAGTTTAATGATCACAAAATTTTCTTTTACAATATCACACACTAAAGAATCTCTTACGTAAACGGTATATGTTCCTATGCTTAAATTGGTGAATGTATTTGAACTTTGCCAGTTGAATCCGTCAATTGAATATTCATACGCCGGGGTTCCACCGCTTACACCAATTATTACGGTTGTTCCGTTTATTTCTATTGAATTGATAACCGGTAATGTAGATTGGGAAACATTTACAAATTGTCTGTATGTACAGCCATCGAAAGTAAGGTCTACCCAATAATTTCCGACAGTGACATTTGAGATTGCAGGTGTTGTAGCACCGGTACTCCAAAGATAAGCGTCAAAACCTGAGCCTGCATCGAGATTAGTCGCCGTATCCGGACAAATAAACTGATCTTTCAGAATATCTGATTTTTTTGGAACTTTTAAAGTAACATTTATTGTTGCTACATCCGGACAGAATCCGCTCTTTTCAAATCGGACATAGTAAGTATGCACACCTGTAAGAGTTACGGCGGCGCTTATGGGAGCAACATCATTCTGAGCATCTGCCAATGTTGCATGATAGCTTGCCGTTACGAGAGGATCTGTTGTGAACTGATTTAAGAATTGGGAAAGATTCATTGGTTTCACTCCGTCTAAATCGTCATCACAGAATGTCGTTGTAAGTGTTTTCGTTATTAAGGTTAATTTTGATCCGACTGTGAAATTTACCGGCTGAATTACCGGTGCACAACCATTTGGAGAATCTACTCTGATATAAATTGTTGTATTAACCGTGTAGCTCCAGTTATTGGGAAGCGTATTGGCATTTCCTGCGTTTGCGTCTGTTAACTGAGCATAATATCTTACATTGGTAAAATAGGCCGGGTTATTTAAAATTAATTGTGTAATGTCTGATAAAACTATGTTTACGGTACCGTCAAGATTTTCATCACACTGAACACCCATATTTACTGGTGTAACAACGGCTAACGGATAAAGATTCAAAGTAATCTGGGCAATATTTTTACATCCTGTGCTATTTTTCACAACCGCATAAACAATCGTTCCGTTGGGTGCAGGATATGTATTTGGCACCGTGATTAATGCCGACGGTGTTTCATTCTGTGCAGTTGCAAGAGAGGGGTAGTATGTAATTGTTACCGGTGAATTTGTTGTAACATTGGCACTTGTAAGATCAAATGTTCCTGAACCATTTACATTACATGCATTTATAGTTGCATTATTTACTGTAACAGGCTGAATATTAATTGTAACGGTTATTGTTTCACAATCCGGAAATTCAGTGTTATTTCCGCAAAATGTATAAACAAAAGTATCTGTTCCTCCTGCTGCCGGATTGGTAGCGGTGTATGTAATAACTCCTGTAGCAGTATTTACAGTAGCTGTTCCTAATGTTGGAGTTGTGGTAATCGATACGGTTGATGCAACCGGTGTTTGAGTAGAAGTTGTAAACGCTGGTGTAATAACTTTTACATCACAAATATTATAAGATACCGAAGATTGTTTTGTACAGTTTAAAACTTTAAAAGGTACCGTAATCAATGGTGCACAAGTTCCCATCGTAACAGCACAGGTATAATTCCCAGATCCTGTAGGAGTATATGAAGGTGATGTTGCGCCAGTAATAAGTACACCGCCAACATACCATTGATACGATTCATAAATGGTAGGATCAACAGTAAGAACAATCCCTGGAACGCAATCTCCTCCTGATTTTAAGATAATAGGCTGAGTGGGAAATCCGGCAAAAAAACCGCCATAACCTACGGCGTCACTTCCTGCTGTAATACCCGCTGTGATTGCTTTTGTAGATGTTACAGTGATTGTTCCTGTAGTATTCGGAATTCCATACGTTACCCAATTCACATTTCCTGTCATGTCGAAAGGTCCTGTTCCCGCAGGAGGTGGAGCATTATTAACCAAAACTGCAGCTCCCCGTTCTGTAATTAAATTTAGTTTTGTAGGAATTGTAAGTATTCCGGCAGGATTATTATTTGTATGAACAAAGTTTTCATTAATTAAACCTATTTCATTAATCTGTTTAGGAAGATAACAGTTTAAGCCGGGAATAAAATTGAAACCTCCGGTTGCTACTTCATTTCCTGTACTTGCGGCTCCTGCAAGAAGCTGATAGACATATGCGTTTTTACTCGTTACAATATAGAGATTATAGTGACCTGTCGTCCCCTGCAATCTATATTTTGTGTCGGGAACTACAAAGTATTGTCCGGTATTTAATGTTGCGATTGGAGCTGTTTCATCATTGACGTAGACCAAAGTATTGTCCTGCGTTGCAATAATCAATGCACCTTCCATATTGCTGCCAATATTTCCGTTACCTTTTACAAGAGCAAAAGTGCTTCCAAGCTGATTTACCGGTATAGACTGATCCATCAGAATATCAGAACTTGTGGGGTTATTACCGGCATATTGACCATTGAAGTTACCGTTGGTAATATTTACAGGTTTTGTGGCTGTAATTTTAGCACCAATAAAACCGTCAAAATTTCCTGCAATATCCCCGATCCCATCAATAATATATGACTGACCTTTATTTAATGTAAAAGTTAGGGTAGGGTTTGTTGCTCCTGTTGTTCCGTTAGAAAACTGAACGGCAGTTTTATAGCCGGATACCGTTACGGTTGTATTGTCTTCAGTTGCCAATACACTGGTCATAAAATTCAGAATTGCATTGCTTACCGTAACCGGCGCTGTAGCAACATGGAAAGTTGTGCCGGTAGATGCAATACCTTTTGAAGTAATAATTTCTGCGTGGTTATAAACTGAAAATCTTAAGTTCGCATAAAACGGAAAATCTGCTTTTAGATATAACCCTTTTGTTGTAGGGGTGAAAAGATCGGTCTGTTGAGTTGTGATTATGTAATTTCTGAGAACATCAAATTTTTGCGGATTGTTTTTGCTGATTGTAACTGTACCGATTACGACATTATTGTTGTAAATAGTTACTGCAAACGGGGTAGTACGATTGGTTGATAAGTAAAGTTTTTGATATGGATTCGGATTTCCGGTACGATCTACCATTGGCGCAAACCAATGTTCTCTGTCCAGCTGTGCAAAAGATATAGAGAATATATAAAAAATAAGAAAAAAAGATAGAATTTTCTTCATTTTGAACTCGAATTTCTCACAAATTTAATAATAAAATACGTTAATTGTTTTAAAAATAAACAAAAAACCACGATTTAATATCGTGGTTTTTATCATATTTAAATTACATAATAATTTATTCTCTGTTTTTAACTAAAATCCAGCCTGAGAATTTAATAGGTGTTTTAGTTCTGTTGTTCTCATTCCAGCTGATGTTGTACCAGTAATTTCCTGTAGAAACTTTCTTCTTATCATTGGTAGTTCCATCCCATGTATAACCGTTGTCTTTATTACCCTGGTGAATTCTGTTTCCGTATCTGTCAAAGATGTTGAATACCAAATTCGGTTTGTTGGCAAGTGCTGAATAATCTAAAATATCATTTACACCATCAGAATTCGGAGTAATTACATTTACAATGTTAGGAATCGTAATATTTACTTCCATAGGAACACAATTGAATGTGTCTCTTACGTAAACTTTAACGTCACCTCTTGGAAGATCTGTAAATACATTAGATGACTGCCAGTTGATATTGTTTATTGAATATTCATATGGTGCAACACCTCCTGTTACGGAAACCGTAATACTTGTACTCGAAACCTCAACATTGGTAATAACAGGCTGCTCTGATGCATAAACTTTTACTTCTTGTTTTGTGATGCAATCTCCTGTTTTCAATTTTACCCAATATGTTCCAACGCCGATGTTGGAAGTCGTCTGAGTTGTGTCGCCTGTGCTCCATTCGTATCCGTCAAATCCTGGTCCTGCGTCTAAAACTGTTTTGTCTTCAATACAGATTACTTTGTCTTCTAAAACCGTAGATTTTACCGGAGGAAGAACAATAAGTGTTACTTCGGCTACTCGGTAACATCCGTTAGCATTGCTTACTCTTACATATACAACACCATTCGGAGCAATATACGGATTTGGCTGAAGAATTTCATTTGTTTGATTATGTGCATCAGTCAATGATGGATAATACGTTTTTGTTACGCCGGTCTGTGTAGTCACTATTGCAGTTGTTAAGTCAAATTGACCTGTTGCAACATTACTTTCAAGGAAGCAGGTTCTTAATGTAGCATTAGTTACTATAGGGCTTGCTGCTACTGTAAGCGTCAATGTAATTTGTTCACAATCTACAAATTCAGGATCATTTCCACAGAATTTATAAACAATTGTATCTGTTCCCACAAAATTATTGTTTGGAGTATATCCTATAACTCCGGTAGTAGGATTGATTATTGCAGTACCGTTTGTTGGCGGAGTGATAATCTGTACACTTGCCGGTGTAAATGTTTGTGATGACGATGTAAATGCAGGAACGATATTTAAATAACCTTCACATACCGTTTTTGTAGCTGTAGTTTCATTTAGACATGTAAATACTTTAAATACAGGAGTGGTTTCCGGAAGGCAAGATCCTACCGTAATGGTTACTGTATAGTTTCCTGATTGTGTTGGAGTGTATGAATTACTGTTTGCACCTGGGATAGCAATACCATTTCTAAACCACTGAAAAGTATCATAACTGTCATCTACTTCCAATACAAGTCCCGGAATACATTCTCCGGTCTTTTTTGCAATAAGTGGAATTGAAGAAAACCCCGCGAAATATCCTCCGTATCCTGAAGTGCTATGTCCTCCGTTAATTCCAGCGGTTACCGCCTTGTTAGATTGTATAGCAATATTGCCGGTAATCGGTTGTATGGCATAGGTTACCCAGTTGGTATTTCCTGTCAGCTGGAACGGTCCTTGTGCAGCCGTTGGTGTAATTGGTGCACCACCGTTGACGGTGTAAGTAACCGTTGCACCTACTTCAGTTAAAATATTTAATTTTACAACAGTGTTAGCTGGTACAACACTCGCTCCTGCAGTTCCTGTTGGCATTTCACCCACTTTACCAATCTCATCAATTTTCCTTGGTAAAAAACAGTTTAAAGGCGGAATGTAGTTAAAGCCACAAGTTGCACTATCATCATTTACAGAAACCAATTGATATAAATAAACATTTTTTGTAGTGCTTATAAACATATTAGCATGTGATCCTCCCGGCTGTGTAATATAGCTGCTTCCGGAAATTCTGTACCATTGCCCTTGGGCTAAAGTTGCTACGGGAGTTGTAGCCCCGTTTAAATATACTTCTGTATTGTTTTCAGTAGCGATTACAATTCCTCCTTCCAAATCTGGAAGTGTAGATCTCGTTCTTACCATTGCAAAAGTATTTCCGAGTCTGCTTGTCGGTACAGACTGGTCTAAAATAATATCTCTTCCTGAAGCGGTGTTTGTTCCAAAATTAGCAGTCACATTCCCATTAGTTAGCGTAATAGGCTTGTTCGAAACAATTTTTGCACCCATAAAAGGTACCGTAGCAGATATTGGCCCTGCAAAAACAAAAGATTGTCCTTTATTTAAAACAAAGGTATGCGTATTTGTTGTTGGCGTTGCTCCAAAAAACGTGAAAACAGCAGTAGCGCTCCATGTCGCAGTAACTGTTGTATTGTCTTCCGTTGCTAAAACTCCAGCAGTGAAATTATTTGATGCAATCTGAGTAGACGGTGTGCTGGCAACAAAAAACTGTGTGCCGATACCTGCTTTACCCTTACTGGTTACTACTTCAGCATGCTGAGTTGAATTCACCATTCTAAGTGTACAGTAAAAAGGTTTTTCAGCTTTAACATATAATCCCTTATTAATTACAGTAAAAGCTTCCGATTCGGTGTTTACCGCAATTCGTGCAGAAGGAACAATGTATGTTTGTGGACTTCCTTTGCTGATTGTTACCGTTCCTAACGCAACGTTGTTACTATAAACAGTTACCACAAAAGGCGTTACGGAATCTGTAGAAAGATAAAGCGACTGTGCAGTAACAGTTGTTGTTTCATAGTACGGCGCTATCCAGTGTTCTGTATCTCTCTGGGCAAAAATAAAATTGCCACTGAAGATCAGTAATAAAAAAGTGAGTAAAAGTTTTCTCATAAGCGTAGAATTAGGATTTGTACAAAAATAATAGAATAATTTAAATGTATTATAAAAAATATGAAAAAAAATTAAAAAATAATTAACAAAAAGCCACAACATTTAAGTTGTGGCTCATATTTACTATTATTTTTTTCTTATTCTCTGTTCTTCACTAAAATCCATCCGGTGTATTTGATTGGAGTTTTGGTTAAATCCGGCTCATTCCATGTAATGTGATACCAGTATGTGCCGGTAACAACTTTTTTATTGGATTGAGTTCCGTCCCATCTGAAGTTATTAAGCTTATCACCAGTGAAAATCTTATTACCATATCTGTCATAGATAACGAAGGTAAGATTTTCTTTGTATGCTAATTCTCTATAATCTACATAGTCGTTTACATTATCACCGTTCGGAGTTATTGCATTTACCAAATTCGGTACTGTAACCTCTACAGAAATAGGCGTACATCCGAAAGAATCTCTTACATAGAATGTATGCTGCCCTCTTGATAGATTTGTGAATACATTCGAATCTTGCCATGTTGTTGTTCCGTCAACAGCAAATTCGTATGGTGCAATTCCGCCGGTTACTATTACGGTCGCCGTGTTGTTTGAGATTTCAATTGAAGTGATTACCGGATCCTGTGCTTTCTTTACACTTACAAATTGTTTCACAGGACATCCCGAATCCTGAAGTATTACCCAGTATTCTCCTACCGGTACTTGCTGTATAGATTGTGTAGTTGCGCCTGTGCTCCAACGGTAAGATTGATAACCAGGTCCTGCATCTAATGTTGTTCTGTCATCAATACAAATATATTTGTCTACCAACAATGGTGATCTCTTAGGTGGAGTCACTTTTAAGTTGATTTTAGCAATGGCATAACATCCGTTCGCATTAAATACTCTAGTATATACAACACCGTTTCCTGAAATATAAGTATCTACACCCAGAATTTTATTGGTTCCGTTACTTGCATCGGTAAATGTAGGATAGAACTCTTGAGTAATAGGAGATTCTGTAGTTACGTTCGCCGTAGTAAGGTTAAACAGAGCTTTAGTTTCATTGTTTTCCAAGAAACATTCTGTCAGGGTAGCTTCGTATACCACCGGAGTAGGATGGAAGTCTAAAGTTATTTTAGCATTTCCAACACATCCTTCTGCTGTAAGAACTCTTACATATACTGATCCCAATCCTGAGAAATAATTGGTAGGATCTGTGATCTGATTTGTATTTGCATTAAGATCAGCTAAAGTAGGATAGAATTTTTTGGTTGTCGGAATTGCGTTGTCTGTAACGTTTGCTGTTGTTAAATCAAAATATCCTTTTCCTGCATACTGACAAGCTTTAATTGTTCTGTCCGTAAGTACGAAAGGAACCACATTAAGGTTAAGTGTTACTTGCTCACAGTCTACAAATTCAGTGGCATTTCCGCAAAATTTAAATACAATTTTATCTGGTCCTAAGTATCCAGCATTAGGAACATAAGTAATTACTCCTGTTGAAGGATTAAGGGTTGCTGTTCCGTTTGTAGGCTGAGTGATAATTGATACTGTACTTGGTACAGGTGTTTGCGTAGAATTTGTAAAAGTAGGTACAATAGCTTTTGTACCACAGATGTTTATATTCTGTGTTGTTTGTCCTAAACAAGTAAATACTTTGTAAATAGGAGTTGTCACCGGAGGGCAGCTTCCCATTGTTACTCTTACAGTATAGTTACCTGCAACCGTTGGCGTTATCGTGTGGCTGGTAGCTCCTGCAATTGGAGCGTTATTTAAAAACCACTGATAGGTATCGTAGCTGTCGTCTACCTCCAGAATGATTCCCGGAATACATTCTCCTGTCTGCTTGGCAATTACCGGAACAGAAGAGAATCCTGCAAAGTATCCTCCATAACCTGATGTGCTATATCCTCCATTAATACCCGCTGTTACAGCTTTATTAGATTGGATGGTTATCGTTCCCGACATATTTTCCAATCCGTAGGTTACCCAGGCTGTACTTCCATTGAGAGTGTACGGACCTTGAGCAGCAGTAGGTGTCGTAGCAGGTCCTCCGTTAACACTGTATGTAACGGTAGCTCCCGCCTCTGTAATGATGTTTAATTTGATATTCTGTGTGTTCATCGGTACAACACTTGCTCCACCAGCTCCTGTAGGCATTTCGTCAACCTTTGGTAATTCGTCAATTTTTCTAGGAAGGAAACAGTTCAAAGGCGGAATGTAATTGAATCCACCTGTTTCATTCTGATTTAAGATAGATACCAATTGATATAAATACACATTTTTAGAAGTGGTAACAAGCATATTAAAATGTCCGGATGTACCCTGTGCTACATAATCGTTTCCTGATATTCTGTACATTTGACCTTGATTAAGCGTTGCAACAGAAATACCTGATCCGTTCAGAAATACCTGAGTATTGTTTTCTGTAGCGACAATAATACCTCCTTCCATATCTGCGGAAGAAGATCGCGATCTTACCATAGCGAAGGTACTTCCTAATCTTTCTACCGGTACTGATTGGTCTAAAATAATATCGGATCCTCCACTTGTCACATTCCCGAAATTACCATTCACATTTCCGTTGGTTAATACAATTGGTTTGCTTGCTACAATCTTTGCACCAATAAAGTTATTGATGTTCGAATTGCCTATACCCGCATATACAAAAGACTCTCCTTTATTTAAAGTGAAAGTATTGGTTGTCGTTGTAGGAGCACCACCTATAAATGTAACTGGTGCATTCCAAGCAGTTGTAACGACCGTATTGTCTTCAGTCGCCATTACCCCTGCCGTGAAATTACTAGAAGTGGCAGTAGATGGTGTAGCCACCACAAAAAATTCTTTTCCTGTACCTGCTTTTCCTTTACTGGTTAAGATTTCCGCGTGTGCAGTACCGCTTACCAACCTTAAGGTGCAAAAAAATGGTTTGATCCCCTTAAGATAAAGGCCTCGATTAATTACATTAAATGCATTTGCTGCAGTATTTACGGAAACATTGGCTGAAGGAACCGTAAATACTTGCGGATTTCCTTTGCTGATGGAAACAACTCCTAATACATTTCCAGGAGCTGTTGAACTGTTACTGGTAATTGTAACATCAAAAGGCGTTACAGAATCTGTAGACAGATAAACAGACTGGGTGGTAGAAGAAGATGCATAGAAGGGAGCAATCCAATGATCGGTATCTCTTTGTGCAAAAAGAGAACCGAATGTCAGAAAAACTAATACTAAGCTCAGTAGAAATCTTTTCATAAATTATAGAATTAGGATTTCTACAAAATTAAAATAAAATTTAATATATTGTTAATAAATCTTAAATAAATTGTAATATTTATTCTCTATTTTTAATTAATAGCCATCCAGAATGTGAAACTGGTAATTTTGTATCAGGCTCAACCCATCTGATAATATACCAATATGTGCCTGTTGGCAGACTTCTTCCGCCGGGTTTACCATCCCATTTATAATTGTTGTTCGAAGATTTGTAAACTGTTGCGCCATAGCGATCTGCTACTTCGATATTTACCTGATCTTTAATCTTTAAATCAGAATAATCTAAAACATCATTTCTTCCGTCACCATTTGGTGTTATGGTATTGATCAAATTTAAAATTAAGAAATCTTTAATGACTGGAAGACATCCATCTCTTCCGATCACATATACTTTGTGAGGCCCTCTTGTAAGTCCGGAAAATACGTTTGAATTCTGATAGTCGGATCCGTTCAGAGAATACTGATAAGGAGCTGTGCCTCCTGAAACATTTATCGTAGCAGTAGTTCCCGTTACCACAATACTTGTAATTGTAGGAGCTTGTGCTGCAGTTACATTTACGGTTTGTCTGTAAACACAACCGTTGAATTCAAGATCTACAAAATAAGTTCCTACACCGACCGTAATCGTAGATGTTGTTGCACCAGTGCTCCATAAATAAGATGTAAACCCGTCACCTGCATTTAAAACTGCTTTGTCATCTGAACAAATAATCTGGTCTCTAAGAATATCAGATTTTTTAGGAGATTTTAAACTAATAATTAAGGTAGCAGTATTCGGACAGCCATTTCCACTTGTAAATCTTATGTAGAAAGTTTTAGGTGAAGTAATTGTCTGGCTTGGAGCTAATGTATTTATTCCAGCCTGAGCATCAGCTAATGTTGAGTGAAAAGTCAATGTCACCGATGGATCTGTAGTAAATTGGTTCTTATAGTCGTTTAAATTAACATTCTGAGAACCATTTAAATCATTGTCACAAATTTCGGTTGTAACATTTGTGGTTAATAAAGTTATTTTATTACCAATTTTGAAATCGATCTGTCCGAAAGACGAAGGGCATACAGAGCTTGAACCGTCAACTCTTACATAGACTGTTGTGTTTGCTGTGTAAGTCCAGTTTACTGGAAGCGTGTTGCCGTTTCCTGCATTGGCGTCAGTCTGATTTAAATAATATCTTACCGTAAAGCTTCCTGAATTTGCTACAATCTGAGGAGTTACCGTATTAAAATTTACATTAATGATTCCGTCAAAATTATCATCACAAAGAACAGCATTGTAGTTTGAAGTATTGATGTTCGGGGATGGAGTAACCGTTAAAGTGATTTGAGCAACTTTTGTACATCCATAAGCGGAAGTAATATTGGCATAAATAATTCCTGTAGGCCCTGTATAATTTGTAGGTAAAGGTATTTGGCCGGTTAAATTCGAATTGGTAAAATAAGTAATCGTAGTTCCTGTTGCTGAAGTAATATTTGCGGTAGTCAGATCGTAAGTTCCGTTTCCTGAAGCATTGCTACATGAACTTAGTGAAGCATTGTTTGCCTGAAGAACATCTGTATTAATAATAATCTTAAAGTATTCAAATGCAAAAGGATTTCCGTTACCCTGAATATAATAGATAAATGTATCTGTTGTGTTTACCGTTGTTGGGTTTGGTGTGTAGGTAATCTGTCCGTTTGTCGGGTTTACGGTCGCAGTACCAGAAGTTGGCTGAGAAATTATTGTGGTAAGCGACGGAACAATAGTTTGTGTAGAACTGGTAAAAACTGGTGTTATTACTTTTGTATTACAAGATCCGATTGTATAAGTTGTTGTAGAAATCGGCGGACACAAAGTGTAATTATAAACCGTAGTTAACTTGGTTTCACAATTATTTTTTGTTACAGAACAAGTATAAGCTCCGGCTCCGTACAACTCGGGGTTGATAAAATAGGTGGTCGCTCCAGTTATCGCTACACCGTTCAGAAACCATTGATAGCCATCATAATTGTTGTCTACCTGAAGTCGAATTCCGGCATAGCAGTCACCTGTTTTTGTAATTGCCGGAACTGATGAAAACCCTGCAAAATAACCGCCATATCCTACAGCGCCACTTCCAGCTGCAATCCCTGCAGTCATTGCTTTTGTAGAATTCAAAGTAACGTTTCCTGTAACATTCTGAATAGAGTAGCTTACCCAGTTCGGATTTCCTGTTACGGGATAAGGGCCGTTTGCAGCCGCAATGTTTGTTCCGTTCAAAGTTACTGTTGCTCCCGCTTGAGTAATGATATTTAATCTTGTGGCGAAATTCTGACCCCCGATCTGGTTAATATAACCTATCTCATCAATCTTACTTGGCATGAAACAGCTTAAAGGCGGTATGAAATTCATTCCTCCAGAAGCATACTCATTTCCGTTAGTGGCACCGGACAATAATTGATATACATAAATGTTTTTCGTTGAAGAAATATTCATATTGTAATGGCCATTTCCCTGATGCTGATATCTTGCGCTCGGTACAATGTAATATTGTCCTTCGTTAAGCGTTGTTGTAGCTCCTGACCCGTTAAAAGTTATCTGAGTGTTGTTTTCTGTAGCGATAATCAAAGCGGTTTCCATCTGGGAAGTTACCGTTCCGTTGCCTTTTACCACCACAAAGTCTTTTCCTAAACGGTCTACAGGTACAGCCTGATCCATCAGAATATCATTGTTGGTAAGATTCAGAGAAGTATATGCTGCATTAAAGTTTCCATTAGTGACAGAAATTGCTTTTGTTGCAACAATTTTCGCTCCTACTAATCCGTTTTTGTTGATGTTCGACCATGAGCTTACCACATCCAGAATGTAAGATTTTCCTTTATTAAGGGTAAAAGTTCTTGTAGGTGAAGAAACCCCGTCGGAAAAAGTAATTCCAGGATTATAACCCGAAATTGTTACGACTGTATTGTCTTCAGTAGCAGTTACTCCGATGGTTGCATTCATGTGATCTTCAGATCCTGAAATAGGAGCAACCCCTGCATAAAATGTAGTACCTAAACCTGCAGCACCCTTTGAGGTTAAAATTTCCGCATGGTTTTGCATGGCAAATCGGTAGTTGGCAAAGAATTTTTTTGTTCCTTTTACATTTAATCCCATATTGTTTGGTGTAAACAATTGAGATTGAGAGGATGCAATTAAAAAATTATTGGGTATAATAACCTGAGCAGGATTGTTTTTGCTTACCTGAACGGTTGTGTACAAAGTATTGTTGTTGAAGATCTGTACAGAAAACGGAACGTTTTCGTCAGTAGATAAATATAAATATCCTTCAAGTCCGTTTGTTCCGGCTTTAGCCGACATCGGTGCAAACCAGTGTTCATTATCAAGTTGAGCATTAAGGATTAAGCACCAAAATGTACAAATAATTAGTAGAAGTCTTTTCATGCCTCAGTTTTAGGGGCGACAAATTTAGGTATTAATAATCAATTTTTTATGCAATATTTTTAACATTTAATTATAATTTAATAAAATTTCAATAATTTAAAATAAACTTCATATAGTATTAATATTGTAATTGCGCTATTCCACAAAAAAATCCCGATGAAAAATTCACCGGGATTAATATTTTAAAATCTAAAAGATTACAAGCTCACTCTGATAAATCCAGTTACTTTAAGATCTCCGTTTACAGACTTCACATAATCAGCAACTGAAATAGAGCTGTCTTTAATGAAATCCTGGTGTACCAAAGTATTGTCTTTGTAGAATCTCTGCATTTTACCTTTCAGGATATTGTCGATAATGTTTGCAGGCTTACCTTCTTCAGTAAGTTTATGTCTTTCGATTTCTAATTCTTTATCGATAGTTTCCTGAGAAACTCTGGTTTCGTCAAGAGCGATCGGGTTCATTGCAGCAGCCTGCATAGATACAGATTTAGCAGCTTCGTCAGCACCATCTACTTTTGCAGAAAGTGAAGTGATAGCAGCGATTTTGTTTCCAGCGTGGATGTAAGCTCCTAAGAATGGCCCTTCGATTCTTTCGAATGCACCGATCTCGATTTTTTCACCGATAACACCTGTTTGCTCGATCAATTTCTCAGCAACAGTCATTCCGTGGAAATCTGTAGCCAATAATTCTTCTTTAGTAGCAGCGAAAATAGCCATTTCAGCCAATTCGTAAGCAAGCTCGATGAACGCCTCGTTTTTAGCAACGAAGTCAGTCTCACAGTTTAGAGAAATTACAACACCTAAAGTGTTATCTTCATTTACTCTTGCGATTACAGCCCCCTCAGAAGATTCTCTGTCTGCTCTGTTAGCTGCAACTTTCTGTCCTTTTTTTCTAAGGATATCAACTGCTTTTTCGAAGTCTCCTTCTGCTTCAACTAGAGCTTTCTTGCAGTCCATCATACCTGCACCTGTTTGGTTTCTTAATTTTGCTACGTCTGCAGCAGCTGGTGTATAAGACATAATATTTATTATTTTTTTATTTAAAATTATTATTAACTTTAATAGTTTATTTTTAAGCAGTGCAAAGATAATGATTTTAATGATAAACTAAAAAATGACTTTTAACGTTATAGTATTTATTTAATAATTTTTTAAAAGGTTTTATCTACATGAAAAAAATATTCCTAATCATATTCCTTTTCGTTTTCAGTATAGGCTTTGCTCAGAAGAAGAAAAAAGCCAAGGCGACTAAAGCTGTCGCAGAAAAAGAAGTAGTCATTATTTATACATTGGAAGAAGCTATGGCAAGCTCAGAACCAAGAATTATCGCGGGTTTTATCAAGCAAAACCCCGGACACGAAAAAAATAATGATCTTAAAAGAAAATTGGTCACCATCATTATGGCAGATAATTCTATTGAAGCCAAACCGACCATAAAACCAATCAGTAAAGACAAAATTGAGAAAATTGTCAGCAATAACGAGCTGAATAAAGGTAAAGATTTGGCATCCACTGCAAAAGCAGCAACGCCGGAACGTACCGTAACATATGCATCAATGGGAAGTTCAAGCAAAAAATCGGAGCCGAGTGAGCAGGCAAAAAAGACAGCCTCGTTGCTTACTCATCTTTTTAGTAATGACCCGAATAATAATGAAGCGTACGTTAACATCAAAAACCTTTCAAAATGCCGACTTATCGTAAAAATCAGCGGTAAAAAATATTATAATCTCGATGTTCCTGCAAAAGGAGATAATTTTGTTTTGATTGAAAAAGGCGATTATGTGGTGACGACGTCCGTTTGCGATGCAAAATATTCTTCGCTGAAAAAAATAAACAAAGACATAGAAATTCAGTTGAATGTCGCTGAATAGAAATAAAAAATCGGTTAAGAAATTTTCTTAACCGATTTTTTTTATTTTTCAATATTACTATCCTTTAAACTGTCCCATTGCAATGAACTTATCTTGTCTTTGGGTTTCGAGTTCTTTCCCTGTGAATTTTGAGAACGCTTTGATGTTCTGCAAAATTGAACTTTTAAGGTTTAAATAGGTTGTTTCCGGATCGTAATGCGCTCCTCCAAGAGGTTCTTCCACGATTCCGTCGATGAATTTTTCTCTTAAAGCATCTTTCGGAGTAAGATTCAATGCATTGGCTGCATCTTCTTTATGATCCCAGTTTCTCCAAAGGATTGATGAGCAGCTTTCCGGTGCAATTACCGTGTACCAAGTGTTTTCTAACATATACACTTTGTTTCCGACACCAATTCCTAATGCTCCGCCGCTTGCTCCTTCACCGATAATGTAAGTGAAAATAGGAGTTTTTAGCATGGTCATTTCGAAAATATTTCTTGCGATTGCTTCACCTTGTCCTCTTTCTTCAGCTTCAAGACCTGGATAAGCTCCCGGTGTATCGACCAAAGTTACTACAGGAATTTTAAACTTTTCAGCTAATTTCATTAGTCTTAAAGCTTTTCTGTATCCTTCAGGATTGGGCATCCCGAATCTTCTGTATTGTCTTTCTTTTGTAGTTCTTCCTTTCTGGGTTCCGATAATCATTACTTTCTGTCCGTCAAGCGTAGCAAGCCCACCGATCATTGCAGGATCATCTGCGAAATTTCTGTCACCGTGAAGCTCAAGGAAGCTGCCTTTATCTACCATCCCATTGATATAGTCTAATGTGTAAGGACGATCCGGATGACGAGACAGTTGTACTCTTTGCCAAGGCGTAAGATTTCCATAGATTTCTTTTTTCTTTTCTATGATCTTGTCTTCGATCTGGCTGCATGCTAATTTTACATCAACACCACTTTCTTCTCCTACTAAAGAACAAGTTTGGTATTGATCCATCAAATCTTTTATAGGAAGTTCGAAACTTAAATATTCCATTTCTTGAAGTAAATTAAATCTTTCAAATGTATGAAAAATTATGGTAATTTTATTTAAAATTGTTTATAGCATTGCTTATCCTGGAGGTAGTTTCCTCTTTACCAAGAAGTTCCATGATATCTGGAACGTCCGGTCCTTTCAATTCGCCTACCAAAGCTAAACGTAACGGCATCATTACTTTCCCCATTCCCAAACCTTTGTTTTCAGCAAAATGGTGAACGGTCTGCTTTAAAGCTTCAGCATTGAATTCAGTGCTTTCTAAATGTGTTGCTAATTCTCCTAAAATTGAGGAAGTTTCTTCATTCCAGGCTTTTTTCGATGCTTTTTCATCGTAAGAAGCTGGTGCTTCGAAGAAAAATTTTCCGTTTTCGTAAATATCTTTCGGGAACGTTGCTCTTTCTTTCATCAGATGAATGATCCTGATTAATTTATCATCTGAAATATTTAAATTTAAATCTGAATTTTTAAGGATGTTCAATAATTCTTCATCCGAAGTTTTCTGGATATACTGATGGTTGAACCATTCTGCTTTTTCTTTGCTGAACCTTGCTCCGGCTTTATGAACTTTGTGTAGATCAAATTCTTTCGCCATTTCATCCAAAGACAAAATTTCTTTATCATCTGAAGGAGACCAACCCAAAAGTGCCACCATATTGATGAAAGCTTCCGGAAGGTAGCCGCTTTCTCTGTAGCCTTTTGAAACATTTCCCGTTTCAGGATCTGTAAAATTTAATGGGAAAACCGGGAATCCGAACTTGTCGCCGTCTCTTTTACTTAGTTTACCTTTTCCTTCAGGTTTTAAAATTAAAGAAAGATGCGCAAACTGAGGTGCTTCCCAACCCATTGCTTCATACAATAAAGTGTGTAATCCTAAAGAAGGTAACCATTCTTCTCCACGAATTACATGAGAAATTTCCATTTCGTGATCATCGATGATGTTGGCAAAATGATACGTCGGCATCCCGTCGTTTTTCACCAAAACTTTATCATCTAAAGTGTCTGTGTTTACAGCAGAATTTCCTCTGATAATATCTACTAAACCCAATGTTCTGTCAACAGGCATTTTGAATCGTACGACATGCGGTGTCTTTTCATTCAATAATTTTTGCACTTCTTCTTCAGGAAGGGCAAGACTGTTTCTTAAAAGGTTTCTGGTTTTATTATCATAAGAAAAAACATCACCTCTTGCCTCATATTCAGCGCGGATGGCATCCAATTCTTCGGCGGTATCAAAAGCGATGTATGCATAATCTGTTTTTAAGATCTGCTCGGTATATCTGTCGTAGATGTCTCTTCTTTCAGATTGTCTGTATGGAGCAAATTTCCCTCCTTTTTTAGGACTTTCATCAGCGATAATCCCGCACCATTCAAGGGCTTCTTCGATGTAGTCTTCTGCACCTTCCACATATCTTGCAGTATCTGTATCTTCTATTCTCAATACAAATTCTCCGCCTTGGTTTTTAGCAAAAAGATAATCATATAATGCGGTTCTTACGCCTCCCAAATGCAAAGGTCCTGTAGGACTTGGAGCAAAACGGACTCTTACTTTCTCCATTTTTAATTTTAATTTTGGTGCAAATTTAACGAGACTTTCTTGTAAAAAAAAGGAATTCTATTTTGGATTTTTTATCAGAATGTAATTTTTGTATTCTCCGAACCGGATTTTCAGCAAATCTTCGATGGGTTGTAGGTATCGGTCTTTCTTTTTCCAGACTGCTTGAGATTTATCGTGATTAAAAATGAAATCATAGCTTGCAATAGCTTCTGCCATTACTTTGGGATGTGTTCCGGTAAATTTTATTACCCGGTCTACCGTATTATAATTGAACTCGTCTTTTGGAGCTTCTTCTAATTTTTTATCAGAATGACCATAATAATAAACAAAATTATTGGCCTTTAAGGACATTGTTCTTTTAGATTTTACCGAACTGTAATGATATATCGGTGCATTTAATGCTAAAACTCTTAGTTTTTCACCCTTTTCAGATCCATTTTCATAATTTTCAATAGATTTGAATTTTCTGAATCCCTGAGAATCGATGTAAGCTCTGATATTGGGATCATACTTGAAAATTCTTATTTCATTTTTATGAACCCTACGACTATTACGGATGCTGTTATAATCGCCCCAGAAATGAATAAATGGTTGTAAAAGTCCATCAATGTCAGGGTAAGAATCAGCTTCTTTAATTTTAGATAAAATTAAAGGATAATCTTTCTCGTGCAGTACTTCATCTGCCTGAATATGAATAATCCAATCCGCAGATTTTGAAACGTTTTCGTATGCAATGTTGCATTGTTGGGCAAATATTTTACCACCTCTTGTCAAACTGTCGTCCCAGATCGTGTCAATGATTTTTATTTTCGGATCCCCAAGATTTAAAATAGCTTCCTTGGTTCCGTCTGTAGAATCACCAACTGCTATTACGAACTCATCACAAAGTGGGAGAACCGACTGAATCGACTCCAGAAAAGGAACACCATAAGTAAAGCCGTTTCTTACATAGCTGAATGCACTGATTTTCATTTGGTAGTATTAGTGAGGGCAAAAATCTAACTTTTTTTTTAAACCCGAATCATTTTGAAAAAAATAATTTTACTTTTGTAGGTATATAAAGTTATAATATGCTAGAAATTGGAGAAAGACCTTGGGGAAAATACTATGTTTTGGCTGATGAGCCCAATTATAAGTTGAAAAGGATAGAAGTAAACCCGGGTCAGAAATTATCTTACCAATACCATCACAAAAGACAGGAACAATGGACGATCATTGAAGGTGATGCCACTGTTGTTCTTGATGATAAAGAAATTGAATTAGGTTACGGCGAAAGCATTTTTATTCCGCTTGGCGCAAAACACAGAATGATGAATCTTTCTGAAAAACCTGTGGTATTTATCGAAGTACAGACCGGAACTTATTTCGGGGAAGATGATATTGTGAGGATTGAGGATATTTACGATAGAGAATAAAATATAATTCCAGCAAGTGAAAATTATTTTCCATGAAAATCAATTGTGCTACAGAGGGACGTCTAATGCACTTTTTGATTATGCAAATTATAATGAGACAATTTTAAATAATGAGTCTGTAATTCTTTATCCAAAAAATAGTCCGAATAATATCAGTGAGGCAATAACTCGATTTGAAAGTAGATTTGAGGTGATAGCTTACAATGATGTTGCAGATAGAGATCGTATCATCAATAGCTTAAATGCAGACCTTTTTTATGCAATAAAGTCCGGAGAAAAAGAGACTGATGCTCCTGTAGATTTAATCAAAACAGTTATTCATGCTGTTTTTAAATATAATGAACCATACGGAGATGTTTATGCCTATGTCTCAGAATGGTTATCAAAAACGATGAGTGACGGGAAATTACCTTTTGTACCTCATATAGTTGATTTGCCCGAAGTGAAAGGAAATCTACGTGAGGAGCTAAATATTCCTAAAGATGCAATTGTATTTGCCAGATACGGCGGCGCTGATACTTTTGATATAGATTTTGTGATGGATGCGGTAAAGAAAACTGCCATTAAAAACAAAAATATTTTTTTCATTTTTATGGGTACCAATGAATTCGTAAAAAGGAATCTTTTCAGATCATATAAAAATATTATTTTCCTTCCTCCAACAACTGATGTAGAAAGAAAAGTTAAATTCATTAATACTTCCGATGCTTTTCTTCACGCAAGGCAGCAAGGTGAAAGCTTTGGTATGGCAGTAGGTGAGTTTTCAATTAAAAATAAACCAATAATTACTTGGTCTGGTTCTGATGAAAAATCACATTTGGATATTTTAGGTGAAAAAGCAGTGCTATATAATGATAAAAAAGATTTACTACATATTTTAAATAATTTTAAGCCTGATCCTACTCAAGATTGGGATTCTTATTCCAGGCTATTCAATCCTTCAGCAGTGATGAAGAAATTCGAAGATGTGTTTATATATGACCTAGAAAAGAGATTTTAGATAAAGTTTTAATTTTTTACTAAATTTTAGCGCTAGTTTAAGGTCTTTTTGTGGATGTTCATTTTCAAACTTTATAATGAATTCATCAATATTCTTAGCCGGGAAAAATGATAATTCTTTCCATAGTTTACCCTCTAAAGGATGAAAGTTTTTAAACTGTTTGTAATTATCAGCATTTAGACTTTTCCACATCTCAAAGAATTTGGATGTGTCAAAATCATTTTTGTGTCCCCAATTATTTATTTTTTCTGTAATCTCTTCTTCATCTCTTGCCCATGATTGATGTATAAGATGATAATCTAATGCAAAGTTTTGCTCTCTATTGGTATATCTTGCATATTCGTATTTAGGATAGTTTGTAATTAGGTTACATTTCTCTTCAAAAGGTTTAATCACAAAGAAGCCTTCATCATTATGCTTAAATAATGTAACGAAATTAACCTGAAAGTTGAATTGCTTTTTGTTTGCGATTCTTAATAAATATTTATTTTTTCTTAAAAATTTACTTAATTTTTGAAAATCATATGCATATTCATCACCGTCTATCTGTATGTGCCATCCATCAAAACCTAGTTTTTCAGCCATCATATTTCTTTGTCGAGTTTCCAATTCCATTGGCTGTATTCCTGGAATATAAAATTGATCTTTATAAAGAATAATTTTATTTTTTTTATCAAATTCTTTTATTTCTGAAAAAAAACTTTTAGGTATTTCCACATCATTCCCTGCCCACGTTTTATTATTTATGTCGTAACTTATTACAATGCTGTCTACATATTCATAAATGTGCTTTAAAGAGGTTAATATATAAGAGTAATCGTAAGAAAGTAGATAACCAACCTTAATAATTTTTTTTCTTCCCATAGATGAAAATGATTCTAATAAATATTGTGGAAAAATAGCAAAATAAAATATGTAATCAAAAAGACTTTTGAGAATTTTGAATACTTGTCTCAAATAAGTTTTTTATAGTAAATTGATTACTTTTTTGTATGCTTGTACAATTTTTTAGATTTATATATTTTTGAGACATGAAAGATTTGGCAATAATAATTTTGAATTATAATTCATCGCAGAAAATTGTAGATCAGGTTAACAGATTAAAGGCTCAGGGTGTTGATCCTTCTTCTTTATACATAGTTGATAATTATTCTTCTCCTCATGATAGAGAAAAATTAAGAAAATATACTTCAAATAACCAACTTCATTTTATTCAGTCACAAGAGAATGGCGGTTATGCTAAAGGAAACAGATTGGCTATTGACAAAGCTCTGAATGATAATAAAAATTATTTTCTAATATTAAATCCAGACATAGAAATTTCATATCAGGTGGTGCAAGGTTTATATGATGCTCTTGCAAATGAAAGTAATCTTTATTTTGTAGGACCGAGAATTTGCGATAAGTTTGATAGAGAATATATCTTCTCCGATGGAGGAAAAGTGGATATGGATCTATATTTTAAAGCAAGTCATACAAATGGAGGGAAAAAAATAAGTGATGTGACAATTGCTGAAATCAATACGGATATTGACTATGTAAATGGCAGTGCAATGATGTTTAAAAAAGAAACTCTAGATTTGATAGGAATGATGCGTGAAGATTTTTTTATGTATTTTGAAGAAACAGAATGGTGTTATCGTTTAAAAAGTATTCCGTATGCAAAACAAGCAATTATCACAACGTTAATTGCATATCATGAAATGAGTAAGCAGGATGACTTTCAAAATTTTTACATGACAAGAAATAGAATTTTTCTTTGCCGATTATATAATTTACCCCACAGTAAATTAATTTCAGACTTTTTATATCAAGCGCAAAAAAAATTATTCAATAAAAAAGGAAGTTTTAAAGATAATTTAACAACATTTATCTCGCAATTGAAAGCAATTACCGAGGGAAAATTTAAAAAACTGGTTTAGATTGCTCTTAATTATGATAGTAATCTAAACATTTCCTCTTTTTGAGCTTCAATTGAAAAAGGGAAAATTGCTTTTGCAGAGTTGTTCTGTAAAGTATCCCATAACTGCTTATTCGTACAAACTTCAATGATGTTTTCAGCAAATTTTTGATAATCTTCGTTTTCTGATATTAATGCAGTAAATCTGTCTTCAAGAAACATTCCCTCTGCGCCAATGGTTGTGGTAACAACAGGAAGTGCATACTCAAAAGCCTGACCTATTTTACCTTTTACTCCGGCTCCATATCGTAAAGGAGAAACAGAAGCAAAACAGTTTTCATAAAATGGAATAATATTTTCTACAAATCCTTTTACCTGAAAAAGATCGGAATTCATATTTGAAATTTCTTCTGAAGGTTCCTGACCGATAATAAAAACTTTAAGATTGGGTAACGTCTTCCAAACAATCGGAAGAATCTTATTGTATAAATGTTTTACTGAATCTACATTAGGATCATGAAGAAAAGATCCTATAAAAAAAATTCCTTGCCTTTCTTCAAAAGGAGGCATTTCTTGTGGCTTAACTTTCAAGTTGTGAACGTTACTAATGGTGAATAGTTTTGATTCATCAATAAAATCTGACATGAAGTCTTTTTCCTTTTGACTTATTACTACGACTTTATCTGCTTTTTTGCTCAGATTAGTTTCTATATTTTTGTAATATTCAATTTGTTTTTCCTTCTTTTTGTCAAATTGTATTTCAAGACCTCTTTGCATTCTTAAAAAATGAATGTCAACCATATCATATATAATCTGTGCCTGTGGTGTTTTTTTTCTAAAGAAATCTAAATAATATTCATAAATTTCAGGACGATGGCACCAGACATAGTCGATTTTTGGCGCTAATTTGTTCAGAAAACTTTTTTTACCACGCATTATACCATATTTATTTATAAAAGGAGTATAAACCGTAACATTCAAATCACTGAAGTTTTGAATGTATTTTTTTTGTTCTACTCGTGGAATGGGTTTTAACCAATTCATTAAATAAACATTGTAATGCTTTGCAAGAAAAGCGGCAATTTCTGTAAGTCTGTTCGAGCCAGAGTCTTTATCAAACATGGGAATCTGATTATCAACAATAAGAATCGTTTTCTTACCATCATCATGAACAATCGTTTTGTCAGATAAAGGATAATATTTCTTTATATGAATATAGTTTTTTATCTTTCTTTTAATTCCCATCGGGTAGTAGTTTAAAAATGTTGGCGGTAAAAGTTTTTACACTGTATTTATCGAGTATATACTGTGGAATTTCCACATACGGAAGATCAATAAAATCTTTTATAGAATCTGTATTAACATTTTTGCTGTCAATAATCATCATATTATCCGGATGGAAAAAATCATATTCCTTCACGGCTGAATTGGTTGTGATAAGTTTCTTTCGATAGCCAAGACTTTCAAAAGTTCGGAATGAAAGACCTTTCTGATCTGCTCTTTGTATATCGATCATCGATTTAGACCGTGAAATAAAATTCTTAGTTTCTTCTAAGCTAAGATATTTTGTTATGGAAGAGAGATGCGGATAATTTAATTTTTCAAACCAAAATAAAATAAATTTTATTCTCAATCCTGCATCAACTAAAACCTTCGACAAATTATTGATCTCTTCAATTCGATTATCATAAGATGAAATATTGAAAATATCGTACTCAGTTTCTCTTGATTCTATTTTTTCGTCGTAAATGAAATTGGTCGTTTCAATAAAACCGTACTTTTTTATATCTTCTTTTTCGTAAGAATAAATCTCATCAAAAAAATGTGCAATTTCAAGTTGTTGAGGATATTTTTTACAACTGTCGTAATAGTAAGCGATAAAACAGTCTGTTCTTTTTTTAAGCTCCTCCAAAACGTGCAAATCCATAAGATCGGGACGGATAATAAAAATAATATCCTGTTTTTCTTTGATCTGCTGAAGAATTTGTTCGTTAAAAAATTCTCTTTTTCTGTTCTTTCCAAACAGTTTCGTGATTCCGTTCCAGACTTTAGCACCTATATGCGGATACTTATATTTTATAACATCCGTTTTTATATCTGTAACATTTATTGATGAATAAGACTGCAATTCTTTGACTACAAAATCAATATAGCCATACGCAAAAGGATAGATTAAGGTAATTTTCTTTAAGGTCATTTTTTAAATATTTCCTGCAGCTTTTTTTCGAATGTTATTTCTTCATTCAGTACCATATCCTTATAAACTCTGAATTGCGGAATATGTTGCGGATAATTGTTCAAAACTTCTTTTATTTTCTTTACGATCGCCGGAATTTTACTTTCGCTGAATTCAAATTTATACTCTTCAGGAATCATTAAATCTTCATAATAAGCAGAAGAACCATTCTTTCCCGAGATAATACAGCAATCCTGAGAAACGGATTCTCTCAACATTTTATCTCTGCCCGGATTTTCACCAAAATCTACATACAATAAAGATTTTGACATCAGTTCCTTGATCTGCGAAGCATTCATGTTTTGAATAGGAATCCATTGCAGATCAGGAGAAGCTTTGATGAGCTCAGGAATTTCTTTTTTACCTTTTTTAGGGTTGTATAGGATCGTTTTGTTGTTAAGATCTTTTTGAATAGGTTCTTTGTTTTCTAAAAATATCGGATTGATGTAATCACACACAAAATCGATCTGGCTTTCAGGGATGCCATGATCTTTCAGATAAATACTCGACCGGTAAGATTGTGCCCATTGATAAACATTGGGTAGTGCTTCAAAATGATATTCCTTATCGTTTTGATTGTAGAATATTTTGGTAATGAAGCTTTGTTTTCTGACCCTGTAATCCATTAAAATCTTATAAAAATCTACACTCAGCCACCAGATTACTTTCTGGCTCTTGGGGTATTTTTTTATTAGAAAAGTCATTGATTCAGGGATGATCAATATATTGTCGGGATGGTCTTCAAAACTGTGAATCTCCTGAGTTTTGTAAATATTATAGTTTACAGCTTTTGCATTTGCTTTCTTAGGAACATAATGCATGTATACATTATCAAACCCCAATTCATAAAGCTTGTTTGAAAGCTGGTGCAATGCTTCCGGACCACCTGTCACTTTCTTCGGGGGACAAAATATGATGATCTTGGAAGTATTTTTATAAGAAATCATAGAATCTCAGTTAATAAATAGGGTTTGATTGAGATGTTTTCTCAATTTGAAGGTGCGATAATACCATTTAATTTTTAAAATTACAAAATATTAATTAACCAAATCTTCTACCCAGTTTTCTATCAGATATTTATGAAGAATATTTTTAGGGACTTCACGATAAGGAGTGTTAAGAAATATTTCAGGAATCGTGATGTTTTCGATGTCTTCAATAACCAGAATGTTTTCAGGATTATAAAAATCGTAGTTCACAATATCTTTATTGGTTGTAATCAGCTTTTTTCTCTGCCCTAAACTTTCAAAAACTCTGAAGCTCAAACCTTGCTGCCTCGATCTGCTCACATCAAGCACAATCTCTGACTCGTCAAGAAAATTATTGATTTCTGCTATGGTTAAAGGAGATTTAGAAAACTCCAGATAAGGTTCGGTATTTTCCTTTTTTGAAAAAATAATAATCTTACTTTTTACATTCATGGTGTACAAAGTTTCGGCAATCTTTTTTATAATCGGAAACCTATTGTCATAAGAGCTTATATTGAATACTTTATATTTGAATTTTGTCTGAATGGTATCCGCAGTTTTATAAATAAAATTTGTTTTAAAGCTTAAATTATACTTTTTGCAGTCCTTCTTTTCAAACGAAAATACCTTATCGAAAAGGGAAAGTATATTTTTGGTTTTAGGATACCTGTTGATAGAATCACTAATGATCAGTACCGAATTTTTTGATTTTGCATTAATGGCTTCAATGGTTTGTTTTGATAAAAAATCAGCCTTAATGTAAATTGCCGTATCGATACTTTTAATATCATTAAGCTTACTTAAAATAACCTCGTTATAATAAACATGTTTAAGATTTACAATTCCTAAGTTTTTAGTGAAAAAATTTAACGTTTTATGAGCAATTCCGGGATATTTGTATTTAAAACTGTGAAAATCAATATGCATTACATGGTACGATTTGTCCTGCAATGCATCAGCAATATATTGGTTATAACCCCAATTATCGTAAGTTATAAGAAGTACAAGCTTTTTAGGTTCTTTCATCCTTTGAAAATCAGCAATTAATTTAATATGGTTTTGTCCAAAAATTCTTTTAAATCTTTTTCCAAAAGCGAAGGCTTGAAGTCTGAATAATTTGTTGAATTTGGCACATAATCGGTTACATGCAAAAACTTATCCATTTTGGGATTGCTGGTCCATGCCCAGTCTGATAATTTTATCTGAGGTGAAAAAATAGTAAATGTCGGAACATTAAGTGCTTTACTGATATTTGTTGCTCCGCCTTCATTACCAATCAGGCATTTACAAAGACTCGTAACGGCAATAAATTCGCGTAAGTTTTTTGTATCAAATGTTTTGATGATCGTTTTTTGTGTTTTTTCCGGCAAAGAATTGTATAAATTGGAAAACTTCTCTTTCTGTGCAGGCATATAATTGCAAAGAATTTTTACTTCAGGCTTATAATCTGCGATAGATTTCAGAAGTTCTGCCATATACTCTATGGGGTACGTTTTTTCTTCTGAGCTACCAAATGTACTGATCATGATGAGTTGATCATTTACCGATAGATTGTTTTCTGCAAGAATTTTTTTTGCGTTTTCAGTTTCTTCATCCAATAAGTAAACTTTAGGAAAAACTTCTCCAAAAGGTATGTTTAATGGTTCAAGCATTTGAAGGCGATGCTCAATTCCGAGTGTTGTATTTGCAGATTTTACCTGCATTTGTCTTTTTACAGGCTTGTTGTAGAAAATCTGCGTGTAATTTTTGAAAAAGCCAATTCTGGTCTTCGCTCCTGAAAACAGAGAAATAATTCCGGTTTCTATTTTGGAATAAAGATCAATGACAAGATCAAATTTCTTGCTTTTTACCTGAGATACAGTTTTTAAAAGCCCATCTTCATGGAAAAAAAGAAAATGATCGACAAAAGGATTTCCTTTTAATATCTGAGCATGCTTTTCATCCAAAAGAAAGCTGATTTCTGATTGAGGATATTTTTTTTTGAGTTGAGGTAATATCGTTGAGGTCACGAGGACGTCACCCATGAATTTTTTTTGTATAATTAAAATTTTCATTTTATCCTCCAAACTCCAATACCGTTTTTTCAATAATTTTCACACAGTCGAGCAACTGCTCTTCTGTAATCACCAAAGGCGGTGCCAATCTGATGATGTTTCCGTGGGTTGGTTTGGCAAGCAATCCGTTTTCTTTTAGCTTTAAACAAAGATTCCATGCAGTTGAGCTTTCAGGAGTATCGTTGATCAAAATAGCATTCAATAAGCCTTTTCCTCGTACTTTGGTGATAAGGTCAGATTTTTCGATCACTTTTTCAATCTCACTTCTGAATAATTTCCCTAATTCTTCAGCTCTTTCAGAAAGCTTTTCTTCCTCTACGACATCCAAAGCAGCAATTGCAACAGCACACGCAATAGGATTTCCTCCGAAAGTAGAACCATGTTGTCCCGGTTTGATGACGTGCATGATCTCATCATTTGCCAAAACTGCAGAAACAGGATACATTCCACCTGAAAGTGCTTTTCCTAAAATTAAAATATCAGGTTGTACATCTTCGTGGTGACATGCAATTAATTTTCCGGTTCTCGCAATACCAGTCTGCACTTCATCAGCGATGAAAAGAACATTGTATTTTTTGCATAATTCTGAGGCATTTTTCAGAAAGTTTTCATCAGGAACATAAACTCCTGCTTCACCCTGAATAGGCTCAACCAAAAATGCAGCAACATTCTGAGCTTCATTTTTTAGAATTTCTTCCAATGCAGCAATATCGTTATAAGGAATTTTGATAAATCCGGGTGTAAATGGTCCGTAATTCTGATTCGCATCAGGATCATTCGAGAAAGAAACAATCGTAGTCGTTCTTCCATGGAAATTGTTTTCGCAAACAATTATTTTGGCAGCATTTTCAGAAATGCCTTTTACTTCATAGCTCCATTTTCTGGCCAGTTTTACAGCAGTTTCAACAGCTTCTGCGCCGGAGTTTATCGGTAAAACTTTATCGAATCCAAATAGGGTAGTGATCTTTTTTTCGTACTCACCTAAATTTGAATTGTAAAATGCTCTTGATGTTAAGGCCAGTTTTTTAGCCTGATTTACCAATGCGTCAACAATTTTAGGATGAGAATGCCCTTGGTTTACAGCTGAATATGCAGAAAGAAAATCGTAATATTTTTTGCCTTCTACATCCCACACAAAAACACCTTCTCCTTTATCTAAAACCACAGGAAGCGGATGATAGTTGTGAGCACCGTGCTGATCTTCAAGATCGATAAAATATTGTGAGTTTTTTGCTGTAACTGTTGACATAAATTTTGGTTTTTACAAATTTACATATTATAAATTACATATCTGTACAGAATAACAATCCTGTAAAATAAGCAGAATTAAGTATGTTTTGACGTTTAAAATTAAAAGTTGAGAAAATATTCGTAAAGTAGGTTACACTTTTAGTTTTTATATCTTTTGACTTTAATAAAATTAAATCAGTTAAAAATTTAACATAAAAAAACCGCCTCAAATTGAGACGGTTAAGTTTATTTTAAAATAATCTTAATGATTATCGTATTTCTTATCCATTACAAAATCTTCCATGAATTTTGTCGTGTAATCTCCCGAAAGATATCTTTCGTCTTCCATCAGCTGTCTGTGGAAAGGAATGGTTGTTTTTACTCCTTCAATATAAAATTCTTCCAATGCACGCTTCATTTTTGCAATTGCTTCTTCACGGGTTTGTGCCGTTGTGATTAATTTTGCAATCATTGAATCGTAGTTTGAAGGAATGGTATATCCTGAATAAACGTGAGTGTCAACTCTGATCCCGTGTCCTCCAGGAATGTTTAATCCTGTGATTTTTCCAGGTGACGGTCTGAAATCAGCATAAGGATCTTCTGCGTTAATTCTGCACTCAATTGAATGTAATTTTGGGTAATGGTTAATTCCCGAAATCGGAGTTCCAGCAGCCAAAAGAATCTGCTCTCTGATCAAGTCATAATCAATAACCTGCTCAGTGATCGGATGCTCAACCTGAATTCTCGTATTCATCTCCATGAAATAGAATTTTCTGTGCTTGTCAACCAAAAACTCGATCGTTCCAACACCTTCATATCCTATATACTCAGCCGCTTTTACAGCTGCATCACCCATTTGCTCACGAAGTTCGTCGGTCATGAACGGAGAAGGAGTTTCTTCCGTCAATTTCTGGTTTCTTCTCTGAACCGAACAGTCTCTTTCAGAAAGGTGACAAGCTTTACCAAACTGGTCTCCTGCAACCTGAATTTCAATATGTCTCGGCTCTTCAATCAGTTTTTCCATATACATTCCTCCGTTTCCGAAGGCTGCTACAGCTTCCTGAATGGCAGATTCCCAGTGATCTTTAAGGTCTTCAGCTTTCCATACCGCTCTCATTCCTTTTCCACCACCACCTGCAGTTGCTTTAATCATCACAGGATATCCTGTTTCTTCAGCAATTTTTACAGCGTGTTCGTAAGATTCGATCAAACCGTCAGAACCCGGTACACAAGGTACACCTGCAGCTTTCATGGTTGCTTTAGCATTTGCTTTGTCTCCCATTTTTTCAATTTGTTCAGGAGAAGCACCGATGAATTTAATGCCGTTCTTCTGGCAGATTCTTGAGAAATTAGCATTCTCAGACAAGAAACCGTAACCAGGATGAATAGCGTCTGCGTTTGTAATTTCTGCAGCAGCAATAATATTAGGAATTTTCAGATATGAGTCTTTACTCATTGCAGGACCGATGCAAACTGCTTCATCAGCAAATCTTACGTGAAGACTGTCTTTATCTGCTGTGGAATATACCGCAACGGTTTTGATCCCCATTTCTTTACAAGTACGTAAAATACG
The DNA here is from genome assembly GCF_900116415.1 of Chryseobacterium formosense. Lineage (GTDB taxonomy): Bacteria > Bacteroidota > Bacteroidia > Flavobacteriales > Weeksellaceae > Chryseobacterium > Chryseobacterium formosense. The sequence goes on along the minus strand of NZ_FPAP01000005.1, from coordinate 188,259 downwards.
CATTGCAATTTCGCCACGATTGGCAATTAATATTTTTTTGAACATCTTAATTGGATTTGAAATTTGAAAACTTGAAATTTGAAATTGATTTTTTCATCAATTATCAATCATCATTAATCAACTATAATTAAGATGGATCTACTAAGAATAGTGGTTGGTCGTATTCTACAGGAGTTGCATCGTCAACTAAAATCTTTACGATTTTTCCGCTTACTTCAGACTCGATCTGATTGAATAACTTCATTGCTTCGATTACACAAACCACTTTTCCGTTAGAAACTTCATCACCAACGTTTACAAATACATCTTTATCCGGAGATGGCTTTCTGTAGAAAGTTCCGATCATTGGGGATTTAATCGTTACATATTTGCTGTCATCAGAAGAAGCTTCAGTATTTTGAGCAGGTGCAGCCGGAGTTGCAGCCGGAGCCGGAGCAGCAGCTACTTGTTGAGGAGCTGTATGGTATACAGCGGGTTGAGCATAAGCTACTTCACTTCCAGCTAATGGAGTTTTAATAGTGATTTCGAAATCTTTAGTTTTATATTTTACTTCTGAAACCTCAGCTTTAGATACAAACTTAATAAGATTCTGTATGTCTTTAATGTCCATAAAATTGATATTTGATTTGCTGTCAAAGATACCAAAAAAACATAAAAAACAACAAAAAACCGCCAAATTTTATCAAAATCGGACGGTTTTCGTATTAAAATGAGTGTTTTTCGATGAAAAACAACTCTTAATTTTCTTCAGTAGTTGCTACTTCTTTTTCTAGTACTACTTTACCTCTGTAGTAAAGTTTTCCTTCATGCCAGTGAGCTCTGTGGTAAAGGTGCATCTCACCTGTTGTTGCATCTTTAGCTAATTGAGGAACTACAGCTTTGTAGTGAGTTCTTCTCTTATCTCTTCTTGTGGACGATTGTCTTCTCTTTGGATGTGCCATTTTGTAATAACTTTTTTAATTGATGAGCGATGAGATTCATCATCCCATCATTAAACTATTTAATTTTTATTCTTTAAATTTTTTAGTGCGTCCCATCTCGGGTCGCTTTCGTGTTCTTCCTCTTCTTCGGTTTCTTTTGGACTGAATTTTTCAAGAATTGCCAGATCTTCATCACTTACATTGGGTGAAATCTTTTTCATTGGGATTGAAAGTGCCACATTTTCGTAGATCAACTGAGCTACATTAAATGCATGATCATTGGTAGGAATGGTAATAACATCTTCTTCGCTGTCATCGTATTCTTCGCCAAACTTTACCAAAATACCAATCTGATTTTCAATCGGGTGAGTGAAATTTTCGTTCGTGATATCACAAACCAATTCTACTGTACCATCAACTTTAATCTCAAATTCTAAAAAAGTAGTGTGTTTATCAAGCAAAACGCCTACTGCAATTTTAGGATCTGTAAATTCCTGTTCAGTGTCAAATAATTGAAAGAACTCTTTATCTATCTCAAACCTGAACTCGTGCTTGCCAGTTTTTAAACCGGAAAAGCTTACGTCATAGTTTCTTAACTTGTCCATAAAATGAGTGTGCAAAAATATGCATTTTTTTTAATATTACAAATAAAATATATAACAAATTAATTTTAATTCGATTACAAATTTTACATTTCAGTTTCTACAGGCAGATCTTCATCAATTCCGTTATCCGAAGGCATTCTTCTTGGCTGCAGACGATTGCTCATCAAATCTTTATAATCATTTCTGTTATTAAAGATTTTGATGGCTGTGAAAATTGCTTCCATAAAACTCTGCTCGTCCGCAATATTTTTACCCGCAATATCATAAGCAACCCCGTGATCCGGAGATGTTCTGATGAAAGGAAGTGCGGCTGTATAGTTTACCCCTTCTTCATAAGCCAAAGTTTTAAAAGGAGCCAATCCCTGATCGTGATACATCGCTAAAACTGCATCGTAATTCCTGTATTTGCTTGGTTGGAAAAAACTGTCTGCCGGAAAAGGACCGAAAGTAAGGATTCCGTTGTCTGAAAGTTCTCTAATTGTTGGAGCAATAATTTCAATCTCTTCATTTCCGATCACTCCGCCATCTCCTGAATGCGGATTCAATCCTAAAACAGCAATCTTTGGTCTTGTTACGGCAAAATCTTCAATTAAAGTTTGGTTTAAGGCTTTGATCTGCTTCTTTATTTTTTCTTTAGAAATATTTTCAGCTACCTGTGAAATTGGAATGTGGTGTGTTGAAACTGCCACTTTCAAATCTTCGCTGACCAAAAACATTAATCCTTTTTTGTTGAATTTTTCTTCAAAATATCCAGTGTGACCTGCATGCTTGAAACCCATTTTTACCATTTCATCCTTGTTGATCGGTGCGGTTACCAAAACATCAATTTCTCCTTTCATTAAGGCTTCGGTTGCTGCTTCAAGAGAATCGATGGCCATTTTTGTGGATTCTTCAGTGGGTTTTCCCAATTCTACATTAGAGTTTTCTTTTGTAAGGTTTACCATGTTCAGCTTTCCGTTTTGTGCTTGGGAAGCTTCTGTAATGTAGTTGAAATTTAAATTCAGCTTGAAAATATTCTTCTGAAAAGTGAAAAGTTTGCCCGAACCAAAAATAACAGGAGTGAAAAAGTCTGTAATGGTTTTGTCTTTCAGAGATTTCATGATGATTTCCGGGCCGATGCCGTTGAAGTCACCAATTGAAATTCCTACTCGTACTTTATGGTTTTTTGGGCTCATTTTGATTATCTTTGAAGATTATAATTTTACAAATTTAGCAAAAATAAATATGTTCACAGGAATTATTGAAGCAGTAGGAGTTATTGAAAAAATACAGGAAAACGGAACGAATATAGACTTTACCCTAAGTTGTCCTTTTACGAACGAATTAAAAATAGATCAGAGCCTTGCTCATAACGGCTGTTGTCTTACGGTAGTTGAGATTAAAGACGATAAATATGTTGTCACGGCAATTAATGAGACTTTAGAAAAAACAAATTTAGGTAACTGGAAAGAGGGCAGTGTTGTCAATTTGGAACGTTGTATGATGATGAATGGCAGACTGGATGGGCATATTGTTCAGGGGCATGTTGACAAAACCGGAGAAATTGTAAGCATCGAAAACAAAGATGGCAGCTATTTTGTTACTGTACAATATAATTCAGAAGGTAATTTTGTTACAGTTCCTCAAGGTTCAATCACAGTAAATGGAATTAGTTTGACGGTAGCTAAGAGTGAAGATTTTCAGTTTTCTGTGGCTATTATCCCTTACACATGGGAATTTACCAATATGAATACGCTTCAGGTGGGCGATAAAGTGAATCTGGAGTTTGATATTATTGGTAAATATATTTCGAAACTAATTAATAAGCAGAATGTCGTTTAATAAATATAAAGGATATAGTTTAAGAAATCGTGTGTTTTTCGGTTTCTTACTGATATGTCTTTTAAGTGTTGCAGCTTCTTCTCTTGTTCCTTATTTCGTTTTAAGGAATAATGCGCTCCAGCAGAGTAAGATTGATATGCAGGACAAAACGAATGCGGTCATGGCGTATTTTGATTATGCTCTGAGCCGTACTTCTGTGCAAACCGGCGATCTTAAAAAAGTTTTAGGCAACAAAATATTTGAAATTGCAGATATTAATCAGCACGATATTGTTATTTATGATCTGAAAGGAAATTATCTTCTTTCCAATAAAGAGTCTAATCAGGTCGATAAAAAGAAAATTCCGCTCAAAATTGTCAACGAAATTCTTTCTAAAGAAACCCGCTATGACATTCGTGGGTATGATGCAGAAAAAGACGCGGTTTATACTTCTTCTTATTTAGTTCTTAAAAATAATAACTGGGAACCGATTGGGATTATTTATATCCCACTTTATCATAACGAATCTGCTTACATGGATGTTTTACATAAATATGTGGTTTATATTTTATTGGTAGATCTGGTTATTATTGCTTTCAGTATTTGGTTGAGTTGGGTTACCTCTAATAATTTGGCTAAAAATATTACAAAATTTTCGGATATGATCACACGTATTACGCTTTTTGAAAACGAAATGCGCCCGATCAAATATTACAAAAATGATGAGCTTAATGCTTTGGCAAGAGCTTATAATAGGATGATTCTTCAGATTCAGGATCAGAAAGAGAGGCTTCGGTTTAAAGCATCGGAAGAAGCGTGGCGCGAAATGGCAAAACAGGTTGCTCATGAAGTGAAAAATCCTTTAACGCCGATGAAGCTGACGATTCAGAATTTTGAAAGAAAATTTGATCCGAATGACCCGAATGTTACTGAGCGTGTGAAACAGATGAGCAAAACCATGGTTGATCAGATCGATGTGATTGCGACAGTTGCTTCTGCTTTTTCTGAGTTTGCAAAGCTTCCTGAAAAAAACAATGAAGTCATTAATCTTAATAACGAAATTGATGATATTCTAAGGGTTTTCAACGATGATCAGATATTTGTTCATGCCAATAAGAGCAATATTATGATTACGATGGATCGGGTTTTTCTTTCCCGAATCATCACGAATCTGGTTACCAATGCAAAGCAGGCAAAAAGTGACGACAGAAATCTTTTGGTAAATGTAGATATTGAGCAGCACCAGCGTAGAGTTATTATCTCAGTTCAGGATAACGGAATCGGAATTCCTGAAGAGATGTACGAAAAAATTTTTGAACCGAATTTCACCTCCAAAAACAGCGGAATGGGGCTCGGTTTATCAATGGTTCGCAAAATGGTGGAAGATTATAAAGGTGAAATTACCGTAAAATCTGAAGTCGGAAAAGGTTCTACATTCACGATCGCTTTACCTACCAATTTATAGTGAGGCCTTTTAAGTTTAAACAATTTGAAATTCAACAGTCAAAAGACGTCTTCCGTGTCGGAACAGACGGTGTTTTGCTGGGAGCTTTGGCTAATATTGTTAATGCTAAAAAAGTTTTGGAAGTGGGAACCGGAACCGGTTTGATTTCTTTAATGTTGGCTCAAAAAAATTCTTCTGCTGAGTTTTTAGGAATTGATATTAATGAAGAAGCTGTAAATCTTACCCGACTCAATTTTGAGAATTCACCTTTTCATCTAAGATTAAAAAATATCCATCAGGATTTTAAAAAATTTGAACCCGATGAAAAGTTTGATTTCGTTGTTTCAAATCCTCCGTATTTTGAAGAATCAGGCTCTGAAAAAGATAAATTGGCACGTCAAACTGTTGAGCTGAATTTCCAGCAATTGATTTCAAAATCTTCCAAATTACTTTCTGAAGACGGTATTTTCTCAGTGATTATTCCTTTTGAAATTGGAGGTGATTTTATAAAATTAGCTCATGAAAATCAATTGTATTTAATCCGAAAAATCAATATTAAAGGAATTGAAAATTCTAAAACAAAAAGACTCATTTTGGAATTTTCTTTAATGGAAAAAGAATTAGAAGAATCAGAATTTATTATAGAAAAAAGTCCGAGACAATACTCGGACCAATATCTTGAACTCACTAAAGAGTTTCATGTTTTTAAAGAGAAATAATTACTCAAAAAGTTCAGCCGTATCAAGTACAGAAACCTTTCCGTCTTCGCATCTGATCGCTTCTCCCGGGAAATTCTGAATCATGTGATAATCGTGAGTTGCCATTACCACCGCAGCTCCGTTTTCCAGAGCAACCTGCTTTAGTAGTGTCATAATTTCATTTGATGTTTCCGGATCAAGATTTCCTGTAGGCTCATCGGCTAAGATTAAATCAGGGTGATTTAAAAGTGCTCTTGCAATCGCAATACGTTGCTGTTCACCACCGGAAAGTTCGTGCGGCATTTTATGTTTTTTGCCTTTCATGTTTACGCTCGAAAGAACTTCATTGATGCGCTCGTCGATTTTATGTTTGTCATTCCATCCTGTGGCTTCCAAAACGAATTTCAGGTTTTTTTCAACCGTTCTGTCGGAAAGCAATTGGAAATCCTGGAAAACAATACCCAATTTTCTTCTCAGATTGGGAACGTCTGAAGCTCTTAGCTTTGCAATGTCGAATCCTACAACTGTACCAACTCCGCTGGCTAAAGGGATGTGACCATAAAGTGTTTTAAGCAGTGAGCTTTTTCCGGAACCTGTTTTCCCGATAAGGTAGCAGAATCTTCCTTTTTTTATATTAAGGTTAACATCAGAAAGAACAGTGAAGTTTTTCTGTGCAATCTTTGCGTGCTGCAGACTTACAATGCTGTCTCCGGAGATATTGGTATGTGGCATAAATCTATTTTTAGGTGCTTTTGAGAAAGCGCTTTTTCAGATTTTAAAAATAAAAAAAGATATTCTATAAACCTAAGAAATTAATATATTTTAACAACAAAAAATGCCTGAAAAAGTACTTTTCAAGCATGATTTGTATATTGTAACTAAAGAATTATCTTTTAGCTCTTGCAGAACTTACTGTTAAGCTTTTTCTTCCTTTAGCTCTTCTTGCAGCTAAAACTCTTCTACCGTTTGGTGTAGACATTCTTTCTCTGAAACCGTGTTTGTTTCTTTTCTTTCTTTCTGATGGTTGGAATGTTCTTTTGCTCATTACTATATGTTTAAGTCGTAATTATCTATTAATTTTCAGGTTGCAAATATATGCATATTTTTATTAAGTGCAAATGTTACTTGTCTTTTTTTGAAATTATTTTATGGCAATTATCTGTATATTATTAAAAAACCTTTCTGCAAAAGCCTTCCTTTGCTTTCTCAATTATTAGTCTGCAATACGTATAAAAACTTTATCTTTGGAAACTCAAATTTAAAGAAAATGTTTACACCTGCAGAGCTTTTAGAAATCAATACCCTTCTTGTACCGGAAAATAAAATTGTTATTCTTACCCATTATAATCCGGATGGAGATGCGATTGGCTCAAGTTTAGGTTTAAAACATTACTTAAAAGCTAAAGGTCTGGAAGCAGAAGTTGTTGTACCCAACGATTTTCCGAAATTCCTGAAATGGATGCCTGAAGCAAAGAAAAATATCATCGGCGAATACAAAAGAAAAGTTGCTTTTGATATAGTTAATGAAGCAGATGTTATTTTCTGTCTTGATTTTAATTCTCCGGCAAGGATCGGAATTTTAGGTGACTGGTTGATGAAAGCGAAAGCTAAAAAAATTCTTATCGATCATCATCAGCAACCTGAAGATTTTGATTTTGTGTATTCAGATACCATTATTCCGGCAACTTGTCAGATGATTTATCATTTTATTGAAGCGATGGATGACGAGAAACTGGTCAATAAAGATATTGCCGAATGTCTTTATACAGGAATTATGACCGATACAGGTGGTTTCCGTTTTCGTTCTACGAGTGCGACGACGCACAGAATTGTTGCTAATTTAATTGAAAAAGGTGCGGATCCTTCTATTATTACTTCGAATACATGGGACACGAACACGGTTTCACGTTTACATTTGCTGGCTTTAATTTTAGGACGAATTGAAGTGGTGAATGATGGTAAAGTTGCTGTTTTATATTTAACGAGAAAAGAACTTCAGGAATACGGCTTCCAGAAAGGTGATACCGAAGGTTTTGTAAACTACGGGCTAAGTATTGTCGGGGTAAGAATGGCGGCTTTCTTTATGGAAGATCTTTATGAAGATTTTATTAAAATTTCTTTCAGAAGTAAAGATGATGTAGATGTGAATCAGTTTTCGAGAAAATATTTCAATGGAGGAGGTCATATCAATGCAGCGGGAGGAAAATCAATGGAATCTTTATCTGATACAATTGAAACTTTTAAAAGCAGAATTGCGGAAGAAAATTTATAATGAAGATTACAGTCTGTCTGCCACTTTTTTATAACCTTTGTTTTCTAATTCTTTACACGTGTAATCGTAAACTTCTGCAAACATTTCGTCAAGAAAATTCTTTTTAAATAAGCTGAACTTTGTCATTTTAGGCGGGTCTAAAAAGATGTCGCAATGACTTGCTTTAGAATAAACCGATTTTGCAATGGCTAAATGCAGAATGCGGTCAAATTCTTTCATTAAACTCATGTTTTCCAAGCCGTCATAGCTGATCGAATTTACGTGTGAGCCGATAAGGAAATCGCATTTGTCGATAATCGGTTCTATCGGGAGATTGTCTAAAACTCCACCGTCAACATAAATTTTCTCACCAATTTTTACGGGAGGTAAAACGAAGGGTACGCTCGATGAGGCTAAAAGTGGTCCGAAAAGTTCACCTTCAGAGAAAAAATCTACGATACCATGGGTCATTTCTGTTGCCGCAACATAAACCGGTATTTTTAAAACTTTAAAATCATCTTCGGGAAAATGGTCGTTGAAAAGCTTCAGGATAAATTTGGAACTGAAAATTCCGTTTTTGGATAATTTTAAATAAGAACGTGAAAAAAAGGTGGTGTTTTTCACAATGTCCATCATTTCATCCGGAGTTTTCCCAAACGAATAAAATGCTCCGATAATGGATCCTGCGCTTGTTCCTGAAATGATATCCGGCTTTAAGTCATATTCTTCCAGGGCTTTGAGAACAGCAATATGGGCGATTCCGCGCATTCCGCCTCCGGAAAGTGTGAGTCCTATTACAGGTTTCTTTTTTTTGAAAGAGAATATGCCCATTTAGAATTTTAAGCCTTACTAAGATAATAATTTCAAATCATGAATATCGTTCTGCCTAAAGTTTAAAGTAAAAGTTTTTTAGGTAAGTGATGCAAAAGTTCGGTATTGATGATTTCTGCACAGATGGAAGGTTTTTCCCAATGACCATTGTGTCCGCAATCTAAAACATAAGATTTGATGTTGGTGCGATCCGGAAGATTATTGATGGTTATATCTGTTTTTACTGCATTGTCGTGTTTCCCGGCAAGAACCAAAATTTTAGCTTCTAACGTTTCTAAAATATGTTTTTTGTCGGTTCTTTCCACCATTCCTTTCACACAGGCTAAAGCTCCAAGATTATTGGTTGAAAGAGCGACTTCCAAAGCAGTTTCTATTTTTCCTTCTAAAACGTCTCTTTCATTTGGATTAAATAAATTCGGAACTCCGACTCTTGCATAATGGGCAAAAGCATCTTTTATAATTCGGTAACTTTTGATACGCTGTTCTTTTTTTTCTGCATCATCAGGAAAATAAGTGGAGAAAAATAAGGTAAGACTCTTTAAATATCCGGGAAATTTCTCGGCAAATGCCAGTGAAACATAGCCTCCCATCGAATGTCCGAGCAAATGGATTGTATTTAAATTTTGATGATCCAGAACTTTTTTTACTTCTTCTGCCATCATCTCCATGGTGTGGACTTCAGCTAAAATGTCAGATTGTCCGTGTCCCGGAAGATCGATTTTTAAAAGTGTAAAATCTTTGGAAAGATGTTTTTCGAGGTCGCTCCAGATCGAAATATTTTCCATAAAACCATGAAGCAGAACCAAAGTTTCTTTTCCGTCACCTTTTTTTTCAAAATTGAGCATAATTTTAGATTTTAATATTGAATATCGATGTAATCTACAAATCCTGAACCATTTACCATATCCTGAAGTCTGTATGTTTTTCCGCCGTCTTTAGAAGCAAATGTTTTGGTTCCTTTTCTGGTGTATGGTTTTCCGTTATCGTTTACAGAGATTTTTTGGGTAATTTCTCCGGTAAAATTCATGTGTTTGGCAGAAACTACCTGTACAAATCCTTTGATGTTTACAGAGTTATTTCCGGATTTTATACTTCCTGCAATATTGTAATTATCTCTTTCTCCCTCAATTTTTTTAAAGTCTATTGTTCCGGAATATTTCGGTGAACTGTCGTTTTGGTAAATGAATTTATGGCTTCCGTTGAAATCTTTAAAGCGGTTTTTGCTGTTCAGTGCTTTAATACTGTCGTTTATTTTTGTCGTTACAGCATTTATTGAGTCTGCAATTTTTACGCTGTCGGATTTTTTGTCTGTGCTTGTGGTTTCTTTCTTTGAGCAGGAAAAACTCAGAATTGCAATTCCGAATAAAATGAAGATGTTTTTCATCATGGGTAGAAATTTTATGCTCAAATTTATATAAAAAAAGAGCATTATAAAAATGCTCTGAGGTTTTATTTTATTACGTTTTCGTAAACTTTCTTTTCCCATGGTTTGACTTCGGCAATTCCGTATCGTTCTTTTTTGGCAATCGAAATATTATCCATCATATCTACGAAATTTTTGTAATTCGAATCGTCAGTTGGTTTTACAATGACTGTGAATATCTCTTTTTTCGGAGCTTTGGCGTAAGCTTGTGAAATGATCTTGGAAACATTCATGCCGTTGTAATCTGTTTCCTTTAAACCGGCTTCTGTTAACTCTTTTTCGTTGCTCTGATGATAAAAAATTCTGTTGTTTTCTCCGATGATAAATGTAATTTGGTTACGTTGGTCAATTACAATATTATCAGTGCGGGTAGGATTTGGATCTTTTGCAGGCAAGCCTAAATCCATGACGTTGGGTTTGGTAAAATTGGTGGTAAACATAAAAAAGGTAATCAATAAAAATCCTAGGTCAACCATTGGGGTCATGTCGATACCGATTCTTTTTTTACTCTGACGGGATTTTCCGCCTTGTTTTTCGTTTGTGATAACTTCAGCCATAATTCAGTTTTTAGTATTGAACAAATTTTCAGATTTAATGAATTATTAATTCATTGTAAAATGATTCTATGCAAAGTTTATACCTAATTATGGAATTGTTTGAGAAATTTTGATTTTATTGATTTGGAAATGCAAAAAAAGCTTATGACGATTGTATTCTCACAAGCTTTTATGATATTTTAAGAGCCTGGATTATTTCTTAATGAGCAATTTTTTAGAAAGAATATTTTTTTCTTCACTGTCAATCTGAAGAGTATACATTCCGTCTATAAATGCTGAAACATCAATAGAAATGTTTGTTTCAGAATATTTTTTACTGAAAATCTTTCTTCCTGCGGTGTCAAAAATAGCCACTGTACTTTCTCTGGGAAGATGATTGATGCGAACAATATCTTTTGCAGGATTGGGATATATTTCCGGTTTTTCAGGAACATTACTTTCATTGATTCCTAACTCTTTAGAACCACTTAGCTTTACAATCCAAAAATCTGATTGACCATAATTGCCGGTAACGTCTCCGCTGTCAGGATTTGTGCTCGAATGTCCTGCAGCAGCTAAACCTCCATCTGTGGTTGGAATAATGCTCCACGCTGTCTCATGTCCATCTCCGCCCAGAACTTTATTCCATAGCAGAGTTCCTGAATTATCCAGTTTCACAATCCAGAAGTTCGTGCCATTTTGGAGTCCAGATTCAACAATTCCCGTATTTGAAGAAATGTAGCCTGTTGCTACATAATTTCCGTCCGGAGTTTGAGCTACTGAATACGCTTGGTCATAGGTAAGGCTGCCCATTGCATTTTGCCATTGCAGGTTTCCTGCAGCATCAAGTTTTAGGATCCAGAAATCTCCTTGTCCATTATAGGTACTGTTTCCGATATTTGAAGTCGTTGTCCCGGATGCTATATAACCGCCGTCTAAAGTCTGCGCTACGGAATAGGTAATATCGTTTCCGATACCTCCGAAACGTTTTTCCCACATGATATTACCGGTTGCTCCCAGTTTTACAATCCAGGAATCTTTTACCCCTAAATAAGCGCCGGAAATATCTCCGCTGCTTTGGGAGCTGGTTTCTCCAGCGATGATATATCCTCCGTCAGTAGTTTGCTTAATGTCGTAAGCAAATTCTTCACCAGATCCGCCAAGAGCTTTTTGCCATTGTAAATTTCCCGAAGTGTCCAATTTTATAACCCAATAATCATTAAGGTACAGACTGTGATTTCCGCTAACGTCTCCATCATTTGAGCTCGTATTTCCCGTTACAATATAGCCACCGTCAGTTGTCTGTTTCACAGATTTTGCTATATCCTGATATGCACCTCCATAAGTCTTTTGCCATTCTATATTTCCTAGTGCATTCAGTTTTACAATCCAGTAATCGGCAAATCCTTTGTTAAGTGTAATATCACCGTTGGATGAAGTGGTAGATCCGGCAAGAATATATCCTCCGTCCGAGGTTAAAGAAATTGAGTTTGCCTGATCATCACCAGATCCGCCAAGAGATTTTTGCCACTGAAGAATTCCTAAAGCATCCATTTTCACAATCCAGAAATCATTATCTCCGTGATTAAACGTTGCATTTCCATCAGAAGATTTTGAATATCCTGCAGTAATATATCCTCCATCTGGTGTTTGCACAATAGATTTTGCAATTTCACTATTTGACCCGCCAAAAGATTTTTGCCATTCGATGGTTGGAGCCTGAGCTTTGGCAATGAAAGAAAAGGAAAAAATTAAAAGAATAGATTTGAAATATTTCATAAGCATTTGGTTTGGTGTGGATTATTCAAAATTAAATAAAATTATTCAAATTTTAATGAATAATTAAACTTTTACATAGGATCTGATGAAAAACAAGAAGACTCACACTTTTCAGTATGAGTCTTTAAATATATCTTGAACTTCTATTTATTATTCTTGAAGTAATTTACACCACATTCTAAGAATTTTTTGAATTTCTCTTTTTCCATATATCCGGAAACCGGTGTGTTAATTACTTTTCCGTCCGGAGTTAAAAGAACATAATGCGGCTGAGAATTATTATTAAAATTAGCAGTCTGGAATAAACTCCATCTGTCACCGATTGTTTTTACTTTTTTCACCTGTCCGTCTCCCAGATCAATTTTGGTTTTTTGATCTTCAGGAAGTTCTTCTTTGTCATCTACATAAAGTGAAGCAAGAACAACATCGTTTTGAAGAATTGGTAAAATATCCGGTTCGCTCCATACAAACTCTTCCATTTTACGGCAGTTTTCGCAACCATAACCTGTGAAGTCTATTAAGATCGGTTTTTTCTCTTTTTTTGCCAATTCGATGGCAGCGAAGAAATCATGTTCAGGGTGCATTCCCAGAATTCCGTCTTTTTCGTCATGGAAATAACTTACATTTAGTGGAGGCAAAATTCCGCTTAACAATTGCAGTTTTGGTCTTTCGGCAGGAATTATTCCCTGAATCAAATAAACAATAAATCCAATTCCTAAAACACCAATGATTTTTCTTGTTAGAGAAATTTTAGGCTTCTTATCATCATGTGGAAATCTTATTAATCCGAATAAATAAATAACCAATCCGATAGCAACCACAATCCATATTGCGATGAATAATTCTCTTTTAATTAAGAATGTTTTAGAAACCAAATCTGCTTTTGATAAGAATTTTAAAGCCAAAGCCAATTCTACAAAACCTAAAACAACTTTTACGGTATTCATCCAACCTCCTGATTTCGGAAGACTTTGTAATGCTTGCGGGAATAAGGCCAGTAAACCGAATACAATTGCCCAAGCTAAACCAAAACCTCCTAAAGCAAATGTCAACAGCATCGGAACGTTTGCCGAACCTGTAATGGCGCTTCCCAATAAACTTCCCAAAATAGGTCCTGTACAAGAGAAAGAAACGATTACTAAAGTTAAAGCCATGAAGAAAATACCGATCATTCCGCCTGCTTCTTCAGCTTTTGAAGATTTGTTGGCAATCGAACTTGGCAAAGTAATATCGTAATATCCGAAGAAACTTCCTGCGAAGAAGATAAAGATGATGAAGAATACAATATTCAACCAAACATTCGTAGAAATTTCATTAAAAATATTTCCTGCAATTCCGTCAATTAAATGGAAAGGAACACTCAATAAAACAAAGATTAAAAGAATGAAAAATCCGTAAATCAGTGCATCTCTTTTTCCTTTTGCCGGGTTTTTATTTCCTTTTGTAAAGAAAGAAACCGTCAACGGGATCATCGGGAAAACGCATGGAGTCAGCAAAGCAATTAACCCCCCAAGGAAACCCAATAAAAGATACGTCCAATAATTTTCATCGATTTTTGATGAGCCTGTTCCGCAATCTGTCAAAGGTTTTGCAATATCAATAGAAGCAATTTTTAATTGTTTCGGGTCAAGTTTTGGGGCGTCTGTAACAGTAATTTCTCCTTTTGCAGGATTTTCAACTAGTGTTTCAGTGGTTTTTACAGAATCTTTTGCCGGCTCTATTTTTTCATCAATTGCAGTTTCTGCGGTTCCATTCGGAGTAACTGTTTTATTGAATTCTAAAGTATTCGGAGCAAGACAAACCCGGTCATCACAAGTTTGGTAGGTGATTTCTGCAACAACATCTCCTAGTTTTGTAGGATCTTTTAGTTTGAATTTTTGCTTAAAACCTGCGGAATTTGAATAATAAATAATGGTTCCTCCAAAAGCTTCAGAAAATTCTTCATGCTTTTTCCCTATTTCCTGAAATTTTCCGATCAGTTCAATGTTTTTCCCCGAAACCACATATTCTGTAGGAATTCCTGTATCTTCCGGAATATCTCTTGAATAAATGTGCCATCCGCTTTCCAGTGTTGCGTTCAGAACGGCTTCGTACTGATTATTGCCAAGATCGTTGACTGCGAATTTGAATTTTACGGGATTTTTGATTTGTGCATTGATTCCTGTTGCCAAAAACAATAGAATCAGTAAAAACCAGCTTTTAAATTTCATTTTACTTTCGATTAAAAATTGTGAGAACTTTTTGGGTTTTCTCATCTTTTGCGTATCGTCTGTCTTGCCTGAACGGAATTATGCCTAAAACATTATCGTCTCCGTCACTTAGCAGCCAGATTTTTTGCTTCGCTAAAATAGACAATTTTTCGTCCTTAAAAAACTTAGAAACTTTCTTTTTCCCCGAAAAATCATTCGGGTAGAATAAGTCTCCTTCTTTTTTGGTGCGAAGTTTTAGCGGATGCGTGATTTTTTCGGCATCAAATTCCCAATTGAAGTCTTTATTGATTTCTTCGATGAGCTCAATGGACTGCGAAATGTCGATGCTAAAGTGATTTTGATGCGATTCTGTGGTATTGGTTAAAACGATTTCTTCCTGAATTTTAATGTTGGGATTTAATTCAATGAAAATCAATTCGTTTCTGTTGATGATTAATTTATATTCTTTTGAATAAAATATACTTCCGGTTTCAGCAATGAAGATTTTCTGAATTTCTCCGGGTTGATTGAATCCGTATTTTTTTAAAATTTCAAATTGAATAAATTCAGTTTTATGATTCAGTTTTTCTTTATTTAAAATAGTGTTTTCTTCAGATTCAATTAAAATATTTTTTTCAATTTCTTGAATTTGATGATGAACAAAATCTTTAGTCTGACTTAAATACGAAATGCTTTTTCTGAAATTTTCTAAAAACTGTTCGTTGGTCTCCGAAAGTTTCGGGACGATTTCATTTCTGATTTTATTTCTCAGGTAATCATTTTTTTTATTGGAAAGATCTTCCCGGAAATCAATTTTGTTTTCCTCTGCAAATCTGTAAATTTCTTCTTTTGAAAAATTTAGTAAAGGTCGAAGAATATTATTTTCATTTGCCGGAATTCCACTTAAACCATTTATTCCGGAAGCTTTTGAAAGATTGATGATAAAAGTTTCTAATTGGTCGTTCAGATGATGAGCTGTCACCAGAAAATTTAAATTCTCTTTTCCCTGAATCTCTTTAAAAAACCGGTAACGAAGTTCTCTTGCCCAAAGCTGAATAGAATTTTCAGGCTTTTCATCTTTCTTCGAAACTTCATATAAATGAAATTTAATATTATTTTTTTCGCAAAAATCTTCCACTACTTTCTGATCCGAATCCGAATCTTCCCCACGAAGTTTATAATTAATGTGCGCAACCTGAAATTGGTATCCAAAATCCCGTAATTCATTAAACAGATATGCTAAAACCATAGAATCTGCACCGCCGCTTACCGCCAAAAGATAAGTTTGGTTGTCAGATAATTGGGTGAGGTTTTGAAGCTGTTTTTCGAAAGCGGATCGTGAAAGCGTCATGCTTAGAATTTCTTTTGTACAAAGATAAACCATATTATTAAAATGAATTTTGTTACCTTTGAGATCGTTTAAAAAGTTTATTTATGAAGATTTTTAAAATTTTAATGGCTTCGGCAGTGGTGTTGGGAATGACATCTTGTGTAAGTAAAAAACAGTATGATGCTCTTAGTGGCAACTACAAACAGTGTATTGAAAATATTGGCGAAAGACAGCGTGAGATTCAGGATCTGAAAGGTCAGAATTCTACGTTGACAGCAGAAAACAACCTTTTGAAAAGTCAGCATGATGCTTTGAAATCATCTTTGGATGCATGTCTTTCAAATACGGGGAAAAGCTCTGCAAATATTGATAAATTGGTTGGAGAGATCAATGCTTCAAACTCTTATATCAAACAGCTTATTTCAGCAAATGCTAAGAATGACAGCTTGAATTTAGCTTTATCAAACAAACTGAAAAGATCTTTGGATAATGTTGCGGATCAGGATGTTCAGGTGAAAGTTCTTAAAGGAGTGGTAATGATTTCATTATCAGATAATATGCTTTACAAAACAGGTGATTACAATGTTTTGCCGGCTGCTCAGGAAGTTTTGGGTAAAGTAGCTAAAGTAATCAACGATTACGACAAATATTCTGTACTCATTGAAGGTAACACAGATAATGCACCTTTAAGTTCCTCTAATCTTCCGAGAGACAACTGGGATCTTTCTGCATTGAGAGGTACTGCCGTAGCGAAAGTTTTACAGTCACAGTTCGGAGTTGATCCTTCAAGAATCACTGCAGGTGGCCGTTCTGAGTATAATCCTAAAGCGACAAACATGAGCGTTTCGGGAAGAGCAGAGAACAGAAGAACGGAAATCATCATTATGCCTAAGCTGGATGAATTCATGAAGTTGATGGATATTAAAGAAAAGAAATAAAGAATTAAGCTCCAAAATAAAATTCCGATAAGTAATTATCGGAATTTTTTTGTGTTTTTTTCAGACTACATCTTCTTTTTTCAAAAGCTGTATAATCTGTTTTAAAAATTGACTGCGTTTGCTATTTCGGGTAGTGTTTGTTGCGGAAGGAGAAGTTTTTGTGTTTTTTTGGATTCCTTTCGCAGCGGATAAATTTATTTTCGTCTCCATAATAGTATTTACCTCGTTTTTTTAAAGCAGTGATGCAAAGGTAACTGGGAATGGTGATGTAAACAATCCGTGTTTTTACGGTAATTTTCATTTGTGTTTCGATTTTCATTGAGCGCACCGATTTATTTTAATTAAATTTGAACAAATAAAAAATAATGAGCTTTTTTGAAGAAAAAAATCCTGAAATGGATAGGTATTTAGAAAATCATGCCTCATCAGAGCCTGAAATTCTAAAAAAATTGAGAAGGGAAACTTTTCAGAAGACGACTCAGCCACACATGATTTCCGGTTATCAGCAGGGAAGGCTTTTAACCATAGTTGCTCAGATGATGCAGCCAAAAAATGTTCTGGAAATCGGAACGTTTACAGGTTATGCCACACTCTGTTTAGCGGAAGGATTATCATCGGAAGGAAAAATTACAACACTTGATGTAAACGAGGATCTTGCTTATTTGCCAAGGAAATATTTTTCTGAAAGTGAATATTCAAACCAAATTAATTTCAAGATCCAGGATGCAAAAGAGTTTTTAAGAAATACGGATGAGGTTTTTGATCTGGTTTTTATTGATGCCGATAAAGAAAATTATGCAGAATATTTCAGATTGATTAAACCTAAAACAAAATCGGGTTCTGTCGTAATGTTTGATAATGTCTTATGGTATGGAAAGGTGTTAGATGAAAACCCGAAACAGAAATCTACTCAGGTTATCAAGGAGCTTAATGATTTGGTGGCAAAAGATGAAGATTTTGAAAATCTTATTTTACCTTTGCGAGACGGAGTAAATTTCCTGAGAAGGAAGTAATTTGAGGTTGGATGGTCAAGATTTTACAGCGTTATTTTGTCAACCTAAGCCTCAACCCTAATCTATAATTGAAAATATAAATGAATAAAGGAATTTGTGTCGTGACCGTTGCACCTGTTCGTGCTGAAAATTCAGATAAGGCAGAAATCGTTACCGAAATTTTGTTTGGCGAAAGTGCAGATATTCTGGAAGTGAATAAAAACTGGACTAAAATAAAAATGCACTACGACGGATACGAAGGCTGGATGGATACCAAACAGATCAAGCCGGTAACCGACGAATATCTTGCCAACAGAAAAGTAACCTTAATTACAGAAGACTTTTCTTCGATAATGACCAATGATGGAAAAACACTTCTTTCAATGGGTTCTGAAGTTGAATTTCCTGCCGTTGCATCAAGACGTAGTCATGATGTGAGAGAAAGTATTGCTTTAACAGCGAAAGAATTTTTGAACATTCCTTATTTGTGGGGTGGGAAAAGTTTTTTTGCGGTAGATTGCTCCGGTTTTGTGCAATTGGTTTACAAAATTCATCATGTGAAAATGCCGCGGGATACTTATCAGCAAGCAGAAGTTGGTGAAGCTTTAACTTTTGTCGAAGAAAGCCAACCCGGTGATTTAGCTTTTTTCGAAAATTCTGAAGGAAAAATTATTCACGTAGGAATTATGCTCGAAAACCAAAAGATCATTCATGCTTCAGGGAAAGTAAGAATTGATACGCTTGATTCTTCGGGAATTTTTAATAAAGAATTGAATAAGCACACGCATAAATTAAGAGTCATTAAAAGCATTTTATAAATTTCTATGGGAAGCGTAATTTTTAGCGTATTTGATGTACTGAATTTGATTTTAGTTCTGCTATTGTGGATCTACACTTTGAAAATATATAAAAAGCTTCCCGAAAAAATCCCGACTCACTTTGATTTTGAAGGAAAACCGGATCATTTTGGTAAAAAGCGATTTGCTTTTTTATTACCGGTTTTATCAGCAATCTTCTATATTGCTTTTATTTTTATCAGCAAATTTCCTGAGACAGGTAATTTCCCGGTTGAGATTACGGATGTCAATTCATCTGCTCAGTTTTTCATTATGATTCTTCTGATGAAAGGGCTTTTATTCTTTATTTTATTATTATTTTTAAATATTCAGGATTATACGTTTCGTTATAGCTTTAATGCGGAGTCAAAAGCAAGAGTTCCTATTTTAATATTTATACCTTTTATTTTTTTAAGTGTCATGGCTGCGATAATTGCAGCTTACGTATATAGATAATTTTTAAAACTAAACATGAAAACCACAAAAACATTAGCTCAGATTTCAAATTCAAAAAGTTTCCAGCTGTCGGAAATTTTGGTGAGCTGGCAATATTATACAGAAGAAACAGTAATTTTAGCATATTCTGAAATCAAAAGGAGAGGAATTCAGATCAATGAAGAAATTGAAAAACTGATTACAGCATTTGCTGTAGCTCAGGGAAAGCCGATTGATCAACTCGAAGCTGAATTTTTTGAAAGTAAAAATGTAGAAAATTATCAGGAATACCATAACTCATTACCACAGTTTTCTGAAACAGTTACCGAAGAAAACAAAAAGCTTGAAAAACTAAGAAGAGATCAGGCATTCCAAAGAGAAGTTTTTGAAAAAAAACAGGCCAATAAAGATATTCTTTATGGCGGACTTTGGTTTGTTGGCGGACTTGCCATTACTTTAGCTTCTCTCGCAAGCGGAAAGGGTGGTTTTATTGCTTACGGAGCGGTGATCTTCGGTGGAGTTCAGTTTTTTAGAGGTTTAATGAAAAATTGATGACTTTTTTATATTCTATATTTGTGCATCTTCTCATGTTCGGAATGCAAGTTTTATCGTTGTTTCATGATAAAACTAAAAAGGGCGTTGAAGGAAGAAAGCAATCCTTAAATATTGTAAAATCTGCATTTTCAAAATCTGACAAGGTTTTATGGATGCATGCTGCCAGTCTGGGAGAATATGAACAGGGGCTTCCTGTTTTAGAAAAACTCAAAGAAAATTTCCCGGATCATAAAATTCTGATTACCTTTTTTTCGCCATCGGGTTATGAAAATGTCGCAAAGAAAAAACATATTGCAGACGCTGTTTGTTATCTCCCTTTCGATAAAAAGAATACTATAAAAGAATTTGTTTCTCAATTTAACTGCGAATTGTTTTTCACGGTAAAATACGATTACTGGTACAATCTTTTAGCAGAACTTAAAAATCAGAATGTAAAAACTTTTGTGATCTCGGCATTGTTTTATGAAAGCCAATCTTTCTTCACAAGCTACGGAAGATGGTTTGTAGAACAACTGAAAAAAAATATGACCTGGTTTTTTCATCAGACGCATCATTCATATGTTTTGGCTAAAAGTATTGGTCTACTAAATTCTTCGGTAACCGGAGATACCCGATTTGACAGGGTAAAACAACTTAAGCTTAGAAATAATCATGTTGATTTTATTGAAGAATTTATTGGCGGAAAAAAAGTGATTGTTTTTGGAAGTTCTTGGCAGGCTGAAGAAAAAATTGCAAAAATTATTTCTGAAAATAATGAAGATTTAAAAATAGTCATCGCTCCTCACGACTTAAAAAGAGTAGAGCATTTAAAAGAAATTTTCCCTGAAGCGTTGTTGTACAGTGAATTGAAAAACGCTCAAACTCTCAAACTCTCAGACTCTCAAACCTTAATTATTGATAGTATAGGATTGCTCTCCAAGCTTTATTCTTATGGTGGTATTGCTGTTGTCGGTGGCGGTTTTCACGATGCGGGACTTCATAATATTCTGGAAGCAGCAACTTTCGGTGTTCCTGTAATTTTCGGAAATCATTACAAAAAAAATCCGGAAGCAGATGATCTGATTGTTGCAAAAGGAGGGGCGTCTTTTGAAGATGAAAATTCTGCAGCCAGATTTGTTTTAAATTTAGTTAAGGATGAGAATTTGCTCAAAGAAATGTCTGAAAACGCGGCTGGATTTGTTGAAAAACAGCCGAACTCTACCGAATTGATTATTAGTAAGATTTTGTCACTTTAAAAATCCCTGACTTTTAATATCCTTAATAATCAGGTCAAAATGATCAGGAATTCTTTCGACATTAAACCAATTAAAATCGATTCCATTATTAATGAAAAGTTTTTCGAGATAAATATTGCTGGTTACTTTTTCATGTACGGTTGAAAGAAGTTCGTCTATTTCCATCCAGTAATCTTCATCGAGTTTTTTAGTTAACGCTAAAGCTTTTACAATTTTATTGATGATATAGAGGTAAAGTTTATAAATGTCATTGAATCTCTGTCTGCTCAGTTTATCGTTGTATTCTAAAATCTGATTAATTAAAAATAAATTCAAAGAAACATCACCGAATTTATCGGTTGTTACCTTTACATGTTCTGTAATTTCTGCACTGATCTTGCGAATCAGAACAACGAAATATTTTTGATTGCTAATATATTTTGCAGCATATTCTACTTTCTCCTTCACGATTTCTTCCATCTGGTCACGTTTCTGATCGGTAGTTTCTTCATCGATTAATTCGAAATACAATTTTTTAGAAAGAATTTTGTCTTTTTTCAGTAGCCTGAAAATTAACCGGTCTTTTTCAATATTTGAAAGTTGGCTTAAAGCTGCTTTAAATTCTTTAGAATACTCCATTAATTAAATATTTTAGAATATTTCATAAATCCGTTCAGTGCCCAGTTTGCTGTGTAATATAAAGATTTTACAGTAGAAAACCCCATGAAATCTTTATACACAAGATATTGATCTTTAATGATATTTTTTTTCTTTCTGGAAACACTGTTTTTACGCATTCTGTATTTTGCCATTGTCTTTTTAAGAGGATAACCTTTAGGAATCTCTTTTAATAAATTCAGCCACATCACATGATCTTCACGTTTGCTTTTTATAGGAAAGTAAAATTTCCCCACTCTTTTGGTGTCGTAAATGGTAGAAACAGGAGCAAGTCTGCAGGTTTTAAGCAAATTGGAAAACGTTACGATTTTATCTGCTTCAAAATCTTTTAAAATTGGCTCCATCGTATATTCGTCACATCTTGAATAGTTGCAATATACCAATTCTGCATTGTTTTTCTGCATAAAACAGGTCATTGTTTCAAGATATTCCGGATACCAGAGATCATCAGAGTCCAGGAATGAAATATATCTTCCCTGAGCTCTCTCAAGGCTTTTGTTACGGGCATTTCCTGCGCCGCCGTTCTTCTCGAGAACCTGTAGTTTTATTCGCGGATCATTATATTTTTTTATAATTTCAACTGTATTGTCTTCTGAGCGATCGTCGGAGATAATCCATTCCCAGTTTTCATAGGTTTGGTTAAGGACAGACTGTATCGTTTCCTCAATAAATTCAGCAGAGTTATAAGATGGCGTAATGATGGAAACAAGATCTTTCATTATGATTAAATTACATTAAAATTATAAAAATCTTTTCTCATAAAAATGCCATGAACTCACCCCGACTGCGATGACAATCAGCATACAGAAGAACGCCATCAAGTAAGGATTGTAATCTTCAAATAATCCTAAAGTGGTAAATGTTCTGATAATGGGAAAGTGAAAAATATAAATCCCGTATGTGAAGTCTCCATATTTCCCGAAATTATTTAAAAATTTCAAAGAATAAGCAATATACAATACAATAATCCCGATCATCATTGGGGAAAATAGCTGGATGTTGATGAATAAATCGATCCAGACCGTTAAAACAGCGATGATAAACAGTGAATTTTTATGTTTAATAAATTTATCAAAATTAAAATAGATCAACATTCCCGGGATAAAATAAGATAGTGTTCCGGGAAGCTGTTTTGCCATTGAAATTTTACCTACTGATTCAAAATAATTAAGATAAGCAAGTGATAAAAAGTAGAGAATGATTAAACTGACGTTTCTGTATTTATTGTTTTTTCCGAATAATAAAAACAGCAAAGGCACACAGAAATAATAGCACATTTCTATTTTCAGAGTCCAGAGTGCACCATTCACCGCCTGATTTCCGAAAACTCCGGGAAGCCAGGGTGCTTTGAAATTTAGAAATAAAGAATTCCAGAAAAGATATTTATAGACCTGTGTATTGGCGAAATAATCGGTAAGAGAATAAGTACTCACCAAGCTCAGCAATATCGCACACAGGAAAATGACCAATAAATAAGCAGGAACAATTCTTTTTATTCTTTTCTTTACGTAGCTTTTAAGGCTTGAGGATCTTTCATAACTTCTTGCAATCAAAAATCCGCTGACAACAAAAAATCCGAAAACTGCAATTTCAACAGGGCTGTGTTGAAGAAATTTTAGTTCAGTAGAAGCACTTAAAGCGCCTAAGTGTCCTAAGAAAACAATAAAAGCCAATAGAACTCGGAGGAAGTCGAAATTATTTTTCGTGATGTCTTGCATTTGTCGTGTTTTGTGCAAAAATAGTTTTTTTTACAGAATACAGTGTATTTCCGTTGCTTGAATATTTGTTAAATCAACGTCATTTAAAGCATTTGTAAAGGCAAAAAGATATGAGATAATAAATTTTTATAATATTTCTTCAAAAAATATGTTTAATAATATAAATAAATCATAATTTTAAGCCTTGAAAAATTTGATCTATGAAGAAATTAGCATTAATTGCAGGATTATCATTATTAGCTTTTACAGGATGTAACGACGACGACGCTCCGGAACAGGTGTTTCCTCTTGTAGGAACATGGTCTCCGACTAAAGAGGTGATTACCGAAGTTGAGGTAGACGGAACGGGGGTATCTGATGAAATTGTTTACACAGATTGTCAGAAAGAGTCGAGATGGGTTTTTAACGAAAATCTTTCCGGGAAAAGAACCAATAAAGATATGGCTGGATCTACTCCTACGTGCAGCACAATTTCTGAACGTAATTTCTCTTACGTATATAATGCTTCTGAAAAAAATATAGAGATCAAATATCAGGGAACTGTTGTTGCAGATAAAGGTAAAGTGACTTTACTGGATGCTCAGACATTGAATCTTAAAATTGAAGATACAACGGATCCTACAGTTTATAAGTCTACAACTTATACATTCAAAAGAATAGCTCAATAATAATTCAGTATTGCTTTAATATATAATCTCATCGTAAGATGAGATTTTTTGTTTATAAGTATCGCATATATTTAATTTGAAATTCAATTTCCATTTCTTATAAATTCATTATTTTTGTGAAAATTAGAATTGGAATTTTAAATCTAAGGTCTAATTACTAACATCTAATATCTATAAAAAAGTGTTTTACGATCATCAGCAGATAGAAAAAAAGTGGCAGAAATACTGGGAAGACAATCAAACGTACAAGACTTCCAATAACACAGACAAACCGAAATTTTATGTTCTCGATATGTTTCCGTATCCTTCCGGAGCAGGACTTCACGTAGGTCACCCGCTTGGATATATTGCTTCCGATATTTATGCAAGATACAAAAGAAATCAAGGTTTTAATGTGCTTCACCCGGTTGGTTACGATAGTTTCGGGCTTCCTGCTGAACAGTATGCAATTCAGACAGGACAACATCCTGCGATTACTACTGAGCAAAACATTAATAGATACGAGGAGCAATTAAGAAAAATCGGTTTCTCTTTCGACTGGAGCAGAGAAGTGAGAACTTCCGATGCTTCCTATTATAAATGGACCCAATGGATTTTTATTGAATTGTTTCATTCTTGGTATAATAAAAATACAGACAAGGCAGAATCGATTTCTACTTTAATCAAACATTTTGAAGAAAAAGGAACAGCAGATTTAAATGCCAATCAAAACGATGAATTAAATTTCACCGCAGAAGAATGGAAAAATGCTTCTGAGATTGATAAAGAAGATATTTTATTAAATTACCGTTTAGCGTACAGAGCAGAAACGACTGTAAACTGGTGTCCTGCTTTAGGAACAGTGTTGGCGAACGATGAAGTGAAGGACGGAAAATCAGAAAGAGGAGGTTTTCCTGTTTTCCAAAAGAAAATGATGCAGTGGAGCATGAGAATTTCTGCATACTCTGAAAGATTGTTGCAAGGTTTAAAAACTTTGGACTGGCCACAACCTTTGAAAGATTCTCAGGAATACTGGATCGGAAAATCTCAGGGAGCACAAGTGAAATTCAATGTTGATGGTCACGACGAAACCGTTGAGGTTTTCACCACAAGACCTGATACAATTTTTGGAGCAACGTTTATGGTGTTGGCTCCGGAAAACCCTTTAGTGGAAACAATTACTACAGCCGAACAAAAAGCTGAGGTAGATACTTATATTGAAGAAACTTCCAAAAAAACCGAAAGAGACAGAATGTCTGACGTGAAAAACGTTTCCGGTGCTTTCACGGGAAGTTACGCGATCAATCCTTTCAGCAATGAAAAGATGCCGATCTATATTTCAGATTATGTTTTGATGGGTTACGGAACGGGAGCTGTAATGGCTGTTCCTGCACACGATGAGCGTGATCACAGATTTGCGAAGAAATTTAATTTAGAAATTAAAAAAGTTGTAGAAACAGACGAGGACGTTCAGGAAAAATCTTTTGATTCTAAAGATTCTGTTTGTGTAAATTCTGATTTCTTAAACGGCTTAAATTATAATGAAGCAAAAGTATTAATTATTGATGCCATAGAAAAGAAGGGGATCGGCCACGGAACAACGAATTACAGACAGCGTGATGCAATTTTTTCAAGACAAAGATATTGGGGAGAACCAGTTCCTATCTATTATAAAGATGGAATGCCTTATACGTTGCCGACTTCCGCACTGCCTCTGGAACTTCCTGAAGTTGAAAAATATTTGCCGACTGAAGACGGAGATCCGCCATTAGGAAATGCAAAATCGTTTGCTTGGGACGAAGCGAATCAGAAAATTGTTGATACCAATTTAATTGACGAAAAAACAATTTTCCCATTAGAATTATCTACAATGCCGGGTTGGGCAGGAAGTTCTTGGTATTTCCTTAGGTATATGGATCCGAAAAATGATAAAATGTTTGCCTCACCAGAGGCTTCAAATTATTGGGGTCAGGTTGATTTATATATCGGTGGTAGCGAGCACGCGACCGGTCACTTATTATATTCCCGTTTCTGGAATATGTTCTTAAAAGACAGAGGATATATTAATAATGATGAGCCTTTCCAAAAGTTGATCAATCAAGGGATGATTTTGGGAATGAGTGCTTTTGTATATAGAATTGACGGTACAAATCAATATGTATCAAAAAATCTAGCAAAAGAGTATCAGACTCAGGCAATCCACGTTGATGTATCTTTATTAAAAGGAACTTCTGACGAATTAGACACAGAAGCTTTCAAAGCTTGGAGACCGGATTATGCTGATGCAGAATTTATTTTAGAAGACGGAAAATACATCACAGGTCGTGAAGTAGAAAAAATGTCCAAGTCAAAATACAATGTTGTAAATCCTGATGATATCTGTGAAGAATACGGAGCAGACGGTTTAAGATTGTATGAAATGTTCTTAGGTCCATTAGAACAATCTAAGCCATGGAACACGCAAGGTCTTAGCGGAGTTTACGGTTTCCTGAAAAAATTCTGGAATTTATATTTTAATGGTGAGGTTTTTGAAGTATCGGAAGAAGAGCCGACAAAAGCAGAATATAAAGTTTTGCATACATTAATAAAGAAGGTAGTTTACGACATCGAAAACTTCTCTTTCAATACATCTGTATCTTCATTTATGATTGCTGTAAATGAGTTGCAGAAAATAAAATGTAACAAACGCAATATTTTAGAACCTCTTGCCGTTATCATCTCTCCGTATGCTCCGCACATCTGTGAAGAGCTTTGGAGTAAATTAGGTCATAATGAGACAATAGAATTTGAAAAATTCCCTTTGCTGAACGAAGATTATCTGATAGAAGATGAAATTTTGTATCCTGTAAGTGTAAATGGCAAGATGAAATTTAAAATTTCCCTTCCGTCAACATTATCTCCAAAGGAAGTTGAAGATTCAGTGCTTCAGGATGACAAAATGGGACAGATTTTGGAGGGGAAAACTCCGAAAAAAATCATAGTTGTGCCAAAAAAAATTGTAAATATTGTAATTTAAAAGAAATTTAACATTGGTAAATTATAAAAAAAACATATGTAATTTTTTTAAATTTTAAATGTATTTTTCAAAATTTGAAATAATTGATAAAATATCTGGAAATATTTGCATTTTTAGAATTGAGGTGTATTAAACCTTTGAAAAAAAGATAAAATGTTTTCTCATACTCTTGTATTTTAATTATTTTTGCCTTTATTTTACAAACTCTAAAATTTTAAAACAATATAATTTAGTTAAATATGGAAATGAATGTTTCAAAAAATGATGAGCAAGTAGTTGCTAAAAAAGCAGGAGGTCTTAATCCAGCTGTAATTATCCCTATTCTATTGGCAATAGGTATTTGTATTTATTTATTCGTTCTTGGTAGTCCGGGGAACTTTAAAGATGCAGAAAAATTAGGTTCTGGATCAGTTGCTTTTTCAAGTGTTGAAGGGAAAGACATTCACCCAGATTCGTTTTTAGGAATTATCTACAAAGGAGGGGTTATCGTACCAATCTTGATTACTTTCATGATTACTGTAATCGTTTTCTCTTTCGAAAGATATTTCATCCTTAGCAAAGCTGCAGGAAAAGGAAACTTAGACAACTTCGTTGTAAAAGTAAGAAGCTTACTAAACCAAAACAAAGTTGACGAAGCTCTTGAAGAGTGTGACAGACAAGAAGGTTCTGTTGGTAACGTAGTAAAAGAAGGTCTTACGACTTACAAAGCGTTATCTCATGATACTACATTGAACAAAGAACAAAAAATGGTTGCTCTTAACAAAGCTATCGAAGAAGCTACAACTCTTGAGATGCCAATGTTAGAGAAAAACATGATGATTCTTTCTACTTTAGGTACAGTTGCTACCCTAATCGCTCTACTTGGAACGGTAATCGGGATGATCAAGGCATTCTTTGCTTTAGGTTCTGGTGGTGGTACTCCTGATGCTGCTGCACTTTCTACAGGTATCTCTGAAGCATTGATCAACACGGCTTTAGGTATTGGTACTTCTGCAATTGCGATTATGCTTTACAACTTCTTTACTTCTAAAATTGATGGATTAACTTATAAGATCGATGAGATCGCTATGAGCATCCAGCAGTCTTTCGCAGAATTCAACTAAGAATTTTGTAGCAAGATATTTGCATTATTTAGAAAGAAGTTTAATTAAAAAATTATAAAATAATGGCGAGAGTCAAACCAAAAAGACACGGAGTAATTACGGATATGACGGCAATGTGTGACGTTGCATTCCTATTACTTACGTTCTTTATCTTGACCACACAGTTCAAAAAACCTGATGTGGAGCAGATCAAACCGCCATCTTCAATATCAGAAAAATTACTCCCTGATGCAAGTTTAATGACTATTAATGCTACGCCGGACGGAAAATTTTATTTTCAGCCAGTAGACAATGCTTCAGAAAGAGTAGATCTTCTTAAAAAAATGGGTGAGAAGTATAATCTTCCTGCTTTTTCTCCAAACGAAATTGCAGCATTCCAAAGAGTTCAGGCAGTTGGTGTTCCTATGGCACAGCTAAAGAGCTTTCTTAACCTGTCAGAAGATGAGCGAAAGAATTATAAGAGTCCTACAGGGATTCCTATGGATAGTACTAATAAACAATTAGTTGACTGGGTAGAGCAGAGTCTTAGCGTTAATCCTGATTACAAATTAGCAATCAAAGGTGACGTTACTACGGAGTACCCTAAAGTTAAAAGTTTATTTGAGGGTTTAAGAGATATTGATTTTCTTAAATTTTGGTTGATTACATCACAAGAAGGTAAACCTAACGAATAATATCGATTAGAAATGGCAGAAGTACAAGTACAGGAAAAAGGCGCCAAAGGCGGCAAGGTACGTTCCAAGAAACAGAGTACCAGAGTTGATATGACTCCGATGGTGGACTTGGGTTTTCTATTGATTACCTTCTTTATGTTCACAACCACATTCTCTAAACCGAATGTTATGGATTTGGGTCTTCCGGCTAAACCGAAAGAAAATACTCCAAAACCACCTCCGACAGAAATTAAACTTTCAAATTCAATTTCTCTATTATTAGGAAAGGATAACAGAATTTTTTGGCATCAGCAAGATAATACTTCTCTGACTGACCAAAATCTGAACGAAACTAATTTTGACAGAGAAGGAATCAGAAAAGTAATCGAGCAAGCAAAAGCTAATGCGGCAGATAAAACTAAGTTTACAGTAATTATCAAACCGACTGACGATGCAGTGTATAAGAACTTTGTAGATATTCTTGACGAAATGGCTATTACCAAAAGTGAGCAGTACGGTGTTACCGATCTGAAGCCTTGGGAAAAAGCAATCTATGACAAGAAAGTAGGAAATCCAGCTGGTGCTGCTCCTGCAACAAAGTAATTTAACCATTAATATTGAATTACAATGGCAGATGAAAATGTGTACAGTCAGAATCTTACTTTAGACGAGATTGTATTTGAAAATAGAAATAAAGAATATGGTGCATATGATATCAGACATCAGTATCCTAGATTACTGACAAAATCTTTTATCATTGGAACATCTCTATTCTTGGTGGCTGCTTTATCTCCGTTTATCTATCTTACAATTAAAAACATGAATGCTCCTGAAAAGCAGGAAGTTCAGTTGGATTTGAAAGATGTATTGCAGGAAGATAAAATTATTGAAGAGCCAAAAGAAGAAGAACCACCTCCACCACCACCACCTCCAAAAGAGGAAGAGAAAATAGAAGTTATCCAGAATGTAGTTCCGGAACCGGTGAAAGCTCCGAAAATTGAGACTCCACCGCCGCCGATTTCTAAGCAGTTAGAAACAACTACTGGTTTGCAGAATCAGGAAGGTGTTAAAGCTCCGGCTTATACACCACCACCGCCACCACCATCAACAGGTACTAAGGCTTCAACAGCTGAAGTTAAGCCTCAGGTGAGTGATACTCAGATCTACAATGAAGTAGAACAAAATGCGGAATTCCCTGGCGGAATTAACGCATTCAGAACTAAAATTTCTAATAATTTTGATGGTTCTGCAATGAGTGGTGATGAAGGAACTGTAAAAACTGAAATTACTTTCGTTGTTGAAAGAGATGGATCTATTACAGACGTAAAAGCTAATGGCAAAAATTCTGATTTTAATGCAGAAGCTGTTAGAACTGTAAAATCAATTAAAAATAAATGGACACCAGGGAAAATCAATGGCCAGCCTGTACGTTTGCGTTTCAGACTACCTTTAACAATGAATTTCGAAGGTTAATTTATTTTAATAATAATTAAAAAAGAGAGGCTTATGCTTCTCTTTTTTATTTTTTTTAATATTTTTGTTGTATGATGTTCAATTGGTTATCCTTAGTCACAGGATTATTCTATATTATTCTCGGAATTGTAATTATTGTTTACAAATTCTTTTTTACCGTTTTGGAACCTACTGTTGCTTATCCGTTGGGTGGGCTTGTAATGCTTTATGGTTTTTTCAGAATCTGGAGAGCAGTTTCAAAAATTAAAAACAAAGGAGACAATGAATAAACTAAAACCAGTATTGGTACTATTTCTATTCTTGATATTAGCTGTTGCTTGCTCAAAAAAAGAAGAAAAATCGCCATCTTATCATAAAGGAGAAATGACAATTTTAACGGATGAATCATTTAAAAGTGTAACAGAAGCTTTGGCAGAAGGATATATGATAAGCTATCCTGATACTAAAATAAAAGTTATGGCAAAGAAGGAAGATTTAGGCTTTATAGATTTGCTTAATGACAAAGCGAGAATTGCGGTGATGTCTAAAGAATTGTCTCCTGAAGAAATTAAACTTTACGAAAAACAAGTTGATTTAAAATATCTGCCTGCTAAATTTGCAGCTGACGCAGTGGTATTTTTTGTTCCGAAAAATTCAGTAAAGACGAGCATTACAATGGAAGAAATAACAGCAGGATTGCAGTCTGATGATAAGAATTTTGTTTTTGATGGAACCAATTCCAGTAATCTGAACTTTGTAGCTCAAAAACTTAAGAAAGAACCTCGTGATCTTAAATTTTCTATTATTCCGGGAAGTATAAATGTTATTGAAGAATTGAATAAATATCCCAATAAAATTGGCGTTATCGGCTTGAATACAATTAGCCGTCCTTACGATAAAGAAATGGAAAAGTTAAGAGAAATGATTAAAATTCTTCCAGTCACCACCAATGGAAAATCATATTATCCGAATACTGATGGATTGAGAGAAATGAAATATCCTTTTACAAGAGTTCTTTATTTCTTAACAAATGAAGGAAATTTTAACATTGCTAATGGGTTCATTCGATATTCTTGTACACAACTGGGTCAGATGATTGTCGAAAAAGAGGGGCTTCAGCCATATAACATCTACAGACGCGAAGTTCAAATGCGTTAAAAAATCTTAATATTACCTTTTATACAATTTAAATGCATTATTTTGGTCTGAAAATTGTGTAATTGTAATTCGTTTTTTAATACAAGTTTTAAAATAATAATGAAAGATATAATGATTATGAATGTAAAGAAGATTGCTTTAGGTGCATCAGTGGTATTTTTTACCAATTTTGCTTTTGCTCAGACGTTGCAGGATGGTATTAACAGCATAGACAGTGATAAATTTGCTGCTGCTAAGACCAACTTTTCTTCAATGATTGCAAAAGAACCTACAGCAGAAAACTATTTCTACCTAGGGAATACATTTTTGAGACAAGGTGAGCCGGATTTTGCCCAGGCTTCAGAAAATTTCAATAAAGGTTTAGCGGCCGATAAAAAAAGTTATTTAAATCAAATTGGTTTAGCGGCTGTAAAACTTGGAAAAGGTGATAAATCGGCGATTGCTGAAATTCAGAAGATTGTTACAGATTCAAGAGAAAAAGATGCAGAAGTTCTGTACAGAGCTGCTGAAGCATTAACTTTATTCGAGAAAAACAACTCACCTGATTTAGCAATTCAATATTTAAATAAAGCTGTAGAAAGAGCTAAGAAAGAAGTTCCTGCATATTATTACTATACTTTAGGAGATGCTTACAGATTAAAGAGAATTCCTGGTGATGCAATGACGGCTTATGATAAAGCTTTGCCTTTAGCTAAAAATAAAGCTTCTGTTCACACGAGAATCGGAACTTTATGGATGGCTGCTCAACAATGGCAACAAGCTAAAACAAGTATTGATAAAGCAATTGCTACCGATGCAACTTATGCTCCTGCATATAAAGCTTTAGCAGCCTATGATATCAAATATCAGGAAAATGCAAAAGCAACTCAGGATTTGATCAACTATACAAAATATGCTGATGAAGATCCATATACGCAGTTAGAGATTGCAAAATTATATTTCACTAATGAAGATTATGCAAATTCAAAAGCAATTTTAGATAAGATTTTTGATAAAATTGATGATCCGATCAAATTTAAATTAAGAGCTTATGTAAATTATGCAGACGGACAATATGCTGAAGCTAAACAAAACATGGATTCTTTCGTATCAAAAGCTGAAAAATCTAGAGTTCAACCGGCTGATCAGGGATTGATGGGATTAATTGCAGCAGGTTTAGCAAAAACTGAAACGGACGCTGCTAAAAAATCAGCTTTACAAGCAGAATCTCAACAGAAAGTAGCATTGGCTAAAGCAGCAAAAGATGAGACTTTGAAGTGGGACATGGAGTTGGCTAAAATCAATGGTGGAGGAGCTTCTCAGGCTTCAGTAGATGCAGGGCCAACTACTCCTGAAATTGAAGCTGCTAAGAAGCAAGTAGCTGCAAACGCACAGGATTCTGATGCGCTTTACAAGTTGGCAAATGCTTATCAGGATGCTAAAAACTGGAATGGTGCAATCCTTACATGGGGTAAAATGAGCGCACTTCTTCCTGATTGGGCACCAGCATATTACAGTCAAGGTTATGCATACCAACAAGCCGGGAATAATGATGCGGCTAAAATTTCTTACGAGAAATTTATTTCTACGGTAAAGCCGGCAGAAGTAGAAGCTAATAAACAGACTCTTGCTTATGCATACTTTGCGGTTGCATATCTTGAAAAAGATAAAGATTTGGCAAAAGCAAAAGATTATGTTGCTAAATCATTGCAACTTGATCCTTCTTATCAGGACGCTGTAAAACTAAGTGCAGAGATTAACAAGTAATTTAAAATTTAAATTATAGATACTAAAACTTCCCATTCGTAAGGCTTGGGAAGTTTTTATTTTAAAGCTTACCTTTGAAAAATGAAATACTTTTTATTACCGATTCTAAAGTACTTGATTGGTATTTCGATTAAAATAAATATGAATAAATGAAAGTAGATATACTTGCTTTTGGAGCGCATCCTGATGATGTTGAACTTGGATGTGGCGGAACTATTGCTAAATTAATTTCAGAAGGAAAAACCTGTGCAATTGTAGATCTTACCAGAGGTGAGCTCGGAACCAGAGGAACTGATCTTACCAGAAAAAAGGAAGCTACCGAAGCGGCAAAAATTTTAGGTGTTTCAGCAAGGGAAAATTTAGGATTAAAAGATGGTTTTTTGGTTAACTCGGAAGAATATCAGATGGAGATTGTAAAGATGGTCCGCAAATACCGTCCGGAAATTGTCTTAGCCAATGCAATTGATGATAGACATCCAGATCATGCAAAAGGAGCGAAATTAGTATCTGATGCGTGCTTTTTAGCTGGCTTAAGAAAAATAGAGACTGTTTTAGATAGAGAAAACCAGGAAGTTTGGAGGCCGAAACATATTTTTCATTATATTCAGTGGAAAAATATAGAACCTGAATTCGTAATTGATATTTCTGACCATCTTGATAAAAAGATAGAAGCTTGTATGGCATTCAAGACTCAATTCTATGACCCAACTTCTAAGGAACCGGAGACACCAATAACATCAAAAGACTTTTATGAAAGTCTTACTTATCGTGCTCAGGACTTGGGCAGATTGTCCGGAGTAACGTACGCAGAAGGCTTTACAACAGAAAAATTGATTGCTTTGAAAAATTTTGACGGAATTATTTTGTAGCTTAAAAATTATTCCTATATTTGCACTCACAAAACGGTGATTGTAGCTCAGTTGGTTAGAGCGTCGGATTGTGGTTCCGAAGGTCGGGGGTTCGAGACCCCTCATTCACCCAAAAAAGTACACTTTTATAGTGTACTTTTTTATTTTATATCCAATGAGTATTTTGAAATTCAGGCATAAAAAAAGCACCTTTTTCCAGATGCTTGTGTTTTTAGATATTCTTTTTAGTTAAA
This sequence comes from Chryseobacterium formosense, assembly GCF_900116415.1. GTDB lineage: Bacteria > Bacteroidota > Bacteroidia > Flavobacteriales > Weeksellaceae > Chryseobacterium > Chryseobacterium formosense. The sequence continues at coordinate 154,210 of NZ_FPAP01000005.1, read as the reverse complement.
CTTCATCGTCAGAATCGATTGTATAACTTTTGCTTTTGAAGTCTTTATCATGTTTTTCTGAAATGACATCCTCACCCTTTTCATTAATGATGAAATCTGTAGATTCATTAAACATCTCCTGAAAACTTTTGAAATCCTCTTTGTAAAGATAGATTTTGTGCTTCTCGAATGTCGCCTCCCCATTCTCTCCGAAATTCTTTTTGCTTTCGGTAATTGTAAGATAATAATCTCCCGCTTTCGTCTCGCGCACATCAAAGAAATAAGTTCTTCTCCCCGCTTTTAACACCTTGGTGAAAATTTCATTTTCATGGCGTTCCTTGTATTCACTCATTATTAGATATTTTTTAATCTTGTTAAGAACAAATATAAAATTTTTCTTCCAACCACAAAATTTTTTTTATGATTTATTTAACAATTCAAAATTTTTTGACTATGCCGTTGCAGAATTGGTAATTTCACTAAGATTAAGGATTTTATCGGCTCTTTGAGCGCTAGACTCTCTGTGAGTGATGATTATGGAAGTTGCGTTATGAATTTTTGAATCAATGTTTTCGAGGATGTTTTGTTCGGTTTCTGTGTCTAAAGCGGAAAGAGAATCATCAAAAATAATGATATTCGGATCTTTAATTAAGGCTCTTGCAATACAGATTCTCTGTTTCTGACCTCCCGAAAGCATCACTCCTCGTTCACCGACCATAGTTTTGTATTGATCTTTAAACTCAATAATGTTTTTGTGAACATCAGCGATTTTAGAATATTCCACTACTTTTTCGTGAGAAGGATTGTCTATGGAGAAACCGATATTATGTTCGATAGAATCAGAAAAAAGATAACTTTCCTGCGGAATATATCCAATAAAATTTCTGTAATTCTCTAAGTTATGTTCCTTCAGGTTTTTTCCATCGATTAAAATTTCTCCTTCAGTTGGGTCAATCAGTCTGCACAGAAGTAAGGCGATGGTAGATTTTCCACTTCCGGTTTTTCCCATGATGGCTAAAGATTTTCCGGCTTCTATTTTAAAACTTAAATTACTCAAAGCTTTAATTCCGGTATTCGGATAAACATAGGAAACGTTTCTAAATTCAATATCACCTTTGATAGGATAGTTTTCAAAATTCTTGTTATAAATTTCTGATTGCTTTTCTAAAAATTCGTTGATTCTCTGCATCGAAGCTTCTGCTCTCTGGTTGATCGAAGTTACCCAACCCACCATTGAGAATGGCCATATCAAAATATTGATATACATGAAGAAATCAGCAATTTTGCCGACTGTAAGTTCTCCGGCAATATATTTTTCGCCACCGATTAAAATCACGGCAACATTCAATAAACCGATTACAAATAAAATAATCGTAAAGAAATATGCTTCCGTTTTTGCTAAATCTAAAGCTTTATCCTGATAATCGCTGACTTTGGTTCCGTAATTCTTCTGGATGTATTTTTCTTTCGCAAAATATTTTACCACTCTGATGCCCGAAAAACTGTCTTGTACAAAAGTTGAAATCGCAGACTGGCTTTTTTGCATCACTTTCGATTTTTTATTGATGATCGAGCTTACTTTAAAAATGATATATGATAAAATAGGAAGCGGTAACAAGGTCCATAAAGTCATCGAAACATCCGTTTTGAGCATGTAAACACTTGTGATTAAAAGCAAAACCACCAAGTTGACAACATACATGACACCCGGTCCCAAATACATTCTTACCGCAACGATATCTTCACTCAATCGGTTCATCAAATCTCCGATCGTTGTCTGTTTGTAATCCGTTAAAGATAAATCCTGATAATGTCTGTAGATTTTGTTTTTCAGCTCGTATTCAATTCTTCTTGAAGCAACAATGATCGTTTGTCGCATCATAAAAGTGAAAAATCCTGTAAGAAGCGAACAGCCGACAATAATAGCAACGTAAATCAGAACCTGTCTGTTGAAGCCTAAATTGCCATGTTTCGTAAGCTCGTCAACCGATTTTCCGACAAACTGTACTTTATAAATGTTGAAAAAATTACTGGCGATGATGAATAGTAACCCCCAAAACAATAATATTTTGTGCTTCCAAAAGTAAGGGTTCAGAGTTTTCAGTGCTTTCATAAACTTTCACAAAATTACAAAAATTGAAGGAGACTGAGAATTTCATAAATTTTAAATTTCATATCTTTGCACCCATAAAAAGCTCTTTGAATGTTAGGAAGAAGACAAATCCGTGAAAAAGTAGTAGAAAGTGTGTATTCGTACTACCAAAATCCTGTAAAAATTGATGTTTTGGAAAAGAACATGTTTACAGGAATAGAGAAAATTTACAATCTCTATATTTACCAGCTGAATTTTTTGGTAGGTCTGAAAGATCTTGCAGAAAATCAGATGGAAATTGGTAAGAATAAATACTTCAAGACTGATTCTGACGTCAACCCCAATCAAAAATTTATTAATAATCAGGTTTTAAAAAAGCTTGAAGAAAACCCTGAAAGATTATTCTTCTCTGGTCAGCATAAAGATTTGAAGTGGGATTTGCATGATGATATGCTGGTAAAAACTTTCCAGAGAATGACTGCAGGAAAACGTTATCAGGATTTTATGAAAGAGGAAGGGTATTCTTTTGAAGAAGATCAGAAATTTATCGGAAAATTATTTTTAAGATATATTGCTGAAAATGACGATTTTCATGACTACATTAGTGATAGAGAGCTTACCTGGGCAGATGATATTCACATTGCCAATTCAATGGTTCAGAAAACAATTGGTTTTTTGAAAGAAGATGAAGAAAGCCGTACTTTAATTAAAATGATTAAAGATGAAGAGGATAAAACTTTCGCAAGCAAGCTACTAAGAGACACGCTGAATAATTGGGAAGCCAACGAGAAGAAACTTTCTGAGCGTCTTGAAAATTGGGATTTGGAGAGAGTTGCGTTGATGGATAAAGTGATTTTAACGACTGCCATTTCTGAACTTGATAATTTTCCTTTTACACCTTCAAGAGTTGTCATTAACGAATATATTGAGATCGCAAAAGTATTTGCAACCGACCGATCAAATATATTCATCAACGGGATTTTAGATAAATACTGTAAAGATTTAAATAGAATATAAATTAAAATTAATTTAATATGAAAAAGACATTATCAATCATTGCTTTGTCTGTTATCGGATTCGGATTGGTTTCTTGTAAAAAAGAAGAAAATAAATCATCAGAAACTTCACAGGTAGCTGGAGTAGATTCTACAAATGCCCCTTCTGCTGACTCTATGACAACACCTGCAGCTCCGGCTACAGCTGTTACAGGAACTGAAGTTGCAACACCAGTAAAATCTAATCAGCCTACAACAACCATTGCATTATCTGAAAGCAATTTCGATTTTGGAAATATTAAAAAAGGAGCAAAAGTAAACCACGTTTACGAAGTGACCAATACAGGTACAAACCCATTAATTATCTCTGAAGTAAAGCCTGGGTGCGGATGTACTGCTCCTGATTTTACAAAAGATCCGATTATGCCGGGTAAAAAAGGGAAAATTACTTTGAGCTTTGATTCCACAAACTTTGACGGAAGTGTACAAAAATATGCAGATGTTTTCGCTAATGTAGAAAACGCTCCTGTAAAATTGACATTCAATGCTAATATTCAACCATAATTAAAATATTTATGTTGACATTATTTTTACAAGCACCTGCACAGGGAAACTCTACCACCATGCTCATGATGATGGGAGTGATGATCGTTGGATTTTATTTTCTGATGATCAGACCGCAGATGAGAAAGCAGAAACAAGAGAAAAAATTTCAGGAAGATCTTAAAGTGGGAAGCAGAGTAGTGCTTACTTCAGGTCTTCACGGAAGAATTGCTCAGATTCAGGAAGATGGAGTGGTTATTGAAACACTTTCAGGAAAACTGAAATTTGAAAAAGCGGCCATCTCAAGAGAATTTACAGCAACCAGATTTGGTGACAAAGCTACAGCTGATAAAAAAGAAACTACAGAAACTGAAAAGAAATAATTTTTAGTTTTGATAATATTGTGTTTCGGCGCGGTGAGCAAAGCTCACCGCGCCGATTCTTTTTAATGGTTAGGTAAACTGTCATTCAGAACGAAACGTAGTGGAGTGAAGAATCTTTTCTAATAAAAAGTTCGATGATATATAATAGATTTCTCCTTCGTCGAAATGACGAAACGTTCGTGTTATTTGTGAAAATATTCGTGAAATTAGCGTTTAAGAAATTAAAAAAATATCTTTGCCCCATGAATCAAAACACAAACAAAAACGTTCTCATTCTCGGTGCAAATTCTGACGTTGCGAAACAATGTATCAAACAATACATCGAAAAAGATTTTTCTGTTATTGCAGCTTCCAGAAATATACAATCTCTGGAAGAATTTGTTCAGCAAAGTAATCTTCAGTCAAAAGTTACGATTTTAAGTTTTGATTCTGTTGATTTTGATTCTCACCAAAAATTTTATGATGAACTTCCCATAAAACCTCATATTGTTGTTTATGCTGCCGGTTTTTTAGTGGATAATGAAAAAGCTTTGCGAGACTTCAAAGGAACTCAACAAATGATGTTGGTCAATTATATGGGAGCGGTTTCTATACTCAATATTATTGCAACGGATCAAAACAACAAAAATTTAGAAAGGATTATCGGATTATCTTCTCTTTCGGGAGTTCGTGGACGGAAAAGTAATTTCGTTTATGGAAGTACAAAAGCGGCTTTTACCACTTACTTGGCCGGTTTGAGACAGGAATTAGCTTCAAGAAATATAAAAGTCAACGCGTTGGTCATTGGTTATATTCGAACAAAAATTAATGAAGGTTTACAGTTGAATGAATCTTTAATGATGGAGCCGGATTATGTAGCAAAATTTATTGTAAACGCCAGGAATTCTTTTACCATAGTTCCCAATTTTAAATGGAAAATAATTTATTTGATTTTAAAAATGTTGCCGGAGAGTTTGGTGGCGAAACTTCCGTAATTATCTATTTTTGGTTAATCAGCGGTCAGTTTGTCATCCCGTAGGGATCTCAACATAGCATTAGAGAAGTAAGATAGCAATTCTTGCTTAGATTCTTTCAGAATGACAAACATACTATAAAAAACAAATTGTTATTATTTGCGAACATCAATCTAATCCTTCCAACAATTCCAACGTCTTCATCATATCAATCCCTTTTCCCAAAACAGCTTTAAACAAATCTCCTTTCTCCTTAATTCTTTCCAAAGCATTATGAATATTGAAATCAGTCGGTCTCAAGCCTTTTTTTACTTCATCCCATTCTAAAGGCATCGAAACAGAGGCTCCTTCTTTCGGTCGTAAACTGTAGACACTTGCCAAAGTTTGTCCGGTACGGTTTTGAAGATAATCAAGATAGATTTTTTTATCGTCACGTTTCTGTAGGCTTCTTTCTAAAGTGGTAATTTTGGGTAGTCGGTCATGAACCTGTTTCATTAAAATATGGGCAAAATCTTTTACCTGGTCAAAATCATATTTACCACCCATCGGAATGTAAACGTGAATTCCCGTACTTCCGGAAGTTTTACAATAACCGTCAATTTTGATGGTTTTTAAAACTTCGTTTACTTGCAAAGCCGTTTCAATCACATCATCAAACGTATTTTTTTTCGAAGGATCGAGATCTAAAACCAAAAAATCGGGATGATCCAAATCGGGAAGTGAAGAGTTCCACGGATTGAGGTCGATACAACCTAAATTATTCAGATAAGCCAATGCCGCTTTATCATTGCAGTAGATATAATCGATATTTTTATCGGTAGAATCTGAAAACACCTGTGTTGTTTTAACCCAATCCGGAATGCTGTCTCCTGCATCTTTTTGATAAAAACCTTGTTCTTCAATCCCATTCGGAAAGCGATTTAAAGAAAGCGGACGGTTTTTAAGGTGTGGCAAAATATATTCAGCAACTGACTGATAATATGCTATCACATCACCTTTGGTAATGTTGTCTTTCGGAAAATAAATTTTATCCTGATTTGTCAATTTTACTTTATGACGGTTTAGAGTAATTTCTTTGTCTGAATCTGAATTTTTTGAACGACTGCTCGTTTTCATAAGTTTCGATTTTGGTGTATTTTTTAGTTCTGTTGACGAAGTTTTTACTTCTTTTGGCTCTTTGTCTTCACGTATTGTTACAAAAACAGGGTGGCGGAAAATTCCGTCTTTGGTAATTTCTGAGAATTTTATTTCGCAAACCAGTTCAGGCTTCGTCCAAGTTACCGGCATATTGGTTTTTGGCTTATTTTCGAATGGAGAAGTTTTGATGATCAATTTTTTTAATTTTTCAAGAACTTCATGAATCAATTCACGATTGAATCCGGTTCCTGTATGCCCTGCATAAATCAGTTTTCCGTCTATATATTTTCCTAAAATCAATGCTCCGAAACCTTCTCTTGAACCGCGTGGTTCTGTAAACCCACAGATGATTGCTTCTTCGGTATTGGTAAATTTTATTTTGAGCCAATCGAAACTTCGGTGATTTTCGCTATAAATACTGTCAGATTTTTTCGCAATCATCCCCTCAAGTTCCATTTTTTTCATCTGATTAAAAAAATCGATGCCTTTTTCCGTGATGTGATCACAATATTTGATAATGTCGGTCTCAACGAGAGCATCTTTCAGCAATTCTTTTCTCTGAATTAAAGGAAGTTCTTTAGTAGAATGACCATTCAGCCAAAGCAAATCAAAAACCTGATAGGTTAAAGCTAAGTCGGGATTGTCACCAATCTGTTGTAGCATTTGAAAGCTAGGCTTTCCGTTTTCATCATAAGCAACAATTTCTCCGTCGAGAATCATTTTGTGTTTTTGATTGTCGAAATCTTCTGCAACTTTGTTGAATTTGGATAAAAAGGAAATCCCGTTTCGGGAATAGAATAACGACTGTTTTTTACTGAGATCAGCAATGGCACGGTAACCATCCCACTTTATTTCGAAAAGCCAGTCTTCATCATCAAATGCTTTGTCGTGAGGTTTTGCAAGCATCGGTTTGATAAAGCTTTTTAATTTCTTTTCGTCAACTAAAGAATTAAACCGCTGAAATTTGGGCTTCGTATCTGAGCTTATGACTTCTTTTTGCTGCTTTTTAGGCTTTTTTTTTCCTCTAAAAATTTGGTTACTGAAGAATTTTTTGCAGTGTTCTCTTCTGCATCATATTCATCTTTTGCAAATTTATCTTTGTGTTTAATGAGAAGCCATGCATTATTTTCAGCATTTTTCATTTTAACTAAAGCAAATTCACCTTTTAGTTTTTTACCATGAAGGATAAATTTTAAAGAACCGGCTTTTAGTTCTTTCAGCAATTCTTTTTCATCTGAAATTTTTGAGGTATTATCTAAAGGCTCATATGTCCCACTGTCCCAGACTTCAACTTGTCCGGCTCCATAATTTCCTTCGGGAATATTTCCTTCAAAATCTTTGTAATCATACGGATGATCTTCCACCATCATGGCGAGACGTTTATCGTCGGGATTTAAAGATGGACCTTTCGGAACTGCCCAGCTTTTCAAGACTCCCTCCATTTCAAGACGAAAATCGTAATGCAATCTCGATGCAGCATGCCTTTGAATGACAAAAATAAGCTGGTCTTTGCTCTTTTTTGTTTCTCCTTTTGGTTCGCTTGTTTCGTCGAATTTCCTTTTGTCGTTATAATCTTTCAGAGCCATCAAGAAGCGGTTTTAGATTTTGGACTTTGTAAACTGGCCTTTAACTGCGCCATTAAATCAATCACTTTGCCTTCTTTTGCAGGAGCTGTCTTTTTGGTTTTTACACTCTTACCTTTTGCTTTTTTCTTAATAATTTTAAGCAGAGATTCGGAGTAGGTGTCTTTATACATTTCAGGATCGAATTCCTGAGAAAGCTGTTCTATAAGATTAATCGCCATTTTCAGTTCGGCAGGTTTTGGAGCTTTTTTAGTTGGAATTTTAAGGTCTTTGTAATCTCTGATTTCCTGGGCAAATCGTAATCGGTTTAAAACTAAAACATCATCGTTGTAAGGTCGAATCAGACCAATGGCTTCGCTGTCACGAAGTACGAAGGTTCCGACACCTACCATTTTAGTTTTAGCCAAAGCATTCAGCAAAAGCCGGTATGCACTTTCACCGTTTTTCTGTGGCTCGAGATAATATGGGTTTTCAAAATAAACAGAATCAACCTCAACTTCTTTTACAAATTGATCAATCGACAGTATTTTTGACTTTTCAGGACTTGCAGCAGCATAATCATCTTCATCCAAAACAATATATTTATCGTCCATGAGATAACCTTTCACAATGTTTTCCCATTTTACTTCTTTGCCGGTTTTTTCGTTGACTCTTTTGAATTTAATATTTGAATAATCAGATTTATCCAGCATATCCAGATCCAATTTGCTGGTTTCTGTCGCAGAATAAATCTTCACAGGAATATTGACTAAACCAAAACCAATGGCGCCGTTCCAGATTGCTTTCATTGTTCTTTATTTTATGTGAAAAATACAATGATTGTGCCGTGAGGAAAAGATTATTTAAATGTAGTATGAATTAAACTTCTTTAAAACGTGAATATTTTTCAAGGTATTTGATAGTTTTATTCATATTTTCTTCATCAAGATTGGCTTTATCTAAAATAAAATTTATAATTGAGGAAGCATTGATGTAGAGATATTGATCATCAAGAATGCAATAGGTAATTTCGCTCCAAAGGAATTTAAATTCAGATTTGTAGTTTTTAAAAGAAAAGTGTGATGGGGTAAATTCCCAGATAACGTCTTTTGAATTTGTATTTATACGATTAATTTCATGATTTAATTTTTCCTGAAAAACTTTTTTATAGTTTCTAAACTGAGAGCGATAATTAAAATAGGTTGAAATTGTGGCCAAAGAAAAGCCGAAAAAGAAACCTGCAAACCCAAAATCTTTTAAACAGTAGAGTAAAATCCCAGCTAAAAGGGATAATACTCCATAAATAAGATTTCTGTTATTTTTATTTAGATTGTTTTTCCATTGTCGTTTGAACTCATATTGGTTTATTTTTCTCAAAATTTGTTCTGAATTTGGAGTGTTGTAGGTAAGAATTTCTTTGTTCATGATTTGTTTTAAAATAAAAAGCGGAGAAAAAATCTCCGCTTCTAATTTATGCTTTTAAATTTAATTGCAATTCCAATTCATCGAGCTGTTCATCAGCAATTGAAGAAGGCGCATCAATCATCACATCTCGTCCCGAATTATTTTTAGGGAAAGCAATATAATCTCTGATCACCTCGTTTCCGTCCAAAATTGCCACCAAACGGTCAAATCCGAAAGCCAGACCACCGTGAGGCGGAGCTCCGTATTTGAAGGCGTTCATTAAGAATCCGAACTGAGCTTCTGCTTCTTCTTTCGAGAATCCTAATAAATCAAACATTCTTGATTGTAAATCTTTATCGAAAATTCTGATAGAACCTCCACCGATTTCATTTCCGTTAAGAACCATATCGTAAGCGTTAGCTCTTGCTTTTCCCGGATCAGTTTCCAATAAATGAATATCTTCTGGTTTTGGAGAGGTGAAAGGGTGGTGCATTGCATGGTAACGTCCGCTTTCTTCGTCAAATTCCAATAATGGGAAATCTACAACCCAAAGTGGTGCGAAAACGTCGCCTTTTCTTAATCCCAAACGGTTTCCAAGCTCCATTCTCAACGCAGAAAGCTGAGTTCTTACTTTGTGCTCGTTTCCTGAAAGAATCAACATTAAATCGCCTTCTTTCGCTCCGAATTTTTCGATGATTTTAGCTAAGTCTTCCTCGTTGTAGAATTTATTCACAGAAGAAGTTTTCACCCCATCATTCTGGAATTTAGCCCAAACCATTCCTGAAGCTCCGATTTGTGGTCTTTTAACCCAATCAACAAGCTCATCGATCTGTTTTCTTGTATAATCTGCACATCCTTCAACATTAATTCCAACAACCAATTCTGCTTCATCAAATATTTTGAAATCTTTTCCTTTTACTAAATCGTTTAATTCTACGAACTCCATTCCGAAACGGATGTCCGGTTTGTCGTTTCCGTATTTCTGCATCGCATCTGCGAATGTCATTCTTGGAAATGCTCCGAATTCCTGACCTGTAATGTCTTTGATCAACGTTTTCGTCATTCCTTCAAACACATTCATCACGTCTTCCTGCTCTACAAAAGCCATTTCACAGTCGATTTGTGTAAATTCCGGCTGTCTGTCGGCTCTTAAATCCTCATCACGGAAACATTTTACAATCTGGAAATACTTATCCATTCCACCCACCATCAACAATTGTTTGAAAGTTTGTGGAGATTGTGGCAATGCGTAAAACTGTCCCGGATTCATTCTGCTTGGAACTACGAAGTCTCTCGCTCCTTCCGGTGTAGATTTGATTAAAACCGGAGTTTCCACTTCGATAAATCCTTCGTCTGAAAGATAATTTCTTACTTTCTGCGCCATTTTGTGACGGAAGATCAGTTTATCTCTTACCGGAGCTCTTCTGATATCCAGATAACGGTATTTCATTCTTAATTCTTCCCCACCGTCCGTTTCATCTTCAATCGTGAAAGGCGGAAGCTGAGATTCATTAAGAACTTCTAATTTTTTAACTAAAATTTCAATTTCTCCTGTTGGAATATTGGGGTTTTTGCTTACTCTTTCAATTACCTTTCCTGTAACCTGAATTACAAATTCACGTCCCAGTTTTTTTGCATTTTCCATCAATTCCGCTGTAGAACGGTCCTGATCAAAAACCAACTGAGTAATTCCGTAACGATCTCGAAGATCTATCCAAATCATAAATCCTTTATCACGAATGGTTTGTACCCATCCTGAAAGTGTAACTTCTTCATTAAGATGTTGAAGAGATAATTCTCCGTTTGTGTGCGATCGAAACATTTTAAATTTATTTGAAATTGTACGTTTGAAATTTGAAATTTGCAGTTGCAAAGATAATATTTTTGAAGGGTTTATAAACAAAAAAACTCCCCGAAGGAAGTTTTAAATATTATTTACAGAATTTTTTACAGAATTGCAGCTGTTGCAGTCTGTTTATTTTCTGTAGCGTAATCTTTTGCTGTTTTCCCGTTAAGATCTTTTGCATTTTTATTCGCTCCTTTTTTTAGAAGTAATTTTGCTGCTTCAGTTTCTCCGTATGTTGCTGCAACCATTAAAGGAGTTAGTCCTTTACAAGCTTTATTAACATCAGAATTATTTGCAAGTAAAAAGTTGGTAATGTTCTTTCTGTTATGTCTGATACTGTACGACAACATTGTGTATGAACGTTCCTTTATATCAATGCATTTGTCATACTCAGCTTTTGTAAATGCACTTTTGAAAGTCTCAATATTATCTGTTTGTATTGCTTGACGCTGAACTTTTGTTGCCTGTTGTGCATAGATTGAATTTGTTAAAGCAACAAATCCAATTAATAAAGTTGTGGTAATTATTTTTTTCATAAATATCAATTTTATCTAAATAATACACAAAGCTAAATAAATTTTTTGATTCATGTTGTTAATTATTAATCCATTTCGTTCGTTTTTCTAAAATGATAATTCATGTAGAATTTTATTAATCTTTTATGTACTCTAAAAGATCTCCCGGTTGACAATCGAGAATTTTACAGATGGCTTCCAATGTTGAAAGTTTCAATGCTTTTGCTTTTCCGGTTTTTAAAATAGAAAGGTTTGCCTGTGTAATTCCTATTTTCTCTGCAAGTTCCTGAGACTGCATTTTTCTTTTCGCCAACATGACGTCTACGTTAATGATGATTGGCATATTTTAATTTTTTTAGATTGTTTTCAGATTGTAATTTATTCCAATTTTTTAAAAGTAGGATTGCAAAGTAAGACAATCCCAAAAGGATAAAACATACTGTAGAAATGGTGTAGTTTAGAATTATATCTAAAAGATATATCCAGATTAAAATGATTGGCATATTTTATATTGTTAAATCATTTTCAGATTGTAATTGGTAACCTTTTTTGAAAAACGCAGAAGTAAAATACATTGTAATTCCTAAAAAGAAGAAAATTAAGCAAGTAATAATTATAGAGCCATCTAAACTGGCATTAAAAAGATACACCCAAATGAAAAAATAGAGCGGGGCGTACAGAATATTAATAATAGAAAATATTTTCAGCTGCTGTATTATTTTTTCAGTGAAAAGATTATGGTTGTTTAGATGATTAAAGATTTTATACAAAAACAAAAAAAATAGACAGAAGAATATATTCTGAAAAGAATGAAACATTACCGTTTGCTTGGTGAAAAACCCCATCATCATTTGCTGATTTGAAAACGGATATTTGAAGATAAAGTAAACATCAAACGGAGGCGGATGATTTCCTCTTGATTTTCCAATCTCAATGACTTCAGGTAATAAGTGTTCAGAGTTGGTATAGTTGTAATAGCTTACTCCAAATAAAAAAGTCATATAAATTGTATGGAGTAACAGAAAGATAAACAGTAGTAAGAATAAATAAGATAATCCTGTAGAAATAGATTTTGGTCCGAGTAATTTCATTTGCTAAATATTTTATTATTGCAAATATATAATTAATTATTGTTTTACAATAATTAATTATCAAAATTTTAATTAAAAATTAAAATTGAAAAACTTTCCATATGTCAAGCTGCGTTCATTTCTGAATTGATATTTTTGCTCAAAACAAACTGATCATGTCTAAATACATCACTTTCCTGAAAAAAGCATTGAGTGGCGAAGAAGTCGATTACACCAAAGCATCTATAAAAAGTGCGGTTCTTCTTTTGGCAATTCCGATGATGCTCGAAATGGCTATGGAATCTGTATTTGCATTAGTAGATCTGTATTTTGTAGGACATTTGAAAGAAAGCGGTTATGCCATTCAGACAGTTGGTCTCACAGAATCTGTACTTTCCGTCATGTATTCTATTGCGATCGGAATGAGTATGGCGGCAACAGCAATGGTTGCAAGACGAATTGGTGAGAAAAATCCTGAGCAGGCTTCAAGAAGTGCCGCACAGGTTTTACTGGTTTCATTTTTGGTAACCTTAGTTTTAAGTTTGTTTGGAGTAATTTATGCTGAAGAAATTTTAATTCTGATGGGTTCAAAACCAGAAGCTGCAGCTTATGGAAAAGATTTTACAAGAATTATGATGGGAAGCAGCGTCATTATCATGCTGTTATTTTTAATTAATGGGATTTTCCGTGGAGCAGGAAATGCGGCGATTGCAATGAAATCTTTGTGGATTGCCAATATTGCCAATATTATTTTGTGCCCTGTTTTGATTAAAGGTTTCGGACCTGTTCCTGCAATGGGGTTAACGGGAGCTGCTTTGGCAACGACGATCGGAAGAAGTATTGGTGTTATTTACCAATTGTATCATCTTTTAATTGCCGATACTCAGATCAGAATTCACCTTAACTATTTTAAGCCAAAATTTGATGTTATAAAATCTGTCGTAAAAATTGCCACACCCGGAATTTTTCAGTTTGTCATTGCTTCCTGTAGTTGGATTTTCTTAGCCAATTTGGTTGCAACAACCGGTGGTGAAAATGCTTCTGCGGGTTATCAGACCGCTTTACGGCTAATGATGTTCTTCATGCTTCCGGCTTGGGGACTGAGCAATGCTGCTTCAACTTTGGTTGGTCAGAATATGGGAGCCAACGAAATGCAGAGAGCCGAAGAATCGGTTATGAAAACCGTAAAATATAACGTGATTTTCATGTTGACGGTAAGTCTGGTATTTTTTCTTTTAGGTGATTTTTTGGTTGCATTTTTCACTCAGGAGCCTGAAATTGTAAATTTTGCTAAAAATGCTTTACACATTATGAGTGTTGGCTTTATTTTCTACGGTATCGGAATGGTGATGATTAATGCATTCAACGGAGCCGGAGATACCTGGACACCAACCTGGGTGAATCTTTTCGGATTTTGGCTGTTTCAGATTCCATTAGCTTACTTTCTTGCAAAATATCTGGAGATGGGACCAAAAGGTGTTTTTATTTCAATTCCTGCTGCAGAAACTTTAATAACGATCGTTGCTTTTATCTTATTTAAAAGAGGAAAATGGAAAACGGTAAAAGTGTAGGAAGGATGGTTTCTTGAAGCTGATGACGGAAGTTCATTACTGGAATGCAAATTTTAGGGTTAAAAAACTTCCAGCTTCCATCATCAATCTTTCAGCCAAAAAACATTATAAAAATTTTAACAGCCTAAATCTTTGATTTTTAACCTCAGTTTTATAAATTCGTATATCAACCAAAATTTATTGCTATGGGAAAAGGAGACAAAAAATCAAGAAGAGGTAAGATCAACAATGGTAGCTACGGAAAAAGAAGACCGAGAAAAGATGCTAAATCAGTTGTAGCCTCTGAAGAAAAATCTAAAAAGTAAAAGGAATAAAAAAGACCAGAGAAATTCTCTCTGGTCTTTTTTTATCATTTCAAAAGGTTTATTTTCCCCCAAAAAGTCCGCCAAGAAGGTCTCCAATGCCGCCTCCGCCTTGCTGCTTTTGTTGGCCTCCTCCCAAAACACTTCCTAAGATGTCATTCAGAGGATTTCCTGAAGATTGCGATTGTCCGCCACCTAAAACGCTTCCAAGAATATCATTTAAAGGATTTGATTGTTGTTGCTGAGCCTGATTTTGAGCTCCACCCAAAATTCCGCCTAAAAGATCTCCAAGACCTCCGGCTCCAACATTATTCTGTTGTTTTTCTTTACCGATATATCCCATAATCACAGGAGCAAGCATCGCTAAGATCGGACCTATTTTATCAATAGAAATTCCTGTGTTTTGCGACAATTGGTTTTCAACAGTATTTTTTTCGCTTCCGAAAATGTGAGAAAGAATAGAACCTCCTTCATTTTGTCTGGATTCGAGTTGCGAAGTGTCATTCAGAATACTTCCGTCATGATCTTTGTCCAAAGCGTTGTTTAAAGCTTCAGCTTCTTTTGCATCCTGAGATTTGTTTCGTAAATAAGAAATAACAAGTGGTGTAGCGACTGCTAAGAGCGCAATAATCTGATTTTTGCTGATTCCGAATTTGTTTTCAGCCTGTTCTGCAACCTGGTTTCCTGTATTACCAGTAAGTAAATCAATTAAACTCATTTTGTGTTTATATTTTTATTTGTTAATCAACTCAAAGTTATCAAAAAATATGAAATACAGTCATTTATTCACAATTAAAATTTAATCAAACATCAAAAAATTAGGCTTAATTCTTTAAAATAGGGACATTGGAACAAGCTTCACCAAACATTAAAGATTTTACAACCGGACTCAGTTTTTCTACCAATTCTACATATGCGTTCTCCGGAATAGATTTGTCTGAACATCCTTTTACCAAGACTCTTTTGCCGTTCATTTCAGAGAAGTCATAATCTCTTACGGCTTCATGCATCAGGATCATTTCAAGGTTTTCAGCACTACCGTAAACAATTTTTTTAGCAGTATCAGTCAGTTTTGCCGTAATCAGGAAATAAGCCCAAAGCGGAACAATCGCATCTGCCGAATTGTAAACATAAATATAAGCGTCTTTGTATTCTTCTAAGTTGATTGCTGCTACCTTCTCACGAAAATCTTTTTCTTTTAAAACCATCTCCATAAAAAGAAAATCTTTCAGATCAATTCCTTTTCTTTCTCCTTTTGGGAGCAATGTAGACAAGTCGAAATTGATTAATCCGCTTGCTGCCACTTTATTTTTTATTTCAAATTCTTCTGACATTTTTATCATTATCTTTGAAGCAAATTTACTCAATTATAATTTGAATTTTGATGTTTGAAACTGTCAGTTCAATAGATAAAATCATTCATCGTACATCAATTATTATTTATGAAATATTACATCATTGCAGGAGAAGCTTCCGGAGATTTGCACGGAAGCAATTTAATGAAAGCTTTAAAGGAAAAAGATTCCAACGCAGAATTCAGATTTTGGGGTGGAGATCTTATGCAGAAACAAGGCGGAACTTTGGTGAAACATTATCGTGACCTTGCTTTTATGGGATTTCTTGAAGTAGCGATGAACCTGAGAACAATTTTAAATAACATTAAATTCTGCAAGGAAGACATTAAAAATAATAAACCGGATGTTCTTATTTTGGTAGATTATCCCGGATTCAATCTTAGAATCGCAAAATTTGCCAAAGAATTAGGGATAAAAGTGGTTTACTATATTTCACCACAACTTTGGGCGTGGAAGGAAGGCCGTGTGGAAATCATCAAAAAATATGTCGATGAAATGATGGTAATCCTACCTTTCGAGGAAGATTTTTATCATAAACATGGTGTAAAATCTCATTTTGTGGGACATCCCTTGCTGGATGCGATTTCTTCACTTCAAGAAATCAATATTGAGAATTTTAAATCTGAAAATGGTTTAAACGAAAAAGAAATCATTGCACTTTTACCGGGTTCCAGAAAACAGGAAGTCGAAAAAATGTTGGAAATCATGCTTTCTGTTCGTCCGTATTTTGAAAATTACCAGTTTGTGATTGCAGGTGCGCCAAGCTTAGATAAAGAGTTTTACCAAAAATATGTGGATGAAAATGTGCATTTTGTTTCTAATAAAACATACGATTTGTTGAGGTGTTCGAAAGCCGCTTTGGTCACTTCGGGAACGGCAACATTAGAAACTGCTTTGCTGAATATTCCTGAAGTAGTTTGCTATCGCGGAAGTAAAATTTCTTATGCTATTGCCAAAAGACTGGTTAAAAATATCAAATATATTTCTCTGGTCAATTTGATTATGGATAGGGAAGTGGTGAAAGAATTGATTCAGAACGAACTCAATACTCAAAACCTTGTTAAAGAACTGAATTTCGTTGTTGAAGGCAAAAAAAGAAGCAAAATGCTTCAAGATTTTAAGTTACTTAGAGAGAAATTAGGCGGGGAAGGAGCGAGCGAAAATGCTGCGGATGTTATTTTAAATCTAAAAAAGTAGTCATTATTTAATTTTTGTGTTCTAAAATTTTCTAACTTAGTTTGTTCAAACACAGATGATTTTGAACAGACAGCCTCTTTTGATTCTTGTCATTTCTTTTATCCTTGGAATTT
Source organism: Chryseobacterium formosense (assembly GCF_900116415.1). Taxonomy (GTDB): domain Bacteria; phylum Bacteroidota; class Bacteroidia; order Flavobacteriales; family Weeksellaceae; genus Chryseobacterium; species Chryseobacterium formosense. The sequence goes on along the minus strand of NZ_FPAP01000005.1, from coordinate 137,193 downwards.
TCTTTCAGGATAAAATTTCTTTTGCACAAAGCTCTGTTACTATAATTCTCGTAATTTCTATCTTAATTTCTGGATTGTTTTTTATAAAAAATCAAATTTTATTTAAAATCAGAAATATTCTTCTCGTGATATTGTTTTTCGGGCTGGGAATATCATTCCATTTTTATAATCAAATTAATTATGAAAAATTTAATTTAAAAACCAATGAAACCATAGTTTTTAAAGTTTCAAAAAAATTAAATTCCAATGAAAAGTATAAAAAATATGAAGTTGTAGCTGAAGTTGAAAACCAAGTGTTTGAAGCGATTGTTAATGTTGAAAAGGGTAAAAAGGAACTTGATTTTAACCATTATTACAAAGCAAAAGCTTATGTTGTTCAACCGAAATCTCCTGAACATGATTTTCAGTTTGATTATTCTAAATATTTGCAGCGAAAAAATATTTTCTATCAATGCTACATCAACGGAGAGATTTCTTCTGCTTTGAGAGCTGATTTAAATTTTTCTGAAAAAATTAGGCAGAAACGTTTAGAAACCTTACAAGAAATTGACAATTCTAAAATATCTTTTCGCAGCCGTGAATTTTTAAAAGGAATTATTCTCGCAGACCGTACTGAAATTGATGCTGAAACGGTTGAGGATTTTAGCCGTTCGGGTCTGGTGCATTTTCTGGCAATTTCGGGAACGCACATTGTTGTGATTTTCGGGATGTTTTATTTTCTGATGATGAGGTTTTCTCCGGTTGGTTTTAGAAAATACGCCATCATTATCAGTTTATTTTTTATCTGGATTTTTGCGGTCTTTATCGGATTTGGAAATTCTGTGATGCGCTCCTGCATTATGATTTCGGTGTATTTTATTTATGTTTTGCTTCAAAGAAAACCAGATTTGCTTCATTCGATGGCACTTTCTGCGTTTATTATTTTAATGATTGATACGCAGCAGATTTTCGATGTTGGTTTTCAGTTGAGTTTTCTGGCGGTTTTGGGAATTTATTGGCTGAATCAACCGATCCTGAAATATCTTCCGAGGCAGGATCATTATTTCAAGAAAATAATTTACAATACGATTTCGATTTCCATTGCAGCGCAATTGGCAACTTTGCCCATGGTTTTGTATTATTTTCATCAGTTTTCTTTGATTTCAATTTTTGCCAATTTCTTTATCGTGCCGTTTTCGGAGTTGATTATTGTTTTTTCTTTTGTGATGACTGCTTTGATCGGTTTTAATGTAGATTTTGAAGGTATCAACGTTATTTATGATTTTGTGATTCAGGTTTTGTTGAAAGTCATTCATTGGTTTGCAGGTTTCGATTCGGTATTTTTTGAAAATATTCCTTTAAACTTAGTTGAGGTTTTTGCTCTGTTCGGGATTGTTTATTTTCTGAAATTTATGCTTGTGAAATTTAATTTTAAAAATATATCCAATGTTATCTTATCTGTTTTGATATTTATTCTGATTAAAGTTTCTTTTAATATTATTGAAAATCAAAAAGATGAATTTTTGGTTCATCATTATAAAAAAGATAAAATTATCTCGATCAAGAGTGGAGATCAAGCCATTTTTTGGCTAAATTCTAATGATGAGAGAGATAAGATTCAACAATATATTGTGAATTCTTATGTTTCAAAACGCAGAATTAAAAATGTTACAATTAAAAAGTTTCCGGCTTCAGCAAAAACGGTAAAATTCAAAAACAAAATATATTACTTAGATTAATATCAATAATTGAAAGTTTTCGAGTTTTTATTATTGTTTTAATTCTTATTTAGAAACATTACAAACTGCCTAATAGTGAGATTTCTCAGTTTCACGTATTGTTAACATTTCCTAATTTTGTGGAAATTCAAATTTAAGCTTAATATGGCAAGTTTAACAAGTTCTACAATAGGTAGGAAATATGCAATGGCACTTTCGGCAATGTTTCTGCTGATTTTCTTAGTGATGCACATGTCTACCAACATGACATCTGTTTTTAGTGAGGATGTTTTTAATCAGGCTTCTCATTTTATGGGATACAATCCTTTGGTGCAGTATCTTATGCAACCCGTTTTGATGTTTGCGGTAATCTTTCACTTTGTGATGGGTTTTGTTTTAGAAATTAAAAACAACAAAGCACGTCCTGTAAAATATGCGAACAATAATGGTGCAGCAAACTCTTCTTGGATGTCAAGAAACATGATTATTTCAGGAGCGGTAATTCTTGCGTTTCTTGTACTTCACTTCTACGATTTTTATTTTCCGGAAATGAATTATAAATACATTCAGGGAAATACTCCGGATGAAACAAGGTATTTTGCTGAATTACACCACAAATTTCATGATATCTGGAGAGTGGTTCTTTATGTGGTTGCTTTTGTGCTTTTAGGTTTGCACTTGGCTCACGGTTTCCAGTCTTCTTTCCAGTCTGTTGGAGCAAGACATCCGAAATATACACCAGTAATTAAAGCTTTCGGGAACTGGTATTCTATCCTTATTCCACTAGGTTTTATTTTTATTGCAATTTTTCATTACGTAACTCAATAATATCAATATACTAATATGAGTAAATTAGATTCAAAAATTCCAGCAGGTCCGCTTAAGGATAAATGGAAGCATCATAAAGACCATATGAACCTTGTTGCACCAAACAACAGAGATAAGATTGATATTATTGTTGTAGGAACAGGTTTGGCAGGAGGTTCTGCTGCAGCTACTTTGGCTGAGCAGGGTTATAATGTAAAAGCATTCTGCTATCAGGATTCCCCAAGAAGAGCGCACTCTATTGCAGCTCAGGGGGGGATCAACGCAGCTAAAAATTATCAGGGAGATGGTGACTCTACCTACAGATTGTTTTACGATACCATCAAGGGTGGTGACTACAGAGCGAGAGAGGCAAATGTTTACAGATTGGCTGAAGTTTCTGCAAATATTATTGACCAGTGTGTTGCTCAGGGAGTTCCTTTCGGGCGTGAGTACGGAGGTCAGTTAGATAACCGTTCTTTCGGTGGTGTTCAGGTAAAAAGAACTTTCTATGCAAAAGGACAGACAGGTCAGCAGTTATTATTAGGTGCCTATTCTGCAATGAGCCGCCAGATCGGTAAAGGTAGAATTAAAATGTACAACCGTCATGAAATGATGGAACTGGTAATAGTAGACGGAAAAGCAAGAGGAATCATCGCAAGAAATCTGGTAACAGGTGAAATAGAGAGACATTCTGCTCACGCGGTTGTCATTGCTTCAGGAGGTTACGGAAACGTATATTTCCTTTCTACCAACGCAATGGGTTCGAACGTTTCTGCAGCTTGGAAAATTCACAAAAAAGGAGCGTATTTCGCAAATCCTTGTTATGTACAGATTCACCCGACTTGTATTCCGGTTCACGGAACGCAGCAGTCTAAACTGACTTTGATGTCTGAATCTCTTAGAAACTCAGGAAGAATCTGGGTTCCTAAAAAGATTGAAGATTCAGTAGCGATCAGAGAAGGTAAATTGAGACCTGAAAATATTAAAGAAGAAGACAGAGATTATTATTTGGAAAGAAGATACCCTGCATTCGGAAACCTGGTTCCTAGAGACGTTGCGTCCAGAGCGGGTAAAGAAAGATGTGATGCTGGTTTCGGAATCGAAAATAATGATACTAAAGAAGGTGTTTACCTTGATTTCTCTACAGAGATCATGAAAAAAGGTAAAGAAGCCGCTATCGAAAAACATATTCACAATCCTACAGAACAGCAAATCTATGATTTAGGAAAAGCTTGGGTTGAAGAAAAGTATGGTAACTTATTCGTGATGTACGAAAAAATTACGGCGGATGATCCTTACAAAACTCCAATGAAGATTTATCCTGCAGTACATTATACAATGGGTGGTGTTTGGGTTGATTATAACTTACAGTCTACAATCCCAGGATGTTTTGTAATTGGTGAAGCTAATTTCTCGGATCACGGAGCAAACAGATTAGGAGCTTCTGCATTGATGCAAGGTTTGGCAGACGGATATTTTGTACTTCCTTATACGATTGCAGATTATCTTTCTGCAGACATCAGAACGGGAGCGATTCCTACAGATTCTAACGAATTTAATCAGGCTGAAAAAGAAATTAAAGATAAAGTAGACTTCTTCTTAAATAATAAAGGATTTCATTCAGTAGATTATTTCCACAAAAAATTAGGACACATTATGTGGAATAAGGTAGGAATGGGAAGAACTCCTGAAGGTTTAAGAGAGGCTATCACTGAAATCGAACAGGTAAAGAAAGATTTCTGGAGCGATGTGAAGGTTCCTGGAGATGCAGACGGAATGAACACTGAACTTGAAAAAGCATTCAGAGTTGCCGATTTTATCGAATTAGGTCAATTAATGGCTATCGATGCATTACACAGAAACGAATCTTGTGGTGGACACTTCAGAGAAGATCATGCTACTCCTGAAGGTGAAGCAGAAAGAGATGATGTAAACTTCAAATATGTAGGAGCTTGGGAATATCAAGGTGATGATATCAGAAATGAAGTTCTGCACAAAGAAGATCTTATCTATGAAAACATTGAAGTTAAAGCAAGAAGTTACAAATAATCTCCAACCTATAAATAAATAATTATGAGTGCAAAAAAAGGCCTTCATCTTACCCTGAAAATTTGGAGACAAAAAAATAGCAAAACTAAAGGTCAGTTTGAGACCTACAAAATATCGGATGTTTCTACAGATTCTTCATTCCTGGAGATGCTGGATATTCTTAACGAAAACCTTATCAACGATGGGAAAGAACCAATCGCTTTCGATCACGACTGTCGTGAAGGAATCTGCGGAATGTGTTCTCTTTACATCAACGGTAGAGCACACGGTCCTGATACAGGAATTACTACGTGTCAGCTTCATATGAGAATGTTCAAAGATGGTGAAACTATCGTTATTGAACCTTGGAGAAGTGCGGCGTTCCCTGTTATTAAAGATTTAATGGTAGACAGAAGTGCATTCGACAGAGTAATGGCTGCAGGTGGTTTTATCTCGGTAAACACTTCGGGAAATACGCTTGATGCAAACGCAATTCCGGTTCCTAAAGAAGATGCAGATAAAGCAATGGATGCTGCAGCTTGTATCGGATGTGGAGCTTGTGTAGCTACATGTAAAAACGGTTCTGCAATGTTATTCGTAGGAGCTAAGGTTTCTCAGTATGCTCTTTTACCTCAAGGTAGAGTAGAAGCAAAACGTAGAGTTCTGAACATGGTGAAAGCTATGGACGACGAAGGATTCGGAAACTGTTCAAATACAGGAGCTTGTGAAGTAGAATGTCCTAAAGGAATTTCTCTTGAGAATATCGCAAGAATGAACAGAGAGTATATGGCTGCTTATGCAGACAGAGGATAATCTGTTTGAAAAATAAATTACAAAAATCGTCTTCTCACAGGAAGGCGATTTTTTAGTTAAATCTTTCATAAAATAAGTTTAAATATTATATCTGTTGACTTGAAAAACTTATTTTTGCTAAATTATTTAAAAACAAAAATGAAATCGAAGATTCAGTCATTCCAAAAAAATAATTATACAATAATGATTAAAAAATATCTTTTGTTGTTTGTCATTGCCATATTTGCAATGTCTTGTTCAAAAAAAGTTGAAGTAAAAGGAAAAATCGCAGGAAGTTCTCCTCTAGAGAGAATCGAGTTTGTAGAAGCTTCAGGAGTGGCAACTCTTCCGCTTGCCAATTTCGGGATCGATAAAGACGGAAACTTTACAGGAACTTTCGAAGCTCCGAAAAACGGAATGTACGTTATGAATTATGCCGGAAAACAAAACTTGATTTTCCTTAAAGGAGGTCAGAAATTAAATATCTCAGGTAATTCAGCGACGTTCCCCAACGAATATGTCGTTACAGGTGATGCTAAAAATGATAACGATTTCTTTCAGGCTTGTCAGAAATTCTTAATGAGCTATGGTCAGGGTCTAAATATTCAGGAACTGGTTGCTGGTGACGAAAACAATTATGTAAAGGCAATGCAGAAAATCGAAGCAGACATCAATAAAAACATTGATGAAAATGTGAAGAAATACAATCCTGGTAAAGAAGTAGTGGAGTGGAAAAAGATTGATGCTAAAACGGCAATTCTTAATTTATTGGTAAATTATGAAATGTCTAAAAAGATGGGCGGCAATCCATCTTTCAAATTGGGTAAAGTTTTCACAGATTATGAGAACAAACTGCAGGAAAATAAAGATACAATGGTAAAAACAAGTCCGTTCTACAGACAGTATCTTTTAACCAAAATGAGTCCTGATTTCCAAAAGTTTGCTCAGGCAAAAACTCAGGGAAAAACAGATGTTACCACTTCAGAATTGTTTAACGAGTTTTTAAAAGGTAAAAAAGAAATTTCTCAGACAGAGAAAGATTATTTATTGGCTTTCGTAATGGCTCAGTCAGATATGCATCCGCAAACTCCGGCTGCTGCAACAGACAAAATCAAAAAAATTATCGAGGAAGACATTAAAGATGCTACCATCAAAGCTGACCTGAAAAAAATGCAGTTTGCGATCAACGGGTTTAAAGTTGGAGACGATGCACCAGAAGCCTCATTGGTAAAAGAAGATGGTTCAGCTTACAAATTAAGCGAAAACAAAGGTAAACCTTACATGATTGTATTCTATGCATCTTGGAATCCTTATATTAAAGAAGGTACTGTTCCTGTTCTGAAAGAAGTTGTAAATTTCTACAAATCTAAAATGAACTTTGTATTTGTAAATCTTGATGATACCAAAGAGCAGTTTGGGAAAACAAGCAAAGCAATGTTCAATGGAATTACCGGAACTAATGTTTACGGAGATGGAGGTCTTAATTCTGATATTGCTAAAAAATATGGAATTTATGGATTTAAATTACCAAGCTTTATTATTGTTGATAAAAACGGTAAAATCGCAAGCAGACCTTTCAATAATCTGGGTGATCAGGATTTGGTGACATTATTAGATAAGCAAACAGGGTTATCTGCGCCAAAAGTTGCACCGCAACCACAATTGCAGCTTGATCCGTCAGCTTTCCAGCAGGCTCCACAGGTAGAAGAAGCCCCTAAAACACAAGAGGCGCCTGCTCCTGCTCCAACTAAATAATCGAGTTAAAAAAGTATAAAAGAAACCTTGTCTTCGGATAAGGTTTTTTTTATTGTATTTTTGCAGACTGAAACCGGACAAGTTTCAATTAGAAAAAATAGAAAAATCAGAATGGGTAGGAAGAATAATAAGAAAAATTTAATTCTTGAAAATATAAAATTAGTTTCTGCAGGAGCAAAAGGTGTTGCTATCGGAAGAACCGAAGAAGGTAAAGCGGTGATGGTTTCCGGAGCAATTCCGGGTGATGTTGTTAACGTACGAGTTAAAAAAGCGAAATCAAACTATTTTGAAGGGGAAGCTGTAGATGTTATCGAAAGGTCTCCTTACAGAGTTGAGCCAAAATGTATTCACTTCGGAACTTGTGGTGGCTGCAAATGGCAGAATATGAGCTACGAAAAGCAGCTTGATTTTAAACAGGAAGAAGTTTATAATAATATTAAAAGAATTGGCGGAATTGATGATTTCGTTACTGTTCCTATTCTAGGTTCTGAAGAACAATATTTTTACAGAAACAAAATGGAATTCTCATTCTCGAATGCAAGATGGCTGACTCAGTATGAGATCAGTTCAGAAGAGAATTTCGGAAGCAAAGATGCTCTTGGTTTCCATATTCCAGGGATGTGGAGTAAGATTTTGGATCTTAAAGAATGTTTCCTACAGGAAGATCCTTCCAACGCAATTCGTTTAGCTGTAAAAAAATATGGAGTTGATCATGGTTTAGATTTTTTCGATGTTAAAAATCAAGAGGGTTTTCTGAGAACTTTGATGATGAGACAAAATTCCAAAGGAGAATGGATGGTTTTGTTCCAACTTTACAGAGAAGAAAAAGAAAACAGAGAGAAATTGTTTACTTATTTGCTGGAAAATTTTCCTCAGATCAAAACTTTGGTGTATGCAATTAATCCAAAACAGAATGATTCAATTTATGATTTAAATGTAAATGTGTATTTTGGTGAAGGGTTTTTAATGGAAGAAATGGATGGTTTGAAATTTAAAATCGGCCCGAAATCATTCTTCCAGACCAATTACAAGCAGGCTTTAGAATTATATAGAAAAACACTTGAATTTGCCGATTTAAAAGGTGATGAAGTTGTTTACGATTTATATACAGGAACCGGAACAATTGCTCAGTATGTTGCAAGAAATGCAAAGCAGGTAATCGGAATTGAATCGGTTCAGGAAGCTATCGACGCAGCAATTGAGCACGCCGAATTGAACGGTTTAACGAATACGACATTCTATTGTGGAGATATGAAAGATGTTTTCACAAAAGAATTTTTAGAAAATCATCCAAAAGCGGATGTATTGATTACCGATCCGCCAAGAGACGGAATGCACCAGAAAGTAGTAGAGCAGATTTTAAAATTAGCTCCCGAAAAAGTAGTGTATGTGAGCTGTAATTCTGCAACTCAGGCGAGAGATTTGGCTTTGATGAAAGACCACTACACTCTGGTGAAAATTCTGCCGGTAGATATGTTCCCGCAAACCCACCATGTGGAGAATATTGCGCTCCTTATCAAGAAATAATTACGTAGATTTGAATTGATTTTATTAAAAGTTTAATGAATATGATAAAGAACTGTAAAGCTTTTTTTCTGTTGACTGCTTTGATTTTTGGTCAGCAAACCATTTCCGCTCAGGAAAAAGATTCAACGGCAGTAAAAAAAGATACCGCTGTAGTAAAAAAAGATGATAAAAAGAAAAGTCCGATCAAACCATTTAAAGATATTATTACCGATAAAGCGGTTTCTGATCAGGGAGTTTTTACGGTTCATAAAGTAGACGATAAATATTATTTCGAAATTCCGGATGCAATGCTGAAAAAGGAATTTCTTCTCGTGACAAGATTAACGAAAGCTGCTGCAGGAATGCGTTCCGGAACTTCCGGTTATGCAGGAGACCAAATCGGTCAGCAAGTAATCGCTTTTGAAAAAGGTCCTAAAGATAAAATCTTGTTACGTTCAATATCTCACGTTGATTATGCGAAAGATTCTACATCTCAGATGTATAATTCGGTAACGAGAAATAACGTACAGTCTATCATTAAATCTTTTGATGTAAAAGCTTACGGATTGAAGAAAAATTCTTCTGTGATTGAAGTTACCGATGTTTTAAATTCTGATAACGAACTGACATCTTTTTCGGTTTGGGCTAAAGATTCCTACAGAGTAGGAACTTTTCAGAAAGATATGTCTTTTGTGAATTTCGTTAAATCTTTTCCAAACAATATTGAAATTAATACCACTAAAACTTTCGCAAGAACTTTAGGCAGACCTGCAACTCCGGCTGTTCCGGGAATGCCCGCTCCTAAAATCAGCGGAAATTATACCGTAGAAATCAATTCTTCTTTTGTACTTCTTCCTGAAAACAAAATGCAGGCAAGATATTTTGATCCAAGAGTTGGTTATTTTACCGTAGGTTATACCGATTTCGATTTGGATCCTCAAGGTGTAAAAAGAGTTTCTTTGGTAAAAAGATGGCGTCTTGAGCCAAAACCACAGGATGTAGAAAAATACAATAAAGGTGAGCTGGTAGAACCTTCCAAACCAATTGTATTCTATATCGACCCTGCAACTCCGAAAAAATGGGTTCCTTATTTAATTCAAGGGGTGAATGATTGGCAAAAAGCTTTTGAAAAAGCAGGATTCAAAAATGCAATTGTTGCAAAAGTTCCGGATCCTAAAGTTGATACAGAATGGAGTCTGGAAGATGCAAGATTTTCTGCCATCGTTTATAAACCTTCAGATGTCCCCAACGCTTCAGGACCTTCAATTGCCGATCCGAGAACGGGTGAGATTTTAGAAAGTCACATCAATTGGTATCATAACGTCATGTTGTTGTTGAGAAACTGGTATTTTGTACAGGCTTCTCCAAACGATCCAAGAGCCAGAAAGATGGAATTCGACGAAAAACTGATGGGCGAATTAATTCGTTTTGTTTCCTCGCATGAAGTGGGTCACACTTTAGGTTTAAGACATAACTATGGTTCAAGCTCAACTGTTCCTGTTGAAAAACTAAGAGATAAAAAATGGCTGGAGAAAAACGGTCATACTCCTTCGATTATGGATTATGCAAGATTTAATTATGTTGCGCAACCTGAAGATAATATTGGTGATTCAGGGATTTTCCCGAGAATTGGTGATTATGATGATTGGGCAATCGAGTGGGGATACAAAAGATTTAATCAGTTTAAAACTCCCGATGCTGAAAAAGAATACCTTAATCAGTGGGTCATCAAAAATCTGAAAAACGAAAGGCTTTGGTTCGGTACAGAGACAAATCCTTTAGATCCAAGATCGCAGAGTGAGCAGGTTGGTGACAATGCGATGATTGCAAGTACTTACGGAATCAAAAATCTGAAAAGAATTGTAGATAATCTTGATAGCTGGACGAAAACTCCGAATGAAGATTACAAAAATCTTGAAATGATGTATGATCAGGTGACTACACAGTTCAGAAGATATTTAGGTCACGTTTCAAAATATATTGGCGGACAAATGGAAACTCCGAAAACGGCAGAACAGTCTGGCTCCGTTTATGAAGTAGTTGCCAAGAAAGATCAAAAAGAAGCTTTACAGTTTTTAGATGAAAATATTTTCACGACTCCACAATGGTTGCTGAAAAAAGATATTTTTGAGAAAACAGGAAAAACTCCTGTAAAAACAGTTGAAGAAATTCAGAACGGAGTTTTAGGAAGAATTTTAAGTCAGATGGTTCTTCAGAGTTTGTATGAGTCGGAAGCCGTTAATCAGAATTCATATTCATTGATCGAATATTTTTCAGATTTAAACAATTCAATTATTAAAAAAGACAACGCAGATATTTACGGAAGAAATCTTCAGAGAAATTATGTTGATGCTTTAATTAAATTAATTGATACCAAAAATTCAGATAAGTCTGATGTTTCAGCGATTGTGAGAGGAAATTTGAACACCATTAAAAAAGATCTTGCAGCGAAAACTACTTCCAACGATTTGGTTAATAAATACCATTACGAAGATTTGGTTTTCCGTATTGAGAAAGCTTTAGATCCGAAATAAATTCAGCTATGAAATATTTAAAATTCATATTATTCATATTTACTTTGTCATTGATTTCTTGCGGAAGTGATGACGACATCTGTGAAAGCGGTGAAGGAACCCCAAGAATGAAAATCATGTTTAAAAGAGAAGGGAAAATCACAGATATAGACTCCATAAGAGTTTATGCAGACCTTGGAACAAGCATTATCGATTTGGGATGGAAGCTAAAGGTTGACTCTGTGTTTGTTCCTTTGCGCGTTGATGATTCTCCTTTTACCGATCTTTATATTAAAACAACAACAGAAGAAGATTCTACGAGAGTAAGAGTAAGCTATACCACTAAATCTATTTACGTTTCTCCAGGATGTGGTGTAAAAAGAAATTATGAAAATGTAAACTCCGTATTATCAACCCCAAATTCCTTAAAAAGTCTTGAGCAGGGACAAAATTTTATAGACAATGAAGAAAAAACTAATTTATTCTTTAATTTTTAGTGTTTTAAGTTTTTGGAATCTTTCTGCACAGGAAAAAGAAGAAACCGAAAAACCAAAATGGAAATATGAACCCAACTTTATAGTAGGCGTAGATGTTCTGAATGCAGGTGTTTCTTTTTTCTCCGACAGGCAATTGTTTCAGGGGTTTATTTCTTCCAAAGTAAAAGATAACCTTCACGGGATAATTGAAGCTGGTTTTGATAAAAATATTTACCAGAACAATGGCTACGATGCGAAAGCAAGTGGCCCTTTTGCAAAGATCGGAGCTTTTTATATGCTGGCAAGAGATCGTGAGAATGATTTTAACGGATTTTATGGAGGGGGCAAAATAGCCGGTTCATTCTATAAACAGGAATATATGGCAATTCCGGTAAGAGGTTTTGGCGGAAACAGTTCTACGGTATCCATGCCTTCATCATCACAGTCATCTTTTTGGCTGGAAGGAACGTTAGGGGGAAGAGTACAGTTGTTTGAATCGAATTTTTACATTGATGTAAGTATGCAGCCGAGATATTTAATGGTAACCTCGAAACAGGACGAAGTTGTACCAATGATTGTTCCGGGCTTCGGAAAAAGCTCCAGCAAATTCAATATGGGCTTTGCATGGAATATTGCCTACAAGTTTTAAAATAAAAAAAAGAGCAGGTTTTACTTGCTCTTTTTTGTTTCTATTACTTTCTTCATTTCATCATAAAGATTTTTCAGTTCAATAGGAGGATTTCCTGCATCGAATTCTGAAGATTGATAATCAGTTCCGTTTTTAGTAATAGTAATAGAAGAAGCGAAAGCTGCGTCGCTGTATCTTTTCGTCGATGGTGATTCAAGTTTTGAGATTCCTTCTAAATTAATCTTTTCAGCAGCCTCAGAAATTTTTGCCCAGTTATCCTGTGTAATTTCTTCTGTTTTACTATTTCCGTTTAAAGCTGTTTCAAGCTTGCCATTTGTTAAGATGAAGATACGGTTTGTACCCCTCGTTCGTTCTGTTAAAGAAATTTTTTCTGTACTCAATTTTAATTTTTTAGTAGAAGTACTCTTTGATTTGCAATTCAATAGTATTGCGGATATTATTAACAAAAATATCGTAATATATTTCATTGTAATTTGTTTTTTGATAATGGGTTAAAATAAAAATTTTGTTGTATTCTAAGCAAATTAATGATTTTTTTTAAATAAAATTAATAGAATATTAATGTAAATGTAATTTATATTATATTTGCGAAAGATTTAAATTAATTCTAAAATAGTATGAAAAAACTCATTACTGCTTTATTTTGTAGTTTACTTGGTGGTTCCGCTATTGCACAGTGGTCACCAATAACTATAAGTAGAAGTAAAGAGATTGTTCCAGGATCAATCTCACAGCATTTTAAATTGGATCTTAACTTATTAAAATCACAATTAAAAGATGCTCAAGAAACCGGACCCGTTGCAAAACCAGTCTATATTTCATTACCTAATATAAAAGGTAAAATGGAGAGATTTGCAGTATATAGCTTCCCTGTAATGGTAAAAGAATTGGCAGATCAATATCAATTGGGTTCGTATGTAGGTGTTAGTGTGGATAATCCAACTAAATTCCTTAGATTCTCAGTGTCTCCGAATGATTTTAGCTCAATGGTTATCAATAATGGTACTTACGAATTTATTGATGCACAAAATAGTGATAAAACTGTTTATGGAGTTTATCATAAATCATCAAAAGACGGAAAAGCTTTTGTTTGTAATACTTCAGAAGGAACAGCTGCGATTACTCAGATGAAAGAGCTTCAACAAAGTGGTCAGGTATTTACCAATCAACCAACCGATTTTTCTAAAAGTTCTGATAAAAAATACAGAACGATGAGATTGGCATTGTCTGCAACAGGTGAATATACAGCATTCCATGGTGGAACAGTTGCTTTAGCACTTGCTGCTATGAATACAACAATGACGAGAGTAAATGGGGTTTTTGAAAAAGATTTAGCTTTGCACTTAAATATTCAGAATTATCCTGCCATTATTTACACTAATGCTGCTCAAGATCCTTACACAGGTAACTTAAATGTACAGTTGCAACAAACTTTAACATCGATAGTAGGAAATGATAATTATGATATCGGGCATGTATTTAATGCTGCGGGAAATAATGGAAATGCAGGATGTATTGGCTGTGTATGTATAAACCCAGCAACACCAACAACAACTGCAAAAGGATCAGGTTTTACACAAAGTACAAGTCCTGTAGGTCCTGGTTTTGATATTGATTTTGTAGCTCATGAAATGGGTCACCAATTGGGAGGTAATCATACATTTGCACATGCTTTAGAAGGATCCGGTACCAATGTTGAACCAGGCTCAGGATCTACAATTATGGGGTATGCCGGAATTACAGGTGCAACTACTGATGTACAGACAAATTCTGATCCATTCTTTCATAAAGTAAGTATACTTCAGATTCAGAATAATTTGAATGTAAAAACTTGTGATGTGGAAACTACGATTAATAATAATCCACCAGTAATCGCTGCTTTACCTACATATAATATTCCTAAAGGAACTGCGTTTGTTTTAACTGCTTCTGCCACAGATCCAGAAAATGACCCGCTTACTTATATGTGGGAGCAAGTAGATAATGCTTCAGTTGTAATTAATAAAACAAATATTGGATCTACGACTACAGGGGCAACTTTTAGGTCATTGGTGCCTACAGCTAGTGCTACAAGATATTTTCCTAAGTTAGCATCAGTTTTAAATGGAGTTTTAGATAACTCTAACGATGAATGGGAATCAGTTTCAAAAGTTGCTAGAACTACAAAGTTTTCGGTTACAGTAAGGGATAATAATCCTATAGCAACACAACAACAAACTCAATTTGCTGAACAAACTATTGTTGTAGGTAATGAAGGTCCATTTAAACTAAATACAATTTTTGCAAACATCAGTATTCCTACTCCAATTGAATGGGATGTAGCAGGAACTAATGCTGCACCATACAATGTTGCTAATGTTAAAATTGACTATACTGTTGATAATGGTGCTACTTGGACTGTTTTGAGCGCTTCTACACCTAATGACGGAACAGAAAATTTCACGTTTGCATCATCTATGAATGGTCAAACGATTAAAGTGAGAGTATCTTCAATTGGAAATGTATTTTATGCGATAAAATCTATTACTGTAACTCAATTTGCTCCTTGTAATGGTACTGCACCATCAAGTATTGTAGTTAATAATGTTACAACTAGTTCTGCAACAGTGAACTGGGCGCCAGTTGCGAATGCTACTTTTGTAGTCAGATATAAAAAGATTGTTGATACGAGTTGGACGACTTTGACGACATCGTCAACAACTATTGTACTTCCGAATCTTCTTGATGGTACTGCTTATGAAGTACAAATAGCAACTGTTTGTAGTGGAACTCAAGGTAGCTTCTCCGCTTCTTCTAACTTTACTACAACAGCAATGACCACTTATTGTCCAGTAGTTTCAGGGGGTGCTACTGATGATTATATTTCAAATGTAAGTTTGGCTAATATGACTAATGCATCAGGTGCAAGTACTTATACTAGCTATGTTTCTAATCCTGCATTACAGATTAATTTAAATTCTGGTGCTACGTATACATTATCAATTACTAGAGCTTACTTGCAAAGTCCTGGTGGGCCTTATCCTGCAGCAACATCTGTATGGATGGATTACAATAGGAATGGTGTTTTTGAAGAGTCAGAGAGAATACTGACATCTCCTACCGCTAATGGTACTCCAAATCCTCTTACCTTCGCATTCACAGTTCCAAATAATGCAGTTCAAGGTCTTGGATTAAGAATGAGAGTTGGTATGCTATACGTAAATTCTGCAGGTGTATCTTTGATAGGAGCATGCGGTAATTATGCAAATTATTTAGGTGAGTTTGAAGATTATAATGTTGTAATCACTGGTAATTTGGCTACAAATGAATCTGGTACTGTAAAAAATAATGGAATTCAAATCTATCCAAATCCTGCAACAGATTTCTTGAATGTAACAAAAGTTTCTGATAAAGCGATGTATAAAATTTATAGCGCAGCAGGCCAGTTAATTTCTAGTGGAAATATTTTAAGTGGAAAAATTAATGTATCATCATTAATTAAAGGAGCTTATGTAATTTCTATTGAAGATAAAGGAAAAGAGAAATTTAATAGCAAGTTCATTAAAAAATAAAACCTTCGTTTTTAATACTTATAAATCCTCAGAATTGTCTGGGGATTTTTTTATTATTTTAGTTTTTAGTTGTGTTTAGTTAATTACTATTAAAAAAATATATGTAAATGTATTTATTGTTATTAAAATTGATTAGATTTGTATTGATTAAATAAATTTTGCCTATGAGGAAATCTTCTACATTTTTACTGCATCAACGTTGCTTGATAAGCCGTTTTTTACATCGAAACGTGTTGTTGCACCAGACTAAATTCTATGTCAGCCAGATACGAAATATGTACCTGTTGGCGTTTTTAGAAAAAATAGAATCAGTAATTACAGAAATGAATTCACTGATTTACTTAAAACGTAATACCACTTCATTGTATTTTTAATTTTTTACTATTTATGAAGAAATTTCTATTCTCGTGGCTATTGTTTATAGTCACATGCATCAATGCCCAGATAAATTTGGGTGTAGGAAGTACTACGACGGGGATTGCCCCCATCAGTACATATTATGGATATTCTTATGTTCAGCAGATTTTTCCTAAAACTGAAATTAATGCTGCAGCTGCCGGAAATATTACTGGCCTGAGATTTTATTTAAGTTCATCTGCTACCCTTACCAACTCTGCGAGTTGGACGGTGTATTTAGGACATACAACAAAAAATACTTTTGATTCTAATACAGATTGGATTCCTGTAACTTCTCTGACTCAGGTTTTTATAGGTACGGTTACAAATAATGCAGGGGTTGTCGAAATCACATTGCCAACACCTTTTGCATATAACAATACCGATAACTTAGTCATAGCAGCAAGAGAAACTTCTCCGGATTATGACTCGAACAATTTTGCGGAAGCGATGTATGTTTATACTACCGCTACCAATAGATCGATCTATTATAGAAGTGATCCTACAAATCCTAATCCGGCGGCACCACCAACGGCATTAGGTAGGAATAACTATAATTCAGCAACAACTATTTTAGGATTAGCTCCAAGTCCTATTCCTGCATGTCCTACAGTGACTGCTCCGGCAGCAGCTGCAACTGGTGTTAGTTTAACACCAGCAATTACTTGGAATTCAGTGAGTGGAGCAACAGGTTATCGATTGTCAGTGGGTACAACATCTGGTGGTACTAATATTATCAACAATCAAGATCTTGGAAATGTGACAACGTTTACAATTCCAGCAGCGGCAGGATTGCAGTATAATACTCAATATTATTATACGATAAGCTCTTATAGTGCTACTAATCCGTCTGCAGCATGTTCTGTGAGAAGTTTTACAACTCAAACAATTCCTTGTCCTGCGGTATCTGCTCCTGCAGCTGGTGCAGTAGGAGTTTCTACAACGCCAACCATTACTTGGGCTGCGGTAACCGGTGCTACAGGTTATCGATTGACAGTTGGAACAACTACAAATGGAACTCAGGTTTTAAATAATGTAGATTTGGGAAATGTTACATCATACACATTCCCTACTGCACTTCAAAATAATACGCAGTACTTCTACAGAGTAAATTCTTACAATGCAGGAGGATCATCAGCATCATGTACAGAAAGAAATTTTAGAACAGTATGTAACGCGGTTACTGTATTACCATGGACTGAGAATTTCAATACACTGACTCCTATTGGTACAGGCATTGTTCCTCCATGCTGGGTTCAGGTTGCCGGAACGTACTCTTGGGTGTCTTCAAGTGCTGCTGCCTCTACAACATCACCTGGTCCTAGATCTGCGCCGAATTATATGAGAATTCAGTACAGCAATACAAACCCAAGTCAATTGTGGACTCCATCATTTACGCTAAACGCGGGAACTACTTACGAGTTTTCATTCTACTACCATACTGGTGGAACAGCAACTAACTTGATCGGTTTTACCGGAAATGTATTGGTTAATACGGCTCAGAGTATGACGGGCGCTACAAATCTCACCACATTTATTACGGCGACTCAAGGTACAGCGGCTTACACGCAACATAAAATTTTCTATACACCAACGACTACAGGAAATTATACTTTTGGGTTAAATGTTTCATCTAATGGTACTCCTTGGTACTTGGGAGTTGACGATTTCAGATTGAGAGTGGCTCCTACCTGTATAGAACCGTTAGGTGTAGTATCAACAGGTACTACAGGAAATACAGCACAAATTTCTTGGAATGCACCTACAACTAACCCTGCCGGATATGAAATTTATTACAGCACCACTACTACTCCGCCTACTACTCCACAGGTAACAGGTATTCCGGGAACAAGTACGAGTTATACTGTTCCGGGTCTAAGCCCATCAACAGTATATAACATATGGGTTAAGGCTATTTGTAGTGCTACAGATCAAAGTGATTTATCAGAACCGGTTTCGGTGATGACGACGCAAATTCCTGCAACCTTACCATATATTCAGCCATTTACAGGACCAAATGATTTTGGATTCTTAAATGGAACGCAAACCAATAAATGGGTTTACGGTTCTGCAACAGGGAATACAGGTAACTCGATCTATATTTCAAACACCACTGGAACAACGAATGCTTATTCAACATCAAATACTTCTGTTACACAAGCATATAGAGATATTTTAATTCCTGCCGGAACAACAATTGCAAACTTCTCTTTCGACTGGAAAGCACAGGGAGAATCAATTGGTAGTACACATTATGATTACCTAAGAGTATGGTTGGTTCCATCTAACTTTTTGCCTACTCCTGGAACACAAATTGGTGCTGCAACGGGTAGAATTCAAGTGGGACAGTTTAACCTTCAAGGTACTGCATGGCAGAATTTTTCTAATAACAGCTTAAATGTAAGTGGTTTTGCCGGAACGGTTATGCGTTTGGTATTTGAATGGAGAAATGATGGCAGTGGAGGTACACAGCCACCGGCAGCAGTAGATAATATTATATTAAGAGTTTGTAGTACAGATACACCAGTTGTTACTGTAACTCCGGCTTCTATTACACACAATTCTGCAACGATAGTTTGGCCACAGGATCCGGGAGGAGCATCTTATCAAATTAGATACAGACCGGTAGGTTCTACCCAATGGTTGCCTACGACTGGCCCGATCGGTGTGGCAGGTGTTTTAACACCAAATAATACTTATCAATTACAAGGTTTGCTATCATATACACTTTATGAAGTAGAAGTTGCTGCGGTTTGTAATACAACAAATGTTGGAGTTTTCTCTCATAATGAGTTTACAACAAGATGTGATCCTACTCCTCCGAATATTACAATTAGTAATATTACCCCTACATCTGCTTTAATAACATGGAATCCACTTGCAGCTGGTTCTACTTATGAATTGCAATGGAAAGAAGTAGGTGCTCCAGTATGGAACCCTGTTTTACCTTCAACACCACAACCACCGGCAAATAGCTATTTGCTGCAAGGTTTAAGTTCTTATAAAACCTATGAAGTAAGGATACGAAATACATGTATCGGATCTACAACTCCTAACCCATGGTCTACATCTCAGGTGTTTACTACAGTAAGAGTTTGCGAAATTCCGCCTCCGGGATTAACGATCAATCAGTTGACTCCTACAACTGCTGAAGTTGTTTGGGATGCTTATACAGGTCCTGGAGCTACAAATACTTATATTTTAAGATATAGAAAAGTTGGAATTCCAAGCTGGACTAACGTAAATGTTAACACAAACACTCATACTTTGGTTGGATTATTAGAATTGACTAAATATGAAATGCAGGTTGCAAACATTTGTAGTGGTACTCCGGGTAACTTTACGCCATTATATTATTTCACTACACCTACAGTAGTATATTGTCCGATGCAATCTGGTAGTGCAGCTACAGAATTTATTTCAAAAGTTACTGCTAAACCGACAGGTAAGCCTGAAATGACAAATGCTACTGCTGGAGCTCCTTATTCAGACTTTACAGCCAACCCGGTGAAATTCATCGATATGATTCAAGGGTCTGTAGGTAACCAGATTATTGTTGATAAAACAATGTCTTCTGGAGCAAATGCAGGAGTTTCTGTTTGGATTGACTTTGACAGAAGCGGAACTTTCGATCTAAATGAAAGAATTTTAGCTGATGGTCCGAATACAAATGCAACAGCGAGTGCGACATTTGGTGTTCCTGCTAACGCTTATGTAGGCTCTACCGACAAATATGTTGTGATGAGAGTTGCAATGTCAAAAGACGGTATTCCTGTAAACTGTACAAACTTTGCTAACGGGGAAGTAGAAGATTATACTGTAAGAATCTCTAAATTACCTTCAGCGAATACAGTGAACCAAGACGAAATTCTTATCTATCCAAACCCTGTAAAATCAGTGTTGAATGTTAAGAATGTTAGCAAGAAAGCTAATTATAAGATTTACAGTGCTGCAGGTCAGTTAGTTTCAAGCGGTGTGATCTTAAACAATAAGATCGACGTGAGCAGATTGATCAATGGAGTATATGTAATAGATATTGATGATGTTCAGGGTACTGCCCAGAAAAAATTCATCAAAGAATAATAATCAATAAATAAGATAAGCTCTCAGAAATGAGAGCTTATTTTTTGGCAATATTTTTAAAATTAAGTAAAACAAAAGTCCCTCTGAAATTTTCAGCGGGACTTTGTTTATTCTATATCAAAGATAATTTTTTCCGTTTGTTCTTTTAAATCTTCAAGATTAGTATTGTTGTAGATAACGCAGTCGGCAAGTTTTATTTTGTCCTTTTCAGGCATTTGTTTTTCCATAACAGCTTGTACTTCTCTGTAGGTCTTTCCGTCACGATCCATTACCCTTTTAATTCTGAAATTATCCTCTGCAGTAACTAAGACTGAACGATAACATTGAAGATTTAGTTTTAATTCAAACAATAACGCAGTCTCTTTAAAAACAAGATACTTTTTTTGTTTCTTTACCCAATCTTCAAAATCAATTCGAACTGCCGGATGGATGATTCCGTTTAAGCTTTGCAGTAAATCTTTATTATTAAAAACCTTTTCAGCAACGAATTTTCGGTTGTAAAAACCATTTTCATCATAAGCCTCATTACCTAAAAGTTCTTTGATTTTTAGCTTTAAATCCTCATTATCATTCACAATATCTTTTGCTCTGTCATCCGAGTAATACACTGGGAATCCGCATTCTTCAATGAATTTGGCAACAGTAGTTTTTCCGGAACCTATTCCGCCTGTCAAACCAATGATTTTGGGAGCAGATAACGGGTCAGGTTCTAATTTCTGGGTTTCTGAATGTAGTTCTTCCATAATTAAAAATTAATATCCAAAAACATCATTAAAACTAAAAGTCTCATCCAGTCTTACCCCTTTTTCAGTCATTTTAAGACTTGCCAATTCGTGATGAGCATCGTGCTCGAAAAACAACAGATAATCATTATCTACACATTGTTTCAGAAATTTTCCTTTTTCTTCTAAAGTTAAAAGTGGTCTTGTATCATAACCCATCACATACACATGAGGAATGTGTCCTGCTGTAGGAATTAAATCCGCCGCAAAAACAATCGTTTTTTCCTGATATTGAAGTACAGGAAGCATTTGTTTTTCAGTATGACCATCAACAAAAATTACATCCATTTTCAGATCCGGAGCAAACCCATAATTTCCGTTTTGAGGAAGTGGTAAAAAGTTCAGTTGTCCACTCTCCTGAATCGGAATAATATTTTCCCTCAAGAAGCTCGCTTTTTCCCTTGCATTAGGTTCGGTAGCCCATTGCCAATGGTTTTCGTTCGTCCAGAACTGTGCATTTTTGAATGCTGGTCTGTAACCTGTTTTGTCATCGTTCCATTCAATTGCGCCACCGCAGTGGTCGAAATGAAGGTGGGTTAAGAAAACATCGGTGATGTCTTCTCTTACGAAACCATATTTTTTTAAGTTTTTGTCTAAATTGTCGTCTCCCCAAAGCGAATAATGCCCGAAAAATTTATCGTCCTGTTTGTTTCCAAGACCGCAATCTATTAATATCAATTTTTTCCCGTCTTCCACAAGAAGAGAACGTGTTCCCAGTTCAATTAGATTTTTTTCGTCTGCAGGATTGGTTTTTTCCCACAGACTCTTTGGGACGACTCCAAACATCGCTCCACCGTCGAGCTTAAATTTTCCACATTGTATAGGATATAGTTTCATATAGTATTTTGATTTTTATTTTAATTGGTTACTAATTTGAAATTCATCAAATCGTATTTTTTCAATACATCAAATATTGGTTTTGTTTTAGAAAATGTAGTTTCAGAACTGCCGATAATATAAATTTTAGAATTTCTTATGTATTTTAGATTACTTTTAATGAAGTTTTCAATTTCAACTTTATCATTCGAAACTAGATATTTTTTGCCTAAAGAAATTTTATAATTATCATCCCTAATTTCAATTTTTACTGAATCAATTTTTTTTAAAATCTCTACTTCATTATTTGTTGCAAATCTTGTTTCTTTAGATTTAAAGATCAAAGTCGGAGCAATAGTTAAGAGAAGAAAAAATATGGAAAGACCTATTTTTTTCATATTAAAATAATTCCCCCGGATTTTTTGGTCTTGCTATATTCAAATGTTTATAAGCTTTATCTGTCACTTCTCTTCCTCTCGGAGTTCTGATGATAAACCCTTCCTGAATCAGAAATGGTTCATAAACTTCCTCCAAAGTCTCAGGATTTTCCGCAATAGATGTTGCTAAAGCCGAAATTCCTACAGGTTTTCCTTTGAAATTTTCGATCATCACACGCATTATTTTGTTATCCATTTCGTCCAGACCAAATTCGTCTACATTTAATGAATTTAAAGCATATTTTGTGATCTCAATTTCAATTTCTCCGTTACCTTTAATTTCTGCAAAATCCCGAACTCTTCTCAAAAGCGCATTCGCAATTCTCGGAGTTCCTCGGCTTCTTCTTGCAATTTCAATGGCTGCATCTTCATAAATTTTCACGCCCAAAACTCTTGAACTTCTGATAATAATCATCGATAATAATTCAATTGTGTAATATTCCAGTCTGCTCTGAATTCCGAATCTTGCCAACATAGGTTTTGTCAACATTCCGCTTCTTGTCGTAGCACCTACTAGAGTAAAAGGATTCAGACTAATCTGAACACTTCTCGCATTTGGGCCTGTTTCAAGCATAATATCAATTTTATAATCTTCCATTGCAGAGTACAGATATTCTTCCACAACAGGCGAAAGTCGATGGATCTCATCGATGAAAAGAACATCATTTTCCTCAAGATTGGTCAATAAACCTGCTAAACTTCCGGGTTTATCCAAAACAGGACCGGATGTAATCTTACAATTTACACCGAGTTCATTCGCAATAATATTGGCTAAAGTAGTTTTTCCTAAACCTGGGGGACCATGTAAAAGAACATGATCGAGTGCACCGCCACGTTTTTTGGCAGCGGTTACGAAAACTTCAAGATTTTCTAAAGTTTTTCTCTGTCCTGCGAAATCCTTGAAACTCTGCGGGCGAATTTGCTCCTCCTGCATAAGTTCCTCGTTGGAGTAATTGTCTTTATCTGGATGTAAAAAATCAGGCATTAATTCAGTTTCATTTACCGTAAAGATAGGAAATTTAGGTTTAGGCTGATAGGGAGATTAAGGAAAAAGTTGGCATTTGAATACAACAGATATTTTAAGTATTTTTGAGAGAGAAAATTTTAAAGATAAAAATTGTTCAGTTTATAACGATGTAGAGATTCCTAAGGAATGACAAAAAGTACGCACCGTTTGTCATTCCGTAGGAATCTAGGCAAAATGATATTAAAAAAGTTACAGAATTATTTTTTATCTAAACTTTAGCTTTAAACTAAATAAATGAGATTAATTGGTCCTTTCAAGCAAGTGGTAACTCTTGCCAATCTCCCGTTAAGAGGAAAACTTTCTGACGAACAACTTGAAATTATTGTTGATGGCGGAATTTTAATTAATAATGATAAAATCCAGCAAGTCGGAAATTTTGAAACATTAAAATCAGAAAATCAAAATTTAGAAATCGAAATGATTGAAGGAGTGCAAATTGCACTTCCAGCTTTCGTAGATTCTCACACCCATATTTGCTTTGGCGGAAACCGTGCAAATGATTTTGCCATGCGAAATGCCGGGAAAACATATCTTGAAATTGCTGAGAGCGGCGGAGGAATCTGGAGTTCGGTTCAGCATACCAGAAATGCTTCGGAGGAAGAATTATTAAAAACTTTATTGGAAAGAATAGATTTTTTAATTTCTCTTGGAATTACAACAATTGAAGTAAAAAGCGGTTATGGTTTAGATGTAGAAAACGAACTGAAAATGCTTCGAATCATCAAAAAAGCTCAGGAACAGACAAAAGCGACATTAGTTCCGACTTGTCTTTCAGCTCATTTAAAGCCGAGAGATTTTGAAGGAAGTAATGAAGAGTATTTACAATATATTTTAAAAGAAATTTTACCAAAAGTAAAAGAAGAAAACCTCGCAAAACGAGTTGATATTTTTATTGAAAAATCTGCATTTCAACCTGAAGAAAGTAAAGAATTCTTACTTAAAACTAAAGAATTAGGTTTTGAAATTACGGTTCATGCAGACCAGTTTACTCCGGGAAGTTCAAGAATTGCAGTCGAAGTTGGCGCAAAATCTGCAGATCATCTGGAAGCAACGATTGATGAAGATATTGAGTTTTTAGCAAAATCAGATTCGGTGGCAACAGCTTTGCCGGGTGCAAGTTTAGGATTGGGTGAAAAATTTACTCCTGCAAGAAAATTATTAGATGCAGGAGCAATTGTAGCGATTGCAAGCGATTGGAATCCGGGTTCTGCTCCAATGGGAAATTTAATTACGCAAGCTTCAATATTAGCGACATTTGAAAAATTGACAACAGCTGAAGTTTTGGCTGGAATAACTTTCCGTTCGGCTTTTGCGCTTAATCTGGAAGACAGAGGAAGTTTAAAAAAAGGTCTGAAAGCAGATTTTGTTACTTTTAAAACAAATAATTTCCAGAATGTTCTGTATAATCAGGGAAGTCTGAAAGCCGAAAATGTATACATTGATGGGAATAAAATAAAATAGCATGGGAATTTTCGATAAAGTTTTTGGAAAGAAAGAAGAAAACGAGGGAGCAGAAATCAAAACATATAAAGATTTCTGGGATTGGTTTATGACTAAAGAAAAAGATTTTTTTGAGGTTGTGAAAAACCATAATAATATCGAAACAGATTTCTTTGATCTACTGGCTTCAAAGCTAAAACTGCTTAATGAAGGATATTATTTTCTTTGTGGAATGAGTCAGGACGAAATAGCAGAATTGATTATTACTGCAGACGGAGATATTAAAAATATTGTTTTTGCAGAAGAACTTGTCGCAGAATCTCCGAAGCTTGACCGATGGAAATTTACTGCATTAAAGCCCGAAATGAATCTAGACCACGGAATCAAAATGGATGGAAGAGATTTTTCTAAGGAAAATATTTCCTTTTATTCGAATGAGATTGATAATTATCCCGATGAAATTGATATTACTTTCGTTTACGATGGTTTGAATGAAGAAAACAAAAATGCTTGCGTAACCGGAGTTTGTGTTTTTTTAGACAATTTCTTAGGCGAACTTAATTTTGCCACACAAATTGACACATTTAATGTAATCGGTAGAGACGATGCTGAGAAAGAGCTTGTTCCTATTTCGAAGCTGAAGGATTTTTTATCCTGGCGTGAAAGAGAATTTACAGAGAAATATAAGAATGTAAAAAACTTTGAAGAAGAAGATCAATATACCATTTTAGAAGCAACTTTAAAAAACGGACTTCCTTTGATTGCAACAATCAATACTTCTTTATTGAATTATGATTCCAAAGCTTCTTATCCTTGGATTTCTGTTTTGAAAGTTGAATATAATGGTGAAAATAACAACGGACTTCCCGAAAAAGAAGACTACGAAAAGTTGAGCAATATTGAAGAAAAGATGATTGAGGCATTGAAAATTAAAGAAGGAAATCTGTATATCGGTAGAGAAAACGCTGAAAACCTAAAAGAAAGTTATTTTGCTAGTAAGGATTTCAGGAAACCATCGAAAATTTTGCGACAGGCAATTAAAGATAATCCGGAATATAAAATGTCACTTGAAATTTATAAAGATAAATATTGGCAGAGTTTTGAACGTTATAATGTAAATCAAAATTAATTTAAAATGATTTGGCAAGGAAGACTGGATGGTGAAGAATTACTTTATCACAGAATATTTCAGAGAGTAAAAGTGGAAACCAACTATGATGCGGTTTCAACGAACGATTTCGTTTTGCACGGATTTGCCGTTGATGAAGGGGTTCGCAGAAATAAAGGAAGACAGGGCGCAAAAGATGCCCCGGATCTTATCCGAAAAAATATGTCGAATTTCCCTGTTGTTTTACCAAATTTTTCTCTTCTCGACTTTGGAAATATTACCTGTGAAGATGGCAATCTTGAAAATACTCAGAATGAGCTGGCAAAAAATGTTTCTAAAGTTTTATTGAAAGGTGGTAAATCTTTGGTTCTTGGTGGTGGTCATGAAGTCACATTTGGTCATTATCGTGGGGTAAGAATTGCCTTTCCTGAACAGAAAATAGGTATTATTAATTTTGATGCTCATTTTGACAACAGACAGCCTGAAAATGGAGTAAGAGTAAGCTCTGGAACAGGTTTCTGGCAAATTGCTCAGGAAGGAGAAATCAATTCTTTACATATCGGAATCCAGAGAAATTCTAATACTTTGAAATTGTTTGATACCGCGCATCAGTTCGGAATGAAATACATTCTTGCCGATGAATTATTTTTTGAAAACCTTCCGTCGATATATGAAAGAGTAAATGAACTTGCAGATTCGGTTGATGTTCTTTACATGACGATTTGTATGGATGTTTTCAATGCTTCCATTGCACCGGGAGTTTCGGCTTCTGCTTACAACGGGATTTTTGCAGATGCAGCTTTTATGCATTTGTATAAACATATTCTTAGAAATGAAAAACTGGTTGCTTTGGATATTGCAGAAGTTAATCCGCATTTTGATATTCAGGATCGTACGGCAAGATTGGCGGCGAGTTTGGCGAATGAATGGTTGATGATTTAGTAAGAATTGAGCAGATTATGCAGATTTATTGAATTAAAGATCGGCTCAATCTCCTTACTCTGGTGAACGTTTTTAATACGATTCATTCGAACGAATTCATTTTAAAGAAATAAAATGTTTTAGCCTAAATAAATACATTTCATAGAATTTATCAGTAATTATATATGATATAAGGAACAATATTTGTTGCCTTAAAAATGCTTATCCAAAAGCAGAAGATTTGTTATGAATCTTTAAAAATGGAAAATCTAACATGGAAAATTTAATAGAAAACAAGCTGTTAAAAGCTGATCAGGCTTTTCAGGAATGGAAGAAAGTTCCGTTTGAAGAAAAACAGAAACTCATTGCACAAGCTGCAGAAATTTTTAAATCTAAATCTGAAATTTTTGGCGAAATCATTACCAGTGAAATGAATAAACCTATTTCTCAGGCTATTTCTGAAGTTGAGAAATGTGCTTTAATGATGAATTATTATGCTGAAGCTGAGAATATTTTAAGTCCGGAAAAAATAGAATCTGAATATAAAATTTCAGAAATCCATTATGTCCCGAAAGGAGTAATATTAGGAGTAATGCCTTGGAACTTCCCTTTCTGGCAGGTTTTGAGATTTGCGACACCTGCAATTTTGGCTGGAAATACAGTTGTTTTAAAACATGCATCCATTTGTTTCGGAAGCGGAAACGCTATTGAAAAAGTTTTTATCGAGGCAGGTTTTCCTGAAGACGTTTTCCAGAATCTGGAAGTTGGTCATGGTGAAGTAAAAGAAATTTTAGAACATAAAACCATTAAAGGAGTAAGTCTTACCGGAAGTGAAAGAGCAGGAGCGGAAGTGGCTGCAACAGCTGGTAAAAACATTAAAAAATCTTTACTTGAGCTAGGTGGAAGCGATGCGTTCATCGTTTTGAATGATGCGGATCTTGATGAAGCTGCGAAATCTGGTGCTTTGGCAAGACTTCAGAATTGCGGACAAACCTGTGTTGCGGCTAAAAGATTTATTATTCAGAGAGACATTGAGTTTGATTTCCTTCCCAAGTTTATTGAAGAATATAAAAAATACGTTCCGGGAGATCCGAAACTAAAAGAAACAAAATTAGGCGGAATGGCAAGACCCGATTTGGCAGATGATCTGGAAAAACAATATCAGAAGGCTTTAGATCATGGTGCAGAAGCAATTATTCCGTTGGAAAGAATCTCTGAGAATGAATTTAATCCCGGATTAATCAGAGTAGAAGAAGGAAACCCTATTTTGCAGGAAGAATTATTTGGTCCTCTGGGAATGGTGATGATTGCCGAAAATGATGATGAAGCTTTAGAAATGGCGAATAATATTCCTTTTGGTTTGTCGAATGCAGTTTGGACAAAAAATAAGGAACGTCAACAGTTTTTTATCGATAATCTTGAATCCGGAACAGTGAATATCAATAGAATGACCAGTTCTGATCCTCGTTTTCCGTTTGGGGGTACAAAGTCTTCCGGTTATGGAACCGAGCTTTCTTTATTGGCTTTAAAAGAGTTTGTGACGGCGAAAACTATTTTAGGTAAATAAACATAAAAAACTCCCGATTCAATCGGGAGTTTTCATTTATATATCAAAGATAATAATATTAAATCGTCGTTAATCTCAAAGTATTTGTCTTTCCACCTTCGTAAGACGGTGTTGCGTTGATGTTGATGACGAAATCTCCGCTTTCGATGTAACCATGATTATGAGTTAACATATTTACCTGAATGATGGTTTCATCAGTTGGCTTATTCATGTCATAATAATACGCACGAACTCCCCAAAGAAGATTCAACATTGTGATTACTCTCTTATTTCCACTGTAAACAATAATGTGAGAATTCGGTCTGTGAGCCGACAATTGGAAAGCAGTATAACCAGAACTCGTTAAAGTTACAATTGCAGCTACATTTGTACTTTTTGCAATTCTTACTGCTGCAAGACAAACTCTGTTCGTAATAAAACGCTCATCGATGCAGTTGTAATCTTTTTCAATAGGCTCATTTTTGTGCTGATAGAAATTCGTCATTTCGATATTCTTCACAATTTTTGCCATATTTTCAACCACCTGAACAGGATATCTACCTACAGAAGTTTCCCCTGAAAGCATTACCGCATCAGCTCCGTCCAATACAGAGTTGGCAACGTCATTTACTTCAGCTCTTGTTGGCGTTAAACTGTTGATCATGGTTTCCATCATCTGTGTAGCGATAATTACAGGTTTTGAGTAGAATCTGGCTCTTTCGACAAGATTTTTCTGAATCGCAGGAACTTCTTCCATCGGAACTTCTACACCCAAATCTCCACGGGCAACCATCAATCCGTCACATTCCAATAAAATCTGATCAATATTTTTTACGCCTTCAGGTTTTTCAATTTTCGCAATAATTGGAGTTTTAAACTTACCATTTTTATGCTTAGAAATAAGTTCTTTCAAATCAATAATATCCTGTGCATGACGTACGAATGAAAGCGCAATCCAGTCTACTTCCATATCCATCATGAAATTAGCATCCTGAATATCTTTTTCAGTCAAAGCCGGAAGAGAAACATTGGTATTCGGAAGGTTTACCCCTTTTTTAGAACTCAAAGGTCCACCCTGAATTGTTTTAGCTTTTACAGTGTCAATTTTATTCGTTTCAAGAACCTCAAGAACAAGTTTCCCATCGTCGATCAAAATTCTTTCCCCAACATTTACATCCTGAGGAAACTGCTGATACGTCATGTAAACTTTCGTAGAATCTCCTTCGATTTTTTCATTGGTAAATGTAAGAATGTCTCCCGGGTTTAGGTAAGAACCTTCTTTTACAACACCTACTCTTAGTTTTGGACCCTGCAAATCTCCTAAAATGCTTACGGAGTAACCGTATTCTTTATTAAGATCTCTGATGATTTCTATATTGGAACGAACTAAATCGTAATCTGCGTGAGAAAAATTGATTCTAAAAACGTCAACACCCGCTCTCATCAATCCTAACATTACCTCCTTCGATGATGAAGCAGGCCCAAGTGTTGCGATAATTTTTGTCTTCTTTAAATACTTATTCATAATACTGTATTATTTGATAGAGTTCTTCTTCAGAACTCAGATTGTAATCCTGAATCGGAAATGCAAGATTTTCAGCCAGCAAAATTACGGAAAAATCAGGAAATTGTTCCGAACTATGCAGAATATATTCTACTTCTGGATGATTATTTAATAAAAATTTAATGTTTTCTTCTTCTGCGAAGAGCTCAGTTTGTAATTTTTTTTGATTACTTTCTGAAGATTTGTTGGAGATAAATGTAAAACAGGTCTTGGTATGCTTGTGATAAGCTTCAAACCTGGGAAAATAAAAATCATAATAGATCCCATGAAAAACAAGATCTTTTATTCTTGAAAACTTTAAATCATTGTGTTGATTGATTTTGAAAAAAAACTCATGATCCGGGATATGTTTTACTAATCTTACCAAGGCAATGGCAATATCTTCAAATTCTATATCGTCAATATCATAAAGTTTTTGGATTTCCAAGTATATTTTCTTTTTTATTTAAAATATAAAATGCTCTCTGAGCAGCTTTTTCTTCAGCTTTTTTCTTCGAAGTTTCCGTGGCATTCGAAATCTTCTCATTCCCAAGCCATACATGACAACGGAAAACGATCGATTTGTTTACCTGAATTTCTTCGCAGGTTTCGTACTTTATATTCAGTTTCTTTTTCTGGCTCCATTCCAGCAAAAGACCTTTGTAGCTTACAATTTTATTTTCAAGCTTGTTGATTTCCGTTGGCGTGAGCAGTCTCTCCAAAACGATTCTTTTGCAGGTTTCGTATTGGAAATCTAAATAAACTGCACCAATTAACGCTTCAAAGAGATTCCCTGAAATGTTTTCGCCTAAGGCAACAGAATTGTTTTTTTGTAAAAGATCGGTAAGCTTTAAATCTTCTCCTAATTTATTGAGATTTTTCCTATTTACAATCTTCGATTTCATCTGCGTCATGTATCCTTCATTAGCTTTAGGATAGGTTTGAAACAAATGGCACGAAATAATTGTACCCAAAACAGAATCTCCTAAAAATTCAAGTCTTTCGTAGTTACTTTCCTGATTTTTAGAAGAAGTTTTAATTGAAAAAGCTTCGCGGTAAAAACTCATATTCTGAACATCAGTGCCTAAAATTTTATTTAGCTCTGTAGTCAGGAAATAGTCTCTTTCCGTAAGTTGTCTTTTTCTTTTTTTGAGAAGGAATTTAGAAAAGTATTTCTGTAACTCCATTCAGTAATAATTAGATTTTCTTAAACAGAACGCAGGCATTGTGCCCACCAAATCCAAAAGTATTACTCATGGCTACTTTTACATCTTTTTTTACAGCTTCATTGAATGTGAAATTCAATCTGCTGTCGATGTTCTCATCATCAGTAAAATGGTTGATGGTAGGAGGAACAACACCATGAATAATAGTTCCTAAAGCAGCAATTGCTTCAATAACTCCGGCTGCACCCAAAAGGTGACCCGTCATTGATTTTGTAGAATTAATCTGAATGTCGTAAGCGTGCTCACCCAATAATTTTGAGATTGCGCTGGATTCTGCAATGTCTCCTAATGGAGTAGATGTACCATGCATGTTGATGTGATCTACTTCATCAGTAGTTAATCCTGCATCTTCCAGACAATTTTTCATTACCAGATAAGCTCCTAAACCTTCAGGATGAGGTGCCGTCATATGATGTGCGTCTGCACTCATACCGCCACCCAATAATTCTGCATAGATTGTTGCACCACGCTTCACAGCGTGTTCGTACTCTTCAAGGATGATACAGCCTGCTCCTTCTCCTAAAACAAATCCATCTCTGTCTTTGTCGAAAGGTCTTGATGCAGTTGTAGGATCATCGTTTCTTGTTGAAAGTGCCATCATTGCATTAAATCCGCCAACGCCACTTGCCGTAACGGCAGCTTCAGAACCCCCGCAAACGATAACGTCTGCTTTACCGAGCTGAATAAGCATTTTAGAATCAATTAATGCATTTGCTGATGATGCACAAGCAGAAACTGTAGTGTAATTGGGACCATGAAAACCATATTCAATAGAAATATGACCAGGTGTAATGTCCGCAATCATTTTAGGAATAAAGAAAGGATTAAATCTCGGGATGTCTGTATTTGCCCATCCCAAAACTTCAGTTTCGAAAGTCTCCAAACCACCAATTCCTGATCCCCAAATCACTCCGACTCTGTTTTTATCAACATTGTCTTCCATGATTTTTGAATGACTTACTGCCTCTCTTGCAGCAACCAATCCAAGCTGGGTGTTTCTATCCATTTTTTTAGCTTCTTTCTTATCGAAATGGTCTAATGGATTGAAGTTTTTCACCTCACAAGCGAACCTTGTTTTGAAGTTTGTGGCATCAAAAAGAGTAATAGGAGCGGCTCCGCTCTTGCCTTTTACAAGGCTTTCCCAGTATTCATTCGCATTATTACCGACGGGTGTTATTGCGCCAAAACCGGTTACAACTACTCTTTTTAATTCCATAAACTTTTAAAATTTTCTTTGTTGAAGAATATTATTTATTTACTACTTCTTCTATATAAGCGATAGCGTGCCCTACAGTAGTAATTTTTTCAGCTTGGTCATCAGGGATTTGAATATTAAATTCTTTTTCAAATTCCATGATTAACTCAACTGTATCTAGTGAGTCTGCTCCTAAATCATTTGTGAAGCTAGCCTCAGGAGTTACTTCTGTTTCTTCAACGTCAAGCTTATCAGCGATGATAGCTTTTACTCTTGATGCAATGTCTGACATAGTAAATTATTTTTTTTAATTGTTAGATGGTGCAAATATATAAAATTCTTTACGATAAAACATTTTTTTAGTCTTTTTTGTGGGTAGAGTATTTATTATTTATTATATTTTGAGATACTTATTTCGTTATCAGTGATTTATATTCCGGAGAATTTTTCAGGTCTTTTTAGTCAGTTATTTCTTTTAGTTTTAAATAAGCCTTTACGCATTCATGTGATTGTTGTTTATATAATTTGAAGTTATTTTGATTGATTTTAAAATAGCCTTTACAGTTACAACCGCCGAGGTAAAATTCTATATTTGTGGACTAATTTTAAGCATTAAATAATGTCGGCTACTGCTCTTAAGCTTGTTCCTATGATAGATTTTGTGATTGAATATTATTCTCATGAAGGTTATGCAGATCTTCATACACTTAATCTTATGAATAATTATGCAAATTTTCTCAGATTGCCACTTGCTTTAAATATGTTTGTACCTGTAGATCGATCAGGAAATATTCTGAAAGAACCTAAGAGTTTTGACAGCTGGAAATCTCTTGCCCATAATCAGATTATTGATGATGAAGATCAGACGGAACTTAACGAATATAAAGCTTATCAAAAGGCAAAAGATAAGTGTCTTTTCGGAGATTTTAAAGTTGCATACAATGGTTTTTCTGTCGTGAGAATTGTTGCTTCCTATGACCATAATGTGGAATTGTCATTCAGCAAAACAGAAAACATTTTTCAAGGCTTTAATACTGTAGAATCTCTTATCCGATTTGATGAAATATTTCTGACTAAAGCTGCCTTGAAGAAAATAGGTTTAAAGATCTGATATTTCAGAATTGGTGATGTATTAAATTTTATTAGTATAATCGTTAATAATAATTCACTATGTTAATTTATATAACAAAAAAATACTAATTTTAGTGCTTTGAAATTTGAGCTGTAAAATTTCTGCTCTTATTTTAAGTCTTCTTCTTGTTTATTATAATGTGGTGGATTTATATGTTTAATGGTTTTTAAAGAAGGAGCCTGTAAAAAAAACATTAAAACACCATATCATGAAAATGAACCTCCCTCATTCTCTTTCGGAAAACTACCGAAAGAAATTTCCCAATTTCCTTTTAGATAAAATGGATGACTTTTATGTAAACCGCTTGCATAAAGAATGGAACGGAAAGCATATTCTTCGTGGAGCAATTCCTTCCGAAAATTCAATTAATCTATCAAGTAATGATTATCTGCACTTGTTCAGAGATTTTGAAATTCTAAACTCTGAAACTCAAAAATTTGATGAGACTCCCGGAACACCTTTGATGTCGGCTTCCTTCATTCATGGTGATGCGCCTCAAGCTGTTCTGGAAAAAAGAATGGCTTCTTTTTTTGAATCTGAATCAGCCTTGCTTTGTCAGTCAGGATATGTGGCGAATCTTGGTCTTTTGCAGGCGTTGGTAGAAGATACGGATGTTCCGGTGTATATTGATATGATGGCGCACATGAGCCTCTGGAACGGTATTCGTCTTGGAAACGGCAAAGCGATCCCTTTTTTACATAATGATATTAACTATCTGAAAAGAAAGATTGAAGAGCATGGCGCGGGAATAATCGTTGTGGATTCTGTGTACAGCAGCGACGGAAGTGTGGCTCCTTTGTCAGATATTGCAGAAATTGCTAGAACGAAACATTGTACTTTGGTAGTAGATGAGTCCCATTCATTGGGAACCCATGGTCCGAATGGAAAAGGACTCGTTGTAGAATTGGGAATTACAGATGTTGTTTTGTTTAGGACGGCGAGTCTGGCTAAAGCTTTTGCTTCACGTGCTGGCTTAATTTTATGTCCGGAAGAATTCGGAGATTTCTTTAATGTGACTTCCAAACCGCAAATATTCAGTTCTGCATTAATGCCTTTTGATATTAAAAGTTTAAATACTGTACTAGATTTGATCAATTCGGAAACAGGAAACGACAAGAGATTGAAATTAGATCATAATTCAAAACAATTAAAGAGTTTTTTGCAGGAAAAAGGAATAGATGTAAACGAGAGCCAGTCACAAATAATTGCCCTTAAAGCTAATTCTGAAAGCAAAATCATGCTTTTGAAAGAAATTTTAGAAAACGAACAGGTTTTTGGAGCTCCTTTCTGCACACCTGCCACTTCGAAAAAGAGACCTGTTTTGCGATTTTCTCTTCACTCGGAATTGCAGCTTAATCAACTCGAATATGTTGCTGCGGCCTGTGAAAAAGCTTTTTCGGTACTTAAAATATAAAGTTTTTTATATGGGATTTATTTTGTTCTTGCTTGAATTTTTTTAAGCAAGAACTTTAAATATCTAATATGTGGTAAAATAAATTGTATAAAAAAAGAGAAAATGTAATGTTTACAAATTCTCTTTAGTTTAAAAAGTGGAGTTGGAGGGATTCGAACCCTCGTCCAAACAAGCAATACATAAGCTTTCTACATGCTTATTCTACTATTGGTTTTCGACTGAAAGCAGAGAGCAGACGCCCAACTTCCAGCTTATCTTCTGAGGTTTTCGAGCTTTAGCCGAAGTGTCTAAAACCTTATTTCCGCATTCCTATATCCCATGATCAAACGCCGCAGAACAGAGCGATTGTGGAATATCTTGCTTCCCTACTGAAATCTTCGGGAAAACGCTTGATCTACTATACTTCGATATTAAGCTGCAAGAGCGAACTCTTCGTTGCCAGTTAAAATTTTGTAGCAAGGGATTATAGAGATCGCGCTACGGTTCTCTGCATGCTTACTTACCCATTGGTCTTGCTGTCGAAACCAGTCAACCCCATGAATAATGGTACAAAGATAGAGTTTTTTGTTTAAATTAAATTAATATTCTTATCATATTCTGTGAAATATTGAAATTTAAGTACTGATAATTTTGTGGTTTAATAAAAAACGTTTACTTTTGCAATCCAAAATGAGATGTAATATATGTTAATAATTCCAGTAAAAGACGGAGAGTCTATCGACAGAGCATTAAAAAAATATAAAAGAAAATTTGACAAAACTGGTACAGTTCGTCAGCTAAGAGCTAGACAACAGTTTATCAAACCTTCTGTAACTCTTAGACAAGCTAGATTAAAAGCGGCTTATAAGCAAAGAGGATTAAGCAAGGAAGAGCAGGCTTAAGAAATTTTCTTAGACACATACTAAAATCACTTCTTGAATAGTTATATTTAAGAAGTGATTTTTTGTTTTATATTTACAGTATGGTAGACAAGTTTTTAGATTATTTACAATTCGAAAAGAGGTATTCACCCCATACAATTACCAGTTATCGACGGGATTTGGAAGATTTTCATTCATTCTATATAAAAACGGAAGGTTCTGAAGATTTGTTTAAAGCCAATAAAAAAGTAATCCGCAATTTTGTTGTTGAGCTTAGTGAGAACGGGATTTCTAAACGTACCGTCAACCGGAAGCTTTCTACACTCCGTAGTTTCTATTTGTTTCTTTTAAAACTTGGTGAGATTAAAGTTTCTCCTGTTGAAAGTATTTCTTCTTTAAAATTTTATCCGGAAAAGCAGATTCCTATCTCTCAGGATGAAATGGAAGTTCTACAGACCAAAATTTTTGATGAGGTAGAAGATGTTTTAGAAAAGTCTATTGTCGAAACTTTGTACCAAACCGGAATCCGGAAATCTGAACTTTGTGGCTTAATATTTGAAAGTGTAAACTTAGAAGGAAACGAGCTCAAGATTTTAGGGAAAGGAAATAAAGAAAGGTATATTCCGATCTCCGAAACTTTAAGCAATCTGCTTAAAGACTATCTTAAAGTACGTGTACCACAAGATGAATTTAAAAAGTATTTTTTTGTCAATAAAAAGGGAAAAAAACTCACGGAAAAATTTGTCTATGTAGTAGTTAATAAGTACCTTAGTCTTGTAACTTCTAAACAAAAAAGAAGTCCTCATATTTTAAGACACAGCTTCGCGACGCATGTTTTAGACAATGGGGCAGAGATATCAAAAGTTAAAAAAATATTGGGTCATTCAAGTCTTGCAAGCACACAGGTGTACACTAATGCCAATATAGAACAGTTGAAAAAAGTGTTTAATCAAGCTCATCCAAGAGCAATTAAAAAAGAAGAATTATGAAGATTTCAGTACAAGCAATCGGCTTAACTCCACACGAACCACTAGAGTCACATGTTGACAAAAAAGTAAGCAAACTAGACACGTTTTATGACAAAATTCAGGAATGCAAAGTGTTCTTGAAAGTTGAAAATAATTCAGACAAATCAAATAAAACCACCGAATTGATTTTGGTCGTGCCGGGAGATGATATCGTAGTAAAAAAAACAACCGCAAGTTTTGAAGAAAGTTTAGATCAATGTGTTGATACTGCTAAGAAACTGTTAATCAAGAAAAAAGAATTGGCTTAATAAAAAAAGCAAAAAAACTTCTCGAAAAGTTTTAGAATTCAAAAAATCCGTTCTATATTTGCACACGCAAAAAAGGAACAGTGATCTTTTGAATTCTTTTTGTTTAAATTGCTTCCATAGCTCAGTTGGCCAGAGCACGTGATTTGTAATCTCGGGGTCGTGGGTTCGAATCCCTCTGGAAGCTCAATTTAATATAAAATATCTGGGGAGATTCCAGAGTGGCTAAATGGGACTGACTGTAACTCAGTTGCTTCGGCTTCGTAGGTTCGAATCCTGCTCTCCCCACATTTTATATTAAAAAAAAGTCTTGCGAGTTTAAAAGAATTTTTTTAAATTTGCAGACTGTTACCAATGATTTTGGAAACAAAATTGCGGAAGTAGCTCAGTTGGTAGAGCGTCAGCCTTCCAAGCTGAATGTCGCGAGTTCGACCCTCGTCTTCCGCTCAAATTTCACACCTTCAAGGCGTGATTTTTTTTACTACTGATGTAGAAAAGAGTAGATTTTCTCTTACAGCTCTCAGTTGAAATGTTTAAATTGCTTCCATAGCTCAGTTGGCCAGAGCACGTGATTTGTAATCTCGGGGTCGTGGGTTCGAATCCCTCTGGAAGCTCAATTTAATATAAAATATCTGGGGAGATTCCAGAGTGGCTAAATGGGACTGACTGTAACTCAGTTGCTTCGGCTTCGTAGGTTCGAATCCTGCTCTCCCCACATTTTATATTAGAAAAAGTTGCATAAATAAAGGATTTTTCCTAAGTTTGCACAACGTTACCAATAGTTTTGGAAACAAAATTGCGGAAGTAGCTCAGTTGGTAGAGCGTCAGCCTTCCAAGCTGAATGTCGCGAGTTCGACCCTCGTCTTCCGCTCAACAGAAATCATGCTTTTTAGTGTGATTTTCTTGTTTAAGCCGACTTAGCTCAGCGGTAGAGTGCTTCCTTGGTAAGGAAGAGGTCACGGGTTCAAGTCCCGTAGTTGGCTCATAATTTTATACAAACTTACTGATTACAGTAAGTTTTTTTTATTTCTACTAATTCTCCAAAATGCTTTCTTAAAGCTGGATTTACATTAATATAAATCGTGTTTTTGTTCAAACATTTTCAGACATTTACTCTTAAATATTAACCTAAACCTAAGCCTTTCAAAGTTTAATATTATTTTAATCAATCATAATATCGGCTTCAAATTACTTTAATGATAAGTCTTTAGAAATTCTTATAATTAAACGTGCCCACTTCTTCAAAATAATTCCGGCGAAGAATTTTGAAATTTTCATTAAATTCGTAATAAATAATTTCCCAAATGAATATTCTTTTATTGGAAGATGATTTAATTCTTTCTGCCGAACTGAGTAAATTTTTAGAATCAAATAATTTCAATTGTGACAAGATTTATGATGGTGAAACTTTTCTTCGCCAAATTAAAAACAGTTCTTATGATTTGTATCTTTTAGATATTAATGTTCCGAAGATTAATGGGCTTGATGTTTGCCAAACCATCCGTACGTTTGATAAAAATACACCGATTATTATCATTTCGGCTTATGGCGATATTTCCGATAAGAAAGATGCATTCACAAGATTGGCAGATGATTATTTGGTGAAACCTTTCCAGTTCGAAGAATTGTTATTGAGAATGAATTCTCTTTTAAGAAGAAAAGCACCTTCTGAAAGCGTGGATCTGGATATTATCAGAATTGATGATTTAATTATCAATAAAACTGAACAGAAAGTTTTCCGTGCAGGAAACGAAATTGCTTTAACACTGAAAGAATTCCAGCTTTTGGTTTATTTGGCAGAAGCGCAGGGAAGAACGGTTTCTAAGCAACAGATTACCGAAAATGTTTGGGAACATAATTTTAATACCAATACCAATACAGTTGAGGTTTATATTAATTTCCTGAGAAAAAAGATCGATAAAGAATATAAAGTGAAGCTGATTCACACGAGATCAGGTTTCGGATATTATCTAAATCCTTTATAGATGTCTTTAAAAAGAAAGATTGCGCTTACTTTGAGTGTGTCGTTTTCCTTGCTGTTTGGTATTGTTCTCATCATCATTTATATTTCGTTTGATGATTTCCGGCGTGAAGAATTCAAAGACCGGTTTATAAGACGGTTAGGATTTACGACCAATTTTATTTCAAAATCTAAAAATTTTGAGGAAGAAGCACCTATTTTTTTCAATGAAAACTCAGATAATTTTCTTCTCAATGAAACCATTTTAATATTTAATGGTCAAAAAGAACTTATCTACAGCACCTTAAAAGACCAAAAAGTAACCTGGGACAAAAATTTATTGTCAGAATTAGACAAAAAAAAAGATGTTTATAAAGAAGAAGCAATTCCGGAAGTATATGCTTCATTGAAAAATATTAACGGTGACAATTATTATATCCTTACAAGCGCCTATGATACCAACGGAAGATCGAAACTCGCCTATCTGAAATATCTTTTAATTACTGCTTTTATTACCTGTACTTTATTGATTGGATTTTTCTCCTATTATTTTATGGGTAAATTTCTACGGCCTTTAGAAGATCTGAATAAAGAAATTTCTGAGGTTACGGCTCATAAACTCACGACACAAATTCCGGTGGAGCAGTCGAATGATGAAATCAGTATTTTAGCCAATTCGTTCAATACGATGATTTCAAGGTTAAATGACGTTTTCCAGTCACAAAAAGATTTTACGGCAAGTGCATCACATGAAATCAGAACACCGATTACAAGGATGGCTTTTCAGCTTGAAAATTTAATTAAACTCGAGCAGCACTCTCCCGATACGCTTTCGGCATTACAACAGATGTTGAAAGATGTTTATCAGTTATCTGATCTTACAAATTCACTTCTGCTTCTCACAAAATTCGACAAAGAAAATATTCAGACTATTTACGAAGAAGTACGAATCGATGAAGTGATTTTTGAGTCTTTCGACAGGGTACAGAAAAGTTACCCTAATTTAAAAATGGATTTTGGCATTTCCGAAGAAACCCAGGAAAACGCTTTTCTTACAATCAATGGAGTTCAGTCGCTTTTAGATATTGTCTTTATTAATTTACTTAAAAATGCAGCAGTTTATTCAGACAATGCCGATGCAAAAATTTTAATCACAGAGACTGAAAAAAATCTTTTGGTTGACATTCTTTCAGAAGGTAAAACGATTTCCGAAGAAGAGCAACCCAAACTTTTCGAAGCTTTTATGCGTGGAAATAACTCTCAGAATATTTCCGGTTCCGGTTTAGGCTTGAGAATCGTCAAAAGAATCTTAGAATATCACGGTGCAGAAATTTCTTACGCTTCACTTTCAAAAAATTTAAATAAATTCAGCATTACTTTTGATAAGTGAATTTAATTTAATTTCTCGCAGATTACGCTGATTTTGCACATATTTAAAATCAGCGTAATCTCCAAAATCAGTGAGAGTTTTTCATCAGTATTATTTTGTTTTCAATTGACAAATCAAGAATTTAATTTTATTTTAAGCCTCATTTAAGTTCGTTTTAATCGAGCAAACGCACTTTTGTCATCAAAATTTGAGAGAATGAACAAAATTGCAGGACTGTTCGTTGTAATTTCTTCGGTAATTTCAGCGCAGCAGCAAATGTCGCTTTTGGAGTGCGAAAACGCCTTTCAGCAAAACAATCTTCAGCTTCTTGCCGAGCAATACAGCATCAATATGGCAGATGCAGATATTTTGCAGGCTAAAATCTGGGAGCTTCCGCAGATGAGCGGATATATCAACGGCTATAATCCGGAAGATAAAAGATTTCTTGATGCAGGAAGAGCAAAAGGTTTGGAAGTTACCCAACTGATTTACATGGGCGGTAAAAAGAAAAATGAAATCGCCTTTGCTAAATCAAATAAAGAACTGGCACAACTTCAGTTTTCGCAACTTTTGGTTGAATTGAGAACGCAGCTTCACACCAATTACTACAATCTTTACTACGAAAAACTCAAGCTTGAAAATGTCAACAAACAATTGGGTTACATGAATGACCTTTTAAAGGCATATAAAGTACAGTCTGCAAAAGGAAATGTTTCATTGAAGGATGAAGTAAGACTTCAGAGCATCGTGATTCAACTTAATAATGATAAGGTTGAAATTAATAAGAATCTCCTGGAGTTTAAACAGGCTTTGAAAGTTTTGACAGGAATTTCAGAAGGAGTAGAACCTCAGATTTCAGAGGAAGAAGCGAAAGACATTTTGGCTGCGCAACCTTTCGGAGATGAAACCGAATTGAAAAGAAAAGCGCTTGAAAACAATGCCGATTATTTATTCATTCTAAAACTGATTGAAAATTCCAAATTATATTCGCAATGGCAAAAATCGTTGAATGTTCCCGATTTGAATGTGGGAATGGAATATGATCAGGCTTCAGGAACTTTTAATAATGAAATCAATTTAAAAGTGGGAATCCCGATTCCTTTGTGGAAAAACAATAGAGGAAATGTCGAGAAAGCCAATCATGCAATTAAGCAAAATCAGAAAAATGCAGAATTCCAGAAATTTGATTTGGAAACCAAAGTAGAATCGGCTTTTCAAATCTGGAAATCGCAATACGAACAATTAGCCGAAATAAAAGCGACCGATCTAAGCAATCTCGATTTGGTCTACAACGGAATGCTTAAAAACTTCAGAAACGGAAATATCAGTTTAATCGAATTTACCGATTTCATGGAAAGTTACCGTCAGACAGCACTTCAGATCTATGATATGAAAAACGAACTGATGCAGTC
Organism: Chryseobacterium formosense; assembly: GCF_900116415.1. Lineage (GTDB taxonomy): Bacteria > Bacteroidota > Bacteroidia > Flavobacteriales > Weeksellaceae > Chryseobacterium > Chryseobacterium formosense. Next base: position 95,479 of record NZ_FPAP01000005.1, on the reverse strand, counting down.
TGCCGAACGGCTTAATCAGTTGGTACAAACTAAAATCTTCTATTAAAGTAAAAAATGTTGCGGTCTTTGCTAAGTGAAACGCCTTTGCGAACTTAAAAACAGCATGTTATTTAAAAAATCTTTGTCCCGAAATTTCGGGATTAAAAAAATTCTAAAATGAAAAAAATAATTATACCCTTATTTTCAGCTTTCCTTTTATGGTCTTGTTCAAAGCCTGAAATTGCAAAAACTCCCGAACCAAAAGGTTTTGAATTGAGCAATACGATGCTTGAATCGATTTCCACGGCAAAAGTTGAAAACAGATTAATAGAAGATTCTTACAGCTTTTACGGCAAAATAGCTGCAGATGCCAATTCATACATTGACGTTTTCCCTTTGGTTGGCGGAAATGTGATGAGTGTAAATGTAGAGCTCGGAGATTACGTAAAAAAAGGACAGGTTTTAGCCACCATCCGCAGCACCGAATTGGCGGAAATTCAAAAAGATGTAAGTGATGCTAAAACAGATTTGCTGGTTGCCAAAAACAATCTTCGTGTTGCCAGAGAAATGTATGAAGGAAAACTGAACACAGAAAGAGATGTTCTCGAAGCAAAAAGTCAGCTCCAGAAAGCAGAAGACCAGCTCCAGAGAGCAAGTGCAGTAAGCACGGTTTATAATGTGAAAAATGGAAATATTTACAGTGTTTTAGCACCAATCAGCGGTTATATTGTACATAAAGACATTAATAAAGATATGCAGCTAAGAAGTGACCGAAGCGAAAATATTTTCGATGTCGCCAATACGACCAACGTTTGGGCAATTATGAATATCAACGAATCTGATATCAATAAAATAAGCCTTGGAATGCCTGCTCAGGTTTCCACATTGTCTTATCCGGATAAAGTTTTTGATGGTAAAATCGATAAGATATTTAAAATTATCGATCCTCAAACCAACGCAATGCAGGCAAGAGTAGTTTTGGATAATGCAAACGGATTGTTGATTCCGGACAGTAAAGCAACGATAAAAGTCTCAAAATCTGAGGGTAAATCTGCTCTTTCGATTCCTTCAAAAGCTGTGATTTTTGATGACAACAGAAGTTATGTGGTGGTTTTTAAATCGAGAACAGATGTGAAAATTAAAGAAATTCAGGTTTTAAAACAGCTTGGAGACGTGACTTACCTTTCGGAAGGTCTTAAAGAAGGAGAGAATGTGATTACCAATAACCAATTATTAATCTACCGTTCTTTGAACAACTAAATTTTTTCCAAACCATTAAGAAGTTTGAGGTGAAATAGAAGTTTTGCTAATTACTTTCTGGCTATTATCCTGTCGATATTGACTTCAAAAACAGAGAGCTTCAGACTCTTAATGGTTTTAATTTCTTTAGATAAAATTAAACACTTAGATATTAAATTAATATCTAAAGTCTAACATCTGATTTCTATCATGAACAAATTCATAAAAAATATAATCTCATTTTCACTGAAAAACAAAGCTTTTACCTTTATTTGGGTGGCTGTTTTAGCAGTGGCGGGATTTATCAGCTTTAAAAATATGCCGATTGAGGCATTTCCCGATGTTACCAATACCCAAATCGTTATCATTACTCAGTGGGACGGAAGAAGTGCCGAAGAAGTAGAACGTTTTGTAACCACACCGATTGAATTGGCAATGAGCCCGGTTCAGAAAAAAACAAGTGTGAGGAGTACGACGATGTTTGGTCTTTCCATTGTCAAAATTCTTTTTGATGACGGCGTAGATGATATGTTTGCCCGAAATATGGTGAATAACCAGCTTCGAAACGTAAGTCTTCCCGAAGGAATTGATCCCGAAGTTCAGCCACCTTACGGACCAACCGGAGAAATTTTCAGATACACTTTAGAAAGCAAGAAAAAAGATTCGCGTGAACTTTTAACAATACAAAACTGGGTGATCGACAGAGCGCTTCGTGGAGTTCCCGGAGTTGCAGATATCAATGTTTTCGGAGGTCAGGATAAGGTTTTTGAGTTGAGTATTGATCCGAGAGCTTTAGATAAATATAATTTGACTCCGCTTCAGGTTTATGAAGCCGTGACGAAAAGCAACTTAAATGTCGGTGGAGATGTTATCGAAAAAAACGGACAAGCGTATGTCGTTCGAGGAATTGGTTTGGTACAGTCGACTGATGATATTGCCAATATTACCATTCACAATGATAATGGAAATCCGGTTTTGGTAAAAAATGTTGCTGAGGTACATGAAAGTTCAAGACCGAGAGTGGGGCAGGCTGGATTAAACAATCAGGATGATACGGTGGAAGGAATTGTTGTGATGCGAAAAGGCGAAAATCCGCGTGAAGTTTTGGTGGGTGTAAAAGCTAAAATTGCAGAGCTGAACGAAAAAATTCTTCCCAAAGATGTCAAAATGGTCACTTTCTACGACCGTGATAACTTAATGGATTTTACCACAGAAACGGTAATGCACAATTTACTGGAAGGAATTATTCTAGTTACGGTTATTGTTTTAATATTCATGGCAGACTGGCGAACGACACTTACGGTTTCCATTATTATTCCGTTGTCGCTACTGTTTGCTTTTTTATGTCTAAAACTTTGCGGGATGAGTGCCAATTTGCTGTCACTCGGAGCAGTCGATTTCGGAATTATCATTGACGGAGCCGTCGTCATGGTCGAAGGGATTTTTGTAATGCTCGATCATAAAGCCAAGAAATATGGCGATGAAAGATTCAATAAAATGGCAAAAGCGGGCTGGATTAAACAAACAGGAACAGGCTTAGGAAAAGCGATTTTCTTTTCTAAATTAATCATCATTACTTCCCTGATTCCCATTTTTGCATTCCAAAAAGTAGAGGGAAAGATGTTTTCACCATTAGCATTTACTTTAGGCTTTGCCTTGTTAGGAGCTTTAATTTTTACGTTGACTTTAGTTCCAGTCTTAACGCATTTGCTTTTAAATAAAAATGTAAGAGAGAAAAACAATCCGTTTGTGAATTTCTGGGACAGAATTGTTTTAAAAGGATTCAGATTTACTTTTAAAAATAAGAAGATAAGCTTAATTGTTTCTGTTTCAATTGTTGTCGTTACTTTATTCTCAGGGAAATTTTTAGGAACAGAATTTTTACCACAACTTAATGAAGGTTCACTCTGGATTACCGCCGAAATGCCAATGAGTTCTTCTTTAAAAGAATCTTTAAAAACTGCAGATATTTTAAAGAAAGATATTATGAGCGTTCCCGAAGTAACCAATGTTTTGGCGCAAACCGGACGAAGCAACGACGGAACCGACCCGAACGGATTTGGATTTGTGCAGTTCGCCGTCAATCTTAAAGCTAAAGATGAGTGGACCCGAAAAATCACTTACGAACAGTTAACCGAAGAAATTGATAAAAAACTGAGCAAATATCAGGGAATTACGTTCAATTATTCTCAGCCGATTTCTGATAACGTTGCCGAAGCTGTAGCAGGTTTTAAGGCTGAAAATGGTATTAAAATTTATGGCGACAATCTTCATACTTTGGATGAATTGGCAGAAAAAGTTTTAAAATCAATCAAAGATGTAGACGGAGTTCGTGATGCCGGAATTATCAAAAATATCGGTCAGCCCGAAGTAAATGTCGTCTGGGACAGAAATAAAATGGCAGCGTATGGTGTAATGCCGGAAGATGCACAAACCGTTCTGGAAATGGCTTTTGGTGGGAAAACAGCTTCTGAAATGTATGACGGCGAAAGAAAATTTCCGATACGTTTAAGATATTCTCACGAATATAGAAAAGATGAGAATGACATGGCTTCACTGATGATCCCTACACAGGATGGAACAATGATTCCGTTGAAAGAAGTTGCTACTATTGAAAAAAATAACGGCGCTGCGTTTATTTACCGAGATGATATTAAACGTTATATCGGAATTAAATTCTCGATTCGTGACCGTGACTTGGGTGGAACGATTTCGGATGCGCAAAAAGAAGTAGCAAAAATTGATATTCCCGAAGGCTATAAAGTGGGGTGGACTGGTCAGTTTGAAAACCAGCAAAGAGCAACCGCAAGATTGACGGAAATTGTACCTATCAGTATTTTAGGAATATTCTTCCTGTTGTTTATTCTTTTTGGAAACATGAAAGATTCATTCTTGGTATTGGCAAACGTCCCTTTTGCGCTTATTGGCGGAATTATCGCACTGCATGTAACCAACATGAATTTCGGAATTTCTGCCGGAGTCGGAATGATTGCTTTGCTCGGAATCTGTATTCAGAATGGAGTAATTCTCATCACAGAGTTTCATCAAAACATAAAAGATGGGTTCAAACTGGATGAAGCTGTTCTTAACGGAGTAAAATCCAGGACAAGACCTGTAATTATGACGGCTTTAATGGCATCCATCGGACTTTTACCTGCCGCTCTATCTACAGGAATTGGTTCTGAATCTCAAAAACCTTTAGCAATCGTTATCATTGGAGGATTAATCACAGCGACGGTTTTAACCTTATTAATTTTCCCAATCATCTTCTGGATTTTCAATCGAACAAAGAAGACCGAAGAAATTATTTAAAATTCTCTTTCATTTATCATTATATAGTTGAAGCCCGGAATAGAAAATCTATTCCGGGCTTCTTTATATATGAAAATCAAGTCTGTTTTTAGAATCCTAAACCGACTGTAAATCCTTTTACAAGATTAGGATAAGTTCCTAATGAAGCAGCAGCTCCTGTAGTTGTATTTACGGTGTACAGTTTTGTTTCTGTACCTACAGTTGCCATCAGATATGCTTTTTGGCTTGTACTACCAATATCAAATCCGTTTGCCTGTGAAATATTGATTCCTAATGAACCTCTTTCTACCAAAATACCTCCGTTTGGCGGGTTTTGCAAGTAGAGTTTATCCGTATTGTGGTCGATTACAAAAAGTTCAGTCGCCGTTGTCCCTGCGAAGTTATTGGTATACGCTGCAGCACTTACCGCAACTGGAGTAGGGCTAAGATTGGTATCGGTCCCAGTAATTCCTCCCGTAACAGGATCTAGTCTTAAATTCTGTCCGGTATTGCTCACCACTCTGATTTTATCCACAACCGGATTAAAGTCAAAACCAAATTCAGTTCCTGAAAGCAAAGTAGGAAGTTGAGTTCCTACAACCGTAGCTGCGCCTGTCCCTAAATTAATCGTATAAATTCTGCTTGAGCTTCCCAGAGCATACAACTGTCCGTTTAATGGTCTGAAATCGATGCCCAAAATATTTTCTCCGGTTTGAAGCCCGGTTATTGTCTTGGTTACAGGCTGTGGATTTTCAGGATTGAAAATTTGTAAGGCATTTGCATCATTTACAGCATAAGCAACCGGATTTGTTGGAATGGCTAAATCTAAAATTTTTTGTGAAAGATTTCCAATGTTTGTTGCTTTTCCGTTTGATAAATCAACTTTATAAAGACTGTTTTGGCTTCCTGTTGTTGCAGCCATTAATGCAACAGAGTTATCAGGATTGATGTCGAATGCAGCTTGTCCTGTAAAGGTTATTCCTAAACTTCCGACTTCAACTAAAGTTCCGTTGTTTGGAGGATCTTGTTTAAATAATTTCCCTGAAGTTGCATCAAGATCATATAAAATAGTTGAACTGGCTCCGGAAACACTGTTGGTATAGGCAATTCCTGTAATGGATGAGGAGGTTGCAATTCCTGTATCTGTAGCAGCCAGAGCGCCGGTTTCAGGATGTAAACGAAGATTTTGCCCTGTATTGGTAACCAATCTGATACGATCCACTGTTGGATTAAAATCGATTGACGCAATCGTTCCCGAAATTGCCGGTGTAAAAGAGGTTGTACTTACAGGTCTTGTATTTCCCGTTGAGGTATTAATAATATAAAATTTGCTTGCATTCGAAACTGCATAAAGCTCACCTGTAGCAGGTCTGAAGTCTATGCTTAATAATTTTTCCCCGGAAGGTACTCCCATGATTGTTTTTGTGGAAGAAAAAGAAGCCGAATTTTTGGAGTTGAAAGCGACCAATTGATTATTGTCGGTCAAGCCATAGACCATCATGTCGGGCGCAGGAATAACTTCTGGTGGCATTTCCATAGAGTCGTCATCACAAGATAATACCGAGACGAATGCTAATGCAGCTAAACAGATGTAAGATAGTTTTTTCATAATAATTTATTTAATAGGATTTTATTAATCTATCTACGAGAAAAAATTATCTCCGGATTTTCACCAACACTTTTTTTTAATTCATTTTTTTGTTTAAATTTGCATCTCTGTTTACAGAAAATAATACGGTTTGTGACTTTCTGGGTTTGAAGATGAAACTTTTTTTTCATAAAAAGATTTTGGTATATAAAAATTCATTATATTTGCACACCGAAAATTTGAATAAAACAATAAATAAATAATTTAAATCATGGCAAAGGAAACGTTTAATCGTAACAAACCACACTTGAACATTGGTACTATTGGTCACGTTGACCATGGTAAAACTACTCTTACAGCTGCTATTTCTGCTGTATTAGCTAGCAAAGGTCTTGCTGAGAAAAAAGACTTCTCTGCGATTGACTCTGCTCCAGAAGAAAAAGAAAGAGGTATTACTATCAATACTGCTCACATCGAATACGAAACTGAAAAAAGACACTATGCTCACGTTGACTGTCCAGGTCACGCGGATTACGTAAAGAACATGGTAACTGGTGCTGCTCAGATGGATGGAGCTATCGTTGTATGTGCTGCTACTGACGGACCTATGCCTCAGACTAGAGAGCACATTCTACTTTGCCGTCAGGTAAACGTACCTAGAATCGTTGTTTTCATGAACAAAGTTGACATGGTAGACGATGCTGAGTTATTAGAGCTTGTTGAAATGGAATTGAGAGACTTATTGTCTACTTACGATTTCGACGGTGATAACTCTCCAGTAATTCAAGGTTCTGCACTTGGTGCACTTACAGCTGCTACTTCTAGCCCGGTAAACACTGACGATCAGTGGTTTAAGAGTGTTGAAGCGTTAATGGATGCTGTTGATACTTGGATCGAAGAGCCAGTAAGAGATACTGAAAAGCCATTCTTGATGCCAATCGAAGACGTATTCTCTATTACAGGTAGAGGTACTGTAGCAACTGGTAGAATCGAGGCTGGTATCATCAATACAGGTGATCCTGTTGATATCGTTGGTATGGGTGATGAAAAATTAACTTCTACAATTACAGGGGTTGAGATGTTCAGAAAAATCCTAGACAGAGGTGAAGCTGGTGATAACGTAGGTCTATTGTTGAGAGGTATTGAAAAAACTGACATCAAGAGAGGTATGGTAATCGCTAAGAAAGATTCTGTGAAGCCACACAAAAAATTCAAAGCATCTGTTTATATCCTTTCTAAAGAAGAAGGTGGACGTCACACTCCATTCCACAACAAGTATCGTCCTCAGTTCTACGTAAGAACTACTGACGTTACAGGTGAGATCTTCTTACCAGAAGGTGTAGAAATGGTAATGCCTGGTGATAACTTAGAGATCACTGTAGAATTGTTACAACCAATCGCTCTTAACGTAGGTCTTAGATTTGCGATCAGAGAAGGTGGTAGAACAGTTGGTTCAGGTCAGGTTACTGAAATCTTAGACTAATCATCTTAATATAATTAAAGTTCCGTAAGGAAGCTTACGGAACTTTTTTAATCTACGGGCATCGTCCAATGGTAGGATACCGGTCTCCAAAACCGTTGATCAGGGTTCGAATCCTTGTGCCCGTGCAAATAAAAATTATGAGTTCATTTGTTGATTTTTTAAAAGGTTCTTATAACGAATTCAGACATAAAGTTGAATGGCCAAAATGGTCAGATCTACAGTCTTCTACAATTGTAGTAACTGTTGCAACTGTTATTTTAGCGTTATTCACTTTTGGTGTTGATGAATTGTTTTCTAAAGCAATCAGCAATATCTTAGGAATATTGATTAACAGCTTCAATTAACAAAAAGTAATTTCCCGTAATGAGCGAATTAAAATGGTATGTGCTGAAAGCAATCAGCGGACAGGAAAATAAAGTGAAAAACTATATTGAGACGGAAATCAAACGTTTAGGGTTTGAGCAGTACGTTACTCAGGTAGTTATTCCTATGGAAAAGGTGATTCAGCTTAGGAACGGAAAAAAAGTTCCGAAAGAAAGACCATACTATCCTGGTTACCTTATGGTAGAAGCTGATTTAATGGGAGAGATTCCTCACGTTATTAAAAACATTCCCGGGGTAATTTCTTTCTTAAGTTTAACTAAAGGCGGAGATCCTGTTCCAATGAGAAAATCAGAAGTGAACAGAATGTTAGGTAGAATGGATGAGCTTTCAGAATTTGCTACCGATGCAGAAATCCCGTTCATTGTTGGTGAAAACGTAAAAGTGATCGACGGTCCTTTCAACGGATTCAACGGAACTGTTGAGAAAATTCTTGAAGATAAAAAGAAAATCGAAGTTTCAGTTTTGATCTTCGGAAGAAAAACTCCAATGGAATTGAGCTACATGCAGGTAGAAAAAGTTTAAGATATTATTCTAAAATATATGAAGGTTACTTTTAATAGGTAACCTTTTTTTGTTCATAATAATAGATCGTATGATTCCATTTGCGAAAAAGAACAGCATTTTTTTATTGTATTGCTTTTTTTTAACGGCAATCTTCTTATATGTCATCTTAAAATTATACGGAAAGGCAACGTTGCCTGTTCATGAATGGACGATGTCTGACTGGCTCGTCAACTACGAAGACGGTGGTTTCAAACGTAGAGGAATTAGTGGAACTGTTTTTTTTGCAATGCAGGATCTTTTCGGGATATCATTACCTATTCAGGTTTTTTTTATTCAGGTTGTTTTCTATGCTCTCGTTTTTTTTGCCTATTTTAAGCTCTTAATTTCAAAAAAAATTGACTGGAACATTTTAATACTATTGTGCTCGCCTCTTTGTTTTATGTACTTTCCAATCAATTTATCATATTCAGGAAAGAGAGAAATAATTTTATTCGCACTTGTCGCATATTTTGCATTAGGTAAAATGACTGTTTTTAAAGAAAGAATATTTTTAGTTTTATTTTCTATAAGTCTGTTTTTTCATGAAATGTTTTATTTCTTCTTGCCATTTTTCATATTCATCCATATTCTCAAAACCGGAAAAAACAAATATGCCTTTTGGCTGCTTTTTTTTGCAGTGTCCACAATTACCGTAGGAAGTATATATTTATTGGGTGCAGATATTAATTGTGGTAAAAGTTTAGAAATTATTAAAAATAGAGGAGTTGTTTTTGGCGAGAATAATATTTTCTTTTTTAAATATTGGAATAGCATAGAAATTATAAAAAATGAAATTAGCTCTTACCTGTTATTCATTTTAGAACTCATCATTGAGATCTCAATGTTTCTATATTATGCATATACCTTTTACAGAAATAAATTTTATACACTTCTTAAATTTGTTTTAATAAGTTTAATCTGGGCAAGTCCTCTATATGTTTTAGGAATTGATTGGTATCGATGGGATCATATTTATTCTATGCTTTTATTTATTATCGTAGTATGTATGTTGCAGAATAATGAAAACAATAAAATTTCATTTAATCAAAATCCGTTTTTAAAGAGGTTTCTTATTTTTAATATTTTGTTTTTCATCTTTTTTTTCATTCATATACAATATGATGGGCGAGGATTTTCATTGCAAAATGTAAAAGAATATTATTTCTCTCGATTCTTCTGATCTTAGATATAATATGTAATTTATACAGTATTCTTTTCTTAGTGTCAAAAATGATCTTATTGAAAATTTTAATTATCTGATTAAAACTCAAATAATTAATTTGCTATTTAAAAAATATTTCATAATTTTGCAGTCCGAAAAGTAGGCTTATCTAATGTGAGAATGGATAACCTGCTGAATAATAATGCTTCCAAACTCATTAATTATTCAAATTTAAAAAATAAAAAATGGCTAAAAAAGTCTTTAAAATGGTAAAACTTCAGGTGAAAGGTGGCGCTGCTAACCCTTCTCCACCGGTAGGTCCAGCTTTGGGTTCTGCAGGTGTGAACATCATGGAGTTTTGTAAGCAATTTAACGGGAGAACCCAAGATAAGCCAGGACAAGTTTTACCTGTAGTAATTACAGTGTACGAAGACAAATCTTTTGAATTCGTAATCAAAACTCCTCCTGCAGCAATCCAGTTGATGGATGCGGCTAAAATCAAAGGTGGTTCCGGAGAACCAAACAGAAACAAAGTAGGTGCTGTATCTTGGGCTCAGGTTCAGAAGATCGCTGAAGACAAAATGACTGACCTTAACTGCTTTACAATGGATTCTGCTGTTTCTATGGTTGCAGGTACTGCAAGATCTATGGGATTAAGAGTGACAGGAACTAAACCAACTTTTAACGCTTAATACTATTAGAAATGGCAAAATTGACTAAAAAGCAAAAGGAAGCTGCTAGCAAAGTAGAAAAAGGAAGAATCTATAACCTTGAAGAAGGTTCAGCTCTTGTAAAAGAAGTGAACACTGCAAAGTTTGATGCTTCTGTAGATATCGCTGTAAGATTGGGTGTAGATCCAAGAAAAGCAAACCAAATGGTAAGAGGTGTTGTATCTCTTCCTCACGGAACTGGTAAAGATGTTAAAGTTTTGGCTTTAGTAACTCCGGATAAAGAAGCTGAAGCTAAAGAAGCTGGTGCTGATTATGTAGGTCTTGATGAATATTTACAAAAAATCAAAGAAGGTTGGACAGATGTTGACGTGATCGTTACAATGCCGGCTGTGATGGGTAAATTAGGACCATTGGGTAGAGTATTAGGACCAAGAGGTTTAATGCCAAACCCTAAATCAGGTACTGTAACTATGGAAATTGGTAAAGCAGTAACTGAAGTAAAAGCTGGTAAAATTGACTTCAAAGTAGACAAATACGGTATTATCCACGCTGGTATTGGTAAAGTATCTTTCGATGCTGCTAAGATCAAGGAAAATGCTCAGGAATTGATCTCTACTTTGATCAAAATGAAGCCAACTGCTGCTAAAGGAACTTACGTAAAGTCGATCTATTTGTCTTCTACAATGAGTCCTGGTATTGCAATCGATACTAAATCTGTTAACTAATATTAAATCCTTAAGACAATGACAAAAGACCAAAAAGTTGTAGCGATACAAGAGATCAAAGACTTGCTTCAGGATGCTAAAGTAGTATATGTTGCAGATCTTGAAGGATTGAATGCTGGTAAAGCTTCAGACTTCAGAAGACAAGCTTTCAAGCAGAATATCAAAGTAAAAGTTGTAAAAAATACACTTTTACAAAAAGCAATGGAACAGATTGACGGAGTAGATTTCTCTGAAATGTTCCAGACTTTCAAAGGTAACTCTGCATTAATGATTGCTGAAACAGCAAACGCTCCTGCAAAACTTATCAAAGATTTCAGAAAGAAAGATGAAAAGCCAGCTTTAAAATCGGCATTCGTACAAGAAACTTTCTATGTTGGTGACAACAACCTTGATGCTTTAGTAAGCATTAAGTCTAGAGAAGAAATGATCGGTGAAATCATCGGATTACTTCAGTCTCCAATCCAAAGAGTTGTTTCTGCTCTTCAAAACAAATCTGAAGCATCAGAAGCTAGCGCTGAAGAAGCTGCACCTGCAGTAGAAGAAGCTCCGGTTGCTGAAACTCCAGAAACTCCGGCTGCTGAAGGAGAAGCTCCAGCTGCTGAATAATAGACTCTCAAAAAATTAAATAAAACAATCAACAAAAACATTACAACAATGTCAGATTTAAAAAATTTAGCTGAAACGCTAGTAAACTTAACAGTAAAAGACGTAAACGAATTAGCAACTATCCTTAAGGATGAGTACGGTATCGAGCCTGCTGCTGCTGCAGTAGTAATGGCTGGTCCTGGTGCTGGTGAAGCTGCTGAAGAAAAGACTGAATTCGACGTAATTCTTAAGTCTGCAGGTGCTTCTAAATTAGCTATCGTTAAATTGGTAAAAGATTTAACTGGTGCTGGTCTTAAAGAAGCTAAAGATATCGTAGACGGTGCTCCTGCTCCATTGAAGCAAGGTATCTCTAAAGACGAAGCTGAAGCTCTTAAGAAGCAATTAGAAGAAGCTGGTGCTGAAGTAGAATTGAAATAATTTTTCAATTTTTAAATATAAGAAGCAACTACATTTTGTAGTTGCTTTTTTTATGTAACATATAGTATTTCTTATCATAGATCAATGTGTAATCGATTGCATTGTTGTATATTTGCATTCGAAAAATTCTTTTCACACTCCCTACTAATAATCTACAGAAAAATTATAACCTTTTAGTATTCTAAAGGGATGTATATTTTTGTGTTCATTTTAAAAATTACGTACAGGTAGGGATTGGAATTTGTTTTTTGAAACTCTGAATAACAAAAACACTTTAACTCTATGAAAGAGAAAACATTCAAAATGACTTTAAGAAGTATTACCCTATTTCTTTTTTGTCTTTTAAGTAAAAATTATCATGCACAAACAGTATTTTTTGAAGACTTTGGTGTAAGCCAGGCTCCTACTGCAGCCAATGATTATGGAAGAAAAAAATCAGACTATGTTCCGACAGGAAATTTTAGCTACGGAACTTCTAAAGCCAACACAACTAATTTTGAAACCAGCAATATAGATAATTCTTACTATGCTGTTGTAGCTCCTGAATTTATCTACTCCGGAGTAATTCCGGGATTTTATTTCTGGACTTTAGCAGATCCTTCTACATCTCCATTTGAAGGGGCAAATCGATATGCAGAAGATCATACTCTGGGAGACAGTCATGGTGCAGTTCTGGCGATCAATGCACAAGCTCCAAACACTGCTTTTTATGAAAGGAATTTTAGTTTTACGGCAGATTCATATTATGAAGTTTCATTTTGGATATATGTCGTAAATCCTACGACACAGGTGAAATTATCAATGAAGGATCCTGTTTCAGGAGTTGAACTTGGTGGAGTTTCTACCGGGGCAATTGCTTCTCAGTCTGCTAATTGGCAAGAATTTAAGCTTAATTTCAAAACTCCGGCGACAGGTTGTGAGAATACTGTTGCTAAATTATCCTTACAAAATATTTTCCAGGGAGGCACAGGAAATGATTATTACATAGATGATATTGCTGTCAAAAAATTATCCGTGCAACCGATTACATTGGATTTCACATTTACTTGTCCGATAAATTCAGTTATTGCTGACACAGATGGTGATGGCATTGCTGATGATTTAGATATGGATTCTGATAATGACGGGATATTAGATATCAATGAGTGTCCTGATCTTGTTGTTAATAAAGATTTTAATTCTACTAATGGGACTACCGTGACTTTCGATGCGCCCGCTGCAGATCTCGGGTTTGTATTTGATGTTTATACGCTCGATAATTCTTTTAATCTGAATATTAATGGAGTTAATTTAGCTTTAAACGAAATAGAATTTCAGCCCGATCAGACAGATAACATCAGATTCAAAGATGGTTCTCATTACGGAAGCGGAGGTGTTCCACAGATTTACCAGATGACCGGAAATGCTTCTAATCCTCTGGTCAGAATAATTATTCATAAAAACGGAAGTGTCGAAATGTACGGAAGTAAGTCTACAAACGGACATTTATATCCTTTACAACTTTACAATGGAAATCATTTTAATACAATCAATTGGCATAGAACGGGTAGTAATACTGTTGTTTTAAAGCAACATGTTGTCAGTATAACTTACATTACAGGAAACGGAAGAGGAGTTAAGAATGGTTTTTGTGATCCTGATGGCGACGGTATTTCCAATCAGTTTGATACAGACAGCGATGGTGATGGATGTCCTGATGCCATCGAAGGGTCAGAACTTGTAAAATATGACCAGGTACATCCGCTAAATCTATTAGCTGATAATCCTGACTATAAATACAGAGGGCAGATAAAGGTTTTAGCAGATGGTGTTACGACAGGGAATCCGGGTCAGGTTATAAGTAAATCACCACTTGCCAACGGAGTTCCGGAATTGGTGAATCCACCAGCAGATAATACTTCAGGAAATAACGGTATTGCAGATAATACGGATGAAATATCTACTTCAGAAGCAGGTCAAGGGATTGGATCAAGACAGAATTTTACCGTAAACGCATGTATATGTTATAATCCTGCAAATACTTCGGGAGCTCCTGTCCTAAAAACTCAGCATGGCATTACATCTTTAAACAGAGCAGATTCTACTTCAGAAAAGTGGCCAGGAGTAAGAAAAGGTGCATGGGCAGCCTTAGAATCTAAAACTAAAGGATTCGTGCCTAACAGATTAACTGCAGCTCAAATGAGTTTGATTCCTGAAAGTGACCTGAGAGAGGGAATGATGGTATACAATATTACAGATGATTGCCTTCAGGTTAATACAACCGGAACAGCATCCGGTTGGAAATGCTTCACTACACAAACATGTACAACAATTAATTAATTTTAAAATGAAAAATTTAGCTATAATTATTTTCTCAGTATTCTCCATGACTGTTTTTTCGCAAGTTTCAATAGGAAAGTCATCAGTTTCAAGTAATGCGGTTTCTCTTGAGTTTGGAGATCAGCATCGTGGTCTTCTTCTACCTTGGGTAGACAAAACAGATGATGTTGTAGGAGCGGTAAACGGAACCATGGTTTACACTCTTAATGATAAAAAAGTAAAAGTAAAATATGCAAGTGGGTGGAAGGATCTTTCAGTAAATACGGAAGGAACAACGATTGATCCTGTAACATTTGTGGATGGAACTGCAATTCAGAATACGACTGATGAAAATTCTACTGCAAAAGTCTCTATCGGTACGCCTTCATCTACACCTGGAATTCTGGTTTTGGAAGATGCCGATAAAGCAATGATATTGCCAAAAGTTGCAGACCCTAATCGTAATATTGTGAATCCTTCACCCGGAATGATGGTGTACGATACTACAAAAAAACTTCTGGCTGTATTTAATGGAAGTGTTTGGTCGTACTGGCGTTCATGAATTCTTTAATTCTAATAGCAGACCGGATGTGATAAATCCGGCTGCTTGTTTTATTTCAATAACATATTCAATCAACGGAATTGTTATTGACAGAAAGTATTAAGACGAATTGTAATTTCTAAAAATCGTGAATTATATATGAATTTTTTTAATCTTTTTGTGTAATATTTTAATTATTATTTGTAATTAACCTATTATTAATGAAAATTATTTATGATTGAGCGCATAATATGTATATATTTGTAATCATTATTTGACTATCTATTAAAATCAAATCAAATTGAGAAAACTTTTTAAATCAAGAACATTTGCGGGTTATGCTGCTATATTACCAATCGTATTTTGTCTGTTTTGTTCGTTACTGAATGCTCAGTCTAAAGATTCTGCAAAAGTGAGTCCGAAGGCAAGTATTAGTCTGAAAGATGGTGCAACTCTTTTTTCTGCTGATGAATCTTTCAACCGTCAGATTTCAGGGAAAAAAATTATTCGCGATAAAGCGACTGTTGCTTATCAGAAAAATAAAGAAGAAGGCAAAAATTTAGAAATGACCGCTCCAAAAACAGGAAGTGGTCATGTTACAAAAGATTCAGCGAAAGAAAAGAAAAAAGAAGAGCCTGCAAAAAAAGATAAAAAGAAAGTATCTTATTTTTTCCTAAACAATAAATTTACGATGAATTACTGTTAATATTGTTTTGAAATTGAGTTGTGGCACAGACTTTGGAAGCTGTGTTCAACCATTAAATCATTTATTATATATCTTTCAGATTATAAAATTCCCCAACATGTGTTGAGGAATTTTATTTTAAGCTTATATGAGATTATCGTTTTATAGGTAATTTTAATTAAACTTATTTTAGGCATAGAAATTGTTTGCAAAATACACAACATACCTAAACCAAATCATCACTATATTAATTTTAAAATCCCCATAGTTTTATGATAAACTGGGGATTTTCTCTTTTGATTTTATATAATTTCATTGTTCTTTTTCAATTTTTCTGTATTAATTCGAATAGAAATTTCATTATATGCAAATATTGATTAAAATCGTTGTGCTTTTGATTAATTATAAAACCATACAAAGTGAAATATATTTATCGCACATAAACGATTATGTCCTATTTTCAGGCAATTAAACTTAAATTTAATATTGATTTTCATTTTATAATCAAATATTATTGTTATTTTTGCAATTCCCTAACTGAACGTGATTGAAAAGAAATTTACTAAATCTGAATTATGAATTTGAAAATTCAAGCTTTCGAAAAAGCCTGAGATTTTTTTGTATTTGTAGCTTTTTGGTATTTATTTCTTTTAATCAGACTTTGCGTGCTCAAGTTGAGAATGGGAATAGCCATAATGCAACAATCGTTTTGAGTCAGGGAGCAGTGGTTTATAGTGCAGATGCGGAATTCAACAAGCAAATAAGCTCAGGCAAAATCACTTTAGACAATGGATCTGTTTCGTATGATGCTCAGAAAGATGTTTTAGTTGCTGGGGTTAAGCAATCGAAGAACTTTGATAATAAAGCTAAAATTGCGGAAAGTAAGAACCAAAAGGAGGAGCTAAAAAAAATTCGTAAAAAGATTCAGGATTTTGAAACTCGCCAAAAAAGTTTTCCAGTTAAACAACTTCAGGTATTTCCTTCTCAACAGGATATTATTTCTCTTTCAGGTGTAAATCTTGAATATTTATCGCCGGGTCAGCAACATCATGATCTGAATAAATTTTTTATCTCAGATAAGCTTTATCAAGACAAAGTTGCATTCAATCAGGAGCAAAGACAAAAAATTACAAATTACAGCGAGCAGGCTGTTAATTTCTTTTATGCAAATGCCTTTTCTGTAAGGCCTCCGCCTGTATTCTTTACAGTTTATTATATTTAGAGCTTCTAAAAGTTCATCAATCAAGTAATGGTAATTCTTTACAGCTATAAAGATCAAGTTTTTATAGTTGAGGATTTCTATTGCTCTTACGCAACAATATTAAAAACAATAATTATTCAAATGAAAAAATGTTACTCAAATTTGATAGTGAGTAAGCTGCAATTATTTGCATTGCTTTTTACTGCAGGTTTCGTTTTGGCACAACAAAGTGTTGAACAAGAAAAAGAAACGAAAGAAGATGTTGTAATTTCTTACAACACACCATTTTCCTATTCGCTTAATCCGAATGTAAGCTGGGAACTTAAAAACTCAACTGGAGATCTGATCAATCAAGGTAAAGGCGATTTTGTAAATAAAGCGTTTACTGTTCCCGGAAACTATGTTTTGTCTATCCAACAAAAACACGCACACAATGAAGAGTCATGTGACCATGATCAATATCCTTCAAAATTAAACATTAAGGTAAGTAATACTAAAATGGATTTTGACTGGTCTACACTGAAATTTTCAAAAAATATTGCAGATGGACAGTCGTCAAAAGGAATAACTGTAACTGTAGATGTACTTTATTCTTCTGCTGAAAATGAAAACGCAGTTTACGAGCATGGTTTTAAAACTGCAGGTGTGGGTACTTCTATCGTAGGAACGTTGAAGGATAAAAAAACAATTTTAAAACCCGGAGTCAATAAACTTGCTTTTTTGCTTGATGGGGTAGCAGAAAAAGGAAATTATATCATGCTGGACTTTAAAGATGTTAACGGACAAGTACAGTCATATACTTTAACTCAAAAAATTAAATAAAAATGATGAAAAATATATATGTCTTAACGGTATTTTCGCTTTTTATAACCGGGATTTTGTCCGGCGTAAAAGCGCAATATTGCGTCTCGGGTTGTAATTCAAATACGTTTGTGTACAGTACCGATCCGAATACTTTAGAGTATGATAACCTGATAAGCACTTTTCACTCTTCTTTGGCAAAAGAAAAAGATGGAACCTTTAAAATATGGGGTGAAGGAACGGCTTCCAATGGTACGGGGAATTTGTTTTCACCAACAGTGATCGGACCGTCCGCTACAGCGACTCAAAATTTTGTGTATGCGGGTAGTCCGTTAAAAGTGGCGGCTGGAAGTAATTATTCTGGTATACGACAATTTGCTCTTCTTACTACAGATGGACTTTATGTGTGGGGAACTACAGGGACTTTGGTTGATGCAACAATTAAGTCTACTACTGCTTTTGGTAAGATTTCTGTGAACGGAAAAACTGATGGTCTTCCTGCTGGAGTAGCGCCGACAGACGTAAAAATGATGTTTGGTTCTTATGGTACTTTGGCGATTGTTACATGTACAGGAGCTGCTTGGGTTTTATCTTTTAATGGAAATAAGAATGGTGATGGATCAGCTCAGGTAATTGCAAATAATGTATGGCATCGTGTGAGAACAGCTGATGCAAGTAATCCTGATTTGGCTAATATTGTGGTGATGAGAGGAACTCCAAATGCTTTATTTGCTTTGACTTCAACAGGAAAGCTTTATACTTGGGGTACGGGTACTTATGTGAATGGTAGTGCTGCTGCAAACAGAACTTTTGCAACTGAGGTTACGGTTCCTGCTGGAGTTACTCCTAAAATGATAGGGATGACTCAAAATGGTACTTTGCAGACATATTATCTTTTGGGAACTAATAATAAGCTCTATGGAATGGGAGATAATAGCCAAAAACAACTTGGAGATGGTGGTACAACGACAAGAACGACTTGGATTCAGCCACAAAAAATTACCGATCAGTCAGGTCAGGGATTGGGTGTTTTAGAAAATATTGTATGGTTCTCTGCTAATGAGCATGATAATTCTAGTGCTGCAGCCATTAATGTTTTAACCACGACTAACAAACTTTGGGCATGGGGATCTAATTCTGGAAATATGATTGGGGGTGCGTCGAATGGAGCAGTATATGATCCAATTTATATGCCTGGACAAACGACTGCTGCTAACGGTTTAAACTTAACTGATGAGGTTGTTGCTGTGGAAACGGGAGGTCATACCACTGTTAATGTGAAAAAATGTTCACAGTATTTTGGTTATGTGGGGCATAAAACCGGTGGTAGTATGGGAGATGGAACAAACGGTTCTGGTAATCCTAATACTTACAGCTACTCAACTGCTATTTTGATAGTTTGTGGTGCAGATGCAGGTCCGAGAATTCAGAATTTAAATATCTGTCAGGGTACAACGGCTAACTTAAATAATGCTGTTCAGGAAGCGAACCCTAGTGAAGTAGAATGGCATGCTACAAATGATGTAACCAGTCCTGTTATTACCAATGTTACAGCGGTTGGCCCGGGAACTTATTATGGCTTTTTCACGGTAGCCTCAGGAAAGTGTAGAGTTGTAGGATCTGTAATTACTGTTGCTTACTATGATGCCGCAGGTGCTTATGCCAACAATTGTACATGTACGAAAGATGGGTCTACAATAACCGGTGGTGCGCCAACAAAATTTGGAATTACGACGCTAAATAAATTGTCGATATGGCCGGAAGCTGTACCGAACGGTTTCGTCGCTTTGGAATCAAAAGATAAAGGGTTTGTTATTACTCGTGTTGCAAATTCAGGAGTAATTACTGAACCTAAAAAAGGAATGCTGATATATGATATAGCGGATCAGTGTGTGAAATTATACAACGGATCATTCTGGAGATGTCTGAAAAAAAGCTGTAATGATTATTAATTTAAACTTAAAAAAAATGAAACTAAATAATATACTTGTTGGTTTTTTAATTTTTGGTGGATGTCTTTTCAATGCACAAATTGCTATTGGTAAACAGTCGGTTAACGGAGTTAATACGATTTTAGATTTTGCCGGAGCAACTGCTACGGAAGCTTCCACAGATCCTGCAACAACCAATGAAAATGGGATCATTCTTCCTGCAGTAACTGCTTCACCTTCATATGCCGTAACTGCGCCAACGACAAACAATCCTAACAATGGGACATTTGTTTTTGATCGTGCATTAAGAATGGTCAGAATGTTTACAAACGGGGCTTGGGTAAATTTATCTGATGCTGCTGGGAATGATATTCCTGCTGATCTTAATAACCCGAGTACAGGTTTGAATGGAGGTGTGATCATCGGTTCAAGTACGACGGCTGCTTCCGGGGTACTGGTTTTAGAATCTGCCGATAAAGCAATGGTTTTGCCACACGTAAGAAATCCTCATACAACAGTGAAAAGTCCTTATCCGGGGATGATGTGCTATGATACACAAAGCAACTCACTTGCAGTGTATGATGGTGTAAAATGGAATTACTGGAGATAATTCCTGAGCATTGCTGTGATCCTGACTGGATTTTAAAACAGATTTAAAAATAAATTCATAACCACTTCAAAATGAAGTGGTTTTTTATTGCATATAAAATTAAAATTATGTAAATTTGCATTCTCTTTTGGCGCTAAAATTAAACATAATACAGTAATCTATTGAAAATCAACTCTTTCATAAATTTGAAAGAGTGTTTCTTGTTTTTGTTGTATTATCGTCTTTTTAACTCCATTAGATAAAAATAAAAATATTTTGCACTACACTGTGAAAAGATATACCAGTGTTGCAGTTAGATATCGAAAGACAAAAGAAACAAGGTAAAAGAAACATACATAACGGCGCCAAAGTTATATATTCCTTTAATCTTTTTACTTTTTTCTTGGCTCTTGATTATCTGATATTTTTGAATAAAAACAAAATATTTTTTAACCCTTTCTTAAAAGTTTTATGAGTAAAACAACATCAACAACTAGGGGAGTGGAGAGAATTAATTTCTCTTCGGCTAAAGGAAAAATCATTACTCCGGATTTCTTGGATATCCAGTTGGAGTCATTTAAAGATTTTTTCCAGTTAGATACACTTCCTGAAGACAGAAAGAAAGAAGGTTTGCACAAAACCTTCCAGGAAAACTTTCCAATTACCGATTCTAGAAACCAGTTTGTACTTGAGTTTTTAGATTATCTGGTAGATTCTCCACGTTATTCGATCGACGAGTGTGTGGAAAGAGGTTTAACGTATTCAGTTCCTCTAAAAGCGAGACTTAAATTGTATTGTACAGATCCTGAACATGAAGATTTTCAGACGGTTGTGCAAGATGTTTATTTAGGTCCGGTTCCTTACATGACTCCTTCTGGTTCATTCATTATCAATGGAGCAGAGCGTGTTATCGTAACTCAGTTACACAGATCTCCGGGTGTATTCTTCGGACAGACTTACCACGCCAACGGAACTAAACTTTATTATTCAAGAATTATTCCTTTCAAAGGATCTTGGATGGAATTTACAACCGATATCAACAGCGTAATGTACGCGTATATCGACCGTAAGAAAAAATTACCATTAACAACTCTATTAAGAGCAATCGGTTTTGAATCTGATAAGGATATCCTTCAGATCTTCGATCTTGCTGAAGAAGTGAAAGTTTCTAAAGCTGCCCTTAAAAAAGTAGAAGGAAGAGTATTGGCTGCGAGAGTATTGAACACTTGGTTCGAAGATTTCGTAGACGAAGATACCGGTGAAGTAGTTTCTATCGAAAGAAACGAAATCATCTTAGATAGAGAAACAGTTCTTGAAAAAGAACATTTGGATCTAATTCTTGATGCTGGTGTGAAATCTATCCTGATTCACAAAGAAAACAGCAACGAGTTCTCTATCATTCAGAATACATTACAGAAAGACCCTACAAACTCTGAAAAAGAAGCTGTAGAATATATCTATCGTCAGTTAAGAAATGCAGATCCACCCGATGAGGAAACTGCAAGAGGAATCATTGAAAAATTATTCTTCTCTGAGCAAAGATATTCATTAGGTGAAGTTGGACGTTACAGACTAAACAAAAAGTTAAATCTTAAGATTCCTACAACTACCGAAGTTCTTACAAAAGAAGATATTATTGCTATCGTAAGACATTTGATTGAGTTGGTAAACTCAAAAACAGATGTTGATGATATCGATCACTTATCAAACAGAAGAATTAAGACTGTTGGTGAGCAATTGGCAGGACAGTTCGGTGTAGGTCTTTCAAGAATTGCAAGAACAATTAAGGAAAGAATGAACGTTAGGGATAACGAAATCTTTACTCCGCTTGATCTTGTTAATGCTAAAACGTTAACATCAGTAATCAACTCGTTCTTCGGTACCAACCAGCTTTCTCAGTTCATGGACCAAACCAACCCGCTATCAGAAATCACGCACAAGCGTAGACTTTCTGCACTAGGACCTGGTGGTTTATCAAGAGAAAGAGCAGGTTTCGAGGTTCGTGACGTTCACCATACGCACTACGGAAGAATTTGTCCGATTGAAACTCCGGAAGGACCAAATATCGGTTTGATTTCATCTTTAGGAATTTATGCTAAAATCAATACTTTAGGTTTCATCGAAACTCCTTACAGACAAGTAAATGAAGGTAAAGTTGATTTAAATGCTGATCCGATTTACTTAAATGCAGAAGACGAAGAAGATAAAGTAATTGCTCAGGCAAACGTTGAATTGAGCGATAGCGGTGACTTCGAAACAGACAGAATTATTGCAAGACTTGATGGTGATTATCCTGTAGTAGAGCCTACTCAGGTAAACCTTATTGATGTTGCTCCGAATCAGATTTCCGGTATTTCAGCTTCATTGATTCCTTTCTTGGAACATGATGATGCGAACCGTGCGTTGATGGGATCAAACATGATGCGTCAGGCTGTACCATTGTTGAAGCCACAGGCTCCGATTGTAGGTACTGGTCTGGAACAGCAGGTGGCAAAAGATTCTAGAATTTTGATCAATGCTGAAGGTACAGGTACTGTAGAATATGTAGATGCTGATAAAATTGTTATCAAATATGAAAGAAGCGAAGACGAAGATTTAGTGTCATTCGAATCTGCTACGAAAACATATAACCTTACTAAGTTCAGAAAAACCAATCAAAGTACAACCATTACCCTAAGACCAAACGTAAGAGTAGGGGATACAGTGGAAAAAGGACAGGTGCTTTGCGACGGTTATGCCACAGAAAACGGAGAATTGGCTCTTGGTAGAAACTTAGTGGTTGCGTTCATGCCTTGGAAAGGTTATAACTTCGAGGATGCGATCGTAATCAACGAAAAAGTTGTACGTGAAGACTGGTTTACTTCAATCCACGTAGATGAATATTCTCTTGAAGTTCGTGATACCAAATTAGGTATGGAAGAATTGACGGCAGATATTCCTAACGTTTCTGAAGAAGCTACGAAAGATCTTGACGAGAATGGTATGATCAGAATCGGTGCTGAAGTGAAGCCAGGAGATATTATGATTGGTAAAATCACTCCAAAAGGTGAATCTGACCCGACTCCTGAAGAAAAACTTCTTAGAGCAATCTTCGGTGACAAAGCTGGTGATGTAAAAGACGCTTCATTGAAAGCTGATTCTTCATTAAGAGGTGTTGTGATCAACAAAAAATTGTTCTCTAGAAACATTAAAGACAAAAAGAAAAGAACTGAAGAAAAACTTAAACTTGAAGAAATTGAAAACACTTACAAGGCTAAGTTTGACGAGTTGAGAAATAGTTTAATTGAAAAATTAAATACTTTGGTTAGCGGTAAAACTTCTCAGGGAGTTACCAACGACTTAGATGAAGAAATCATCGGTAAGGGTATGAAATTTACTCATAAATTATTGACTTCAGTTGAAGACTACGTAAACGTAAGCGGTGCAGATTGGACTGTTGACAACGATAAGAATGAATTGATCAAGCAGTTGATTCACAACTATAAAATCAAATTCAACGATATTCAAGGAGTTAAAAACCGTGAGAAATTTGCAATTTCAATCGGAGATGAGCTTCCTGCTGGTATCATGAAGTTGGCTAAAGTGTATATCGCTAAAAAACGTAAACTGAATGTAGGAGATAAAATGGCAGGTCGTCACGGTAACAAGGGTATCGTTTCGAGAATCGTTCGTGAAGAAGATATGCCATTCCTTGAAGACGGAACACCGGTAGATATCGTATTGAATCCACTTGGGGTACCTTCGCGTATGAACATCGGTCAGATCTACGAAACTGTTCTTGGATGGGCAGGTAGAAAATTAGGATTGAAGTTCGCTACGCCAATCTTTGACGGAGCAAGTCTTGATCAGATTACAGAGTACACTGAGAAAGCAGGTCTTCCTAAATTCGGTCACACTCACCTTTATGATGGTGGTACCGGAGAAAGATTTACACAGGCTGCAACAGTTGGTATCATTTATATGCTGAAACTTGGTCACATGGTTGATGACAAAATGCACGCACGTTCTATCGGTCCTTACTCATTGATTACTCAGCAGCCATTAGGAGGTAAAGCTCAGTTTGGAGGTCAGAGATTCGGAGAGATGGAGGTTTGGGCTCTTGAAGCATTCGGAGCATCGAATATCCTTAGAGAAATCCTGACTGTGAAGTCGGATGACGTGATTGGTAGAGCAAAAACTTATGAAGCGATTGCGAAAGGTGAAGCAATGCCTGAACCAGGTATTCCTGAATCTTTCAACGTATTACTTCACGAGTTACAAGGTCTTGGATTAGACGTAAGATTGGAAGAATAATTAATTTGAAATTCGAAATTTGATATTTGAAATTGATGCGTAAAGCGTATAAGTGATTTTAAATATTTAAATTTTACAAATTCAGATTTATAAATAAGGAGAGGCATTGAGTAATAGAGTAAATCTCAAAATCTCAAACCTCAAATCTCAAATTAATTTAAAAATTATGTCATCAAATAAAAATAAAACAAGTCGTTTTAATAAAATAACCATCGGTTTAGCTTCTCCGGAGTCTATTTTACAGGACTCAAGAGGGGAGGTTCTTAAGCCGGAAACTATTAACTACAGAACGCACAAACCTGAAAGAGACGGTTTGTTCTGTGAAAAGATCTTCGGTCCTATTAAGGATTACGAATGTGCTTGTGGTAAATACAAGAGAATTCGTTACAAGGGGATCGTTTGTGACCGTTGTGGTGTAGAGGTTACGGAGAAAAAAGTACGTAGAGAGAGAATCGGGCATATCAATTTGGTTGTTCCTATTGCTCACATCTGGTATTTCCGTTCTTTACCAAACAAAATCGGTTACCTTTTAGGAATTCCTTCTAAGAAATTAGATATGATCATCTACTACGAAAGATATGTAGTGATTCAGCAAGGTATTGCTAAAAAATTAGACGGTTCTGATTTCGAAAACATGGAATTCTTAACAGAAGAAGAGTATCTTGATATCATGGAAACTCTTCCTGTAGAAAACCAATATCTTGACGATTCTGATCCAAACAAATTCATCGCTAAAATGGGTGCTGAAGCTGTTGAGGAATTATTAAAAAGAATCGATCTTGATGCATTGTCTTTCGACTTGAGACACAAAGCGCACAATGAAGGTTCAAAACAAAGAAGAACTGAAGCTCTGAAAAGATTGAACGTTGTAGAAGCATTAAGAGGTGCTAATACAAGAATGATCAACAGACCGGAGTGGATGATTATGCGTGTACTTCCAGTTATCCCGCCAGAATTAAGACCATTAGTTCCATTGGATGGTGGACGTTTCGCTACTTCCGATTTGAATGACCTTTACAGAAGAGTTATTATCAGAAACAACCGTTTGAAGAGATTATTGGAGATCAAAGCTCCGGAAGTAATCTTGAGAAACGAAAAGCGTATGCTTCAGGAATCAGTAGATTCATTATTCGATAATACAAGAAAATCTTCTGCAGTAAAATCTGAATCAAACAGACCATTGAAATCACTTTCAGATTCATTGAAAGGTAAGCAGGGTCGTTTCCGTCAGAACTTATTGGGGAAAAGGGTAGATTACTCTGCGCGTTCGGTAATTGTTGTAGGTCCAAACTTACAGCTTCACGAGTGTGGTATTCCTAAAGATATGGCAGCTGAACTTTACAAACCGTTTATCATCAGAAAACTGATTGAAAGAGGAATTGTAAAAACAGTAAAATCTGCAAAGAGAATTATTGATAGAAAAGAACCTGTAGTTTATGATATCCTAGAAAACGTGATGAAAGGTCACCCTGTTCTATTGAACAGAGCACCTACACTTCACAGACTGGGTATTCAGGCTTTCCAACCTAAGATGATCGAAGGTAAGGCAATCCAGCTACACCCGTTGGTAACAACAGCATTCAATGCCGATTTCGACGGTGACCAGATGGCGGTACATTTACCATTAGGTCCTGAAGCAATCCTTGAAGCTCAGTTATTGATGTTGGGTTCTCAAAACATCTTGAACCCTGCAAACGGTTCTCCAATTACGGTACCTTCTCAGGACATGGTTCTTGGTCTTTATTTCATGACCAAAGAATTGTCTTCTACAGAAGATATGAAAGTAAAAGGGGAAGGTCTTGCATTCTATTCTCCTGAAGAAGCGGAAATCGCTTATGCTGAAGGCAGAGTATCATTAAATGCTAAAGTAAGATGTAGACTTCCTGTAAAAGAAGACGGTGAAATCGTTACAAGATTAATCGAAACTTCTGTTGGTAGAATTTTGTTCAACCAGATTGTACCTAAGCAGTCAGGATATATTAATGAGCTTTTAACTAAGAAATCATTAAGAAACGTTATCGGTAAGATCCTTGCAGATACAGATTTCCCTACAACGGTGAAGTTCTTGGATGCAATGAAAGACTTAGGGTATTCAAATGCATTCAAAGGAGGTCTTTCTTTCTCATTAGGTGACATTGTAGTTCCTGTTGAGAAAAAGCAGATGATTGCTTCATCTATTGAAACGGTAGACGAAATTAGAGCTAACTATAACATGGGTCTAATTACCGATACAGAACGTTATAACCAGGTAATCGACGTTTGGACAAACACAAACGCCGGATTAACTGAAATGATCATGAGCAGAATGAAAGTTGACCAAGGTGGATTCAATTCTGTGTATATGATGCTTGATTCCGGAGCGAGGGGTTCTAAGGAACAGATCCGTCAGTTATCAGGGATGAGAGGTTTGATGGCAAAACCGCAGAAAGCTGGTTCTACCGGTGCGGAGATCATCGAAAACCCGATCCTTGCAAACTTTAAAGAAGGTCTTTCCATCTTAGAATACTTTATCTCTACTCACGGTGCTCGTAAAGGTCTTGCGGATACCGCTCTTAAGACTGCCGATGCGGGTTATTTAACGAGAAGATTGGTAGACGTTGCACAGGATGTTATCGTTACAGAAGACGACTGTGGAACTTTAAGAGGTACAGAAGTTACTGCCCTTAAGAAAAATGATGAGATCGTTGAAAAAATCTCTGAAAGAATTTTAGGTAGAGTTTCTTTACATAATATCTACGATCCTGAAAGTGATGAATTAATCGCTGAAGCTGATCAGGTAATTACTGAACAATTAGCGAAGAGAATTGAAGAAGCAGGATTAGAAGCTGTTGAAGTACGTTCACCACTTACTTGTGAAACTAAAAAAGGTATCTGTGCTAAATGTTACGGTAGAAACTTAGCGACAGGTAAAATGATTCACATGGGTGAAGCAGTTGGTGTAATTGCAGCACAGTCAATTGGGGAACCGGGAACTCAGCTTACGTTGAGAACCTTCCACCAAGGGGGTACTGCAGGTAACGTTTCAGAAAACCCATCTATTGTTGCGAGAAGAGACGGTATCGTTGAAATGGATGAAGTAAGAACTATTACTTCTGAAGATGAAAACGGTAATACAGCTGAGGTTGTAGTTTCTCGTTCAACAGAATTCAGATTGGTTGCTGATAACGAAGCAAGAACTCCATTGATGGTTGCCAACGTTCCTTACGGTTCGATATTATCTGTAAAACCAGGTGATAAAGTGAAGAAAGGAGATACAATCTGTAGATGGGATGCTTATAACGCGGTAATCATTGCTGAAACTTCTGGTAAAGTAGAATACGAAGATATTATCCAGGGGGTTTCATTCCAGTTGGAAATTGACGAAGCTACAGGTTTCGAAGAAAAAGTAATCTCTGAATCTAGAAATAAGAAAGCGGTACCTACCCTGAAAGTAGTAGATTCTAAAGGTGTTGAACAAAAAGGTTACAACTTACCTGTAGGAGCCCACTTAATGGTTAATGACGGTGAAAAAATTAAGGCTGGTAAAGTCTTGATCAAAATCCCAAGAAAATCTGCAAAAGCAGGGGATATCACCGGAGGTCTTCCGAGAGTTACCGAATTATTCGAAGCAAGAAACCCTTCAAACCCGGCGGTTGTTACAGAAATCGATGG
Source organism: Chryseobacterium formosense (assembly GCF_900116415.1). GTDB lineage: Bacteria > Bacteroidota > Bacteroidia > Flavobacteriales > Weeksellaceae > Chryseobacterium > Chryseobacterium formosense. The sequence continues at coordinate 67,401 of NZ_FPAP01000005.1, read as the reverse complement.
GGTAGTTTCTTACGGAAAAATCAAGAGAGGTAACAGAGAACTTATCGTTGAGGCTAAAACTGGTGAGAGAAAAATTTATTTAGTTAAATTATCAAACCAGATCTTGGTACAGGAGAATGACTTCGTAAGAGCTGGTTCGCCACTTTCTGACGGATCAATCACTCCGGAAGATATCTTGAGAATTAAAGGCCCAACTGCCGTTCAGGAATATTTAGTAAATGAAATTCAGGAAGTTTACCGTTTGCAAGGGGTAAAAATCGATGACAAACACTTCGAAATCATCGTAAGACAGATGATGACTAAGGTATCGATCGTTGATGGAGGTGATACTCAGTTCCTTGAAGGTGCTCTTGAACATAAATATGATTTCCTAGAAGAAAACAACAGAGTATTCGGTCTTAAAGTAGTTACTGAAGCTGGTGATTCGAAAGAATTCAAACCAGGTCAGATGATCACTGCAAGAGAATTAAGAGACGAAAATTCTAAATTAAAGCGTGAAGATCAGGCTTTAGTTGAAGTAAGAGAAGCTTTACCTGCTACAGCAACACCTGTATTGCAAGGTATTACGAGAGCAGCTCTTCAGACGAAGTCGTTCATGTCTGCAGCATCGTTCCAGGAAACTACAAAAGTTCTGAACGAAGCAGCAGTTGCAGGTAAGATCGATGCATTGAATGGTCTTAAAGAAAATGTAATTGTAGGACACAGAATTCCTGCAGGTACAGGTCTTAAAGAGTATCAGAATGTAATCGTAGGTTCTAAGAAAGAATTCGAAGACTTAAACTAATATGAGTTTCGTGTTTCGGGATGCACATTTTGTATCCCGAATCACGCATCTCGAAGTAAAATAAATAAAAAATAATGTTCAGGCTTCAAAGTTTTTTTTATTTTTGAAACTTGAACTTTTTAAAACATTAAATAAGAAAAATGGACAATCAAAATCAAAACAACGATCCTAACAACATCAACATCCAACTTAACGAAATGGTAGCTTCTGGAGTTTACTGTAACCTAGCTTTGGTAAACCATTCTCCATCTGAGTTTGTTGTAGATTTCATCCAGTTAATGCCGGGTGTACAGCAAGCTAACGTAAGATCAAGAGTAATCTTGGCTCCGCTTCACGCTAAAAGAGTTTTAGAAGCTCTTAAGCAAAATGTTGCTAACTATGAGCAGCAGTTCGGAGAAATCAAAGAAGTTGAGCCTTTCGTATTAGGTGGGAACAACGTTAACGCATAAGATTTTCTTAAACATACAAAGGATGCCTCAGTATTTACTGGGGCATTTTTATTTTAATCTGAATTAAAATTAATTCTAAAAATTCAAATAAAATTATAATACAGATTTATCAATTGATTATCTTTGTTTTTGGATATGATTCAACGATATGATAAGTAATCAGTTTATTTCAAATAAATTTGGTTTTCTTGGTGAAGATTTTTCAATTGAGCTTAAAAAACATGCAGTTTTAACGGATATTAAAGCGAAAACAGAAATCATCAGGGAAGGACAGAAAAATAAATTTGTCCCTTTTTTAATAAAGGGTTCTATAAGAGTCTTCTCTCTCAATGACGGAAGAGAGCTTATATATTATTACATCAGACCGAATGACAGCTGTCTGATGACATTCTCTTCTATTTTTTCTGATTATACAAGCAGAATCTATGCAGTGGCAGAAGAAGATTCTGAAGTTATTCTGATTCCTGTTTCTGTGGTACATGAATGGCTGATAAAATTTCCGCAGATCAACAGACTTTTTTATGGGGAATACGAAAAGCGTTTCATTGATGTCATGAATATGGTGAACGATGCTGTTTTTCATAAGCTTGATAAAAGGGTATTGAACTATATTAGACAGCAAATTTCTGCTACCGGCAACAATCCGATTAAGCTTACCCACAGAGAAATTGCTAACCATTTGGGAACTTCAAGAGAGGTGGTGAGCCGAGTTTTGAAAAAAGTTGAAAATGAAGGAGAAATTTTTCAGACAAAAGAAGGGATAAAATTACCTGTAAATGAAAATGTTAGATTAAGCTAATAAATATTATTTAATACTTTTAACATCCCGATTGATAAAAACAATTCACTCGGTGACTTTTATCACCAAGTTTTAGAACGATAAGTCTATAAGTTTGTCATACGAATATTTAAACAATTTGTGTATGACAAAAACTCTCTTTTTTTTGTCAGTATTTGCCTCAGGTTTTGCCTTTGCACAGGAAGACCTTTTGAAAGATATTGACACCATTCAAACAAAAAACACCGAAACTTCACCGCCCGCTTTTAAAGCACTTCAGATTGTCACGGGACAGTCTACAAAGCTTTCTGCAAAAAACGAATGGTACGTTGTTATAGCGCACCGTTTTGGGGATGTAAGCAAAGGATTCAAAGATTTCTTCGGATTAGATGATGCTTCCACTAAGCTGGGAGTAATTTATGGGGTTACAGACGGTCTTTCTTTAAGTCTTTCCCGGGAAACCAATCTGAAAACTTTTGAAGGTGCTGCAAAGTATAAAATAGTAAAGCAAAGTGAAAACTTTCCTGTTGATGTTGTAGGATATAATGTAATGGCGATAAATACAGATCTCAGTACAGACAATTATCCGCACCTGAAGTTTGGGGATCGTCTTTCGTATCTTACTCAGGCTTTAATTTCGAGACGGTTTAATGAAAACTTTTCTCTCCAGTTAACGCCTTCGTATGTTCACAAAAATCTTTACGAACCCATGATTGAGGATAAAGATCAGTTCTTGGCAGGTTTGGGTGGCCGTTATAAGATTTCGAAAAGAATATCGATTAATGCAGAATATTTTGTGAATTTCGACAATCACAGTTTTTATAAAAATCCTCTGTCAATCGGGATGGATATAGAAACCGGGGGACACGTGTTCCAGCTTTTATTTACCAATTCCCAGCTGAATTCAGATATTGGTTATCTCACCAACGCTTCCGGAAAATGGGAGGAAGGGCAGATTTTCTTTGGGTTTAATCTTTATAGAGTTTTTTAATTATGAAAAAATTAATGTACATCATTTCATCGGCAACAGTATTCATTGCCTGTGAAAGCAGAACCTATGAAGAGATTTCAGACAAAACTCCGATTGCAGAAGTGGTAACTTATAATAAAGATGTGAAGCCGATTATCGAAGCCAATTGTATCAGTTGTCATTCACCGGGAGGTCCGGCTTCTTTTCAGCCTTGGACAAGTTATAATCAGGTGAAAAATAATATTGATAAAATTATCGACAGAATAAACCGACCAACCGGAGATCCTCAGAAAATGCCTCAAGGCGGAAGTTTATCTCCATCACAAATCTCAATTATCACAAAATGGAAAGCCGACGGGCTTTCTGAAAATTAAAAGAATTAATATGAAAAATCTGGTATTATTAATCGCCGCATTAGGTTTTGCAAATATTGTTTCGGCTCAGAAATATTCTACGAAAACAGGTAAAGTAACTTTTGAAGCTTCCGTACCTTTATTTGAAGATGTTTTTGCACAGGATGATAACAATGTTGCCATTATTAATGCAGACAATGGAGACTTTGCTTCTGTTTCTGTAGTAAAGAATTTCCATTTTAAAGTGAAATTAATGGAAGAGCATTTTAACGAAAGCTATGCTGAAACTGCAAAATATCCGAAGACAACTTTCAAAGGGAAGATTGTCAATTTTGATAAAACCAAATTGACGGCATCTCCTCAGAAATATACGGTTCAGGGAACATTAAACTTTCATGGGGTAGATAAAGCAATGACTTCTACGGCTTCAATGTATACTAAAGATGGCAAAATTTATATGCAGGGAACATTCGTAGCAAGACCTGCAGATTTCAAAGTGACCATTCCTAAAATGGTTATGAAAAAAGTAGCTGAGAATGTAAATGTTGAGTATAATTATGTAATGTCGAAATCATGAAAAAAATATTATTTATTTTAAGTTTTATGCTGAGTTTTACCATGTTGACAGCTCAGGAAAAAACAAAATCTATTTTTGATGTTGCAAGAAACGGAACGGTAGCTGAAGTGAAAGATCTGATGAAGCAAAATCCGGATATTATCAATCAGACCAATGAAAACGGTTTTTCACCTTTGATTTTAGCTTGTTATAAAGGCAATGTTGAGGTGGGCGAATTCTTAATTGATCATGTAAAAGATGTGAATTATAAAAGTCAGGAAGGAACTGCTTTGGCAGGTCTCTCTGTGAAATATAATAAGAATCTGACGGAACGATTATTAAAGAAAAATGCCGATCCGAATATTGCAGATTCTACAGGATCTACACCACTATTCTGGGCGGTAAAATTTGGCAATAAAGAATTAGTGGAATTGCTGCTGAAGTACAAAGCCGACAAATCTGTAAAAGATTTACAGGGAATGACACCTTTTGAATATGCACTACAAACAAACAATAAAGAAATCATCAATTTATTAAAAAATTAAAATGAAAAAAATTCTACTTACATTATCAATGGCTCTTGCAATTTCGTTGGGAGCTCAGTCTTTTTCCTCAGGAACAGTAAGCTTAGGTTCTACAGGAATGAGTGTGAAATTGGATACATCCTCTACTTTGGTAACGATTACCTTAACAGGTCCTGATACAACATTTTTAGGAATTGGTTTCGGAACGACGGGAATGGGTGCTGGATCAGACGGATTTGTTTATAATACAAATTCTACTACATCTGCCGGTTTAGATTATACATTTGGTGGCATCGGATCAATCTCTCCGGATCCGGTACAAAACTGGACGATGACTTCCAATACAACTTCTGCTGGTACAAGAACCGTTGTTGCGACAAGATCTCTTTCAGGAGGTACAGGTGATTTTGCTATTGCAAATGCGGCCGGAGTAATCAATATTTTTTATGCAAAAGGACCGGATTTGAATCTTCAGTACCACGGATCAAACAGAGGATATGCAACTTTAAATATGGCAGGAGTTTTAGGAACTAGTGATTTGGCTTCAGAAAACAAAAAAGTTTCTTTATATCCGAATCCTGCAAAAGAAGCTGTTTATTTCAAAAATTCCGATAAAATTAAATCGGTTGATATTTACGAATCTACCGGCAGAAAAGTAAGAACGGTTAAGGTTGACGGAGCAGATATTAATGTTTCAGATTTGAAATCAGGAAACTATTATCTCGAAATCACCTTGAAAGACGGTAGTTTATCTTATGAAAAACTTATCAAAGAATAATTTTTAGAAAGATTAATTTTATAATCCTGAGAACCTTGAGTTTTCAGGATTTTTAATTTTAAATATGAGTGAAAATATTTGAATAAATTTACAATCTGAAATTGCTGTTTTTATTCAATTAAAAAAAAAGAATTGAGTAAAATGATCTTATTATGATAATTGACCACAAACAATACGACCTGTTCGGAAAACCTTTGGTGCATAAGTTGGTTTTAAAATCACCTTTCAAATTTGATTTCCCGATCACAGACAATGCCTGTTTTTTGTATATGTTGGAAGGCGAAATGCAGTACCGATTAGACGACGAAAAAATAAATCTTCCCGGCAAACATTCGTTGTTTCAGAATTGTATTAACTCTGATAAACAGATCAGTAATGAAAGTCCTGATCACAGCAATGAGATTATAATTATCAATTTCCACCTGGATATACTCAAAAAGATTTATGACAGAGAACTTCCTTTGCTGCTTACATCTCAAAAAAATATAGTGTCTAATCAGTCCATAGAACAGATTAACAATGATTTTTTAATTCAAAAATATATTGAAGGATTATTGTTTTACTTCGAAAACCCGACTTTGGTAAATGAAGATATTTTGGTTCTGAAACTAAAGGAAATTATATTATTGCTCTCCCAGACACAAAATGTTAAGGCTATTCAGATTATTTTGTCGCAGCTTTTTTCTCCAACTACTTATACATTTAGACAAATTATCGAGGCTCATCTGTTTTCGCAAATTACCATTGAAGAACTTGCCAAGTATAACAATCTGAGTGTTTCTTCATTCAAAAGAGAATTTGCAAAACTGTACAATGATACTCCCGCCAATTATATAAAAACCAAAAAGCTTGAAAAAGCTGCCGAACTGCTCTCGGTTTCTCATGAACGCATTTCTGATATCGCTTTTGAATGCGGGTTCAATGACCTTGCCAACTTTACAAGAAGTTTCACCGAAAAATATACGATTTCACCAACAAAATTTCGTTTGAACCAAAATGATAAATAATTGAGCTGATCTGCAAAAGTTTTTTTCTGAATCTGTTACAATTTTGTACTGTCAATAAAGACATTCAATTTTAAAACAAGCATTAAAAAAAATTAAAAATGGGATTATCAGTTTTAGGAATTTTTCATACCATCATTGGCGTTGTTGCCATTATATCAGCTTTAATATCATTCGTCAGATTCGGGAAAGTCAATTTAAATCACATTACGGGCAAATTATATTTTTATTTTACCATCATCACGTCAGTTACAGCTTTAGGAATTTCCAAACATGGCGGTTTCAATGCGGGTCACGCTCTTTCGTTAGTCATTTTAATTCTTATTAGCATTGCATTTTATCTTCACATCAAAAAAGAAGGAAATAATAAAGCTCGTTATTTTGAAAACTTTCTGATGTCTTTCAGTTTTCTTTTGTCGATGCTTCCAACGGTCAATGAAACCCTTACACGAGTTCCGGTTGGTCATCCTTTAGCTAAAGATATTAATGACCCTTTGATCGGGAAGACATTATTGGTAATTTTTGTACTTTTTATCGCGGGTTCTGTTTATCAGATCGTTAAACAAATAAAAATCAATAAATCGGAAACGGAATCGTTACATTTGGACGAGCTTTAAGAATCATATTTAAAATTATTTTAATCTTTTAAACTTTTGTGTGAAAACTGCGCACAGTACCTTTGCAGAAAATTTTATCATGAAGCAAGGATTGCAATTTCTGCTGCTGATTTTATCATTAAATATTTTTGCTCAGAATAGTCATGTAGATACAACTCAGGTGGTGGTTTTTGATCGTTACAACAGTGTAGAAGCGCAGAATAAACCTTATGTGATTATGATTTCGACAGATGGTTTCCGGTATGATTATGCTAAAAAATATAATGCAAAAAATCTTCTCAACTTGTCTAAAAATGGTGTTCAGGCAAAAGCAATGATTCCCAGTTATCCGAGTATTACGTTTCCGAATCACTGGACTTTAATTACCGGATTATATCCTTCTCATCATGGTTTGATCGACAATTTTTTCTACGATTATAAGAGAAATGAAGCATATGCAATGAGCAATCGCAAAAATGCAGAAGACGGCAGTTGGTACGGCGGAATCCCGTTATGGAGTCTTGCTGAAAAACAAAATATGATCAGTGCTTCTCTTCAGTGGGTGGGTTCCGCAAGTAATGCCGGAGGAATCAGGCCGACTTATTACTATCCTTATCATGAAAAATTTACGCCTTCAGAGAAATTGGGTAAAGTAATCAACTGGCTGAAACTTCCTGAAGATAAAAGACCACACTTCATTTCATTATATTTCCCAGAAGTTGACGGAAGTGGGCATCATTTCGGACCGGATTCTAAGGAAACAGAAATTGCCGTTCATTTAATTGATGATGCGATCGGTGAATTGGTTCAGAAGGTGAAAGATTTAGGTTTGAAAAATGTGAATTTTGTCTTCGTATCAGACCACGGAATGATAAAAGTCGATGGCAGAAATCCTCTTGAGATTCCTGAAATTCTTTTAGATAAAAACCGGTTCGATTTTTATAATTCCCAGACTTTATTGAGAGTGTATGTGAAAAATCCTGATGAGGTAAAAAAGGTTTACAAAGAATTGAAAGCTTCCAAAACAGATGATTACGAAGTTTATTTAGATAAAAAGTTGCCGAAATATCTTCACTTTGCAGCGAAAGATGATAAATACAACAGGATCGGACAGATTTTACTAATCCCGAAAGCTCCGAAAATATTTCTGGAAAAAGAAAAGAAAACATCTGTAGGAAAACATGGCTACAACCCAAAAATAGTTCCTGAGATGAAAGCTACATTTTTGGCATGGGGACCTGAATTTAAAAGTAATCTCGTAATTAATGAGTTTGAAAATATTAATATTTATCCTTTAGTTGCTGAGATTTTAGGCTTAAAAATCACAGAGCCTGTTGATGGAAAATTAAAAATTTTAAAAGAGACGTTAAAGAAATAATTTAAAGAGTCACAAAGTAACGACTTACTGAAGGATAGGATAAAATCCTATTAACAAAATTGATATTGCAGTAAACAGTTTCGGCGAGCCTTTGGCTCGCCGAAACTGTTGCAAGACAAAACAAACGAATTAAGAATTAAATTTACTAGCAAATTCTTTCGCAAAATCCTCCAACTTTACCTTACCATTCACAACAGAACCATGCTCAATAAAATCTTTCTGCACTACACCTTTTCTTATTCCTAATCCCATTTCTGTATATAATTCTGCCATTTCCTCCGGTACTCCGGCCTGAAGCATTCCGTTTAAAGAAGCTTCATCTTTAAATTCTACCCATGGAAGATGAGGTTTTCCAATCGCATTGCCAAAGGCTTTTGCAAAATCAGAAGCAGTGCGAACATCACTTACGATATATCTCACCTTTTTTCCTTCAGAATTTTCAACCAGTTCTTCAGCTGCAGCTTTTGCGATATCAATCGGATGAACTATTGGAATTGTTGCCGTTTCAGGAAAATTACTTCCGATAATTCCTGCATTTTTAATTAATGGAATATCATTAAAGAAATTGATGTAAAAATATCCTGCTCTCAAAAATGTTACAGAGCTATTTTCTAGTTCGTTATAAAATTTCTCGATGAAATGAAGACTTTTGATCGGTCCGTTTTCAATAGGTGATTCTACACCGATGCTGCTCAGCATGACGATTCTTTTAACGCCGGTTTGTTTAATGGCCTCAGCGTAATTTTTTCCTGCATTAATAGTGTTTTCGACAATGTTTGTTCCGCCCATGTTGGGAGGTGTCATTAGAAATGCGGCATCTGCACCTTCAAAAGTTTTAACTAAAAAATCTAAGTCCGTGATAGAACCAATGGCAGCTTTTGCCCCTAAGTTTTCAATTTCATTTTTTTTAGAGTTGTTACTGCTGATTACAGTAATATCATGACCTTCTGCAATTAATTGTTGAGCAAGAGGTTTTGCTACGTTTCCTACTGAGCCTGTGATTATAATTTTCATGTGTAATATTTTTTATTTCCGAGAACAAAGGTATATTTGTACTTACTTTTATACAAGTACTTACCCTAAAGTATGTATTATGACAGCAATTAAAGAAAGCTCTACGATTCAGCAGAACAAAAAATATGCGCTCGACCTTTGTCCTGTAACTTATGTTATGGAGAAAATCGGTGGATACTGGAAACCTATTATTTTGTACCATCTTTCGACGAACGATAAAAGATACAGTGAATTGAAACGTGCAATTCCTGCAATTACAGAAAAAATGCTTATTCAGCATCTGAAGCAATTAGAAAATGATGGCTTGGTGATCAGAACTGCAAAACCTGTTGTTCCGCCTCATGTTACCTACAATTTAAGCGAATCCGGAAAAGGATTAATTCCTGTTATTCATGCAATGGCAGAATGGGCATTTAAAGAAATGGAGGGAAGTTTTAAGTAACTGCTTTCAATTAAGTACAGAATAAAAAAGACTCTCCAAAAAATGAAGAGTCTTTCTTATAATTAAATTTGAGATTACAAAGATTTCATATCAATTACAAAACGATATCTCACATCGCTTTTCAGCATTCTTTCATATGCTTCGTTGATGTCCTGCATCTTAATCATTTCAATTTCCGAAACAATATTATGTTCACCACAGAAATCAAGCATTTCCTGAGTTTCGGCAATCCCGCCAATCACTGATCCAGCGACCGATTTTCTTCCCATAATCATGGGTGGAGTAAATAAAGAATCTTCCATTTTACCGATAAATCCTACCAAAACGTGAGTTCCGTTGATATTTAAAGTAGTGATGTAAGGATTTACGTCGTGATCGTAAGGAACTGTGTCGATAATCAGATCGAACTTACCTTTTACAGAGTCCATTTGCGAATGATCTGTAGAAATGACAACATGATCTGCCCCTAATTTTTTAGCATCTTCAGTTTTACCGGGAGTTCTTGAGAATAAAGTCACTTCAGCACCTAAACCTTTTGCAAGTTTGATTGCCATATGTCCCAATCCACCTAAACCAACAACTGCCACTTTGGAACCTGGCCCAACTTTCCAGTGTCTTAAAGGTGACCAGGTCGTAATTCCTGCACAAAGAAGAGGTGCAACTGCTGCCAAGTCTAGATTTGCCGGAATTTTTAAAACATGACCTGCATCTACAACCACCTTCTGAGAATAGCCACCAAAAGTATGACCGCCCAAATGTTTATCCTGTCCGTTATAAGTTCCTGTAAATCCGTTTAGGCAATATTGCTCAAGATCCTGCTTACAGCTGTCACAAGTTCCGCAAGAATCGACAATACATCCGACTCCCGCAAGATCACCAACTTTGAATTTTGAAACTTCGCTTCCTATTTTTGTAATTTTTCCGATAATTTCGTGTCCCGGAACTGCAGGATATTTGGTTCCACCCCAATCATTTCTTGCCGTATGAAGATCAGAGTGGCAAACTCCGCAATACAGGATTTCGATTTCAACATCGTTTGATGTTACTTCTCTTCTGTCAATATTCATTTCTGCTAAATCGGCAGTTGTAGATTCTGCTCCAAAAGCTTTTACGGTAAATGTGTCCATATTTTTTTAATTTAGTTTGATATTATAATGTTTCTTTTTTCTAAGCTGATTATCGACAATCGGTCATAATTTGAAAAGTTCGTGTTCTTTGCTGGTGAAATCGCAGATTCGACGAAGTCAAACGCCTTTGCGAACGAAAAATATTTTCAAACATTTTAAAAAAAACTTTGCGCTCTTTGCGTTAAATTCAAATATTATCAATTTTCTGATACAAAATTCGATAGTTTAAATGTAAAAATACTTATATAAATTACAGAATGATTTACCAATTTTACTTACACCGAAAAATTGTAGACAGGAAATTGGTAATTTTGAATTAAAATTAAAAATTTACTTCATGAAAAATCAGGAAGTTGAAATAGTCAACAGTGTTTCGGAATATAATAAAATGGTGAATCATGAAACGATGAATCCTTTGGTTAGCGTGGTAGATTTTTCCAAATCTGATCCTATCTGTCAGTTCAAAAGAACTTTTGGTTTTTATACCGTTTTTCTGAAAGATGTAATGTGTGGTGATATGCAATATGGAAAACACAGCTATGACTATCAGGAAGGAACTCTGGTTTTCATCGCTCCGGGACAGACTTATGGAATTTATAATGCAGATACTTACATTCAGCCTGCAGGTTTTGCTCTGATCTTTCATCCGGATTTATTGAAAGGAACTAATTTGGGCAAAAACATCAGAAACTACAATTTCTTTTCTTACGATGTTCATGAAGCATTACACCTCTCAGAAAAAGAAAGAGAAATTATTCTGGAATGTTTTAAAAATATCAAGCTTGAGCTTGAACAGGCTATTGATAAACATAGTAAATCATTAATTGTTAACAACATTGAGTTATTTCTGAATTACTGTATGCGTTTCTACGACCGTCAGTTTATTACAAGAGATCACATTAATCAGAATTTTATAGGAAAGTTTGAAAAATCATTGGATGATTATCTGAAATCTGACAAACCTAAAAGCCTGGGCTTTCCGATGGTCAATTATTTTGCGGAACAGCTTAATCTGTCTGCGAATTATTTTGGTGATCTGATTAAAAAAGAACTCGGAATTTCTGCTCAGGAATTCATTCATAACAAACTGATTGACGTAGCAAAAGATCAGATTTTTGATGCATCAAAATCTATCAGTGAAATTTCTTATGATTTAGGGTTTAAGTACCCACAGCATTTTACAAGGCTTTTCAAAAGTAAAGTAGGCGTTTCTCCGAGTGAGTTTAAATCTCTGAATTAATTTTAAATTATAAATAAAATTTGTAAATTGTATTAATAAAATAAGTTTAAAGTCTATTGCGAAACAATGACCGCAAATCAGCATAATAGTAATACTTATACTTTTCAGTCGCCTTTCGGAAAAATCTTAGCTTTTAGAGAAAACGGAATTTTAAAAGCTAAAAACATTCGTTATGCCTATTCTGAAAGATTCAAAAAACCGATTGCTGTTGAGCCATCAGATTCGGAAATCATCTTTCCTGAAAAAACACCGGTTTGCCCACAGAATATCAGTCCGCTCTTAGAAAAGATGATTGGAAAAACCAATTTGGATGGTTTTGAAGTAGATGAGTCTCCGCAATATATTTCAATTTTCAGACCTCAAAATTTTACTGAAAATGAGAAACTTTCTGTCATTGTCTGGATTCATGGTGGTTCATATGAAATTGGCTGTGGCGATCTTTCCACGGCTGATCCCACAGATTGGGTGAAAGAACAAAATATTATTATAGTTACAGTCTCTTATCGTTTAGGAATTTTCGGGTTTTTAGGCGGAACTGAAAAAAGACCCGCTAATTTAGGCTTGTTTGATCTGATTGAAGCTTTGAAATGGATCAAAAATAATATTGCTGCTTTTGGTGGTGATCCGAAAAATATTACACTTTTCGGGCAATCTTCTGGTGGTGATGCAATTGCCCATCTGATGATTTCGGATGGTACACAGGGATTATTTAAAAGAGTGATTATTCACAGTGCGCCTTTAGGTTTGCGAAAAAACCGTCAGAAGATGGCAGCAGAATTTTTAAACAATACTAAAATGTTTGAGGATACATCTGATGTGTTAGAAATTATAGAAAACTACAAAAATTTTGTTCCTTCTTTTTTTAAGTATGGTTTAAAAGCAGCAATGCCTTTCGGTACTCAATATGGTTTTCCGCCTTTGTGTTATGAAAATGAAGTTGAAGAAAAATGGAAACAGATTGCCAAAAATATTGATGTACTGATTGGTTTAAATGACGAAGAAACTTCCTTTTACCTGAAAGCATCCGAAACTTTAAGTAAATACATCCCGAAAAAAATTCTCAACAAAGCTATTCGAGTGACGACCGAAATAATTTACGGAAAACCAGCCAAAGATTTTGCTGAAAATTATGCTGAAGCAGGGGGAAATGTTTTTTTATTCAGAATTCATCCTCGTCTTAAAGCAATGAATCATTTTTTAGGAGCTCATGCCATAGACCTGCCTTTTATTTTTGGTAATGAATCTGCATGGAAAAATGCCGGAATTTTAAAAAATATTCCCTGGAAATATATTGAAGAAAATGGCAAAAAGCTAAGGAAACTTTGGACAGAATTTGCAATAAATGGAAGCATTTCAGATACATCTGAAAGACCTGAAATTCTCGAGGTTTCTAAAGTCTAATTTTTTATGAAGCAAATAAAAAATCTGCTCAATCTCATAATTCTGCGAGAGAATCATTACTCATTTTTTATCTGATTGTTTGCGTTCCTTAGGAATCTCAAAATTGACAAATATGCTTAGATTCCACGCTTCAATGCGTTTCGCTCTGAATGAAAAACTATGTAAATATTCTTTATACAGCATCTTTGTCATTCTGACTAAGGAAGAATCAACTTTAACCTCGTTCTGAATGGTAAAATCAACATAAATCAATCTTAATTCAATCTCAACTCGATTATTTAGAATCATTCAAAATATGATGGAAATCATAAAAATTTTGTCACCTCCCAAATTCTTTTTAAATTTACACCTAACAAATGTTAGTTAGTTATGGATGTGGATTTTTCAGTTGAATACTTACAGCTCGACCAATTGAGACAACTCCAGTCGGAAAGACTGGTGAATTTGGTGGGTTATCTTGAGGAGAAGTCGGATTTTTATAAAGGAAAATTTGATGAATTAGGAATATCAACTGGGGAAATAAGGACAATTGAAGATATTGCAAAACTTCCGATTACTTACAAACAGGATTTAAGAGACAATTATCCGTTCGGATTATTTACCGTTCCGAAAAATGAATTGCAGAGAATTCACTGTTCAAGCGGAACGACGGGAAAACCAACGGTGGTAGGATATACAAAAGAAGACGTTGATTTATTCAGTGAAGTCGTGGCAAGATCTTTAAATGCAGCAGGAGCAAAACCGGGAATGCAATTACACAACGCTTACGGATACGGAATTTTCACAGGTGGACTTGGACTTCATTATGGAGCTGAAAAATTAGGAATGAGCGTTCTTCCGATTTCGGGAGGAATGACTTCAAGACAGGTTGATCTGATTATGGATTTTAAGCCTGAAGTGATCTGTTGCTCACCTTCATATGCGTTGACAATCGCTGATGAATTTGCGAAAAGAGGAATCTCGGCAGACGAAATCAGTTTAAAATATGCCGTTTTAGGTTCAGAACCTTGGACGGAGATTATAAGACATCATATTGAAGAAAGATTAGGCGTTCATGCAACCAATATTTATGGATTGAGTGAAATTATCGGACCAGGAGTTTCGATGGAAGATTTTGAGGAAAAAGGAGGTTCTTACATTTGGGAAGACCATTTTTATCCTGAAATTTTAGATCCGATTACGAAAGAAACTGTTCCTTTCGGGGAAGAAGGCGTTTTAGTGATTACGACTTTAACGAAAAAAGCAATGCCGCTTTTACGTTATTGGACCAACGATATCACAAGTCTTTACTATGAACAAAACTCAAAAAGAACAATGGTTAAAATGAAACCAATTCTTGGAAGAGCCGATGATATGCTGATTGTAAGAGGTGTAAATGTGTATCCAAGTCAGATTGAAGAAGCATTTTCTCATGTGGAAGGCGTGGTTCCGAATTATTATTTAACACCGATTGAGAAAGAACAAATGTGTGTTGCCCTTGATATTGATTTGGAAATTGATAATGAATTTGTGAAAGCGCAACAAATTGAAATTAATACCGATGATTATGCTATTTTTGTCGGAAACTTTGGAAAAAGTATAGAAAACGAAATAAAAAAACGAGTAGGGATCACCACGAAAGTGAAAATTCATGCTCAGGACAGTTTGCCTAAGTGCGAAGGTGGAAAAATTAATAGAATACTAAAAACAAAATGAATTCATTTTATAAATTAAAAACTGTAAGGGTTCAGAAAGATACCAACGACGCAGTCAATGTAGCCGTTGAAATCCCTGAGGAACTGAAAGATAAATTCAGATTCAAGCAGGGGCAGTATCTTAACTTCCGAATGATGATCGACGGAAACGAAGAGAGACGTTCTTATTCTATCTGCAACGCTCCGAGTGAAAAAAGCAACACGCTGGAAGTATTGGTTAAGTTGTTAGAAAACGGAAAAGTTTCAGGCTATTTCAACGAACATCTTCATATGGATGAAGTTCTTGAAGTGATGCCTCCGATGGGCGGTTTCAACACGTCTTATCACCCGACAAACGTAAAAACTTACGTTGGTTTGGCTGCAGGAAGCGGAATTTCTCCGGTTTTATCAAATATTAAAGAAAGTCTTTATCAGGAACCTAATTCCAATGCTTATTTGTTCTACAGCAACAGAAGTATGAATCATGTAATGAAAAAGGCTGAGATCGATAAACTGGTTGAAACTTTTAATGGAAGACTGAAAGTTGTTTATTTGGTAAGCCGTGAGCAACATGAAGATCCGATTTTTGAGGGAAGAATTTCTCCTGAAAAACTGGAACTTTTATTTGATAGATATACTGACATTGATGTAAAAGAATCGACTTATTTCATTTGCGGACCTTCAGAAATGATTAAAGGGATCGCAGATTATTTAAAGAAAGATAAAAAAGTACCGGCAATTCAGGTTTTATTTGAATATTTCACCGCTCCTGACGAAGAAAATACGGAGGAAATGAGCGATGAGTTCAAGGCCATTGCCAACATCGAAAGTATGGTAACGGTAATCATCGATGATGATGAATATTCGTTCCACTTGAATTCAAAAAAAGAGAGTATCTTAGATAAAGCATTGAAAGACAATCTTCCTGTACCTTTTGCGTGCAAAGGAGGAGTTTGTTGTACGTGTAAAGCCGAAGTTTTAGAAGGTGAAGTTTTCATGGAGAAAAACTACGCGCTTACCGAAGAAGAAGTAGCCAGAGGCTTCGTTCTTACTTGCCAATGTCACCCGACAACGAATGTGGTGATGCTTAATTATGATGTTTAATAGAATTTGAAAATTTGAAAATGTGTTAATTTGAAAATTAATTGATGCATTCTCAAATTCTCAAATTTTCAAATTCAAAGATTATGGATTTAGAAAAATTTGTACAATACGTACACGACGAAAATAAAGTGGAACCAAAAGATGTAATGCCAGATGATTACAGAAAATTACTGGTTCGTCAGATTTCACAGCACGCCCATTCTGAGATTGTCGGAATGTTGCCGGAAGCCAACTGGATTTCCAGAGCTCCTTCTTTGAGAAGAAAAATGGCTCTTTTGGCTAAAGTTCAGGATGAAGCAGGTCACGGTTTATACTTGTATTCTGCGACTGAAACCTTAGGAAACGGAACTATCAGAGCGGATAGAGATGCGACTTACGATGACATGTTGGAAGGAAAAGCAAAATATTCAAGTATTTTCAACTACCCGACACTGAGTTGGGCAGATATCGGTGCCATCGGATGGTTGGTTGACGGTGCTGCCATCATGAATCAGGTAATGTTGATGGGGAATTCTTACGGTCCTTACTCAAGAGCGATGGTGAAAATCTGTAAAGAAGAATCTTTTCACCAAAGACAGGGTTATGAGATTTTAATGGCACTTTGCCGTGGAACAAAACAGCAGAAAGAAATGGCTCAAGCTTCGCTAAACCGTTTTTGGTGGCCTGCTTTAATGATGTTTGGCCCCAATGACGACAGTTCGCCAAACTCTAAAATCTCTATGAATTACAGGGTAAAAAGAGAAAGCAACGACAGTCTTCGTCAGAGATTTATTGATGTTACGGTTTCTCAGGCTGAATTTTTAGGCTTAACCATTCCGGATAAAGATTTAAAATGGAATGAGGAAAGACAGCATTACGATTTCGGAGAACTTCCTTGGGATGAATTCATGGAAATCTTAAAAGGAAACGGACCTTGCAACAAGAAAAGATTACAGACAAAAGTAAAAGCACAACAGGAAAACCTTTGGGTAAAAGAAGCGGCTATTGCTTTTGCAGAGAAACAGCAAAAAGAAGTAATATAATATTTAATATAAACCATTAAGATTTTGTTTAAAAGTCTAGTTTAATTAAGATAAATCATTTTGATTGTAAATCTAAAGAGTAGCTAAACTTAATATTCTTAACAACTTAATTGTCCTTAATGGTTAAAAATTAAATTTCAAAAATAATTCAAAATCTAAAATTTAGAATTTAAAAATTAAAATTTGACTATGGCAAATTTAGATATGTGGGAAGTGTTTATTCAGACTAAACCGGGATTATCTCACAAACACGTTGGAATAGTACAGGCACCAACAGCAGAAATGGCTTTGCAGAACGCAAGAGACGTTTATACAAGAAGAAAAGAAGGAACTTCTGTTTGGGTGGTTCCAAGTAAGTATATTGTGACTTCAGAAGGAATTGATAAAGAAGCTTTCTTTGATCCGGCTGATGACAAATTGTACCGTCATCCGACCTTCTACGATATTCCAAACGATGTAAAAAATATGTAAAACAGCGATTGGCTGTTAGTTTCTCGCAATTTGCCAAAAGCTAAACGCCAAAAGCCAAAAGCTAAAGTAATGAACCCATTATATAATTATTTATTAAAACTAGCGGACGACAGTTTCATTATGGGACAGCGTTTGTCTGCGTGGTGCGGAGAAGGCCCTTATTTAGAGGAGGATATTGCATTGACAAACATCGCGTTGGATGAACTTGGACAGGCAAATAACTTCTATGTTTACGCTTCAAGAGTGATTGATAACGGTAAAAGCGAAGATGATTTAGCATTTTTAAGATACGAACACGAATATGTAAACGCCCACTGGACAGAACTTCCGAACGAAGATTATGCTCAGACGATTCTTAAAGTGTATGTTTTCGCTGTATATCAGAAGTTAATGTACGAAGCATTATCCAATTCTGCTAATGAAGAACTTTCTGCTCTTGCCCAAAAATCTTTGAAAGAAGTAAGGTATCACTATACTCACGCTTCTTCTTGGATGAAAATTTTCGGACAGGGGACAGAAGAAAGTAAATCTCGTCTGGTAAAAGCAATTGAAAATATCTGGGAATATTCAAAAGGTTTATTTGCAAAAGTGGAAGGAGAAGATGATTTGATTGCTTTAAATATCGCTCCAAATGTTGATGATCTTTATGAAGATTTCCTTGCTATTACCAAAAGAGATTTTACAGATTTCGGATTAGAATATCCTGCGAATCCTTTTATGCAGCCAAAATCAAGAACAGGATATCACACAGAATATTTCGGATTTATGCTTTGTGAATTACAGTATATGCAGAGAGCATATCCGGGTTGTACTTGGTAGGTTTTTGAATGTAACAATGTATCAGTTTATCAATGTAACAATTTTAAGGTGAAATGTTAGACTGTTATTGAGTATTTATTCTTTGTTGACTTTGCTAAGTGAAACGCCTTTGCGAACTTAAAAACAGTTAGTAGTCAAAAAAATCTTAGCGCACTTTGCGTTAAAAAAAATCAGATTAAAAAAGATTGAAAAATCCTTTAGAAATATTAGAATTAGTTCCCGACCCGGAAATTCCGGTAATCAATATCGTGGAATTAGGTATTGTAAGAGAAGCAAAAGTTACCAGCGAGAATTCTTGTGAAGTAACGATTACGCCGACTTATTCTGCCTGTCCCGCTATGTTTACCATTGAGGAAGACATCATGAAAATCATGAAAGAAAACGGTTGGGATGCGAAAGTGGTCACCAAAATGTTTCCGATTTGGACAACAGACTGGCTGACGGATGAAGCGAGAGAAAAACTCCGTGTCTACGGAATTTCACCTCCCGAAAAAGGAGCAGACGAACATCACATCGGGAAACCGAAAAAATGTCCGCGTTGTGGTTCTATGAATTCAAAACAGATCAGCAGATTCGGGTCTACATTATGTAAGGCTTCTTATCAGTGTTTAGACTGTTTAGAGCCTTTTGACTATTTTAAGTGCCATTAAAAAATTTGAAAATGTGCTAATTTGAAAATGAGTAAATTAGTAGTGAAATCAGAATTTTCAAATTGACTAATTTTTCAAATTAAAAAATTAATACTATGTACACACAACTCGATATCGAATCACATTTTGACGGAAAGCTGAAAATTGCTTATCTGAATCAGCCGGACACAATGAACGCGCTTACCAAGCCATCTTTATCAGATTTAAAAGACTTTGTTAAAGAATGCAGTGAAGATCCTACTATAAGATGCGTGGCAATTTCTGGAAGAGGAAGAGCCTTTTGTTCCGGTCAGAATTTAGATGATGCTTTCGTTCAGGGTAACGATCATCATGACGATGACATTATCAGAAGAATTGTAACCGATTATTACAATCCTTTGGTGCTTGAAATTACCCGTTGCAAAAAACCTGTTGTTGCATTGGTAAATGGTCCTGCAGTGGGAGCGGGTGCGATGTTGGCATTGATTTGTGACTTTGTTTTGGCTTCAAATAAAGCATATTTCGCTCAGGCATTTTCAAATATCGGATTAATTCCGGATACAGGAGGAACCTATTTCTTACCAAAATTATTGGGAAGACAATTGGCGAATTATTTAGCATTTACAGGAAAAAAATTATCTGCTGAAGAATCAAAATCATACGGCTTAGTTGCTGAGGTTTTCTCTGAAGAAGAATTTAATTCTAAATCAATGGAAATTTTAGAAAAGACATCAAATATGCCGACTGTTGGTTTAAAATTAACAAAAAAAGCATTCGCCGCTTCTTATAACAATACGCTGAAAGAGCAATTGGAATTGGAAGGAGACCTACAGCAGGAAGCTGCTGAAACGGAAGATTTCAAAGAAGGGGTACAAGCCTTTTTACAAAAAAGAAAACCTGAATATAAAGGAAAATAATATTATAGAATTTAGAAATTAGAGGTTAGAAATTAGTTTACAAAATCTAACTTCTAACTTCTGGCTTCTAACATCTATAAATAATGAAAAACGTAGGAATTATCGGTGCCGGAACTATGGGGATAGGCATCGCACAAGTAGCCGCAACGAACGGATGCAAAGTTTGGGTTTATGATGCCAATGCAAAACAAGTAGAAACGGCAACCGTAGGTTTGGAAAAAACATTGACCAAATTGGTTGATAAACAAAAAATTTCAGCAGAGAAAATGACTGAAATTTTAGCCAATATTTCCATCGCTACAGAATTGAAGGACTTCAAAGATTGCGAATTGGTCATCGAAGCCATCATCGAAAATAAAGAAATCAAAACCAAAGTTTTCACAGAATTAGAGAAATACGTTTCCGAAAACTGTGTGATTGCTTCCAATACATCATCTATTTCCATTACCTCTCTCGGTGCAGAATTACAAAAACCGGAGCGTTTCATCGGAATTCACTTCTTCAATCCTGCTCCTCTGATGCCTTTGGTTGAGGTTATTCCATCTTTATTAACAAAAAAATCTTTAGCGGAAAAAATCTACAACCTCATGAAAGATTGGGGCAAAACTCCTGTGATTGCTAAAGATATTCCAGGATTTATCGTCAACAGAATCGCGCGTCCTTATTATGGTGAAGGGTTGAGAATCGTTGAAGAAAACATCGCAACAGTAGAACAGGTTGATGATGCCATGAAAACATTAGGTAATTTCAAAATGGGTCCTTTTGAATTGATGGATTTAATTGGTGTTGACGTGAATTTCTCTGTAACAACAACAGTTTACAAAGATTATTTCTACGACCCAAAATACAAACCCTCTCTTCTACAACAAAGAATGTCCGAAGCAAAACTTCACGGTAGAAAAACAGGAAAAGGTTTCTACGATTATTCAGAAAATGCTCAAAATCCTGTTGCAGAAAAAGAAGATACGCTTTATCAACAAATATTTTTAAGAATTATTTCAATGCTGATTAACGAAGCCGTTGAAGCAAAAAGATTAGGCGTTGCCAACGATGAAGATCTTGAATTAGCAATGCAGAAAGGAGTAAACTATCCAAAAGGATTATTGGCTTGGGGAAAAGAAATCGGATATGCAAAAATCTCCGAAACCCTGCAGAATCTTTACGAAGAATATCAGGAAGAAAGATACAGACAAAGCCCGTTGCTGCGTAAACTGAATTAGACAATTTGAAAGTGTGCTAATTTGAAAATTAATCACAGCAGTTTTCATTTTCAAATTCTCAAATTGATTTAATTCTCAAATTAATATTATGGATATAGACGAATTCAGAGCTGAGCTAGAAACAAGGCTCATCATTGAAAAAGAATACATCATTCAGGAAATTTCTTCGATGGATGATGATCAGGAAAGACTTGAGTTATTAGGAAAATTTAATGATAAATATAAAGAGCTGGTAAAACGATTAGCTAATGAAAATGGTATTGATCTACATGCTCCTTATCAATCTGAACATCCGTCAAATTCCGAAAATCTTTCTAACGAGCAAATAATTCTCGGCAAAACCATGAGCATTTATGACAAATTGGTTGATGAATTATATGATAAAATAACAAGTATATAGTAAAAATGAATCCAAGACAGGTTGCAGAATATATGTTTGATCAGGATTATTTTTCCCAATGGATGAATATCAAAATGATCGAAGTCAAAGAAAATTATTGTTTACTGGAAATGCCTATCAAAAAAGAGATGATCAATGGGCTTAAAACGGTTCACGGAGGCGTTACGTTTGCTTTTGCGGATTCTGCATTGGCATTTTCGTCCAACAACACCGGAGATGCGGCCGTTGCGTTGAACTGTATCATCAATTTTACCAAAGCCGGAAAAGAAGGTGACACTTTCAGAGCTGAAAGTTTCTTGGTCAATGACACCAGAAAAACCGCTGTTTACGACATTAAAATTACCAATCAAAATGAAGAATTGGTCGCAAAATTTGTGGGAACAGTTTATAAGATTGGAAAAAAAGTAACGGATTTGTAAAACACTAACCAGATAATAAATTATACAAAATGAGGAAAATATTTTTACTGCTTTTCATGCTTTCAACATTTCTGATCAATGCTCAGCAGAAAGTAAATGAAACTTTGAAAAAAGAACTTGATGAGATTATGACTGTTGATCAAGGCTACAGAATGCTTTTTGATTCCGAAATAACTCCGGAAAAGAAAGAGAAGTTACTGAAAGATCTGAATATCGATAAAGAAGAGTTTGAAAAGAAAAGCTGGCAATTGGTTGCAGAACATGATAGCCTGAACATGCAGAAAATTGAAAATATTATTGCTCAATATGGTTATCCGGGGAAAACGCTTGTAGGAGAACCAACGAATCAGGCAGCATGGTATGTGATCCAACATTCAACTAAAATTGGAAAATATTTGCCTCTTATTAAAGAAGCTGGAAAAAAGAAAGAAATTCCTTTTACATGGGTTGCGATGATGGAAGATCGATATCTGATGAATGAAAATAAAGAACAGATCTATGGAACACAAGGGAAAGGGGAAATGACAAAAGATAAAGATGGGAAACAAATCTTTATCAATTTTGTATGGCCTGTTAAAGATCTTAAAAATGTGAATAAGAGAAGAAAAGAAGCAGGATTTGATTCTACCATTGAAGAAAATGCTCAAAGGATGTTCGGAAAGGATTTCAAATTCGAACCTTACACTTTACAACAGGCTTTAGAATTACGAAATAGAAAATAAATCAATAGAAGTGAATGTGGTAATTTCAAGTTATCCCACTATTATATTTTTAAAGTGAAATTATGAACAACGTATACATCATAGATTACATCAGAACTCCCATTTCAAAACTAAGTGGAGGATTGTCAGAAGTGAGAGCCGATGATTTAGCAGCAATCGTTCTAAAAGAGATTGTTGCAAGAAACCCTGAAGTTCCTGTTGAAGAAATTGAAGACGTTATTTTCGGATGCGCTAACCAAGCGGGTGAAGATAACAGAAACGTAGCGAGAATGGGACTTTTATTGGCAGGACTTCCTTACAAAATCGGAGGTGAAACGGTAAATAGACTGTGCGCTTCGGGCATGTCTGCAGTTGCTAATGCTTTCCGTTCGATTGCTTCCGGGGAAGGCGAAATTTATATCGCAGGTGGAGTGGAGCATATGACGCGTTCACCTTATGTAATGTCAAAACCAAGCGCAGCTTTCGGGAGAGACAGCCAAATGTTTGATACTACTTTCGGATGGAGATTTGTAAATCCCAAAATGAAAGAAATGTATGGCGTTGACGCAATGGGAGACACTGCAGAAAATTTAGCTGAAATGCACAACATCAGCCGTGAAGATCAGGATAAATTTGCCCTTTGGTCACAACAAAAAGCGACTAAAGCTCAGGAAAGCGGAAGATTGGCAGAAGAAATTGTAAAAGTTGAAATTCCACAAAGAAAAGGCGAACCGAAAATTTTCGATAAAGACGAATTCATAAAACCAACTTCTTCAATGGAAGGTTTAGGAAAACTTCGTCCGGCTTTCAAAAAAGAAGGAGGAACAGTTACCGCTGGAAATGCTTCGGGAATGAATGACGGAGCAGCAGCTCTTATTTTAGCAAGTGAAGAAGCGGTTAAAAAATATGGTTTAAAACCTAAAGCTAAAATCTTAGGATCTTCTGTTGCAGGTGTTGAGCCAAGAATCATGGGAATTGGCCCCGTTGAAGCAACTCAAAAACTATTGAAAAGACTGAATCTTTCATTAGAAGATATGGATGTTATCGAATTGAACGAAGCGTTTGCTGCTCAATCTCTAGCAGTTACCAGAAGTTTAGGTTTACAGGATGATGATTCAAGAGTAAATCCAAACGGAGGTGCCATCGCAATTGGTCACCCACTTGGAGTTTCAGGAGCAAGAATTATAGGTTCTGCCGCGTTGGAACTTCAAAAACAAAATAAAAAATATGCCTTGTGTACACTTTGTATCGGTGTCGGACAAGGATATGCGATGGTGATTGAAAAAGTATAACTTTTTCAATAATGTAACAATATAAAAATGTATCAATGTAACAATTCCTGTCATTCTGAACAAAGTGAAGAATCTCAATTGGTAAACTGTTAGATTGATATATTATTAAATTTAAAAATTATGAATATCTACTCATATCACGGAATTCGTCCCATCATCAAATCATCCGCCTATGTTCATCCCCAAGCGGTGATTATCGGAAATGTAGAAATTGGTGAAGAAGTATATATCGGTCCAAACGCGGTGATTCGTGGCGACTGGGGTAAAATTATCATCAAAGACGGTGCAAATGTTCAGGAAAACTGTACACTTCACGTTTTTCCGGGGATTGAAACTATTTTGGAAGAATCTGCGCACATCGGTCACGGTGCGATTATTCATTCCGGACATATCGGAAAAAATTGTCTGGTTGGAATGAATGCTGTAGTGATGGACAAAGCCGTAATCGGTGATGAATGTATCATCGGCGCATTGGCTTTTGTTCCTGCAAATTTCAGATGTGAAGCAAGAAAATTAATTGTGGGAAGTCCTGCAAAAATCATCCGCGATGTTTCTAATGAAATGATCAAATGGAAAACGGAAGGAACAAAGCTCTATCAGGAGTTGGCAAGAGAAGGAAAAGAAGCGATTTTACCCTGCGAACCGTTTACAGAATATGTTCAGCAGATTCCTACGAAAGTTGTTGATTACGGCATTTGGGACGATGTGAAATAACCCAACCCTACAAAATTTAATATGATTAAAAAAATTCTCGCTTTCTGTAGTATTTTGCTTGCATTTCAAAGTATGCTTTTAGCACAAAACGGAAATGTAAAACCATTAACTATTGGAGAAATCAGAACCATAAAATCTAAGATTTTAAATGAAGAAAGAAGGTTAAACATTTATCTTCCGCAAAATTTCGATAAAACAAAAACCTATCCGATTATTTATCTTTTGGATGGAAGCATGAATGAAGATTTTATTCACGTAACAGGATTGGTTCAGTTTTTTAATCAAATGTATTCCATGCCGGAAACGATTGTAGTAGGAATTGCGAATATTGACAGAAAAAGAGATTTCACGTTTCATACCGATTTAAAAGATTTACAAAAAGATTATCCTACAACAGGACATTCTGATAAGTTCATCAATTTCCTGGAAAAAGAATTAAAACCTTATATCGAAAGTCAGTTTAAAACTACCGATACATATTTATTCGGGCAATCGCTGGGTGGACTTTTAGCAACAGAAATTTTGCTGAAAAAACCTGAAATGTTCAATAATTATTTTATCATCAGCCCGAGTTTGTGGTGGGATGATGAAAGTCTTTTAAAACAGGCTAATCAATTATTAACTAAAATACCGGATACTAAGAAATTTATTTATGTTTCTGTAGGAAAAGGTGAGCATCCGGTGATGGTAAAAGATGCGGAAAATTTATTCGATATTCTAAAAAAATCAAATAAGAAAAACTGGACGGTAGAATACAAAATGATGGAAACTGACAATCACGCAACTATTCTTCACAGAAGCCTGTATGAAGGGTTGGTGAAATTGTTTCCTTATCAGGAACCGAAAAATTAAAAATATAACAATCTAAAAATGTATCAGTGTAACAATTTTTGCAATTTGTCATTCTGAACGAAGTGAAGAATCTCATTGGTAAACTATTACATTACTACATTGTTGAATTTTAAAATATAAAAACTATATGGAAAAATTAAAAAACTATATCCACGGCGAATGGATCGAAGGCACCGGAAACGGAATTCCCTTATACAATGCCGTGACGGGAGAGCAGGTTGCTGTTTCGGATACAGATGGGCTGAATTTTGAGCAGGCTCTTGATTTCGGAAGAACAGTAGGCTACAAAAATCTTTCTTCAATGACATTCTATGATCGTGGGGAAATGTTGAAAAAAGTAGCACTTTACCTTTTAGAAAGAAAGAAAAAATATTACGAATTATCATATAAAACAGGTGCGACTCACGCAGATTCTTGGGTAGATATCGAAGGAGGTTTTGGTACGTTTTTTACGTATTCAGGACTGGCAAAGAGAATGCTTCCGAATACTCCGTTTTGGGTAGATGGGGAAACTCAGAAAATTTCTGCGAACGGAACTTTCTTAGGAACTCACATTTTAACACCGAGTGAAGGTGTTTCTGTGCAAATCAATGCATATAATTTTCCTGTTTGGGGAATGTTGGAAAAACTATCTACTTCATTGTTGGCAGGCGTTCCAAGTATTGTGAAACCGTCTCCTTATGGTTCTTATTTGACGAACGCGGTTTTCCAGGATATGATTGAAAGCGGCGTTCTTCCTGAAGGTGCGCTTCAATTGGTTTGTGGTGAACCGGGAAATATTCTGGATTATGTTAAAGACGGAGATTCTGTTTTGTTCACGGGTTCTGCAACAACGGGTAGAAAACTGAAATCTTTACCTTCTGTTTCAGGAAATGCTGTTCGTTTCAATATGGAGGCAGATTCTTTGAACTGTTCAATTCTTGGATTGGATGCAAAACCGGGAACTCCTGAATTTGATTTATTCATCAAAGAAGTTCGTAACGAAATGACGACGAAAGCCGGACAAAAATGTACAGCAATCAGAAGAATTCTTGTTCCTGAAAACTTAATTGGTGATGTTCAGAATGCTTTGTCAAAAGCTTTAGATCAGACAAAAATCGGAAGTCCTTTAAGTAGAGAAACCAGAATGGGTTCTTTGGTTGGAAAGCAGCAGTACGATGAAGTTATAAGAAAAATAAATATCTTAAAAACAGAAAATGAGCTTGTTTACGACGGAAAACACGAATTGGTAGATGCTGATTACGAAAACGGAGCATTTATGTCTCCGAAGTTATTCTTAAATGATTCTCCGTTTACAAAAAATATATCTCATGATGTCGAAGCTTTCGGTCCGGTTTCTACTTTGATGCCTTACAAAGATGCGGAAGAAGCTGCAGCGTTGGCAAAAAGAGGAAAAGGAAGTTTGGTAGGTTCAATTGTCTCTCATGATAACAATTTCGTAGCAGAAACTTCCTGGAAAATGGCTTCTCAACACGGAAGAATTTTCGTTTTAAACAGAGACAACGCGAAAGAAAGTACAGGTCACGGTTCGCCACTTCCGACTTTGATGCACGGAGGTCCTGG
Source organism: Chryseobacterium formosense (assembly GCF_900116415.1). Lineage (GTDB taxonomy): Bacteria > Bacteroidota > Bacteroidia > Flavobacteriales > Weeksellaceae > Chryseobacterium > Chryseobacterium formosense. The sequence goes on along the minus strand of NZ_FPAP01000005.1, from coordinate 40,211 downwards.
TAGAGCAGGAGGCGGCGAGGAAATGGGTGGATTGAATGGTCTTCATTTCTTCCTTCAAAAAACGGCGATTCAAGGTTCTCCGGATACTTTGACAGCAATTACTAAAATTTATCAGCAAGGCGCTGAGAAAAAATATTCAGACAAACATCCTTTCCAGAAATATTTTGATGAAGTTGAGGTCGGAGATTCTTTGGAAACAGCAGGAAGAACGGTAACTGATGCAGATATTGTTAATTTCTCCAATGTTTCTTGGGATCATTTCTATGCACACACAGACGCAACGAGTTTGACCGGAACCATTTTCGATAAAACCGTTGCTCACGGATATTTTATTCTTTCTGCAGCGGCTGGATTGTTCGTTTCAGGGAAAAAAGGACCGGTTATTGCCAATTATGGTTTGGAAAACTGTTCGTTCTTCAAGCCTGTTTATGCAGGAGATACAATCACCGTTTATTTAACGGCCAAAGAAAAAATCAACAGAGGCGTAAAAGGAAGAAATATTCCTTCCGGTGTGGTAAAATGGCTGGTGGAAGTAATCAATCAAAGAGATGAGGTGGTTTGCGTGGCGACAATTTTAACGCTGGTGGCTAAACACTCTCCGTTTATCGATTTTAAAGTTCAGAATATTCAGAAAAAATTGAATGGTTTAACTGAAAATACCAAACCTGTTTTTGGAGATTTTACGCCGCAATTGATGGTTGAGCATTTGGAAGAAGTTCTCAGAAACGGTTTCGGTAATTTGAAGCCGGAGGATTTTGATGAAATTCCTGCTGAGAAATTAGAAAAACTTCAGGATTGGCTGTATACCGATCAAAAGATTCGTCCGGGAGCACAATATCCTTTGTGGAAAGAAGGCGAAGTTCCTCAGAATAAAAATAAAAATCTGGATGCGGCTAAAACTCAGTTAATAGAAACACTGAAAGAATTTACAGTTTATTTCAAAGAAAATCCTTTTGCGGAACATTACAATCCAAGATTCGGACATTTGAATAAAGAGATGATGGAGCTTTTCCAAAGAAAGCATTTTACGCATCATTTTGAGCAGTTTGGATTGATTTAATTCAGAATAAAATATATATTTACAATCCCTTTTGGTTTTTACTGAAAGGGATTTTTTTGCTGCGAATAAAGATTTACCCCATTTTTAGTTTAAATGATTACATTTATCCCATGAAAACCTTCGCCGATCAAGTTGTTGAATTCAATAAAAATTTACACTATTCCGGAAAGCTTCCCAAAGATTTTCAGGTATTAAATCCTTATCTTGATAATCCTGAAACGATGGAAGTCATGCAAAAGTTTTATCATAAATATTACAACGATTCCAGTCAAAGAAAATTTATTATTGGAATCAATCCGAGTCGTCACGGAGCAGGAGTTACCGGCGTTCCTTTTACTGATACAAAACGATTAGAAAGTGTTTGCGGAATAAAAATGGAATCAGCTTATACTCATGAAATTTCTTCCGTTTTTATGTATGATATGATCGCAGAATATGGAGGAGCAGAGGAATTCTACAAAGATATTTATATCAATTCACCTTTTCCTTTGGCGATTGTTAGGAAATCAAAAGGAAGCTGGATTAATGCCAATTATTACGATGATAAGACACTTTTCAATGATGTGAAAGATTTTATGATTGATTCTTTGAAAAAACATATCAGCTTAAATCTTGATACTTCAGAAGTGTTTATTTTAGGGAAGAAAAATGCAGATTTCATTTCAAAATTGAATGAGGAAGCTCATCTTTTCGACAAAATGACGGTTTTGGAACATCCCAGATATATTCAGCAGTATAAATCTAAAGAAAAAGATTTGTTTATTGATAAGTATATTTTAGCCCTTAAAAACAAATGAAATCAATGCTGAATAAATAAGATTATGATAAAATATTTTGTTGTACAGAGTTTCGTAGAAACGCAATCTGTGTAGAAAAATAGTTAAATCTAATAGCGCGTTCCGTAGGAACGCTATCCAAAAAACACAATGATGCCAAACACATACACCCAAATTTACATTCAATTGGTTTTTGCTACAAAAGGCAGAGAAAGCAAAATAACTAATTTAATTCGTGATGAAATAGAAAAATATATTTGCGGAATTTTTAATAACAAAGGACAAAAAGTTTTAGCGATTTATGCCAATCCTGACCATATTCACATATTTTTTAGTTATAAAAATTTACAGATTACTATCTCAGATTTGGTGAAGATTGTAAAGATAGAGTCGACAAATTTTATTAATGAAAAGAAATTGACCTTAAATCATTTTGCATGGCAACAAGGTTATGGAGCATTTTCTTACGGAAAAAGTCAAAAAGAAAAGGTTGTTCATTATATTTTGAATCAGGAAACTCATCATAAAAAGAAAAGTTTTAAACAAGAATATATCGAATTTTTGAACGCATTTGAAATCGAATTTAAAGACGAATATTTATTTGAATTTTATGATTGAAAAAAGATAGCGTTCCTACGGAACGCAAATTGCACCGGTCATTAACAATTCTACACAGATAGGATTCCTCCGGAATCCGCGAAAAAGTTAATCTAAAAAATATAAAATAGTTATGCCCTGGAATCCCGAAGTTTACAATCAGTTTAAAAATATTCGTTATCAGCCATTTTTTGATTTAGCAGAAAATATTTCATCAGATGGCTTAAAAAAAGCAATTGACATCGGTTGCGGAACAGGCGAACAAACCCATATTCTGTCACAAAAATTTAAAGATGCTCATTTTTTAGGAATTGATTCTTCGTCAGAAATGCTTGAGAAATCTTCCAATCTTGAAAATGAAAGACTACGCTTTAAGCAACAAACCATTGAAGAACTGTACAATTCGGATGAAAAATGGGATTTGATTTTCAGCAACGCGGCGCTCCAATGGTCGGATGATCACCAAAAGCTGTTTCCAAAATTGCTTTCTTTATTAAGTGAAAACGGACAGTTTGCTGTACAAATGCCGGTTCAGCCTGAAAATTTGCTTAATCAGATTTTGTTTCAGCTGGCTTCTGAAGAACCTTACAAAACTCAGCTTAATAACTGGAACAGAGTTTCTCCGGTTTTAAGTTTGGATGAATATGCTAAAATGATGTTTGATGCAGGTTTAAAAGACTTCAATATCTCCATAAAAGTCTATCCAATTATAGCAGACGATGCCGAAAAATTATTTCAGTTCATCTCTGGTTCGGCTTTGATTCCATATTTGGAAATTTTAGATCAAGATCACCAAGAGAAGTTTATAACTGAATATAAAAAGAAAATTTCCGAAAAATTTGAAAACTTCCCTGCAATTTATGCGTTCAAAAGGATATTATTGTACGGTAGAAAATAGAATGGTATTACTGAAAAAATAAATTCCCCAGTAAAAGGGGAATTTTCATTTATGCTTAGAATCGTTTTTTTTGAAAACAGTTAATGGTTATTAAAAGTTTTCATGGGAATTAGTTTAAAAATTTTTTGTTGAGTCAAAGTAACGGATTTCCGGTAGACTGCGGTAGCGTACAAATACCCAATTTTAAAATACGTATTTATACTGATTGTGATTTTAATGAAGAAATTATAAGCATTAAATTTTTTAACCGAACAATTGTTAGTATTTTTGTTTGAATCCAATATCAGATAAAAATGAGTGATTTTGTAACATCAGAAATTAAAAATAATATTGCCGAAATTACATTCGGAACCGCAAAAAGCAATGCTCTTCCCGGAGCAATTCTTGAGAAATTAGCACAGACTATTCTTGACGAAAGCGCAAGAAATGAAGTCAAAGCTATTCTTGTAAAAAGTGAAGGTGAAAAAGCTTTCTGTGCAGGTGCAAGTTTTGATGAACTTCTGGCTATCGAAGAATTGGGAGCTTCTACAAGATTTTTCGGAGGTTTTGCCAAAGTTCTCAATGCAATGAGAAATTGCGGTAAAATTGTTGTGGTAAGAGTTCAGGGAAAAACTACCGGTGGTGGAGTAGGTTTGGCTTGTGGTGCAGATTACTGTTTTGCAACCAAAGATTCTGCTTTAGCTTTAACTGAAATTAATTTGGGGATCGGACCTTTCGTAATCGGACCTTACGTTGAAAGAAAAATAGGTAAATCTCAGTTTTCGGCAATGGCGATTGATGCAGATTTCAGATCGGCAGATTGGGCAGAACAGCACAATATTTACCATTCTGTTTCTGATACGGTTGCAGAAATGGATTCTAAGCTTGAAAAATTTTTAACGACACTTTCTACAAGAAGTGAAGATGCTTTAGCTTTAATCAAAAAAGTATCTTGGGAAGGAACGGAGCATTTCAACGAATTGATGCCTGCAAGAATTCATATGAGCGCAAGCTTGATTTTAGAAGATTCTGCGAAGAAAAGTATAGAAGCAATCAAAGAAAGATTGAGAGCAAAATAAAAAATAAAGCGTTGAGTTTTCAGCGCTTTATTTTTTGTATTCTGATTTTAACAAAGAATATAGAACCGAATCTTCGAAAGTTCCGCCAACATGATAATGTTCTCGAATAATACCTTCTTTCGTAAAACCAAAATACTCCAGTAACTTTTTGGATGGGGTATTATTTTCGTCGATCAAAGCTTCAATACGATTAAGTTCTATCTGATGAAAACCATATTCAATGACTTTTCCGAGAGCTTCTTTCATAAATCCCTTATTTTTAAACTCGTCAGAATTTAAAGCATATCCTACTTCAGCACGCTGATGTTGCGGATTCCAGGAATGAAAACCACAATTGCCGATAATGGTATTGCTTTGCTTTTCTACGATTTGAAAATTCAGCATTTTCTGATTATAAGATTCGTATCCTTTTTCATGAATTCTTTTCTGTCGGGCAAACTCTTCTTCGTTGGTAATTCCTAATATTTTTTTGATTTCGTGTTCATCAATTGTTTTAAAAATGGTGTTCATCGTTTTAGAATCCAGTTTTTGAATGAATAAACGTTCTGTTTCTATGGTTTCAAATTTCATTGTTTTTCGTTTAAATTAATGTAATTGATGTTTAAGATTTGATTCTCGCTGATGGTGCAGATTTCGTAGATATAAAAAATTAAAAAAACTGCGTGAAACTTACTAATCTTTCACTAGTTTTTTAATAGATTAATGGAAACCGTTGCCAATTCAGAATTAGGGAATTTTCTGAACAAATCTTTATCTGTTTTTAAGCCGGCTTCAATGCAGATCTTTTTAAAAACTTCCACCTCCAGAATATACTGGTCAGAAAAACCATGCGTTGCTTCATAAGCTGTTGCCGGAGTTTTTCCTAAATTTTTAGCTGTAAGTTTAGAATCTAAAGCATGAAGTTCAATGATTAAGAGCCCGTTTTTCTGAATATAAGGAAGCCAAAGCTCAAGATGTTCTTTTAAGCTTTCTTCAACAAGATCATTGGATAATCTTTTTCCACGATAAGCAAATGCTCCTGTTGAGGTGCTTATTCTTTGGGGGTGATTGTTTTCAGGCGTTTTCCATACTCTGTTGTGATCGAGAAAAGTTCTAATGTTTAGTAAATCCGAAAGATCAATTTCATAGTTTTCCTTTAAATCTTCAGCCAATTGTTGAGGATTTCCGATATCTCCCCAGATTACTTTTGCCCAAATATCATTATTAATGAGATTGGCTCGTGTTACCTTTAATGCAGCCTGATTATAATCTGCGCCTACCAGAAAAAGCGGATGCTCTTCCAACATTTTTCCACGGAGCGTATGTCTTTCGATGGTTTCAAAAATGTGTTGGATGAAAGCGCCGTTTCCACAACCCATATCAAGAACACCTTTTGGTTGCAGATGAATCGGCTGATTGAAAATCTGAATAATAAAATCATTGGCAACTTTAAAATAATTCGCATGAGAACCGCCACTTCCCCAAACATTCATGGCTCGGTCAACGTGAATTTCGTCTTCGCCTTCTGCAATTTCTCTGATTTTTGAAGCATTTCCGAACAATAGCTCATCCATTTTATTCAGTAATGGGAGATAAGAAACTGTAACTCCATAAGAAGCGGCTCGTTTTGCAAAATAAATTCCGGTTTCGGTAAATTTATAATTGTCATTTGATTTTTTAAACCAGCCTAAATGCGTCATAAAATCTAAAATCACTTCAAAATTCTCTGAGTTTTTATGAAACTCTGCAGCCTGAAAAGATGTTTCCATAAAATATTTATGAAACATTCCCGTCATTCCTAAATAGACAATTACCGGACTGATGATGGAGCCTTCAATATGCTTTAAAATCTGTATCTGAACATCTTTTTCGTCAGCAGAATCTGAAAGATGAATTCCAAAATTATCTTTAAGTGTACTGCTCAATTGCTTAAACTCTTCAATAAAAGTAGCTTCATTGATTTGATTTTTAATGTCTGTAGAAAGTTTTAGAAAAGAAATGACTTTCAGATAGAGTAAGCCATATTTTTGTAGAAACTGCGTTTTTTCATTGGCTGAAATGGTAATAACATCATTCTCATTATCGACTTCATAATTCAGAAAATCCTGAGAAGCCAAAGTACGAATTGCCACATTCAGATAACCTTCATTTGCTTTAAAATTTTCTGAAAGTTCACTTAAAATCACTTCTTCTCTTTGTATGATGAATGTAATGATTTCCTTTTTAAGCAAAGAAGCAACGATTGGCGCAGTAACTACACCATCCAGATGTCTGAAAATTTCTGACCGCAGAATCTCTTTATCCATAAATATGTTTTTTCTAAAGTTAAGAATTTACATAAATTATTTGCAGAAAAATTTTGGAGTTTCAAAATTAATTATAACTTTGTAATTCAAAGTTCTTTTATATGGATTCGAAAAACTATCACGAAGACTTATCGCACATACGTTCCATGATGGAGCGTTCTTCAAGGTTTATTTCATTAAGCGGATTATCCGGAGTGGTTGCTGGTTTGGCTGCAATCATTGGAATGGGATATGTCTGTTTTGTATTTAAGAGAGAAGGACTGAATTATTTTGAAGGTGAGAGAATCACATTCAGTAAGAGTATGGTTAATGAACTGGTCATTACCGGAATTGTAATTTTAGTAGTTGCCATTTTAAGCGGATATTTTTTCACTGCCAATAAAAGCAAAAAGAAAGGCCTGAAAATTTGGGATGCGACAACCAAAAGACTTTTGTTTACCTTTGCAATCCCTTTGGTAACGGGCGGATTGGTTTGTCTTGGGCTGTTGTATCATCATTTGTTTTCATTGGTTGCTCCGGCTACATTGATTTTCTATGGTTTAGCATTGGTAAATGCAGAAAGATATACTCTCACAGATGTAAAATATCTGGGATTTTGCCAGATTGGTTTAGGATTGATTTCGTTATTCTTTTTAGGATGGGGATTAATTGCCTGGACTTTTGGCTTTGGCGTTTTGCATATCGTGTATGGTTTGATTATGCATAAGAAGTATAAGTAATAATGAAAAGTTGGAAATCAATTTTGTTATTTATTTTGATAATTCTTGTTGCTGTAAAGTACATTGATTTAACAATAGAGTATCAAGACAATGATTTTATATTTGCCGGATTTATCATAGGATTTTATCTGTTATTGTTTCTAATTTTTGGAACTATAGCTTTAAATATTGAATTTAAAAAATATAGGCTTTTAAAAGATTTAAAAGTTTTTAAACTGACTACAATGTCGATCTTGATTGTTTTTGTTGCATTAGGAATGCATACGTATTTTGCAGTTAGAGATTCTTCTAATATTATTTTAGAAGCAGAACAAAATTTCGATCTGAATCATATTAAAATAGAACTTAGGGAAGATAAAACATATAAATTCACAAATGGCTCTGCGTTAGGAAACTCATATTGTCGTGGAAATTATATTAAAAATGATTCAATTATTACAATTGATACTGCTAGTTCAGATAAGTTGTTACAATCTAATCAATTAGCAATCAGGGGAAATCTAATATATATGATAGACTCAAATCATAGAATTGTAGATTCTACATTCTATTTTATATTAAATAATTAAATAATGATCAACATCAGTCAACTCAATAAAGAATTCGAAAGCCGTGTAAGATTGGGCATTATGTCCGTTCTTATGGTCAACGACTGGGTTGATTTTTCTGAAATGAAAAGCTTATTGGAAATTACTGACGGAAATCTGGCAAGTCACAGCAATGCCCTTGAGAAGTCAAATTATATTGAAGTAAAAAAAGAATTTGTGGGTAAAAAGCCGAAGACTTCTTATCGTGTAACTCAAAATGGAAGAACTGCTTTTACAGAGCATTTAAATGCTTTGGAAAAACTGATCGGAAAATAAAAGCTATATTTTTTTGAAAATAAACTTTGAAATACAAAGTACTTTATAAATTAAAAATAAATAAAATAATGACACACAAACAAACCACTTTAGCAATTTTTGCTGTTCCTGTACTCTTATTGGCAACAGCATTTTTAGGAAACATCTTTGTAGAAGGATGGAACTGGTCGAAATTCGATTTTCTCGTAGCCGGAATTCTGCTTTTCGGAACGGCAGGCTTAATAAGCTTGGTAAGAATGGTGGTTAAAAACAGGAATTATAAGATTATCATTAGTCTTGTGATCGTAGCCATTCTTGTTTTAGTCTGGATGGAACTGGCTGTAGGAATTTTCGGAACTCCGTTCGCTGGAAGCTAATTTTTTACAATTGACACATTTGTCATTCTGAGCGAAAGGAAGAGTAGCGAAGAATCTTATTAAATGAGATTCCTCCTTTGTCGGAATGACATCAAAATTAATTAATCAAAAAATACAAAAGTAATGACCAGAAAAAAATTTCTCAAGAGACTTTTGCAAATTTCAGCAGCCGGAGCTCTACCTTTTCTTTATTCATGGCAAATCGAACCGTTTTGGGTGGAATTTGTTGAGAGAAAACTTCCCATTAAAAATTTACCGGAACATTTAGCAGGAAAAATTTTAGTGCAGATTTCAGATTTACACGTCGGAAACAGATTCGACTGGAATTTTCTCATAGAATCTTTCGGAAAAGCAAAAGAATTCAATCCGGATTTTGTGGTATACACAGGCGATTACGTCAATCATGGAACATCTGAAGATCACAAAAGTTTAGAAAAAGTGATGCAGAACGCTGTTTTCGGAACATTGGGAACTTTTGGAATTATGGGAAATCACGACTATGGAAAAAACTGGAAAGATCTGGGTTCTTCGGAAGAGATCAGTCGAATTCTGGAAAATAATGGGGTGACAATGCTTAAGAATCAGCAAATAGAATCTCACGGTTTGAATATTATTGGTTTTGATGATCTATGGTCGCCCAATTTTGATCCGATGAAAGTGATGAAAGATTACAATCCTGAAAAAGGAAATCTTGTACTGTGCCACAATCCTGATGTTTGCGATAGAGATGTCTGGAACGGTTATCAAGGCTGGATTTTAAGTGGTCATACTCACGGCGGACAATGCAGACTTCCGGGAGTCATTACTCCAATCCTTCCAGTGGAAAACAAAAAATATGTTTCCGGAGAAATTGATTTGGAAGATGGAAGAATGCTCTACATCAATCGTGCTTTAGGACATTCCTATCAGGTAAGATTTATGGTTCGTCCCGAAATAACGGTTTTTACTTTAACTCAAGCTTAAAAATTTAAAGATGAAAAATAAAGATATTATTACTGTAGGAAAGATCTCCTTTTGGCTCTTCTTTATATTAGGAAATATTTGTCTTTTTGGATATTTAGTTACTAAAATTGAGGCTTTTGCTTCCTATGGATTTTTACTGCTGTTTTTTGCAGCTCCAGTTAATTTAGTTGTGATTGCTATACTAATTATTTATGGATTATTTAATAAACATTACTTAAAAGAATGTATAAAAGCAGCATTAATCATTTGTATAAATATTCCAATCGCAATTCTGTATTTCTATCTAGGAATTTTTCTAATGGGTTTTAGTTCTAATTAATTTTCAAAATAAAATACATAAACTATGAAAAAACTACGCACAAAATTTATCATTTTCATGTACGAAAATTCCCAAAAACAGTACAGGAAATATTTCAAAAAGAAAAAAAGACAATGGCAGTTCAATGAAGAGCAACTGTTGAGTTTCAAACAAGATTCTTTGGGACGAACTTTAGGTGAATTTTACAAAAATCATGGTTTCAGAATGATTCCGAAGATGGAAAATCACGATGTTTATCACCTGATTACCGATTGTAGCACCAATATTCAGGATGAAATTGCAATGCAGTATCTTCTTTTCGGAAACGGAAAACGCAGCGCTTACCTTCTTGGTGTTCTTGCTTTGGGAACAATCGTTTTCCCTGAATATTTTAAAAATTATTTACAAGCTTTTAAAAAAGGTCAACAAATGAAAACTTTCCATCATTGGAATTTCGAAGAGCTTTTATGGCAAAATTTCGACAGTCTAAAAGATTTTATCAAACAAAAAGAAACTCCGGTTTTCTATTAATCTCAACCTCAATCTTAACCTCATGAAAACACATCACTATATATTTCTCAGCACCATCGCATTTATCATTTTGTTTTATAACGAAAATGTTGGCTTAAATCTTAGTATTTTAGGTATTCTATATGCGATCCTGACACTTTTGAAAACCCCGGAAAGAAACCGCAGTAAAGTATTTCTTCTGCTATTCGCAACGAGTATTTTGTCGGGCATTGCATTTGCCTGGTTCGGCGATATCAGTTCGTTTCTGGCTTTAATCATTTCACTTTTGCTGCTTTCTTTCCGGTCAAAGAACAGAAGATTGAAAAGTCTTTTTCTCGTTCCGGTTTTTGTGATCAATTTTTTCACATTCTTTTGCCGGGTTTTTAGTTTCGAAGACTGGCTTCCTAAAAAAAATATACCGAATCTGTTTCAGAAAATATTTGCTTTCGCAGTTGTTCCTTTAGTTCTTGTATTGGTGTTCTTTGGTATTTATGCCGGAGTTAGCGACCATTTTGCGAATCTTTTCAATGATTATGAATTTGAATTTGATTTTTGGCAGATCATCAGGCTTGTTGTTTTTGGTTTTTTTATCGCTTTTAATTTTTGGAATTTCAAGGTTGAAAAGTTTCTGTATAAGCAAAATCACTTCTTAGATAATAATTTTCAAAACAATGATCCCGCTTTAAAATCTACTTTTTCTTTTATGGATCTTAATATAGAAAGAATCAGTGGAGTAATTTCTTTGCTTATGTTAAATATTTTGCTTGTTTTCTTTATCATTGCATACAATTACGAGCAGTTTTATGAAGTGGTAAAAAGCCCGGTGCAACTCTCTGAAGAAACTCATGAAAGGGTAAATTCAATTATACTTTCTATTATTCTGGTAATTTTAGTGATGATGTTTTATTTTAAATCAACTTTTAATTTCGATTCTAAAGCAGGTTTATTGAAAACACTTGCCAAAGTATGGTTATTTCTAAATGCAATCCTGATTTTTTCCGCGATGTTAAAAAATACAGAATACATTAATAGTTATGGCTTTACCTACAAAAGACTCGGAGTTTACGCTTTTCTGCTTTTATCTTTGATTGGTTTGGCGCTTACATTTATTAAAATTCAGTACAAAAAGAGAAATGCCTTCCTTTTCAACTCGATGAGCTGGTTTTTTTATGGAATGGTTTTAGTATGCAGTTACATCAACTGGGGTGGTATCATTACATCTCAAAACATGAAACGTTCTGATTTTGGGGTTGATTATCATCTGAATTCAATCTGGTTCAGCGAAAAGCCTCTTTTGAAATATGCAGAAGAAAACAAAGATACTGAACTTAAAAAAGAGGTTTTAGAACAAATAAAAACCAAAAAATCAACAACCGTTTTATCTAAAATTCTTTATTATGAAACCATTCAAAGCAAATAGTATGAAAAAGTCAGCTCTTATATTGCTCCCGTTGATAGTTTTTTCCTGCAAAAAAGCAGTTCCTATGTCAGAGAAAAAAACGGATTCGGTTATTGTTTCCGAGCAATCTGCCAACACTTTGCCGTCAGATTCACAAGATTTGAAAATCAATCATGATAGCCTTAAAACCATTCAGAAAATTGACAGTGACGCTGATGAAATAAAAAACGGACAAATCATTAAAGTAGTCGACGGTGAAAAGCTTCCATTATTAATTGATGAAAAATTTACCGATAAAAACCAAAAGCTTGTTCTGAAGATCAGGAATTACAAGAAATCAAGTTTGAAAGCTTCTATTTTACCTCAGAATAACAAGATGAACATCCGTTTTAACCAAATCAAAACACCCGATGGGAAATTCGACGGGCCTTTCGGCAGAGAACTCTCTTACGAGATTCCCAAAAATGGTGAAGTCTGGTTAATTATAGGTAAAAACCTGATGGCAGAAGGGGAGATTGCTGGTGATTTCTCTGTAAGGATAGAATAAATTTGGTATACTTTGTGCAAGGGTACATTTAAATTTTAATCCTATGAAAAATATATTTTCATTAGCAATAGTGTCTTCCATGGCTTTAGCAAGTTGTGGAGCAGTACAGTCGATTGTACAGAATACTTTTCCTTATACTGCCAATGTTTTGGTTTCTACGGGAGTTCCTGCGAATAAGGAAGTTTCTTCCACCGCTACTGCATCGAATGTGCAGACTTGGGTAGGAGGAAATAATAATGCGCAGATAAAAGATGTAAGAATTTCTGATGCTAAAATTTCTGTAGTTTCACCGAGTGGTGGTACTTTAAATGCTTTGAAATCTGTAAAGGTTTATATTTCATCAAACGGTACAAATGAAAAACTCGTGGCTTCAAGATCTGATATATCAACGAATTCTTCAAGCTTAAATTTAGATCTTAACAATGATGGCGGTTTTCTGGATAGTATCGTGAAGAGTACGGGTTTAACGGTAAGAACGGTTTATGAACTGAAAAATCAGACGACTTCCGATATGAATTTGAAAGTTTCCCTTAATTTCAGCAGCGTACCTGTAAGATAGTTTATTATTAAACAAAAAAATAAAGCTTTCCGACATTGGAAAGCTTTTCTTGTATATAAGTTATGGTGAATTTGTGTTATCTGATTTTATAAATTGACAGCTCTGCCGAAGCATCTGTTAATACACCCAGAGCTAAACCTCCGGTAAGAACTCCAAACCTGATTCTTTCTCCAGCATTGAACTGATAAATATGGTTTATCTGTCCTTGCGTCAATGCAAGATTTCCTAATGATAGCGTAACGTTTGGTAATAAAGGCTGCAACGGGATGGTAAGATTTCCTAAACTAATGCCTCCAAAATAACGATAATCAATAGGTGTAGCAGCAACTGGTAGACCACCTGCTGGAGATTTCGTGATAATAAGTCCTGGCCTATTTGCTCCTAAAACTTCTAACCTTAAACCTTGGCCGGTTCGATAACTGTAATTAATGTGATAAAGCCCCGTTGACGGAACGGTGTAATAAGAGTCACCAGGCGAAGTTGGCCCGGTGCCAATAGTAGTGGATATATTTGCTATTCCAGCGACATCCAGATTGATGTCTACGACAGGAGTAGTAGTTGGAGTATTTACACTGGCAGTTGGAAGTGGTATTATCTGCACGGTATTATTCAAAAGATTTAAACCGACTTGTAACAGTGATAATCCACTATTTATTCTTGCCGCATACGCTCCATCACCCGTACCTGTGGGAGTGGTTGTCGTTGGAAGCTTGTTCCAAAGCCCAGTTCCTGTGCCGTTTGATGCATTTGCATCATAAATAAAGAGCCCCGTACTGTTCACCCCGACTGTCTTCGGTCCCGTAGTAACAGCAGGAGAGGTAACGTATACAATGGCACCATTTTGCGCTGCAGCATAAGCGCCTTCTTTCAGTCGCAGTGAGTCTCCGGAAATTCTCGGCGGAATGATTCCGTCAGCAAAAGAGAGTTCTGTTCTTTTCTGAACGTGTAATGTCGATTTGGGATTATCGGTGTTAATTCCCACTTGAGCGTTTATGCTATAACCTAGCATAAAAAATAGCATGATAAAATAGCATTTTTTCATATTAAAGAGTTTTAGGTTTCGGTTCCTAAAGGTAATAAAAAATACTATATCGTTAACGTAAATTGCGTTTTTTTATGAATTATTGCGTTTTTCCGTATAAATACGGATGCCTAGGTGTGAATATGTGGTATTTTTTGCGAATTTTATAGATCGTCTCTATTGTGTGTTCATAATTCATTAGATAATGATAATTATTGTATAGATTGAGATGTCTACGATTTTGTAAATGAATCGATTACAATCGTTACTGGTCCGTCATTGATCAATGAGACTTTCATGTCTGCACCAAAAATTCCGCTTTCAACTTTAAGATCAGATTTTGAGAGTTCGGTTTTGAAATATTCAAATAGGGGAATAGCTTTTTCTGGTTTTGCAGCTTTAATGAAGGAAGGTCTGTTGCCTTTTTTGTAATCCGCAATTAAAGTGAATTGGCTGATGCACAGAATTTCTCCTTCTATATCTTTTATAGATAAATTGAGTTTGCCATTTTCATCGCCAAAAATACGAAGGTTCAGAATCTTTTGAACGATCCAGTCTGCATCTGTTCTTTCATCATTTTCATCAATTCCTATTAAAAGCATAAAGCCTTTTCCTGTTTTCCCTACTATTTCTTCATCTACTTTTACGTGAGCTTCAGAAACTCTCTGTACTACAACCTTCATTAATTATATAAACTTAAATTTTTTGTCGCAGCATCGTAATTCCAGAAATACGTTTTAGGTGGTAGAGAAGATCCTGTAGTTGGTTGTCCGCTTAATAAGATCCATGTTGCGTTGTCTTTTGGGCAAATAATGCTGATGCCATCTTTTACTTCTAAGGTTGTATTGTTTTCCGGACAAATATGAGGTGCATTTCTGTCGTACACTTTAAATGATGCAGGGTTGTCTGCCGTTCTTACGACGATCAGGCCTCTTGTTCCTGATTGTTGTTCATCCACATAAATCCATCCTCCAACGAAGTTGAGGTTGTTATATGCTGCAAGATTTAGGTTTAAATTGACACTGATCGGCGTTAAAGGAAAGCAGCTTACCGTATCATCACGGTTACTGCAGGAATTTATATTTAAAATACTGAATGTCAGTAAGATGAAAATTGATGTGATTGAGAAAGTTTTTTTCATTTGAATATAAATTTTTATATATTTGTAGAACAATAACGATTAACACGCAAAAACATTGTCCGGCAAATGTCGGATAATTTTTTTATACTAAAACAAAATTTTAAGATTATGGCAAGCTATGTAACCAAGGAAGGTTTGGACAAAATGAAAGCCGAGCTGGAGCAGCTGGAAACGATTGAAAGACCAAAAATTACTCAACAGATTGCAGAAGCAAGAGATAAAGGAGACTTGTCTGAAAATGCAGAGTATGATGCCGCTAAAGAAGCACAAGGAATGCTTGAAATGAGAATTTCTAAACTGAAAGATGTGATTTCAGTCTCAAAAATTATAGATGAAAGCCAGCTGGATACCTCAAAGGTTTCTATTCTTACAACGGTAAGACTTCTAAATAAAGATACTAAAAAAGAACAGGTTTTCACTTTGGTACCTGATAATGAAAGCGATCTGAAAAGCGGGAAAATATCAGTAAATACCCCTATTGCTAAAGGTTTATTAGGTAAGGCTGTCGGTGAGGCAGCAGAAATTGTACTTCCAAACGGAAATAAATTGTCGTTTGAAGTTTTAGAAATAACTTTGTAGATAAATTTAATGAAGATAATATGAGTACGATTTTCACTAAAATTATCAATGGCGAAATTCCTGCATACAAAATTGCAGAGGACGAAAACTTCGTGGCATTTCTTGATGCGATGCCTTTGGTAAAAGGTCATACATTGGTTGTTCCTAAAAAAGAAGTAGACCTTATTTTCGATATGGAAACAGAGGAATACAAAGGTCTTTGGGCCTTTGCTCAGGAAGTTGCTAAAAAAGTGAAAAATGCAGTTCCTTGCATAAGAGTAGGAGTGGCAGTAGTGGGATTAGAAGTTCCGCATACTCATATTCATTTAATTCCTCTAAACAAAATGGAAGATATGAATTTCAGAAACGAAAGGCTGAAACTTAGCCCGGAAGAATATTCAGAAATTCAAAATTCAATTATTAATTCTTAACAAATATCAGAGAATCGTAAAAAAGTAATTTTTTACGATTTTCTTTAAAATATCTATATTTAAAATGAATCCAAACCAATGTTCTTTCTGTGGTAAGAAAAGAAATGAAGTGCAGATGCTGATTTCGGGACAAAATGGCTTTATTTGTGAAAACTGTATCGAGCAGGCTCATTCCATTGTAAAAGATACAGTTTCTTCTGCCGGTTTTTCACCTGCAGAAAGTATTGATGAGCTTAAAAAACCTAAAGAAATTAAAGAATTTCTGAATCAATACGTTATCGGGCAGGATCAGGCTAAAAAACAACTTGCAATTGCGGTCTACAATCATTATAAAAGACTTCTTCATGCAAAAGAAGAGAATAGAGAGGTAGAGTTGGAGAAATCCAACATCATTATGATTGGTGAGACAGGAACAGGAAAAACGCTTTTGGCTAAAACAATTGCTAAAGAATTAAATGTTCCTTTCTGTATTGTTGATGCAACGATTCTTACGGAAGCGGGATACGTCGGTGAAGATGTGGAAAGTATTCTTTCAAGACTTTTAATGGTTGCCGATTATGATGTCGAAAAAGCAGAAAAAGGAATTGTCTTTATTGATGAGATTGATAAAATTGCTAGAAAATCAGATAATCCGAGTATCACGAGAGATGTTTCTGGTGAAGGTGTTCAGCAGGGTTTACTGAAGCTTCTGGAAGGAAGTATCGTAAATGTTCCGCCACAGGGTGGAAGAAAGCATCCGGATCAGAAATACATCCAGGTGAATACACAAAATATTTTATTTATTGCTGGCGGAGCTTTTGATGGTATTAAAGAAATCATTGAAAGAAGAATGAATAAGCAGGCAATTGGTTTCAGTGCAGAAAAAATCAATAAAGTAGAAGAGGATGAATATGTATTAACAAATATTAATGCCATCGATCTTCGTTCTTTCGGATTAATTCCCGAACTTTTGGGAAGATTTCCAATCATCACATATCTCGAAAAACTTACAAAAGAAACGATGATCAGGATTATGAAAGAGCCTAAAAACTCAATCGTCAATCAGTTCGTGGAACTTTTTAAGATGGATGGGACAAAATTAGTCTTCACTGATGAAGCAATAGAAAGTATCGTCGATGAAACAATGGAAAAAGGTTTAGGAGCAAGAGGACTTCGCGGAACCACCGAAAAGGTGCTTGAAGACTACATGTTTACGGTAGGTGATCACGATGAAATAATATTAACAAATGATAATATTTTGATTAATAAATAATTTTAACTTTTTTTTTAGAAAAAAATTATATCTTTGCATAGAATATTGTACTAACACAAAAACTGAGATACAATGAAAAAAAATTTATTAACTATAGGGCTTTTAGCGATTGGGTTATCTGTTCAGGCGCAGGTACTACTTCATGTAGACAATACTGCTAAGATGTATGTGAGTAACGGAACTCTTGTTTATAACGGAGGCGGTCTTCAGACAAGAGGTTCCGGAAATATTGACCTTTATGGAAACATGATGGTCGTGGGTAACGGTTCATCAGATGTTCTTAGAACCATTACTACTACTGCAACAGATCCAAAGACAGACGGTACAAATATTGTTCTTCGTCTGAATCCTGGTGCACCTGTAAGTGCAACATATGGTCAGCTTTACATCACGGGAATACCTCAAGGAAATATCACGGGTATTGTTGATAAAGAGTATGCTGCTACAAAGCACGGTGCATATCAACAGTTTGGTATTCCTTTCATCGGAAAATCTTTCTCTGATTTAGGTACTGAACTAGGTGGCGGAGCAAATGCATTCAATAATACAAGATGGGGTGGAAGAGAAATCCTGAAGTGGAACAATGCAAGTCTTCGATGGGACGGATCAATCCCTGTAACTGCTCCAATCACGAGTTTCACCCAGCCAGGAATCACTATTGATGCTTTGTCTCCTACAAGTGTAACTACCGCTGCAGATAGAACTGCCTATTTTACAGCAGGAACTACAAACTGGACTACGGAAACTCTTCACACAGTTAAAGGTTCTCCTTTTGCGGATGGAATTAACGGTGCAAACAGAATTCCATTAACATCAGCTCCGCAAACGGCCGTTTCTTTCGGTTTAGGAACGGGTAACAATCAGAATTTCTATTACGAGCAATATAAAACTTATATATTCGACAGCTTTAGTACAGCAACGGCTTGGACAGGAGATTGGGGGAAATTTACCTATCAATTCTCAAATCCATATTTAACGAATATTGACCTGTCATTGATAGCTTATGACGAAGGAACTGCAGTTACGGATAACAATGATTTTGGAAACAATGTTTGGGGTATAAGTGTAGATCCCCAGAATGTAGTTTATAATTCAACTACAGGTACAACATCATCGTATGCGACAACTCAAAATCTTACTTTTTCGGCAAGTGGAGTGCCAAACGGTAATTATGATGCGCTTGTTATAAAGCCTTTGGGTACTTTCAAAATTAAATTAAGAAATGGAACAGATCAACTGCTAGATTTTGATAATTTAAGAAGATTCAGTGCTACTCCAAGAGCTGCCACCACTTCATATGGTGTAACAGCTGCTAAAAATACAAACTACGGAACGATTAAACAGTTAGGAGTTTTAGCTTTAGACGCTAATGGTAATCAGATTGGTGAAACTTATTATGTGGTTTCTCCTGATTATGCTACCGGTCATATCCAAAACTCTAATACAAGTTCTGTTCAGGCAGTTACTACTCCGTCTGCAATTATTCAGACTTTTGAAGAAAGTGCTACAGGAGGAATTGATCCTAATTACTCTTCTACTTATAGATTATACATTAACGAAGCAAACGAAACCAATTATCTTGGTAAGAGAATTGACATGAGTGTTTTCGGTAATAATGTAGCTTCATTAAAGTTTGAGATCAGAGATAACGCAAATTTGGTAGCAAATAATACTCATGTTCTTTCAGGCGGAACAGGATTCTATTATTCAGTAGCAAATGGTCAGGCTGTACAGATTAAACAAGGAGATGTAATTCCTGTTTCAAATACCAATTATGGTCTATACTACGGTGCTCCTCAGAGTGTTTTGGGTACTGGTGAAGTTAAACCTCAATCTAGAACTTTGATTACGTATCATCCTGCTATCGATAATTATATCGTTCGATTTGATCCGGAATGGAAATCTGCTTCTATTGAAGTATTTGATGCAAGCGGAAAACTAGTTGTTTCAGAGAAATCTGTTAAAACGAATACTGACTATGTTATAAAGCTAGATTCTCAACTTAAAGCTGTATATGTGGTTAAAGTTGTAGGTAATGACGGAACTATTGTAAACTCCAAAATATTAATTAAATAAAACATGATGATGAGATTTTTCGACAAAAAAATACTTTTAGCACTATTTGTTGTGTCTTTTAGTTTAGTGAATGCTCAATCAAATGGTCCAGGTGTGCCGTGTGGGGCTCCAATTGCAGGGTCACCTCCTTGTAGTCCGACTTCTCCGATTGACATGTATGTTTATATTTTGGCTGCGGTTGCAATTCTTGGAATTGGTTTCTTCGCTACAAAATACAGGACTCAAAAAATATAAAAATTATATTAAAATATGTAAAGCTCTCTGATTAGTCAGAGAGTTTTTCTATTTTTACATATTAAATCCCTACGAATACCGAAGTAGGTATTTGAATAATGTGATTATTACTATAAAATAATTAATATCTACTTATGAAAAAGATATTTATGCTGTCAGGAACTGTATTTGTATTTTCAATGAATGCACAATTTTCTGTTAATATACAGACTCAGCCAGATTTTAATGAACAGGATGCTGTATTGTATACTCTGAATGGTTCTAAAGACATCATTTTTACTAAAGAAAAAAATAAGAATAATTCATGGACTTTTAAATATCCAAAAAATTATTCCGGAATGATGAAAATATATTTTCCCAATACCAATAATTCTGTAAGCTTTATTTCGGAAAATAAAAATGTAAACATTAAGCTGGAAACCAAAGCAAATAAAATTCAGAATATTATTTATCTTGACGAAGCGAATGAGCTGATGAATAATATACAGGAATCTTCTCAGAAAAAAGAAATCATACTTCCTGCTTTAGCTCAGATTAAAGAATATTATAAAGATAATACTGAGTTTGGAAAAGCTTTAATCAGTGAAATGGGAAAATTGTCTGGGACAAATTCAGTTGATCAGACTAAAAACCCTTTCGTATATTATTATAATACAAATTACAACAAATTTCTTTCTAACGATTCTTCTAAAAAAGCAACTCAGGAAGAGATTGTAAACTTTATTGATAAATCAAACGATATGTTGGAGAGCTCCTCGCTTTTAAGACCTCTTTTGGTTTCATATCTGAATGTGGGAGGAAATACAAATGTCAGCACATCTGTGGATACACTGATCAATAGATTGAATGTAGAAACTCCGAGAGGACAAACGGTTCTTTCTGAATTGATCGATATTTTTGATGTCTATGACATGAACGAATTCAAGACCAAATATCTTACTCTTGCTAAAAATTTAAAGTGTACGATAAATGATCGTCTTGCATCAACTTTAAAATCTAATGCTGCAACCGATTTAGGAGCTGTTTTTCCGGCTTATAAATTCTATTCACCTGTCAATACTACGGCAAAGACCATTGCGGATGTAAAAGCTGATAAAAAGGTAATTGTATTTTGGTCTTCCACTTGTTCTCATTGTGAAAACGAATTACCAAAACTGTTGACAAAATATAAAGATCTTCAGGATAAAAATATCCAGGTAATAGGTTTGTCTTTAGATACAGATAAAAATTCGTATACCACAAAAATTGCTGCTTTTCCATGGATCAATGATTCGGAATTGAGGGGTTGGAACAGTTCTTTTGCGGAAACTTACAATATTCATGCAACACCTACTTATTTTATTTTGGATGCTAACAATAAGATAATCAGCAAGCCAAATCATGTTGGAGATGTTTTGGAATATTTAAAGCTAAAATAATTTTGGAGGTTAGTAAATATTTTCTATATTTGCACCACCAAAACGGCGAGGTAGCTCAGTTGGTTAGAGCGCAGGATTCATAACCCTGAGGTCACGGGTTCAATTCCCGTCTTCGCTACATATTTTAAACCATAGATTTTTATCTATGGTTTTTTTTTGATCTATCGTATGAAAAAGCTTTGCTTTAAATTTTTGCGAAGTAACAAATGCCTATCGAAAATTTCATTTTCTTCTTGAAAATTATATTTTATGCTTCTTACTGAAGCAATTTGTACTTATTTTTCTTTTAAAACTACAATTTCAAGTTTGCTTAGCATCATGAAATTGTAGTTTTATATTAAAATTGGTTAATTTTTTTTATTCGTATGCTATTTTTATTGTTTTTAAAAAATATTATTGTTTAAAGTAAATTTTATTAATTTTATTCGCAAAATTAATATTTTAGCGATAACTGTAAATCTATATTTAGAGATAAATATAAAATCTTAAACTTTCAAATCATAAATTTTTCATAAAATTGTAAGAAAAAGTATTGTAGCATTTTGAAATTAAAAATAATATTGTAATTTTACAAAGCCTTGAATGAGGGAACAAGTCAAGGTAATAAATTTTTTTTCATCATTTGTGTTTTTAGAATCGTATCGCCTGATACGATTCTTTTTTTTATTTTTTGTTGATACTTTTATAACGAACTAAGAGATCGATGAAATAAGAATAAGTAACAGACCCTTCCTGCTGATTGCTTTTTAGGAAAAGATTATTGGTGAAACCGAAAAAGTCATTAAGCAATCCTTGATGCTCCGAAATAAACTTCTTTTCATTAAGTCTGTCGCGTTTCATTTCATCAGAATAACGATCCAAAATATTTTTCACAAATTTTTCATCTTCATAGATGATCGAGTTTAGAAGGCTTTTTAACGTAAAATATTCTGTGCTGTATTTCAATTCCGTATTTGTGGAGTTTGTCCCAATCAGATACCCGATAAAGTTAGCTTCCTGCTCTCTTGCGAAACCCAATTGATGAGAACTTTCATGAGCTAATGTAAAAGGCAGATAAGAAGACGGTAATTCGGTATTATATTGTGCTTCTGCGGTAAAAGGGTTGTAGTATCCCAGAATCCCTGTAAAACTCATTACATTCTCAAATAAACTAGGTTTAAATGAATTTATATTATCAGTTTGTTTGTTAGTTATAAAATTTGGAAGTTTTTTTTGCTGCTGTAAAATTTCTTTCTCTATCGATTTTAGATCTTTAATCATAAAAACCCCATCCTTGTCTTCCTGAACTAATTTTCTTGTTGCTTTCGCTTTTTCTAAATAATCAAGAGCTAAAGCTTTTCTTTTTTCGAGGGTAATGGCTGCTTTTGGGAGTTTTGAAATAATCGGAGTCTGGAAATAGAGCATTCCCCAAAAAATCTGGTAAATGAAATAGGTGATGTTTAAAACAATTAAAATGTTTAATAAAGCATTGTTTCTTGTTTTCTTTCGGAATAATTTAATGATTAAATACACCAAAAAAATTCCGAACAATACATAGATTACATCTCCAATTGAAAAAGGAATCCAGGCAAACAAAAGCTGATGGATTTTTTTCTGAATCTCAAATAAGTTTTCAAAAAAAGAAACTGCAAATTTTAATTTTGAAAAAATAAAAAACAAAAGAAATTGGGCAAGTAAAATACCCGCCCAAAATCTTTTTTTATGATATGATTTTACCATAATTAATGTCCTGCTGATGATGTTTCACCCATTACAATTCCCTGTTTTCTAAGAAGTCTCGGTGTTAAGAAGCCGTAAAAAGCTAAGTATGCAAAGCAAATGATAGGGATAACGTAAGAGAAGTGCGTCCATGTGATTCCCATGATACCTTCCGGGCTTGTTTTATCAAAATCGCAAATCCAGCCCTGGATAAGCGGAATAATTCCTCCTCCTAATATCATCATGACAAGGAAGGAAGAAGCTTTTCCTGTGTTTTTGCCAAGTCCCGCAATCGCAAGGTCAAAAATTGACGGCCACATGATGGAACAAAAAAGACCTCCTGAAATAAAGAAATATTTTGCAATTTCTTTATCCGGATACACCAGTCCCAAGATCATCATGATCACGCCTGCAATTCCGAAAATCATAAGTGTTTTTCCTGCCATTTTCCCTCCGATAAAACTCATGATAATAAATGCCAGAATCCAGAAAGCGTACACGTAAAAACTTGAAACATCTTTACCGCTAAGTTCATTTGCGAAAATGATAATCGCAAAGGCAATAAAAGGAACTATGAATTTCATTACCGTATTCATGGTTTTAGACATCTTAAAAACGTTGATACTTCCGCTCCATCTTCCAATCATCAGACTTCCCCAGTATAATGATACAAATGGGGCAATATTGTGTTCAAGTACACCTCCAAATTCTTTTGTATGCAACAATGCAGGAAGGTTACTGATAATAGAAACCTCGACACCAACATAAATAAAAATGGCAAGCATCCCTAAATAAAGCTGCGGATATTTTAAAATGCTGAATTTTGTCGATCCGGTTTCAATTGCTGCCTCTTCTTCTTTAGCAGGGTCTTCAATTTTTGAAAACAACATAAAAATAGCTACCAGAATAAAAGCAATACCCAATCCAATAAAAGGCATTTTAACCTGCTTAAGATGCTCTTTTACAAAGCCAACCGGATATTGAATGCTAGTGGATTTTTCTTTTATTTCACCCAGTTTTTTTGTGTATGCATCAACCTGAGAATCATTAGCAGAAAGATTTTGATCAATAGACTGTATCTCTGTATCTAAAGACGAAATATTTTTTTCAACTTTAGCTATAACTTCCTGTACTTTTGCAGGGTCATCCTGATTATCTTTCTGAAGCTCAGTAATATTCTGAGATAACTCATTTTTATGAGTGAGGTACTCAGTTTTTACAATTTCAATTTTTGATAAATGATCGGTTTTTGGCTGAGAATCTTCTTTATTTCCCATTCCAAATAAAATAATTCCTAAAAGAATGGGTCCGATGGTGGTTCCCAAAGAATTGATACCTCCTGCAAGTGTAAGTCTGTGTGCTCCCGTTTCCGGACTTCCCATTTTAATGGCAAGTGGGTTGGCAACAATCTGCTGTACAGAAAATCCTAATCCTACAATAAATAATGCCGACAGGAAAAACCAGAAATTGGCAGCCAGTGCAGCCGGTACAAAAAGAAATGCGCCTACTGCAGAAAGACACAAACCTACCGCCAAAGTTTTTTTGTAACCAAACTTCTGGAGAATATCACTTTTTAAGGAAATGATAAAGAAGATAACAGATCCTACAAAATAGGCAACATAGAAAGCCCATGCCACAAGCTGGCTCTGAACCTGCGAAAGAACAAACCATTTTTTGAAAACAGGGATCAGTATATCATTATTTGCCGCAACAAACCCCCAGAAAAAAAATACGACAATTAACGATAGAAATTGTGACCATTTGGTCTGTTGATTAGAATCCATAGATTATTAATAATTTATTATCAACAAATATATATTTTTTCTTCGATTAACGATGTTCTATCAAGGTTTTTTTTATTGTCTCAAAAGCAGACAATTTTAAATTTTTCGGAGAATCGGCAGGTTCGAGAATATCATTGAAATATACTTTTACTTTTCCGGGATAGCCTTTAGAATGATCAAACGGAAACATTTCTTTTAAACCGATAAAAGTAAACACCGCAATAGGTGAGTGGTGTTTTGATGAAAGAGTGAAAGCTCCGTCTTTAAATTCATCCAACATAATCGAAGTGTCATCGGGAACTCCACCTTCCGGAAAAATGACGATGCTGTTGCCTTCTTCCATTTTTTCGGCACATCTTCTGTACACGTCAGCTCGGCTTCTCGCGCTGCTTCGGTCTACCATCACACAGATTCTTTTATAAATCGTTCCGAAAATAGGGATTTTTACCAGTTCCTTTTTTCCAACATAGCAAAGCTGGTGATTCGGAAATAAAATACAGGGAAGCATAATGTCCATGATCGAAGTATGATTCGAGATGACAACGTATTGTCTGTTTTTATCAATTTTTTTATCAGTGAGATTAATGAGTTCGTATCGTAAACCCATTCCGAAAAACATTCCGAAACACCAAAGTCTGATGAGTTTATAGGCGTATTTGTAATTTTTTTTATTGAAAGATAAAATGTAGACAGGTATTCCTAAAGCAATTGTCAGAACAAATGCAATGATGATCAGCCAGATTCTCCAGAGGTAATTTAAAATTGTAGTCACAAATCAACCGTTAAATATTACTTTTTTCTTTACCGAATAATTAAGGATGGAAACAAGTAAGATTGCCGCAATTTTACTGATGATTTCCGGACTCAAGGTATAAAAAATTAAATTGATATTGTCTTTGAAAACAAAGCTGTAAAAAACCTGGAAGAAAGTTAAACTTAAAATCGTCGAAATGAAAGAAACTACCATGAAATAGAAAAACTCTTTTTTCTTAGAATGCTTTCCTCTTTCGAAAACAAACCAGATGCTCAGAAAATAATTGAATAAAATTCCGCAGCTCGTCGATAAAATATTACTTAAAGGGTAGTGTATCCCGTGAAAATTCTGCTCCTGAGCAATCACTTGTGGTAGGTAGGTACTGAAGAATTTAAAGCTTCCGATTTCCACCACCGCACTGAGTCCGCCTGCAATAATAAATAATAATACCTGTTTCTGGCGTAGTAATAATGCTCTCATTTATTTTAATAATACGCAAATTTATAACTATATGTTAAACAGTGAAAAAAGTTGTTAAATTTTTTTTCACATTAAAAATAATTTCTAAATTTAATTTTCAGAACGAAAGAAATTGTACCTGATAAAAAATTCATTTTCAACTTTTTCTGTTGATGGTCTTTCTATCTTGTAGTGCATGATGAGAAGTATCTGCGCAAGTTTTTTAAACCACATTAATCTAAATATTTGTATGAAATCTCAAAACAAATACAGAAAATTTCAGCTTCAGCAAAAAAATATTGAAGTTTTGGAAAAAGAAAACTCTCGTTTCAAGAGAGTATATTCAGAGTACGAAAATATGTCTAACGATCTTTGGGATCTAGAGAACTCAGACGGAGATCCTATTCCTGACGATTTTATCACTGCTATTCAATTACAGACCGCGTATCTGGAAGAAGAAATAGAAGACTGGCTTGTACAATTCAATCAGAACAAAAACGAAATCAAAAGCTAATTTTAATCATAAAAAAGGGTTTCCATATTTGTTTTTAAAGGCTATGTAAAGATAAATTTATAATTTAGCACTCTTAAATTTAAGAAATATGGTTGCTATTGTTGATAGTGGTTCTACGAAATCGGATTGGGTGATTCTGGATGACTTTAAAAATGTTTTCCTGAAGACCGAAACCATTGGTTTCAACCCGAATTTTATCAACAGAGAGCTTATTGTACCCGAAATTGAAAAAAATGCAAGCTTAACATCGGTAAAAAACTCAATCACCAGAATTTTTTTCTATGGTTCCGGATGTGGTGTGAAACAAAATTGTGACACTATTGAAGAAGAAGTTGGGAAGGTTTTTACCAATGCAAAAATCGTTGTAAAAGAAGATCTTTATGCTGCTGCATATGCTGCTTATGCAGGAAAACCTACAATTGTCTGCATTTTAGGCACAGGTTCAAACTCATGTTATTTCGACGGAGAAAATTTAACGATAAAACTTCCCTCTTTGGGTTATCTCATGGGTGATGAAGGAAGCGGAAGTGCTATAGGAAAACAACTCGTGCGCAGATTTTTTATGCAGAAACTTCCTCAGGATTTACATCTTGAGTTCGAAAAAACATACGGCTTAACAATCGATGAAGCATTGAAAAATATGTATCATACGACAAGACCGAATGCTTATTTAGCCAATTTCAATAAATTTGTGGTCGAAAGAAAAGATCATCCCTATTTCCAGAATATGGTTTTGGAAGAGATGAAAAATTTCTTCGATTATCAGGTTCTTCCTTATGAAGAATCTCAGAATGCTGAGATCAACTTTATAGGATCCATTGCTTATTATTACGAAAATATTTTACGTTCTGCGGCGTCAGAACTCAATTTGAATGTGGGACATATTGTACAGAAGCCAATCGAGAGTTTGGTTAACTACCACATTAAATATATACTTTAAAAAAACAAAAAATCTTATGTCAAGTAAAAACCACCGCGACGAAAAAACTTTTAGTCAGGCAGCGTTAGATTATCATAAAGCAGAACCGAAAGGGAAAATTGAAGTAATCCCTTCAAAGCCACACTCATCTCAAAGAGATCTTTCATTAGCGTATTCTCCGGGAGTTGCGGTTCCGTGCATGGAAATTCACGATAAACCTGAAACAGTTTACGATTACACAGGAAAAGGAAATTTGGTGGCGGTAATTTCAAACGGAACAGCGGTTCTTGGTTTGGGAGATATTGGTGCGGAAGCTTCAAAGCCGGTAATGGAAGGTAAAGGTCTTTTGTTTAAAATCTTTGCAGACATCAATGTTTTCGATATTGAAATTGATGAAAAAGATCCTGATAAATTCATCGAAATTGTAAAAGGTATCGCTCCGACTTTTGGAGGAATCAACCTTGAGGATATTAAAGCTCCCGAAGCTTTTTATATAGAACAAAGATTAAAGGAAGAATTGGATATTCCTTTGATGCACGATGATCAGCACGGAACGGCAATCATTTCTGCTGCGGCATTAATCAACTCTTTGCAAATTGCCAATAAAAATATCGGAGATGTAAAAATGGTCGTGAATGGGGCAGGAGCTGCTGCCATTGCATGTACCAATCTTTATATTTCTCTTGGTCTGAAAAGAGAAAATGTATTAATGTGCGACAGTAAAGGTGTAATCAATCACAGAAGAGAAAATCTTACTCCTGAGAAATTAGATTTCATTGTTGAAACAGATATTGATACTTTAGAAGATGCTGTAAAAGGTTCAGATGTTTTCATTGGTTTGTCTAAAGGAAATGTAATGAGCCCTGAAATGCTTTTAAGCATGAATGAAAATCCGATTGTGTTTGCATTATCAAACCCTGATCCGGAAATCGCTTATGACTTAGCTTTAGAAACCCGTAAAGACGTGATTATGGCAACCGGAAGAAGTGATTATCCTAATCAGGTAAACAACGTTCTTGGTTTCCCGTATATTTTCCGTGGGGCTTTGGATGTTCAGGCAAAAGGAATTAATGAAGAAATGAAATTGGCCGCAGTTCACGCCATCGCCGATTTGGCTAAAGAACCGGTTCCCGAAGCCGTAATTTTAGCGTATAATGTTCAGAATTTACAGTTCGGAAGAGAATATTTTATTCCCAAACCGTTTGATAACAGGTTGATTACCAAAGTTTCTAGCGCTGTTGCAAAAGCTGCAATTGAAAGCGGAGTGGCTAGAAAAACCATCACTGATTTTGAAGAATATGAAAATCAGCTTCTCGACAGGATGGGAAGAGACGAGAAGTTGGTAAGAATGATGCAAAACCGTGCAAAAGCAAATCCGAAGAGAATTACTTTAGGAAATGCTGAAGAATATAACGTTCTGAAAGCTGCACAAATTTTATATGAAGAAGGAATTGCTCATCCTATTCTTTTAGGAGACAAAAAATATGTGAAAGAGCAGATGGAGCGTTTCGGAATCAATCTTGATGTTCCGATTATCGATCCGAGTGATGATGATCAGAAAGAAAACAGAAAAAAATACAGAGAAACACTTTGGAAGCTTCGTCAGAGAAAAGGGATGAACGAGTATAAAGCAAAAAGATATGTTCGCCAAAGAGATTATTTTGGCCCTTTAATGTTGAAACATGGTGATACGGACGGATTAATTATCGGTTTTTCTAAAAATTATGTATCAACCCTAAGACCTGTTTTAGAAGTAATCGAAAAAGATAAAGGCGTTGACAAAGTTGCTGCCATGATGATGATCTTATCTGAAAAGAAACCTATTTTCTTTGCAGATACATCGATCAACCAGAATCCTTCTGCTGAAGATCTGGTAAATATTGCTAAAATGGCAGAACACACGGTAAAATCTTTTGCGATCGAACCAAGAATTGCGATGTTGGGCTTTGAAAACTTTGCAGCAATTTCTGAAACTTCAAAGAAAGTGGCAAAAGCGGTAAATATTCTTCATGAGAAATTTCCAAAAATGATTGTGGATGGAGAAATTCAACCTGATTTTGCCATGAATTCTGATCATTTGAGTGATTATCCGTTTTCAAAATTAGGAACTACTCCTGCGAACACATTTATTTTCCCGAATCTTGAATCTGCTAATCTATCTTACAAAATCATCAGAGGAATGAAGGTTGCTCAGGTAATCGGGCCTATTTTGATGGGGTTAAAACAACCTGTTCACGTTTTACAGATGCGTTCAAGTGTGGATGAGATTGTGAATCTTGCAACGGTTGCAGTTTTGGATGCTCAGAGAAGAGAAGGTAAAAGTAAAAAAGATTAGTGAAAAAGAGTCCCGAAGGGACGGTCTTCTACAGGATAGGATAAAATCCTATCAAACATAAATTACGAAACCTGGTTGAATTCATTGAATTCAAACCGGGTTTTTAGATTTTAGAAATAATAAATAAGCAAATAAAAAAATAATTTGTATTAATAATTGGTTTGGAAAAACTATAAAAAACTTTTTCGAGTTGATACTTTTAACTTCATTTTCTTGTCGGTGCTGTTTAAAAATAAGTTAAAAACTATTCTTCTCTGAAATGAAAACATTACTTAGTTTAAATTACTATATTTGGAAGTTATAAAAATTAATAATGATATTTTCCCTACAGGGCATCGTTCAGGAGCTTACGCCAACTTACGCTGTGATCAACGTAAACGGAGTGGGCTATTATACCGGGATCAGCCTCATGACTTCTCAAAAACTTACTCTAAATAAAGAAACATTTCTTTTTATCCAGCAGATTATTCGTGAGGATGCACATCTGCTTTTCGGGTTTCATACGCGTGCGGAAAAGGAAATGTTCAACCTCTTGATAAGTGTTAACGGTGTAGGTGCTGTTTCAGCGCTTATTTTACTTTCCACTTTAAGTCTTGATGAAATTGCTTCAGCCATACTTTCTGGCAACAGTGCGCTGATTCAAAAAGCTAAAGGAATCGGAGCAAAAACTGCTGAAAGAATCATTGTTGATCTGAAAGACAAAGTACAGAAATTCAGTAATCCGGAAGAGAATATTTCTTCTTTTGCAAATAATAAAATCAAGGATGAGGCGTTATCTGCATTAGAAGTTTTAGGTATTCCTAAAAGATCAAGCGAAAAAATTGCAGACCGCATTTTAAAGCAAATACCTGAAATATCGGTAGAAGAATTAGTAAAACAAATCTTAAAAAATATTTAACATTTGGTGAAAAATAATAAGTTTCTCAGTATTTATATATTCTTGTCATTTTTATTTGGCTCAGTAAATATTTTTGCACAGGAACAAAACCAGCAGAATTCTTCGATAAGGAAGAATTATGAGGTTACCGACCCAACCTATTATGAAGCGTATTACGATATCAAAACCGGGATGTATTATGTATATCCTAAAATAGGTAATACAATAACGGGGCCAGGTGTAGCTATGTCGCCAGATGATTATAAAGAATTTATGTTGGCGGAGCATTCTAAAGCTTTTTACAGAGATAAAGCTGATCGCTACAACTTAATGTTCAGAAAAGATAAATCTGAAGCGGCTAAAAAAGGACTTATTCCTTCTTTAACGATTAATAACCGACTTTTTGAATCAATCTTTGGAAGCAATAAGATTGAAATAATTCCTTCCGGTTACGCTTCATTTGATTTTGCAGGATTGTACCAGAAAATAGACAATCCGTTGATTTTACCACAAAACAGAACAAGTTTTACTTTTGACATCGACCAGAGAATTCAGCTTGGTTTGGTGGGGAAAGTTGGTGAAAACTTACAGCTAAAAGCCAATTACGATACCCAAAGCGGATTTGCATTTGAGAACAGAATGAACCTGGTTTGGCAGTCAAAAGGTACCTGGAAAGATCTTCAGACAAAAGGTCTGAACGAAGTGAATAAACCGAATGCAGGAGGTGAAGATAAGATCATCAAAAGAGTAGAATTCGGTAATGTGAATATGCCACTATCCACAAGCTTAATTCGTGGTTCTGAATCTTTATTCGGGGTGAAAACAGAATTTCAGTTAGGAAAAACCTTTGGTACAGTGGTGCTTTCACAACAGCAGGGTGAAGCCAGAAATATTGTTGTACAGGGTGGCGGAACGATGAACAATTTTAAAATTAATGCAGTCGATTATGAAGAAAATCAGCATTATTTTATAGGGCAATATTTCCTGAATAATTACGATAATGCCTTATTAAATTATCCTCAGATCAATTCCAGAATCAGTATTTCCAGAATGGAAGTGTGGGTTTTAGATCAGGGTAATTCAAACCTATCGTACCAGAAAAGTATTATCGGGATCAGAGATTTGGGTGAAGGAGCTTCAGGTCTACCGGATAATTCGCAGAATGGTCTTTATCAGCAAATTAATTCGGCAATCGGAACTCCAAGAGAACAAGGGAAAAATTATCTTCCGACTTTTCAGGGACAGACTTTTCCGGGAAGTACAGAAGCTTATGATAATGGTGAACATTTTGTTTTAAGTACAAAAGCAAGAAGATTAAATTCAAACGAATTTACCTATCATCCACAATTAGGATATATCTCTTTAAATCAGAAACTAAACGATCAGCAACTTTTGGCAGTTTCATTTTCATATACGGTGAATGGAACCAATCAGGTATATAAAGTTGGGGAATTTTCGGAAGAGAGTCCTGTACTGGTTACAAAACTTTTAAGATCAAATACAAAAATAAATGTTCAGTCCCCGATGTGGAACTTGATGATGAAGAACTTCTATTCTTTGGATGCTGCACAAATCGATCAGGACGGATTTATTTTAAATGTATATTATCGTGATGCTCAAACCGGAGGTAAGGTAAATTATCTTCC
Source organism: Chryseobacterium formosense (assembly GCF_900116415.1). Classification (GTDB taxonomy): domain Bacteria; phylum Bacteroidota; class Bacteroidia; order Flavobacteriales; family Weeksellaceae; genus Chryseobacterium; species Chryseobacterium formosense. The sequence continues at coordinate 8,206 of NZ_FPAP01000005.1, read as the reverse complement.
TAACACCAGTGTTGCGGATACCAATCTACTAAAATTATTAAACTGGGACCGTCTCAACGTAAACGGAGATTTACAAAATAATGGAGCCGTTGCCGGTGATGGAGTTTTTGACTTTGTGGAGGGAATTACCATTAGAAAAGATCTCGGTAGAGTCATGTTTACCAAGGTACAGCCTTTCGGAAGTTATATGGCTCAGGTATTGGGAAGCAGCAATCCTCAGTATGTTTATTCCGATTTGTACAGCCAACAAAAACAGGTGGCAACTCAAAGTAATCTTTCTCAACGTTATACGATGGAAGGTCGTTATAAAGGTGCACAAGGACAAGGAATTTCTTTGGGAGCTGTAAATGTACCACAGGGTTCGGTAAAAGTTTCTGCAAATGGAGTACAGCTTACGGAAGGAATCGACTATACCGTTGATTATATGCTGGGAACAGTGACCATCATCAACGAAACAGTGAAACAATCGGGTCAGGCAATTAATATTTCATTAGAAAATCAATTGACTTTCAATACCCAAAGAAAAAGATTTTTAGGTTTAAATTTAGAAAGAAGAGTAAGCGAAAACTTTATCTTCGGCGGAACTGTGGTTAATTATTCTGAATCTCCGCTTACCCAAAAAGTAAATTACGGTCAGGAAGCCGTAAACAATACCATGGCGGGAGTGAATATGATGTATAACAATCAGCTTCCGTTCCTGACAAGACTTACCGATAAAATTCCGGGGATTAATACAGAAGCTCCTTCTAACTTAAACTTTAAAATGGAGGCAGCCTATCTGATTCCGGGAATCAATAAAGGAACAAATGATCAGTCATACATCGACGATTTCGAACAAACTACATCAAAAATATCATTAAAGGAACCGACAGCATGGAGTTTGGCTTCTAAGCCTGAAAAAAACCAAAGTAATCCGATTTTTGCCGGAGCAGGTGTTAATGATGATCTTACCAATGGATATGGCAGAGGTTTGCTTACGTGGTATAATATTGATCCTAGATTTTGGGGTGTAGGAGGAAGAGCTCCACAAGGAATTACTGCAGAATCGGTATCGAACCACGCATCAAGACGTGTACAGTTTTCAGAGATTTTCAACAACAGAGATTTTGTAGCGGGAGAGCAGACCTTTACCAATACTTTTGATATTTCTTATTTCCCTCAGGAAAAAGGACCATACAATGCCAATCCTGCAACGGAAACGACCGCACAGAGATGGGCGGGAATCATGCGTCCGATAAGTGTTTCCAATTTTGTGAATTCAAATATTGAATATGTTGAATTCTGGATGATGGATCCTTATGCAGATGGAAACAATCTAGGAACAGAGCCTAAACTTCTTTTACAATTAGGAAACGTTTCTGAAGACATTCTTAAAGACGGTTTGATGCAGTATGAAAACGGTTTGCCAACAGGTGGAATTCCATCAACAACGACCACATCAAACTGGGGTATTCAGCCGAAGCAGCCACCAATTTTATATGCGTTTTCAAGTGAAGGAGGAGACAGAACAGCACAGGATTTAGGTTATGATGGTTTGAATTCTGATCAGGAAGCAATGCGATTCGGAAATACTTTTGTAAACCCGGTAACCAATCTTTCCGATCCTGCAGTAGATGATTTCGTATTTTATATGTCTGATAAATTTACAGGAAGCCAGGCTTCTTCAATTATTCAGCGATACAAATATTTCAGAGGCCCTGAAGGGAACTCGCAGAGCAATTCATTAGAAGTTTCTTCACAAACTCCGGATGCAGAAGATATTAATAAAGATTATAACTTAGACCAAACAGAAAGTTATAACGAATATGTTGTTAAACTTGATCAGGCTAGTTTATCTGCAGGAACAGGTAATTATATTGTTGATCAGAAAACGGTACAGGCTACGTTTCAAAATGGCAAGACTGATGATGTGAAATGGTATCTTTTCAGAATTCCTGTTTCAGATTTTGCTAAAGCAGATGCAGGTGGAGAAAAAAATCCATCCATCCTTAATAATGTAAGATTCGCAAGAATGCTTTTAACAGGTTTTGATCAAACCTCTACATTAAGATTCGGAACGATGGATCTGATCAGATCGGATTGGAGAAAATATTCAAAAAATATTGCGAAATATCAGCTTGTCGCACCTCCAACAATACCTGATCCGGCAACTGATGAAGGTTTAGCTAATGTAGACAATAACGATTTTGAAGTTGGGAGTGTGAATATCGAAGAAAATGCTCTGAACCAACCGCCATATGTACTCCCTCCTGGAATCGACAGACAGGTTCTTAGTGGAAATGCAGGCGCACAGAGACAAAATGAATCTTCTTTGTATTTGAAAGCTACCAATCTTATTGCTAATGAAGCAAGAGGTGTTTTCAAAAATACCACTCTTGATATGAGAAGATACAAAAAATTAAAACTTTTTGTACATGCTCAGGATCCTACGAATCGTGCAACAGGAATAGATGAGAAAACTAAGTTTTTCATTCGTTTTGGTAGTGATGCAACTGATAACTATTACGAATATGAATCTTCACTTAAAATTACACCAGGAACTGCAACCGCTCCATTGGAAATTTGGCCATTTGAAAATGATGTAGATCTTAATATTCAGGAGTTCGTTGATGCTAAAATCAGAAGAGATAAAAATAGTCCAAACAAACTTACACAAAGAATTGAAGACAATGAATATGGAGGTGGAGAAACCGAGAAAAAAATCTACATCAAAGGTCGTCCGAGTTTAGGAAATATCACGACGATTATGATTGGTATCAGAAATGCTAATGATGTTGGAGGTTCTTCAATAACAAGAATTCTTTGGGTAAACGAAATCCGTCTTTCTGAAATTGAAAACGATGGCGGTTATGCAGGAAATGCGAGCTTAAATTTCAATTTAGGAGATTTTGCCACCGTTAATACAAGTGCATCCTATTCTTCAGTAGGTTTTGGAAATATTGATTCTAAACCGGCGGAAAGAAGTCAGTCTACCCAGTCAGCATTCAGTATTAATACAGCAGTGAATGTCGATAAGTTCTTACCGGAAAAAACCGGAATGAAAATTCCTGTGAACTACTCTTATTCGCAAACGATCGAGGATCCGAAATATAATCCTTTAGATACCGATGTTGAATTCAGCAAGGCTGCAAACAGAGAAGAGCTTAAAAAAGTTGCAAGAACGTACACTCAGCAAAGAAGCTTAGGAGTCGTAAATATGCATAAAGAAAGAGTGAAGCCGAACAGCAAGCCGAAGTTTTATGACGTAGAAAACCTTTCTCTTACGGCGGTGTACAATGATGATCATTACCGTGATATTTACACCAAGAAAAATTACAGACAGTATCTGAGAGGATATTTAGATTACAATTATACATTCAAGCCATGGGTAATCAGACCGTTCAATAAAATGATCAGCGATACAGCGAAATCTACAAAATATCTGAGATGGGTGAAAGAATTTAATTTTAATCCGATCCCGACCAGATTATCTTTCAGAACAGAGCTCGACAGAAATTACAACGAGCTTGAATTTAGAAATATCGATGCTATTCTGAGTGGAAATCTTAATGATGATTTTGCTGCTTTGAAGAACAGGAATTTCTATTTCGGATGGCAATATGGTTTAGGATTTAATTTTACAAAATCTTTAAAACTAGAAATTAATTCCGCAACAAGAACATTGAACGATAATGTAGATGTAAATACAATGGATACTTCCTCGATCTTCGGAAATATGTTCAGAGCAGGAAGACCGGTACTGTACAACCACAAAGTTCAGCTGAATTACAAATTGCCGTTCCAGTATCTACCTTACCTCGATTTTATCGAAGCTGAAGTTGGGTACGGATTTACCTATAACTGGAATGCAAGATCAACAGCGCTTCTTGCGAGTCCTGATGGAAGTTTAGGATCAATAGGGCAGAACACCAATGTTATTTCGGCAAATGCTTCAGCGGATATTCCGAAATTCCTCGGGCAGTTCAGTTATTTTAAAAGAATGTCTACGACCCTTCAAAAACGTAAACAGGAACAGGATTCATTGAATAATGCTTACACTCAGGCTTGGGAGAAAAACAGATATACATATAAAAAATATAAGTTTAAAAATAAACTGTCTGTACTGCAAAGTGCAGCATTCTTACTGACTTCATTCAAACAGTTGAATGTTAATTATTCCGAAAATAACGGAAGTGTTATTCCGGGATTGTTATCTGCACCGAACGGATATGGCTATGGTCAGACTTTGGGTGGCCCTACGCTTGGTTTCCTTTTCGGTTCGCAGGCAGACATCAGACGTACTGTGATGGAAAGAGGCTGGGTAAGTGATTCCGAATTCATGATTGATCCTTACGTCAAAATGTCGACGAGGGAATTACGAGCCGATTTGCAGGTGTCACCAATCAATGATTTCAGGATAGATTTTAATGTATTGAGTACATATAACAGAAACTTCTCGCATACAGGGTTTAATTATGTTGATCCTCAAACCGGCTTTGCAAACCCAAATCTTACCTTTGCAAGCGATATGGTTTCGTATTCGAATACGGTCGTGCTTCTTAATTCATCATTTAAAGAAAGCTCATATATTTATGATGCAATCAGATCAAATGCACAGGCTATTTCCCGACAAATGGGAGGATTGTTAAACTCGGACGGATATACGGATGGTCATAGTATTTCAAATGCATATGTTTTGATCCCTGCATTCCGTGCGGCAATGGAAGGTAAAAATCCGGAGAGATTAGGAAATCCTAAAAAAGCAGGTCTTCCGATTCCAAACTGGAGAATTATTTACTCAGGATTAAGAAATATACCGATCATCAATGGTCAGTTTACAAAGTTTGATATTTTACACAGCTACAGTGCTACTTATACGGCAACCGGAGTTCAGTCGAATATTGATTATTTTAATATTGCAAATGATGTTGAAAGCTCTCAACGTGATGTCAACAATAATTTTATCAATCCTTACACATTCTCTCAGGTAGGTTATACCGAATCTTTCTCACCGCTGATTGGTGTGGATGTAACGATGAGAAACAATATGCAGTTTGGTATTCAGTATAATAAAATAAGAACCATGATTCTTGGTCTGGTAAACCATACGCTTACTGAAGACTCAAATACAGAATATGTAGTAAGATTAGGATACATTGTAAGAAACTTCAGATTGGGAACTAATAACCAGAGAGGTGCGAAAGCTAAAGGTTCAGACCTGAATATCCGTGGTGATATTTCACTTCGTGATAGCCAGACAAGTATTATGAATATATTGTTAAATGATTCTCAGATTACGGGTGGACAAAGATTAATGAATATTAAACTTTCTGCAGATTATAACGTTTCGGAAAACCTGAATCTGCGTTTATTCTATGAGCAGATGACTTCTAAGTATAAAATTTCCACAGCCTTCCCGCTGTCGACCATCAGAGCCGGAATTTCCGCAACATTCACTTTTGGTGACTCCGGAGGTTTCTAAATCTAAAACTAAATCCCTTTCGAAAAAGAAAGGGATTTTTTATTTCACAACTATTGGAAGATAGCGTTCCAATCACTATATTTGGTAAGTAATAATAATTAATTTAAATCGGAATAAAAGATGCGCAGTTTTGTGTGTCTTTTGTTTTTAATAACCAACATGAAAATTTTAAATGAAAAAGAGAAGATTTATAAGGATAATTACTTATTGAAGTATGGGATTTTTATTTTCTTCGGCTCCCTCATCTGCAATATTATTTTTTCTTATTTTAATGAGTCAGAATTCTCATCCCGCGTTACCCGTTTCAACGATTTTACTTTAATTCATTTTGTTGCTGCTTTTACCATTGCTCCCGTTATAGAAGAACTGATCTTTCGGGGAATTTTCACAAGAAAGAAGATTTTCATGTATGTTACCTATATCGGATTGCTTGGTTATATTCTTTTGTTGCAGAATTATTATTTGATTCCTATTCTTGCAGCATTCATTATATTATATGAATTAAACAAGAGAAAAGAAGTTTCTGGTTACATTTATTTCATCAATGCTTTGCTTTTTGGCTTTATGCATTATGAATGGAATGATTTAAAAATTCCAGATACCTGGATCGGCATTGTAATGACTGCCGGAATGGGACTTATTTTAATATGGATGGTTCTGAATTTCGGATTGATCTATTCCATCTTATTGCATGCATTTAATAATTTCATTGCAATAGCTATCATTGTTATTGGCTACGAAAGTTCAGGCATGAGCCTAAAGGAAATTGAAACAAAAGATTTTACCATGAAATATCAGCGTGTTTCATTTTTTGTAGGAAGTGGAAATATGCAAACCGATGCAAACCAATTTTTAAAAGCAGAAAATATGAGTATGTCGGTCATTCATGGTTCAGTTTGTTTTGATGAGAAGCTCGGCGATCTTTATTTTGGTAAATACAATATCTCGATCGAAAGAAAGAAAAGCAGTATTAAAAAGCTTGACTGCACTTCTCTAAATCAGCTTCTTGATATAGCCGAACTCAAACAAAATAAATAAAATTCTGAAATATTTAAAAGCTTTAAATATTTCAGAATTTTATTGGAGCGTTAATGTATTTTTGAATAAATTTGTCAACATTAAAAAAGAAAGAAAAATGAATACACCGTCAGAATTAAAGTACACTAAAGATCACGAATGGATCAAGATCGAAGGCAATGTTGCTACAATTGGTATTACAGACTTTGCACAGGGAGAGTTGGGCGATATCGTTTATGTAGATGTAGATACTGTGGATGAAGAAATCAACGGTGGAGATGTTTTCGGAAGTGTTGAGGCAGTAAAAACAGTTTCAGACCTGTTCTTACCTATTTCAGGAAAAGTAATCGAGTTTAATGCTTCTCTTGAAGATCAGCCGGAATTACTAAATTCAGATCCTTACGGGAATGGGTGGATCATCAAACTTGAAATTGCAGAAGGTGCAGATCATTCAGAATTGCTTTCAGCTGAAGATTATCAGGCGATCATTGGATAAAATTTCGAACATATTTATAAAGATATTGCCCATTTATTGGGCATTTCTTACTTATATGCTTTTGCGTCCCGGAGTTGAGAACCACGAGTATTTCTTTATGTTCGATGGGATCGACAAGGTTTTGCACTTAAGCATTTTTGCGGCATTAGGATTTTGCTTTATCGCTGCCTTTCCCAAAATCAGATTTTCATATTACTTTCAGATCATACTTATTTACGCCTTCCTCACCGAAATTTTTCAGGAAGAAATGAACTTAGGCAGATCCATGGAAACTTTGGATATTGTTGCAGACACGATCGGCTGCCTGATCGGTTACTATATATATAAGATATTGATCAGGAAATTTTCTAATTAAAGCCTTCTGAAGAAAATTACTATTACTCTTAGCTTTACTTTTATTCTCCCGCGTTCCAATTCTCCGACTTTTCACATTCATATTTTTCTTAGGAGCTATTTCCCGCTCTCCACTATATCTTTTGCTCTTCGTTGCTCATCACAAAAGGATGCCGTTACGATCGGGGCTAGGGTTGAAGTCTTTTATACAGATTGCTATCTTCAAATTCCGGATATATCCAATTCTATTTAAAACATTCTATTCTTTTTGTGATTAAGGTTAAATACCAGATCAATCGGATAATACAACAGCAAAACAATTTCCCGCTCCATCGGAGCTGAACCACAGATGTAACAAGATGACGAGCTCCGTAAGAGCGAGCAAAAAGATGTCGTTAAAATCGCAGCTGACAGATTACCTTTAGAATATCTTATCCAGGCTCCGTAGGATCGTTTTGTTCATAGCAGACGATCTGCAAAAAGAATTTAAAGCTCCGTAGAAGCTTCCTGTTCATAGCTCCATCGGAGCGTCATCTTTGTAGAAAAGAAATATATCATATATAGAGCTCCGTAGGAGCGGCACCTCCCCCTACACAAATACGAGCAATGCATATCAAAATTATTAATCCCTGCAATCCCCTCTAACCCTCCGACTCTCCGACTCACCAACTTGCCCTCCAGCTAAAAACCCCAAACATTATTTTAAATTATTCTCCCACAAGTTCAGTGACTTAGTGTCAAATATGAATTTAACTTAAATTTTATGTTAAATAAATTAGGATTGTATAGGATAGAAGTACTACTTTTGCCCCACTGAAAAACGAGAGTTGTTTGGTAAGCGCAGAAGAGCTTTTGGGTAAGCATAATTAGAAAGAACTACTTTTATTATATATAAAAAA
>NZ_FPAP01000004.1 GCF_900116415.1 Chryseobacterium formosense | reverse complement strand
GCGCATAGCCTGTAAGAACTCCTAAATCTAAATTAAAATTGTTTATATTTCACTGATGGTAAAAACTATTCTGCTGTTGTATGTTGCAGCTGGAAATAGCTTCTAAAATTTAAGCTATTGCATCAAATGAAGTTTAAGCTTAAGAAGCACTTGGTTGCAAAGATTTTTCACTATCAAGTTCAAAATGAAGTCTAATGTTGGCAATATTTTTCCAGGTAGCGTATTTAAAAATAACAAAACCAATTAGCATTCCTAAAGTATTTAGAAAAATATCATCAATATCCGCAACACCACGACCGCTGAAATATTGTAAAGTTTCTATTATACTTATTATGATGAGAAATGAGAAAGTTGCAGGAATAAATTTATCAAATTTTTTGATGCATAATCCAAGCCAACCAAACGGGCTGAAGACAAAGATATTTCCTATAATGTTGATAATAAAATCTTCATTTCCTATTTTGGTATCTGTGAAAAACTTTTGAATTGTAATAAATGGCTGTGTTTGTATGTAGGAAACCTCAGAAGCTTCTCTTCCTGAACCAAAAAACATCATATAAAGTAAAAAAATCGTGTAAGCTGTAATAAAAACTGCAAAATATCTTTTCATAGGTTTCCTTTAAGGATTAGTAATAAAAAAGAGTTTTGTAGGTATAGTTTTAAGATCTTACAACAACAAAAATCCTACCTTTAGTATTTCTTTTAAAAGACTTTATTATTCTTTAATACTATTTAACATAATATAAAAAGCCCTACTTAAAAGTAAGGCTTAATATTTTTATAAGTGTTTGGAACTTATACCTGAATAACTCCCAAATTAAATTTCTCAGTAATCGGCGAATGATTAGCCGCTTCTATTCCCATCGAAATCCATTTTCTGGTATCTACAGGATTGATGATGGCATCTGTCCACAATCTTGCAGCCGCATAGGTTGATTCTGTTTGCTTCTGATATTTTTTAGAGATTGTATCTAAGATTTCATTATGTTCCTGCTCAGAAATTTCTTTTCCTTGTTTTTTTAAGGTTGATTCCTGAATCTGTGCCAAAACTTTTGCAGCCTGAGCTCCGCCCATAACCGCCAAATCTGCCCATGGCCAAGCTACTATTAATCTTGGGTCATAAGCTTTTCCGCACATCGCATAGTTTCCTGCACCGTAAGAATTTCCAGTAATGATCGTAAATTTAGGAACAACAGAATTAGAAACTGCATTGACCATTTTTGCACCGTCTTTGATGATTCCACCGTGTTCTGATTTTGAACCTACCATAAATCCGGTAACATCCTGTAAAAAGATCAACGGTATTTTTCTCTGATTGCAGTTTGCTATAAATCTTGTTGCTTTATCAGCAGAATCAGAATAAATTACTCCACCGAACTGCATTTCTCCTTTGCCGTTTTTCACAAGTTTTCTTTGGTTGGCTACAATTCCTACAGACCAGCCGTCAACTCTTGCCGTTGCACAGATGATACTTTTCCCGTAATCTGGTTTATATTCTTCAAACTCCGAATTATCTACAATACATTTTATAATTTCTAAAGTGTCGTATTGTTCTGCTCTGGAAACAGGCATAATACCAAAAATATTCTCCGGCTTTTCTTTTGGTGGAAAACTTTCAATTCTGTCGAAACCGGCTTTCTCGTAGCTTCCTACAGATTTCATGATATTTTTAATGCGGTCTAATGCATCTTTATCGTCTTTAGCTTTATAATCGGTAACTCCTGAAATAGAACAGTGTGTTGTTGCTCCTCCTAAAGTTTCATTGTCAATCGATTCACCAATGGCAGCTTTTACCAAATAACTTCCTGCAAGGAAAATTGAACCTGTTTTATCAACGATCATGGCCTCATCACTCATAATCGGAAGATAAGCTCCTCCCGCAACACAACTTCCCATTACTGCAGAGATCTGAATAATTCCTGAAGCACTCATTTTAGCATTATTTCTGAAAATTCTTCCGAACATTTCCTTGTCGGGGAAAATTTCGTCCTGCATCGGAAGATAAACTCCCGCAGAATCTACAAGGTAGATGATTGGAAGTCTGTTTTCCATGGCAATTTCCTGAGCTCTAAGGTTTTTCTTTCCTGTGATAGGAAACCATGCTCCTGCTTTTACAGAGGCGTCATTAGCAACTACTAAACATTGTCTTCCCGAAACGTATCCCATTACAACCACTACACCACCACTTGGGCAGCCTCCATGTTCTTCATACATTTCATAACCGGCAAAAGCACCAATTTCTATGGAATCTGAATTTTTATCAAGAAGATATTCTATTCTTTCTCTGGCTGTCATTTTCCCTTCATCACGAAGCTTTTGAAGCCTTTTTTCTCCACCGCCTTTTTTTATTTCTGTAAGTAAACGATTGATTTCAGACAATCGTAATTTATTTTGATCTTCTCTTTTGTTAAATTCAATATCCATGAAATACGTATTTTAATCCGCCTAAAGATACTATTTTTAAGCAAAGTAGTATAATTTCAATAAATAGATTTAAGGTTTTGGTTATCAGAATTTTATGAAATTTTTAACGAAATATGTGTTTTTTTTGGTTCATATTTTGCTAACTTTACAATAGAGTAATAGAGATGAAAGTTTCTATATAAATACTCTAAGTTCCTAGTTTATTTTTTTAATAGTTTATTATTTGAAGGCCCTGAAAGTTTAACAGACTTTCAGGGTTTTTAGTTTTAATGGTTTATCACCTTTTTAGATTTATTTTTGAAAAAATTTATCCCGCAGCATTATTTTTTTAAGATTAATGAAAAGCGATTTGTAAATTTGTTCGTTTAAAATTTACGGGATCATCATGCAGAAATTAGCGCTTTTCAGATTACATTTAATTGTCTTTTTATGGGGCTTCACAGCAATTTTAGGTAAACTGATTAAGGCAAATGCTCAGATTCTTGTTTTTTACAGAATGCTGTTTGCTGCAATTTTTCTGTATGCATTCATCAGAATTTATAAAAAAGAAAGTATCCGTGTATCAAAAAAGCTTTTTTTTCAGCTTGCAGGAGTAGGGTTTTTTATGGCTTTGCATTGGTACTGTTTCTTTTATTCTATTAAAGTTTCAAATGTTTCCATTGCATTAAGCTGTCTTTCATTATCAACTTTATTTGCTTCCGTTCTGGAGCCGATTGTATTCAAAAGAAAGATTGATCTGTCGGAAGTTATTATGGGGGGTGTGATTGTTGCCTGTATTCTTTTAATTTTTAAAACAGAATTTCAATATAAGGAAGGAATTCTTTACGGGATTTTATGTGCTGTTTTCGGAACAGTTTTCTCTGTCTTCAACGGAAAGCTTTTTGGTAAAACAAGTTCCGGAAATATTATTTTCTATGAAATTTTCTCGGGCTGGTTTGTTTTAATGTTATTTTATTTGGTAACAGGACAAATCATGCAGATGAATGAAATAAACTACCGCGATTTGGCGTTAATAGGCTTATTGGCAAGTGTGTTTACAGCGTATCCGATGTTTGAATCGGTGAAGCTGATGAAATATATTTCGCCTTTTACACTAATTTTAACAGTTAATTTAGAACCAGTTTACGGAATTATACTAGCTTTTTTTATCTTTGGAGAATCGGAGCACATGAGCCCGATATTTTATGTGGCATCGTTGGTTATGATTTTGGCAATTGTTGTAAATGCACTTATAAAAACTAGAAAACAAAAAAAACTTAACTAAGCATCAATTGTACATGATGAAAAAATATCTATTTTTAGTATTTTCACTTCTATTTGGATTGTCTCAATCTCAGATTATCAGAAAATATTCCAACGAATTTTTAAATATCGGAGCCGGAGCCAGAGGAATAGGAATGGGAGGCGCTGTAATCACGAATCAGGATGATGTCTACTCACCGATGTGGAATCCCGCAGGTTTGAACGGTATCACGAGAGATTGGCAAGGTGCTGCAATGCACGCAGAATATTTCGAATCGATTGCAAAATATGATTATCTGGCGTATGCAAAAGTTTTAGAAAACGGCGTTTTTGGAGTTTCCGTTGTGCGTTTGGGAGTTGATAACATTTTAAATACAACCCAATTAATCGATACAGAAGGAAACATTGATTACGATAAAATCACAAAATTCTCACAGTCGGATTATGCAGGAATTATTTCTTACGCTTTTAATCCGGGAGGAAATCCGAAACTGGATGTCGGTGTCAATGCAAAAATTGTGTACAGAAATGTAGGAAAATTTGCAAGCGGTTACGGTTTTGGTTTTGATGTAGGAGCAATCTATAAAGCTGATAACGGCTGGAAATTCGGAGGTGTTCTTCGTGATGCAACTACTACCGTTAACTTTTGGAGCGTTAATCAAAGCGAATTATCTACCATTGTAAACGGAGAAGAATTTAACCCCGCTCCAACTGATAAAATGGAATTAACGATGCCGAAGCTAAATGCAGGAGCAAGTAAATTGTTCAATATCAACAGTAGTTTGTACGTTTTACCGGAAGCAGGAATCAATGTGGATTTTGCTAAAACTGCCGCTTTACTTTCGACTGATTTTGCAAGTATCACACCTTATGCAGGAGCTGAATTGGGTTATCAGAAAATGATTTTTGTAAGATTGGGGGTAAACAGATTCCAGTCGATTACTGATATTGAAGATTTACAGAGAAAAGTTTCTTTTCAGCCAAGTGCGGGTATCGGAATTCGTTACAGAGGTTTAACGCTTGATTATGCCATCAGCAATTCCGGAATCGGAGGTTCTAATTTTTATTCTAATTTCTTCTCATTAAAACTTGATATGGGAGAATTCAGAAATGATTAATGATTAAATTTAAATTATTTTATGAAAAAGTTATCCGTTATAATATCTTCTTTTTGTGTGATGTTATCGTATGCACAGAAGGTTTCAGATTATAAATATGTTGTTGTTCCGAGCGCTTTTGAAAGTTTTAAAAAAGATAATTACGGAATTAGCGCCTTTTTAACCAAAAATCTGAAGTCAAAACAATATACGGTAATTACCGAAAACAGAGGTCAGTGGCCAGAAGAAGCCAATGCAAATCCTTGCAGTGTTCTTAATGCCGATGTTATCAATGACAGTGGCTTTCTGAGAAATAAAATTGTTCTGGAATTTAAAGACTGCAACAGTAAAGTAATTTCCAGCCAGAAAGGAAGTTCATCCATAAAAGAATTTCAAGAAGGTTTTCAGGATGCGCTTTCTAAAGCTTTGGTAACTATTCCAGTGTCTAAGCCGATTGAGAACATGAATTATAATAAGCAGGAAGCTTATGTAATGGAAGAAACAGTAAAACCGACTCCTCAAATTAGTGAACCAAAATCTCAAGCTTCTAAAGCAGAAAGATACAGCAACGGGAAAATTAATCTTCAGAGAATTCAGATTGATGCTTCTCAGTTTATTTTAGCAGACGGAAATAGCTCTGTTCCTTTTGCAACATTTAAAGAAACGACCAAGAAAGATGTTTTCAGAGTGAAATTAGCTTCGGGTGAGTCTACCACAGGTTATTTTGAAAACGGAAATTTGGTGATTGAAATTCCGAAGAATAACGACGAGTATTCGAAAGAAGTTTTTGCTCCGGTAAAATAGTTTAAAAATATATTTCAACAAATAAAAATCCGTTTCATCATTGAAACGGATTTTATTTGGTTGTTAATTCCGGAATTAGCTGTTAAAAAACTCCCAAACTACTTTGGCTTTAGATTTTCCTAAGATTTCCTCCAAAGTTTCAAGGCTTGATTCTTTTATTCTTTTGACAGATTTTAGTTTTGATAATAGAAGTTCTATTGTTTTTTCTCCAATTCCGGGAATTTCTTCCAGTTCAGATTTTATGGTTGAATTTTTTCTTCTGGTTCTGTGATGTTTTACGCCAAAACGGTGCGCTTCGTCTCTTACACGCTGCAAAATTTTAAGGGTTTCAGATTTTTTATCAAGATATAAAGGGATCGGATCTTCAGGAAAGAAAATCTCTTCCAGCCTTTTGGCGATTCCGACAATTGTAATTTTTCCGTAAAGTCCTAAAATCCTTAGGCTTTTCACCGCAGAAGACAACTGACCTTTTCCACCATCAATAAGGATAAGTTGTGGAAGTTGTTCCCCTTCATCCAGCATTCTTTTATACCGGCGGTAAATAACTTCTTCCATTGTTTTAAAATCATCGGGGCCCACAACGGTTTTTGGATGGAAAATTCTGTAATCGGCTTTGCTTGGTTTGCCGTCTTTGAAAACAACACACGCAGAAACAGGGTTTGTTCCCTGAATATTCGAGTTATCAAAACCTTCAATATGTCTTGGTTCAACGGGCATTCTCAGCAGTTTTTGCATTTCTGCCATAATTCTGTTGGAATGTCTTTCGGGATCTACAATCTGAACCTGCTTTAATTTTTCTAAACGATACTCTTTCGCATTTTTTTCAGAGAGTTCTACAATTCTCTTTTTGTCGCCAACTTTTGGTACAATCAGTTTTACATTCGGAATTTCAACAGTTAAGTGAAAAGGAAGCAAGACTTCTTTAGAATCTGAATTAAATTTCTGGCGGATTTCAATCAAAGCTTCTTCCATAATTTCTTCATCGGTTTCTTCAAGCATCTTCTTTATTTCGGTGGTGAAACTCTGGATGATATTTCCGTTTCTTATTTTAAAATAATTAACGTAAGCTGCAGTTTCGTCGCTCGTCATTCCGAAAACATCCACATCATCGATATTTGGATTTACAACGGTATGTTTTGCCTGATAATCTTCCAGAATATTCAGTCTTTCTTTGATGAGTTGCGCATTTTCAAATTGAAGATTCATCGCGTATTTTGTCATCTGATTGATCAGATATTCTTTCGCATGACGAAAATCTCCTTTAATTATTCCGCGGATTGCATCAATTTTCTCGTCATAATCTTCCTTACTTTCTAAATCTTCACATGGGCCTTCACAATTTTTAATGTGAAATTCCAGACAGACTTTATATTTACCTTCCTCGATTTTTTTCGGGGCTAAATTTAAATTGCAGGTACGGAGTTTATAAATATGTTTAATAGTATCCAATAAAATCTTTGCAGGACGTACTTTTGCGTAAGGACCGTAATATTCCGAACCGTCTTTAATCTTATTCCTTGTCAGGAAAATTCTTGGGAAATCTTCGTTTTTAATGCAAATCCAGGGATAGGTTTTATCATCCTTCAACATCACATTGTAAAATGGCTGATGTTCTTTAATCAGGTTGTTTTCCAGCAAAAGTGCATCGTATTCACTGTTAACAATGGTTGTTTCTAAACGGTTGATCTTTCCGACCATAATTCTGGTTCGGTATCCGGAAAGTGTTTTGTTGAAATAAGAGAGTACTCTTTTCTTTAGATTTTTTGCTTTACCCACATAGAGAAGATTTTCGTTTTTGTCGTAATAACGATAAACGCCGGGTTCGGAAGGTAAAGTTTTAAGCTGTAGCTCTAAAGAAGGATTCATAGAACAAATTTAAGCAATTTCAGTGCACAAAAAAAGCTGCAGAAATTTCTGCAGCTCAAAAATATGAGTTTAAATTAATTTTAAGCCTCGTTGATATCGGTATATTTGTAGACCAAAAAGCTGAAATTATCCCATTCAACAGAATTTTTGGGATAAGCTTTCATAAATGCAGCATTATCTCCGAAAAGAAAATCGTAGTTGTCTTCAAAATCATCTTTGTGAAGCCAAATTACTTTATCGCCTTTTCTTACATAATACGATTTAATAACCCCACCTCCAAAAGACGGTGCGCCAGCAAAACCAAAACCAGCAGTTTCTTTGGCAAAAGGATCATGGTAAACCGTAATTTTTTCATTAAATTCAGGATTAATAACCTGCATCAGAAATGTTTTGCTTTCTTTTTTGTTCTTTAGTGAAACGGTTTGATTTTCAAATGGAATTGCATCGTCAGTAACAGATTTGCTGTATTTTTTGGTGCTGTAATTTCTCATATTTGAAATGAATTTACCGGCCTTCATAGATTTCTCAGTTTCAGTTGCATACAAATACATTTCGGCAATATCTTTGGCATCAAACTTCATGGTTTTCCCTGTTTCGGCATCATCGATAGTGATAGAAAGAATTTGCCCTTTCTGTTTTACCCAAGACTTAGCATAACCTTGGTGTTCGTTATTATCCTTTAAAATAATTGTGGATACTTTTTTTTGCGATGCGGTATTGAATCCTTCATTAAAAAGATACTGATTCATCTCCTTTTTTTCCTCTTTTGTGTATTTTACTTTCTCTTGTGCAAAACTCGTTGCGCTTACAAGTGATAAAGCAAGTATTAAAGCTTTAAATTTCATAGATATTAGTTTAAAATAATGTGCTAAAAGTAGTAAAAAAACAGACTTGTTATTAAAAAATTTTATCCCTGAAATATCACCTTTTCGGTATGCTTCAAAATGTGTATTTTTAGGCAAATTTTTTGAAATGATTTACGGTATAGATACTTTCAGTTTCCATGATGTTTTGGAAATCTGCAAGACCCCAAATAAAGCAAAGCTTAATGAAGCTGCGAGAGAGCAGATCATAAAATCTCAGAACAATGTAAAGCAGATTGTAGAGTCAGACCGATGTGTTTATGGGATCAATACGGGATTCGGACCTCTTTGTGATACTAAAATCTCAGCGGATGAAACTGCCCAGTTACAATATAATTTAATTATTTCTCACGCTGTAGGAGTGGGAAAACCAATCGATAAAGAATTTTCAAAAATCATGATGATTGCGAAAGTTCATGCTTTGTCAAAAGGTTTTTCAGGAGTTTCTCTGGAAGTGATTGAGCGTTTTATTTTAATGCTTGAAAAGGATATTATTCCCGTTGTTCCGGAGCAGGGTTCTGTAGGTGCTTCAGGAGATTTAGCTCCACTTTCACACCTTGTTTTACCACTTTTAGGACTTGGCCAGGTTTGGGTTGGAAACGAAATCTTCGAAACTGCAGAAATTCTTAAGGAAAATAATCTTCAACCATTGGTTTTAGGACCAAAAGAAGGTTTGGGATTGATTAACGGAACTCAGTTTATTCTGGCTCATGCAATCAAGGGTTTAGAAAAATTCGAATATCTTTTGGATTTGGCAGATATGACTGCTGCAATGAGTCTTGAAGCATACAGAGGTTCTGCAAGTCCGTTCAAAAAAGAACTTCACGACATCAGACCATTCGAAGGAAGCAAAAAAGTGGCTGCAAGAATGCTTAAATTTTTAAAGAATTCTGACAATCTTAAAGCCCATGAATATTGTGACAGAGTTCAGGATCCGTATTCTATGAGATGCGTTCCGCAGGTTCACGGAGCGAGCAGAAATGCTTTCGAACATTTGAAAATAATGGCTGAAACCGAATTGAATTCTGTAACCGACAATCCTATTGTTCTAAGTGCTGAAGAATCAATTTCAGGAGGAAATTTCCACGGACAGTTGATGGCATTGCCTTTAGATTATGCAACTTTAGCGGTTGCAGAACTGGGAAATATTTCAGACAGAAGATCTTATTTATTATTAGAAGGAAAATACGGTTTACCAAGATTATTGACTGAAAGCTCAGGTTTGAATTCAGGATTTATGATTCCTCAATATACTTCTGCTGCTTTGGTTACAGAGAATAAAACACTTTGTTTCCCTGCTTCAGCAGATTCTATCCCTACAAGTTTAGGACAGGAAGATCACGTTTCGATGGGAAGTATTTCTGGTAGAAAATTCAATCAGGTTTTAGGAAATTTGGTTAATATTTTGGCGGTGGAACTAATGTTTGCTGCGCAAGGATTAGAATTCAGAAGACCTGCAAAATGTTCCAAAATCACCGAGGAAAATTTTGCTATTCTCCGTTCTAAAGTTGCAAAACTGGAAGATGATCGATTGATTGGAAAAGATATGTTGGCGATTGCTGAATTGATTAATGAGAGAAAGTTTGTGGTGAATTTTTAATGATAAAAATGAAAAAAATAATCTTTTTATGCTGTATGTTAGTTGGAGTTGTATTTCATTCTCAATCAAAACAAGAGAAAGTAAGAACCCTAATTTCTCTTAGCGGCGCTTTTAAGCTTTCAAAAGATGTTGAAAAGGATGTAATTTCCAGATATAAACATAAATATACAAATGTTCCCGATCATGTTTGGACATCTTTAGAACCAAGAATTAATATTGATAATTTAATTAATGATGTTATAAATATTTATGAAAGTAAGTTCACGGAGAAAGAAATTGAAGAACTTTTGGTTTTTTATAAATCTGATTTAGGAAAGAAATTAATCCAAAATTCACCAGCGATAATGACGGAAATTCAAACAGCAACAAGTAATTGGGGAATGAATGTTAATAATTTAATCAATAATGATTTAGAAGCGAAAGGCTATTTAACATCACCTCCTCCACCGGCAAATCCACCTGCTCCAATGAGATCTAACTAAATGCAAATTCTTAGAACAACTTCCGACAATCTCGATTTTCAAAATCTGGTAAGAAAATTAGATGCCTATTTAGCATTAATGGATGGCGAAGATCATGCGTTTTATGATCAGTTCAACAAAATTGATGCTCTGAAAAACTGCATTGTAGTTTTTAAAGACGATAAAGCGGTTGCTTGTGGAGCAATTAAACCTCTTAATGAAAATTCGATGGAAGTAAAACGGATGTTTACGCTTCCTGAATATCGTGGAAATGGTTTTGCTGTTGTCATTTTAGAAGAACTTGAAAAATGGGCAAAAGAATCAGAATACGAAAAAACAGTTCTGGAAACAGGAAAACTCCAGCTTGAAGCTGTTGCACTCTACAAAAAGTGTGGCTACGAAATCATTCCGAATTACGGACAATATATAGGAGTTGAAAACAGCATTTGTTTTGAAAAATCTCTGTAAGATATCAATAGTGTCGGGCTTTAGCCCGACTTTCTTTTATAAAGAGAAATTAGGCTTTAGTCAAAACTTAAAAAACTACCACTTTTCTGTCAGATATTTCCAATATCTTTTTGGAACGTGCTGAATGTGAAGCTTTGTATTTTTCCTTTCTTTGATGTTGGTTTTGGTAAAATAACTTTGCCACAAAGTCTGATATTTTTTTTCTTCCTCGTGAAATTTTTGCTGGTATTGGTTTAGATCTAATTTCTCGTCAGGATAAAAGAAATCACAATCTTTCAAATCATAAAATAATCCATAATCTCTCCGCAAATCATAGATCATCCATTTTTGGTCGGCGTAACGATCTTTAAAATGTTTCCGGATTAAAGGTAAAACATTAAAATCAGGATCAATTTTTGCGAAATAAATTTCATCCTGTAATTTCTCAAACCTCACAAAAGCCGTCATTCGATGTCTTTCACGACTAACAAATTTGCAGATTTTTGAGATTTTCATCATGTCATCATCTGCAAAATTCTGCAGGATGTTTTTATCAGGATGTTTAACGGATTGTTGTACAGCAGACAAAATCAATTTTTCCATTTCTGAATCTTCTGATAAGAAAACTTTCAATAATTGATTAATTCCTGATTTTCCTATATTTTGTTCTAATTTATTTAAAACTCTCTCCGATTTTTCCTGTTGGGTAATGACCTCATGAATTTTAGCAAACATATTTTCCTGTTGGAAACTTTCTCTGCTGCAAATCTCCACATCTTGGTAACGATATTCAAAAACTTCAAATATTGCTGTGAAAAGTCCGTCGAAAGTT
Source organism: Chryseobacterium formosense (assembly GCF_900116415.1). Lineage (GTDB taxonomy): Bacteria > Bacteroidota > Bacteroidia > Flavobacteriales > Weeksellaceae > Chryseobacterium > Chryseobacterium formosense. The sequence goes on along the minus strand of NZ_FPAP01000004.1, from coordinate 248,865 downwards.
CCGTCGTAGAGAAGGGTGGTCATTTTGAGTTGGAGAATTGGAGAGGTTGAGAATATTAATGTGATTTTATTTAAAAATATTTTAGAAAAGAGTCAATTGCTGCGAAAACTGATTCTGGAATTTCGACTGACTTCCGCCAATAATCAATCTTCTTAAATTCAAATCGGTTAAATGTTTTAAGAAAGGATTTCCGTAAGTAAAATCAATAAAATATTTCGCACGATTTACTGCCGCTCCTAGTTTTTTGAGATGATCAATATTTAAAACCTGAAATTTTCTTGCACTCAGAATTTTTTGAGCAGTCTTTACTCCAATTCCCGGAATACGAAGAATCATTTTATAATCTGCAGTCTGCAAATTAACAGGAAACTGATCAAGATGTCGCAAAGCCCAGCTTAGTTTCGGATCAACTTCCAGATCCAGAAATGGCATATTAAAATCTAAAATTTCATCCGCTTTAAAACCATAAAAACGCATCAACCAATCAGACTGATATAAACGGTTTTCACGTAGAACAGGAACTTCCGCGGTAATCGCCGGCAAACGGTTATCAACAGTTACGGGAATATAGCCGGAATAATACACACGCTTCATTCCATAATTTTTGTAAAAATGATCGGCAACTTTAATGATCTGCAAATCGTTTTCATTGGTTGCGCCTACAATCATTTGGGTTGATTGCCCGGCTGGAGCAAATTTCGGAGCACTTCGGATGATTTTCTTTTCATCTTTATATTGCTGAATTCCTTTTTGAACGATTCTCATCGGCTGAAGCATATCTTCACGATTTTTATCGGGTGCTAATAATTTTAAACCAGATTCAGTCGGAATTTCAAGATTTACGGATAATCGATCAGCGTACAGTGCAGCTTCATTCATCAGATCATCACTTGCTCCGGGAATTGATTTTAAATGAATATAACCATTAAATTGATGTTCAGTTCTCAATTTTTTAGCTACCCGAACCAAACGTTCCATCGTTGTATCGGCATCTTTGAAAATTCCAGAACTCAAAAACAGACCTTCAATATAATTTCTTCGATAAAAACTAATCGTTAAATCCACAACTTCTTCAACGGTGAAAGCTGCCCGTTTTATATCATTCGATTTTCTGGAAACGCAATAAATACAATCGTAAATACAATGATTGGTCAAAAGGATTTTAAGAAGAGAAACGCAACGGCCATCTTCAGTATAAGTATGGCAAATTCCGCTTGCCGAACTGTCACCTAAACCGCCGTTATTTTTTCTTTTTCCACCGCTTGATGAGCACGAAACATCGTACTTCGCAGCATCTGCAAGTATTTCGAGCTTTTCTTTAACGCGGTCAAAATTCATTGTTCTATTGTATTAAAAGATTAAAAATCCGATGAAGTTTCAAGCAAAATTAAGTCCAAAATTGAGAAAAGTCAGGGTTTTTAAAACAAACTTATCCACATATTTACAAAGCAAAATTAGTATATTTACGGTCAATAAATGTATGCTATGAATCATAAACCGGTAGAAGGTTTCTCCAAACTAACCAAGCAGGGAAAGATTGACTGGCTTGTCAGTGAATATCTCGAAGGAAACCAGGAATATCAAAATATACTCAACCAATATTGGAACGAAAACGCAGATTTACAGAAGCTTCATGATGAGTTTTCTGAAAATACAATTTCCAATTTTTATATGCCTTACGGAATTGCACCCAATTTTCTGATCAACGGAAAATTATTTGCTTTACCAATGGCAGTTGAAGAAAGTTCTGTTGTTGCGGCAGCTTCAAAAGCAGCAAAATTCTGGATTGATAAAGGTGGTTTTAAAACAACAATCATCAATACCGAAAAACTGGGTCACACTCATTTCATCATTGATGTAGAATCTCACAAGCTGCAGCATTTTTTTAATTTTAATTTAAAGAAAAAACTATTTGAAGCAACAGAAGCGATTACAGCAAACATGAGAAATCGTGGCGGCGGAATTTTAGACATAAAATTAGTCGATAAAACTGCCGAAATGCCGAATTATTATCAGCTTAAAGCAAGTTTCGATACCGTAGATTCGATGGGGGCAAATTTCATTAATTCTTGTCTGGAACAATTCGGAAAAACATTGAAACAGGAAGTTGCGGTGAGCGAAGATTTTACACAGGAAGAGAAAAATTCTTTACAGATCGTGATGAATATTCTTTCCAATTTTACTCCGGATTGTATTGTAAGAGCAGAAGTTTCATGTAAAATTGAAGATTTAAAAGACGATAGCGGAATTTCTAATGAAGAGTTCGCAAGAAAATTCAAACAGGCAGTAACGATTGCTGAAATTGAGCCTTTCCGTGCAACGACACATAATAAAGGAATTATGAACGGAGTAGATGCAGTTGTTATCGCAACGGGAAATGATTTCAGAGCTACTGAAGCCTGTGCACATGCGTATGCTTCAAAAGACGGGAAATATTCTTCCTTAACGCATTGTACAATTGATAACGGAATTTTCAGATTCTGGATTGACTTACCGATTTCTGTGGGAGTTGTCGGCGGTTTGACGAATCTTCATCCTTTGGTAAAATTCTCTTTGGCTCTTCTCGGAAAGCCTTCCGCTCAGGAACTGATGAGTATTCTGGCGGTTTCCGGATTGGCGCAGAATTTTGGTGCGCTTCGTTCGTTGGTGACCACAGGAATCCAGAAAGGACATATGAAAATGCACCTTCTGAATATTTTAAACCAAATGGGAGCAACAGAAGAAGAAAAACAGCATTTTGTGACTTATTTTAAGGATAAAACGGTAAGTCACCATGAGGTTATTAATGAATTCAACAGATTAAGAGCTCAGTAATGGGTAAGGTAAGTTTATCTTATACATTTTATTTTGGTTTCTTTCTGAAAAAATACCAACAATCCGGGATTTCATCGGTCCCGGATATTTTTTATCTTTTTCATCGTTCTTGTAATTCCGGTATTCGTTACGGATATATGAATTTATTTTAAATCAAAAACAATGAAAAAAAGTGTACTGTTTTTTAGTCTGATATCCATCCTTTGTTTTTCGCAACAGAAAAATGTATTGGTAAGTAACTTAAGACCTAAATCGGAAAATTTTATTTTCCCATTAATTTCCCTTGCTTCCAAACCTAATGTAGAAAAGAAAATCAATACTTTTCTTCAGGTAAATGAGCTGGAATTTATTCCTGATTCGGGTAAAGATCCTTTTTATCTTGCTTCAACAGCAACAAACACTTACCGCAATTTTGTATATTTCTATGTCTGGAAAAAACTTGAAACGCCAAAGAATATTTTAAGTTTAGAAATGGAAGGGGAAGCTTCGGGAGCTTATTCGGAACATTTTGTAAATTATAAAAACTTCGATCTTCGTACCGGAAATTTAATTAATCTTAAAGATCTTTTTGAGCCTGAAGCTATTTCTGAAATCCAGATGCTGGTGAATAAACAAATAGCAAAAGAAATTACAGATTATACAGATGATTTAAAAGCAAACGGAAATTCTGAAGAAGATAAAGAAGATAAAGAAGTAATCAGAATGTATCAGGAATGTCTGGAATATGTAAAAGACGGTTCTTTAGAATATGTTGAATTCTTTTTTGGGCAGGATAAAATTACGGTTGTAAGAGGTCGTTGTTCAAATCATGCGATGAGAGCTTTGGATGATTTGGATGATTATTTTGTAGAATTACCTTTCAGTCGGATCGAAAAATACTGGAGCGATTATGCTAAAAGTCTTTTGTCGAAAAACAAAAAAGTTACAAGGCAAAATACGATTGAGAATAAATTGTACAAAGGAACGATTGACGGGAAATATCCTGTAACTCTTTTTATAAAACAACTGTATGATGACGGTTCTTTTTCCGCATTTTACTGGTACAACAAGAACAAAAAGCTGATAGAGTGGAGCGGAAATTTAAAGAATAATCATATTTCAATTATCGAAAACGATTATCACAGCGAAGAACTGAAAAAGTGGATTCCCAGAGCTTACATTGAAGCTGATGTGAATGGAAGAAAAATTTCCGGAACGTGGCAGGATTATAAAACGAAAAAATATTTAAAACTAGAATTAGAAGAATTATAAAATGAAAACAATTACTTTAGTATTCGGAGCCGCATACGGAATGCTGTCTGTTATTTTAGGAGCTTTCGGAGCTCATGCTTTAAAGAAAATATTGTCGGTGGAAAGACTTGAAAGTTTTGAAACAGGGGTGAGATATCAAATGTACGCTGCCTTCTTTTTGCTGATTGCAGGCTATATTTTGAAATTCGACACCTCTTCTCAGAAATGGATTTCTATTCTGATGATTGTAGGAACGGTACTTTTTTCTTTCAGTATCTATTTGCTAAGCATGCAGGACTATTGGGGCATGAATCTTAAATTTTTAGGACCGATTACACCGCTTGGAGGTTTATTTATGATTTTAAGCTGGTTGATGCTTATTTTTTATTTTGTGAAAAATAGAATTTGATATTTTAAACATTAAGACATTTTAGTTTTTAAGAATTAAAATAAATCATATTTTTCAAGATTTACTAAAGTGTGATTTAAGAACATATTAGCAATTGTAAGCTGCATGGCTGCAATTAATGCTTGTGTAAAGAGAATACCGATGACACAACCATATTATTTTGGGAACTTTAACGGGGTTTACCTATTTCGTGCCGATACTTTTTGCGAGTCTTACAGGCTATTTTCTGGCTCCGAGAATTCCGTTTATCGGTTCGCAATCCGAAAGATTGGCTGCAGAATAAAAACAATTTAAATAAAAAGTTATTAAAAAAGAAATATCATCTTAATTTTTATTCTAATAAACTTGAACTTCCGTGTCTTTTTATTAAATTTGTCAACCTTTAAATTTTAAAATAAAATAATAAAAATAATATGAATCTTCACGAGTATCAATCAAAAGAGATTTTATCAAAGTATGGAGTAGCTATCCAACGTGGTTTCGTTGCAAACAACGTAGAAGAAGCTGTAGCAGCTGCTGAAAAATTGACTGCTGAAACCGGAGCTCAGGCTTGGGTTGTAAAAGCACAGATTCACGCAGGTGGTCGTGGTAAAGGTGGTGGTGTAAAGTTTTCTCCAAACATGGATAAGCTTAAAGAAAACGCTCAAAACATCATCGGAATGCAGTTGGTAACTCCACAAACTTCTGCTGAAGGTAAAAAAGTACACTCTGTTTTGGTTGCAGAAGACGTTTATTATCCTGGAGAGTCTGAAACTAAAGAATTTTACGTTTCTATTCTTTTAGACAGAGCTCAAGGTAAAAATACAATCGTATATTCTACTGAAGGTGGTATGGATATTGAGCACGTTGCAGAAGTAACTCCTCATTTGATTCACAACGAATTGATCGATCCTGCTATCGGTCTTCAAGGTTTCCAGGCTAGAAAAATTGCTTTCAACCTAGGTCTTGAAGGGAATGCTTTCAAAGAATTTACAAAATTCATCACTTCTTTATATAACGCTTACACAGGAATCGATGCATCACTTTTCGAAATCAACCCGGTTTTGAAAACTTCTGATAATAAAATTATTGCTGTAGATGCTAAAGTAACTTTGGATGGTAACTCATTGTTCCGTCACAAAGATCTTGAAGCGCTTAGAGATACAAGAGAAGAAGATCCTATCGATGTAGAAGCAGGTGAAGCTGGTCTTAACTTCGTAAAACTAGACGGTAATGTTGCTTGTATGGTAAACGGAGCTGGTCTTGCAATGGCAACTATGGATATTATCAAATTATCTGGTGGTAACCCTGCTAACTTCCTTGACGTAGGTGGAACTGCTGATGCTGCAAGAGTACAGACTGCTTTCGGGATTATCTTGAGAGATCCAAACGTAAAAGCTATTTTGATCAATATCTTCGGAGGTATCGTAAGATGTGACAGAGTTGCTCAGGGTGTTGTAGACGCTTACAAAGCAATGGGTAGCCTTCCTGTTCCATTGATCGTAAGATTACAGGGAACTAACGCTGTTGAAGCTAAAAAATTAATTGACGAGTCTGGTCTTCCGGTACATTCTGCAATTACTTTAGAAGAAGCAGCAAATAAAGTAAAAGAAGTTTTAGCTTAATTTTTAAGTTTACTTATCAATATAAAATCCGTTTTCGAAAGAAAGCGGATTTTTTTAATTAAAAACCATTTGAATAAGCTTAAATGGTTCAGAGATAACTTTTTCATCAAGAGATTTTAAAATCAATTATAGAATAATTTTAAAATAAAATATTTTTAGTAAGGATTTCAACTGTGAGTTTCTATGGTTATTAGTTTTTGTAAAGTTTAGATTTTTTTCGTTACAAAAAAATAACACTTAAGGCGTATTTTTTAAGAAAATTTTAACTATTTTTATAATCAAAGCTTCGCCTATGGAAAAATCTGAGGAAAAACATCCGCTTATTGATGTATGGAATTCTTATAGAGCATTACAGAAAAATGGCAATACAATTCTTAAAAAACCTCCTGTCGAACAGATTGTTGGCGAAATGTTTGGAATAGGAAATTACTATTATTATGTGCTGAATTTATCAGACAGTACGCTCACCGGTCACAACAAAAATATCCTTAACCTTCACGGATTCAAAAAATTTCCGGAACATCTTAAACAAATTATAGATCTCATACATCCTGATGACATTTCATTTGTTCTGAATGCCGAAAGAATCGTCATTGAAAAGATTATTGAAATAGGAAAAGAATTTCAGCTTTATCTCAAACCGAGTTATTGTTTCCGGATGAAAACCACAAAAGGAAATTATGAGCTCTTTCATCATCAGGCGATCCATACCATGGAAGATCATGAAGGCAATCTTATACAATCGATTAATATTCATACAAACATTCAGCATATTACCAAAGAAAACCCTTATACGGTACTTCTTACAGGTATTTCTCCGAGAACAGATTTTATCCAGATCAAAGCAGATCCTTCTTCATCTAGCTATTTTTCAACAGAAAATGATCTTACAAGAAGAGAAACCGAAGTTCTGTCACTGATTGCCAAAGGATATTCTGGAAAAGAAATCTCTGTGATGCTTATTCTATCGGAACATACCGTACGAACCCACCGCCGGAATATTTTACATAAAACCCAATGCAGAAACAGCAAAGAACTCGTAAAAAAAGCGTTTGATTTAGGCTTGATTTAATTCAATTTAAACTGAAACTGACAAATCTCACGATCTCACTTCGGCGCAAAACTTGTACCTTTATCATTGATGGAAGCATACGATGTACAACCGAGATTTAAAGATTCTCCACATTTTAAAGATTTTTGGACCAATGGAAACGGAAAACAATTAGTTGATTTTTCCGGGGCTGAATTGAGCTTTGAGGATTTTGAAAAATTTTCCCGTTACTTTTATCATGTAGATGAGATCGGCGATGAGGTTGTAAAAGATATTTACTTCAAAAAGAAATACAGTGAAGCCTCAAGAGAAATCGAGGGTTATATCCGGAACGGAATTCCGGAAAACGGTGAAGTTCCCAAAAGTGTAAAAAATCTTTTTACGCAGACTCAAAAAATTCCAGACTGGCTTGATTATAATTTAATAAAAAGTGGGGCAGAATTGTGTATGCGAAGTAATTTAGATTCTCTAATTTCACTCAGAGATTATTGTCTGATCGGAGGGTATGATTATGCTTATCTCAATAAACCTTTAATTGCCACCGAAGCCTTGAAAAAAGGAGCTGTCAAAAGACTTTCAGAAACATTGGATTTCTGGGTAAATGTCACAAGATATGATGCTTTGGAAGTTCATAAAAAAGGGTACGAATTTGCCATAAAAACAAGACTGATTCATTCTTACGCCCGACTTTCCATCAAAAAACATTACAAAAACTGGGATACAAAAAACTGGGGCGAACCCATTAATTCTTGGGATATGATGGCGACTTATATTGGTTTCAGTCTTGTGTTTTTACACAGCTTGTACAAATTGGGAAATACCATTTCCGAAGAGGAAGAAAAAGGGCATTTTCATCTTTGGAAATACGTAGGCTATTTATTAGGAATTCCCGAAAAGCTGCTTCCGAACAATAAAAAACAGGCAACAGAATATTTTTATTTGTGGACATCCATTCAGCCTTCTTCAGACAAAGATTCTGTCTTGCTGGCTCATTCATTACTCAACGAATCGTTGGAAAATCCAATCCTCAAATTTAAATTTCAAAGAAAAAATCTTCGCTATTTACACATTTGCTGTACCTGGTTTTTGTTGGGTGATGAGGTTTGCAAAAGGCTTCAGATTCCGGATGTTCCGCTGAAAAACGGTTTCCCGATTACCAAAAGAATCATCAATAAAGTATATGATACTTTAGTAAGTCGTAAAACAAGAATAAAGAAAGGAAACAAAGATCAGATGAAAGTTTTGAAGGATTATTTGAATATCACTCAGAATTCCAATTTTCACTAATTTATTACTAATTAGATATTATTCATTATTTAATTTTTTTTTCGGGAGCTATTTCCCGCTTTCACTACTCGCTTTTTCATTGGTTTTATCGCGGCGGCGAAGCCGCCGCGATAAAACCAATGAAAAGAGCTCAAACATGCCGTTTAATCGGAGCTAAAAAGTCTCCGTATTTACAAATAATATGAAGATTAGAAATTACTTTTTATAATTAAAAATAATAAAATCATCTTTTAAACTTTAACAGTATTTTACTATCCGTTTATGATCAAAATATTGGTTTTTGATATTAAATTTCTGTACTTTTGATAAATTATATACAATCGAAATGAGCAACATAGATGATAAGAAAAAAGCACTTGCTTTAGTGCTTGATAAGCTAGATAAAACCTACGGAAAAGGAACGGTAATGACTTTGGGAGACGATTCTGTAGACAATACCATTGAAGTAATTCCTTCAGGATCTTTAGGATTAGACATCGCTTTAGGAGTTGGCGGTTACCCAAGAGGAAGAATTATTGAAATTTACGGACCGGAATCTTCAGGTAAAACAACTTTAACGCTTCATGCCATCGCAGAAGCTCAGAAAGCAGGCGGAATTGCAGCATTTATTGATGCAGAGCACGCTTTCGACAGAGGTTACGCTGCAAAATTAGGAATCGACTTAGAAAACTTAATTATTTCTCAGCCGGATAACGGAGAACAGGCTTTGGAAATTGCAGACAATCTGATTCGTTCAGGAGCAATCGACATTGTAGTAATCGACTCTGTTGCAGCCTTGACTCCAAAAGCGGAAATTGAAGGCGAAATGGGAGATTCTAAAATGGGTCTTCACGCAAGATTGATGTCTCAGGCTTTAAGAAAACTGACGGCTACGATTTCAAGAACAAAATGTACGGTAATTTTCATCAACCAGCTGAGAGAAAAAATTGGTGTAATGTTCGGAAACCCTGAAACAACAACGGGGGGGAACGCACTGAAATTTTACGCTTCCGTAAGAGTTGATATCAGAAAAGCTTCAGCTCCTATCAAAAATGGTGATGAAGCAGTTGGAAGCCGTGTGAAAGTGAAAATTGTGAAAAACAAAGTGGCTCCACCTTTCAAAATGGCAGAATTCGACATTATGTATGGTGAAGGAGTTTCTAAAGTAGGTGAAATTCTTGATACAGCTGTAGATATGGGAATCGTGAAGAAAAGCGGTTCTTGGTTCAGCTATGAAGATTCTAAATTAGGACAGGGTAGAGATTCTGTAAAAGATGTGTTAAGAGACAACCCGGAACTTGCAGAAGAACTTGAAAACAAAGTGAAAGAAGAGATTGCAAATAAAAAGTAATTTCCTTTTAAAAGATATACTGAAGACAGCTTTTAGCTGTCTTTTTTGTTTTGAAATTTCCTCAAGCAGATCTTAAGAGTAACCTTTACAAATGGATGTTGGTGATCGCAGGAATTACAGAGGATAGCCCGGACTTGAAGTGGCTGGTAAACATTTGGAGAGGGGATTGTTTTAATAAAAAAATGCCATATTGTCACTTTTAGAGGAACGGTATTTTTTTTGAGAAAACAGATTCAGAAAAACAAATAAATATATACATATGAAAGGAAGTATTAATGTATCGGTGGAAAATATTTTTCCGCTAATCAAGAAGTTTTTATACAGCGATCACGAAATATTTTTGAGAGAATTAATCTCAAATGCAACAGATGCCACTTTAAAATTAAAACATTTAACATCAATAGGAGAAGCCAAAGTAGAATATGGCAATCCGAAAATTGAAGTTAAAATCGATAAAGAAAACAAAAAACTTCACATCATCGACCAAGGATTGGGAATGACGGCTGAAGAAGTTGAAAAATACATCAACCAGGTGGCTTTTTCGGGAGCTGAAGAGTTTTTGGAAAAATATAAAGATTCTGCGAAAGACTCAGGAATTATCGGTCATTTTGGGCTTGGTTTTTATTCTGCGTTTATGGTGGCTGAAAAAGTTGAAATTATTTCCAAATCTTACAAAGATGAACCTGCCGTTCACTGGATCTGCGACGGAAGTCCGGAATTTACTTTAGAAGAAACTACAGAAAAATCGGAAAGAGGAACTGAAATTATCCTTCACATTGCTGAAGATTCTTTAGAGTTTTTAGAAGAAAATAAGATCCGTGAATTGTTGACGAAATACAACAAGTTCATGCCTGTTCCTATCAAATTCGGAACTAAAACTGAAACGCTTCCTTTACCTGAAGGCGCTGCAGAAGATGCGGTTGCAGAAACGATTGAAGTTGATAACATCGTTAACAATCCAACTCCGGCTTGGACAAAAGCTCCAAGTGAATTAAAAGACGAAGATTACAAAGCATTTTACCACGAATTGTATCCGATGCAGTTTGAGGAACCTTTGTTTAATATTCACTTAAATGTAGATTATCCGTTCAATCTGACCGGGATTTTATACTTCCCGAAACTGAGCAATAATTTAAATATCGAAAAAGATAAAATTCAGTTATATCAAAATCAGGTTTTTGTAACAGATGAAGTGAAAGGTATCGTTCCGGACTTTTTGATGTTGCTTCGTGGAGTAATCGATTCTCCGGATATTCCGTTGAACGTTTCCCGTTCTTATTTGCAAGCAGATGGTGCAGTGAAGAAAATTTCATCGTATATCACAAAGAAAGTTGCCGATAAAATGGTTTCTCTGATTAATGAGAACCGTGAAGATTACGATAAAAAATGGGATGACATTAAAATCGTTATCGAATACGGAATGATTTCTGAAGAGAAATTCTTTGAAAAATCTGACAAATTTGCATTATATCCAACAACTGACGGTAAATATTTCCTTTGGAATGAATTAGAAGAGAAAATTAAGCCTAATCAAACAGATAAAGACGGAAATTTAGTAATTCTTTACGCTACAAATGCCGATGAACAGCATTCTTATATTCAGTCAGCGAAAGATAAAGGATACGAAGTTTTAATTCTTGATTCTCCAATTGTTCCGCATTTAATTCAAAAACTTGAAACTTCAAAAGAGAAAATTTCTTTCGCAAGAGTAGATGCAGATCACATCAATAATTTAATTAAAAAAGACGAACCTGCAATTTCCAAATTAAATGAAACGGAGAAAGAATCATTAAAGAAAAACGTTGAAGAGTCGATTAATGATACAAAATTCACGGTTCAGCTTGAAGATTTAGACAGCAATGATGCTCCTTTCACAATCACTCAGCCTGAGTTTATGCGTAGAATGAAAGATATGCAGGCAACCGGGGGTGGCGGGATGTTCGGAATGGGTGGCTTCCCGGAAATGTATAATTTGGTAGTTAACTCAAACAGTGAATTTGCTTCGAAAATTCTGGCTAATGAAAATTCTGAAGAGAAAAATGCTCAAATCAAACACGCTTTAGATTTGGCTAAATTATCTCAGAATTTGCTGAAAGGAAAAGAGCTTACAGACTTTATCCAAAGAAGCTACAAGCAATTGGAAAAATAATTTAACTGATTTATATTGAAAACCCCGCCGCGACGAAGTCGCGGCGGGGTTTTTGTTATTTTCGGCGGCGGCTTAGCCGCCGCCGAAAATATCCTATAATTTACTTAATCAGAGATTCTACAGCTTTCACCACATCTTCCGGTTTCTCTTTCATAGCTAATAAATGATCTTGTGAAAATTCAAAAAATTGTTTCGGTTCAGGAGCATTTTTGAAAAGCTCTTCTCCCTGAGAAAAAGGAACTGTTTTATCGTTTTTACTGTAAATAAAAAGCTTACGAACTCCTTCTGTAGATTTAATATCTTCTTTTGCAGAGTAAACGGAAGCCAGCATTTTGGCAAGTGGATCTTTAAACTGAGGAGCAAAAACGGCTGCAATATCCGCAAATGATGACATTCCGCCGTCGATCACCAATCCTGAAATTTTAGCTTTATTGTTTTTGGCTACATGAGCTGAGATCTGAGAACCTAAAGAAGCACCATAAACAATCAGTTTTGTATTTTTCACATCTTCTCTTTGAAACATTTGGTCAAAAAACTTTTGTCCATCGGCTGCAACATTAATGTGAGTAGGAGTTCCGGTAGATTTTCCGTATCCTCTGAAGTCAACCATGGCAACCTGAAACCCAGCCTCAACTAAAGGTTTAACCATAAAAACATACGTTGAAACATTCCCGCCTGCACCATGAAAAAATAAAATTGTTGCTTTAGGTTTTGCAATATTAGGTTTTAAGAAAATTGCTGTAATCGTATCTTTATCTACAGGAATTGAAATGTTTTCATGTTTTAACTCAATAGGTTGTAGCTCTTTTTTTGGCTGATAAAATTTGTCGTCGATTTGAGCCTGAAAAAATTGAGTAAGAATTACAAATAGAAATGTAATTGTTGTTTTAGCTTTCATAATGTTGTTATTAATTATGATGCAAATATAGTTTCTGCAAAGCTTTTTTAAAAATATAAATCACCGAACGGTTACTTTTTTATGCTGAACGGTAATTTTTACGGTCAGGAAATATTTTCTATTTTATTTTAAAGTTCTTCCAAAGGATTCCAAAACAGATTCTTAAAGTTTTTTACTCTGAAATTTTCAACAGTAATTCCTTCCGCTTCCAATCTTGATTGAAATTCCGGTACAGATAATGTTCCTGAGCTTGAAATTACACGATGCGCTGGAACGTCTTTCGGACAGCCACCCATTGCCTTTCCTACGTGACGCGAGTGATTCGGAAAACCAACTGCCTTGGCAATCGCACCATAACTAGTCACTCTTCCTTTTGGAACTAATTTGGTGATTTCCCAGACCTGTTGTTTGAAGATTTCGTTCATTTTTTTGATTTAAATAAAATTCAAATGTAAGAAATAAATCATGTAAATCTTTCCAATAAGATTGTTTCACTAACCAACTTTGTCAATGTTATTAGATATTGTAAATATTAACCTAGAACACAGAAATTCGAAAAATTTAACAAATTATTATCATCAAATAATTGTAAAAATTATTCCATTGTTGTAAATTGAAGCAATGAAATAAAACAAATAGTATGGCAAATTTTAAAGGAAAAGTAATTATCGTAACAGGAGCAGCAATGGGATTGGGTTTGGCTGCAGCAGATGCATTAGCTTCAAAAGGAGCGGATTTGACTCTTGTAGATTATAATGGTGAAGCTTTGGAAAAAGCAAAAGCAGAATTATCCTCAAAATATCCTGAAAGTAAATATCTTACAGTAACAGCCGATGTTTCAGTGGAAGAAAATGTGAAAAATTATGTTGATCAAACCGTAAAAGAGTTCGGGAAAGTTGACGGATTATACAACAATGCCGGAATTGAAGGGAAGCAGGCTCCTCTGATTGATTATGATATTAATGTATTTAAAAAAGTGGTTGATATTAATCTGATGGGTGTCTATTTTGGAATGAAATACGTTATCCCTGAATTGCAGAAAAACGGTGGAGGAAGAATTGTCAATGTAGCTTCAGTTGGAGGAATCAGAGGAGTTCTTAATCAAACCGCTTATGTTGCTACAAAGCACGCTGTAGCCGGAATGACTAAAAATGCAGCTTTGGAATATGGTAAAGACAATATTTTGACGAACGCGATTGCTCCGGGTGCGATTTTGACGCCAATGGTTGCTGAAGCTTTCAACCAGGTAAATCCTACAGACCCGAAAGCGGCAGAAAAAGAATATGCATCAAGAAATCCTACAAGAAAATTGGGTGATCCGAAAGATGTCGGGAATTTGGTAGCTTATTTATTAAGCGATGAAAATGGTTATGTTTCCGGACAAGTGATTGCCATTGATGGGGGAGAGTCGAATATGTACGGAAACCCATAAATAGCTTTTAGCAATTAGCTACTTGCTTTTGGCTCTATATTTTTAAAAAATTGTCTTCATCTCATCTTTTGAGGACAATTTTTTGTTTTTTGACTGCTCAAGCTCCAGCTTCCAACACCCATCATCCAGCCTAAAATAAAAATGCACAATTTTTGAACTCACATCTGAAATAAAAAAAACTACAATGAAAAAATCGATATTTAGATTTTTAAATAAAATCAATAAGAAAATTTTACCGAAATTGAGTGATAAAGACCCATTAAAATTAACCAAATTTCAGAAAGTAATTTTGGCTTACAGATACTTTGTGTTGATTAATTCTTTGGATTGAATTATTCCCACAGATTACACGGATTCCTACAGATTTTAATATAATCAGCTTAATAAACTTAATCTAAATCAATTTATTGATTCTTAAAATGATGTCGAATCTTGTTTAAATTCTTAAAAAACTTAATGTCTAAAAAATCAGCCAAATCAGCGAGAGAAAAGAATTATTTAATTTTTCCTATCAGCTTCCTGCAAACCTCATACAAAGGTTTTTCAATAAAAAGATAAATAATAATTGAACAAATCCAAAGCAGGATAAAATTCTTGTCAGGAAGATAAACGTATGATTTCAGTTTCATGTTGAAATAACTCAGATGAATCAGATAAAAAACGAAAGAAGCATTTCCCAGCAAAATAAAAAACTTCGTCGAAAGAACTTTTGAAACCCAGGTGTTTTCACTCATCAATCCCCAAAAGAAAACGATAATGGCAATCGGTAGAAGCAATTCGTGAATCAGTCTCCCTTCCCATCTTTCAACACCATGAACGAAATTATTTTGTGCAAAAATTCTAATGCAGATAATTAAAATTAAAATGCCAATTCCACCCCAAAGTGTCGGGTTTTTAATCTTACTTAAAAACTGAATTCCATTTTCTTTTTTCATTAAATAAGCAAGCAACATTCCGAAGAAAAACTCAAGACTTCGACCGAAAAATGTGCTTCCGATCATGAATTGTAAAGGATATAAAAAGCCTTTAGGATTTCCATTAAATTCCTTCAAACCAGATCCGATTCCCCAACCTAAAAAGAAAAACCCGACTAAAAACAGGAGGCAGTATTTCCAGTTTTTTTTTAATAATAAGAATAAAAGTGGTGAGAGTAGGTAAAAGAAAAATTCCACTGTTAATGACCAGGCCTGCACAATTCCTGAAACAGAATATTTTTCAAATAAAGAATAGAAAAGTGAATATTGTAAAAAGTAAGTTTTTACCTCTTTTGAATAAGCTGTATCGAGAAAAAAACAGCTCAGCAAAATCCAGTACAACGGAAAAATTCTTGCAATACGCAGAAGAATATATTTTAGATATGATTTTTTCGATTCTAAAGGTTTTTCTTCATAACGATAAGCCAATAAAAATCCGCTCAAAACAAAAAATACAGTCACACCAATGTGCCATTCGCTAATGAATCGCATCATTTCAAATGGCAAATCATTTCGCCAGTATTTTCTATTGTGATATACAAAAACCATGATGGCTGCAATGGCGCGCATTCCGGTTAAAGCATCGAATTTATTTTTCTGAAGAGTTTCCAATTAGGTCAAATATATTATTTAATCTATTAATTTTTGAACACGAAGTTCACAGAGTTTTATTTTAACTAAAGCTATTTTTGTATCACAAAGCCGCTTCGCTTATAAAAGTGGAGTATTCTTTTAAAATAAGATTTTGTGGTCTTATAGAAGCAGAGCGTCTCTGTGACCGTTTAAAAATGTATTTCTAAAAAAAATTGTGAACTCTGTGTTCTAAATAAAAACAAAAAGGCTTAATAAATAAGCCTTTTAATATAATTAATTTGAATCCAAAATTAGTTTTCCAAGATGTAAGAGAACATCAAAGGCGCACAAATCGTAGCATCACTTTCAACGATAAATTTCGGAGTCGTAATATCTAATTTCCCCCAAGTAATTTTCTCGTTCGGTACAGCTCCCGAATAAGAACCGTAAGACGTCGTAGAATCTGAGATCTGACAGAAATAAGACCAGAACGGAATATCATGCATTTCCATATCCTGATACAACATCGGAACTACACAAATCGGGAAATCTCCTGCGATACCTCCTCCAATCTGGAAGAAACCAACTCCTTTTCCACCTGAATTTTTAGTGTACCAATCCGCCAGATACGTCATGTATTCGATCCCTGATTTCATTGTAGTAGCTTTAAGTTCTCCTTTAATACAATAAGAAGCAAAAATATTACCCATTGTAGAATCTTCCCATCCCGGAACAACAATTGGTAAGTTAGCTTCAGCTGCTGCAATCATCCATGAATTTTCTCTTGGAATTTCATAATACTGCTCCAAAACGCCTGAAAGAATCATTTTGTACATGAATTCGTGCGGGAAATATCTTTCTCCTTTTGCTTCAGCATCTTTCCAAATTTCAACGATGTGTTTCTGCAATCTTCTGAAAGCTTCTTCTTCAGGAATACAAGTATCTGTCACTCTGTTCAGACCTCTTTCCAACAGATCCCACTCATCCTGAGCCGTCAAATCTCTGTAGTGAGGAACTCTTTCATAGTGAGAATGCGCAACAAGGTTCATTAAATCTTCTTCAAGGTTCGCACCTGTACAAGAAATGAAATCTACTTTTCCCTGACGGATCATTTCCGCTAAGATTTTCCCAAGTTCGGCTGTTGACATCGCTCCTGCAAGCGTAATCATCATTTTTCCTCCGTCTTTAAGGTGTGCAACATATCCTTTTGATGCGTCTACCAAAGCTGCTGCATTAAAGTGCAGATAATATTTTTCTATGAACTCAGTTATCGGTTTGCTCATTATTTAAATTTTTTACAAAGATAAAATTTAAAAACGGAAAGTCGCAGCAGCACTCAAAGAAAGTCTGGTTAAACCTTCTCTTTCTTCTTCACCGAAGTTTACTGTAGTACCATTGTATTTCATTTTGCTTAATGTTCCACCGGTCATTCCAATCTTTGGACCAATGAAAATCTGGTTAGTCAATGCATATTGATATCCAAAATTAATTTCTGCACCTACATTTGAGCCTGTTCCTTTTACAGTTCCTGTTTTGGTTGTGTAGGTAATTACACCTAACGAAATATCATAAAACAATTTATGTCTGGTATCTTCTTTAAAATTTGAAAACATATAAGAAGCACCAATAAAGCTGATATTATCTTTTGTACTTACGAAGCCCGAAACATTCTGACCATTCGGTCCTGCAACAGTAAGTCTTCCGTCGCTTGATGCAAAATAACCCGAATATTTTAATCCGATTGCTCCGTTTCCATTAAGCAGATAATAAGTGCCAATACTTACATCAACACCACTTTTCAGGCCTTTGATGTAATTTTTTGTTTCATTGGTAATTCCTGAAGGTGTCTTTGCTAAACGCCAAGCATATCCTACAGAAGGCATTACGGCAACTTTTGGTTGTGGTGCTAAACCAGCTTCTTGTGCTGAAAAAAGAAACGGAGCAACGCATACTCCTAATAACATTAGTTTTCTGAACATTGTATTGAAATTTCCGCAAAAATACTATTTTTCAAAATACGGAGACTTAATATTTGAAACGTCTGTTTTCTTTTTTATCCGAATGCTGTTTTTTCTGCTGAATTCTTTTTTCAACTGATGATTTAGAAGGTTTTGTTTTGAATCTTTTCTTTGGAATAATTAAGGCTTGATCTACCAATTCCAAAATTTTTTCGGTGGCAATCTTCTTATTCTGTAGCTGAGTTCTGGATTCCGAAACGGTCAGTTGCAAAATGCCTTCAGAATTGATGCGGTTTTTAAGCTTAGTATAGATTAATTTTTTTTCTTCGTCTGAAAAGAAATTGCTTTCCTCAATATCCCACATTATTGTAACAGAAGTTTCCACTTTGTTTACGTTTTGTCCGCCTGCACCGCTGCTTCGTGAAGTTTTATAAGCCAGTTCTGAGGTAAAGTTTTTCATATATTATATTTTGATGACAAAAATTCCCCTCCCTTGGAGGGATGGCGAAAATTCGCAAGAATTTTTGACGGAGTGGTTTAGACTGACAATTTTTTTTTTAATTCTAATCGATTCACTTTTCCATTTGGCGTTCTCGGAATTTTTTCAATAAAGATAATTTTTTTCGGCTTATGGAAAGATTTTTCAAATGTGAGATTTGAGATTTGAGATTTGAGATTCTCGTTTTCAGATCCTTCAATAACCAAAATCAATTTTTGTCCCAGACTTTCATCTTCTATTGCTAAAAATACAGCTTCATTAGTAATCTCTTTTTTTATCAAAGTTTCAAGCTGTTCGGGAAAAATTTTTGCACCTCCCGAATTGATGACATTATCAATTCTTCCTAAAAATTTGAATTGATCTGTATTTTTTATATCAACAAGATCATTGGTCTGCAAAATTTCAGAATTCAGTTTTGAAGCAATAATTTTCAGGCAACCTCTTTCATCCTTAGAAATATCAATATTTTCAAAAACAGTAAAATATTCATCCGGATTTGGGTAAATGTTTTTTAATGCGATATGTGAAAGTGTTTCAGACATCCCGTAAGTCTCATAAATTTTTGTTTCAGAGGTGGAGAGTTTTAGTGTTTGAGTGATTTTCTTTTTTAAAGATTCTGAAACGGCTGCTCCGCCAATGATCAGATTTTTTATGAAATGAATTTTGTCTAAAGAATTTTCTACCTGTAAAGGCGTCATTGCACAGAAATCAATTTCCTGATGAAGATTTTCTAAGGGTTTTAAAGATGGATCAGCAACAAATAGATTTAATTTTCTTTCGAAAGAACGCACCACCATCATTTTTCCTGATATATATTCTATCGGAAGACAAAGCAAAGCAGTATTTCCTTTTTTAAGCTTTAAAAAATCACAGGTCATTTGAGCGGAGTTTAGCATTTTCTCTTTTTCAATATCAAAAACCTTGGGAACTCCTGTAGAACCTGAAGTCTGTACTTTCACCGTTTTAGAATCCGACTGCCATTCTTCAACAAAAAAAATCACTTTTTTTTCGAATTCAGTTTGAGGTTGTAAATTATTAATTCCGAGATTATTGAAGTCTAGCAGCATGTTTCTGGCAGTTAAATTGTAATGTAAATTTAAAGAAAAATTAAAAAAGGATTTGCAAATAAAGAAAAAAGCTTTAAATTTGCATCACCAAAATAAAACAGACCTATAGTGTAACGGTAACACTCCGGTTTTTGGTACCGTCATTCGGGGTTCGAATCCCTGTGGGTCTACAAACCACTCTTTTTTAAGAGTGGTTTTTGTTTGTTATATTTAAACCTTATTCGCTAAAAATATTTTAAGGAAAAAATCAAAAAAATGTAAAATTCATTTGTACGTAAAGAAAATTTATGTAAATTTGCCTCACCAAAAAATACAGACCTATAGTGTAACGGTAGCACTCCGGTTTTTGGTACCGTCAGTCGGGGTTCGAATCCCTGTGGGTCTACAAACCACTCTTTTTAAGGGTGGTTTTTGTTTTTTATAATACTAAAGTTTTGGTTTGAAAACACAATCGTCTTAAAATCTAAAACTAGCCCAGATCGCAACGGCATCCTTTTTTGTTTAAAGGAAAAGCAGGGGCAAAAAAGATATAGTGGAGAGCTGGAAAAAGCTTCAAATAAGAAAATATGACTCATCTTCTGGATGTAGTCAAACAGCTCCTAAAAACTGGCTTTCACCTGCATGCTTCCGATGTGAATGGTTCTCTCACCGGAATTTCTTCCTTCGTAATTTAAGTTCAACTGCAGGAAAGAGTTGATTGCCTGTTGAATGAAAACACTCCAAACCTGATTTTTACCAGGCTTTAAACCATCGAGCATCTGGTTCCCGACAATGCTGAAACTGTTTCCTGTAAAATCATTATTGATAAACGAGAAATTTCCTCTGATGGACGTTTTTTTACGCTCCCACTGGATCGTTCCTGTAATATCAAATGCTTTCAGCAATTCTTCGCCGTCTTTTCTTTGTTTTTCACGGTAAGCTGATGAGAATTCTGCCTGAATCGCATCTGTGAATTTATAGGTTGCTTTTGGCTTGGTTTCAAAATTATTCAGTCTGTAATCTCTTGTAGCAAATAATTGTGATGAATTTTGCAGATCATGAACAGAATTTTCCCAGTCGATCCTAAATTCTTTATTGAACCAATACCCGATGTTTACGAAATGTGAGGTCTGGTTACGTTCTTCGTTGCTGAAATTGGCATTGATGAGGTTGTCATTCTGTATAAAACGGTAATTTCCGTTCCAGCCCGATTTTTCGGTAGGGTTGAACTGAGCAGACATCAGAATGTTCTGATTTTTCAAAATCTGGTTTTCGCCTTTTTCAAATGGATTTAAGACCAAAACTTTGTCTTTTTTGTAAAAGGAATTCTGTGAGTTTAATGAAATGTTGAAATTCCAGCGTTTTAAAAACTTATTTTCCGAGCTGAAAATTACTGACGGGTTCACGAATAATGCCAACTGTAATTTATTTTTGTTGGACGGAATATACCGCACCGAATTGGTGTAAATCCTGATATATTGAGCCAGATCGGAGTATTCTGCAATCTCAAATTCATCGAGCTGTTGCACTCCGTCTCCGTTATAATCGGTCCATTTGTAAACTCCCTGTCCGTCTGTAACTTTGATATACTGAAATTCTCTTTGTGCTTCCTGCCCGTTTCCTAATTCATAGAAAGCCTGAAGACGCATTCCGTTTTTGAAAAGCTGTTGGTTGTACAAAATATTTCCAACCACAAAATCTTTATTCTGATTGACGTCTACATCATCATTTTTATAAAAGAATTTTCTGTAATGAAGTAAAGCGTTTAATGTTGTTTTTTCAGTTTTAATGATCTGACTTTCCGCCATGAAACCTAAGATTCTGTTCATGTTCTGAAGACGGTTATCACGCACGGAGTCGTTGTCTCTTACATAGATTTTAGATAAAAGTTTTGTTCTTGCACTGTCACCGATTTTTTTCTGAACAAACAATTCTTTCCAGCTGAAACTGGTGACATCCATCAGATCGGTATCGTTATACTTTTTTTCGTTGTTCTCCATGCTTCCGCCGACTGCCCAGCTTCCTTTTTTGCCGGTATATTCGGTTCCTGCTCCACCACGAATAAATTTGGTATCCTGAAGAAGCGCATTGGTGTTCAGGTAAGAAAAGTTTCCTTTTGTATTAAATTTTCCTTTGATCCATCCGAAATCAAGGTCATTTTTTATCCCCTTGTAAGAATCTCTTTCGTCGAGATAATTGACACGATAATTTAGAGTGGATTTATTGTTCCATTTATTCTGAAAGCTAAAAATAAAACGGTTTTGAGTGAGACCATTAAATTCCTGAGTTAAGTTGAAATCACGGGAAAATTCTACATCATTAATTCGGTCTAAAATATGAAATTGTCTGTCGATGTATTGATATTCAAAACTTGGTGTTCCTTTCCAGCTGTTTTTAGTAAATGTTTTATTCCCGAAAATCCTTGCTGCATATCCCAGATTCTGATCTGAATCTTTCGACGAAAATAAATTGATGTCATAATTGCTCAATGAAACATCTGCCCCGATTTTTCCGTCTTTTAGCAAGTATTCAGAATTTACAGTATAAACCTGAGATTTTTGTGGTGAAGGTAATTTTCGTACTGCACGATAATCACCAAGATTAGGACCAACATATTCAAAAACACGACCATTATTGGTAGTCTGGCTCAGCTTGTAATCACCAAGATTTGCTCCGAAATACGTAAACGAAACCTGATATAAAGTCTGAGTGGCATCCGTAGAAAACTGATAATAATTTCCGTTCGGACCGGGAACAAGGCTGTACAGAATTTTGTTCACATCATATTCTGCGACAACGCCCGAAGGAGCATACATCAGATTTGCATCATTTCCTGCATCAGCCAAAATCTGCTCATCTTCTTTGGATAAATTTAAAGCTAACGGAGCATTTTTATTATCGTTCTCCATAAACCAGTTTAGTCCGACTCTGAACTTTTCTCTCTGATGTTCTAATTTTCCGGTGAATAAATATCTGGAATAATTTCGGTTAGCATAATTAAATGAAATCGTAATGAAATTCTGCTGGAAAATCGGACGGAAACTGGTAAAAGTAACTTCACCTGTATTATAATTAATAATATAGTCCTGGTTTTCTCCACGCTTCATCAAAATACCATCGATGAAAACCTGCTCAGAACCTGAAATCAACGTAATAAACTGTTCGCCGTTTTTACCTGTTAAGCGGTAAGGCCCCTGGTTTCCTTCAATTCCCTGAAAACGGATTCTATGGAATTCACTTCGTGCCACACCGGCTGAAATATCAACGAAGGTTTTATTATCTGTTCCAAACTGTGTCTGAAACTGAAGTCCCATGCTTCGACGCTGATATTTTGCAAAATAGTTCTTAGAATCTACCAAATCGAGATGCCCTGCTCTGAGAATAGATTTATCCTTAATATTAAGCTGCATGTAAATCTTGTCGAATTCTTCTAAGGTCTGCGTATAACCATCTGCCTGAATCGGTAAGTTGTGATCGGAAATACTTGCTAAAACGGTTACATCTTTCGAAAGTCTTCCCGAAATCTGAAGATCCATCGAGCTCTGAACCGATTGTCCCTGATTATTACCAAATGTGATCCCTCGAATAATGGAACCTTTTGAATTGAGTTCCCCTAAAAATCTCTTGGAATCATTTTTTGCCAGAACAGCTTCGTCTACAATAATACGGTTCTGTGTTTTCACAAAATCCATGGTGTCTTTTGCAAAAATATCCTGCCCGAATCTGAAAGCAAGAATACTGTCTTTTTTTATCGCTAAAATACTGTCATTCTTTGTTGATGCAGAATCTTTCGGAATGTTGGGGTTCTTCCACGTAAAAATTTGAGCGTTATTCAAAGATAAGCCCAGAAAAAAAAGGAAGAATATCAAAATAGAATTCCGCAAGTCTTTAAAAAATAATTGGTAAAAATAACTAAAAAATGTGAACGGTAGGAGTTTTAGCATTATTAACAGAAAATTAACCTGAATATTGTCTCAAATGGAAAAATAGCCTTATTTTTGCTATGTAAATTATTAATAATTAAAAAATTAAGTTATGAAAAAAATCTTTACAGTTTTAGGAGTTGTTGCGGTTGCGGCTTTTGCAAATGCACAGATTGTGATTAATGAAGTATATGGAGGTGGTGGCGCTGGAACATCAGTTTACATTAATGATTTTGTTGAGTTAACAAATTTAGGAACTACAACGGCTACTCTTAATGGTGCAACTTTACAATATGCTTCTGCATCAGGAACTTTTAATAGTTATACAACGTTGCCTAATATTACTTTGACTCCAGGTCAAAAATACTTAATAGAGATGGTTCCTTCAACAGCAAATACTACTGGCGCAAGCCTTCCTACTGCTGATTATCAGGTTACATCTAATATTAGCTTTTCTAATGGAAATACCTATAATGGAGGTTTTAATATGGCTGCTGGAGCAGGGAAAGTAGCTCTTGCAAATAATGCTACTCAAGTTAGTGGTCCAACGGGTTCTAATGTTGTTGATTTTGTGGGTTATGGTTCAACGGCAAGTCAATCCGAAGGCGGGGCGCCAACAGCTTCTCCTTCAGCAACAACTTCTGTTTCACGAATTTCAGGCGATACGAATAATAACTCTGCAGATTTTGCTGTTGGAGCTCCAACACCTCAAAATTCTACATCAGCAACTTTAGCTGTATCAGACTTAAACAAAACTAAATCAAACTTCGTGAGAAACACTTTCGTTAAAAATGACGAAATCACTTTCGGGGCTGATGCTAAGGATGTAAAAGTTTATACTTTATCAGGTCAGTTGGTGAAAACTGCTTCTGTAAAAGCTAACGGAACATTAAACGTTGCTGATTTAGCTGAAGGTAACTACATCGTTACAGGAACTGTAAACAATCAGGCAGTTTCTCAGAAAATTTTGAAGAACTAATTTGACTCAAACTAATCAGACAAATAATATAAACCGCTTCTTTTGAGGCGGTTTTTTCAGTCAATGTTTTTTTTTTTTTTTTTTTGTGAAATTTTGATTTTTTAAATCGTAATTTTATTGATATGGTATTAATTTTGCATAATTTAATATCAAACAATCAAAATGTTACGCCATGAAAAAAGTCTTTACTTTTATCGGACTCGTTTCGATAGTTGCATTTTTTAATGCTCAGATTGTAATTAATGAAATCTATACCGGTGGCGGGATTTTAGGAGCTGCCATTACAAATGATTTCATAGAATTGAAAAATATAGGTTCATCTACTTCCACACTTAATGGTGCAACTATTCAATATGCATCTTCTTCAGGATCTTTTACTCAGTACAATACATTGCCCAATATTACCTTAGCTCCGGGACAGACGTACTTAATTCAACAAGGATCTGAGGGATTGGGAGGGCTGATTAATTTACTTAATCCAAATCTTATAGTAGCTGTTTTTCTGAATTTCGATGGTTCACCAAGTGTTGGTGTAGGTATTGGTCTTGCGCTTACTTCAGGAAAGGTTGCTTTGGCAAGTAACT
This sequence comes from Chryseobacterium formosense, assembly GCF_900116415.1. Classification (GTDB taxonomy): domain Bacteria; phylum Bacteroidota; class Bacteroidia; order Flavobacteriales; family Weeksellaceae; genus Chryseobacterium; species Chryseobacterium formosense. The sequence goes on along the minus strand of NZ_FPAP01000004.1, from coordinate 224,125 downwards.
CTACTCAAATTACCGGACCAACTTCGTCAAATGTATTAGATTTTGTAGGGTATGGATTGGCGAATCAGTATGAAGGTGCAGGTTCTGCTCCGTCACCGACTATTTTAAACTCAATTACCAGAACTATTGGCGATACCAATAATAACAATGTTGATTTTACAATAAGTTTACCTACGCCACAATCAACATCAGGTGTTTTGGCAGTAAATGATGTGAGAGATCTTTTTCAAAAATCAATATTTATTAAAAATTCATTGGTTAAAAATGAGGAAATTATTTTCGCTACGGAGGTGAGAGATATTAAAGTTTATACATTATCAGGTCAGCTTGTAAAATCAGCTTCTTTGAAGAATGGTTTTTCTTTAAATGTTTCTGAATTACAAAAAGGTAATTATATAGTAACGGGATTTGTAGATAATAAGCCGGTTTCTCAGACAATTTTAAAAGATTAAAATTCAAGTAAAATTTACTTTAAAGGGTTGTCTTCAGACAGCTCTTTTTATTTAATACCACCCCCTTCTCGCAGCATTAATAATCGTGCTCAGATTCAGAACTAAAGTATAACGAATTCTTTTTCCGTAATCTTTAAAGCCAGGTTCAAAACCTAACGATGACTGAACGGGAAGAAATATTTCAAGAAAATCAGGAATCACACGAACTTTTACGCCGCTATCCCAGATAAATTGTGTTGGATTGTTTTTATTTTTATATAAACCTGCATCAGCATATACATGGAAGATTTTCCAGACGCTTGAATCGACATTGAATGAAGTAATCCATTGATTGGCTGTTCCCGGAATAAATGATTTAAAACCACCATCTGCCAAAACATATTGCTGAGACAAAACCCCGCTCGTTGCGCTTTGTCCTAAGAGATTATAGGCAAATGAATAATCAGAAACTCTTGAAATTCCATAGTCGAAAGTGTTGTTTCGGGTTTCATTTTTGGCGAAATACCCTGCAAAAAGTCTTAAGCTCAGCTTTTGTCTTGGCGCAAATTCCCATCGGTAAAAACCTTCGGCTGTGATTTTGTTATAATCCTCCATTCCCTGTGTGCTCAGGCTGAAACTTTTTTCGTGAATCATCTGGTTGTCAGAATATCCGTAACCGGCTGTCCAGATATTGTATTTTCCGTAATCATTAGCGAGAATCATTTTCTGACTAAGATCTCTTTCAAAATAACTGTAACTGAAACTCAATCCTCTGCTTACCGTACTTCTCGGATTTTTGCGGAAATTGATATTTGTGGAAAAAGATGTTTTTTGATATGACAGATCATAATCATAATGAAAATAAGATCCTGAAACTCCAAACGTCAAACGCTGAATAATGCTTTCAGCGGGCAAAAAAGAATAGGAGACTGCTCCCGAACCTGTCAATTTTTGAGTTCCTGTACTGTAATAAGGAGTTAATGAATACAAAAATTTCTGGTCAAAAAGCGATTGATTCTTAAAATTCATCCCGATAAGGAATTTATCGTAAGTATTGGAGAAACGTATTCTCGGGTTCAGATATATTTCATTGAATTCAGGATTCGGAATGTCTTTAATTAATTTAAACTTGATTTTTTTGGCATTTGAAAACAAACCTTTTGTATAAAGGAAATTATCTCTGTAATTGGCTTCAGGAAATATATAATCGTTGTTTAAGGTAATTTTATACACCTCTTCAGAAGGAAGATTTACGGTTTTTAATCGTTCGTTTTTTTCCGTTTCTATCCAGTAGGAAGTTTTTGTGCCTTCTTTTGTTTCTGTTTCCAGCTTTACAGGAATTGCCTCGTCAGTATTTTTTACAATTTTAATATTCAATGAATCATCTTTGGCTCTGAAATTTTTAAGCTTAAAATTAATTCTGTTTTTCTCTCGTAAAAAACCTTTTAAATAGGAAGTTGAAGCATCTTCTTTGGCAAGCTGATCCAGGAAATCTTCAGGAGTAATCTGCTTATCAGTATTTTCAGCAATATAGTTTTTCAATAAATTGTTGAATTTCTCTTCACCCATTTTATCTGCAGAATAGTTGAAAAGTGTTCCAGTTTCGAAACTACTGATTGCCATATCATTGAAATTGCTGAGGTATGAATACGGCTCATCAATTTTCTGATCAAGATTTTGCGACATGATGTACTGATACGCCAAACCATATCGATCCAATAATTTCACCCTCGATGCGTGAAACCATTTCAAAGGTTTTAGCCCTAAAATATTCGTTTCCGGAAGATTCCCCAACAGTTTTTTATCGCTGTAGAATTTTTTCAGGTATTGAATTTCGAGATATGATTTTAAACCATTTTTAAACCAGTGATTTTCTTCTTTATCAGTGATAATGCCTTCATCTAAGATCTTTTTTGAAATAATTCCGAAATAATCAAGATCGGTATTTTCTGCATCGGAAAAAAGTTTAAATCTGAATGTCCAAAAGCGAATATCATTATTGCCGAAAAAATCTTCTTTAGCTCTGAATTTCTCAGAAATAAAAATTCTTTCAGGAATAAAGCCAATTCTGTCTTTGATAAATCTAAGCTGTAGAGGAAGGTAAAACTCAAGATTCTGAATTTCCTGTGGCGTGATATGATAACCAAATTTGATTTCTGTCTTAATATCTTCCGCATTAATTTTTATCTCAGGAAAGTTGTTTTTTGAAATAATAAATTCCGGATCAGAATCTAAATATCCTTTAAACGAGTTGGGTAGAGTCTGCTCAAGATTACTTTCAATAAAATTATTACCTGAAGTTTCGAAATCTACCGTCCAATACGTATTGAAATTGACAGATTCTTCGGTGTCGAGAAAATCTCTTTCATCATTGTTTTCGGGATCGAAATGATCAGGAACAATAAAGAAATATTTCAAGGCTGTATCTTGTGCAGAAACACCGTAACCGGTAAACTTTTTGTCCGGAAGCTGCATTTTATACTGTAGTTGGAGCTTGATGCTTTTTCCGGGTTGTAGGCTTTCATTTAAATTGACGTATAAGTTTTCGTCAGAAATATTGTTAATAGGAATCGATTGGTTTTCAGTGTTTTTTATATTTAGCTCTAAAACTTTTCCCAGCTCATGCTTTTGTGCAAAATGAAGACTGTTGTTTCTGTCCTCAAGTTTTCTGTAAACGAGTAATGTGCCTCTTTTTTTGTAAGCAGAGATCCAGTTTAAAAGTTTAATGCTGTCGAGACTTTTTTCAGAATGATTGTGATAGATAATTTCCTGATTCACTTCAAGGGTTTTATTATCCTGCGATAATTTAGCCTTAATATAAATGCTGTCCTTTTGTGCAGAAACCTGTACAATTCCAAATATCAAAAAAATACCAATGCAAAACTTTTTCAAAATACCTATAAAGCTTCAAATATAGCTTATTTTAGATTTAATTCTTATGATTTTTTAGTTAAGATTTATCAAAAATCAGTATTATATTGCAGATTGTTTAAATAAAATTGCTCCCGAAAAAGAGAGCAATTTGATGATAAAAATGTTGATTTTATTTCTAAAGTGAAGCCAGATAAGCATTCCAGCCTTTATTCTTATAATTACTTGCTGCTTCTCCAGGGTTTTCAGATTTGTAAATTCCTCTTCCGACAATGATGAAATCGGTGTGAAGTGTTTTAAACACATGTTCAGGAGTATTATACTGCTGACCTTTTCCGTCCCCGGAATCGGCTAAATTTACGCCCGGAGTGAATAGCAATACTTCTTCAGGAAGGGCATTTTGAGAAACACCGCCGATCACATTCGGATGAGATAGAGCTATTTTTAAAGCTTCTTCTCTGTAAGAATTTGTCGTTAAAGTTCCTTTTGAAGACATTCCGATAATCGCTACAACACCTACATTTGTAAAGCAGTCTAAAGATTCGAAACCACCGATGACCTGAGAAGTCACAAAATCTGCCCAGTCTGTAATTTTGAAAACGCCGCTGGTGAATTGTAATTCCTGAGTGTTCCCGATGTCAGCAAATTTTCGGTCTTCCATTAATAAAAATTTATACTTTGAAGCCAGTTCTTTCAAAGGAACAATGGTATTTTGATAATCGAAATCTGAAATAATATCGATGTGCGTTTTTAAAGCAATAATATGCGGACCTACTTTTTCTGCCAGTTCAAGCAATTCCTGAGTGGTTGTTACATCAGCCGAAGCAATCAGGTTGGATTCTTTTGCCAAAGCAATTTCTAATAATTTTTTTGAAACAGAATGCTGTGCATTTTCAAATTTTTCCTGATAAGAAAGCCTTTTTTTCTCTTCAAACTGAATATGATTTCCCTGTAAAAAATCCTGAATTCTCTTTACTTCTTCATTGCTTAGTTCTCCTTCTTCCTGCAGAATTGTACAAACTTCGGAAATATTAAACAAAGTATGAACTCTGAAACCTCTACTTTCTAAAAGTTGTTTTCCGCCCTGTTCTCTATCAAGAACAACGACAATATCGGCAACTTTCAGATCTTCCTGCTCAACTTCGGCAATGGTTTCGATCAACGATTTTCCGGAAGTGATCACATCTTCTACCAAAAGACAGTTTTGTCCTTTCTGGTAAATTCCTTCGATCATTTTTTTAGTTCCGTATTCTTTCGCTTCTTTTCTTTTGATGATTAATGGGATGTAGCTTTCCAGAGACATTGCTGTTGCCATCGGAAGTGCAGCGTAAGGAACTCCGCAGATCAGGTCAAAATTATCCAGAGGAAGCATTTCCAGTAAATAATTGGCAAGGTTTTTTAAGATTTTGGGATCTGATGCCAAAGGTCTTAAATCTACATAAAACGGACTTTCAATACCGCTTTTTAATGTAAATCTTCCGAATTTGATGATGCCCAGTTTGTAACACTCCAAAAAGAATTCTTTCTTACTTTCCATTAATTTTTTATTAGATGGTGCAAATTTAAGGATTTGATGTTTAATGTCAATTGTGAATTGCCTGAAAAAGAGATTTTAAATTACCATTAAGTTTATTAAAAGTTTTAGCATTATATAAGAATCAACCAATTGATTTAAGAAACAGCTTAATGATTTTTACTTTAATTAATCTTAAAAATTTTCCTTTAATGGTTTAAATTTAAATCTTTCACAAAAAAACATCCCCGAAAGGATGCTTATATTATTTAACGATATCTGCGTCGATGATTTTTGTAGTTTCAGAGCTGTATTTCTGCTCGGCTTCCCAAAGTAAGAATTTATCAACTTCCCTTATCAGCTTCGGAATTGCTAATGACAAAACTGCCAAGTCATCTAATACTCCTGCAACAACAATGAAGTCCGGAATAATATCGATTGGCGAAATGACATAGAGAAGTCCTACCAAAGGAAGAATAAGATCCATCGACTTTACAGGATACGCTCCTTTTCTCCACATATTCACCATTCGGAAAATATCAGGTATTTTTTTTACGAAGCCTTTGTGGGCAATTGCCTCTTTGGCAAGATTGAGTTTTGAATATTTCATTTTTGTGTTTGCTTTTAAAATAATTTCAACTCTGTAAATTTCGCAAAATTTATACCAAGTAAATCTAAATTTTAGTTAAAGTTTACTTAACAATATTATCGATGAACTGATGGATAGATTCTGCGTCCCAATCAGTTGCAGCATCTTCCTTGATTAAAATTCTTCCGTTTTGGTCTAAAAGAAACGTTGTAGGGAAAGCTTTAGGAAGTATTTTTTCAGAGATTGGGCTTTGTGCAATGTACACAGGAACCGTATAATTATTTTCCTTTAAAAAAGCTCGAACTTTCTCTTCTTCATCCTTCATTGCAATCAGCACAAAATCGATATGGCCTTTTCTCCGGTCATACAATCTTTGAATGGATGGCCATTCTTTTCGGCAAGGAGGACACCATGTTCCCCAAAAATTCAGAAAAACAGGCTTGTTCTTAAAGTTTTTCAGATTGGTACTCGGTACGTTGATCCCCTGTAGATCGACATCGTAGTCATCCTGACTGATGTGAACGGCATTTTCTATCGTTGCCACCGGAAAAAATTGATCCTTAAGAAAATTTCTTACTCCGGGAACTAAAAATATAATGCCCAAAATGATGAGGATGACAATCGGTGTAATCAGTTTTTTCATATTCACTATTTTACAATAATTCTAAAATCTCCTGAATGGCATCTTTTCCTCGGTTTCTCGAGTAATAAACCTGCAAATCGTTGTAAAAACTTTCTTTTGGGTATTCTTCAGGATTTGCTTTAAATTTTAATAACAATTCACGACCAAATTTCGGACGCGGTCCCCAGGAATTTTTCACATTATAGTTTTCATCCAGGATAATCACTTTCGGGATAGATTCGGTTCCGTTGGTTAAAAACTCATTGATCAGGCTTTTATCGCTGTCTCGTAAAAAGATTTTCACTTCATTATGACCTTCAAAAAACTTTACCAAAGCTGGAACTGTGGCACTTGCATCACCACACCAAGCTTCAGAAATAATCAGAATTTTTCCGTTGAAACTCTTAGATTTTAGTTCGTTGAGTTGTTCTTCATCGATTACGAATTTTTTCAGGGTTCTGTCCATTCTCTGGATTCCCAGTTCATAATACATTTTATATTCTGCATCTTGCGGAGTCGCAGGATTTTCGAGTCTTTCATGCGCAATCTGAAGATAATCTTCAAAAGAAATTGCTTTGTCCCAGTAATTTTTCATTACCAATATTTTTATTAAAAATTATTAATGTTTCTCGTTTTATTGATCAGAAATAAGTCTGCCAAAACAAATGCCGCCAAACTTTCCACCACAGGAACAGCTCTCGGAACCACACAAGGATCGTGTCTTCCTTTTCCTTCTACTGTTACTGCATTTCCATCTTTATCAACACTTTCCTGAGGTCGTAAAATCGTTGCGACAGGTTTGAAAGCCACACGGAAATAAATATCCATTCCATTAGAAATTCCGCCCTGAATTCCACCAGAAAGGTTCGATTTTGTAGAAAAATCGGTGTTAAACTGGTCGTTGTGTTCGCTTCCGGTCATTTTTGCACCGCAAAATCCGCTTCCGTATTCAAAGCCTTTGCAGGCATTAATGTTGAGCATTGCTTTTGCCAGTTCAGCCTGAAGCTTAGAGAAAACGGGTTCACCAATTCCTACAGGAACGTTTTTAATAACACAGGTAATTGTTCCGCCGATTGTGTTTCCCTCTTTTTTGATTTCTTTAATTTTTGAAATCATTTTTTCGGCAGTTTCAGCATCGGGACAACGGACTTCATTGCTTTCTGTTTTAGAAAAATCTAAATCCTGATAAGGCTTTACACAGAAAATTTCGCCAACGGAAGAAACGTAAGCATTGATTTCAATATCTTTTAAAAATTGTTTGGCTAAAGCTCCTGCAACGACCCAGTTGATGGTTTCTCTTGCCGAAGATTTTCCGCCGCCACGATAATCTCTGATGCCAAATTTCTGGTCATAGGTAAAATCGGCATGACTCGGACGATAAGAATTGGCAATATGATCGTAGTCTTTCGATTTTTGGTTTTCATTTTCAATCATAAAACCAATCGGTGTTCCCGTCGTTTTACCTTCGAAAATTCCGGAAAGAAATTTTACCGTATCACTTTCTTTTCTCTGTGTAACGATTGCAGATTGCCCCGGTTTTCTGCGGTCTAATTCGTATTGAATTTTTTCAAAATCTACTTCCAGACCTGCCGGAAAATTATTAATGATTCCGCCGTACGCTGCGCCATGACTCTCGCCAAAAGTTGTAAGGCTGAGAAGATTACCTAAAGTATTGAACATAGTACAAAATTACCGTTTTTTATTCAGATAATAAAGTCTTAGGTAATGGCTTTATTGATAGTTCTTTTTGATGATTTCAATGGTTTTATGCAATTCTTTTTTCTCTTTAGCATTAAGCTTTTTCCAGATGAAACCTTTTTTTAAATCATTTTTATCAATTGGCTGTGGAAATATTCCTAATTTTTGATAATCTAAAACATAGCTTTCTGAAATGGCAGGCGTTGGTGTATCAAAGTTAAAAGGATAGTGTTTTGAAACGTTGAAGTTCAGATCTCCGACTTGATAAGATTTGTATTGATTGTATTCGTAATTTGATGGTTTTAAAAGCTGTTTTTTTTCAAACTGAGTCATAAATCTTCCTACATTAAAGCTTGGTACAAATTTCTGAATAAGATTTGGAAAAGAGAACAATCCAACTACAGCACAAATTAAAAATGAGGAAATCTGAAACGATTTTTTTGTATTTAAATGTTTAAAAAAGATAACAAAAAACATCACAAAAAAAACATCGATGAAAAATCGGTATTGCGCAGAAAAAAGTAGGATTAGAACACTTTTAATTAAAATAGAAATACAAATTAAACTGACGATTTTATTTCTTTTAATGAGAGAAAATATGATAAATCCCATTAAACTTACAACAAATAAAATATTGATTATGGATTTGATTCCTTTTAAAAATAACCAGTTTTTGATATGCTCAAACCATGAGAATTTTAAAATTTCTTCATACGTGTATTGTTCATCATACATTTTTACCTTGGCGAATTCTGAGGATGCTCTTAACATTTCGGGATTGGCTTTCCATGAAATTCCCAAGTCGAAAACAGCAATAGGAAAAAATGGATACCCGAATATCCAGATGTTTTTTAACGTAAAGAGTAGAAATACGAACGAACCGAAAATAAATTTTTTATAATCAAATTTAGAGATGAAAACAGAGTAGAGGAGAATGAAAATTGGCAGCCAGATAATGGTAGGTTTTATAGCAAATGTAAAAACTGAAAATGCAAATAAGAATGAAAGGTTTTTGTTCCCGGATAAAATTTCATTTAAAATAATGAGAGAAAAAGTAATGACCGGTAAATCCGGACTTGGAGATTGTGCAAAAATTAATAAAACCGGAACAAAAATCAACTGAAGCCAGCTTTTGTTTTCAATGATGTATAATACATAAATAATCAGCAGTACAGCATTAAGTTTGAGAATCGGATCCGAAAAATTACTGAATCCGGCCTGTAAAATATGCCAAGCCGACATTTGTCCTAAAATCAGATCGAGATTAGAAATTCCTTTCACCAAACCATATTCTGTAAGCCATTTGATCGACGGAACATAATATCCGAAATGATCTAAAATAAAAGGGTAAAAAGATCCGCAAAACAAAATAACCGCAGTTAAAACTCCCAAAACAACAAAATATTTTCTTGAAATTTTATAAAATCCTAAGTAAAGGTTTTCTTTAAAAAAGAAGAATAACCCGATCAAAATTGCAGGTATTTCAATATATAAATTGAGTGGAATAAAGAACGAAACAATTGTAAAAATCAGTCCCAATAAAAAGATTCCGGATAGAATTTTCCCCGAAATACCATTTAAGTTTTCTCCTATAAATTTTTCAAACAATTTTCCCCAACCCATAAAGGTTGAAATGATTAAAAACGAAGAAAATAATATTAACAGCATAAAAAAAGATTGCCTAAAAATAAGCAATCTTTCATGTTTTTGAAAATATTTAATTATTTAGGCTGTACTCGACCGCTTTTTCTGTCTTGTGCTCTACCTAAAGTATATCCTGTCGCACCACCGATAATACCACCTACAACGGCACCACCGCCACGGTTTTTCTTATTTACAATTGCGCCTAAAGCAGCACCACTCACTACACCGATCGCAGTACCTTTAGCTGCTTCACTGATTCCTTTTTTCTGAGCGGTCGTACCTTGTGAAGAGCTTCCTCCTGAAGAAGAACCACCGCTACCTGAAGAAGGGGCATCTCTATAAATTGTTTTCGTTTCTTTAATTACCTGCGGTTTTGCAGCAGCTGCGGTTTTTGCTTTTTCAACTTCTGCAATGCTATCGGCTTTTTTCTGTGTTTCGTATGCAAATCTTTCTCTTTCAATAGCCAGTTTTTGTTTCTCTATTTCAAGCTGTCTCACTTGAAATTCCATTTTTTGTTGTTCTAAAGTTTTCTCGGCAACTTTATTGTCATCCTTCTTACAGGCACTCAGTGTAAAAACTGAAATTAAACCTGCTAAAACTATATTTTTCATAACTCAAATTTTTCTATTTATTAATTATTAAGCTGCGAGGCTTTTTATATTTAACCCATTCCAATTATGAAGCCAAGTTTTAGTTAAAGGATTGTTAAAATTTAAAATTATGTTAAATAAATATTATACTAAATGAATTTTACATCTTATGATAAGGGAATACTTGTATTTAACAGATGATATTTATAATTTGAATATTTTAGATTGAAATCTTTCTAAAAAGATCTTATATTGTATAAAATAAAAAATCCCTAAACTTTCAGAATAGGGATTTTCGAGGTGCCTAGCGGATTCGAACCGCTGTAGATGGTGTTGCAGACCACTGCCTAGCCGCTCGGCCAAAGCACCGTTTAGAGTGGTGCAAATATACTCAAATTTATATTTTCTCCAAATTTTTCAGGCAATTTCTTTAACTCCGATGTTGTCGATCTCGCTTTTGGTCTGTCTTTCAGTCTCATAATTTTTATAATTAATCACTCTGGTGTCTGTCATCCCATCATGCCATCCTTCAGAGCCGAAAAATGTAAATGCTTCAAACGGAATGACTCTATAAAGACTTCGTGAAAGATATTGTTTACTTGTTGGTCTCATTCCGTCTATGCTGATTACTTTTGTACCCGTAACATACTTACCGGGCGTTTTTCCGTCGGTGTAATATTCCCAAAGGAAAAAATAGATAACAGCAACCACTGCACCTACAAATACATCCCAGATGAAGCCACCATTATTAAAGAAGAAAAAAAAGTTATTAAAAGTAAGGTTGTAAATTATAGTAGACAGAATCCCTAAAATAATATGAATAATCATCAAAATTATGGTGTCTATTAAGTTATTGACGAATCTTGTGCCTAAAGACGCTTTGTGTCTGTCGACAATTTGTAAATATTTTCTCATGGTTATGTTTAGTTTTTATTACAATCCTTTCAGGGTTAGTTTTAGATTGGCATTGATGTCAATGACTGCGGTAATTCCTAAATCATTTAAAAGTATTCTTGATGGTTTTAAATTAAATACTTTTCCACTAATTTTTAAGCCTTTGTAATATTCTTTATTAAAAGCTTCTTCGATGCTTTTTTTAGAAGAGGTTTCCAGTTCGTTTGTCGGAATTCCGTATTCATCTTCAATCATCTTTACAATTTTGCCTTTGAAAAGGGAAGTTGCCAATTTTTGAAGGAGGTTGGATGTTTTTAGCTTAAACTTTGTATCCGAAAGAACAATTTTTTTCTTTGTTTCATCATACACAGGAATTCCCGAAATAAAAGCAGTTCCGTTCACATAACCTTCCGTGTCGGCTTCTATCATGATGCGGTCTGCTTCCCCATAAACTTTAATGTCGGTAATTCTCACTTTAGAATCTCTGATGTCAAATTCTTTATTTAAAAATGTCTTTTTTGCAATATTTGTCGCTTCCGAAAAAGGAATATTTGCTGTAGTTTGTAAAAGAAATTTATCAGCAAGAAGCGGAATGAAATTGAAGTTCATAACCGTTTTTACAGGTTGTGAAGCTTCGGGTTTCGTTCCTGTAAAAGTTTCCGAAAAAATATCAATTCCTATATTGGTATCGATTTGATTTCCATAGAACTTTAAAGGAGTAATATTAACATTAATGGGAGTTACTTTCAACCAAGTATTGTACTCTTCCGAAATATTGCATGGTTGTGAGAATGCATTCCAGGCTAAAACGGCGTATTGCTGAAAATTCAGTTGTGCAGCCATTTGTTCGTCAATGGTTTTGCAGAATTTATATTGCTGGTCTTTCAAGCTTGATTCTACAAGCGAAGTAATCGGAATTTTTATTTTGCCGTAATCCAGTACAGGTTTTGTCACCCACTTAAAACCCATTGGCTGCGTAAAAGTACTTACAGACCAGTTATTTTTAAAGCTTAAAGCGGTTTTAAAATACATAACCGTTTCAAAAGTCGTTTCCTGATAAGTATAAATGCCAAGCGTGCCGATTCCTTTTTCTGCCCAGATTTTTAAGGGAACTTCAATGAAAATATTTTGATTGGCATCTCCTACCAATCGTATCGGACGGGTTTTCCAGACTTTTACCTTAAACTGATCATTATCGTTATCGGTATAAGAATCATCCTGAAAAATAAGATCTTTCACCGATGAATTTACCATATTGCTGATTTCCGACAACGGAATCGTTACCGGCATCGTGATGCTCGATTTTATTTTCGGAAAACTGTAAACTGCCTGATTATTTTCGGTTTGAGCAAAAATATTAAACGAAAGAAGTACGAAAAGAAAACTTAAAATTCTCACCTGAATGTTTTATTTTGAAAAGTGAAATTAGTTATTTTCTGCTGAACCACCCAACAAAAAACTTTTTTCAAGTTCGATACTGGCGCCTTTCATTTCGCCTTTCATGGGCGGACTGGTTTTGGTGATCTTCAATTTGATATAAGAAATCTGTTCAAAACTGTCATGAATTTTAGCAATAATTCTTCCTGCAACGTGCTCCAGAAGTTTAGAGTTGATTTTCATTTCGTTGTGAATAATATTGTTAATTTCTGCATAACTGATGGTGTCGTTCAAATCGTCAGATTCAGCGGCATTCCAAAGATCAGTGTGGATTTCTACATTTAAGATATAATAAGTTCCAATGATATTTTCTTCGGGTAAAACACCGTGATAAGCATAGATTTTTACGTCTTCAAGATATATTTTGCTCATGTTTATTTATTTTGATTAAGCAAAAATCGTTTTAATTCTTTTAAATAGGGTTTTATTTCCGTGCTTTTTTTATCTTTTTTCATTAATTCGTCTAATGTTTCAGGAAGTTTAATTTTTAAATTGATGGCTTTTTCCACAGCATCAGGAAATTTTACAGGATGAGCGGTACTCAGAATAAATCCTTTTTTTTCAGGATTGTCTTTCAAATATTTTTCCAGGGCGAAATAAGCAACTGCGCTGTGAGGCTCAAGAACATAGCCATATTTTTCATAGACTTTGGTAATAGTTTGTAAAGTTTCTTTATCATTAATAGAATAACCCGAAATTTTATTTTTTAATTCATTAAATTGATTTTCGAAAAGTTCTAAAATTCTTACAAAATTACTCGGACTACCTACATCCATTGCATTGGAAAGTGTTGCTACAGTATCTTTCACTTCAAATTTTTCATTCTTTAAATAATTCGGAATGACATCATTTTCGTTACAGGCAGCTATAAAATGCTCTGCAGAAAGTCCTCTGAAATGAGCAAGAAGTCCTGCACAGATATTACCGAAATTTCCACTCGGAACACAAATTATAGGTTTCTGACTTTCCAATTTTTGCCATTGTTTTAAAGCTAGCAAATAGTAAATTTGTTGAGGAAGCCATCTTGCAACATTAATAGAATTTGCAGAAGTTAAAAATATTTTTGAATTAATTTCTTTATCCGAAAAGGCTTGTTTTACAAGTTGTTGACAATCATCAAAACTTCCATCCACTTCAAGTGCAGAAATATTTTTACCAAGAGCTGTTAATTGCTTTTCCTGAATGCTACTCACACGATTTTTTGGATAAAGTATAACAACATTAATATTTTCGACATCATAAAAACCATTGGCAACTGCACCTCCAGTATCTCCTGAAGTTGCAACCAAAACCGTAACTTTTTTATTTTTATCTTTCAAAAAATAGGATAGGCATTGACTCATGAATTTTGCGCCGATATCTTTAAAGGCTAAAGTAGGACCATGAAAAAGTTCTAAAGAATAAATATTTTCATTAATTTTTTTCAAAGGAATTTCAAAGTTGATGGTTTCCGAAACAATATCTTTTAAAATTTCAGACGGAATTTCTTCACCCACAAAATCTTTCATACATAGAAAAGCAATTTCTTCATTAGAATATTGATTTAAATTTTCAATAAAATCATTATCAAATTGAGGAAGAAATTGTGGGTAAAACAGACCTTTTTCTTTTCCTTGTCCTTTTATTGTAGCTGTTTTAAAATCTACAACTTCGTTTTTATCTTTTAAATTGTAATATTTCATTCGCTTTAATTTTTAATCTTCAATGATTTTAATTCCTGATGGATTTATCTTTGAAACATACACGAAACTTTCGATCTCCATTTCATCATAAATTGATTTCATCAATTGAGCAATGTTTTTTGCTGTTTCTTCTTTTTCGGATAACATAAAGATTGATGGTCCCGAACCTGAAATTCCTCCACCTAAAGCTCCGATATTCAAGCTTTTTTCTTTGATTTCATCAAATTTTGGAATTAAAATACTGCGTATAGGCTCAACAATTACATCATTTAGACTTCTTCCAATAAGCGCAAAGTCATTTTTTTGAATCCCTGCGACCAATCCGGCAATATTTCCCCATTGTTCAATTGCATCTTTCAAAAGAATATTTTTCTTCAAAATCTGTCTTGCGTCAGAAGTTTTTACTTCAACTTGCGGATGAACAGCTGTTACGAATAAATCCGGCGAATTCAACGGAACAATATCAACGGGATTTGATGATTTTACTAAAGTTATTCCGCCAAAAATGCAAGGTGCAATATTATCGGCGTGTTTTACCCCTGAAGCCAATTCTTCACCAAACATTGCAAAATGAACAAGTTCTTCTTTAGTGAAAATATTTCCTAATAAAATATTTGCTCCCATTACTGCTCCTGCTGCACTTGCAGCACTTGAACCTAATCCGCTTCCCGGTTTTATATTCTTATGGATGATAACTTCAAAACCTTTTTTCAAGTTTAAACGCTCCTGAATTTTTAACAATACAACACCTGCAACATTTTTTGATGGCTCTTCGGGTAAATCAAAATGATCTTTGTGCTTTATAATGATTTCCGGGCTCTCTAATATTTTCAATTCCATCTCATCGTAAGGTTCATGAATTGCCATTCCAAGAATATCAAATCCACAAACGAGATTGGCAACAGTTGCCGGAACTTTTAATTTAACTTTTTTCATAATTTTAAATTTTAAACAGAACGAATAATATCAGCAAAAACTCCACTTGCAGTAACTTCAGCACCGGCTCCTGCGCCTTTTACGACCAATGGTTGTTCAGAATATCTTAAAGTTTTGAAAATGACAATATTATCTTTTCCATACAAATGAAAGAGATCACTTTCAGGAGCAATATGCTGTAATCCTACTTTTGCTTTTCCGCCTTTAAATTCGGCAACATATTTTAAAATTTTACCATTATTTTTTGCTTTTTCAAGTATATTTTTAAAATGACTTTCATATTTTGTAAGTGACCTGTAAAAATCTTCAACATTTCCTTTCATACATTCTTCAGGAAGAAAACTTTCGTTTTCAATTTCATTAAATTCAATAGAATATCCCGATTCTCTTGCCAGGATCAGTATTTTTCGGGCAACATCTGTTCCCGCTAAATCTAATCTTGGGTCTGGTTCAGTAAAACCTTCTTTTTGAGCTTGAGCTACGATCTCAGAAAACAGTTTGCTTCCATCATAGTTGTTGAAAACGAAATTTAATGTTCCGCTTAAAACTGCCTGAATGGAAATTATTTTATCACCACTTCTTATTAAATCATTAATTGTTCCGATAATCGGAAGTCCTGCGCCTACATTGGTTTCAAAGAAAAACTTACAATTGTGATTTCTGGCAATAGATTTTAATGACGTATAACGTTCAAAATCGGAAGAGGCAGCAATTTTATTACAAGCAACAATATTCACGCTCTTTTTTAATAGTTTTTCATAAATATTCGGGATTTCTGCACTAGCTGTTACATCTACAAAAACCGAATTTCTCAAATTGCTTGAAATGATTTCTTCCGCAAATTTCTTAGCCGAAGATTCTTCTCCATTTTGATTAAAATTAATTAATTGATCTTGTGATATTCCTTTTTCTGAGAAAATCATTTTACGACTATTAGAAACTCCTGCAATTCTTAAGTTAATTAAAAGATTCTCTTTAAGATATTCGTTTTGATCATAGATTTGCTGAATCAGTTTCAACCCTACGTTTCCTATTCCACAGATGTAAAGATGGATTTGCTTGATTTCAGATTCAAAAAATTCTTCATGCAAAACGTTCACTGCTTTTTTGATGTCTTTTTCTGAAATGACAATACTGATGTTTTTTTCTGAAGAACCTTGCGCAATTGCCCGAATATTGATTCCATTGTTTCCGAGACAGCCAAACATTTTAGCACTTACACCGCTTCGGCTTTTCATATTTTCGCCTACTAAAGCAACAATTGAAAGGTTTTTTTCAATTTGTACAGGCTCAATCCTTTTTAATTTTAAATCATCTTCGAAAGCGAGATTAATAGTACTTTCTGCATTATGAATATCTTTTTCACTGATCGCAACGGAGATAGAATGCTCGGATGAGCTTTGAGTGATCAGAATAACATTAATTTTTTCATTGCTTAAACATTGAAATAATTTCGCAGAAACTCCTGGAACTCCTATCATTCCACTACCTTCTAAAGTCAATAACGCAATATTATTCATGTTGGAAATCCCGACAGCAATTTGTTTATTTTCTGAATCTGCATTTTTCAGGTTATGAAAAATTAATGTTCCTTCAGCTTCGGCATCAAAAGTGTTTTTAATCCTAAGGTTAATATTTTTAATCATTACAGGTTGAATTGTAGGAGGATATAAAACTTTTGCTCCGAAATGGGAAAGTTCCATCGCTTCAGAATAAGAAATTTCTGTAATAGGTTTTGCATTTGAAACCAGCCGCGGATCGGAAGTCATCATTCCGCTTACATCTGTCCAGATTTGTAGTTCTTCAGCATTCAAAACGGATGCAATAATAGAAGCCGTAAAATCTGAGCCGCCTCTACCTAATGTTGTCGGATTGCCTTTTTTATCTTTTGCAATAAAACCGGGTGCAATAATAATCTGATGTTTATTTTCATCAAAAAATTGATTGAGATTTTTTTCTGTTTTTTCGAAGTCAACTTTGGCATTGGTGAAATTGCTGTTTGTAACAATAATATCAGCCGAATTCATCCAAATGGCATCCAATCCTGCAGATTTTAATCTTGCACTGATAATATTTGAAGAAAGAAATTCACCATAAGATGTAATTTTATCTTTAATTCTATTTGTAAATTCTCCCAAGACAAAAATTCCGTTGCAGATATCTTCAATGTCATTGAAATGCTTTTTTATAAAGCTCAACCACGGGCTTTGCTCTAAAACAGGGATTAATTCTTTAACGAGAAGTAAATGTTGCTCTTCAAGGTCTTTAATAATATGAAGATAATTTTGATCATTTTCAGATGCTAATTCAGATGCTTTGATTAGCTGATCTGTAACACCATGAAGTGCTGAAACTACGGCTATGATTTTGTTTTGAGATGCATCTTTTTTTATAATATTTTCGACCAGCAATATATTTTGTGAATTTGCGACTGAAGTTCCGCCAAATTTTAAAACTTTCATTATTAATTTTTTAAGTTATAGAAAATTGAAATTTTTACTCTTTAAAAAAAGAGTACATAAGCGTATAATGATATGTGAAAATTTACCCCGTTATGGGGTAGTCGTAGTTGTTGTAGTTGTAACAGAAACAAAATATACTTCCGAAATAGAGAAAATCGGAGTAGAAATTTCAGATATGTTTCTTAGAAAAGTCATTGTTACTTATCAAAAGTACAAATTTTTTTGGAAAAACAAGATTAAATTTTCTTAATTTATTATATGGAAAGCTAAAAAGCGAGTAAAAACCCGCTTTTCAATTTATTTAATACTTTTCGAAAGGTCAAGCATTGCTTCAATGGGCTTTAATGCTCTCAGTCGAAGTTCTTCTTCGATGATAATCTCAGGAAGTTCATATTTCATACATAAATACAGTTTTTCCATTGTATTTCGTTTCATATAAAAACATTCCGAGCAGTTGCAGCTTTCATCAAAAACCAAAGCTGGAATCAATTCTTTATGCGGGGCACGTTTTCTCATTTCGTGAAGAATTCCTTCTTCTGTAGCGATAATGAACTTCTGGCAATCATCTTTTTCTACAAAATTAAGAAGGGCAGAAGTAGATCCTATAAAATGAGCAAGCTTTAAAACTGCTTCTTCACTTTCTGGGTGTGCAATTAATTTAGCATCCGGATTGTCTGCCAATTGTTTTGCGATTCTTTCCATGGAGAAAGCTTCGTGCACAATGCAGCTTCCGTCCCAAAGAATCATATCACGACCTGTTTTCTGTGATAAATATCTTCCCAGGTTTTTATCCGGTGCAAAAATGATTGGTCGGTCTGTCGGGAGTGCTTCGATTACTGTTTCAGCATTGGAGCTGGTCACGATAATATCGCTTTCTGCTTTTGTTTCTGCATTACAGTTAATATAGGTTGCGATTAAAGCATTTGGATGCTGTTCACGCATTTTTCTAAGACCCTCACCGCTGCATCCGTCTGCTAAAGAGCATCCCGCCATGGTATCGGGTAGGACTACTTTTTTGGTCGGATTTAAAATTTTTGCAGCTTCCGCCATGAAATGTACTCCGCAGAATACAATCATATCGGCGTTGGTTTCTTTTGCCTGTCTTGCTAATTGTAAAGAATCTCCAAGAAAATCGGCAATATCCTGAATTTCTCCGGGTTGATAATAATGTGCAAGAATAACGGCATTTTTTTCTTCTTTAAGTTGAAGAATAGCTTTTACCAATTCTTCTCCTTGCGGAATATCGATGTCTTTTATATCTAAAAATCCTTTCACAGGAAGTGTAGATTTGGCTTTTTCTAATGTTTCGGTGCTCATTTCAGCCTCAAGGTTTTTTGTTCTATCAGAAACTAAATTTAATGAAAACAACTTTAAATGGTTGTATTAAAACATCCATCTTCCATCTTCCGTCATCTAACTTTTGATAAAATTCTTTATTAAACTTTCTATTTCTAATTTTGCTTCGTTCAAATCGGAATTAATCACGATTTTATCAAATTCAATAGCGTAGGTAAGCTCTTCTTCGGCTTTTGCTACACGGGTTTTTATGGTTTCGGCATCATCGGTATTTCTTGAAATCAATCTTCGTTCCAACTCGGCAATCGAAGGTGGTTCGATGAAAATCGACAGTGCTTTTTCCCCAAAATATTTTTTTAATGAAATTCCGCCTTTTACGTCTACATCAAAAATAACAACTTTTCCCTGATTCCAGATCTTTTCGACCTCAGATTTTAAGGTTCCGTAATATTTGTCGGTGTAAACTTCCTCAAATTCCACAAAAGCATCTTCAGCAATTTTCTGTCTGAATTCATCAGGCGAAATAAAATGATAATCTACAGCATGAATTTCAGTACCTCTCGGTTGTCTCGTTGTGCAAGAAATCGAGAACTGCAATTCATTAAAAACCTCCAAAGAATGCTTTACTAATGTAGTTTTTCCGCTTCCTGAAGGCGCTGAAAATATGATAACCTTATTCATAAATGATAAGAGATAAATGATGATTGATTGACTAAGCGTTTACTTTTCACTTGGCTCTTTTTACTTGATTCTTACAAAACGTTTAACGTTTGCTCTTTAATTTTCTCCAAATCATCCTTCATCATCACGACCAATTTCTGAATTTCTGCATGATTGGCTTTTGAACCTAAAGTATTGATTTCTCTTCCGATTTCCTGAGAGATAAAACCTAGTTTTTTTCCGTTGAAATCTTCATTATCCATTACTTCAGAATAATATTTCAAATGTTGGGCAAGCCTTACTTTTTCCTCTGAAATATCTAATTTTTCTGTAAAATACGCCATTTCCTGATAGAATCTTGTTTCATCCACATTCTCAAATTCTTTCAAAGTTTTCTGATAACGTTCTTTTACAGCATTGATTCTCACTTCTTCGAAAGGTAAAACCTCAGACAGGTATTGGTCAATATTTTTGATGTTTCGTTCTAACTCTTCATGAAGGATTTTTCCTTCTGTTTTTCTGAATTCTAGGAACTTATCTGTTGCTTCGTTAACGATTTTTGCTAAAGCTTCCCATTCTCCTTCTCCCAATTCATCAGGTCTTGAAGTGATGGCATCCGGAAGTCTTACCGCCATTTTCAGATATTCGAAATCTGGGCCGTCTGAAGCAATATTTTTAAGCTCAGACATGTAAGAATCGATTAAACTTCTGTTGATTTTTACATCGTTGGTTTCTTCAAGATTTTCCAGGTTGATGTAACAATCTACTTTTCCACGGATAATTCTGTCATTCAGAATTTTTCTAATTTCGAATTCTTTTTCTTTATATCGTAAAGGTACTTTAATGTTTAGATCAAAGCTCTTTGAGTTCAGAGATTTGATGTCGATTGTAACTTTTTTACCCTCAAAAACACCTTCGGCTCTACCGAAGCCGGTCATTGATAAAATCATAGTTTTTTATTGTCGTACAAAGATAAACATTTAAGTCTATAGTT
Organism: Chryseobacterium formosense; assembly: GCF_900116415.1. Lineage (GTDB taxonomy): Bacteria > Bacteroidota > Bacteroidia > Flavobacteriales > Weeksellaceae > Chryseobacterium > Chryseobacterium formosense. The sequence continues at coordinate 203,806 of NZ_FPAP01000004.1, read as the reverse complement.
TGGCTAAAGTAGTAAGGCTGGAAGCGGGAAGACTATCTTGGATATAAATGAACCTCCAATTTTAACTTTCATCTTCAGGCTTCCATCTTCCAGCCAATTAAATAAACTCCTTTTTGTAAATTTGCGTCGTGAAAAAGAAAAATTTAATTTCTGTTGTAGGGCCTACCGGAATCGGTAAAACGAGATTAGCAATTGATTTGGCTAAGTATTTTAATACGGAAATTATTTCCTGTGATTCCCGACAGTTTTTTAGAGGAATGGAAATTGGTACAGCAGCACCTTCTGCAGAAGAATTGGCAGAAGCAACTCATCATTTTATCGGAAATCTTTCTGTTGAAGATTATTATTCAATCGGGCAATACGAGGAAGATGCTTTAAAAAAACTCGATGAACTGTTTGAAAAATACGATACCGTCATTTTGGTGGGTGGAAGCATGATGTATGAAAAAGCAGTGATTGAAGGGTTGAATGATTTGCCAGAAGCTGATGAAAACAATCAGAAAAAATTACATGAAATTTTCGAAAAAGAAGGAATTGAAAAACTTCAGGAGATTTTAAAAGAATTAGACCCTGAATATTTTGCATTAGTTGATTTTCATAATCACAGAAGGCTTTTGCGTGCCATCGACGTAATTTGGCAGACGAATAAAAAATATTCTGAACAAATTGCGGTTTCACAAGATTCCAGGAATTTTAATACTATCCGAATCGGAATTGAAGCTGCAAGAGAAGAACTATACGACAGAATCAACAGGAGAGTGGATATGATGATGGAGAAAGGTTTGCTGGAAGAGGCAAAAGGTTTAGAAAAATTTAAACATTTAACGGCTTTGAATACGGTTGGTTATTCAGAATTATTCAAATATTTTGATGGTGAATGGGACTTGGATTTCGCAGTTTCTGAAATCAAGAAAAACAGCCGAAGATATGCAAAACGTCAATTGACCTGGTATCGAAAAGCGGATGATATTCATTATTTGCAGCTGGGATATTCTCAAGAGGATTTTGATGGGTTGATTGAGTATATTAATGAGCATACTTTGGAATAGTTTAATTGTTGGAAAACGCAAAGGCGCAAAGAAATAATTTTTTCTTAATGCTTTAAGACGCAAGGATTTTATCTTCAATAAAATTGTAATACGTTGACTTTGCTGAAAATCTTTGATTTTCTTGCGCCTTAAAAACAGTATTTTATTCTAAAATCTTTGCGCCTTTGCGATTTTCCAACATAGAAAAAATGCAGCCCCGAGAGACCGCATTCCATTAACAATATAATTAAATTTACTACTTCCAACCGCCACCTAAAGCTCGGTACAAATCTACAATGCTGCTTAATCTCTGTCTTTTTACGGACGCAAGATTCAGTTCTGCCTGCAGAGAATTTCCCTGAGCTGTAATCACTTCTAAATAATTTGCCATTCCGCCTTTGTAAAGCATTTCGGCACTTTTAATTCCGTCTTTTAAGGTTGCTACCTGTTCGGTTGCTTTTTGTTCCTGAACTTTTAAGCTCTCATTTGAAACCAAAGCATCAGAGACTTCACCCACAGCATTTAAAACAGATTGACGGAACGCCAATACATTTTTCTCTCTCTGGATTTTAGCAACATTTAAATCCGTTTTCAACTGTCTTTTCTGAAAAATTGGCTGCGTAATTCCACCTAAAACAGATCCGAACAATGATGCCGGAATTGAAAACCAATTATCAACTTTAAATGAATTCACACCACCGTTTGCTGTAATTTTTAATGAAGGATACATATTTGCCTGAGCAATTCCCACGATTGAATTAGATTCCAACAATACCAGTTCCTGCTGACGAACATCCGGACGACGGCTTACCATCGCAGCAGGAAGTCCCGCTGAAATATCCTGTGGCAAAGAAGTATCAGACATTTCAATCGTTCTGTCAACTTTGTTTGGGTTTTCACCGATTAAAATACTCAATGCATTTTCCTGAATGGCAATATTCTGTTCCAACTGGGTAATCAACAATTCTGTAGACTGCTTTTGAGCGGTTGCCTGCTGAACTCCCAAAGAAGTTGTGTCACCACTTTTCCATAACTTTTCAGTTAAAGAAAGGGTATTGGTGCTCAAATCTAAATTCGATTTTGCAATTTGCAACTGTTTGTCAAGCATCAATAAATTATAATATCCTTGTGCAATCGCTGCAACAACCTGTGTCTGAATGGCTTTTGTCGCTTCGTAAGTCTGAAGATACTGCATTTTTGAAACTTCCTGCTGATTTTTAATCTTACCCCAAATATCAGCTTCCCAAGAAAGGTTGAAGGCTGCATTATAATCTTCAACATGACTCTGTCCTAAAAATAAATTTAAACTCTGTCCGTTCATGCTGTTTTTTGAAGGTTTTGAAATCTGTGCAGAAACGCCGAAACCAACATCAGGATATTGAAGATATTTTGCCTGTTTTAGTTTCTCCTGCGATGAGGCAACCTGTTTTAAAGCAATTTGTAAATCGTAATTGTTTTTAATTCCCTTTTCGATTAAATTTTGCAGCATCGGGTCACTGAAAAATTGTTTCCATTCAAGATTGGCAACACTTGCTGTGTCCGCAGTTGCGGTATATTTAAATGTTTCGGGAAGCTCGGGTTTTGTCTCCTCATATGCCAATTTTGGCACGCAGGAAACCGCTCCTAATGCAATTCCGAAAGCGATGATTATATTTTTTACTCTTTTCATATGATGATGTTTATTGTTTTCAATTGATTGCAAAACTTTGAGAAAATAATAAGCAAAAAAGTCTTTAGTAGGAGATAGGCTTTGCTTTTTATGATATTAGTTTGAATAGTTTCTTCTCTATTTTTTATTTCCCACAGATTTCACGGATTTTCACAGATGATTATTTTAAATCTTGATTTGAAAAAGACTTATGTGTCCTTTTATTTTCAAACCTTTAAACTTCAAATAATTTAAGTGTAAAATCTTTTGTGACTTTTGTGGTTAAATTAAATTTCTCAAAGTTTTGTCAATCATTTTTTATTAATGAGCTGTTGCTAAAAGATCTTCCTCCAATTTTTGTCTTTGAAGTCTTTTCTTTTTTCTGCTTGGCATTTTTTCATGTAGATACTGGAAGATCACAAACATTACCGGAATAATGAAAATCCCGAAGACAACACCGGTAAACATTCCACCAACGGTACTGATTCCGATGGAGTGATTACCTTTTGCAGCTGCACCCTGCGTCCAGACCAATGGCAACATACCTACGATAAATGCAAATGAAGTCATCAAAATTGGTCTTAAACGTAATCTTGAAGCCTGAAGCGCTGATTCTAACAATGATCTTCCCGCATTTCTCCGCTGAACGGCAAATTCCACAATCAGAATGGCATTTTTGGCGAGCAATCCGACGAGCATGATTAATCCGACCTGAACATAAATGTTGTTATCAATTCCTGCTAAACCTGTAAAAGCAAATACTCCGAAAATCCCGGTTGGAATCGTTAGAATAACCGCAAACGGAAGAATATAACTTTCATATTGAGCTGCCAATAAGAAATACACAAACAGAATACTTAAGGCAAAGATGAAAGTGGTTTGTCCGCTTGTTTTGATTTCTTCACGGGTAATTCCGGTCCATTCATATCCGAAACCTCTTGGAAGTGATTTTTCGGCAACTTCTTCAACGGCTTTAATGGCATCTCCTGTACTGTAGCCAGGTTTTGGAGTCCCGTTAATCGTTACGGCGTTGAATAAGTTATTTCTTGTAACCGTTTCAGGTCCGAAGGTTCTTTTTAAAGTCACCAAAGTTTTTACAGGAACCATTTCGCCCGATTTATTTTTAACATAAATCCCTTCCAGTGAATTGGCATCACTACGGTAAGGAATATCCGCCTGAGCCATTACTCTATAGTATTTTCCGAATCTGTTGAAATCTGAAACGAAGCTACTTCCGTAATAAATCTGCATCGTCTGCATCAATTCAGTAATTGAAACTCCTAGCTGATTGGCTTTATCTGAATCGACATCAATCGTAAATTGTGGGTTTCCGGCTGCATAGGTTGTAAAAGCAAAAGCAATTTCCGGACGTTTCATCAATTCTCCGATGAATGCCTGAGTGGTTGTTCCCAATTGCTCAAAAGTACCGTTGGTTTTATCCTGAAGCATAAATTCAAAACCGGAAACGTTACCAAATCCCTGAACGGTAGGGAAATTGAAGAAGAATGCATTCGCATCTTTTACCTGCGCTACTTTTCCTGTTAATGCCGCTGCAATCTGGTCTGGGTCTTTCACATCGCCACGCTGATCGTAATCTTTTAGTTTAAGGAAACCAGCAGCATAAGGAGACGCGTTTGAGTTGCTGATAAAGTTCATACCGTCGGCTACCCAAAGGTGGTTTTTAGCTTTTTCCCCGTTGATAATTTTATCAATTTGCTCAGTAGCTTTATTGGTTCTGTCTAATGAACTTCCCGGAGGCGTGTTCACAGCATACAAAACAAATCCCTGATCTTCGGTCGGAATAAATCCTGAAGGTGCTTTATTAATCAAGAAAACACTTCCGGCAATCAAAATGGCTAAACCTCCAACTGCAACCCATTTATTTTTAATTAAAAATTTAAGGCTGTAGATGTATTTTTTGGTCATATTATCAAAGCTCGCATTGAAAGCGTTGAAAAATCTTGCTCCAAAACCTTTTTTCTTTCCATGTTCACCGTGTTCTCCTTGAGGATCATTTAAAAACATAGCACATAAGGCTGGACTTAAAGTCAATGCGTTAACCGCCGAAATTAAAATCGCAATCGCCAATGTAAACGCAAACTGTCTGTAGAAAACTCCTGCAGGACCCTGCATGAAACCAACCGGAATAAATACAGCACACATCACCAAAGTAATCGAAATAATCGCACCCGAAATTTCACTCATCGAGCTCATCGTAGCTTGTTCAACCGGCATTCCTGTTCGTTCCATTTTTGAGTGGACAGCTTCTACAACCACAATGGCATCATCCACTACAATACCGATGGCAAGAACCAATGCGAACAAAGTCAACATATTAATACTGAATCCAAACAATTGAAGGAAGAAGAAGGTACCAACAATTGCAACCGGTACGGCAATCGCAGGAATTAATGTAGACCTGAAATCCTGAAGGAAAATATACACTACAATAAATACCAGAATAAATGCAATAACTAATGTTTCAACAACCTGATGAATGGATGCATCTAAGAAATCTTTAGAATTGTACATGATGATGGGCTCAACTCCTTTTGGAAGCGTAGTTTTCATCTGTTCAATCTGTTTTTCAATATCTGTTAAAATTTCGTTGGCATTGGAGCCTGCTGTTTGAAGGATGGCAAATCCGGCAACAGGTTTACCATCCATTCTGTTAGCTGCGGTATAGGTATAAGAACCGAATTCTACTCTTGCCACATCTTTCAGTCTCAGGAACGAACCGTCGCTATTGGCTTTGATGGCAATGTTTTCATAGTCTTCGTTTTTGTTTAATTTACCTTTATATTTTAAAATATATTCATAAGTTTCCTTGCTACCTTGTCCAAGACGTCCTGGAGCAGCTTCTAAATTGTGGTCTTTCACCGCATTCAAGACTTCCTGAGGCGAAAGTCCGTTCGCAGCTAGTCTGTCTGGTTTCAGCCAAAGTCTCATCGAATAATCTCTCGTTCCGAAAACCTGTGCCTGAGCAACTCCCGGAATACGTTGAATTTGAGGAATGACGTTGATTTTCAAATAATTTTGAAGGAAAAGTTCATCGTATTGTTTCGGGTCGTTACTCGACAATCCCATAAACATAATCATACTGTTCTGAACTTTCTGCGTGGAAATTCCCGCCTGAACAACCTCCTGAGGAAGCTGGCTCATCGCTTTGGAAACTCTGTTCTGAACATTTACCGCTGCATTATCTGCATCGGATCCCTGTTTGAAAAATACACTTAAGGTCATCGTTCCGTCGTTACTGGAATTCGAAGTCATATACGTCATGTTTTCAACTCCATTCACGGCTTCTTCAATAGGTGTCGCTACTGAACGAGCGACAACTTCCGCATTCGCTCCCGGATAGAATGCCGTTACCTGAACACTCGGTGGCGCAATATCGGGAAAGAGGGCAATCGGTAAATTAAAGAGAGACAGTGCTCCCAATAATAAAAGTATGATGGAAATGACCGTTGAAAGTACCGGTCTTTCTATAAATTGTTTTAACATAAGAAGTTTAATTTTAAGTTGCTTATAGCAATTAGCTTTTGGCCACTGGCAAGAAATAATGCATCTGAATTATTAATTTTTCAATATTGCATTTGAATGCAAAAAGCGAGAAGCGAGAAGCAAAAAGCGGATTTACAACGGTTTTGCTTTCAGTAAGCTATCAGAAGAAATTGGTTTTGCTTTGATAGAAACACCGTCTTTTAAGCTTCCCAATCCTACATATACTATTTTTTCTCCGGGTTTTACACCTTCGGAAATAAAGTAATAGTTATCAGTTTTACCAGAAATTGTAATGGGTTTGCTGGTTACTTTTTGGTCTTTTCCGACGACATAAACATAAGTTTTGTCCTGAATTTCAAATGTAGATTCCTGTGGAATGATCAAGGCATTAGACATTAACTGTGGCATACGAACACGTCCTGTATTTCCGGTTCTCAATGTTCCATTGGTATTTGGGAAAACTGCTCGAACGCTGATTGCTCCGGTAGTTTTATCAAATTGTCCGTCAACAATACTCATTTTTCCTTTTTCAGAATAAACACTGTTGTCTGCAATGACCAATTCAACCATCGGCATATTTTTAAGTTTTTCTTCTAAAGTTGCTCCGGGATATTTATTTTGAAAACCAATAAAATCCAGTTCACTTAAAGAGAAATAGGCGTAAATTTCACTGATGTCTGACAATAATGTCAATGGATTCGGGTCTGTTCTTGAAATCAGGCTTCCTTTTTTGTAAGGAATTCTTCCGATATATCCACTTACCGGAGCTGTAATCGTTGTAAACCCGACGTTAATTCTTGCTCCGCCAACAGACGCTTTTGCCTGTGAAGCGGCTGCAACAGCTGCTGCATAATTTGCTTTTGCTGTTCTTAATTGTACATCAGAAACTACTTTTGCAGCTACAAGAGGTTCAAGTCTGTCAACCTCTACCTTTGCTTTCTGAATATTGGCATTGGCAACCTGTAAATTGGCATTTGCCATATTCATCTGCTCTCCGTAAGCTCTTGAATCTATCTTAAATAGAGGCTGTCCGGCTCTTACATAAGCGCCTTCTTCCACATAAATTCTATCTAAATAACCGTCAACCTGCGAACGGATTTCCACATTATTTTTTCCTTCCAAAGCAGTCGGAAATTCCTGGTATGTGGTCGCGGGAGATGAAATTACAGTATACACAGGAAGTTCAGGAGCAGGTGGTGCTGCGTTAGATCCTTCGGCTGCTTTTGTACAGTTTTGTAGGAGGATAATACTTGATATAAGTACAATGAACCTTATTTTTCCAAATATTTTCATTTTAGTTTAAGTTTTTTAATGAAGTGTTAAATAAAATAATAATGTTTTTTAATTTGAATTCTGTTATTTTTACTAACAGTGTTAATTTTAAGTTTAAAAAAAATTACAGAATTCGTAATCTTAGATGTTAAATCGTTGTTTTCATAATTGAAGTTTTTGCTCTTGATTTAAGTATAATGTGGCGTTATTTTTACTAACAGTGTTAATTGGTGCGATAAAAAAAATGACCATTAATTTTCTCGTAATTCTACATGATTTCTAAATTTGTTAATAGTTTCATATTATTAAGCGTTAATATTCCTAACGGTGTTAATTTTTAATTCAAAAAAAATTTACAAAGACTTAATGAAAGCAGAAACTGTTTCATCCAAAGTCGTTTTATTCATCGTAGAAGGAATATCATCGTTACGCATCATCATGATCGAGATCAATCCGTGTACCGCCGAAAATAAAGCATGTGACGAGTGACAGGCATTGTCGGGATTTGATCCTTTTTTCATTATAATTTCATACGTGCAATCGTAAAGCATATCCTGAAACGAAGAAAATTCTTCTTTCATCATTCCTTTTCCGCTACATTGCATTCCCAAGCCAAACATCAATTGGTAATACTCTTTGTTTTTGAATGCAAATTTCCAATAAGCATCCACAATAGCCTTTAATTGATCTTCCGGATTGTCGTGTTCTCTCTGAGCTTTCAACAATTCTATGTGTAAACAATGGAAACCATTCAACGAGATCTCGTATAAAATAGCCTCTTTGTTTTCAAAATGATCGTAAACTACCGGTGCGCTGTACTCAATAGCATCGGCAATTTTTCTCATGGAAAGTGAAGCCCACCCTTCGGTTTTTGCCAAAGAGAAAGCCGCATCCAAAATACTGGTGCGTATATTTTCTTTTTCTCTTTGTCGACGTTCATGTAGACCCATGATTTTTTATTACTAACAGTGTTAGCAAAACTACAAACTTTTGAATATATCTTCCAAAAAATTTTTTGTATTTTACTTTAAGAATTAATTTAGGCTTGTTTTTGAATCGTTGAAAATGCTGTAATAATAGCTGTTTCGAAAGTTATTTTAAAATTATTGTAAAAATTAATATTTCACATAGTCTAATTCAATTGGATATTATTTTTCTTACGAAAATAACAAAACTTCAAACATTCACCTTCAAGCTTCTAACCTATATAATGAAGAAAATCTCTATCTTTGTGCACAAATAAAAAAGTTATGAATACTCCTTCTAATATGATCGATTTAGGTACAAAAGCTCCTTTTTTTGAACTTCCGAACCCTTCAAAAACTAATGAAGTTCAGTCATTGGACGATCTGAAAGGAGAAAAAGGTACATTGGTGATCTTTATGTGCAACCATTGTCCGTTCGTTCTTCATGTGATTGATAAGTTAAACGAATTATATGAAGATTATAATGAAAGAGGGATTGAATTTATTGCAATAAACTCGAATAACGTAGAAAAGTATCCGGCAGATTCTCCTGAAAAAATGATTGAATTCCAGATCGAAAGAAATTTTGATTTTCCTTATTTATATGATGAAAGCCAAGCGATTGCTAAAGCGTATGATGCTGCTTGTACACCGGATTTCTTTTTCTTTGATGAAAAACTGGATCTTGTCTACAGAGGGCAAATGGACGATTCAAGACCTGGAAATAACAAAGATGTAACGGGTGAGGATTTAATTATTGCTTTTGAAAATCTTTTGTTGGGTGAGCCACAAGAGGAAATTCAAAGACCGAGTATGGGTTGCAATATTAAGTGGAAATAATTTTTGGTTGATTGTTGCGGGTGGTCGGTTGATGGCTTTTGAAACACAATCTCATATAATATATTAAGCTGTTCTTTGGAATGGCTTTTTTGTTTTCTCTCGCGGATTTGGCAGATTGCGCAGATTTTTTATATGCAATCATCTGTAAAATTCGTTGATCTTTGGGAAATTTTAAACGCAAAGATTTATATAACTTTATGTTTGATTTTAAGTAGAGCAAAGGCAAATAAATTTGCTACACGAAGCGAACGTTTAGCTTCATCAAATCAACTTGTTGATTCAATCTTTTATTGTCTAAAACATAAATCTTTGCGTTAAAAAAAGATCTGCGCAATCTGCCAAATCCGCGAGAGGTTTAAAATATAAAGTATTAAAAGAATCATTATATTTAGTGTCGAAACATCTCAAAAATACTTTAAAAACTAGCTTTAATCTTCACCTCACTCTCAACCTTCAAATCCACATTCACCTTATTCTGTGCAAAATTCTTCATGAATTCAGAAGGCGTTTTCTCGGTATATTTTTTAAACATTCTATTAAAATAAGTCACATTATTAAAACCACAACTATAGCTGCATTCCGAGATACTTTTGTCCTGTGCCATCAACAAACAGGCCTTATTAATTCGATATCTATTTACAAATTCTGTAAACGTAATCTGTGTCGCTTTTTTGAAAAAATTACAGAAAGCAGGCAACGTAAGATTCGCCAGTTTTGCAACATCTTCAATATTAATTTCCTTATCATAATTATGTTCAACGTAAGTGAAAATATTTTCCAGACGCGTTTTATTTTTAGAAATAATCGTGTAAGGCATGATTTCTTTATTCAAAAGCTCATAATCTGTGCATTTCGATAATTCAAATAAAATTTCAAGCAATAATAAATACCTTTTATAACCTTCCGATTCCAACATCAATTTCAATTTTGGAAGCATCATTTTATGAACCTCATCATGAAAATGAATCCCGTATTTTGACAATTCTAAAAGGTTTTTAATTGATCTCGCTTCCACTTCCTGTTGTGGAAACTGCAAAATTTCTTCGCTAAATTGCAGTACGATTTCTTCATGAGGATCTATTGAATTTAATCCAAATCCTGAATGAGGAATATTTGATCCTATTAACACAAGATCTCCGTTTGTATAATTGCTTTTGTGGTATCCCACGTGGCGGGTTCCACTTCCTGAAAGCACACAGACCAACTCAATTTCCGGATGGTAGTGGTACTCCCATTTTAACAATGATACAGGTAAATTATTGTGAATTACACAAAACGAACTTTTTTCGTCTGATATTACGTGCTCAAATGTAACTTTCATTTAATTAATTATAATAATTATGTGAAAATACAAATTATATTAATATAGTTCAAATATTCATTTACTAAGTTAAATTATTGTTAACTGAATAGCTTCTATCTTCACCGACAAGAAATTAATAATGAAAAATTTAAACATAAAAGCAGTTTTATTCTTAAATTATTTTGTCTTCGCAATCCTGTTGAATTCCGTAGGGACAGTGATTCTACAAATGCAGCAAAATTTCGGAATATCAAAATCTTCTGCAAGTGTTTTGGAGGGTTTTAAAGATCTTCCGATTGCAATTTGCTCATTCATTTTGGCTTCATTTTTACCAAAAATAGGGATTAAAAATTCAATGTTGATTGCATTATTTTTGGTGAGTTGCATGTGTTTTATGATGCCTTTTGCCAACAATTTCTGGTTTTTCAAACTTCTATTTACGATTGTCGGAATTTCTTTCGCGTTAATCAAAATTTCAGTCTTCACTTCCATCGGATTGGTAACAAATACAGATAAGGAGCATTCTAGTTTTATGGGGTATCTGGAAGGGTTTTTCATGATTGGCGTATTAATGGGAAATGTTTTATTCAGCTTATTTATTGATGACCACAATCCAAAATCAACCCATTGGCTGAATGTTTATTGGGTATTAGGCGGACTTTCAGCCTTGTCTTTTCTGTTCTTATTCTTTACAAAATTGAATGAAAATGAAGCGAAAAGTGAGAAAACAGATTTATTAGGAGACTTAAAAAACAGCATTAGCTTATTCAGTTACAAAAAAGTATTGTTCTTTTTGCTGTGTGCTTTCCTTTTTGTTTTGGTTGAGCAGAGTTTCCAGACCTGGACACCGACTTTTTATAAAGAAATTTTAAAAGTTCCGACCTCAATGAGTATTCAGGCGGGAGCGGTTTTGGCGGGAGCTTTTGCATTGGGAAGATTTTTATCGGGGTTTTTCTCAAAGAAATTCAGTTGGATTTATGTCGTTTCCTTTTGTGTGATTGGTTTTGCGATAAGTATTTTATTGGTTTTACCATTAACTCACAATACGCTTATTGATATAAACACAACGTGGCTAAATGCTCCGCTTGTCGTGTATTTATTTCCATTAATGGGCGGTTTATTGGCGCCGATTTATCCAAGTATCAATTCTGTGATTTTAGCATCAATCCCGAAATATTTACACAGTGCAATGTCGGGTTTAATTGTAGTTTTTTCTGCAATCGGAGGTACGATCGGATCGATTATCACAGGTTTTGTGTTTCAGGAATTCAGTGGGCAACAGGCATTTTACCTTTCGTTGATTCCGCTTTCTTTGTTAATTGTGTCCGCAATAATTATGAATAAATTAAAAATAAATCCTAAAAAATAAAAATGAACAAACAGCTATATATTAACGAAATTCAGGCTCTTTTTGATGAGGTTCAGAGGTCTCAGATTTTTGAAGATCAAAAAACAATGAGCGATGCGGTTTCGTTATTTCCTGTTGATGAAATCAATTCCAAGTATGAAAAGGAAAAAAATGTGAAAGGTTTTGATTTGAAGCAATTTGTCTTGTCAAATTTTGATTTTTTAGACACCAAAACTTCAGTTGTACGGGAAAAACATCTGCCGATTGATGAGCATATAGAAAAGCTTTGGGATGAGCTGACCAGAACCGCTTATGAAGAGAGAGGAACTCTACTGAAACTTCCGAAACCATATATCGTTCCGGGAGGACGCTTTAATGAGTTTTTCTATTGGGACAGTTACTACATTATGCTGGGTTTACAAGTTTCCGGAAGAGTGGAAATGATGGAAAATATTATTGAAAACTGTTCTTATTTAATTCAAACTGTTGGATTTGTGCCGAATGCGAGCAGAACTCATTTCTTAAGTCGTTCTCAGCCTCCGTATTTTTCGCTAATGCTCGATTTACTTTTTGAGACTACTAAAAGCCAGAATATATACGTAAAATATCACGACACATTAGAAAAAGAATATGCTTTTTGGATGAATGGTGAAAAGGATGTAGACAATAACCAAGCTTTTAAAAGAGTGGTGAAAACGGCGAACGGAGATATTCTCAACAGATATTTTGATTCAGAAAACGATCCGCGTCCTGAAAGTTATCTAATTGATATTGAAGACAGCGAAAATGCAGGAGAAGAATTTTTCAGAAACATAAGAAGCGCTTGCGAGTCGGGTTGGGATTTTTCCAGCAGATGGTTTGCAGATGGCGAAAGTATAAAGACCATTGAAACGTTGAATTTGGCAGAAGTCGATCTGAATTGTCTTTTGTGGCATTTAGAAAAAACACTATCTAAATCTTCATCACTCCAAAATTTGTCTGAAAAAGAAAACTATTTTAAAAAAAGAGCAGCCGATCGTAAACAGATGATCAATAAATATTTTTGGGATGAAGTTTCTGGAACTTACAAAGATTATCACATTAAAAAGAATACAACAACACCATCTGAACATGTTGCAGCTCTTTATCCATTATTTCTAAAAATAGTGAGTAAGAAACAAGCTGAATCTGTCGCTAAAAATATTGAAGAGAAATTTCTTTATCAGGGCGGATTGATTACTACAACGAAAAACTCTGGTCAGCAATGGGATTTTCCGAACGCTTGGGCGCCTTATCAATGGCTAGGTTTTCAATCAATGAAAAATTATGGCTTTGATGAATTAGCAGAAAAAATTAAGAAAAATTGGTGTTCGAATGTAGAAAGAGTCTATAATAATACCGGGAAATTGATGGAAAAATACAATGCTTTGGACTTAGAGACGGTAGCAGGTGGAGGAGAATATCCTAACCAGGATGGTTTCGGGTGGACTAATGGGGTCTATCTCAAATTAAAACAAAATTAAACAAACTATAAAATTCAAAAAAGCTATGACGAAAAAATCTATTTTGTTGCTCACGGGAATTGCAACATTTTATTTCAACAACACTTACGCTCAGGAAGCTCCACAGGATTCTACAAGAACGGCATCCATTGAGCAAATTGTAATTACGGGTAACTCCGGTCCGAAAAAAAAGATAGAATCGAGTACGGCAATTTCTACATTTACAGCAAAAGAAATTCAAAAACAAAACCCGATCAGTGCGGCGGCTTTACTCCAAAGAGTTCCTGGTTTTGCGGTAGAAACTTCAGGTGGTGAAGTCGGAAATAACCTTTTCGCACGAGGTATTCCTTCTGCCGGAGCTTATGAATTTGTGCAGGTTCAGGAAGATGGTTTGCCAGTTTTTGAAGACGGAGCTTTACAGTTTGCGAATGCGGATAACTTTTTCAGAGTTGATAATTCTATCAGCCGATTGGAAGCTTTGAGAGGAGGTTCAGGGTCTATTTTTGCAACGAATTCTCCCGGAGGTTTGATCAACTTCATTACAAAAGAGGGTGGAAACGATTTCAAAGGAACTGCAAAACTGGAAACAAGTACATACGGATTAATGCGAACTGACGTGAATGTTGGAGGTGCTTTGATTCAGGATAAATTATTCTTCAATGTCGGAGGTTTTTACAGAACGGATGACGGAATCAGAAAAACCGGTTTTAAAGCCAATCAGGGCGGACAGATCAGAATGAACCTGAAATATGTGTTCGATAAAGGATATGCAAAAGTATATTATAAAAAATTAGATGACAGAAATACATTCTTTTTGCCGATTCCTTTAGTGCAAAATGGAAATGACCTGAAAGAATTTTCTGGTTTTGATGCAAATTACGGAACGTATAGCTACAGAAATATCAGTCAGTTGAATATTCCGCAAGCTGGAGGAGGATTTTTCAGCAGAAATTTAGAAGACGGAATTCATCCTAAAGTTGATGTGTTGGGAGCTGAATTCAAATATGATTTGGGTAACAATTTCTCTGTTTTAAACAAAACAAGGTATACCAATATCGATATGAACTATACCGGGATTTTCCCGGCAGGCGGACCAAAAACGACGGCAGAATTTGCTTTGGCTAACGGAATTGCAGGAAATACTTTTCAATACTCTTCGGTAAGTTCAGGTGCAGTTATGAATCCTGCGTATGTTCAGGAATTAGGATTTTGGGCAATTGATAAGCAGATGAATAATTTTGTGAACGATTTACAGTTCAACTATAAATTTGATAAGGGAAATGTAACGGCAGGCTTCTACAAATCAAATTGGAAATCTCATCAGTATTGGAACTGGAGCAATATTTTGACCACAGCCTCAGACAGGCCAGAGCTTCTGAATTTGGTTGATACTTCTTTGTCTCCGACAAGTACAGGTTATTCTAAAACATATAACGGAGTTACAGATATGTCTTTCCTATTGAGGGATTCCCAGATTCAGGGAAGTCTAAATGATCTTTACTTGAATTTGGATTACAATATCACAGATGATTTAAGTTTCAATGGAGGAATCCGTTACAGCCGTGACTTCTACAAAGGTTATGGTGTAAATACGACAACAGGAAACTTGAATAATTCTGGCTTGACAACGGATGGAACTCACGGTTTTGATACTACGACAGCCGATGATAATATGTCTGTTTTAGGAAATAAATATACGTATTGGAATTTTGATGTAAACAGAGTGTCTTTCACAACGGCGCTGAATTACAAAATCAATAGAGAAAATGCAGTATATGCGCGTTTTTCCAATGGTTTCAGATCTCCGAATGAAGAAGCGTATTACAACAATATGAATGATTTATCGGCAATAAAACCTGTAACAACCAATCAGGTGGAAGTGGGGTATAAATATTATTCAAGAACGTTTGATGTTGCGGTGATTCCGTTCTATTCTACCTTGAAAAATCTTTCGTTTACCGATGTTTTCTCTGATGGAACTTCAGAAAATAAGTTTGCTAATACTACGAATATGGGGGTTGAATTGGAAGGATATGCAAGATTATTTAATAATTTATTGGAAGTGGCTTTCAACGGAACCATCCAAAGTCCGAAGTATAAAGATTTCACCGGTAGAAATGCAGACGGATCAACCTTTAATTATGATGAGAATACAGTACGAAGAATGCCAAAATTCTACTTCAATATTTCTCCTGCAGTGAATATTACGAAAGAATGGAGAACATATGTAAGCATGAATTATTATGGTAAACGTTTTCAGGATGAGAAAAATACACAAACTTTGCCTTCGTTCTCAGAAGTTGGTGCAGGAATGTCTTATCAGTTAGGAAAAATACGTTTTGCAGTGGATGGAACCAATATTTTCAATACGATAGGAATTACAGAGGGCGATCCAAGAGCGGGATCTCCAACCGGAGACGGAATTATTATGGCAAGGCCGATTATGGGTGCTGCAGTAAGGGGTTCAATTACTTTGGATTTCTAAAATTACTTTCTTCATAAAATTGATAAACCGTCAGAAATTTTTCTGACGGTTTTTTGTTTTTAATAGGAACGGGCTTTAGGTAGGTATAAAGAACTTAATATTCTCTAACTCTCAAATCATTCTACTTCAAAAACGGATTATATGTCTTCTCAAACCCGATCGTCGTAGGATTTCCATGTCCTGAGAAAACCTGAGTTTCGTCGTCCAGAACAAAAAGTTTGGTTTTAATTCCTTCAATTAATTGTTCGTAATTTCCTTTGTACAGATCTGTTCTTCCGATGCTTCCTTCAAATAAAACATCTCCTGAAATCATGAATTTTTGATTTTCATTGTGAAAAACGATGCTTCCCGGAGAATGTCCCGGAACGTGATAGATTCTAAATTTTTCTCCGTCAAAATCAAGTTCATCGCCTTCGTTTACATATTCTATATCAACGTTAATATGATCCAGTTGGAAACCAAATCTCATTCCGCTCATTTGGAACATGTCTAAAACTTCTTTATCGTCTTGGTGCATTGTAACCGGAACTTTAAAAGTGTCAAAAGCCCATTGTAAACCCAAAACGTGGTCGATATGTGCATGAGTAAGCAGTATTTTCTGAATTTTTAAATCATTTTCTGTAATAAAACTTGAAATTACCTGAGTCTCATTCTCATTCATATTTCCCGGATCAATGAGCCATGCATTTTTATTTTCATTAAAAAGCAGGTAAGTATTTTCACTTGCAAAATTGAATACGAAAGGCTGTATACGAAACATATTGAGATTAAATTTTTATCAAAAATACAATAATAATAGGAAAATGGGCATTTTTCGTTATCTTCGTAAGAATGAAAACGTTGCAGATATTTTTACTAAGTTTAGGTGCATTTGCTTTCGGGCAGAATATTCAGAGTGTACAATTGTTTAATCCTCAAACCAACGATGAGACGCCGGTTATCGGTATGAATCAGCAATTGATCCTGAGTTTTGATGACTTAACCAATTCAAGTGAGGTTTATCGTTACACCATTAAACATTTCGACAGAAACTGGGAAGATGACAATCTGTTTTTTAGTGAAATTGCAAACGGACAGATGAATGCAATGCTAGATCAGTTTCAGTATTCATTTAATACATTACAGCCTTACACGCATTATAAATTAACTTTTCCAAACGAGAAAATTCAGCCGAAAATATCAGGGAATTTCGAATTAATTGTTTATAAAAGTTCTGCAGATCAACCGCTGATTAAAAAGAGGTTTTCTATCTATGAAGATAATGTAAATTTAGCTTTAAATATTTCTAGAATTGCTGATGCAAAAATGCCGAATATCAACCAAAGGGTAGAAGTACAGGCTGTTTCAAAAGCGGGAGACTTGGCTTCGAATGTCAATTCTATGACGCTGAACGTGATACAGAACAACAATCCGAATATGAAGATTACCAACCAGAAACCAAGCTCAACAATGGGGAATAAATTGCTTTTCCAACAGTTGAATCTTGCGTTTCCTGGGAATAATGAATTTTATTATTTCGATAACAAAAATATGAGAATGGCTGCAGATATGGTTCGCGAAACGGGAGTTGTTGACGGAGTGAATCAGACGTTTCTTCATCCGGTTTGGGCATATCCTTTAAATTATCAGTATCAACCTGATGTAAATGGAGCTTGGTATTACAGAAGAAACGATCTGGGATTGGAGAGAGACGCCAATCGTGAAGGTGATTATTCATGGGTGCATTTTTCATTAGATTCTGATCCGATGGATAAAGAATTATACATAGTCGGTGGTTTTAATGATTTCAAAGCAACGAAAGAATATCAGATGCTTTATGATGAAGCGTCTAAAAAATACATTGCTAAGATTTATCTGAAACAAGGTTTCTATAATTATATTCTGGCGACAAAAGAAGCAAACGGAACTTTAAACTTAGGCGAGATCAACGGTAATTTCTGGCAAACCGAAAATTTATACCAGGCATTTTTGTATTACAGACCATTTGGAAGAAATTACGACGGTTTAGCAGGATACGGAGAATTCAGAACACCAGTGAGATAAAATACAAAACCTTACAGCTTGCATGCCTGTAAGGTTCTGTCAAAAAGTGCATATGTCTTTCAGAAAGACACAACAGAAAAATTAAACTATATAATAACGTCAAAAAAGTTCTTTACTAAAGGCTTTATCAATTATTGCTCTTGAATATTGCCGTGATAAAAAGACAATCGTTGTCTTCAAAAAGATAATGAATCTGAACAGGAAAGTTTTCAGTTTCATAAACCTGCATTTCTTTGCTTTTTATATCTGTGTTTTCAGAATCATTAAGGATTTTGTAAATAGATTCTTTTAAATCATTCAGAAAATATTTGTCTTTGTGTTGTTCTTCTGCATTGAAAACCCTCATCAGCAATTTGATGTCATTTTTTGCGATAGATGACAGTAAAACTTTCATTACGCACAGTTTTTCTCAAGATCATTCATATTTTCAAAAAAATCAAGCTTTGTTTTTGGATTTTCAGAATGAAACTCCAATCTGTACAAAACTTCATCAAGATGAAACTGCGGAATTGCAGATTGCTGAACAGTTTCCAGATTATCTACAATCTTTGTAAACGCATCGATAAGCTCCGGAGTGAAACTCTCTATCTTTCTTTTTAAAATTTCTACGTTTGTATCCATTATTTGCAATTTTAAAACTAACCCCTGTCTTTTGATAGGGTAAAGGTAATAAAAAATATCAAATAACAAAACATACCCCTATAAAATTTAGTATATTTTTTAAATAAATGTATTTTATCATAGATTGCCCCATTTTTTATGGGGTGTATTCATAAAAAAAGACACTTAAACCGAAATTAAGTGTCTTAATGTATTTTTAAAAGAAATTTATTTTAAACGAAATAAAATTCATTCAGCTTTTCTTCACAAAGAATTTTTACGACATCAATCCAGCGGTCTTCATCATTTAAACAAGGAATGTAATGGAAGTTTTCTCCACCACCGTGCTCAAACTGATGTTTTCCTTCCACAGAAATTTCTTCTAAAGTTTCCAGACAATCAGATACGAAAGCCGGACAGACGATAGCGAGGTTTTTAACTCCCTTTTTACCAATTGTTTCCAACGTTTCATCGGTGTAAGGTTCCATCCATTTATCTTTTCCCAATCTCGACTGGAAGGTTACCATTACTTTTTCTTTTGGCAATCCTAATTTTTTTATCACAGAATTAGTCACATCAAAACATTGATGGCGGTAACAAAACTGATGACTCGGGTTGTTTTCTCGAGTACAGCAATCATTTAGATTACAGGTATTGGTAGGGTCTGTCTTGAAAATATGTCTTTCAGGAACGCCATGATAAGAAAATTGTAAAGCATCGAAATTCTCAGGAAGTTTTTCCTTAATGCTTTCTGCTAAACAGTCAATGTAAATTTCCCGATTGTAAAAAGGTTGTACATAATTAATTTTAATACCCGGAAATTTCTTTTTTCTTACTTCTTCCGCTTTTTCAATTACCGTTTCAGTTGTACTCATCGCATATTGCGGATACAGCGGGAAAAGAACGATATCGCTTACACCTTGGTCTACCAATTTCTGAATTCCCGCTTCAATACTTGGTTGAGCATATCTCATCCCGATTTCTACCGGAACATCAACCAGCTTCTGAAGTTTTTTCTGAATTTTCTGAGTAATGACAATTAAAGGTGAGCCCTCATCTGTCCAAACCGTTTTATACGCTTCGGCAGATTTTGCAGGTCTTGTATTTAAAATAATTCCCTGAACCAAAAGTGCACGAAAAAACCATCGGTAATCAATCACTTTTTCGTCCATCAAAAATTCATCAAGATATTCTCGTACATCAGGTACTGAAGTAGATTTTGGCGATCCAAGATTGACTAATAATATTCCTTTCATATATATATGTAATGGGTAATGAATAATGAGTAATAAATAATCCGCATGCAAATTACTTATTACTCATCATTTATTGCTTATATTTTATCCGTTTACGGCTTCCACTCTTTCTACTAAATCCGGAACGAATTGCTTTAAAATATTTTCGATTCCGCCTTTTAATGTAGCAGTTGAACTTGGGCAGCCCGAACAAGCACCTTGTAGCAACATCTTTGCCGTTTTGTTGGCAGCATCATATTCCATTAAAGAAATTTTCCCGCCATCGTTTTCTACAGCAGGAGCAACATATTCGTTTAGAATATCCGAAATTTTCTGTTCGTCATCTGTATAATCTCTGTTAATGATTTTTTCTACAGGATTTTCGTGTTTCTGAGCTTCAATATTTGAAATTTCGCCACCGCTTTGAAGGTATTCTGCAATATAACCACGAACCGCCATCATTACCTGGTGCCATTCTACAGAATTGTCTCTTGTAACAGCAACAAAATTATCAGAAATAAAAACTTCATGTGCAAAATCGAATTCAGTAAAAATAGCCTGAGCTAAAGGAACTCCCTGAGCTTCGTTTCTCGACTTTACTTCTACAAAACCATCCATCAGCATTTTGCTCGAAACAAATTTCATTGCATTCGGATTGGGAGTCATTTCAGCATAAATCTCATACATCTCTTTTTTCTTCTGTAAATAAATTCTTGGGTTGGCTAAAAGCTCATCTTCTATTACATTTTTAAGGCTTTCTGCAACGTGTTCCCATTCTACAGTGTCCTGTTTTGCAATCGCCACAAAATTTGCGGTAATGAAAATTCTTTCCACAAAAGGATAATTGAAAAGTTCCTGTGCTAAAGGAATTTCTGATATATCCGAATCTCTGTCCAACTCCAATGACCCCGGAATCAGATTGTAATCAGCTACAAATTTCATCACTTTCGGGTTTTCTGTTGGCTCTATAAGTATCGTACGCATTTTTTCGTTAAATTTGAGAGTACAAAAATACGGATAAGAACTTAGAAGCTGGGTGTTGGAAGTTAGATTTTTGCTATCACTGTAATTTGCAATTTGTGATTTCATATTTTAATTTTCAAATTAACTCATTATCAAATTTTCAAATTAATTTAAATGGCACTTATAAAAGAACTTTTAGGAAAAACACCGCAAATTGGTGAAAATACATTTTTGGCAGAAACGGCAACGGTTATCGGGAATGTAACGATGGGAAAAGACTGCAGCATTTGGTATAATGCCGTAATCAGGGGAGATGTACACTACATTACAATGGGAGATAAAGTAAATGTGCAAGATAATGCAATGTTACACTGTACTTACGAAAAATTTCCTTTAGAAATCGGAAATAATGTTTCCATCGGTCACAATGCGATTGTTCATGGTTGCAGAATTCACAACAATGTTTTAATCGGGATGGGTTCTATTGTGATGGATGATTGTACAATTGAAGAAAATTCTATTGTGGGAGCAGGTTCTGTGGTAACCCAGGGGACGCATATCAAATCCGGAGAAGTTTGGGGTGGAGTACCTGCAAGAAAAATAAAAGATATTTCAGCGGCACTTTTGGAAGGCGAAGTGAACCGAATTGCAGATAATTATGTAAAATATTCTTCTTGGTATAAAGATTAAAAATATATTTAGTTTTGAAATCACAAAGCATTTCAAATGAATTTTATCAATAGGAACGGGCTTTAGCCCGTTTTTTATGAAATAATTTCAACGGCTTTAGCCTAAACTTATTGCTTTTCTCGCAGTAGCAAATTTCGCAGATTATTTTAAAACGATTATTTGCGTAATCTGCAAAATCAGCGAGAGATTTAAATAAAAAAAGTTCTGATTGGTTTAGTCAGAAATTTTTACTTTTAACTTTTCCCTTGGCTCTTATTAAAACACTAAAACTGCTTTTCCGTTCTCACATCTTACAGAAGTGGGTTCCGGAGCCATCATACAATCGGAAGTAATATTGTGTTTTTTATTGAATTCTGACATTTTTTGAGTATAGTTTTCTATTTTAGGAAGAATGGAAGTTTCTATTTTCTTCGGATAAGCAATATAACCTGAAGGTCCGCCGCAAGCTTTAGAACCGATGGGTGCAAAAGCCCAGTCTGCATTTCTTGTGCATTTTTCTTTTGCGATTTCAGATTCTATGGCACTTTTTATTTTTTCCAGAGCGGCTTCGTCATATTTTTGGCTGTTTTCATCGGCAGGTCGTTCCGAAATATCTTTTGGTAAAGTAGAGGTGTCGCTGTTTGCTGATTTGCACGAGCTTAGTGAGATTGTTGTTATCGATAATATTATCGTGGAGCTTATAATAATGTTTTTCATATTGGGTTTGATTATTGTAAAGTTGGTTAATTTAATTTTTAAAGGTAATCAAAATTTATTCCTTACGCAGTTTTTCCGTAATTTTGCCGGCGATGAATAATCATTTTTTTGACTTAATAGAATATACCAACCGAAGCGTTTTTCTTACGGGAAAAGCGGGTACGGGTAAGACAACATTCCTTAACGAATTTGTAAAGAAAACGAAAAAAAAGCACATTGTTGTTGCGCCCACCGGAATTGCTGCTATCAATGCAGGCGGAGTTACCATTCACTCGATGTTTGGTTTGCCTTTGCGTACTTTTTTGCCAACAACAGATCGTATTGATAGCAATATCGCCAACAATATTATTGATCTTCAGCAACATTTTAAATACAGAAAAGATAAGCTTAAACTTTTAAGAGAAGTTGAAGTTTTGATCATTGATGAGGTTTCGATGCTTCGTGCAGATGTTTTGGATATGATGGATTTTTCTCTGAGATTTATCCGTAGAAATAATCAGCGTTTTGGTGGAGTTCAGATGTTGTTCATCGGAGATTTGTATCAGCTTCCGCCAGTGGTGAGAGATGAGCATGTCTTGAAAATGTTTTACAATTCGCCTTTCTTTTTCGATAGTTTGGCAATTAAAGATATTCCATTAATCACGATTGAATTAACGAAAGTTTACCGCCAAACCGATCAGGAATTTTTAGAAATATTAAATGCAATCCGTGACGGAGATGTTGCCAATATCGATTTTGATCATCTGAATGAAAGATACGATCCTGGTTTTGAAGCAGGCGATGAACCTTACGTCTATCTTTGCTCGCACAACAAAATGGCAGACGACATCAATCAGGAAAAACTGAAAGATATAAAAGTCAGTCCAAGTACGTATGAAGCTAAACTTTTTGGTGAGTTTAAAGAAAATCAGTTTCCTAATGATCAGTTTTTAGAATTAAAAATTGGTGCTCAAGTGATGTTTATTCGGAATGATATTTCAGGTGAAAAGAAATATTTCAATGGTAAATTAGGTGAAATTTCATCATTAGATGAAAATGAAATCAAGGTCATTCTTGAAGGAAGTGAAAGAGAAATCGTTGTAAAAAGAGAAGTCTGGGAACAGAAAAAATACTCGCTCGATACCGATAAAAATATCAAGGAAGAAGTTTTGGGAAGCTTTGAGCAGTTTCCGATAAAATTAGCATGGGCGGTGACGATTCACAAAAGTCAGGGTTTGACATTTGATAAAGTGATCATTGATGCCGGAAAAAGTTTTACGGCAGGTCAGGTTTATGTGGCATTGTCCCGTTGTCGTACTTTGGAAGGAATTGTTTTAAAATCAAAAATTACTCCCGATGTTATCTTTAAAGATAACCGGATTCTTAAATTCCAGGGTGAAACTCAGGCAAATGATAACGTTGAAAGTATTTTAAATCAGGAAAAGTACGATTACAGCATCAGAAAACTGCTTCGTACACTAGATTGTCAATGGTTTTTAAAAGAAGTAGAACAATGGAATAATCTTTCAATTGTGACTAAAAGCATCGATCGTACAAAATCTAATCAATTGTATCTTCAGTTGAAACGAGATGTTTTAAATTTAGGAAAGATTTTCGAAAAATTAGAGAGGGTAATTTTCCAAAAAGTAAATCTGTTTATTGAGAATAAAGAGCAATGGGCAGAAATTGAAAGCAAATCTAAGGGTGCTGTGAATTTCTTTTTTACCGAAATCAGAGACAAAGTTTTTAATCCACTAAAAGATTTTTATGCTGAAATAAAAGGTGCAAAAGGCTTAAAGCAATACAATGAAGAGCTTAAAAATTGGTTGGAAGATATTGAAGAATATCTGAACAGTTTAAAAGAAATTCATTTGCTCGAAACCAAACTTCTCGACGAAAAAAATGATAAGGAAGTCAGCATGAAAATTGCAAAAGTTCCGTCTCAGGTTCTTACTTTTCAATTGTTCGAGGAAGGGAAAACCATCTCAGAAATTGCTTTGGAAAGAGGTTTGGTAAAAGAAACCATCATCGGTCACCTTGCCAAATTTGCAGAACAGGGCTTACTGGATATTTCGAGAGTCATCACTTCCGATAAAATAAAAGCGTTTGAAGAAATGTTTTACAAAAATCCAAAAGAAAATCTTACAGAATGGAAAAATGCTCTACCAAGTAATTTTGAATTTAATGAAATCAGGATTTTGATTAATCATTTTACGTATCAGAAGGAGAAGAATAACGGTTAATTTTTTGTAATTAATCAGCAGTCACTTTGTCATTCCGTAGGAATCTCAATAAACTTAAAATGTGTAGATTCCTACGGAATGACAAACAACCGTAAATTAATTTAGATATAAATTATTTAAGTGTTTTTTTAATTTAAGAATAATAGAACTAATCTTTACTTAAATATTTTTTCCAATAGTTTTTCCCACAACACCCAATCAATTCCATCAATTACAAAAAGTAACTAATGCAATTTATTAGTTTTAAATTTGCTAATTCAAATTAGTTATAATGAAAAATTTTGATATATCCGTGCTTGATCTTGCTCCCGTAAAACAAGGAAAGACCATTCACGATACTTTTCAGGATAGTTTGTCTTTGGCAAATCACGCTGAAAATTTAGATTATAAAAGATTCTGGCTTGCCGAACATCACAATATGGAAAGCATTGCAAGTTCTGCAACATCCGTTCTGATTGGTTTTATTGCCAACGGAACAAAGAAAATAAGAGTCGGTTCAGGTGGAATTATGCTTCCGAATCACAGTTCGCTCGTGATTGCTGAACAATTCGGAACTTTGGAATCGCTTTTTCCCGGAAGAATCGATCTGGGTTTGGGAAGAGCTCCCGGAACTGATGGTTTGACGGCTCAAGCTTTGGGTAGAAATCCTGCAATCATTAATGAACAATTTCCAAGACAAATTTTAGAATTGCAGAAATATTTTTCGAAAGAAAATTCAAACGCTTTGGTTCGGGCGATTCCTGGTGAAGGTTTAGATATTCCGATGTATATTCTCGGTTCGAGCACAGACAGCGCCTGGTTGGCTGCCGAGCTGGGACTTCCTTATGCTTTTGCAGGACATTTTGCTCCCGAACAGATGGATATGGCTTTTAAAATTTACAGAGAACATTTTGAACCTTCGAAATATTTAGATCGACCTTTTGTTTTGGCTTGTGTGAACGGAGTTGCTGCAGAAACTTCCGAAGAAGCACATTTTCTTTCGACTACTTTATTTCAGGCATTTATCAACATCATCAGAAACGACAGAAAACCTTTTCCTGCTCCGGTTGAAGATATGGACGAAATTTGGTCAGCCATGGAAAAATCGATGGTTTTACAGAAATTAAAGTTCAGTTTTATTGGAAACCAAGAAGAAATTGCAGAGCAACTTAAAAACTTTCAGGAAAAATATCAGGTTGATGAACTGATGATTAATTCTCACATTTACGACCATCAGAAAAGATTGGAGTCATATAAAATCATTAGGAAAGCGAAAAATTCTTTAGTTGGATAACACATAAGTCATAAAGATTTTTGAGAGGGAGAGTTACAGCCGGTTTGTTAGAATTATAAAGGAAATAATTTCTAATTTAAACATGAGAGCATGCCTATTGCACTAAGCATTTAATGAAAATCTTTGATTTTCAAATCTTATATGTTCTAAAGTGTTTTCAATATTTTAAACTAAAACTAATGTGACTCATGTGTTAAAAACTTCTTGTGGTTAAAATTTATGGCTTAAAACAAACCACTGATATTAATTGTCGATGCTTATTTTATTGATTATCTTTGCGAAAATTTAAAGTAAAAATGTCTGATATTAAATTAAATACTATTCCTGAGGCGATTGAAGACCTTAAAAATGGTAAAATAATCATAGTTGTAGATGATGAAGACAGAGAAAATGAAGGAGATTTTCTTTGTGCAGCTGAATTGACAACACCTGAAATCATCAATTTTATGGCATTCCATGGGAGAGGTTTGATCTGTATGCCGCTTCCTGAGAAAAGATGTGATGAGTTGGGTCTTGATGTGATGGTGAGCCGAAGCAGCGATCCAAAAGAAACTGCTTTCACAGTATCTGTCGATCTTTTAGGAAACGGAACTTCTACCGGAATTTCTGCGAGTGACAGAGCGAAAACAATTTTAGCTTTGATGGATGAAAAATCTAAACCTACAGATTTTATGCGTCCTGGTCATATTTTCCCGCTTCGTGCTAGAAAAGGTGGTGTTCTAAAAAGAGCAGGGCATACTGAAGCTGCGATCGATCTTACGTGTCTTGCAGGTTTGAAAGAAGGTGGTGTTATTTGTGAAATCATGAATGAAGATGGTTCAATGTCTCGTTTACCTGAACTTTATGCATTTGCTCAGAAGCATGATATGAAGATTGTTTCCATCGAAGATCTGATTCATTATCAGCTTAAAAAAGGTAACCTGATCGAAAGACTTGAAGAAAGAAAAGTAAATACCGCTTATGGTGAGTATGATTTTTTTGCTTTCAGAGAAACTTCTAATGATCAGATCCATTTTGCATTAACGAAGGGTTCATGGACGGTTGATGAGCCTGTTTTGGTGAGAGTACAGTCTTCAGATTCTTATTTTGATGTACTGACAAGACTGAATAATGGCGAAAAACCTTTATTGGAAAAAGTAACCAACATGGTTAATGAGGCTGGAAAAGGTGCGATAATTTTCATCAACAACGTTTCAAATTCTGAAAATACATTAAGAAAATTACAGCAGTTCCTGAATTATCAGGACGGACAGCAGCAGCATCCTACTTTGGCGTTCAATTACAGAGATTATGGGATCGGAACACAGATTCTTAAAAACCTAGGAATCAATAAATTTAAAGTAATCACTCAGAATCCTAATGTAAAACCTCAGGTTGGAGGATATGACGTTGAGGTGACAGAGATGGTTCAGCTTTAATAGTGAATTGTCAATGGTGAATTCACTTCGTTGTCAATTTTTGATTAGATTTAAATTCACTTGCAAAGCAAAATTGACTTTTTACCATTCACAATAAAAAATGGCTTGATTTCTCAAGCCATTTTTATTTCGTCAAAATTTCTGAACCCATTCAGGAAATCTTTGATATTCATTCTTTTTTTACCTTCAAGCTGTAATTCTAAAGGATAATAAACTCCATCTTTTGTGTAGATTTTAAAATCGTTTTTGGAGATTTCTAAACTTCCGACAGGTTTTCCATGATTTAAAAGTTCGAATTTTCCGCCGTATATTTTTAATCCTTTTTGTTCTTCGCCAATTATTAAAGTGGTAAAAGCTGAAGGATAAGGCGACATTCCCAAAATAAACTGATGAGCTTCTTTTGATGTTCTCGACCAGTCGATTCTTGTGTCTTCCTTGAAAATTTTATAGGCATTTTTAGGATGTTCAACCTGAGGTTGAGGTCTTTCTGTAATTGAGTTTTCAGCTAAGCCGTCTAAAGTTTTTACGACTAATTTTGAGCCCATTTCCATTAATCTGTCGTGAAGATGTCCCGCATTCTCGTTTTCCAAAACCGGAATTTCTTCCTGTAGCAAAATATTTCCTTCATCAATTTTTTCATTGATAAAAAATGTGGTTGCGCCTGTTTTTTCTTCACCGTTGATTACGGCATAATTAATCGGAGCAGCGCCTCTGTAATCAGGAAGTAATGAAGCATGAAGATTGAAAGTTCCCATTTTAGGCATTTCAAACAAAACTTTAGGCATCATTCTGAAAGCAACCACTACGAAAACATCGGCATCTAATTTTCTTAGTTCTTCTAAAAACTCAGGATTTCTTAATTTTTCAGGCTGAAAAACCGGGAGATTATTTTCTACTGCAAAAACTTTTACGGGCGATTGATTAATTTTTTGTCCACGTCCGCTTGCTTTATCGGCAACCGTTACAACGCCTACAACTTTGTGATGGGATTGATGAATAGCTTCCAAAGAGGTCTTTGCAAACTCCGGAGTACCTAAAAAAATGACTTTCAATGATTTCATGGTACAAAGATAAAACTCTTGAGTTATAAGTTAGAAATTAAGCGTTATGAATTTCCATTACTTATTATCAATTACTCATGTTAAAGCGTATGTTCTAAAATTCAGCATTTTCACTTTTCCCGAATCCAGTAAGAATATTAAATTTTCTAAAATATTTTCTTTAGTTTGAAACTGTAGCTGAACCGATATTTCTTCGATTGTTGCAGGCTTTTTACCTAATACTTTTACGATCTCATCAGAAACATTCTTCCCGAAAATAGATTGTTTGTTTTTTTCACAAACGGCACATTGACCGCAGTTTTTAGAATTCTTTTCACCAAAATAGGAGAGAATAAGTTTCATTTTACAGTATTGATGATCCTCAATATAAAACTTCATTTCTTCCCATTTCTGAATTTTATTCTTCTGAATATGTTCAAAAAGCTTCCAGTAAATTCCACCGTTTGACCTTTCATCACGAGGTTTTAGAAACTTTACAGAAGCCAAAGCGCCGTCGATATATTCAAGATAATTTTTTTGCTGAAGCTCTTTTAAGCGTTCTTTGATCAGATGAATGCTTACTCCGATTTTATCACTCACTTTTTGTTCGCTGAACATCACTTTATGTGTTGTAATTCCAGAAACTGAGCGTAGTAAAAGTTCAACAAAATAAGCATCTTTGGCGGGAAGCTGATCGATTTCATCCGGTTTAATTAAAAGCTCAAGCGATGACAAGCTTTTATTACTGTTATAAAAAATGATTTCCTGAGTGTGAAGAAAATTTAAAACATTTTTAATTTTTGCTGTTGAAAGTTTGGTGAAACTCTGTATCCCTGAAGTATTTAATTGAAAAACTTTTTCGGGCAGTTCAAACTCTGCAATCTGAAATTTAGAATATAGATAAGTTATTATTTTTAAAAATTCAGCTTTGTTAGGAATCTGATTTTTTAAGATCTGATCAATATTTGAAATCTCCTGCTGATTCCACAACATGAATGCATAACTTTTTTTGCCGTCTCTTCCGGCGCGACCAATTTCCTGATAATAATTTTCAATCGATTGTGAAGGCGAAAAATGAATCACAAAACGTACATTGTCTTTGTCAATACCCATTCCGAACGCATTGGTAGAAATCAAAACATTTTGGTCGCTATTGTTCCAGAAATTCTGTCTTTCATTTTTTTCTTTGGTTGATAATCCTGCATGAAAATAATCAACATTCTGAATTTTATTTCGGTGAAGAAATTCGGTAAGTAATTCTGCCTCTTTTCGGGTTCTTACATAGATAATTCCCGACTCCTTTGCATATTTAAGAATGTTGAAAACCTTTTGATATTTATCTGAAACTTCCTCTGAGAATATTTTAATATTGTCTCTTCTAAAACTCTTCTGAAATATCTGTGGATTTTTAAGCTCTAGTTTATTCTTAATTTCATCCAGAACTTTCGGGGTTGCCGTTGCCGTTAAAGCTAAACATGGAATCTCTGGATTGTTTTTTCTGAAATCTTTAATGTTTTGATAGCTTGGTCTGAAATCCTGCCCCCATTCTGAAATACAGTGCGCTTCATCTACCGCAATAAATGACAGCTGAATTTCTTCCATTTGCTGAATAAACAATTTATTGGTAAGCCTTTCTGGAGAAACATACAATAATTTCGTTAAGCCATCTTTACAACGGTTGTAAATAACTTCCGCATCAAATTCATCCAATTCCGAGCTTAGATATTCTGCTTCAATTCCTCTGAATTTTAACTGATTGACCTGGTCTTTCATCAATGCCAACAAAGGAGAAATAACCAGACAGGTTCCTTCCTGCAATAATGAAGGAAGCTGATAGCACAAAGATTTTCCGGCTCCTGTCGGAAGCAGAACTAATGTGTCTTTTCTGTTGATCACAGAGTTAATAATTTGTTCCTGCGAATCTCTGAAATGATCGTATCCCCAAAAATGCTTCAGGGTTTTGTTTTTTAATTCATTAAAATCTTGTGGAGAAATCATAAGGTAAATGTAATAAAAGTATCGGGACAAAAAAAGTCACGCATTGCGTGACTTTAATTTTATAATAAGAAAATTTTATTATTTAGCTTCGAAGTAAACTCTTCTGTTTGCTCTGTTTTTCCATTCAGGACATTTAGTAGCAGGATCACACTCAGGATATTTAAGGTCTTTTTCACCTCTACCTACAGCGTTCAGTTTAGAAGCTTCTACACCGTTTTTAATTAAATAATTTTTAACGCTGTTTGCTCTTCTTTCAGATAGTTTTTGGTTGTACTCATCAGAAGCTCTTGTATCAGTTGCTCCAATTACAGTATAAGTACCATTTGAAGAATTGATATAGTTTACAGCATTGTTAAGGATTGGTGTGTTTGATGGTAAAATTCTGTCAGAATTTAAATCAAACTCAATTCCTTCCATATTGCTTACAGATTCTTGAACAGGTCCTGTTGGCTCAGTAGTCGTAGGTGTCAATGGACATCCTTGGTTTTCTACCGGACCAGGAACAGTTACACACTTATCGTAAAGATCGATTACACCATCAAGATCTGTATCTAAAGCTACACCAGCACCGTCAACTCTTGCACCTGCAGGAGTATCAAGCTGTCTGTCCCAATCGTCGCAAACACCATCGTTATCAGCATCTCCTTTTTTACAAACTTCAATATCCTGGTTTTTGTTAGCCAAAACATCCAATTTGTAATAGATTTCCTGCAATGGATCATGCCACATTAAGTGAGATTCGTGTTTTCCTAATTTTAAAGAAACACCAACTGTAGCGTTGAAGAAGTTATCAGAAACCTGCTCTTCACGTTGGTTGATAGCGCTATATTGTGAACCTCCACCATCGAATTCATCATCACCTGTGAAGACATACATCAATCTAGTTTCAAGATCTATTCTTCTGTTTACTTTAAATTTAACTCCGGCACCAGCTTGTCCAAAGAATGAACCAAGTTTAAACGGTTTAATTTCCGTCATAAGTCTTTGTCCAGTAGCATCTTTCTGATAAGCTCTGTATGCTATTGTACCAATACCTCCATATCCGTGTAATGCCCATCTGTATGTAGATTTGTTATCAACTCTTCTTAAAAGGTTTGAGAAGTTGATGTCTCCCAATAAAGAGATTGCATCATATTGAGTTCTTGCACCTACCTGGCTTAAATCAGCAGGAGCAGCATCTTTTGTATTGAACCAACCTTGTCTTGTTTCTCCTCTGTCGTATTGTAGATTAATACCAAAAGCATGAGTAATCGCTTTGTCAATACTTACATAAGCAGAATAACCAAATAGGTTTTTACCGTTACCGTTTTTTATAGATGTTAAATCTCCAGACTGTAAAAGTGGAACACCAACTCCGGCAGATATTGCCCAATCGTTAAATCTTTTAGACTTTTGTGTAAAAGGTGAAACGTTTGCAGAGCCTGAAGAAAATGTATTTGGATATTCGTCTGTAGAAGCTACGGCTATTGAATCTTGTGCATAGCTCACTGTAGGTACAGCCAATGCTAAGGCAACAATTGCTAAACTTAATTTCATAGTGTATTTTTTTATTTGTTAATTAAATGAATATGTTGTGATTGCAAATTAGTTGGTAGGGCAGCCATTGTTATCAGGTGAACCAGGAACCGTAACACACTTGTCGTACAAGTCGATTACGCCATCAAGATCCATATCTAAAGCTACACCGGCACCATCAACTCTTGCTCCTGCAGGAGTATTAAGCTCTCTGTCCCAATCATCGCAAACACCGTCGTTGTCATTATCTCCTTTTTCGCATACAACAAGTTCGTTTGTACTGTTATCCAGTACATTCATTCTGTAATAAGCTTCCTGTAAAGGATCATGCCAAGCAAGATGAGACATTTGTTTTCCTAATTTAAATGATACCCCCAAATTTACAGTAAACATGTTATCTGATCTTTTATCGTTGATCATATTATATTTAGAATTGGTGCTTGCAGGATCGTAATCTGCAGGACTTGCCCATCCACCGCCGTCAAATTCATCATCACCACTGATGATGTACATTGCTCTGGCTTCAATGTCAATAAGCTTTGAAACATTAAATTTAAGACCTGCTCCAAACTGATAATAAAGAGAATTGATGTCTAATTTCTGATCAATGAATAATGGTGCGCGTTTAGGTGATGTGCTCCATCTGAATTCATCATTATCATGTAATGATGTGTTGTAATTCATTAAGCCTAAACCTCCATAACCATGGAATGCCCATCTGTAAGTAGAATAATTGTCAACTCTTCTTAAAAGATTCGAAAAATTAATGTCTCCTAGTACGGCAATTTGGTTGTACTTTGTCTTTGCAACTCCTACGCCGGCAAGTTGCCCACGTGCGCCATCCATCATTCCTTTCTGATTGGTTTCACCTCTCTGGTAAATAATACTCAATCCGAAAGTATGTGAAATCTGCTTGTCTATGCTGACATAAGTGTTATATCCCCAGTTGACCTTCTTATCATAAAAAGATGAAAGATCCGAGTTGGCCATAAATGCAGCACCACCACCTACGGAAATAGACCAGTCTCTGAATCTTCTTGCTTTGTTGTCAAATTTTTGAACATTTGAAGACCCTGAAGAAAAAGTATTGGGATATTCGTTGGTAGAATTTACAGAAATACTGTCCTGAGCATAAGTAGCAATAGGCAAAGCGGCCAATAATAATAAACCTAATTTCATACAATATGTTTTATTTGTTGTTTTTAATTAAAATCTTTTAATAATATCCTCGAAAATTCCCTTTCAAAAAGATGTTTCTTATGAGGGATTTTTAACCTTTCTGATGTGAATTCTAGCTCATCATACTTCACTATATCAATATCAATGATTCTGTCTGTATAAACTTTCGAGATTGTAGAGTCTGTTGTACGCCCCATATCGATCTCTATTTTTTTCACATAATCAAGCAATTGAATAGGTGATAGGTGAGTAGATATTATTGATGCAATATTACAAAAAATATTAGAACTGGCAAACTCTACAGGATCAGAAGTTAAATATTTACTTTTTTTTAATATTAAACAGTCCTTACTTATTCTATCCAGAGCGGTATCAATATTTTTTTTTTGGTCACCAATGTTACTTCCGAGTAACAAAACCACCTTATGTTGCGACATATCGGAAAATGATTGTTTATGAAGAGTTTCTTTAAAAATGTTTTGGCAAATATAGTGGCTATAGTCATATTATGCTTCGTGTTTTTTTTCTTTTTTATTGTAATGATTGCTTTGGGATCAATGGGTGGTGAGAAATCGGTATCTGTAAAAAAGAATTCTGTTTTAACGATTAATCTGAAAACGTCTATTATAGATAGTCCTACAGAAGAGCAGCAGAATATTTTTAATATTAAAGATAAAAATACCGATATTCTGATCTACGATGCTGTGGAAGCTATTCATAAAGCAAAAGATGATGATAATATCAAAGGAATCAGTATTGAAGCCGATAATCTTAATGCAGGAACTACACAGATCGATGATCTGAGAAATGCCATTGAAGATTTCAAGAAGAGCGGAAAATTTGTTTATGCTTATGGTAATGCAGTTTCTCAGGCTTCTTATTATTTAGGATCTGTTGCGGATCAGTATTATTTAAATCCATCAGGTGGAATTGAATTGAAAGGTTTGGCGACTGAAGTTACTTTCTTTAAAGATTTTGCTGAAAAATACGGTATCGGAATTGAAGTGATCCGTCATGGCAAATTCAAGTCGGCAGTAGAGCCTTTCCTTAGAAACGATATTTCTCCTGAAAATAAAGAGCAGCTTAGTACTTTACTCAATGATATTTGGGGAAGCACTTCAGCTAAAATGGCTGCCTCGAGAAAAATGAGCGCTGATGATTTTAAAACGGTTGTCGACAGTTTATACGGAATGATTCCTGATCTGAGTTTACAATATAAACTTGCGGATAAACTTATTCAGAAGACCGAGTATGATCAAATGATCAAGACAAAACTTAAGCTTGGTGATAAGGATAAGCTTAATAAGATCTCGCTTCAGAAATACATAGATTCTTTTACTGATAAAGACAGTTCTGGTGATAAAGTAGCGGTTTTATATGCTTCAGGTTCTATCAACAGCGGTGATGAATACAACGAAATTTATTCTGAAAAATACATTAAATATATCAGAGATCTTCAGGAAGATAAGAAGGTGAAAGCTGTGGTTCTAAGAATTAATTCTCCTGGTGGAAGCGCAAATGCATCGGATGAGATTTTGTTTGAGCTTCAGCAGTTGAAAAAAACAAAACCTCTTGTTGTGTCTTTCGGTGATTATGCTGCTTCAGGTGGTTATTATATTGCGATGGGTGCAGATAAAATTTATTCGGAGCCGAATACTTTGACAGGATCAATCGGTGTTTTCGGAGTTCTGCCTTACTTCAAGGAAATAGCTAATAAAAACGGAGTTCGTTCCGATATTGTTGCTACCAATGCGAATTCGGCTTATTATTCTTCATTGCACGGTCTTACACCGTATGGAGTGAATTTGATGACCAGAAGTGTTGAAGGAACTTACAAAAGATTTGTACATTTTGTAACGCAAAACAGAAAGAAAACTTTTGAGCAGATCGATAGTGTAGGAGGCGGAAGAGTTTGGAGTGGTGTTCGTGCAAAAGAAATAGGTTTGGTAGACGAACTGGGAACTTTAAATGATGCTGTGAAATTTGCAGCTCAGAAGGCGAATCTTAAATCTTATAATGTTGCTTCTTATCCTAAGAAAATGACAGCTTTTGAACAAATCTTCAGTGATATGAATGAAGACGATATTTCTGCAAGAGTTATTAAAAACAAAATTGGTAAAGCAAACTATGAAATTCTTGAGCAACTTACCGATAAGAAACTAAAATCTGAGGTGAAAATGGAAATGCCTTACAGAATCAAAATCAACTAAATTATATTGTTTCATAAAAAATCCCGATCTGAAAAATTCAAATCGGGATTTTATTTTTTTATTTAAATTTTATTTCCTTATTGCCATTCCGTACAGCCAAAGAACAATTAGTGCGCCTCCGATAGCGAGAGCCCAGCTTCTGAAATTCCAGAAAGAATCTACGTCGCCCCAGTGAAGAACATAAACTCCGACCAGTCCGCCAATAAATGCTCCTACGATACCTAAAATAATCGTAATCAGCCATCCGCCACCTTGTTTTCCGGGCATAATCATTTTAGCAATAGCTCCTGCTAAAAGACCAAAAATAATCCATGTTAAAATTCCCATAGTTTAATTTTTTTAATGTTAGTATTGTGTTTATATTTTAGAAAGGTAATTTTTACCTCTTCTTGAAAAATGAATCTACAAACTCTGTACCATTAAAAAGCTGAAGGTCCTGCATTTTTTCACCCACACCAATATATTTCACCGGAATCTGGAACTGGTCTGAAATTCCGATAACGACACCGCCTTTCGCAGTTCCGTCAAGTTTTGTTACCGCTAAAGCATTTACTTCTGTTGCTGCTGTAAATTGTTTTGCCTGTTCAAAAGCATTTTGTCCTGTAGAACCATCAAGAACCAATAAAATTTCGTGCGGAGCATCAGGAATCACCTTTTGCATCACTCTCTTGATTTTTGAAAGCTCATTCATCAGGTTAATTTTATTGTGAAGTCTTCCCGCAGTGTCAATAATAACAACATCCGCATTTTGAGCAACTGCACTTTGTACAGTGTCGAATGCCACAGAAGCAGGATCTGAACCCATTTCCTGTTTTACAATCGGAACACCGACTCTTTCGCTCCATATTACCAGCTGGTCTACCGCAGCAGCTCTGAAAGTATCTGCAGCTCCCAAAACAACATTCTTCCCTTCAGATTTAAACTGATGTGCAAGTTTTCCGATAGTAGTGGTTTTTCCTACACCATTTACCCCGACAACCATAATGACGTATGGTTTTTTCGAAGAATCGATGTTCCCGGTTCCTCGGTGAGGATTTTCCAATAAAAGTCCTGAAATTTCTTCACGCAGAATTTTATCGAGTTCGTTTACACCGACATATTTGTCTCTTGCGACACGTTCTTCAATTCTCTCAATGATTTTGATGGTCGTAGAAGCACCTACATCGGAAGCGATAAGTATTTCTTCCAGATCATCCAGAACTTCATCATCTACTTTGCTTTTGCCAACTACGGCTTTTGTCATTTTTTCAAAGAAACCCTGATTCGATTTTTCCAATCCTTTATCTAAAGTTTCTTTTTCTTCTTTTTTAAAAATATTTTTAAACCAACTCATGTATGAATTTTCGGAATTTAGTTATTGTCGGATGCTGGATGTTGGAAGTTAGATGTTAACAATCATAATGTATAGTTTTATTAACATCTGGCATCAGACATCCAGCGAGATTAAAAGCAAAGATAACAAAAAAACTACCCAAAAAATGAGTAGTTTTTATATTGTAAATAAAGTAACTGATTATTTTTTCAAATAACCGTCAACTTCGTCTGCATTCATTACTTTTTCTTCGAAAACGTAAGCACCTGATTTAGATGACTTCACCATTTTCACCACTTTGGTCATTTTTTTAGACCCGGTTTGTAGGGTTGCTACTACTTTCTTTGCCATGGTAAATTATATTTATAAATTACTTGATTTCTTTGTGAAGGGTAGATCTCTTAAGAACAGGATTGTATTTTTTCAATTCCAATCTTTCTGTAGTGTTCTTTTTGTTTTTAGTAGAAATGTATCTAGACATTCCCGGCATACCACTTTCTTTATGCTCTGTACATTCAAGGATTACTTGAACTCTGTTTCCTTTTTTTGCCATGATTTAGTTCTTTTTAATCAATCCGTTTCTAGTAGCTCTTTCGATAGCTTCCTCGATTCCAATCTTGTTAATTACTCTCAATCCATGAGCTGAAACTTTTAAAGTAACGTGCTTATCTTGCTCTGGAAGGTAAAATTTCTTCTCCAATAAGTTAATTTCAAAACGACGCTTCGTTTTGTTATTAGCGTGAGAAACGTTGTTACCAACCATTGCACGCTTTCCTGTTATCTGGCAAATTCTTGACATATCTCGATGTTCTTATTTGTATAATATTTGAGGTTGCAAAATAACGGATAATTTTTTTAATAGACAAGTGCTTTGCAAAATTATTATTAAATTTTTATTCGCATTATTTTGAAAATGAAAGCTAAGGCTTTTTCTCAGACAGCTTTTTCTGAAATCTTTTAATCAAAAAATAAAACAATAAAAATCCTAATGCAAAAAGAGAAAGTCTTGAAAGAAAATCTCCGGTTCTCACATAAAATGTTTCACCTTCATATAGGTTTACCTTGGCAAATAAAGTTGTTTTGTCACCGTAAAAAGTATCCTCTAAAATTTCACCTTTTGCGTTGATGTGAGCAGAAATTCCGCTGTTTGCAGAACGTACGATTTCTCTTCGGGTTTCAATCGCTCTCATCTTTGCATAAGACAAAAGCTGTTTGTGCCCTTCTGTAACGCCCCACCAAGAATCGTTGGTCATAATTCCGAGGAAATTGGCTCCTTTTTTTACATAATCGGTTACAAATTCACCATAAATACTTTCATAGCAGATAATCGGGGCAATTTTTCCCTTGTTAAAAGGATTTGAAAATGCCACTCTTTCTTTATCTGTTCCCAAAGAAGCAACTGTTCCTCCCAAATTAATCATTGCATCGCCTAAAAGTGGCTTCAAAACGTTCATGTAAGGGAAAATTTCAACGCCGGGAACCAGCTTTCCTTTGTGATAAACCTCAACCTTCTGATTAGGAATAATCTGAACTGCCGAATTGTAACTTTCTACCCAGGCTCTGTCGTTAATTTGATAAGCATCTCTTGGTAAATTATTTTTATCGAAAAAATATCGGTGCGAAGAAATTCCTGTTGCAAAAACAGAACCCGGATGTTTCGCAAGAAATCCTTTTACATTATTTAATAAATAACTTTTCTCGAAAGCGGTTTCAGAAATAGAACCTCTTCCAGGAATTGCTGTTTCAGGAGCAATATAATAATCGATTTTTCCTTTGGTATTGTTTTCAGCTAATGTTAACAGCTCATTTTGAATCGTAATACTGTCTTTTTGATACTTTTCATTATAAGGATCAAGATCAGGCTGCAGCATTAAAACACTGACTTCCCCAATCGGTTTTTCATTAAAATTATTAAATTTCACCAAGGAAATAATCATCGGAACACCGATTAAAAGTACCGTTGCTGAAATATTGATGATTAAATCTTTTCTTTTTCTTCCGGCTTGCCAGATTCTTATGGTATAGAATATCAGTAAATTAATAAGTAAGATCCAGAAACTTCCGCCGGTTGAGCCCAAAGTATCGTACCATTGAATCAGTTTAGGATAATCTGAAAAAGCATTTCCCAGATTCAGCCAAGGCCAGGTCAGTTCCCAATTTAGGTGGAACTTTTCAAAACTCATCCAGATTGCTACTAAAAAAACCATTCCCCAATACGTTCCCTGTGCATTTTTATACCAGTGATAACACTGGAAAACCAAGGAATATAAAAAAGAATTTACCAGAACAGGAAATAAAACTGCCATCATTGAGTGGCTTCCGTCCGGATTTTTTGATCCGTACAGCCAGCCTGTGGTAACAATATTCCAAATCACAAAGCATAAATAGGAAAGTCCAAAAACTACCCAGCTTTTTCTGTTGTATTTTGAAAATTTAGAAACATCATGTTCCATCATTAAAAGCGGAACGAGGGCAAAGAATATAAAAAACGGAACTCCGTAAGTCGGCCAGGAAACCGAAAGCAGCATTGCTGAAATGAGCGTAAGTAAAACGTATTTCATTAAATTAGTTTAACATACAAATTTAATGTTTTTGAAATGAATAAATTTGCAATTGATGTTAAAGAAATTTTACAAAATTACCATTCTCCCTTTCACGGTCTTTCTTCTCTATCTGATGTTTTTCGGAATGGGAAGAACGCAGTATGAAGACCATGTCATCCGGGTAGAACCTCTTTTTGCAACGTTGGGTTTTATTGAAAACACAATTCGGTGGTGGGATATTATCCGAATTGTTGTCGGAAACGTCGTTATGTTTATGCCTTTTGGTTTCTTGGGGTGGGTTTTTCCGCGTCTTGAAAATTTGAGAGAAAATATTCTGTTTTTTATTTCTGCAATTGTTATTGTAGAGGCGTTTCAGTATTTTACACGATTGGGAATTTTTGAGGTGGACGATGTTATTCTGAATACTTTCGGTGTTTTTCTGGGATGGCAAATCAAGAGAATGCTTGAAATGAATTTCACTAAATTTATAGGTGAATAGTCAAAAAGTAAAGATCTAATTTGTCATTCGGGAGGAATCTAAAGATCGTTTTTATTTTCTCGCAGATTTTGCTGATTACGCAGATTCTTTCAATATTGAATCTGCATAATCTGTCTAATCA
Source organism: Chryseobacterium formosense (assembly GCF_900116415.1). Classification (GTDB taxonomy): domain Bacteria; phylum Bacteroidota; class Bacteroidia; order Flavobacteriales; family Weeksellaceae; genus Chryseobacterium; species Chryseobacterium formosense. Next base: position 164,375 of record NZ_FPAP01000004.1, on the reverse strand, counting down.
GCGAGAGACTTACTTTTAAATTAAAACAAATTATCCGTTTAATTCCTTCGCTCTTTTCTCTGCATTCAAAATTCCCTGCTGCAAAATTTCTTTAAAATTATTTTCTTCAAAAGTTTTCAGTGCAGCTTCGGTAGTTCCGCCTTTTGAGGCGACGTCTTTGATCAGGTCTTCTAAGCTTTTATCCGAATTATTAATAAGATGATACGCTCCCAACATTGTCTGTTTCACAAAAAGTTTTGAGAGATTTTCATCAATTCCCATTTCTGTTCCGGCTTTGATCATGGCATCGACAATGTAATAAAAATAAGCCGGTCCGCTTCCTGAAAGAGCAGTTACACCATCTAAAAGTTCTTCGTTTTCCAGATAAACAGATCTTCCTGTGCTGTTCAGAAGTCTTTCGATATTCATTAGTTGATTAAAAGAAATTCCTTGTGCAGAAGTATAACCTGTAATTCCCATTCCCAAAAGAGTAGGTGAGTTGGGCATTGCTCGTACAACCAGTTTATGATTTAATAAATGTTGGATTTTTTCGATTTTAATTCCCGCCATAATCGACAGAATCATCTGGTTTTCTTTAAATGAAAATTTGATATTTTCGGCGGTTTTCTGAAAATCCTGTGGTTTTACAGCGATAATAATTAAATCTGCATCTATTGCATTCAGATTTTCAAATAAAGAAATTTTCGATTTTGGAAATTCTTCTGAAATTTTCTGAATTTTAGCTTGATTTCTTGTAATGAGATGAAGGTTTTCCGGTTTTATCAGTTCATATTTCAAAAATGATTTTGAAAAAGATAAACCCATGTTTCCGGCTCCGATGATGGCGATTTTCATATTTGTGTTTTTAATTTTTATTCGAATATGTATTTTCTGAAAACTACAGAAATAATTATCATTAAAGTTAATGATTTCTATATGCTTAAAATTAATTTTTCTCGGTTTTTTATCAATTTTACCGACAGGACTATAATTTTTGATGATAACAGATTTTTCATTAACCTCTAAAATTTCACCGATTGAAAATAATTCCTCCTCTTTCTTTTTGCTTTCAACAATGCAATGGAAATTTTGTTTTCTGATCGAATTGAAAAGTTCTTCAAAATCTTTTAGAGATGTGTTTTTGATGATTTTTTGATTCAATTTGATTAATCCTTCTTTAGAATAAATCATCTTTGAAACTTTGTCTGACAAGCCATGGCGAATCCCCGAAACTCTTTCATAAGGTACAATTTTAGTTCCAGCTAAAGAAAAATCATTGGTTTCTTCTATCATTAGAAAATCATCAGATGCTTTTACGATGAAGCCTAAAATTGAAGAATCGTCTTCAAGATTAACCTTTACAAAATCAATTCTGTCGATATGCTTTTGGATTATTTTTTTGAATTCTTTATCTGAATATGTTTTATCAGCCGCCATTATTTTAGAAATATTAAACTAAAATAAGCTATTCTGACAAAATGAATGCAGAATGGATTTTAAAAAGAAATTAAATTTTACTCCACCGGAAATTCTGGTCTTCTCATTTTATATTTTGTCCCGGAAAGGGCTTCCAGGAAAGAAACCAAAGCTTTTGTTTCGTCTTTTGTTAAATTTAATTTCTGCAGTAATGGATCTGTGGAAGGATAGAGCGGGTCTGCCGATTTTTTCTCGGGAGTCGGGTCGATTTGGTGCATTCCGCTGTTGTACATGTTAACAACACCTTCAAGATTATCAAAAAGCCCGTTGTGCATCCATGGCTGAGTGAGTGTCAAATCTCGTAACTGAGGGGTCTTGAATTTCCCCACGTCTTCAGCTTTTTTGGTGACATTGTATAAACCTAAATCTTCGTATTTTCTTTTGTAATAGGTCAGACCGATATTGTGGAAAGATTCATCGGTAAGATATTGTCCGTTGTGGCAGTTCATACAACGTGCTTTGGTACGGAAAATATGCATTCCGTAGATTTCTTCGTCTGTTAGCGAGTTATATTTTCCTTCGAGAAATTTATCAAAACGGCTTGGCTGGCTTTTAATGGTTTTCTGAAAGTCTGCGATTGCTTTTACGATCTTTTCATAAGTCACTTTTTCTGTTCCGTAAGCATTTTTGAAAAGGTCCTGATAACCTTTGATGTTATGAATTTTTGCGGGAAGTGTCTTTACATCCATAGCCATTTCATGATGGGCTCCAAGCGGACCCGAAGCCTGTTCTTCCAAAGTTTTCGCTCTTCCGTCCCAAAAGAAAGAAGTTCTTTCGGCAATATTGTAAAGCGACATGGTGTTTCTGTTTCCTAGAAGATGGCTGTTTCCTAAAGCGACACGTCTTCTATCTTGCCATCCCATTTCAGGATCGTGACAAGAGCTGCAGGAAATCTGGTTGGATTGAGATAATTTAGGATCAAAAAAAAGCATTTTTCCTAGAATAACATTCGGTTTGTCCTGTTCTGTGAAATAAGCTGAATCGGTTTTGATTGCAGCAAATTCCTGCCATTTTACACCTTTGTCGATATTGGGTTTTGGCCATTCTGTGATGGCTTTTTTGTAGCTTTTTACTATGTCTTCAATGGTTGGATCCTGAATGTTTGATAATTCGTTTCCGACTTTTGAGGTAAAACTCCAAAGAATAAATAAAATCAATCCTAAACTCCAATAAATTCCTTTTTTCATTTTAAATTAAATATTCCTTTTTTTTGATGAATAAATTTTATGCAAATTATTTTTAAACCATTAAGAATTTTAGAAATATCTCATTGATTTTTTTAAGAATCAATACATTGATTTTAATTAAAGATTTTTAAGCGAATTGTATTAAAAAGTAATTCCTAAACTTGCGCCGACAAAATTATTGTTTTTTTTCTGAATTTTCTGCGACTGATATTCTGCGCTTACGAAAAATGCAGGGAGTTTTTCAAGTTTAATATCATATCTTAATGAAGCTCCGAAAGTGCTTATATCACTTGTCTGGAAAAGATAATCCTGAAGAACCCATTCGTTGATGGCTGCATTTGAAGTTGATGTAATCGCCCAGATCGATTTGTTTACGATTCGTTTTGTGAAATAAGGCTGAAAAGTCAAGACCTGTTTTTCGTTTAATTTTTGTTGGAAATCTGCATTGATTCCAAAATAATTGTAAAGAAATTTTTGTCCGGAACCCGGATATAACCTTCTCTCTTTGATTTCCTGATGACCGAAAAACGGAGTCGCATTCAATGTAAAATTATTTTTTGAATATTGATACATCAACTTAAACATCGATGCATAATCTTCTTTACGGTAAGCTTTTCTTTCAAAAATCTGTTCTGTACGTTGTGTATTGATAGAGTAACCATATTCGGTTCCTGTTTTTACAGAAGCAGAATAGTTGGCAAAGACGCCGAATCTGTGATGGTCATTCAGATTGAAAAATTTGGCGCCTTCGAAAACAAACTGTTCGTTCTGTAAATCTGATGCTTCAAAATACGGATTGTTGATCTGGATGTTTTTTGTGTTTTTAGAATTTCCTACGATTGCCTGAATATAGAAATCTTTTCCTGCTTTATTGTTGATCTGTGCACCGACCTGATAACCCAGTTCTTCGAATGCAATCCCATATTTTCCGCCATTGAAAAAGTTGTTGGAGTAGCCTAAACCAACCATCTGATAAACGTATGGATTTCCTAAAAGACTTACAAATGAGATGCTGCTGTTTTGGGTGTACTTATTTAATCTTGTGAAAACTCCAATTTCGTACTCTCTGAATGCTTTGTAATTCAAGCCTGCATTTACCCAAAGATCGGAAGTTGTATTGTTGATTCTCGGATCTCTTGAACGATAGCCCAATTGTGCGGTGTAGTTGGCTTCAATTCCTAATGTAAAACGGTTGAACTTTTCAGAATAACCTCCTGCAAAAGAATATCTTTCCAGTTTCATGTCTCCGCCTACAGAATCTGCCAAAAGATAAGGTGCAACACGGTCAAAATCAAGATTTTCGTTCCATTTTAGCTTTAATTGCTTCAGACTTTCATAGCTGGCTTTTCCCCAGACTGATCTTTTTTCGTTGAGCTTTTGAAAAGAATTTACATAGATTTTCAATCCTTGATCTCCTGCACCAAGCTGTTCTCTGTAAATGTCTTTTTTTTCTGAATGATAACCTATTCCGAATTCTGAGAATGAAGTAGAACTATAACCCGACATTGAAGCCGGATTATAGTAAAACTGTGATTTTAAATTTCTTTCTGCACTGTACTGATTGCGGTAGTTATTAAAAAAATCAAGACTGTCCTGAGCTTTTACTAAAGAAAAGCAAACGACAAAAAGTGCGGCGAAAGAAGTTTTAATATTGAACATACCTATGTTTTAATAAATTGTAAACCGGGATTAGTGAGAAATCCCGTTTTTTAAGCTTGGCTGAGAATCTTTTACAAAATCCAATGTAGAATTGTTGGTGTCTTTATAAACGTTTCTGCCTTCAGAAGTTTTTCCGATCACTTTACGTCTTACCGATTTTCCGTAACGTGTTGCATCGTTGTTCATAGAACCTACTGAGGTCCAGCCTGCATCGATACTTGCCGAAGTAAGGGTTTGAACAAAATCTGTCGGGATACTGTTGTTCACGCCGTCCACGATCCAAGAATTCGGAATTTTATAAGCACTTCTTGCGGTAACATTTCCTGCACTGTTTACATAAGTGTAATCGTATTTTTGGTTCTGAAGAAAAGTACCTGTATTTTCTCCTGCCGGAAAACGTGCAATTACATAGCTTTCAAAACCTCTGTTGTGAAGGAAAAACATATCTGGAAAACCCATTGTTGTAAAAATAACATCTACATTCGGTACACTTGGATTGTCAACCTGACCTAAAGCAGGATTTGTAGAAGGGAATTCCCAATCTGCATTCTGTAGATTATAAGCTGTTGAAGTGTTTTGAGAATGGTTTATCGCATTATCTGCAACTACGATGAAATCTCCGGGCTGAACAAGTTTTGGAGAACTGCTTTCCAAAACCATCACCCCTTTTACAGGGAAATAATCATTTACATTGTAAGGAGTAGGGTTGTCATTGGAAGTTGTAAGGAAATTAGACTGCCCAATGATCAGGTTTGCTGCGTCTAAAACCTTATCTGTATTATTGGTGATTTTAAAATATCTGCTCGAATTATAGTTTTTATTGTCCGGGGTTCTTACTCCCGTAAAAAATACTTCTTCAATGATGAAATCATTGCCAAATCTTTTTGCCAAAAGTGGAATTGTTGTGTTCGTTGCATTTACTTTAATATCTGTAACGGCTGTTGCTCCTACATTGATTTGTTCTGAATCGGTACTCACAACGATTCCGTTTACGGTAATATTGTAAGATCCGAATGGTAATTCAATAGAATGTGCATTGGTATTCTGAATGGTAAATTCTGTGATTGCTCCCGTATTGATTTCTTTGATTGAAATGTCTAAAGTTTTGTACGTAGCGATTCCTTCCCCGGTAAAATTCATTGTTAAAACGCCTGTTTGCGAAACCGAGTTTCCGAAATCATCATCACTCGAGCATGAGGTTACCGTAAATCCGGTTGCCATTGCCGCTACTAAGCCTAATAATAATACACTTTTCTTCATGTTGATTTTATTTAATTATTTTTTTTTATTAAAAATTGTAGGTTAATTCCATCCCGAAATAAGGTCTGTTGGCTGCTTTTCTTTCAATCAGTAAATTGTTGAAATAGTAAGGCGCACTATAATTAAAGATCCTTGTCACAAACATGGATGTTTTGATGTCTTTGTAGATACTCTTTGTAACTTTCAGGTTGGCTGCAAAAGTGAAAGTATATTCTGTAGGTAGGTTATCTGTTACTGAAACGTTTCTTACGAGCCACTGTTTGTATGTATCTGTTTTATCTGCTTCGGTAAAAGGATGTACAATTCCGTCGATTCCGTAATAAGAGATAGGTTCTGCAATTCTTTTGTCATTTCTGTTATAGTCGAAAAAGCTGCCCTGGAATGATGCAGAAATCGTCAGATCCATTTTAGGAATATAAGTATCGATGAAAAGGTTGTAATTCATATTAGAATTTACATAGCCTAAATCATTTTGATAAATTCCATAATAAGGAAATCCATCGGGACCGATTGATGCATTCGGTTTTTCTACCACAGGAACTGAATTTCTCAGTTGTGTTTTAAAATAAGCTCCACTCAAAGTAAATCTTGTATTGATTGCCTTAAAACGTGGGGAAGTATACCCGAATTCGATACCGTTTTTAATGGTGCTACTTCCGTTTTCGGTCATTAGATATTCAGCATTTGTTTTTCTGTCGATGTAGGGAGTATTCGCCAGATTTGGTCCGTTATTCCATTGTGAAAGGTCTACCTGAGAAGCATCGTATTGTTTGAAAGTATGAAGAACAGTGTGTTTCATAGGACGGAAACCATTTGTCATATCTTCCTGGAAAACAGTAATGAAAAGGTTATGATTCTTATATGACAGATCTAGTCTTAATTCCTTTTTGATGCTTTTAGCCGCTTCAAGGTTTTTATTTTCAACATTCTGTACATACGTCATGAAATTTACATAACGATATTGTGCATCATTATGATAATAATTCAGCTGTGTGTAATCCCAATATTCTCTGTTCGGATAAAGCATTAAAAGTGTTGGTTGTTTATAAAACTGTCCGTATCCTAAAGTAATATCAGTTTTTAAAGGAGAATTGTTGATGATCAGGTGGGGAAGATTATATTGCAAATTTAATCTTGGTTCCACAAAAACTTTTTTGCTGATGGCATAAGAATTATCAATTCCCAATTGCTTTGAAAATCTCAAACCAGTGTATAATGTAAATTTATGCTGATTAATCTCGTAGCTCATCTGGTCTCCCAAAAACGCAGCCAGTAAATTGGAAGCCGGAATGTCGTTGAAAGGTCTTGGTCTTGAATTGCTTAAATCTGCTGTGTAAGGCGAATTCATATCGTAAATTAAACCTCTGCCGTTGTTTTTAGAATATCTCCAGTCTAAACCTGCTTCATATTGATGCGAAACTCCGAAAGTATTTCTTGTACCCGTCGCCTGAAGCATTGCTGTAATATCTAAAGGTTTTCCTTCCGTTGAATAATCACTGATGTAACGAAGAACCGGAAAAACACCAACATTTTCGCCCTGTTCAGTAGCCAATGAAAAAGATCTTGGTCCGGATAACTGTACGAGTTTGGTCTGATCGATTTTTTCAAATCCCTGTCTGATCGCTGTGTTTAAAATAATTTTGTTGAAAACCGAAGATTCGTTTAAGCTGTATAAGAAGTTATTTGTAAAACTGATTCTGTTTCTCGTCTGCTTGTATTTGTCGATTTCGGGAGCTCCGTTATCTGGATCGTTTTTCTGTGAATCTATATTGCTCGAAAAATCAATATTGGAGCGCCATTCCAAAGGATTAGACCACAGATTTCCTTCCTTTTTTGAACGGATGGATGCGGTCATTCTCTGATAGTTCTCAAAATCGTCAGTCGGATCTGCTTTTGAATCTAAAAAATCTGCACCTGCACTGATTTGCCAGTTATCATTAATTTTAAAACCTTTTCCAACATAATATTGCTTGCTGAAGCCATCTGCTTTAAATCTCGCCTGTAAAGGAGATTCGCCAATTTTTCTTTCGATTTTTATCACTCCGGAGGTAAGATCACCGTAAGATGCAGACGGGATACCTCGGATAATTTCTACTTTTTCGATGTCGTTTGTAGAAATTGTTCTCATATCAACACCCGTGGTTGCAGTTTCTCTAGCCATTGGTCCTTCACCAAACTGTCTGTTGTCCAATGAAACCTGCATATCTGCATTAGAGTTGATCACATTTCCGTCAATCATAAACTGAGTTCCTAAAGCAGAAGTATTATAATCATCGGTTTTGTAAGAAAGTCCTCCTCTGTTTTCACGAAGCATTGGTCTGTTGTTGACGGTTAGATCGGGAGTTTTTGCCAATCCACCGGGTAAAAGTTCCATCAGATCGGTTAAGCTGGATGGCTGCAAATGCTCCATTGCTTTTCTGTCGATAACCGATTTTGTCGTTAAACCTTTGTCTTCTTTCGAAAACATGACCAATTCTTCAAGCTGATTAATGGGTTGTAGCTGAAAATTTAAGCTTGTGGAACTGCTGAGTGTAATATCAACTTCTTTTTCCTGATAATTAGAATGATATATTTTAAGATGATGTTTTCCTTTGTTTAATAAAAGGGTAGCATTTCCGTTTTCGTCTGTAACTGTAGTTTTTTCAGAACTTTTTACGGATACATTTTTTAATTTTTGCTGATTGTCTCCGGAAATAGTTAAGCTTAATTGTAATCTCTCATTTTGAGCAAATAAGAGTTGGGAGCCGAAGAAAAATAGTATTACGAAAGTTAATAGCCTGATCATCATTATTTTAGTTGTTCTAAAAGCAAAGCGACCGCAAAAATAACAATTATATTTACAGAAACAAAGTTTATTTAGAATGAATTAAAATAAATGACAAATGTCAGAAGATGGGTATTGAAGTTTTTTTTGTTAAAGAATATTCACTTCTCTGTCCAGTTCAATCCCGAATTTTTCTTTTACAGAATCAATAATTAAAGTTGAGAAATCAAAAATTTCTTTACCGGTTGCATTTCCTGTAGCGTTGATGATCACTAAAGACTGAAGTTTGTGAGAGGCAACATTTCCGATCTGTTTGCCTTTCCAGCCGCACTGTTCGATCAGCCATCCTGCAGGAACTTTTACAAAATTTTCATTCGGATATCCTTGTATATTGGGAAACTGTTCTTTTAGATTTTCAAAATGAGCTAAAGGAATTGTAGGATTTTTAAAAAAGCTTCCTGCATTGCCGATTTCTTTAGGATCAGGAAGTTTGCTTTGTCTGATGTTAATAACCGCTTTCGAAATGTCCTGAATGGTAGGATTGGTAATTCCTAAATTTTCTAGCTCGGATTTTATAGCGCCATATTCCGTTTTAATGGAATGAATTTTAGATGTTAATTTAAAACTAACTTCCAGAATCACATATTTTCCTTTTCCTTTCTGCTTAAAAATAGAATCTCTGTACCCAAATCTGCATTTTTCAAGATTAAAAGTTTCAATTTCAAGCGTTTCAAGATTCAAAACTTTACAATCCACAAAAATATCTTTGATTTCTGTTCCGTATGCTCCGACATTCTGCATCGGTGAAGTCCCCACATTTCCCGGAATCAGGGAAAGATTTTCTAATCCGCCGTAGTTTTTGTTTAAGCAGGACATGACGAATTCGTGCCAGTTTTCGCCCGCTTTTGCAGTAACTAAAACTTCATTTTCATTGAGGGCTTTTTCAGAAATTCCTTTTAAATTCAGTTTAATTGCTAAACCGTCAAAATCTTTGGTCAGTAAAATATTGCTTCCGCCTCCTAAGAATAGAAGTGGGAGAGTTTGAGAGTGGGCGTGTTTGAGTGTTTCAATTAATTCGTCAACAGAATTTACCTCAATGAAATATTTTGCTTTGGCTTCTACACCAAAAGTATTAAAAGGTTTTAAGGAGAAATTTTCCTGCATTTGATCTTGTAATGTTTTAGAATTAATTGAAAATGAACTTTCTATTGATATTCCTGAGGAATGATTTTTAAAAGTTCCTGTTTGAAACGGCTGAACTGATTGTAGTGAATATCGTTATGAGAATTGACATAAACATGAGATTTTTTGGTTGTTTTGATCTGAAAACTCTCATCAATTCCGTCAATCGCCTGAATGCTTGGCGAACTTTCGATATGGTCTAAGTTTTTAATTTTAAAAGAAGAAACCAGTTTTTTCCACGTTTCGGGTTTTATGGCTGAATGCCATTCCTTGTGCTTATTATTAACGGTTTGTCCGCTTTCGAAATGAATGGAATCTTTAGTGACTTTAATGATCCTGTAGTATCCGAGTTGTCCACCTACATTAGATGATCCTATAAAAGTGATTTCTTCTTTTTTAGAATCCGAGGTTTTATCTGTGGATTCTTTACTGCACGAAAAAAAGATCAGCAGTAAAAATGTTGAAAACAATATTTTCAAATAATTTATTTTTACTGCTGACATTATTCTCTATTAAAGATTAAACTCTAATCTGTATTTTTCAAGTGCATTCCTTAAGATTTCTGCACTTTTTCTCAAATCTTCTTCTTTCAAAACATAAGCAATTCTTACCTGCTTCTTTCCTAATTCAGGATCGCTGTAAAATCCTCCTGCAGGTGCAACCATAATGGTTTCGTTGTTTAAAGTATATTTTTCAAGAAGCCATTGAGCAAATTTTTCGGTGTCGTCTACCGGAAGTTCAGCAACACAATAAAAAGCACCTTTTGGTTTAGGGCAAATTACTCCCGGAATAGAATTCAGTAAGTCAACCAAAACATTTCTTCGGTGCGTATATTCTTCTCTTACGGCTCTGATGTACGCTCCGTCATTCTGATGAGCAGCAGTTGCAGCGATTTGTCCCAACAAAACAGGGCTTAATCTAGCCTGAGCGAACAGCATGGCTGCGTCACGAATTTTTTTAGATCTGGTAATCAAGCATCCGATTCTTACCCCACACATCGAGTAGCGTTTAGATTCAGAATCGATGATGATGCAGTTTTCAGCCAATTCAGGGAAAGCAAGCATAGAAACCTGTTGTTTTCCATCGTATACATATTCTCTGTAAACTTCGTCCGAAATGACAACAATGTCATATTTTAAAGCAATTTCTGCTAATTTCTGAAGTTCTTCACGGGTGTAAAGATACCCTGTAGGATTTCCAGGATTACAGATAACGATTGCTCTTGTTTTTGCAGTGATTTTTTTCTCAAATTCTTCAATCGGAGGAAGTGCAAAACCAGTGTCGATTGATGACGGAATGGCAACTACTTTTACATTAAACGTACTTGTGAATCCGTTATAATTGGCATAATACGGTTCAGGAATAATGACCTCATCTTCGTCATCACAAAGTGTCGAAATCGCAAAATTTAATGCTTCTGATCCACCATTTGTTACAATGAAATGATCCGGAGTAAGATCTGTAAAATCTAATGAGTGATAATATTCTGTTAATGCTTTTCTGTATTCGATGTTACCTTCAGAAAGAGCATATTCCAAAACTTTTAAATCAATGTTTTTTAAAGCATTAAGAGCTGTTTCAGGAGTTTCTATGTCCGGCTGGCCGATATTTAAGTGATACACTTTTGTACCTCTTTGTTTAGCCTGAAGGGCAAAAGGAACCAGTTTTCTTACCGGTGAAGGCGGCATCTGCTGCGCTCTGTTTGAAATGTTTGGCATTGTCTAAAAATTTGTATGCACAAAAATAACAAAATATTTCGGCTCTGAATATAAACACGGCATAAGATGTTAACTTATTATGTAAAGCATTTTAATTGTTATATTCGTGTTAATATTTGTGAAATATGTTTATTTTTATTTGTGTAATCGTTTTTGCTTTGGGTATATTTTGTTAATATCTAAATATTATTAAAAATAATTAAAAAATAATATTGCTGATTTGGAATTAATTCTTAGTTTTACGACGAACTAATAAAAAAAAATATGAAAAGAAATCAACCAGCTCTGTTGCTGGGTGTACTGGGCATTCTTACCAGTTCGCTTGCAATTGCACAAAATTTTCAAACCATGCCAATTCAATCAGGTCTTAACTCAGATGTGATTGCTAATGGAGTAGGTTCTGCTACAACTTCTACAACCACAGACGTTGATGGAGTTTCTTATGCTTTTGTTTCTCAGGATTTTTCAGCAACAACAACCAGCCCTGCTCTTACTTATGGTCTTCCAGCCAATGGGATTGTAAATAGCGTAGTAGCATCAACACCTGGTTTAAGCTACGTTTTGGCGAATTATAGTTCTAATAATTCACTTAAACTTTCTACTCAAAATGCTACCGGAACAATTGTCTTCACAACGCCAAAAGCAGCTTTCAGGCTATATATGCTTGCTACGAGTGGTAGTGGTGCTTCAACAGTTTCTGTTGTTGTAAATTTTACAGACAATACTTCGCAAACTTTTACAGGAGTGGCAGTTTCGGATTGGTATGATGCGACTGGATTTGCAATTCAGGGGTTTGGAAGAATCAATAGAGATACCAATGCCTTAGAATCCGGAAATGGAACAAATCCACGACTTTATCAGAGTTTAATAACTCTTGATCCTGCGAATCAGGCTAAACTAATTCAAAGTGTTACTGTTACAAAAACATCAACAGCTCAAGGTCATACGAATGTTTTTGCTTTCTCTGTTGATGCATATTCTACTTGCGCCGCTCCTACTTTAAATGCTGTTGGCACAGTTACGAATAATTCGGCAGCGGTTTCTTGGACACCTGTTACCGGAACAACAGCAACAAATTATGATATTTATTATAGTACAACAAACACAGCTCCGACAAGTACAACGGCTCCTATTTTAACTTCAATTACTGGGACTTCGACAACAATTCCGAGCTTAAATGCAAATACAACCTATTATTATTGGGTTAGAGCAAACTGTGGAGGTGCAACATCTCAAAGTACATGGTCTTTCTCGGGAACTTTTAAAACAGCTTGTGGTGCAGTGACATCTATGACTGAGAATTTTGATTCTTATGCTACAGGAACAACTTTACCTGATTGTTGGGTAAGACTTGTAGGAAGTACAGGTTCGTTAACAATTTCTGCAACAACACCTGCTTCAGGGACAAGAAATATATACCAGTACAGTACGACATCACAAAGTACTTCTGTTGCTGTTTTACCTGAATTCAATAACATTAATGCAGGAACTCATTGGCTTAGACTTAAAGCTAGAGTAAGTACTGCTCCTGGAACTCTTAATGTTGGATATGTTACAAATCCTGCAGATGCATCTACATTCACTCTTATTCAAGCTTTGAATGTCACGAATGTAAATTATGGCTCTGAATATTTTGTAGCAGTACCAACTTCAATACCTGCAACTGCACGATTAGCGATTAGAAATACTGCAGACGGGAAGAGCTATTATTATGATGATGTAAAATGGGAAGCAATCCCATCTTGTGTACATCCTTCAAATGTTTCGATATCAAATGCAACTGCCAATACAGTGGATATAGCGTGGACAGCTCCTTCAACCGGTGCAGCAAGCGGATATGAGTATTATTATTCACCTGTAAGTACAGTAGCTCCTACTTCTACAACACCAGCTAGTGGTACTTTTGCAGCAAGCGCTGTTTCAGGTACAATTTCAGGATTAAATCCTAACCATACTTATAATTTATGGCTACGTTCTGTATGTAGTACAACAAATAAGAGTGAGTGGACGTATCAGGTTGCTTTCAAGACAACTTGTGCACCAACACCTTCTTTATTTGAAGATTTGGAATCTTATGGTTCTTCAGTAAGTATTGTTCCGGATTGTTGGGCAAGAATTATAACAACAAATGGAACTCAGCAAATCAGTTCTACAACGCCAGCTTCAGGGATCAGAAATCTTTATCAGTATAGCACTTCGTCACAAAATCCTACCATTGTTGTGCTTCCTGAATTTACCAATATTAATGCTGGAACGCACAGATTAAAAATAAAAGCAAGAGTTTCTTCTGCTACAGGAAGTTTAAATGTAGGATATGTAACTAGCTCAACAGACGCTGCAACATTTGTAAATATTGAGACTTTAAGTATCGCTAATACAAGCTATGCTTCAGGGGCTGAATATACTGTGGACATACCAACTACAGTTCCGGCAAATGCTAGATTGGCAGTAAAAAATACGTCAGACTCAAAATCTTATTACTGGGACGATGTGACTTGGGAACCTAAAAACTCATTAAGTACTTCTGAAGCTCCTGCTAAAAAGAAACTTTCAATCTATCCTAACCCGTTCAACAATGTACTATTCATTTCTGAAACAGAAAATGTGAAAACTGTTAAAGTAAATGATGTGGCAGGAAGAACACTCAAAGTTATTGAAAATCCTACCAAGGAAATCAATTTAAGCTCATTGAATTCTGGACTGTATTTGATTACATTGTATTTCAAAGACGGTTCTCAAAATACCGTGAAAGCCATCAAAAAGTAAACTATTTTTGAATTATTTTTTTTAAGCAGCCTTACATCTTTTTGTAAGGCTGTTTTTTTTAAATTTGTTAAAAAATTAAAACAATGCAGATTCCGGCAACATCAGCAGAAGATTATATCTCGCAAATTCCTGAAGAAAGACAGGAAGTTTTTAAAAAAATGTTTAGTGCGATTACGGAAAATTTACCGGAAGGCTTTGAGCAAGGTATAAGTTACGGAATGGTTGGGTGGCAAGTTCCTTTAGAATCGTACCCGGAAGGTTATCATTGTTCTCCGGGCTCTGCACTCCCTTTTATGAGCCTGGCTTCTCAGAAAAACTTTATTGCGCTGTATCACATGGGAATGTATGCAAAACCGGAGCTTTTAGACTGGTTTGTGGCTGAATTTCCAAAGCATTCAAAAAGAAAACTGGATATGGGTAAATCGTGTGTCCGCTTCAAAAAAATGGATGATATTCCCTTTGAACTGATTGCTGAATTAAGTAAGAAAATGACTGTCGATGAATGGATCTCTATTTATGAAAGCAATTTTAAGAAGAAATAATTTTTTCAGTTCATTTTTAATTCTTGGTTTTCTGATTTTACTTTCAGGATGCAGAAGTTCGGTTTCATCGGGTTTAAAAAACGGAGATTTACTTTTTGTCACCGCTAAAGAATCAGGGTTGTCGGGAGCGATTAATAATGTCACTCAAAAGCAAAAAAAAGCTTCATTTGATCACATCGGGATTTTGCAGAAAGATAAAAATGGAACTTTTGTTCTTCATGCTGCTCCAAAAGGAGGCTCTCAAAAGCAGAATCTAAAAGATTTTTTAAAAGACCAATCCGATGACGGACAAAAAGTTGTGGTGTATCGTTTAAAACCTGAATTTCAGAATAATATTCCTGAAGCTATAGATACAGCAAACTCAATGTTGGGTAAGCCTTACAATTTCAATTATATTTTGGATGAGAATTCTTATTACTGTTCAGATTATATCGAAAGAGCCTTTAGAAAGAATCATATCTTTAAGTTGGAGCCCATGACTTTTATAGATCCGAAAACAGGAAAAACCAATGCTTTCTGGGAAGAGTTTTACGCTAAAAAAAATCTCAAGGTTCCGGAAAGTGAGCCTGGATGTAATCCGAATGGTTTAGCTGCTTCAGACAAAATCGAGCGCATAAAAGAATTATAACGGTTGCTTTTGCAAGCTTATTTTATATAAGCCACGATGCACGAATTTATTTATCTTAAAAATTAAGGAATAAAATTCGTGCATCGTGGCATTTTTTTACTATCATTTGATCATTTAAAGATTGGAATGGTCTTTTTTTATGTTAAAATTCAAAAATAATAGTCTACTAATTTGGTGGACTAATATTTTTTTATACTTTTGTCAGGAATTAATGATTAAATATTTCAAAATGTAATTCAGAAAGTACAGTACAAACCAAAATCTTTTAGTTATGATAACATCCAATTTGCTGACATTGCCTAAAAACGTAAACCTGAGTAAAAAAGAACTGATTTTAGAAGTTGAACTCAACGGAAAAATGAAATTCGATCATCTTTTAAATGCTATTTACCAGCAGATGGGAATATGCTACAAAGTTCTCAGTGCAAATGTGGAATACATGAACGGAAGCAATTTTGGATCATTTCAGCTATACATCAATGCAACACCGGAAGAATCTCAGCAACTTGAGTTTTTCCTGAATAAAAATAAACTCTTGAATACCACTGTTGAATATACCTGCAGAAAGTATTCATAACTGTAAGTCCATATATAGTTTGAGGAGCGTTCAATTTATTGAGCGCTTTTTTTATTCAATTATCCGAGAAAAAGATTATTTTTAATCTAAATTAAATTACAAAATTATGATCGCACTTATTATTGGTGGTGTTTTGGCTATTGTGTTGCTTTACGGAGTTTCTATTTACAATCGCCTTGTGAAACTAAGAAATCTTGTTCAGGAAGCATGGAGCAGTATTGATGTAATGCTTAAAAAACGTCATGATCTCATTCCGAATTTGGTTGAAACCGTAAAAGGCTATGCCACTCACGAACGTGAAACCTTAGAAAACGTGACAAGAGCAAGAAACCTTGCGGTGGGTGCAGATTCTGTAGAGGCAAAAGAAGCAGCAGAGAAAAACCTGAATCAGGCAATGATAAATCTATTTGCAGTTGCAGAACAATATCCCGATCTTAAGGCGAATTCAAATTTCCAGCAATTACAGGCAGAGCTGAGCTCAATCGAAAACGACATCGAAAAATCAAGAAGATATTACAACGGAACAGTGAGAGAAAACAATACTTTGGTAGAGTCTTTCCCAAGCAATATCATCGCCAATATGTACAAATTTGAAAAATCTAAATTCTTCGAACTTGATAATATTGCCGAAAGAGAAGTTCCTAATGTAAAATTTTAGAGATGAAAAAGCTTATAGCATTTCTTTTTCTCCTTTTTTTTTCTCTGGGGTTTTCCCAACATGCCGAAGATCTTGAGATTACTCCGCCTGCAGATGTAGAATATTCTCTGGGAACCGAAAGAATTATAAACTTTCATTCGAACATTGACGTAGATAAAAATTCAGGATTAAGCATTACCGAAAACATAAAAGTTCACAGTCTCGGGCAGGAAATTAAACGAGGAATTTTCCGGACACTTCCTTTGGTGAGAAATCTTAATGACCGCACTCAAAAGGTAAAATATAAT
This sequence comes from Chryseobacterium formosense, assembly GCF_900116415.1. Lineage (GTDB taxonomy): Bacteria > Bacteroidota > Bacteroidia > Flavobacteriales > Weeksellaceae > Chryseobacterium > Chryseobacterium formosense. The sequence goes on along the minus strand of NZ_FPAP01000004.1, from coordinate 147,692 downwards.
GTTGTTTCCGTAAAGAAAAATGGAGTGGAAGAAGATTATCATGAGGAGATTGAAGATGGTTTTCTTAAAATATATATTGGGAATAAAGATATTATTTTAAGTCCCGGAGATTATGATTATGAAATAAAATACACCACAGAAAAGCAGATCGGTTTTTTCGAAAAGTATGACGAACTATACTGGAACGTTAATGGAAATGAATGGAATTTTCCCGTAGACAGCATTTCGGCAACAGTGAATCTTCCGCAAGGTGCTTCAATTATCCAGAATTCTTGTTACAAAGGAGCTTATGGCAGTAACTCTCAGGATTGTTTGGCTAAAATTATTTCTGATCATTCTATTGAGTGGGGTGCTAAAGATTTGAGTTCGGGTGAAGGCTTAACCATTGCAGTTGGTTTTAAAAAAGGAATCATGATTCCGCCACCTCCGCCAACTTTTATCGAAAAATTCGGGATTCTGATCGTAGGAATTGTCATTTTTCTAGCATTGTTGATATATTATTATACAACATGGAGGAAATATGGTGTCGATCCCGAAATGCCGACTGTTTATCCGCAATTCAATTCTCCGGATGATCTTTCACCGGCTTCTTTGGGATTTATCAACAACGAAACCTTCAAAAATAAATATCTTACAGCGGCTTTGGTTAGTTTAGCGGTCAAAGGATATGTTCAGATTATCGAAAGTGAAGACTCGGGAGTTTTTGGTTTGTTTAAATCGAAAAAATTTACCGTTAAAAAGCTTAAAAATCAGGATCAGAACCTTCCGAAAGAAGAAGTTAGTTTAATGAACAGCCTATTTACAGGCGGTTTGGATCACGTAGAATTTGATGGGAAATATGATCCGAAAATCGAGCAGGCAGTTCGTAGTTTTGAGTATGCACTTAAATTCCAGCATGATAAATTATTGAATGAAGGCAATAATACCCGCAAGATCTTTTTGCCATTAATTTTAATAACTATTATGTATGGTTTAGGATTATTTTTCAGTTTCAAAATATTTCCGGAAGGCGAAAAAGTTTTTGTTGGTGGAGTTTTATATGTAATTCTTTTGATTGCTTTCCTGATCACAGGATTTTTGTTTAAACTATATCCGGTTTTATTCAAAATTTTTCTGGTTATTCCGGCAGTGCTTTTGGTTTCTTTGGGCGGATTGATGTTTGCGCACAATGATTTTACCATTAATGATAATTTTAATATCTGTTATATATTCATTATTTTAGGATTTACCTCGCTGATTATTTATCAGTTTCTCATCAGAAGACCTTCGGAAGAAAAACTGAGGAAAAAATCTTTGATTGCCGGTTTTAAAATGTATATGGGAGCAGCCGAAAATCAACAGTTGAAATTTCACAATCCACCGGAAATGACGCCACAATCTTTCGAGAAACTTTTGCCTTTTGCAATGGTTTTAGGAGTTGATGAAATCTGGGGAAAAAAATTCGATGATTTGCTCAAAAAAATGTCTGCAACCGATTATCAGTCCAACTGGTATGTAGGTTCTACAATGAATCATTTTGCAATGGCAAGTGTTCTTAATTCTAGTTTAACACAATCGATACAGTCTTCGGCTACGCAACCATCAAGTTCCGGAAGCAGTTCTGGCTCCGGATCTGGTGGTGGTGGATTTTCCGGCGGCGGCGGTGGTGGCGGTGGCGGTGGCGGCTGGTAAAATTTTGAATTATGAAAAATTCTATACAGATCATAGCTCTTTTGTTCTGCTTTCTTGTTTTTGCACAAAAGGAAGTGGTTGCATTACCTGTCGAGGCCGAAGAGCATACCGAAAATATTCAGGATAATGTTCAGCTTGAAAGAATTGTTTCTTTTAATACGGATATTCTTATTGCCGAAAATGCCGATGTCACTGTAACAGAAAATATAAAAGTTTACGCGACAGGAAATGAAATTAAAAGAGGGATTTTTCGTGCATTGCCAACAATTAGGAATATTAACGGAAGAAAAGAAAAGGTTGTTTACAAAATTGTTTCGATCGAGAAAGATGGCGTTGCGGAATCATATCACAAAGAAACCAAAAACGGAATTTTCACCATTTACATGGGAGATGAAGATTCTTATCTTCAGTCGGGATATTATACTTACAAAATAGTTTATAAAACACAGGATCAGATCGGTAAATTCAAAGGTTATGATGAATATTACTGGAATGTGAACGGAACCGACTGGTCTTTCCCCGTCGAAAATATTCAGGCAAAAGTTCATTTACCGAATGGAGCAGATATTCTTCAGAATTCCTGTTATACAGGAGTTCAGGGAAGTACCGAACGAAACTGTACTGCTCAAAATTTATCTGCTACTGAAATTGTTTTTAATGCTAAAAATTTACAGGAACACGAAAATTTAACGGTAGCGGTAGGTTTTAAAGCCAATGTTTTAAAAGAGCCTTCAGGTTTTTCAAAATGGATCAGCAGAAACTGGCCAAGTCTCGCCTTAGTTTTTGTGAGTCTTTATCTTTTATTTTATTATTACACCAACTGGAAGAAATACGGTAAAGATCCCGAAAAGCCGGTTTTAATTCCGCAATTTAATGCTCCGGGAAATCTCTCACCGGCATCATTGGGTTACATTGATAAAGGAAGCTTTGAAACCAGCTTGGTAACAGCAAATCTGGTCGATCTCTCCATAAAAGGCTTTGTGGACATTGACGAAATAAAAGGAACGAAAGAATCTTATGTGACGAAGATTTTTAATATTAAAAAACTGAAATCACACGATTCTTCACTTCAAAATGACCAAAAACAGCTGATTCAAAAGCTATTTGGTAATAATAATCAGATTTCGGTAAACGGGTCTTTTAATTCTACCATTAAAAATGCCATTGAAGATTTTGAAAAATCGGTTACGAAATTAACGAAGAAGTATTTTGAAAAAATCAGCAATAAAAAGATCGTAACCAATGCATTGAAGATTATACTGGCTACATTTTTTGTTGCATTACTCATCAATTCCCTCATCACATGGGACTTCAAAATTCTGCTGATGGGATCAATAATGCTGATTTTTGCAAGTCTTTTTGTTGCCTTACTAATCATTGTTTGGGAAGATGGCAAGAAATTAATTTTCGCTGTCATATTTTTCTTTTCGATGGCGCTTTTTGCTCCACTTTTGGTAATGGCTTTTGTTGAGAATGATGATGTTTCTTCTTTTGAATCCAATTGTTTTAAATTTCTGATATTTGGTGGTATTTCACTTCTTATTTTCAGGTATCTGATCAAAAAGCCCACCGAAGAAAAAGTAAAAATGGAGACCGAAATTGAAGGATTCAAAATGTATCTGAGTGTTGCCGAAGAAAACCAGCTGAAGTTTCATAATCCACCGGAAATGACGACCGATGTGTATGAAAAGTTTCTTCCGTATGCCATTGTTTTCGGAGTTGAAGGAATCTGGGGCAAAAGATTCAGAGATAAATTACAGGAAACGGTCGATGCGGGTGAAGAATCGTTTGCGAATGTTCAGAATCATTTCGGATATGGGTTTGCAAATTCTTTTACAAATTCATTAAAAGAAACTTCAGTAATGCCAGTCAGCAGTTTTTCATCATCTTCTTCCTCTTCGTCAGGGTCTTCAAGCAGTTCATCATATTCCGGCGGATCAAGCTCAAGCGGCTCTTCAGGAGGTGGTTCTTCCGGCGGCGGTGGAGGCGGCGGAGGCGGAGGTGGTTGGTAACCTTCTTCTAAATTAATTTTTAATCTTTGTATTAAAATACTGCAGTTAATTATTAAAATCTTAAAAAATCAAATTCATTTTTGTTATTAAAATTTAAAATCCTTAATGGTCAAAAATTAATTTTAAATAAAACAAAAGCGTTCAGAAAATCAATTCTGAACGCTTTTTATATATTTTGAAGGAAATAGATTTGGAATTAAAGACTTCAAAAAACATCCATCTTCAAGCTCCCAGCTTCCAACCGAATTAAATTCTCTCAATATCTGCTCCGATCGCTTTCAATCTTCCGTCGATATTTTCATAACCACGATCAATCTGTTCAATATTGTGAATGATCGATTTTCCTTCTGCCGAAAGTGCTGCAATCAAAAGTGCATTTCCTGCTCTGATGTCCGGAGAAACCATGGTTGTCCCGCGAAGCGGTGATTCCTGATTTAAACCGATAACCGTTGCTCTGTGCGGATCACAAAGAATAATCTGAGCACCCATATCGATTAATTTATCAACAAAGAACAATCTCGATTCGAACATTTTCTGATGTACGAGAAGACTTCCTTTTGCCTGAGTGGCGACTACTAAAATGATAGAAAGCAAATCCGGTGTAAATCCCGGCCACGGCGCATCTGAAACAGTAAGAATAGATCCGTCGATAAATTTCTGGATTTTATAATGTTCCTGAGAAGGAATGTAAATATCATCACCACTTTGCTCAAGCTGAATTCCCAGTTTTCTGAAAGTATTTGGGATTACACCCAGCTGATTCCAGTTTACATTTTTGATGGTGATTTCAGATTTTGTCATCGCAGCAAGACCAATCCACGAACCGATTTCCACCATATCCGGAAGCATCGTGTGTTCTGTTCCGTTCAAATGAGCTACTCCCTCAATTGTCAATAAATTTGAACCGATTCCCGAAATATTTGCTCCCATTCTGTTCAGCATTTTGCAAAGCTGTTGTAGATAAGGTTCGCAAGCTGCGTTGTAAATTCTTGTTTTTCCTTTAGCTAAAGCTGCTGCCATTACGATATTTGCCGTTCCGGTTACCGAAGCTTCTTCCAAAAGGATGAATTTTCCGTTGAGTTCTTTAGCTTTTAATGAATAGAAATATTCTTCTTCATCATAATTAAATTCTGCTCCGAGTTCCACCAAACCTTGGAAATGGGTATCTAATCTTCTTCTTCCGATTTTATCGCCTCCCGGAGTCGGCATATAAGCTTCACCATAACGAGCCAACATTGGTCCCATCAACATAATTGAACCTCTTAGTTTGGCACCGTCTTTTTTAAACTCGTTAGATTTAATATAATCGAAATTGACATTGTCTGCTTTAAAAGTGAAATCTCCGTGACCATTTTTGGTTACTTTTACCCCAAAATCACCCAAGATTTCAATTAGTCTGTTGACATCGTGGATGTCGGGAATATTTTTAATTCTTACTTCTTCATCCGTAAGCAAAACGGCACACAAAATCTGAAGCGCCTCATTTTTTGCCCCTTGTGGAGTGATTTCACCTTGCAGTCTTTTTCCTCCTCTTATTTGAAATGTTCCACTCATTACCTTCTGTTATTCTTATGATTGTTGTTGTTAAATCTTCTTTTTGCGGGTTGGTTTTTGTTATTTGTGTTCTTATTGTTGTTATTCCTGTTGGTATTGTTAGCGTAGTAGATTTTGCTTTTCTCTAAGCTTTCGATACTGGTTAGATCTAATCTGTTTTCTGAAAGTTCTTTCAAATGACGGAAAATCACATCATCTGTTACATGCTCTTTATTATAAACATTATAAGACTTCTTCATATTATTGGCAATCACTTCGATCAGGGCTTCTTTTTCGTCACCTGCTTCAAGTTCGATTGCTTTTTCGATGAGCTGAAGAATACTTTTCCCGTAGAATTTGAAGTCACCCTGAAGTTTTGGGTATTCCATTCTTTTGGGTTTTTCCTGAAGTTGTTCTTGGGTAGGAAAAGGGTAGGGAGAATCTACATCTAAGTCATAATTGGCAAGAATAAATAGATGATCCCAAAGTTTATGTTTATAATTTTCTTCGTCGCGTAATTGCGGGTTTCGCTGCCCCATAAAATCAATAATAGCCATTGCCATCTCGTTTCTTTCTTCTTTATCTGAAACTTCTTTGCAACGTTCAACCAACTGTTGTATGATTCTACCATATTCCGGCATATTGAGCTGAGTTTTTTGGGTGTTGTATTCCATAGTCTGCAAATATATGGATTAATAAAAAATATGTTTTGAAAAACTTAATTCTTTATAAAAAATTAATAAAAAATTTTAAAATTTAATTATTAAAAAGCTTTTTATATCGAATAAGATCAGACTTCTATAAACTTTTTCCTCTGATGAGGTGTCGGCAAATAACATTTCTGATTGGCAAGTTTCATTCTGTTTTTGGAAATAATATCGTACACTTTATCGCTCAGAATTCCCGGGATTATTTTCCCCAAAGCAGAAAGCTTGTAAATGCCGCCAAGTAAACTGGCAATCTGTAATACTGCCTTTGATTTTATTAAATAATACTGATTCGGTTTCCATAAATACATCGTATTGAAAACTCTTGTTTCCAAGCCTCTTTCTGATAAAAACTTCTGGCCAAAATCCGATTGTAGTGAGGCAAACATAAACTGGTCTTTCCGGTCTCTCTCAAGAATCCATTGCACCCAGAAATTACAGACGCCGCATTCACCGTCAAAAAATACAATGTGCTTTTGTTCCCAGTTCGCCTGCATAATCTTTAGTTTTTTAATTCATTTTAAACTTTGTTTCCTCAATCTCTTTTTTGAAATACTTAATCAAATCCTTTCTTTGTGCATCGGTAAGTTTTGCATCCTGATGTCCTAAATAGTAAGATTCTAAAGGCATTTCGTGTTTTTCAAGCATTTCTACACATTCTTCCATCTTATGAATCTGTCTCTGTGGTTCGTAAGTTGCAAATATCGAAAAATTCAGATGTTTTCTTCCTTCATTGATGTGATTTTTCAGCCACCATGAAGCCGGAGCAATATTTGAGTACCACGGGTATTTTGTTTCGTCTGAGTGACAATCATAGCATGAACCATTGATAAGCTTTGCAACCTCTGGTGTTGTGTTTTTTATTTTTAAAAAATCCATTCCGGGATTTACGGGTACATTAGTCTTATCAATCGGAAAAAACTGAATGATCACAAAAGCAACCAGAATAATAATGAGTATTTTTTTCATAAATGTGAGATTTACAAAGATTCAATGTTTAAAACAAATCAAATGCCTAAAGATTAAATATAATAAATTTTATCAACTATTTGATTGTAAAAGAGAGATTTATAATCTCATTTTTCCTTGCTAAATAATAAAGGCTTATCTTTGCAAAAAATTGGGCTCCAAAAGTTGGAGAAACCCATTAATAATTAAATTATTAAACATTTTTATGTCGAATATTGTCGCAATCGTTGGGCGTCCCAACGTAGGAAAATCCACATTATTTAATCGTTTGCTAGAAAGAAGAGAGGCTATCGTAGACTCTACTGCAGGGGTAACCAGAGACCGTCATTACGGCAAATCTGACTGGAACGGAGTAGATTTTACCGTAATTGATACCGGAGGTTATGATGTAAATAATGATGACGTTTTTCAGGGTGAAATTTCAAAACAGGTTCAGTTGGCTATTGATGAAGCTACATCGATTATTTTTATGCTGAATGTGGAAGACGGTCTTACCGATACCGATTATGAGATCCATGAAATGCTCAGAAGATCAAATAAACCAACCTATATTGTTGTAAATAAAGTAGATTCGTCTAAAGAAGAACTTGATGCAACAGAATTTTATCAGCTCGGAATTGAAAAATACTACACGCTATCCTCTGCAACAGGTTCAGGAACAGGAGATTTACTGGATGATATTGTAAAAGATTTCCCGACCACAGATTATAAAGATCCTTTTGAAGGCTTGCCGAAAATTACCATTGCAGGACGACCGAATGTTGGTAAATCTACCCTAACTAATGCATTGCTTGATACCGAAAGAAATATCGTGACAGATGTTGCAGGAACTACCAGAGACAGTATTCAGACTTTATATAATAAATTCGGGCACGAGTTTGTATTGGTAGATACAGCAGGAATGAGAAGAAAATCTAAGGTTAATGAAGATTTGGAATTCTATTCTGTAATGCGTTCTATCCGTTCTATCGAATATTCTGATGTTGTGATTATTATGGTCGATGCAACTTTGGGATGGGAATCTCAGGATATGAATATTTTTGGTCTTGCTCAGAAAAACAGAAAAGGAATCGTGATTCTTGTAAACAAATGGGATTTGATCGAAGATAAGCACACCAATACCATCAGAGATTTCGAGAAATCGATCAGAGATAAAATTGGTCAGTTTAGCGATATTCCGATTCTTTTTGTTTCAGCTTTGACGAAGCAGAGAATTTTAAAGGCTGTAGAATTAGCAATGGAGGTCTACGAAGACCGTAAAAAGAAAATCAAAACTTCAAAACTAAACGAAGTAATGCTTCCGATTTTTGAAGCAACTCCGCCACCCGCAAACAAAGGGAAATATATTAAAATCAAATATTGTGTACAGCTTCCGACGCCGTCTCCACAATTTGTATTCTTCTGCAACTTGCCGCAATATGTAAAAGAACCTTATAAAAGATTTACTGAAAACCAATTGAGAAAACAATTCGGGTTTACCGGAGTTCCAATCGAAGTATATTTCAGACAAAAATAAATTACAAAAACCCTTTTAGATTCTGAGAGGGTTTTCTTTTTATTGTATAATTTTACAATTAATTTATCAGGAGGGTGGGCTTTAGCCCGCCTACATTAAAACAAAATCAATTTGGCTTTAGCCAAAACTTAGAAATATTAGTTAATTTAGGCTCAAATTTTTAATAATCATGACAGTAATCCTTTCAGAACAGTTTTCTTTGGTTAATTCTTGGATCAACGAATTGAGGAATATCGATATTCAGCATGACCGAATGAGATTCCGAAGAAATATGGAAAGAATCGGTGAAATTGCAGCTTTCGAGATCAGTAAAGGTTTAGAGCAAAAAGAAATTGAAATTCAGACGCCATTAGATACAATCAGGGTAAAAGAAATCGCTGTTCAGCCGGTTATTACAACCATTCTCAGAGCGGGTGTTCCTTTGTTTGAAGGGATTTTGAATTATTTTGATAAAGCAGACTGTGGTTTCGTTGCTGCATACAGAAAACACGATGCCAACGATTATTTTTCAATCAAGCAGGATTATCTTACTTGTCCGAATATCGAAGGAAGACCATTGATCGTAGGCGATCCGATGTTGGCAACCGGAGCTTCTTTAATTGAAGCCATCAAAGATTTATTAACCAACGGAAATCCTTCTCAGCTTCACATCGTTGCTGCCATTGCATCAAGACAGGGTGTTGAAACGATCGAAAAAGCATATCCCAAAGCAAAAATCTGGGTTGGAGCTATCGATGAAAATTTAACTTCAAAAGGCTACATTACTCCAGGATTAGGTGATGCAGGAGATTTAAGTTACGGAGAGAAACTTCAGAGATAATTTTTGAATTAATATCAAAATATTCTTTACATTAAAAATTTAGATTATAAAAGATTCCAAAAATCTTTCATCATATTCAATAATAAATGTGGTCGTACTTTATCTATAGGATGTTTTGTATCGGGAAGTACGGAAAGTTTTGCATTCGGAAGACTTCTGTAAACCTCTACACTTTCTTCGAGGGTCACCATATTGTCTTTATCACCAACCATAATCTGAACAGGAATCTGAATGGTTGCCAAATTACCTTTCAATGGTGGGTTTTTACCCAGATCAATCATCATTTCAGCAATTTCAGGAAGCAGCTGTTTCCACTTTGCACCATGTTGTTTTTCCAATAATTCAGCATATTTTGGAACTTTCTCGGCAATAACATCGGGATTAAGCATCTTACTTTCCTTGGTAGCCTGTTCTTCTGTCCAGTCGAATTTTGTTCCCAAAGTCATAATAGAATTGATGTTTTCGGAGTGCTCCAAAGCATAGCAAAGTGCGGCATAACCGCCCATGCTGTGACCGAAAATATAAACATTGTTCAATTTTTCTTGATTAATATATTCTTGTAACTCTTCAGTGTATTTTTCAATAGTAATTCTGGTTTCCGGAATCTCACGGTCTCCGTGGCCTGAAAATAAGGGCGTGTGAACTGTAAAATATTTTGAAAACTCTTTTTTGAATGGTTCAAATACTTCGCTGTGTCCCAAAGCGCCATGCAATAAAATTAAATGTAGCATCGTTATTCGTTTGACGGAAAATTAAGAAAAAAAGTTGAGAGTTTTTGTTTGTTGATCGTTGTCTGTTGTTGGTTCTCATTTTTAAATTTAAAACTTAAAAACCTTAAAGCTAAATATCAATGGCCATTACCAGAACACTGACTTTATTATTCCCTGATTTCAAAATTTCCCAGGCAATCGTTGCTAAAGTATTCCCTGTGGTAAAAACATCATCAATCAGCAAAATATGTTTCCCCGAAATATTCGTAGTCATTGAAAAGGTGTTTTCTGTTTCCAGACGGTGTTTTTTATCCTTTAAAGCCTGAGCTTTTGAGTAATGATTTCTTTTAATCAAATGATGATCAAAAGGTATTTTGTAAAATTCAGATAAAGTTTCTGTGAATACATGCAGTTGGTTGTATCCTCTTTCTTTTAATTTTTTAGAATGAAGGGGAACTGTTACAAATAAATCTGGTTTTTCATCTTTAAAATCTAATTTCTCGGTCGTCCATTCTGCAAGAATTTTCCCTGTTTTTTCTCTGCTTTTGTATTTTAATTCGTGAATGATTTTACGGCTTAAACTCTCTTTTTCGAACTGCATGAGCGAAAAACAATGTTCAATGGGGAAAAGTAATTTGCACTTTTCTTTGAGGTAACTGTTTTCGAAGTAGCGATGATGGGTAAAATGAATCTGTTCAAAGCAAAGCGTACAAACCAGAAGATTTCCTTCAATAATTCGGTTGCAGCCAAGACATCGGTTCGGGAAGAATAAATCTAAAATCATTTGTGAATTGTGTAAAACGAAGATAGTTATTTTAGCTGAAAGCCGGAAACGATAATTTATGAAAAAAACTATTAAAATATATCATAAACTTCCAGCTTCCATCACCCAACTTCCATCCAAAAATATTTATTTTTGAGTAAATATTTGAAGAAGATGAGTTTAGTCTACGAAAAGGAAATACAGGTAACAGAAGAGCATATTGACGCCAATAATCATGTGAATAATGTGCAGTATGTAAAATGGGTAGAAGAAATTGCCGGTGAACACTGGGATTTTGTAAAGTATAAAATCGATTTCCCAAACGACATCTGGATGCTTCTCGATCATCATATTCAATACAAAAAGCAGGTTTATTTAAATGATACGATCACGATTAAAACGTATCCGAAAGCTCCCGAAGGAATCCGCCAACCCAGAAAAGTTGAGTTTTACTGTAATGATCAGTTGGTAGTGGATTCTCTGACGCTTTGGGTCTTCATCGATAAAGAAACTCAGAAAATTAAACGACTTGATAGCGATTGGTTAAATAAATTGTGATTTTTAATAAATATGATTACTTTCGTTTTTTATAAAAACTAAACATGGAATCAAATTATACGGAAAATCAATTTGAAGAGTTCGAAAAATACGATGTTGTGTCTGATCGGGATGTTTTCACAAAAATATGGACGGAACCCAGAAGGATCTTTAAATTTATTAATGATACCAAGTACGAAAAATATTATTACATACTATTGTTTCTGGCAGGTGTGGTAAGAGCTTTTGATCGCGCATCCTCAAAAAGTATGGGTGACGATTCTTCACTTCTTATGATTCTGTTTTCAGCGATTGTTTTTGGTGGTGCTTTTGGCTGGATATCTTATTATATTTATTCTGCTTTATTGAGCTGGACAGGAAAATGGTTAGGTGGAATAGGTGATACTTCTTCAATATTCAGAATGATGGCTTATGCGATGATTCCGTCTGTTTTGATTTTATTCTTTTTGTTTCCTCAAATAGCAATATACGGTCGTGATGTTTTCAGTGATATTGAATATATAGCTCCCGGCTCTTTTGGTAATATTGTTCGCAGTATACTTTCTGTTTTTCAGATCATACTTTCTCTTGCAACATTGGTTTTCATGGTTATTGGTTTGTCTGTTGTACAAAAATTCTCAGTAGGGAAAGCTATTCTTAATCTTATTTTGCCTATTTTGATAATTATCCTTCCTATTGTATTAGTGTTTTCGATTTCTAGGATTTTTTAAAGTTTTAATGATTTAATCGATTGTAAACTCGGTACAAAGGTCGTTCATTAAATATTGAATTTCCCTATCTTTGCACCATGATACGTATTACAAAAATTTTTACATTCGAAACCGCTCATGTTTTGTACAATTATGACGGAAAATGTAAAAATATGCATGGACATTCTTACAAACTTTTCGTTACGGTAAAAGGAAAGCCTGTAAATGATCTTGAAAATCCCAAAAACGGAATGGTGGTAGATTTCGGCGATATAAAAAGTATTGTGAAATCCGAGATTGTTGATGTTTGGGATCATGCCGTTTTAATCAACGGACTTTCACCGCACAAAAATTTAGGAGAAAGCCTGGAAGATCAGGGACATAAAGTAATTTACTGTACCTTTCAGCCAACTTGCGAAAATATGTTGTACGCTATTGCAGCAAAAATAAAATCTAAACTTCCGGAAGGAATTTCTTTGGCTTATCTAAAACTTCACGAAACCGAAAACTCTTATGGGGAATGGTTTGCAGAAGATAATCAGTAATTTATTCAAAAAGCTCAAAAGCGGTGTTAAAAACAACCATCAATTTAGAACCCGGTAAAAAAGTATATTTTGCTTCAGATCAGCATTTTGGTTCTCCGGATCCGAAAGAAAGCAAACTGCGTGAAGCCAAATTTATCCGTTGGATGAATGAGATCAAAGAAGATGCGCAGGTTTTGTTTTTGATGGGCGACCTGTTCGATTTCTGGCACGAATGGAATCACGTCATTCCAAAAGGTTATGTACGTGTTCTTGGTAAAATTGCAGAACTGAAAGATCGCGGAATTCAGGTGTATTTCTTTGTTGGAAATCACGATTTGTGGATGAAAGATTATCTGGAAGAAGAAATCGGCTGCACTGTTTTTTATAAAAAACAATACTTTGAAATTTCCGGAAAACAATTTTTACTGGCTCACGGAGATGGATTAGGACCCGGAGATAAAGGGTACAAAAGAATGAAAAAAGTCTTTACCAATCCTGTTGCGCAGTGGTTTTTCAAATGGCTTCATCCAGATATTGCAATGAGAATAGCATTGTATATGTCGCAGAAAAACAAACTGATTTCCGGTGATGAAGACAAGGCGTTTTTGGGAGAAGATAAAGAGTTCCTGATTATTTATTCTAAAAAAAAGCTGGAAACAGAGAATATCGACTATTTTATTTATGGTCACCGACATTTGCCGATGGTTTTAGATTTAGAAAAAAATTCGAAATACATCAATTTGGGAGATTGGATATCTTATTTTACCTATGGAGTTTTTGAACATGATTTTGAATTGAAAAAATTTGAGAATTAAATAAAAAAATTACCTCAAAAAAATTTGAGGCAATTCTTGAATAAAGGTTCTACACTCTTTATTACTAATCCATATTCCGATTTTGTTGTTGCAAAAACTTGACCAAAAGTATGCTCTCCAAATAAATAAATTACAAATATTTAGGTTTGCAAAATGTAAAAGATTCATTTTGAATCAATAAGCTTAAAATTTAATCTGAAAAATAAATTGAAAAATATTTTTGACATAAAGACCGAAGAAGATTTTTTGACAGCCTGTCTCGAAACTTTCCGATTTCAATATGAAAATGTTGAGATTTACAGAAAGTTTGTTGATTACCTGAAGATTGATCCTCAAAATGTAGATGAACTGGCGAAAATTCCTTTTCTGCCAATTGAAATGTTTAAAAATCATCAGATTTTAAATAAAAATATTTCAACAGAATTATATTTTCAGAGCTCGGGAACAACGCAGATGAATCTGTCTAAACATTTTATAGCGGACCAAAATATCTATCAGGAAAGCATTTATAAAAGTTTCGATCAGTTTATCGGAAAGCCTGAAGATTTTATTTTCCTGGGTCTGTTGCCAAGTTATCTTGAAAAGCAGAATTCGTCGCTGATTTATATGGTTGATTACCTTATGAAAAAATCCGGCAAAACCGAAAACGGATATTTCCTGTACAATCACGAAGATCTGTTCAAGCTTTTGAATGATCTAAAATACAAAAAGGTCATTTTATTCGGAGTTTCGTTTGCGCTTTTAGATTTCTTAGATTACTGCACCTCAAACTCTCAAACCCTCAAACTCTCCGACACTTTAACTGTCATTGAAACCGGCGGAATGAAAGGGCGAAAAGAAGAGATGACCAAAGATGAATTATTGAAAATTCTACAGGAAGGTTTTAAAACCGATAAAATTTATTCAGAATATTCGATGACAGAATTGCTTTCTCAGGCATATTCTTTAGGTGAAAATATCTACCAATGCCCGAACTGGATGAGAATCCTGGTAAGAAACGCAGAAGACCCGTTTAATTATGAAAAAGAAGGCAGAACAGGAGCGATCAATATTATTGACTTAGCAAATATTCATTCCTGTTCATTCATTGCAACGCAGGATTTGGGTAAAATAATGGGCGATAAATTTCAGGTTCTGGGTAGGATTGATCATTCTGATATTCGGGGCTGTAGTTTGTTGGTTAGTTGATTGGTTAATGAGTTTGAGTGCTCTAGTGTTTTAGTGTGGTTGATATTGATACTTAAATTCTGCTATCATTTGCTGAGCAAAGCGCCTTTGCGACCGAAAAATACTCATTCTAATTAAAAAAATCTTAGCGAACCTTGTGTTAAAAAAAATTAATAGTGTTAAAAATAGAAGAACTTGTTCATGCATACATTCATTCTCAATGTGATTTTGAGAAAGAAATTGTCTTGACCAATCATTTTCAGGCAGATTGGGAAGCAGATATTCTGATCATTAATGCGGAAGGATTTAGTCACGAAATTGAAATCAAGCTTTCAAAAAGTGATTTTAAAAATGATTTTAAAAAATCGTACGTTAATACCTCAACAGGAGAAAAATTTCTGAAGCACGATAAAATTTGCTGTGGCGATTATATCTGCAATTCTTTCAGTTTTTTGTTGCCAATGGGAATGATCGAATATTCAGCCATTCCTGAACATTGCGGAATTATTGAATTTTACCACAATGTAGACTCTTGGGAAACTGAGTTTTATCTGATTCGAAAGCCTAAAACAGTTCACGAAGATTCTTACTGGAAATTGACAGATAAAGACCTTTTCATCCGAAAAATGGCCCTGAATCTATTACAACGCAAATTGGAAATCAAAGGAAAACACGAAGAACTCATCTTTAAAAATCCGTTTGATATCAAGAAGACAAAATAAAAATCCCGCCAAATGACGGGATTTTGTAATATTAATTAATATTTATTCGGCAATAGCCTCAGAATTTTTTTGCAGTAAAAACTTGTAGATCAATCCGCCAACAATTCCACCTAAAATCGGAGCTGCCCAAAACAGCCAAAGCTGGGAAATAGCATTTCCGCCAACGAAAACTGCCTGAGAAAGTGATCTTGCAGGGTTTACAGAAGTATTGGTAATCGGAATAGAAATTAAATGAATCAATGTTAACCCTAAACCGATGGCAATTCCTGCAAATTTTCCGTTAGCAAATTTGTCAGTTGCTCCCATGATGATGATCAAAAAGAAAGCAGTCAATAAAAACTCTGTTAAAAATGCTGCACCCATAGAATATCCTTTGCCAAAATAAACAGCATCACCGTAAAAATTGGTGGCAAAAGCTCCCGGTCCTGAAAAATCGGGTGTTCCGGAGCCGGAAAGGATAAAATATAAAGCTCCCGCAGCAGCAATTGCTCCTACGCATTGTGCTACAATATAAGGAACAAGTTCTTTTGCAGAAAACCTTCCTCCGGCAACTAAACCGAAGGACACCGCAGGATTAAAATGTCCTCCTGAAATATGTCCGACTGCATAAGCCATGGTGAGAACTGTAAGACCGAAAGCCAGGGCGACTCCTATTAAAAGAATTCCCAATTGTCCGTTTGAAGAGGGAGCAATTTGTGAAGCAAAGATTGCGCTTCCACAACCGCCGAAAACAAGCCAGAATGTGCCGAAAAATTCAGCAAAAAGTTTTTTTATCATAATGTTTATTTTAAATGTATTTCAAATTTAAAATTAATATCTTAATTTAAGATGATAATTTTTAAATATATTTATGGCTTGTGGGGTTTTTATTTGTGAATTTAATAATATATTTATTTGTTTGGTAGTGATATATTTCACATAATTTTAAATTGTAGTTGATTTTTATAACATAAATGATTATTTTTAGTTTATAAATTTTTAAAGTCTCTTGAATGAAAAAGTTTCTGTTAATAATTCCTGTTATTTTTTCACATACTTTTCACGGTCAGAAATCGGCAAAATCTTCACCTTGTTATGATTTGAATGAAGTTTTGAAAGTAGAGCCGACTCCTCTCTATAAGCCACATCTGGATGCCTCAAAAAGTTTTAATGTAAAAATTCTCAAAACTACAGGTACAGTACAGAAATACATCAACAGCGGGAAATTTCATTCCGTTAATAAAAAAGGAAAGGGTTACCGAGTTCAAAAACTGGATTACAGCAGAGCCTGGCTGGTTTCAAAAGCGTATCTGAATTTGGAAAGGATTGGCAATAGATTCAGTAAAAATACAGGTGGAGCTTATTTTACAGTAACTTCTATCACGAGAACGCTTGAAGATCAGTGTAAACTACGAAAAGTTAATTCGAATGCAAGTTTGGGAATCAGCTCTCATAATTACGGAAATTCTTTTGATATTTCTTATGTAAGATTTAATGGTGTTCATAGACCGAATTCTAAGTTGGAATCTGCCCTGGAAAAGGTTCTGAAATATTATTACGATGCAGGACGCATTCATTACATCAAAGAAAGACAGCAAAGCTGTTTTCATGTGACGGTGAGAAATTATTAAATTACTTTTAATTGTAAAATATTTGTACAGTGAGCTTTTTTTAATGAATAAATCCTAAATTAAAATTGTTTTCTAAAAACTCGTTGAAAAATTTTTTAAGAAAAAAATGAACCTATTTTCATGTAATTGTGAGAAAATATTAATTTATTCTTATTTATTAATCGGATGTTTGCGCAGTTTAAAGGGATTCAATAAATTTATCGCGTAAACCTTTAAAAAAACTTTTAATGCAAAATTTGAACAGGGAACAGTACACTGCTGCAGTGGAAGGATGGATCTATGCTAAAACTGATCCAAGAAGACTAAACGAACTTTTTCCCGAAAACTACATTTTCAATTTTACAACCGAGCAGGTAGACTGGCTTAGAAAAGCTAACGCTAATAAAGAGTTTTGCGCTGAAATCGGAGTGATGGAAGGCAAACTGACTGTAATGCTTTGCCCGCTTGACGAAAAAGGCAACAAAATGGAAGTAGGTGAAGTTCCTTTCTCTGTTTTTGAACCTTTGGAGGAAGATTTGAAACTGACGGAAATTCAAACCTATACGGTGGTGAAGAATGCAGTTCTGTCAAAAGAAATGCGTAAGGTCGATAACGATTCAGACATGTTTTTTCCGGTTGCAGGTAAACCGATTATGGATCAGGATATAGCGATTGACTGTATCGAATCCTGGAAGGAAAACGGACAAGACTGGTTTTATGCTGAGTACAAGCAAAACGGAGGCAAAAGTATCTTCAATAAATTCTATGTTCCGTTTGATAAAATTTCTAAAACAGAAACTGAAGTAAGTTTTGTTTGTTCTTTCGGGCTTAAATATTCTGATATTTATCAAAAACAGCTTCCTGCACTAATTTTTATTTCCTTTATTAAGAATTTAGGTGGGAGTGTAGAAACAATTTCGAATACTTTTGATTATGCAAAACCTTGTCCACCAGTTTGCAAAATTCCTGATTTGGGAATTGAATAATGAATTCAAATGGTAGATTTTTATAAAACATTTTTGCTTTTAAATTACGGATTGCTTGCATTAATAGTTTTCCTTATTTTTTGGAAATTTACCATATTAAGTCAAAAAGAAAGACAATATACATATTATATTGTTTTTCTTTTTCTTGTTGAGTTGGTCGGTTTGATCTTAGCGTATATATTTGAATTGCAGGATACATCATTTATCTATCAGTATTATATAGCAGGAGAATTTTTACTGATAACCAATATATTCATAAAAAAATTAGATTTACCAAAATATACATTGGTAATCTCATCAACTATTGGGGTAATATTTTTAATTATCGCTAATATTCCTGAAATTAATTTCAATCTTGATGAAGCCAAAGTTGCATCCAATATTGTTATTATTTGTTTAGCGGGATTTACTTTACTGAAACAGATTAAAGATGATAACAGTTCAAACAGATTTATCTTAGTGGATGCAAGCATTTTCTTTTATTATTCGGTTTCTGTATTCATATTTATTATTCAACAACAATTACAGAATCTTTCAGAAGATAATTTTTATATGATTTTGGGAATCAACACAGTTTTGTCGAGTATTTTATATAGTTCATTTATTTATATATTTTTAAAATTAAAGAAGTAACACTCAATATCAATCTGCTGGTTTTGATAATTGTCACATTGGCGATTATTGTATTTTTTATATTGATATTATATAAAACTTTTATTGATCGTATTGTCAGAGAAAAAGATTTGCAGAACAGAGCTGAAATTCAGCATCAGAAAGAATTGGCTTTAGAAAATACGAAAGCACAGGAAGAAGAAAGGAAAAGAATTGCCATTGCAGTTCACGATGATATTGGCAACAGGCTCAACATTCTTTCATTATGGCTCAATAATCTTGACATTGAAGATGATTCTGCTTCAGAAGTTATCTCAAATCAGATTTCTGAATTAATAGACAATACAAGAAGCATTTCGCATTCGCTTTATCCTGTAAATCTTGAGAAATTAGGCTTAATTTTATATATTGAAGAACTGATTACGAATTTATCGGCAAGGATCAATATTTCAATGCATCTCTCTCGTTATATTAAAAAGGATATGTTTGTTGAAGTTCAGATTTATCGAATTATTCAGGAATTTACGACCAATGTTATTAAACATTCGGGAGCAGAAAAAATTGAAATTGCAATAAAAGAATTTGATAATTTTACTGCAATCGTTATTTCCGATAACGGAAAAGGTTTTGACTATGAAAAAGTAAAAAAAGGAATGGGAATCAAAAACATAGAATCCAGAATCAAATCGATGGATGCAGAATTTAAATGGAAAAGTGTTCCCAATAAAGGAAGCCGACTAATTTTTAAAATTAATAAAAACAATGAGTGAGCAGATAAAAATTGCTTTGGTAGACGATGAACAGTTGATTCTTGAAGGGGTAAAAATGTTACTTTCAAAAGAAAAAAACTTCTCGGTAACGATGATGGCGAATGATGGAAATGTCTTCCTCGAAAATCTCGAAAATCTTTCAGCAGAAGACTTTCCGGATATCGCTCTCGTTGATGTACAGATGGAGCCGATGAACGGTTTTGAGCTTGTGGAGATTTTAAAAAACAAATATCCTGATCTCAAAGTTATTATTCTTTCGTCACACTACAAGACATCCGTTTTAGGGTATATGGTCAAGTTGGGAGTTTCTGCATTTCTGCCGAAAAATTCCAACAAAAAATTATTCATAGAGGCGATTGCAAAAGTCTATAAAAACGGGATCTTTTTCACCAATGAAGATCATGCAATGCTTCTTTCCTATATGAACAATTCTTCAAAAAAGAAATCGCTTTTTGAGATGAATGATGATCTTTCTGATAGAGAGCGTGAAGTCGTAAAGCTGATCTGTCAGGAAATGACCAATCATGAGATTGCCGAGAAACTCTTCATCAGTCCGCGAACCGTCGAAAGTCACAGACAACGTGCAATTGAAAAAATTGGTGCTAAAAACACCGTCGGAATAGTGATCTATGCAATCGTGAACAATATTTATTCTCTTGCGTAAAGCGTAACTCAGTATAAATACGGATTTTTCTATTTGGTAGATTATACGTATCGGCAATCAAAATATTTTCTCTTATTTTGCGTTGTTCTTTTGATGTTCTACATGAAAAAGACTGATGAAAAATAAAAGTTCTGCTGAATTTCAGAAATTATATTCTAGGCAAACGTTTTTTTTAAAATTTAGCAGTGAGCTGTCGTTTAGGACGGCTCTTTTTATTTTCCTGTCTTTCATTTCTTTTCTGTATTTTTGCACCCGAAAAAGATTCATATTCATTATTCACATTTAATATTCATTTCAAATGCTTTCGGTTCAGGGTTTAGGATTACATCATTCGGGTAACTATTTGTTTCAAAACGTCAATTTTACCATTAAAAAAGATGATAAAATTGGGTTGGTCGGTAAAAATGGAGCGGGGAAATCTACGCTTTTAAAAATGCTTTCCGGGGAAATCAATTTCTACGAAGGAAATGTTGTTCCCGAAGGAAATATTACGATTGGTTTTCTAAAGCAGGATCTTGATTTTGTGAAAGGCAGAACGGTTTGGAATGAAACAATGCAGGCTTTTGAGCAAATCAATGCATGGAAAGATGAATTGGAAGAAATCAATCATCAATTGACCGTAAGAACTGATTATGAAAGTGATTCTTATACCGATTTGATTAACAGAATGACTGATCTGAATGATCTTTTGATGCATCATGATGCTTATAATCTGGAAGGTGACATCGAAAAAGTTCTTTTTGGTCTTGGTTTTAAAGCAGATGATTTTCAAAAAATCACCGACGAATTTTCAGGGGGATGGAGAATGAGAATCGAACTGGCAAAATTGCTTCTTCAAAAAAATGATCTCATGCTTCTCGATGAGCCTACCAATCACCTCGATATGGAATCCATCATTTGGTTGGAGAACTTTTTGAAAGATTATCCCGGAGGAATTGTTTTGGTAAGTCACGATAAGCAGTTTATGACAGCGGTTTGTAACCGTACTTTTGATGTGAACAACAGAAAAGTTGACGATTACAAAGCCAATTATTCCAAATATTTAATCATGCGTGAAGACCGCCGTGAAAAACTGATTCAGGCTAAAAAGAATCAGGATGCGGAAATCAAGCAGATGGAAGATAACATCAATAAATTCCGTGCAAGTGCTACCAAAGCATCTTTTGCCCAGTCTTTGATTAAAAAATTAGATAAAATAGAACGTATTGAAGTGGATAACGAAGACGTTTCTAAATTCAATATCCGTTTCGTACAGTCGCAGATTCCCGGAAAAGTTATTTTCGAAGCTGAAAATCTTGGGAAAGCTTATGGTGAAAAGCAGATCTTTGATGATGTTGATTTCATCGTACAACGTGGCGACAGGATTGCCCTTCTTGGGCAAAACGGACAGGGGAAAACCACTTTAGCAAAAATTCTTGCCGGAGACATCAAAGATTATTCAGGAAACTGGAACTTGGGTCACAACGTAAATATTGGTTACTTCGCCCAAAACCAGGAAGAAGTGTTAACGCCTAATAAAACCGTTCAGGAAGAAGCAGAAGACTCTGCTACCGAAGAAACGAGACCAAGAGTTCGTGATTTATTAGGATCTTTCTTGTTCCAGGGTGAAGCGGTAAATAAAAAAACAAAAGTACTTTCCGGAGGTGAAAGAAACCGTTTGGCACTTTGTAAATTGTTGCTGCGTCCGTTCAATACGTTGATTATGGATGAGCCTACCAATCACCTGGATATTCAGTCTAAAGAAATTATCAAATTAGCTTTACAGAAGTTCGAAGGTACTTTAATTGTCATTTCGCACGACAGAGAGTTTTTACAGGGACTTTGTGATAAAATCTATGAATTCCGGGATGGTAAAATGAAAGAATTCTTAGGAGATATCAATGAATATCTTGAATTCAGACAGAAAGAATCAATCAGAGAGATTTCTGCCGAAAAAGCAAAACTTCATGGTGAAGAGCCCAAGGTTGAGGTAAAGGCTAAAAAAGTTGAAGAACCAGCAACTAGCAACCAACAGCCAACCATTGTCAGCAAAGAACAAAAAAGTATTCAGAATAAACTGAAGAAAGTTGAAGAAACAATTTCTGAGATTGAACTAAAAATTGAAGAATTCGAAGCTTCTTTTACTAAAGAAAATCCTTCTGAAGAAACTTTAGAAAAATACAATAAAACCAAAGAAGACCTTGATCTTGCATTACAGGAATGGGAACATTTGGGAACGCAGTTAGATTAATTTTTAAATTTAAAATATTGAAAGATGGACTTTGGTTCATCTTTTTTTGTGAGATATGTGATGTACCTAAAAGAAGTTTTCTCCATCAGAAAATCTCGTGATGAATATTACTCCGTAGGAGCAATCTGTTAATAGAATGTACAATTAAAATGTTCAGAGAGTTCCTTAGGGGCGACCTGAAAAAAAGCTTTAAAATTTTTTTGCTCCGTAGGAGCAAAACCTTTGTAGCATGATCATTTTATCAATATTTGAGCTCCGTAGGAGCGAAACTTTTTAACTATAAATGGCATAATCCTCTTTAAATTATTAAAATTTAATCTTTATGTAAAAGGCTTTCATTTATTTTTTATAATTTTACCAAATGATTTTCAAGGAAAGCCGACAACTAAAAAGCTTTATCTCAAAACTGATGTTTGGGATTTACTTCTTTGCGTTGTTTTCGTCAAGCTTTCACAATCATGATTCAGGAGATTTTAAGCATTTTAATCTTAAAAAAACCGAAAATTCTATTTCAAAATCTGAAGCTAAAGAAAAAGCGGGCGACTGTTTGGCCTGTCACTTTTTAGCAACAGGAAATACTCTTTTACCGGACGAATTTAGTTTCACTTTGATCAAACATACTCATGAGGCAGAGCAGGTTTTTGCTGTACAGGAAAAAATCTGGTCACAAACTAAATTTACCTTTCAACTTCGGGGACCTCCCGCAATTTCATAATCAATAGATTCTTTTCCGGATTTTTTTGCTTTAAATTTTTCAAGATTTAAAAGTCGTTGAGTGTAGTAATTTTATATTGATTACTAATATTTCTCTGACCTAAGAAGCTGAAGCGTTAGGAAAATTGAAATTCAATCCGTTAAAAAATTCCCACTGTTTGAGTGAGCATCATTTTTTGTTTCGAAACCGTAATTTTAATTGCGAACGAGTTTTGGGGATTTTAGGATTTAATTTAAATTTTTAGCGGAAGATTCTGGTCTTGAATTTTTGGTACTTTTTGCTTCAAGGCAAAAGTGCAAAGCAAAATCCAATTCAAAATTTTAACGAAAGTATTTTCATGTCGTTCATTTAATAATGAAATGATCTGATACATACGCAATCTATCTATTTACAATGAAATTGATATATAGTTTACTGCTTATCCTTTCAGGATTTGCATTTACAAACGCACAGAAAACGTATACGGTTGAAGGAACTGTTCAGGATTTTCACGATAAAACCATGCTCGAAAATTCGACGGTAAAAATCGGCGATTATACTACAAAAACAGATAAAAAAGGTAAGTTTTCATTCAATAATATTCCTGCAGGAAAATATCAGCTCATTGCAAAGCATCCTCTGTGCGATGATTATACTGAAAATGTGGGAGTCGACAGAGATTTGCATTTAGCCATTACTTTAGAACATCACATTGGTGATATCGAAACCGTTACCATTCACGGAAGTCACAAAACTAAAGGCTCAGTGATTATGAGAACGCTGGATAAAACTGAAATCGAAAGAAATTCCACGGAAAATCTTGGGAATTTATTGACAAGAATTTCAGGGGTTACAGCACTGAAAACAGGAAATAATATTTCAAAACCAGTGATTCGTGGTTTGTATGGAAGCCGGATTTCTATTCTAAACAATGGAGTGAAAATGGCAGAGCAGGAATGGGGAGTTGAGCACGCTCCAAATATTGATGTGAACGATTTTGAGCACATCGATGTTATTAAAGGTGCAGCCGCCTTGAAGTACGGAAATGAAGGAGTAGGCGGAGTTGTAGTTTTGGAACCTGCAGTTTTACCAAAGAGGGATACCATTATGGGAAGCCTGAAACTTTCAGGGATTTCTAATGGAAGAGGAGGAGAGATTGCTGCCAATGTTGCAAAAACCTGGGAAAACCAATGGTTTGTAAAAACAGGAGGGAGCTACAGAAAGACGGGAGACCAATATGTTCCGCATCATACATTGCAGAATACAGGTCAGGAATTTAACTCGTTTAATTTCTCTTTCGGAAAGCACAGTTTTTTACAAGGGTTTGATGTGTCTTATAGTGGGATCAACCAGGAATTTGGGATTTACAAAGGTGCACACTTGTCGAGTCCGGAAGATTTTTACAATGCGGTGAATTTCGGACAGCCTTTTTATCTTGATGATTTTACTTACGATATAGATAATCCCAAACAACAGGTTGAGCATCATATTGCAAAGCTCTCCGCATATAGACGTTTTGCTGATTTTGGAAAACTAACTTTTCAATATAGTTTTCAGCTCAACCGAAGAAAGGAATTCGATATCAGAAGAGGAGAATTGAGCGATTTGCCTTCTATGGATTTGAGGCTAATTACCCATTCCGCAAGTCTTATTCATTTAATCGAACGTAGTAATTGGAGTCTGGAAAGTGGTATTTCTGCTGCTTTTCAGGATAATTTCCCAAATCCTGCAACAAAAGCAAGACGATTAATTCCTGATTATTACAGATATGATAGTGGAGTATTTTCTGTTTTTAAATATAAATTTAATTCAAAACTCAATGCAGAAGCAGCAGTACGTTATGATTTCAGCAGATATGATGCGTACAAGTATTATGATTCTGAAAAATGGGAAGACTACTATGCAGATATTTTCCCGGAATTTTTTGTAAATGAATCAGGAAGCAGAACGCTCACAAGACCTATTTTAGATTATCATAATTTCTCTGCAAATGTAGGCTTAGATTATAAACCAACTCAGAATTTTGAGTTTAAACTGAATCTTTCAAGAGCAGACAGAAGTCCGAATGCTGCTGAATTATTTTCAGATGGGCTTCATCACTCTGCAGCGGTAATGGAAGAGGGAAATTTAAACATCAAAAAAGAAACGGTTTATAATGTCAACCTTTCCTTAGCAGGTCAGTTTAATGTGTTGAAAGGTTTGCATATTGAAGCTAATCCGTACTTGATGATATCGGATAATTTCGTTAATCAGATTCCGACCAGTGTGATGAATACAAACAGAGGCGTTTTCCCTGTTTGGACGTATCAGCAGATTAAAGCGAGAATTTATGGGATAGATGCCGATGCCGAATTGTCAATTCTCGATAATTTAAAATGGAAATCAGGATTCAGTATTCTGAAAGGTGACGATCTTTCGAATAATGAGCCGCTGATTTTGATGATGCCTGCAAGACTGAGAAACTCAGTTGAGCTTACTCTTAATAAACCTAAAAATTTATATATCGCTTTGGAGAATGAAAATTCATTTAAGCAAAACCGTTTTCCGATCAGAGATTTACCGGTGACTTTTATTAAAGACGGGGTGGAAAGAAATGAAATCGTTGATTTTAGTTCTACACCTGCAGCGTTCACCATATTTAATGCTTCTGTTGGAGCAGATTTAATCAAAAATCTGAATTTAAACTTCAGAATCAACAACATTTTTAATGTAGAGTATAAAGAATATCTGAACAGACTCAGGTATTATATGTACGAACCCGGAAGGAATTTCGTCGTGACTCTTAAATACAATTTCTAATTATTTATAACTTAAAATTTAAAATTAAAATGAAAAAATTTATCAATATTACATTAGTTCTTTTTGCTGCACTTTTTGTGTTTTCTTGTAGATCAGATGATGATGCAATTCCTGAAGATGTTCACGAGCATGATGAAATCGGGAAAGTGGTTTTAAAATTGACTAATAAAAACGACGCAACAGATATTCAGACTGTAAATGTAATTTCAGGAGTTGCAGATGGTCATTTACATTTACACGCAGGTGATACTTATTTGGCAGAATTAGATTTCCAGATCAAGCATGATGATCACTATCATTCTTCAGATGAAATCGAAGAAGAAAAAGACCACCACTTTATTACCTTTAACCCAGCAAATGCGGATATTGTTGTGCTAAGATCTGCCAATGATATTGTAAGAACAGACGGGAATAAATTAGGACTAAGAACAGAATGGACAATCAATTCTACTCAGGCAACAGGAAAAATGAATATCAAATTGATTCACGGTCCTACTTCTGTTAATCAGAATTATCCTTCCGCAACCAATCAATTAGGTCAAACTCAAGGTGGAGAAAGCGATGTAGATATTACGGTTGACGCACATTAAAATCTAATTAGACAATTTTTAATATTATATTTAAAATAATAGTCGGTTAAATAATAAAACTCGTAACTGTATTAATATAGTTACGAGTTTTTTATGATATTTTTGTCTTTAAATAGACTTTTAATTATAATACAATTTTTCCAATGTTAAAAATTTCTACTGTAATAAATACTATAAAGAGCAGGAAGGAAAGGGAAGAAGATGAGATAGAGTATGAGAAAGATCATTTATTCAATACATATACATTAGTTCTTGTATTTATTTTGATATGTAATATTATTCTTAATCTCTTTATTGATCAATTACTATATGCAATAATATTTTTTGGTTTGACAATATTTCTATTTATTACATTGCTAATACCTAATAGAATAAGGTTTAACCGATTGAATTTAATGTCAATTTTCTTTTTTTTAGGGATAATAGTTTTTTTGTGTGATATAGCAAGTGGTAAAGGAGCTATGAGTTATTTATCTTATATTTCTTTAACGACTGCCGTTGGATATTTTTTTAATTATCAAACGGATAAGCCTATCATATTTTCACTTATCAGTTTATATATTATTCTTTTTTTAATCAATATTCTTACAGGTTATACTTTGTTTCCTTTCTTGCATCAGAATTTAACTCAGGAAAAAGAAATGTATATAAACATATATAAAGTTCTAGAAGTTTCCGTATTTGCTTTTTTAGGAATCTATTTTACCAACAGGAGGGAGAGAATATTAGTAAAATATTTTATGGAAAAAGAACGGTTAAACGAAATGATTAAGAAAACAGATAAATTGGTTTTTACAGAAGATTTATATCAAATAGCTATTAATGGAAATACATTATTTATTCCCTATTTTAAATCTCAATTTCCAGATTTTTTTGATAATATGTTAAAATCCCATTCTAATATTATTTCATCTGAATTGAAAATATGTGCATTGATGAAATTAAATTTTACCACCAAGGAAATAGCAAGAGCCACCAATTCTACTGTCCGTGCTATTGAAAATAAAAAATATAGAATTCGGAAAAAATTAAATATTTCAACGGAAACAGATATTAATGTATATATCATTAATAATTTTTAGATATTTTTAATGTATTTATTATCAATGTTTTGCAGGAGTGAGTAGCTTTAAGTATGTGTATGAGTATATATAAGTAATCGTTTTTTGTATTCCTCATTTTTTTGATAATAATTTTATCAGCTCTAAAAATTATCACTTATGAAAAAAAATTTATTTATCCCATTTATTTTAATGTTTAGCTACTCATCGTATTTTGCTCAGGTAGGGATTAACACGACAAATCCTCAGGGAGTTTTTAATATAGATGGAGCAAAAGATAATCCTGCAACCGGAATACCAACTGCAGCTCAACAGCATAATGATTTCACTGTAACTTCTACAGGTAGTGTAGGAATAGGAATAACGGTTCCGGATAATAGTGCAAAGCTGGATATAAATTCCATAAACAAAGGAGTACTTTTACCAAGAGTTTCGCTTAGTAGTGCAACAGATCAAATTACAATTCCTTCACCTGCTACAGGACTTTTAGTATATAATACCGGAACTTCAGGTCTTGGATACGTTGGGTATGTTTTCTGGAATGGCACTGAATGGAGAACTTTCAACAATTCATCAACTAATGCTGGAACTATTGGTACAATCTCATGTACAAGTGTAAGTTTATCCCCATCATCGTATACTTCGGGTACAGCTTATATTGGGTCAATGACAGTGCCATATACAAATGGAGATGGGGGAGCTTATCCCGCTCAAACTATAGGTCCAATAAATGGTCTTACTGCAACAATTGCTTCAGGAAATTTTAATATAGGTTCAGGAAATTTAATTTATACTATTTCAGGAACTCCCACTGTATCAAGCCCAATCACTACAACCTTTCCTTTAAATGTTGGAGGGCAAACCTGTAATGCAACAGTGGGACAGGGAAATGCGCTCCCTATTGGAGGTATTTCTGCAAATACCTATTTTGCTAACGCTTCAACAATGAATGGTACTGCTGGAATATATTTTTCGGCAAATGTAAAGTACGGCGCTTCAATGCCGGTAATTGATGGTCTTACTTTTGATGTTATTTCATCAAGTTCTACTTACTATAGACCGATTTTAAAAAATACTTCAGGAAGTACGATAGTTGTACATATTAATACAGCAGCTCACTCTGTAGATGAAGGACGCCAATTGATAGGTCTTAGTATTGCTCCGGGAGTAGAACAGCCGATTGATGATAATGATATCGTATTTTGGCAAGGACCACCAACTGGTACTACAGCAACAGCACCAATTAACGGAACCAATTATAATGCAGAGGTTACAGAATTATTTTTATCAGTAAGAACTACTGTTGGAAATGGAACAACAATACCTGACGGATACCGTTTTTACAGATTTTTATATCAAATAGTACAATTTAATGGAGAAAAAGTTTTATTTACAACATTACAAAGAGTATTGTAAATGTATATAGCACATTATATTGTAAAAACCGTTGAAAAATCATTCGACGGTTTTTACTTTAACAACATTTGTCTTTTTAAGTTGATTTTAATTGATTTTTTTAATAAAAAATTCATATTTTTGCAACCTAAAATTTTAATCGATAATGAACGTTACAGCTCAAAATCATGATGATGTAAGTGCATTGCTTACAGTGACATTAGAAAAGTCTGACTACAAAGATAAAGTAGAGAAGCAATTGATTAACTATGCGAAAAACGCACAGGTTCCTGGTTTCAGAAAAGGGAAAGTGCCTTTGAGTATGGTAAGAAAGCAGTATGAAGCAGGTATTGCATTTGAGGAAATCAACAAGCAGGTTTCTGATGCTTTGAATAACTATATCAACGAAAACAAACTGAGATTGGTAGGTCAGCCGGTTCCACAGCCTGTAAATGATTTTAATCATAATGCAGAGAAATTGGAGGTTGCTTTTGAAGTAGGTTTCGAGCCTGAATTCTCTATCGATCTTTCTAAATATGAAGCTGCACACTACAAAGTAGCTGCTTCTGATAAAGAAATCAACAAGAGCATCGAAAATATGCAGAGACGTTTTGCAGAGCAGGTGCCGCAAGACAAAATCACGAAAGATTCTTACGTAGCTTTAGAAATTACTCAGGTAGTTGAAGAAGATGCAGAAGGAGAGCACCACCACCACCCAAAGAATGCTACCATTACCGCTGAAAATAAAGCAGCTTTCAAATTGGTAAAATCTTTGAAAATGGATGAGTCTGTAAAGGTTTCTAAAGAAACTCTTGCTTCTGACGAAGATTTGGCTAAAGAATTAGGATTCTCTAAAGAAGAAGTTGAGCATTTACACCACGCTGAAGTGGAGGTGAAAGTAAAAGATTTCTATTCTTTGAATCTTGCTGAACTAAACCAGGAACTTTTCGATAAAGTTTACGGTGAAGGAAACATCAAGTCTGAAGAAGAGTTGAAAGAAAAAGTAAAATCTGAATTGGATGAATACTTCCAGCAGAATGCAGACGTACACTTCGTAAACAAAGTGTTGGAGCAGGTTTCTGAAAAAGAAGAAGTAAAACTTCCTGAATCTTTCTTGGTAAAATGGTTAATGTTCTCAAATCAGAACATCCAGTCTGAAGATCAGGCAAAAGAAATTCTTGAAGCTGAAAAAAATCAGTTAAAATATCAGATCATCGAAGGTAAATTGATGAGCGAAAACGAAATTCAGTTAGACTATGCTGATGTTTTGGCACAAGCTGAACAGTTGGTGAAAAATCAATTGGCAATCTACGGAATTCACCATTTAGGTGATGAAGAAGTTCAGAAATACGCTGTTGAAATGTTGAAAGACCAAGAGCAGGTAAGACAAATTTCTTCTGAAGTAGCAATGGCTAAGTTGAAAGACGTTATCCTTGAGAAAGCTACTAAAAAAGAAACTGAGATCTCTCACGACGAGTTTTTAGAAGAATTGAAAAAATAATTATTCTCTGATAAATATTGAAAACCTCCAAGAAATTGGAGGTTTTTTGCTTTTGTTTGATAATATGGTAATGTTGTTTTGGTTTTATTGTGAAAAAAATATTGTAAATTTAGAATTATTAAAAATTTTACAATATGAAAACAACTTTATTCTTTAAACAATCTGAAACTTCAGATTCTGTTATTTT
Source organism: Chryseobacterium formosense (assembly GCF_900116415.1). Classification (GTDB taxonomy): domain Bacteria; phylum Bacteroidota; class Bacteroidia; order Flavobacteriales; family Weeksellaceae; genus Chryseobacterium; species Chryseobacterium formosense. Next base: position 117,438 of record NZ_FPAP01000004.1, on the reverse strand, counting down.
ATCTAAAAGAAAAATAAAATTTTCATTGACATTTCTATTCGTAGTAATGGTGACATTATTTGCAAATTTAAAAGCGCAGACTTCTAAAATAATTCCGGATAGCAATGTTTCCGGAAGTTTTTTGGGACCTTTGGCAAATTCTGCAAGAACTTATCAGATGCTGATTGATGATACCCAGCTTACACCTTTGGTTGGTAAATATCTCAATTCTATTTCTTTCAGGCTTTTGGCTTCAGCCTCTTCAGCCTGGCCTGCTGCAGATGCTACTTTCAGCAGTTATCAGATTTATTTAAGTAACGGAGTAGATCCTGCCAACAGACAATTAGATTTTGCAGCAAATATTACGGGAGCACAGACAATGGTAAGAACCGGCGCTTTGATTATTCCTGCGGGCTCACTCACTTCGGGTGGCGATCCCAATGCTTTCAGTTATAATATTTTGTTTGATACTCCCTATCTTTATAGCGGAGGGAATCTTATCTTAGAAATACGTCATACAGGAAGTAACTCGAGCTCTCTTTCCACGCACTCAGTTACGAGCACCAATACGTCAGCAGGATATGGTACTCTTTTTTCTGCATGTTGGCAGGGAACAGGAGGGGTATTAAATGGTAACTTTGCTTACATAAAGATTAATTCTCTTGATACACTCGGTGTGAAATCAGTAACCATTGATGATGGTTTTTCTGTCTATCCGAATCCTGTAAAAGATAATTTATTTATAAAATCAACAAAAGAAATTGTAGAATTTAATGTATTCAATTTTGCAGGTCAGAAAGTATTATACCAAAAGAACAATACGAAAATTCCACAACTGAACACTTCTTCATTATCAAAAGGAGCTTATATTTTACAGATGATTGATAAAGAAGGTAATTCTACCTCGACGAAATTTGTTAAAGAATAATATTTGATCGTTTAACAGATAAATTTATTGACTTTAATAAGTATGTGAAAACTTCCAAGAAATTGGAGATATGCTTTTATGTTCAAGTTTGATTGCAATTGTGGGTTTTGAATTACGCATGATGTAAGATCTTAATTTTGATATTATTAAGAAACCGTATCTTTATGATCACTAAATTTATGAATATGAAAAAAAGTCTATTCTCTTTTGGTTATATATTCTCAGCTTCATCTATCATTCTTAACGGAAAAAGAAGCAGACAACTGAGTTTGTTCGCATTGGTACTCACATTGATTTTATCTTCAAACTTGAAAGCACAGGGGAGCTTCCAAATTTTGCCGGGCATCACTAATGAAGACGGAGCTTTCCTGGGGCCTTATGCAAATGCTCCAAGAAGATTTCAGATTCTTATAGCTCATGCACCGATTTCTTTAATGGTCAACAAATACATTACCTCGATCTCTTTCAGTCTCCAGGGTTCTTATACAAATGCATGGCCACTCACTGATACGGCATTCGGCAGCTATGAGATTTACCTCAGCAAAGGAGTGACTCCTCCTAATATGCAAATGAACTTTGCAGCTAATATTGTCGGGACTCAGACGATGGTAAAATCCGGAAACCTTATGATTTCTGCAGGCTCAGTTCCTGCCGGAAACAGCAGTAATCCTTACGCTTATACGCTCGTATTCGATACGCCTTATCTTTATACGGGCGGAAATTTAGTTATAGAAATACGCCATACAGGACATAATAATCCTATTGATGTGCCTGTAAGAACATTAGATACAAATACTACGGTGAATACGACATATTTCTCAGGATGTTGGCAGCAGAATAATGGGATTACAAAGTTTAATTTTCCTTTTATAAGATTGAATGCTGTGAACAATTTGGAAAGCCTGGGTGTAAAGTCCGTAACGATTGATGACGGCTTTTCTGTCTATCCGAATCCTGTGAAAGACCATCTGTATGTAAAAGGGGACAAAGAAATTACAGAGATCAATGTATTTAATGCGGCAGGTCAGAAAATATTATCACAAAAAAATACTGTAAATAGTCTTAAGCTGGGTACATCCTCATTGTCGAAAGGAGTTTATATTCTGCAGATGATTGATAAAGAAGGTAATTGTACTTCTACAAAGTTTGTGAAAGAATAGTTCTTGTAAATATTGGGTTAAAAAAAAATGAAAACCTTTGGAATGCCGAAGGTTTTTATGTGCAGAACGATTCATGTCATTCAATATGATTATCTTTATCACTTTAATTTAACGACGAAACTGAAATACTTTTAAAAAACTAAACACGGTTTCACAAAGCTTTAAACAAATAAATATTTAATATGAAAAAGATCATCATCCCGTTTTTCTGCGCTGTTTTGCTTAGTACATCAGTAAATGCAAATGTACAGAGAGTAACCACTATTGAATCAAATGTAAAATCGCAACTTTCTCCGCAACAGATCATTGATAAATATATTGAAGCTTTGGGAGGAAAGGCGAAGTTGGAATCAGTAAAATCTTCTGTCAGCGAAGATGTTATTTCCGCACAGGGTATGGAAATCAAGTCGGTAACCAAAAAGATGGGCAATAAGTTCAAATCTGTACAGTCTATCATGGGACAGGAGATTGTGAGTGTTTTTGACGGTGTGAAAGGTCATTCAAATCAGACTGGTACGAAAGTAGAGTTTACGCCCGACAGAATTGTAGAATTAAAAAAAGGCAAAACCATTGATGCATTAGGTCTTGATGCTTCTAAATTTACTTCAGCCGTTGAAACATTAGACGGAAAAAGCTACAATGTTTTGGTGTCGGATGCTGTGAAATTATATTTCGATACTTCTACAGGATTGCTTTATAAAACAGGTAATGCAATGAGCGGAGCTGTTATAAAAAGTTATATAACCGTTGATGGTATTAAGTTTCCTGAACAGATTGAAGCAGAAGGAGGTGGGCAAAAAGTGATTATCAAAACCACAAAAGTTACCGTTAATTCGGGTGTAACTGATGCTGATTTTCAATAATTATTAATAAAAACGTATTTAAAACCGGTTTTTTTACCGGTTTTTTTATTTTTTAAACTTTAACGCAAGTTTAACTAAAATATTAGTGATTAAATTTCTTGGGGTTGTGATAAATATTTAATTTTATCTCCGAGAAAAGATTTAAATCAAATTATATGAAAAAAATTCTATCGTCAGTTGCGGCAGTTGTTTTAATGTCGTCAATGGCTTTTGCACAGAATATCCCGATGGATCCTTCTGTAAAAACAGGTGTCCTTCCAAACGGAATGAAATATTACATTAAGAAAAACACATTACCTGAAAAAAAAGTAGACTTCAGATTGGCTATCAATGCAGGATCTATTCTTGAAGACGAAAACCAGAGAGGGCTTGCTCACTTTATGGAGCACATGAACTTCAATGGTACCAAAAATTTTCCGGATAATAAACTTGTAGATTTTCTACAGTCTATCGGTGTGAAATTCGGGCAGCACCTTAATGCGTATACAAGTTTTGACGAAACGGTTTACATGCTTCCTGTTCCATTAGATAAGCCGGGAAATCTTGATTCCGGATTAAAAGTAATGGAAGACTGGGCTTTCAACGCTACTCTTACCGATGAGCAGATCAACAAAGAAAGAGGAGTCGTATTGGAAGAGCTAAGATTAGGTTTGGGTGCAGACAAAAGAATGTCTGATAAATACCTTCCTAAAATGCTTTACAAATCTCAATACGCTAATAGATTACCAATTGGTACAAAAGAGGTTTTAGAAAACTTTAAGCCAGATGTGATCAGACAATTCCATAAAGATTGGTACAGACCGGATCTTATGGCGATTGTTGTTGTAGGAGACATTAATGTAGATGAGGTTGAGAAAAAAATCAAAACCAATTTCGGTAAATACAAAAATCCTTCTAAACCAAGAGATAGAAAGGTTTTTGACTTGCCAAACCATAATGAAACTTTAGTCGCTATTGAAACTGATCCGGATGCAACCAATTCGATGGTTCAGTTTATTATGAAAGATAAAGAAGCTTATGCACCGGATGTTACTGTTGAGCAGTATAATCAGAGTTTGGTTGAAAATCTTGCGACAACCATGTTGAACAACAGATTGAGAGAGTTGGTAAATTCAAACAATCCACCGTTTACATTCGGTTCGGTTTATCACGGCGGAACGTATGCAAGAACGAAGGAAGCTTTCCAGGGATTTGCAATGGTAAAAGAAGGAAATCAGGTAAATGCTTTGAAAGTTCTTCTTGAAGAAACAGAAAGAGCAAAAAGATTTGGCTTTACGCAGGGAGAATTAGACAGAGCAAAATCTCAGATCATGTCTAATATGGAAAGGTCTTACAACAACCGCGACAAAACAGAAAGCGATATGTTGGTAGACGAATACGTTAGAAATTTCCTTGAGCAGGAACCAATGCCAGGAATTACATGGGAATATGAAGATACAAAATCTTTCTTACCAACCGTAACTTTGGCTCAGACAAACGATGTGATCAAGAAAATGGTGAAAGAAGACAGCAGAGTAATAGTGATTACAGGTCCTAAAAAAGACAATGTAACCATGCCTACTGAAGCTTTAGTTTTAAAGACTTTTGATGATGTAAAATTAGCTGATCTTAAACCTTACGAAGAAAAAGCGACCATCAAAAATTTAGTAAAACCATTTAAATCTGAAGGAAAAATTGCTAAAACTGAAACCGATGCAAAATTAGGCACAACAACCTGGACTTTAAGCAACGGTGCAAAAGTTACTTTCAAAAAAACTGACTTTAAAGATGATGAGATTGTTTTCTCAGCAAGAAGCTTAGGTGGTAATTCATTATTGAATGATGCAGATTACAACAAAACACAGTTCGCTTATCAGGCTCTTACTGAAGCTGGAGTAAACGGGGCTTCCAAAGCTGATCTTACCAATTATTTAGCTGGAAAACAGGTGATGGTAAATCCATACATCAGCAGTACTTTGGAAGGAATTTTTGGTAGAACAAACCAAAAAGATCTGAGCACCGCAATGGAATTGACTTACGCTTATTTTACAGGTTTAAATTACAGCCCGGAAGCATTTAATGCTTATAAAATGAAGCAGTCTGCAATGTTGGATAATTTATTGTCTAATCCACAGACTTATTTTGCAAGTGAGCATGCTAAATTTACGAATCAGAAGAACCCACGATTCATCGGTATTCTTCCATTGGAAAAAGACTGGGCGGCAACTGATTACAAAAAAGCGTATGATGTTTACAAAGAAAAATTTGCCAATGCAGGAAACTTCCATTTCTATTTCGTAGGAAATATTGATGAGGCGAAATTTAAAAACGAGGTTTTACAGTATATCGCAAGTTTACCGACGACAGGAAAGGCTACAAATTTCAAAGATACAGGTTATAGAGCAATCACAGGAGATCATACGAAAGTATATAAAAAAGGAAAGGATCCTAAGAGTATGGTTCAGATCGTTTTCTCCGGAGAAACTCCATACAATGAAAAGGAAGCGTTGGCTCTTTCAGCTTTAGGTGAAGTGGCTACGATCAAAGTTATCGAGAAACTGAGAGAAGACGAAAGCGGAATCTACGGTGGTGGAGCAAGAGGCGGAATGTCTAAAGTTCCTTATGGTAATTACTCTTTCAGCTTAAGTTTCCCTTGCGGACCTGAAAATGCTGATAAATTAACGAAAAGTGCTATCGCTGAACTTCATAAACTTATCGATAAAGGTCCTGAGCAAAAAGATCTTGATAAGTACAAAGAAGGGGAGATGAATGATTATAAAACAGACATCAAAGATAATAACTACTGGATGAATGCTTTGTCTAAAAACCAATTAGACGGAAGCGACAAGTATGAGATCCTGAATTATCAGGAAAAAGTAAAAGCACTTACTGTAAAAGATCTGCAGGATGTTGCTAAAAAATATCTTACGAAAAACAGAGTTATTGCTACTTTAATGCCTGAAGACGGATGGGAAGCTGCTCCTAAAAAAGAAACTGCTGCAACCGTAAAAGCTACGGCAGTAAAATAATCTTAGTCGATTACATATAATGAAAACCACCGCAGGAATTTTCCTGCGGTGGTTTGTTTTTGTTCTGTTTTTTGAATGATAAGATTCCAAATTTGATAGGATTATCATCCTATCCTTCAGAAAGTCGTCCCTTCGGGACTGAACATGAAAAATTTAAATTCATACATATTCCTATTACGAAGCGTGACCTCCGAATCTTGAATTCAAAATCGAAATTTAAAATCGAAATTTAAAATCGCTAATCCTGGACACTGAATCCCGATTCTCAAATCTCGAACCTTGAATTTAGAATCTCAAATCTCGAATCTCAAATAAACACTATTTTCCATATTCCTTCTTCCATTCCTCCGCAACATCACTCAAAGTAGCATAAAAATCTTCACCGTATTTTCTTGTAAGCGGAGTTTTCAGGAATTTATATACAGGAACCTGTAATTCTTTTCCTAAAGTACAGGCATCACTGCAAACGCTCCATTCATGATAATTTAAAGCAGAAAAAGTAGAATATTCTGTAATTCTGATCGGGTATAGGTGACAGGAAATAGGCTTTTGCCAATCAATTGCGCCGTCTTCATATGCTTTTTCGATTCCACATTTTGTGATGCCTTTTTCATCGAAAGTTACATAAGCACATTCTGCATTTTCAACCATTGGAGTTACGTACATTCCGTCCAATGGATCGGTTGTCCAGGTTCCCTGTTCGTCTAAAGCTTTAATTCCGGCTTCAGTAAGGTAAGGTTTTATTTTATCGTAAATATTTTCTAAAATCACAAGCTCATCTTTGTCGAGAGGAGCTCCGACATCACCTTCCACACAACATGCACCTTTACATTTTGTAAGGTTACAAACAAATTCTTCAGAAAAAATATCTTCAGAAATTAATTTATCGTCTATTTGAATCATAATCTTTAATCTTAAAATAAATTGAAATGAGTTCCTGCCTTAAATGCAATCAAACTGATGATGGTAAGCCATACACAGGCTTCCTGCATCCAGTATTTTGGTAAAAACTTAAACATTCGGCTCAGGATAATCGTTGAAGGAAAAGCTAAAAGTAAAAGGTATTCATAGCTTTTATTCATGTAAAGGATGATGCTTACCAACTGTGCAAGTGAAAATACCAGTAAAAAAGTATATTTATATCTGCTTACAGGGCTTTTCTTATTATAATGTTGAAAATGGTCATATATTGCATAAATCAGCATTAATGCAATCGGAATTAACGGAAATAATTCTGTATAATCGGTCATTACTTTCATTTTTCCGAAAGGAATATAAGCAGTATTCCAGGTGTTGTATTGCATAAAAAACATCACCGAGAAATAACTCAACGTGATCATGATTATGCCTAAAAGAAATCTGAAAATATTTAAACCAACTCTTTCAGAAGTTACAATTAAATGAATCAGAACAAAACACATCATTGGCCAGGTTGTCGGAAGAAATATGAAATTTAATGCTACAATAGAACCAACAAGAACGTAGGATTTTTTTCTCAGATCTTCATCGGTGCTTGTTAAAAGAAGAAGGAGAAACGAATTGGTAAGCAAAGCAACGGCAATTCCGAGGTCGAGATTTCCGTCATAGAGCCCAAAAATAAAAAATGTGTAGAGAAACAAAGACAAATGGGTATTGTAATTCAGTGCAATGGCATTAAAACAAAAATATCCCAAAGCAATTCCCAGAAAAGTAATTCCTGCGATAATTGCTTCATAAGTATTGAAATTCAGTATGTTAAATAATATTACTATAAAAAGAAGAAAACCAATATAAACAGGAATTGAAAAAATATTGCTTTCTTTTGAAAGTAATCTAAACATTTTTTATAAATTTGTGCAAAGTTAATTTAAAAAAGGAAATAATGACGTCTTTCTTTCTATTCTTAAGCGGTGTTTTCAAATGGTCTTTCGGTTTTTTCGATACTTTTGGAAACGTATTAAACTGGATCTTGTTCATCGTATGTTGTGCATTGTTCACATATTGGTGCTATGTATTGGTAGCAACATTGGGTGGTGATAAAGACAAAGACTATTTTTCTCCGACAGAAGGAAAGCATCCTTACTACGATCCTACGATCTATAAAAAAGAAGGTTAATTAATTGGTTATATAGAAAAAGACCGGTCAAATTATTTGATCGGTCTTTTTTATTTATTCTAAAGAAATATTTATTCGTGAATTGGAAGAACCAAAACGGGGATTTTAGAGCTTTTAGTCAATCCTTTCGTTAAGCTTCCTACAAAAACATCATAAATTCCGCTTCTTCCATGTGAACCCATTACAATATAACTTGCATTTTTAAGGTCGGCATATTCCAAAATAATATCTTTGGCGATCCCTTGCTTTAAAATATGCTCACATTCTACATCCTGAGCGAGAACTCTTTGGTTGATCTTGTTTAAAAGTACCAGTTCCTCTCTGATTTCATTTTCTTCAACTTCCGGAAAATACTGGTATCCCATATCTCCGATAGCAAAACCGATGTCTGTTGGTGCAACGTGAATAAGGCAAATTTTACCGTTTACTTCTTTGGCAAATTTTACGGCTCCGTCTATCAGCTGATCTGTTTTTTCTCCAAAATCGACGGGTAGGATAATGTTTATCATAATTTGTAATTTAAGTCTTCTTAAAGGTATGAAAAAAACAGACCAATGTCAAATGATTTTCTATAGGACTCTGATGTCTAAGACTTTTTCGTCTTCAAGATAAGCTTCCAGAATATCGTTTTCAGAAACTTTTCCGACACCTTCCGGAGTTCCGGTGAAAATCAAATCCCCAACTCTCAATGTGAAATACTGCGAAACAAAAGCGATAATATCATCGATACTGAAAATCATATCTTTCGAGTTTCCGTCCTGTACTTTATCCTTATTTTTTAATAATGAAAAATTCAAAGATTCAAGGTTGTAATTTTCTTTTTTGAAGAAATTTCCTACCACTGCAGAACCGTCAAAACCTTTTGCCAGTTCCCACGGAAGACCCTTAGATTTTAAGTCACTCTGCAAATCTCTCGCTGTGAAATCGATTCCCAAACCGATTTCCTCATAATGCTTATGAGCCGTTTCTTTCTGAATGTATTTTCCGCCTTTTGAGATTTTTACCACCACTTCCAGTTCGTAATGTATATCATTTGAGAATTCAGGAATGTAAAAATCGTTTCCTTTCAAAACAGCCGTGTCGGGTTTCATGAAAATTACGGGTTTGTCCGGAATTGCATTTCCCAATTCCTTCGCGTGTTCGCTATAATTTCTTCCTATGCAGATTATTTTCATAATTTATTTTGTTGAATAATTATTCATTACTTATTACTCATTATTAATATTTTTAGAAGCTATTTCCCGCTTTCCACTGTATCTTTCGTGCAATCAGGGCTAATATAGAGTGTTCTCTCCAAAAGTTTGTCATTTCGACGAATGAGAAAACTTATTGTAATTATTCTGATACCACCCCGTCAAAAATTTCTTTGAAATTTTCGCCACCCCTACTTTAGAGGGTAATTCTGCGCACTATTTAAAGAATCTTATTGCGAGGAGTGCATCGAAGCAATCTTAAAAATATTCTCAATCATGTAATCTTCCATCCATCATTCCGCTTCCAACCTATCCATGCTTAAATTTATTCCCGCAATAATAGCAAACGTAGTTTTCGTTCGATAAAATCGAAATTCCAAAGAAGCTTGTCGAGCTGTCATCTTTATACAAATGGTTGGAACCGCATTTCGGACAGACAAAATCAAAACCAGGATTTTCGATTGTGTGCTCCACTTCAAGAGCGAATTTTTCATTTTCCTGATATTCAGTTAAAACTTTCTCAGCGTTTTCAAAATCATTTTCAAAAACCTGAAGCTGAATTCCTCCCACAGCTTGTGAAAGCAGCCAATCTGACTGAATCAGTTGTTCGTTGGCGATAAAACTGTTGATACCATTTTCGGCAAGAATCTGCTTGTCACGATTGGCTTCAAGAGCTGTTTCGTAGAATTTGAATTTAACTAAATTGTTCATACTGAAATTATTTTACCGCAAAAGAAACAAAGAATGTGCTGAAAATAAAATTACAAAAGTTGACAAAAAAATGTACTTATTGTTTTGTGTGCTTTGAAATACTTTTTAGCGGATAAAAATCTTTTGCCTCTTTTGCGGTTAAAAAGATTAAAACTTACTCGAAAGCTGAATTTTTGTGAAGACTTTCTTCGTATATAAAGGGAAATCTGCATTTTGCAGCCACCCGAAATATCCCAGATCTTTCTGGAAAACTTCTTTTACAACCTGACCTTTATATTTTCCGAAAGCAAAAATTTCCTGGTTTTTTGCGTTGTAATGAATCATTCCTGCTAAATCGGCAAATTTATTTTGGGTTGAAAATTCGCTCAATTCAGCAACTTCATTAGAAATGTCATCGTATTTTCCAACTTGTGCATCCAGAACCTCAAAAGTCGCCAAAACATCGGCTTCTGCAGAATGCGCATTTTCTAAAGTTTTTCCGCAATAAAATTGATAAGCCGCACTCAGGTTTCTTGGCTCTTTTTTGTGGAAAATTGTTTGTGCATCGACCAATTTGAATTTATTTAAATCAAAATCAAAATCTGCGCGCAGCAATTCTTCAGCCAACAAAGGAACATCAAACCGATTGGAGTTGAATCCACCCAAATCTGCTCCGGAAATCATTTCAACAATTTTCGGCGCAATTTCCTTAAACGTCGGCGCGTCTTTTACATCTCCATCATAAATTCCGTGAATCTCGCTACATTCTTTCGGGATTGGAATTCCCGGATTCACTTTCCAGGTTTTGCTTTCTCTTGAGGAATCAGGATTTACTTTTAGAATACAGATTTCAACAATTCTGTCTTTTCCAACGTTAGTTCCGGTTGTTTCAAGATCGAATATGCAAAGAGGTTTATAGAGTTTTAAGTTCATTTTTTATAATTTGAAAATTTGAGAATGTGTCAATTTGTGAATGAAAACTTCAGGTTTCCATCTTCTTACTTTAATTGTTTCTGAAAGATAATTGAAATTAAGATATAATAAATAATTACTAATGGAATTCCGACAGTTTTAAATATAATCAAAATAAGAATTGCACCAATTAGTAAGGCTACTTTTGGATAATTATCCTGCAACTTCATTGATTTAAATTTCATGGCAATCATTTTGATGGGACTGACTAAAAGCCAAGATGAAATTGCGGTTAAAATCAATAAGTAACTTTCATTTTCAAATAAAAAACTGAAAGCAGAAGATTCTTTATGTGCTAAATATAAGCCAAAAATCAAGATGGTATTTGAAGGGGTGTTCAAACCCTTAAAATAATATTTCTGATCCTCATCCAGATTAAAAATTGCCAGTCTTAAACAAGAAAAAAGTGTAATAATAAACCCAAAATAAGAAATCCAACGCTGTTCTTTGAGAAGTAAATATCCGTAATCTATAAAATTTAAAGAATTGCTATTCTCAACTTCGAGAAGAGAAACAAAAATTGTTAATCCGGGAATCAATCCGAAACTTACCATATCTGCCAAAGAATCGAGCTGAGTTCCCAAATTGGAATTGGCTTTTAAGGCTCTCGCTACAAATCCGTCGAAAAAATCTAAAATCAAGGATAAAATAATACAGATCGCAGTCGTCTGATAATCGCCTAAAATCAAATGTACAGCACCAACGCAACCCGAAAAAAGATTTCCCAAAGTAATGGCATTTGCCAGATTGTTTTTTATGAAATTCATAGCAGCAAAATTACATTTTTTAAAAATTTTAACCTTAATTAATATGAACTAAAAATTATAATCCTGTGAAATCGCTGTAACTAACAGTGAAATATGAAGGCAATATAAATTGGCGATTGCATATGGCCATTAAAAAAAATAAATATCTACATATGAATTTAGCTTAAATTTGCGCAGCAAATTTGTTATCAGTCAAAATTTTAAAGTAAAGTGACGCCTGATAACGTTACATCTTTAAAAGCAATTATACAGACAAATGAAATTTTTTAAAGAATTCAGAAAAGAAGAAGTTCTGGTTTTATGCTACAGAATTTTCTTGACTTTTGTATTTTATCAGATCGCAAGACTTTTGTTTTGGTTTTTCAATAAAGATTTAATAAAAGTAGACAGTATTTCGGATTATCTGAGTCTGGCTTTTCACGGTGTTGCATTTGATCTTACGGCAATTCTTTACGTTAACGTTCTGTTTATTTTTTTAAGTTTAATTCCGATTGTCATCAATACCAAAAAAGGGTATCAGAAATTTCTATTCTGGCTGTATTTTATCACCAACGGAATTGCTTATGCCATGAATTTCGGGGATTTTATTTATTATAAATTTTCTCAGACGAGACTCACTTCGGCAGCTTTTCAGGTGGCAAAACATGAGACCAATATTATGAAGGTTTTTACAGCTTCTACCAAAGAGCATCCTTTTGTGATCTTGTGGTTTATCGCTTTAATTGCTTTATGGGTTTTTCTTTATAAAAGATTTAAAATTGAATATAAAAAACCGGTAAAGCTTGTTCCTTACTTTATATTGTCGATTCTTACTTTATGTGTTTCCGCAGTTTTAATTGTTGGCGGAATCAGAGGGGATTTTAAACACAGTACAAGACCTATTAATTTAGTAGATGCCAATAAATTTGTAAAAACTCCGCTTCAGGGAAATATTGTGCTGAATTCTACTTTTTCTTTCTTCAGAACGCTAGGAACGAATAATTTCAGGGAAGTTCAATTTGTTGATCAGAAATTTATCGATGAAAATATCAATCCATATAAAACGTATGAAAGACAGGTTGACGGTAAACCGAATGTGGTAATTTTCATTGTAGAGTCTTTCGGAAGAGAATATTCAGGAGCTTTTAATAAAGATAAAAACATTAAAGATTATGTTTCTTATACTCCATTTATTGATAGTTTAGCGAATGAAAGTCTCATTTTTCCGAATACTTTTGCCAACGGAAGACAGTCTATCCATGGAATGAGCAGCATTTTAGCAGGAATTCCGAGTTTAACTGATGCTTTTACAAGTTCGCCTTATTCGAATCAGAAAATTCAGTCGATTGTTTCGGTTTGTAATGATATGGGGTATGATACCTCATTTTATCACGGGGCACCCAATGGTTCTATGGGATTTTTAGGTTTCGGAAATATTTTAGGTTATAAACATTATTATGGCAAAAACGAGTATAATAATGACAAAGATTTTGATGGAATGTGGGCAATCTGGGACGAACCTTTCTTACAATATTTTGCAAAAAACGTAGGCAAAACACAGCCTTTTATGGCAACTGTTTTTACGGCTTCATCACATCATCCGTTTAAAATACCTGAAAAATACAACGGAAAATTCAAAAAAGGTAAAGTAGAAATGCACGAGCCGATGGAATATACCGATTATTCGATCAGAAAATATTTTGAAACGGCAAAAAAACAACCGTGGTTTAAGAATACGATTTTCGTATTTACGGGCGATCATCCAAACCAGATTTATTATTCTGAATACGAGAAGGCAATGAACCGTTTTGCTGTTCCGCTGATTTTTTATTCTCCAAATCCTGAATACAACCTGAAAGGAGTAAATCCTGAATTTGCACAGCAGATTGATATTTATCCGACTCTGGCAGATTTAATCGGTTATAATAAAAAAATAAGAAGTTGGGGTAGAAGCTTATTGAGCGAAAAAAAATATCCGTATCTCATCGTTAATTCAGATGGAACTTCAGAACAGTTCATTATCGGAAATTATATTTACAGGTTTGATGGTAAAAATATTACAGGAATTTATGAGAAAAATGATTTAGGTTTTGAAAATAATCTTAATGATAAAATAAAATCTCCTGAAACCGAAAAAGGAAAACAGATGGCAAAAGCCTGGTATCAGGATTATATGAATCGTGTGATCAACAGAAAACTGAATTAATGGTAAGACTGTTTAATTTTAAAATCAATCAAATCTTCTGTGATGTATGCAAAGGATAACAAAAATGTTGGTGTGTTTAAAATTTATGTCTATTTTTAACTAATTAAGAATTTAAGAATCTTATAATTAAAATTAAACTCTATAATATGAAAAAATTATTAGCAACATTTGTACTTTCATTATTCAGTGTGATGTCTTTTGCACAGATCGAAGGAAAATGGAAAACCATAGATGATGAAACAAAACAGGCAAAATCTATCGTAGAAATCTACAAAAAATCTGACGGTAAATATTACGGAAAAGTATCTCAGTTATTGATAAAACCCGCAGATCCTAACTGTACAAGCTGTAAAGATGACAGAAAAGGTAAGCCAATTTTGGGAATGGAAATTATCCGAGGTTTGGCAAAAGACGGTGACGAGTTTACCGGAGGAACGATTACAGATCCTAAAACGGGTAAAACTTATAAATGTACTATTACAAAAAGTGGAGATAAGCTGAACGTAAGAGGTTATATGGGAGTTTCTATTTTAGGAAGAACGCAAGTTTGGCAGAAAGTGAACTAATCAGTTTAAAATAACATTAAATATAGGCAACTCAGCAATGAGTTGTCTTTTTTTTATGTAATTATCTGTAACGAAAAATAAAATTGTATACATATAAAATATGAGTTCAGATTTGGAGAAAAAATTTATTGATGTTTTTAAAGAAAATCAAAGAATTGTACATAAAATATGTAGAATTTATACGAATAATTCTGAAGATCATGAAGATCTTTTTCAGGAAATCACGATACAACTGTGGAAATCTTACGCAGGTTTCAGAGGCGAATCTAAATTTTCTACCTGGATGTATCAGGTGGCTTTAAATACAGCAATGACATTATCTAAAAAAACTAAAAAACATCAGTTCCAACAAGTTGATATTAATGTTTCGTCTTTAAAAATAAAAGAAGAATCTTATGAAGATGATGGATATAAACTCAAAGAAATGTATCAGCACATTTATAGCTTATCTAATATTGAAAAAGCATTAATCATGATGTATCTTGATAATAAACCTTTTAAAGAAATAGGTGATATTTTGGGAATTACAGAAGGAAATGCAAGAGTAAAGATGAATAGAGCTAAGAATAATTTGAAATCAAAAATAAATGCAAAGTAAGATGGATGAATTAGAACTTTTAAAAGAAGATTGGAGTAAAAACAAAAATGAATTTAAAAATTACTCTGCAACAGAAATATATTCAATGATTAAAGAAAAATCTATTTCTGTTACCAAAAATTTACTTATAATTGGCTTGATAGAAGTGATTTTATGGTTTATAATTGGTTATATTGACAGTGAGTTTCCTTATTTTAGGATTGGATTATTTACTGTGTTTTTTATTTTAATTATTTATTCATTCAAAAAAATAAAGGTTAGTCAAAATTCTATTTCGTTGATGAGGAATATTTTAAATTTAAGAAAAATGGTCTTGGGATATGCGTTAATTTCATTTTTAGCGATTGTTGTAGGTAATATTGTTAATTTTAAACATAATACACAGGATTTTATGGCAGGTTATCTAGATGGAAAAAGAAACGGAACTTTTAATGTAACTAATCCCGATTCTTTAACTCCTGAATTAATTAATTATGCTGCTTTTGCAATTGTATTGATTATGGTTGTGTTTTTCTTGTATTGGATTTATAAAAATACCTATGGTAAAATTTTGATTAATCTCAAAAACAATTATCAAGAATTAAACAAATCTTAATATCACGAAGATTAATGAAAGGGTTTCTTCAATGAGTTGTCTTTTTTGTGATGTAAATAATAAATAATTACTATTTTTGTACTCTAAATTTTTCAAATAAATATGGCAGAATATACTTTTCGTGAGGTAATTGCACAGGCAATGAGCGAGGAAATGCGTAAAGACGAATCCATTTTTCTAATGGGAGAAGAAGTAGCAGAATACAATGGTGCATACAAAGCTTCTAAAGGAATGTTGGATGAGTTTGGTGCTAAACGTGTAATCGATACACCTATTGCAGAGCTTGGTTTTTCAGGTATCGCTGTTGGTGCAGCAATGAATGGTAACAGACCGATTGTAGAGTATATGACATTTAACTTTGCGCTTGTAGGGATCGATCAGATTATCAACAATGCTGCAAAAATCCGTCAGATGAGTGGTGGTCAGTGGAACTGTCCTATCGTTTTCCGTGGTCCTACGGCTTCTGCAGGTCAGTTGGGAGCAACGCACTCTCAAGCTTTTGAAAACTGGTATGCAAACATTCCTGGTCTTAAAGTAGTGGTTCCTTCAAACCCTTATGATGCGAAAGGATTATTAAAAACAGCTATTCAGGATAATGATCCTGTAATCTTCATGGAATCTGAGCAGATGTATGGCGATAAAATGGAAATTCCTGAAGAAGAATATTATTTGCCAATCGGTAAAGCGGATATTAAAAGAGAAGGTACTGATGTTACTTTGGTTTCTTTTGGTAAAATCATGAAACTGGCTATTCAGGCAGCTGAAGATATGGCTAAAGAAGGTATTTCTGTAGAAGTTATCGATTTAAGAACGGTTCGTCCTTTAGATTTCGATACTGTTTTAGCTTCGGTGAAGAAAACAAACAGATTGGTTATTTTAGAAGAAGCTTGGCCGTTTGGTTCAGTATCTTCAGAGATTACCTATATGGTACAGCAAAAAGCGTTTGATTATCTGGATGCACCGATCAAGAGAATTACAACTCCTGATGCACCTGCTCCATATTCATCAGCTTTATTTGCAGAGTGGTTCCCGAAACTTGAAAAAGTGAAAGAGGAAATCAAAAAAGCAATGTACGTTAAATAATTTGTAAGCGATTATAGAGAAAAACTTCCGAAAGGAAGTTTTTTCATTTATATAATGCATGACTAATATGACGCTGCATCATAAATTTAATATAAATTTGCGCTTTTAAAAAAATAATTCGCTGACATGGCAGAAGTTACAGAAGGAGGTCATCACTTCGACCTTAAGAAACTTTCATTTGTGGGAGTCATTGTTTCTCTCGGAATCGTTTTCGGGGATATAGGAACCTCACCGCTTTACGTAATGAAAGCGATTGTCAATGCAAGAAATCAGGGTGCTACAATGCCTTTCGAGACTTATATAGAAGGAGCGCTTTCTTGTATTATCTGGACGCTGACTCTCCAGACCACCTTAAAGTATGTTATTATTGCCCTAAGAGCAGATAACCGTGGTGAAGGTGGTATTTTAGCATTGTATTCTTTAGTCAAAAAGCTAAAAAAGAAATGGCTCTATGTCGTCGCAATTATCGGAGCATCAACCTTGGTTGCAGACAGTGTTATCACACCATCTCTTACTGTAATGTCGGCCATTGAAGGGCTTAAAATCTACAATCCAGAGACACCGGTTGTCATTATAACGCTCTTTATCCTCTTTATTGTTTTTGTAGTACAACAATTCGGAACAGCTTCTATTGGGAAGTTTTTCGGTCCTATCATGGTAACCTGGTTCTTAGTATTAGGAATTTTTGGTTCGATTCATATTGTAGATCATATTGAAATTTTAAAAGCATTCAACCCGATGTATGCGTATAATCTGATTACGCACTCGCCAAGCGCAATCGTTATCATGGGAGCGGTTTTCCTGTGTACAACAGGAGCTGAAGCATTGTATTCAGATTTAGGGCATTGTGGTGCTAAAAATATTCGTGTAAGCTGGGTTTTTGTTAAAGTTATGCTGATCCTGAACTATTTGGGACAGGGTGCCTGGTTGCTTGATAATTACCAGAAAGTTTTCACCGGAGTAAATCCTTTCTTCGGAATCATGCCTGAATGGGCAGTTTTACCGGGAGTAATTTTGGCAACTGCGGCTGCGATTATTGCAAGCCAGGCTGTAATTACGGGTTCTTTTACCATGTTTTCTGAAGCCATGTCCATATCTTTCTGGCCTAATCAGCATATTGAATATCCTTCAGGAGTAAAGGGACAAATGTATATCCCGAGAATCAACTGGGGATTGATGTTTTTCTGTTTTATTGTGGTTATTTTCTTCCAGAAATCCGAACATATGGAGGCGGCTTATGGTTTAACGATTACCATTACGATGTTGATGACCACCATTTTGCTTACATTCTGGCTGAGCCGTACAAGAATGAATAAAGTTTTCATTTTTGGTTTTGTTGCGGTTTATTTGTTTTTAGAATCAGGATTTTTCTATGCCAATGTGATCAAATTCTTTGATGGAGGATGGTTAACGATGGTTCTGGGTGGTTTTATTGCGGTTTGTATGTACGCTTGGTATAATGGTAGATTACTGAAAGCTAATTTTACAAGCTATGTGAAAATCGATAAATACGTCAACATTATCAAAGACATGAAGCTGGATGAAACAATTCCGAAATACTGTACCAATCTTGCTTACCTTAGCCGTGCTAAACGTAATAACGAAATCGAATCTAAAATTATTTATTCGATTATAAAAAAACAGCCAAAAAGAGCCGATCATTATTTTATTTTGAGTATTGTAAACCAGGAAGATCCTTATACTTTCAAATACAGTGTAGATGAAATTTTGCCGGGAACGATCTATAAAATAAATTTCCTTTTAGGTTTTAAAGTAGATCGTAGGATCAACGATTATTTCAATATGGTTCTGAAAGATCTTATGGCAGACGGAACTATTCCTTCACGAAGCAGTCATCCGTCTTTAAGAGCACACAATATCCCGCCGGATCTGAAATATGTGATCATAGATAACACCTATATCAATGATATTCTTTTGACGGTAAAACAAAAAATTACGTTAAATATTTACAATTTTGTTAAATATATTGGTAGCGATGATTTCAAATCTTGGGGTGTTACATCGCATAATGTTATCGTAGAATCGGCTCCACTAACGGAAGAAACGATCTCAAGCAGCAAAATACAGCAGTCGGAATTTTTAAGGCATAATTCTTAAGGTAAATTTTGGGAGACTGAAATGGATCATATTGATTTAAATAAAAATCAATAAATTTGTAAGATAAATTTTTTGATGGATACTTTACAAAAAGAAAAAAATATAACTTTAATTAAAGACGTTTTACGAAATTACCTGCTTGAAAAAGGCTTTCGTAATACGCCTGAACGATACACTATTTTGGAGGAGATCTATAATATGGATCATCACTTCAATGTAGACGATCTGTATCTTTTGATGATGCAGAAAAAATATCATGTCTCGAAAGCAACAATCTACAACACGATAGAGATTTTCCTTGATGCGGGATTGATCCGTAAACACCAGTTTGGAGAAAAAACGCTGACTTCATCTTCATATGAAAAGTCTTATTTTGATAAGCAGCACGATCATTTGGTGATTTACAAGAAAGATTCTGATAAGGAAATTGAAGAGATTATCGAGTTCTGTGATCCTAGAATTCAGGGAATTAAAGAAGCAATAGAAGGAGCTTTTGGCGTAAAAATTGATTCGCATTCGCTGTATTTTTATGGCACTAAGAATGATTAATTAATGAGACTGATTCTTTTTCTCTTCCTATTTTTTTCCTCTTTCGCTTTGGCTCAGGTTAATCCTAAACCTGCGCAGCGTGATGCTTATTTACAAAATCCTGTAAAAAATCAGCCGCAGAAAAGTAAACCTGCACAAAAAGTAAGAATCATCCATGCCGATGAAATTATTAAAGATCCTGCACAATATGATGGAAATCAATATTTGAAAGGAAATGTTCAGATCGAACATCAGGGTTCTATACTTTCAGCAGATGAAGTCATCAGATACGAAGAAGAAAACTTCATCAGAGCAATTGGTAATGTAAAGCTTCAGAATTCTGATGGTTCTGTCATCACCTCTTCAGAAATGGAGTACGACGGAAATACTCAAAAAGGGGTTGCCAAAAAAAATGTGGTTCTTACCGATCCTAAAGGTACTATCATTAAAACCGAAACCATGTATTACGACAGGGTTTCCAATCAGGCTTATTACAATACGGGAGGAACCATTTTTGATGGAAAAAGTACAACGTATGCAAAGACCGCAACCTATTTCCTTACAACCCGTACCATTGATCTTACGGGAAGAGTAAAAATTGTAGATAAAGATTATACTTTGGAAGGAGATAACGTAGTACAGAATCAAAATACCAACATTGTTACCATCAATGGTTATACTACGATTACCAACAATAAAAATCCCAAAAACAGAATTATTACCGAAAAGGGGACGCATAATATGAATACCAAAGAATCTTTTCTGACGAAAAATTCAAGGATTTACTATAATGATAAGATTCTTACCGGTGATGAGATGTATTATAACCAGCTGACCGGTTTTGGAAAAGCCACAGGAAACGTGACGCTTGATGATCCTTTAGAAAAAAGATATATTAAAGGAGGTTATGGTGAAATCTTCGAAAAGAAAGATTCTTCAATGATGACAAAATCACCTTATGCGGTAAAGATTCTTGAGAAAGATTCTATTTATTTTGCTTCAGAGAAGATCCTGTCTTACCAGAAACCTGATACGGCAGATATTACCAAAAAGAAAAGTTATCTGAGAGCTTTCAAAAAAGCAAGGATCTACAAATCTGATGCACAGGGAAGAGCAGATTCAATAGCATTCAATGAAACGGACGGAATTTTGCACATGTACACCGATCCTATTTTATGGAGTGGTGAAAAGCAGGTTACAGGAGATAAAATTGAAGCTTACTTTAATACGGAAACAGAAAATATAGACTCTTTAAAAGTTATAGGAAACGGTTTGGCTATTGCTAAAGTAGATTCTCTTAATCTTATTGATGAATTTCATCAGGTGAAAGGAAATTTGATGACTGTTTACTATGAAGGTAAAGACATTAAACAGATTAAAGTTATAGGAAATGCACAGTCTATCACGTATGCAGATGATTATAACGAAAAGACAAAAGTGAACGAAAGAATAGGAATTACGCTTTCAAGCTGCGGAATCATTGGGGCTCTTTTCGAAGAGAATAAAGTTCAGATCATTTCTTGCAGCATTGGCGCCACTGATGAAACCTATCCGATGAGTATGATTGCTCCTGAAAAGAAAAAGTTTCCTGATTTTAACTGGAATACCAAAGACCGAATACGGAAATGGCAGGATATTCTTGTCGATTCTCCAAATAATGAAGAAATTAAATACGAGCCCAATGATGCTCTTTACAACAAAGTAAAAGAAGCGGAAGATAAGGAAAAGGCAAAAGAAGAAGCCAAAAAACCAAAAAGGGTAAGAAAATAAAAAAGAGATCAGTTTTTAAACTGGTCTTTTTTAATACTTATAATTTCCCTATTCATCAAATCTTCTTTAGCTTTGCCTAAAATTTTTCAGACAATGGAAATGCAAAACGATTTTTTCAAATATCAGGCTCAGACTACCCAATTTGCAGCTGGTTTTGAAGTGGAAAAAGCAGAAGGAAGCTATGTTTTTGGGAAAGACGGCAGAAAATATCTTGATTTTGTAGCGGGAGTTTCCGCCAATACTTTAGGGCATTCGCATCCGAAAGTAGTGAGCGCGATCAAAGAGCAGGCTGATAAATATCTTCATGTAATGGTTTATGGCGAATATGCTCAGGAAAAACCTGTCGAATTGTGCAGATTATTAGCAGAAGCTACACCTGATCCTTTAGAAATTACGTATTTGGTAAACAGTGGAGCAGAAGCGATCGACGGAAGCTTAAAACTGGCAAAAAGATATACCGGAAGAGAAGAAATCGTTTCTTTCAAGAACTCCTATCACGGAAATACGCATGGTGCACTAAGTGTTTCAGGAAATGAATTCCACAAAAGAGAATTCCGTCCTTTGTTGCCGATGGTTTCTTTTATAGAGTTTAATAATGAAAAAGATTTCGATAAAATCACAGAAAAAACAGCGTGCGTCATCCTTGAAACCATTCAGGGAGCGGCAGGTTTTTTAGTTCCGAATGATGATTATTTAATTAGATTAAAAAAGAGATGTGAGGAAGTAGGAGCATTATTAATTCTCGATGAAATCCAACCGGGATTCGGAAGAACGGGAAAACTGTTTTCTTTTGAACATTTCGGAATTGTTCCGGATATTCTTGTGATGGGGAAAGGAATGGGGGGTGGTGTTCCTGTGGGAGCATTTGTGAGTTCCAAAAAAATTATGGAAACTCTTTCGCATTCTCCAAAATTAGGTCATATTACAACTTTTGGCGGGAATCCTCTAATTGCTGCAGCATCCCATGCAACGCTGAAAGAAGTTTTAGAAAGTGGCTTGATGAATGAAGTTGACGAAAAGGAAAAGTTATACCGTGAGCTTTTAGTTCATCCTAAGATAAAAAATATCAACGGTAAGGGCTTAATGCTTGCTGTGAATCTTGGAACTCCGGAATTTACTCTAAACGTAGCAAAAAAATGTATGGAAAAAGGCCTGATTGTTTTCTGGCAACTTTACCGAAACGAATATTTGAGAATTTCTCCGCCGCTGACGATTTCAAAAGAAGAAATTACGGAAGGTTGCAAGATTATTCTAGAAGTTTTAAATGAAGAATAATCACAGATAACTCAGTCTAAAGTCTCTTTTTAAGAGGCTTTTTTGCTGAAAAATAATTTTGGAAATCTTTATTAAGATTCATTTTGAAACAATAAAAATGTTTCTGATAAAAATCATGAAAATTTAAATATAATTTTGTGTAATAAAAAAATTAATTTATATATTGCGTCACGTTAAAAATAAGTTTATATGGCGAAACATAAAGTCCATTACGAATTCCCAATGCACTGTCTTTCAGAGATTTTGTACGAATATCTTGCAACTGCAGAGGGATTATCTGAATGGTTTGCAGATGAGGTAGTAGAGAAAGGCGATGATTTCTTTTTCAGTTGGGGAGGAGGTCCTGCTGAAAAGGCAACTTTAATCAGATATAAGCCGGAAAGTTTCGTTCGTTACAGATGGGAAGAGGATGAAGGAACGAAAAACTTCTTTGAAATGACGATTACAATTGATGATATTACAGAAGATTTAGCTTTAAATATTACAGATTTCTGTGAGGAAGGAGATGAAGAGGAAAACGCAATGTACTGGGAAAACCTTATCGAAAACCTTAGAATAAAATTAGGTGCTGCTTAATGGTAAGCTGTACTGTTTTTAAACGACAAAACTGATGAACGATTTATCGTTCATTATTTTTTTATAAATACTCATACTTTGGAAAATACATATTTTACTTCAGAAGAATTACAGTTGAGAAACCGTGCATTTCTATCAGGAGATGCCGTGAAAGCTTCATTTTTTATCAGAAATTCAAAGCTGATTATGGATGAAGAATGCTATTTCTTTTTAATGGCGTCGATGAGAAAAATGAGACTGAACATTCCTTTGACCTATACACTCGAATTTTTTCAGAATCTTTTTACTGAAAATGTGATGGAAGGAAACGGTGTTCAGAACGGAATCATCAATTTTCTGGTGTTCAGAAATTCAGACGGAATTACTTTATCTAAGTCTTCTGTTTCCTATTATTTTGAAGTAGAACAGATGGAAGATGTTCTGTCTATTCAGCAAAGACCATTGGAATTGGATTTAATAAAGGAAATTAACGTTAATAATAACCTTTTGAGCAATATTCGTGTTCACTGTCCGGAAAATATTTATGGCGGAATTTACGCCCAGGAAAATGATTTGGATGACGTAATTTTGTTAAATCCTAATAAACGAATTGCAAGAGCAACCACTGGAAATCTTTTATTTCTGGAAGGTAATGTAATCAAAGTTCCGAAGCAGTCTGAAGGAGCTTATATTTCGCCTTTGCTGGAAAATTTTGTAACGTTCTTGCACAAAAATGATCTTGCCGATATTCAGGAACATGAGATTATTGCTTTTGAATCTCAGAAAGCAGAAGAAATATTATTGGTTTCCGATGAAAAAGGAATTTCATCCGTAAAAAAAATAAGAAACAAAACTTTTGAAAATATCCGCTTCACAGAACTGATTGAAAGTTGGAAACAAAGTTTCTAAAAATTGACAAACCCGGTAAACAACAGTGAAGTCCTTTACCGGGTTTTATTCTGAATAAGATCAGAAATTGTATTTTTAAAATTAATTTTCGTTGATGAAGTCAGCAAACTTTTGGGCAATTTCTCTTTGTCCGTCATTGCTGTTCAGGTATTCTCTTTCTTTTGTATTATTGATATAGCCCAATTCCACCAGAAGTGCAGGTGATTTTGAGTTTTTAAGAATATGAAGATTTTGTTCTCTGATATTACATTCTCCTAGTTTCTTTGATAATTTTTCGGCTAAAGATTTAGATTCAATGGTATTTTGAATAAAAATTTCGTGACCGTTTTTGGGAGTGTCTGCTTCAGGTGTTGAATTGACGTGAAGAGAAATAACCATTTCCGGATTGAGCTTATTGATTTGTGCTGTTCTTTCCGAAAGAGTTGCATAAGTATCGTTATCTCTGGTTAAAACAATTTCATATTTCCCGTCTTTGTTGTTTGCTTTTTTGATCTCTTGAGCGATTTTTAAAACAAGATCTTTTTCTAAGATGCCATTTTTATTGGCTCCTAAATCATTTCCGCCATGTCCGGCGTCGATTACAATGATTTTTTTACTAACGGGTGTGAATGAAAGAATTGCGGTAGAAGCTAATGATAAAGCCAGTAATTTTATTGCTTTCATAGTTCGTTGTTTTAGGTTATCAAATAACGTAAAAAGTATCTTAATAATTGTTTAACAAAAACTTAAAATTTGTTAAATGTATATCGCTTCAATGTGAAGTAATGGTTAGTTTAATGAAATATCTTCCGGTGCATTTGCCCACAAAAGATATTCTCCGCCAAGATTTTGCATAATCGATTTCCATAAGGTCTGATCATTTGGAAGGGTGTAATCCAGATTATAAACATCTACAACCGTCCAAACTTTTTGCTGAATTTCATTGTCTAGTTGTAAAGAAGACCAGCCGGAATATCCTGAAAATATTTTCACATCCTGAATGCTGATTTCGTTTTGAAGAACAGCGTTGATAATTCTTTCAATATCTTCTGTTAAATAGAATTCATCGGTAATATCGGTATATTGCTCGGTTACTTTTTTTCCTTTGATAATGAAGAAAACTTTATCGTTTTCTACAGGGCCGCCGTCATATACTTCAATCTGAAAATCAAAGAAATTTTTGAAACGATTACTCATCTTACTGTTTTTCTTATTCAGAATTAAACCAAATGCTCCACTTTCATTATGATCAATAACCAACACTACCGATCTGGAAAAAATATCTCCGGAAATATCAGGCGTGGAAATTAATATTTTACCTTTGTATGAGTAATTCATACTCAAATTTAATAAAAAATATTCATGGAAAACCTTCATAATAAGAGAAAAGTCTACGAAAAATCACAACTTATTGAAAGTGAGATTAAAGAGAATCCTATCGAACAATTCAGGGATTGGTTTTTGGATGCTTCCGAAAATCCATCGATTTCTGAGGCAAATGCAATGGCAGTTTCTACGCTGGAAGAAGACGGTTGTCCGCGTACAAGAATGGTTTTGTTAAAGGAATATACTTATGAAGGATTTATTTTTTATACCAACTACAACAGCAGAAAAGGTAATTCAATCGAAAAAACTCATAAAGCCTGTCTGCATTTCTTTTGGCCTGGTTTAGAAAGGCAAATCATTATTAAAGCAAATATGGAAAAAATTGCTGAAAACCTTAGTGATGGTTATTTTCACTCGAGACCTAAAGGAAGCCAATTGGGAGCGGCAGTTTCTCCGCAAAGCCAGGAAATTCCTGATCGTGAGTTTTTGGAAGAAAGATTAAAGAGTCTGGAAAAGCAATATGAAAATACAGAAGTTCCCAGACCGGAAAACTGGGGCGGATATATTGCAAAGCCTTATGAAATAGAATTTTGGCAGGGAAGACCAAACAGGCTGCACGACAGAATTCTTTACAAGCTCGATGATCTGGACTGGAAAATTTCACGGTTGGCTCCTTAGTAAAATAAAAAACCCCATCCAATGATGAGGTTTTGTTTTTTTATAATCGAAAGATTATTTCTTTTTTCCTGCAGCGGGAGCTCCTGCAACAGCAGTTGAAAGATCTGCACCAGCTTTGAATTTAGCCACCTTCTTAGCAGCAATTTTAATTGGTTTCTTTGTAGCTGGGTTGATACCCTGTCTTGCAGCTCTTTCAGATACAGAGAATGTACCGAATCCTACTAAAGATACTTTTCCGTCTTTAGACTTTAGTGTTGTTGTTACATTAGAGATGAAAGATTCTAAAGCTGCTTTTGCTGCTACTTTAGTGATTCCTGCGTCTTTTGCGATTGCGTCGATTAATTCAGACTTGTTCATAATTTTTAATATTAAAAGTTAGTTAGTTATAAAAGCAAATTTAAAACAATTTTCAAATTGTGCAAATTTTTTGCGAAAACTTATTGATTTTTTTTAAAATTTCTTGAAATCGGTTAAAATTTCATAATTAATGTTTTTGCGAAAAATCTAGGTTCTGAGATACTAAAATCGTGCCAACTACTTATGTATATTGACTTTCCTGATTTTTAGTTATTTGTTTTTAAATTTATTAAATTCTTAATTTGATGTGAACTATTGATTTTTTTATTGATATGCTTGTTAAGTTTGTAAAATAATTCAGGTTATTTTAGATTGAGTTAAATTAATTGCCTCAAAATATGATAGTTGTAAATTTCATTTTAGAATGATATTCTTAAATATTATTAATAAATTTGCATCATGTTAATAGAAGTATTCAAATCTAAAATTCACA
This sequence comes from Chryseobacterium formosense, assembly GCF_900116415.1. GTDB lineage: Bacteria > Bacteroidota > Bacteroidia > Flavobacteriales > Weeksellaceae > Chryseobacterium > Chryseobacterium formosense. Next base: position 90,828 of record NZ_FPAP01000004.1, on the reverse strand, counting down.
GGGTAAGAGTTACGGCTTCAGACCTTAATTATATAGGAAGTATTACCATTGACGAAGATCTTATCGAGGCTGCAGGTTTGGTAGTAGGAGAAAGAGTTTATATCGTGAATGTAAACAACGGGGAACGTTTTGATACGTATGTGATCAAAGGGAAAAGAAAATCGGGAGAAGTTTGCTTAAATGGTCCTGCCGCAAGAAAAGTTCAGCGTGATGACATTATTATCATCATTGCTTATGCTCAGATGACGCCGGAAGAAGCCAAAGATTTCCAGCCAAAAATTGTTTTCCCGGACGAAAAAACAAATCTTCTTACGTAAAATATGGAGAAGAAATCAAACAAAACTTTAAAGTCTGTATTAACTGTAGTAATTTCGCTTGCTTTTGCAGGCTTTTTTTTGTGGTTGGCGCTGAAAGGATTAGACTTTAAGGTGATTCAGAAGTCTTTGGCGAAGGCGAATTATCTTTGGGTAGCTTTTGCGGCTGTTTTTGCGCTTTTGGCATATTGGTTTAGGGCAATTCGCTGGAATTTGCTGTTGGAGCCAATGGGACATAAAATCTCAAGCTCAAATGCACTTTGGTCTTTGTCTTTCGGTTATCTGATGAATCTTACCATCCCGAGAAGTGGTGAATTGGCAAGAGCAACTGCGTTGTATGGTGTTGAAAAAGTTCCGGTAGATAAATCTTTTGGAACAATTATTCTGGAAAGAGTGGTTGATTTGATTTGTATGCTTGGGTTTTTAGGTCTTACTTTGATCTTTAAATATGAAGCAATTCTGTCATTTTATGAAAATTCAGGTGTCAATATAAACCCGAATAAGATTTTAATCGTTCTTGGTATTTTGGCGGTTGCAGGGGTTTTATTTTTTGTTTTTAAAAATAAGTTTGTCAATGTTCCTGTTTTAGGAAAAATCATTGGAATCATTGACGGAATTCTTCTTGGCTTGACATCTATTTTTAAACTAAAGGAAAAAGGGAAGTTCACTATATATACAATAGGAATTTGGGTATCTTATTATTTTGCGGCATATCTTGTGTGTTTTGCATTGCCTGAAACTTCAGATTTTACCTTTGCAGATGGTTTTTTTATCATCGTTGTAGGGACTTTGGGAATGATTATTCCTGCAAGTGGTGGTATTGGAGCTTTTAATTTGGCAATGAAGTTCGGTTTTATGGCACTGTTCTTAGCTATGGGTAAAAGTGCAGAATTGGGTGGTGAGATGGGCTTGACCTATTCTTTTATTTCGCTTCCTTTACAGATTGTTGTCATGTTGGTAATGGGACTTATTTCTATTCCAATGTTGGCAAAAGCCAGAGATAATATGATCGAAGAATAAAGTTTAATTTATTTTTAAATTTATATATAAATCCTGTTTCGTTTGAAGCAGGATTTTTTGTTTAAATTTTTTTTAGGAATATTAAAAAAAGTTTAAAACTGTATGAGTTTTTATCATTAATTTGGTTAATTCAAAAATCAAATCTATCTTAAGGGAAAAATTATATTTATAAATTATGGCAATTAATTTACAGAAAGGGCAGAAAATCGAATTAGGACTTACAAAAATGACAATTGGTTTAGGATGGGATCCGAATGAAGGAACAGGTCATGCGTTCGATTTGGATGCTTCAGCAATCATGATTGATTCAGACAGAAAATTGATCGGTGACGAATATTTTGTTTTTTATAATAATCTGAATTCTCCTGATGGAGCATTAACGCATACCGGAGACGATCCGGACGGAAAAAGCAGCGATGGAGATGATGATGAAGCAATTGTTATCGATCTTGAAAAAGTAGATCCCAGAGTAGAGGAAATTCTTTTTGTCGTAACGATTGAAGATTTCGAAAGAAGAAAACAAAATTTCGGGATGGTAAGAAACTCTTACATCAGAGTTGTGGATAATAACAGCCATCAGGAAATTGCAAAATACGAACTCGATGAAGATTTTTCGATAGAAACCGGTGTAGAATTCGGGCGTCTGTACAAAAGAAACGGAAGCTGGAAATTTGAAGCTTCAGGAATTGGTTACAGAGCAGATCTTGCTTTCTTTTTAGAGAAATACTATAAAGGTCAAATCATCAAATAAGAATATTTACTACCATACTGCAATGGCAGCATCTTCTAACTTTGCTGAGTGAAACGCCTTTGCGAACGAAAAATATTCTCAATTAGATAAAAAAAAATCTTTGCGCTCTTTGCGTTTAAAAAAAATTAAAAAAAAATTAATAACACAAAAAAAGATATTAAAAATGGCAATTAATTTACAGAAAGGTCAAACAATAGATTTAAGGAAAAACGATCGTGGAGAAAGTGTTTATGATTTATCTCAGGTAACCATCGGTTTAGGTTGGGATGTTCGTAAGCAAGGTGGTTTTTTTGGGAAAATTTTCAATAAAGAAGCAGAATATGATCTGGATGCAGTTGCATTTCTTTTAGATGGAAACGGAAAAGTTGCCAACTTGGGAAGAACTGTTCAGACCAATGACGGCAGACAAATGGGGCTTTATCAAGGTGATGTTATTTACTTCAATTCAATGCAGCATCCAAGCGGACATATCTGGTTAACCGGAGATAACAGAACCGGAGCAGGAGACGGAGATGATGAACAGATTATCGTTAAATTAGACCAGTTGGATGAACGTTATCAGAAAATTATTTTCATAGTAACGATTTATATGGGAAGAAAAAATAATCAGCATTTTGGGATGATCGATAATGCATTTATCCGTGCGGTGGATGCAAGAGGAAAAGAAATCACAAAATATAGTCTTTCCGGAGACGCAAGCATGAACGGAATGTGTTCTATGGTTTTTGCAGAAGCGTACAGACACAACGGTGACTGGAAATTCCGTGCCTTGGGAGAACCAAATCATTCAGATAGTTTTGTAGATATTCTTCAGAGGTATTCTTACTAATTCTATCAGAATTTTAATCATGATTAAAAAGCAGTTGGTCAAAAGCCAACTGCCAATAGCAATTTAATACTGTCCTACGATGAACAGAAGATTATTAGCCTACTTTCTGCTGGATACTTCCGGCTCGATGAATGGAGAACCTATCCATGCACTCAATAATGCTTTCAACGGGCTAATTAGTATGTTGAGATCAGATCCGCAAGCGATGGATACGCTGCATTTAAGTGTCACGACTTTCGATCGTGAGGTAAAAAATATTATTCCGATGGTTGATCTGGCGAGTTTTCATCCGATGGAAATTACCTGTCCGGATAGTGGACCAACTCATACAGGAGCTGCTCTCGAACTGGTTTCAGCATTGGTTCAGATTGATTTAATTAAAGGTTCAACCGAAGTGAAAGGCGACTGGAAACCTCTTCTATTTATTTTTACAGACGGAAAACCTTCCGATATTCAGAAGTACAGACAAATGATTCCCGTAATTAAAAATATGGATTTCGGAGCGATTGTTGGTTGTGCAGCAGGTCCTAAAGCCGATGAAAGTTTTCTGAAGGAATTGACTGATAATGTGGTAAAGCTTGATACAACAGATGCTGCAACACTCTCTTCATTCTTTAAATGGGTAAGTTCATCCATTACAATGGGTGGAAAATCACAAGGGACAGGTGAAAGCATCAGTCTTCCGCCGCCACCTTCAGAACTGAATATTATTATTTAATAAAAAAATAGTATTTCTTAGCTGAGTGAAACGCCTTTGCGAACTTAAAAGCAGTTAGTAGTTAAAAACTTTGCGCTCTTTGTGTTAAAAATTCAAATGAAATAATTTAAGTCTAAATTATGAGAAGACTTCCCATTTATTTTCTGGTAGATATTTCCGAATCGATGATCGGTGAGCCGATTGACCAGGTTCAGGAAGGTATTTCTACCATCGTTCGTGAGTTAAAAAAAGATCCGTACTCCTTAGAAACAGTGTGGATTTCGGTAATTGGTTTTGCGGGAGAAGCAGAAGTGATTACGCCGTTGCAGGACATTATTTCTTTTTATCCGCCTAAAATTCCTGTCGGAAGCGGAACTTCTCTGGCAAAAGGTCTTTTCAAAGTAATGGAATGCATCGATAAAGATATTGTAAAAACAACTTACGACAGAAAAGGCGACTGGAAACCTCTTGTTTTTCTTTTTACAGACGGCGTTCCGACTGATGATGCCCAAAAAGCTATTGAAAAATGGACGACCCAATACCACGGAAAATCAAACACAATTGCAATATCGATTGGTGATAATACCAATCACAAACTGTTGGGTTCACTTTCAGATAATGTTTTGTTGTTTAATAACCATTCGGAAAATTCTTACAAAGAGTTTTTCAAATGGGTGACCGATTCCATTAAAACGACGAGTCAGAGTGTGACGGAAGCCAATAAGGATGGTATTAATTTATCTAAAATTGATCATAGTATTTTAGAAAAAATTGATCCTGAAGCTCAGCAATGGTTTCCTGACAATAATTTTGTGGTGTTGAACGGAAAATGTTCAGAATCAAAAAAATCGTATTTAATTAAATATAAAAAAGCTTTCGCTGACTCCGGAATTGCAGGAATGCAAACCCGATATTACCGACTTGAAGGAACTTACAGAATTGATGATTCTTCCTATTACCGACTTTCTTCGGCTCAGAAAAGTTTTCAGAAAATATCAGTGGAAGAGTTGCACGGAAATCCGTCTTGTCCGCATTGTGCCAATCCGATTGCTTTAGCAACCTGTTCATGCGGTGGAATTCATTGCTTGAAAGGTGAAGGTTACAACGAATGCCCTTGGTGCGGAACTTCAGATTATTACGGATTCAGCAATGAAGGTTTTGACATCAACCGAACTTTAGGCTAAATGGAAAACACAATCAGGCAGATTTTGAAAAATCATAATATCTATGATGGTAAAATCACGGATAGAGTAGTTTCAAAACTGTTGACGCAGACGGAAATTCAGAACAGTCTACAGCAGATTATAGAAGCTCAGAAAAAAATTATGCACGAAGCAATTATTTATAAAGAAAGAGAAGAATTTGCTGATGCATTTTTTCCGATTATTAATGCAAATTCCAAGAAAAAATATGAGTTTGTTTTTCCGATGGAACAGTTTCCGAACATCAGAATCAAAGATGTTTCAGGGTTGGATTTGGCAGGTTTAAGTTTTGAAGAAAATACGATTAAAGGAATTCCTTCCGAAAGTGATACCTACGATCTGAAGATTGAATTTTTTCATGTTCATGATCAGGAAAATGTTGACTTTAAAAAAGCACAGCTTTTCGTCAATGCCGATCCAAAAGATTTATGGAAGAATATTCCGTCTGATGAAGAAGCGCCTTTTCATAAAGCGGATGAAGTGAAATTCAAAGGAAATTTTTCAGATAAAAAGATTGTGGTGGCTTCAAAACGAGGTCGCTCTCATGCACATGAAGGAAAATTCAGAGATGATGATTTTGCCGTAAAAGAATTACCGAATTCATGGAATATTATTTCGGTTTCAGATGGCGCGGGTTCGGCGCAATTGGCAAGGTACGGCTCCGAATTGGCAACACAATCAATCAATAATTATTTTAAAAAGGTAGAAGTTTTAGCCGAATTGGATGTTCATATTAACGAGATTTTCAATTCTGAAAAAGAAGATTCGGAGGCAAAACAAAATATCATTAAACTTTTATATGAAGGTGTTTCTAACACTTTTAAATTTTTAAAAGAACAGGCAGATGATCATTTTGTCACCTTAAAAGATTTTCATTCCACTTTAATTTTTGCTTTGCTTAAAAAGTTTGACTTTGGATATGTAATTTTAAGTTTTGGTGTTGGTGATTGTCCGATTAATCTGATCAATGAAGATTTCTCTGATGTACAGTTGCTGAATACAATGGATGTTGGTGAATTCGGCGGGGGAACCCGTTTCATTACGATGAGTGAAATTTTTGACGAAAATATTTCTTCACGTTTCAGAATAACTCATGCTAAAGATTTTTCTAAACTGGTTTTAATGACCGACGGAATTTACGATCCGAAATTTATTACCGAAAACAAATTAGAAGATATCGAAAGCTGGAAAACTTTTTTTGATGATTTAAATGGTCATAATGAAGATGAGTTGAAGGTTGATTTTCAAGATGACGAACAAATCGACGGACAACTTCTTTCCTGGATGGATTTCTGGAGCAAAGGAAATCATGATGACAGAACTTTGGCAGTGATTTATTAACTTTAAAGTTAATTCCACATGAGATTTAAACTCATATTTTTTTACTTTTTTATCTTTTCATTTTTTGTTTCGGCTCAGAATGATAAATGTAAACTTAAAATAAATTATGACCTTTCAGATGTTCAAGAGAAAGGTGAAATTTCTTTTTCTGTTACTAATTTAAGTACTAAAAAGGTAAAAGTTTTAAAAAGTTTTCATGATTATAAAGCTCAGTTAGAAAATATATTTTATGTTGATTCTAATGGTAATTTATTACCTAAAGATGTTGGGACTGCAGATATTGATTTCTTTAAACAAGATAAAACAATAGTTTTAAAACCTAATGAATCAAGAATATATAAAATAAATATTTTTGGTACTTTTCAAGGTAGTAAATTTTTAAGGTCAGAATATAGTTATCAGTTTGATGTATGGTTTAATTTTATTGATTTAATAGATCATAGATTTGATTGTGATTTAATCGGTCTTGAAAAACTGAAAAATCTAAAATATCAACCACATGCTGTTCAATAGTTTTTATAAGTATTAATTCTCAAATGAAAAAAACAACCACCGTTTCCTCGATTTTAGATACTTCAAAATCGTATGAATATGTAGATGAAAACCCTGTAAAAGGTGGCGTAAAAGATGTTTATTTTTCACCGGACAGAAAATATGTGGTGGCTTTTTATAGAACACCATTGGAAAATGAACAAAAGGAAAGAATTCAAAGAATTGTTTCTACTTATTTGGTGAATATTCAAAACGGAAATGCTTCAGAATATTATCTGGATGAGGTTTTCAGGTGGCCTTATGATATTGTTCAGAAAAATAATCTGACGGGAATTGTGGTTCCTGTTTATCATCAGAAATTCTTTTTTGCAAAAGGGTATTTTGGATCAGATAATATTGCTGGTGGAGATAAAGTGGGGAAGTGGTTTACAGCGCCGATGTTCAGAAATCAGCATTATCCGCTTCGTTTAGACAAATCAGAATTAGGTGATTGGTTAAGTTATTTTCAAATTGCTATTAACATTACACGAGGAATCAAAAAACTGCATCAGATGGGTTTGGCGCATTCAGATCTTTCATATAATAATATTCTGGTAGATCCGGTGACAAAATCGGCTTGTATTATTGATATTGACGGATTGGTTGTTCCGAAATTATTTCCGCCTGAAGTGATTGGAACTGCAGATTTCATTGCTCCGGAAGTTTTAAAAACAAAACATTTGCATCTGCATGATCCGGGAAGACAGCTTCCGAATCAGAAAACCGATCTTCATGCTTTGGCGATTCTTATTTATATGTATCTTCTACGGCGCCATCCTTTGAGAGGCGGTAAAATCTGGGATTTGGATTCTGAAAAAGACGAAATCATTTCAATGGGCGAAAAAGCTCTGTTTGTAGAACATCCGAACGATTCAAGCAATAAGGTAAGAACGGAATACCTGAAAAAATGGGACTCTTTCTGGGGTGATCCCAATAAAATTCCTTACACCGTTACAGGTCCTTATTTATCCGAATTGTTTAAAAAAGCTTTTATTGACGGACTTCATGATCCGATTAAAAGACCTTTAGCGACCGAATGGGAAACTGCTTTGTTGAAAACGGTAGATTTAATTCAGCCTTGCCAAAATCCTGAGTGCAACGAAAAATGGTATGTTTTCGACAATACCCAAACGCCGAGATGTCCGTTCTGTGGAACTTCCCACAAAGGAACTTTACCCGTTCTCGATTTGTATTTTAAATATGATGATGAAGTTTGGAAGCCGGAAAACCACCGATTGATGGTTTATCACAATCAGTATTTGTTTAAATGGCATGTTTCAAGAAAAGTAATTCGGAATGAAAGTCTGACCGCAGAAGATAAACAACCGGTCGGATATTTTACTTTTTATCAGGATAAATGGGTTCTGGTGAATCAGACATTGACAAGCATGAAAGATTTAACCGAGCAAAAAGAAGTTCCGCCCAATTCAATGGTGGAGTTGATTGAAGGCAAAAAAATACTGCTTTCCAATGAAGAAGGCGGAAGAATTATTTATGTGACGATGGCGAATCAGTAAAGATTTCTTTAACCGTTAAGAAATAAAAGAATTGTTAAGAATTTGACCTTGTCAAATAGTAAACGCAATGCTTAAAATATCTTTGATATGTGCTTAATTCGTCTTAATCATTTAAATTTCTTAATGGTTTAATATTTAATATTGAAAGGTGGAAATATGTTAAAAAAATTCGTTGCGTAATTGCATCCGAATTAAAAATTACAGGCATGTATTTTTCAGCTCAATCGGATTTTCAAAGCTCTTTAAAAATTCTTTAACCTTTTTATCATAACTTTCCCTGTATTTCTTGTCGTTTGGATCTCCTCCTCCGATAGTGTATGCTGCATTCCAGCCGTCATTGCTTGCCGGAGCTTGATAGTTGAAAATAGACGAAGGCTCTTTTTTGTAGTCCTCCCAGATTTTTTGATATTTTTCAGGAGTCGTTTTAATGATGTTCTGACTCATAAAATTTCTTTCTGAAATCTCATTATGCTCTTTAGTGATTGATTTCAATTCATAAATAAATTCATTTTCGGAATCATTTATTTTTAAAATTAAACCGGGCAAACCATAAAATTTATAAGGACCATCTTGTACAGGAATTTCTGTTGTGAACCATGCAATCCATTTTCTTCCGCCAAATTCTGTCGTTGCTTTTTGTATAGGATAACTTAAGAATTTATCTTTCTCCGAATTGATTTTCCAATTTATTTTGCATGAATTATTGATGATGAAAATCTTATCATGAAGCTGTTTTTCAAATAAGATTTCATTACTGCCATAGTTTTTTGTAATGATTTCGTTGAATTTAGATTCGCCATATTTATAATTAAAAGAAATGCTGCCTTGCCCTATTTTTTTAAAGTCTTTTACGGTTGCAGTTTTTGTGGAATCATTTTTAAATTTAATATAAGACAAAAATTCAGACGTTTTATTTTCATTCAGTATCAAAGCAAAATCTTCGTGCAGAAATTCGGCAGAATTTTTCTGAGGTTTCCACCCGAAATCATAAACTGCTTTGTAAGATTGTGCGTAAATTGCCGAAATGACAAAAAGAGATAATAAACTAAAGCTTAATTTCATAGTACAGTGAATTTTGTTTAATGCTAAAATAAATAAAAAGCCCTGAAATCAACTTTCAGGGCTTCTATTTTATAAGATTTTAACTTATTTTCTTGGTTTTTCTACTCCAATCCACGCTTCGCCTTCTCTTTTTACCTGGCTCAATGTGAATGTTTCAAAATCATCTGTTTTGTATTCGATGTTATCTTTGTTCTGTTCGAATGGCATGATGTAGAAGAAATCTTTATCTGTTTTATCAGCCTTCGTTCCTTTTTTTACAGTCGGCATAAATTTTTTCTCAAACTTATACTTCGGAAGATATTGCTTCACAGATGCATAGAATTTAGCATTCTCTTTTTCATTTGGGATCACGTCAACAATTTTGAATTTATCGTTCTTTTTATCAACCCAAAGATAATAGTTGATTTCTTCGTGCGTCTTTTTATTTAAAGAAGTAAAACCGTAGAATTCTTTAGGAACCAACTGCTTGATTTTTTCAGCATCAACTTTTGTGAAATATTCTCCCTGTGAAGGATCTACATACGTTTCAAGATTTAATAACAAAACCTGATTATTCTGGAAGTTTTTATTCTTGAAATATTGGTCTAAGGATAGTTCTGCTGTTTTTCTAAGCTCCTTACCTCTGTCATCCAGTTTTTTAGTAGGATTCTGAGGATTTACTTTTTTTACGAAATTGTATAAAACAACAGGTTTAATATCAGCAAGGTGAGGATAAGTTTTTAGCTGTTCTGCTTTTACCAACCAATAATATTGTTGATAGTAATCGTCTTTTTCAGCAGGTTTTACAGTTTTATAAGCTAAAGCAAGTTTTTTTGAATTAAGATATTTTCCGTATTTACCTTGTGCAAAAGCTAAGCTTGTCGTACATAGTAAAGCAAAAAAAATAGAGACAGTTCTTTTCATTTTACAGCAGAGATTTTTTTTATTTTCCAAATATAATTATTTATTAGATAATAAGTTTAATTGTAAGTTAAAATATCTAAAATTTATTGATTTTATTCAACAAAAAATCCTGTAGAGATACAGGATTGATAAAATTTGTTGACTTAATATGATGTTTCGTGTACTTTCACCGCTCTTCCGCTCGGATCGTTCATCTTTTTGAATGCTTCATCCCATTCTAATGCAATCGGAGTAGAACAGGCAACTGACGGAACCGAGGGAACGGTTGCAGCTGCTGTTTCGCTTGGAAAATGCTCTTCGAAAATCGTTCTGTAACGGTATTCTTCTTTATTTTGCGGAGTGTTTACTGGAAATCTGAATTTCGCATTCGCCATCATCTCATCACTGACATATTTTTCGGCAATATCTTTCAGTGTATCAATCCATGAATAACCAACTCCGTCAGAAAACTGCTCTTTTTGTCTCCATGCGATTGATTCCGGTAAAAGATCTTCAAAAGCTTTTCTTAAAACCCATTTTTCAATTTTTCCTTCTTCTTTGCGGATCATTTTATCTTCAGGATTTACATTCATCGCTACATCCATAAATTCTTTATCCAGAAACGGAACTCTTCCTTCAATTCCCCAGCTCATTAAAGCTTTATTGGCTCTTAAACAATCATATAAATGAAGTTTCCCAAGTTTTCTTACCGTTTCATCATGAAACTCTTTGGCATTAGGAGCTTTGTGGAAGTACAAATATCCACCAAACAATTCATCTGAGCCTTCTCCGGAAAGTACCATTTTAATTCCCATCGATTTTATGACTCTTGCCAAAAGATACATCGGTGTAGAAGCACGAATCGTGGTCACATCATAAGTTTCCAGATGATAAATCACATCACGGATCGCATCTAAACCTTCCTGAACGGTAAAGTTTACCTCGTGATGAACTGAGCCGATGTGCTCTGCAGCTTTCTTAGCCGCAACCAAATCTGGTGAACCTACCAATCCGACAGCGAAACTGTGCAACCTCGGATACCAAGCTTCCTGAGTATCACCGCTTTCAATTCTTTGTCTTGCAAATTTTGCGGTAACTGCAGAAATAATCGAAGAATCCAGACCTCCCGAAAGCAAAACTCCGTAAGGAACATCACTCATCAATTGTCTGTGAACAGCATCTTCCAGGCTTTTCCTGATCTTTTGAATATCAGTAATATTATCTTTTACTGCGTCAAAATCTTCCCAATCTCTTTTATACCATTGCTGGAGTTCGTGTCCTTCTATGTTATATAAATAATGTCCGGGTAAAAAAGTCTCGATTTTTTTACAAATCCCTTCCAAAGCTTTCAGTTCAGAAGCTACATAATAATTTCCTTCTCTGTCCCAACCCTGATAAAGAGGACAGATTCCCATGTGATCTCTGGCAATAAGATAAATATTTTTTTCAATATCATATAGTGCAAAAGCGAAGATTCCGTTTAGTTTTTCAATAAAATTCTTTCCGTATTTTTCGTAAAGAGCAAGAATGACTTCACAATCAGATTTTGTCTGAAACTCGTAATCCGGAAATTCTGTTTTGAGTTCTCTGTGATTGTAAATTTCTCCGTTCACGGCAAGAACAATTTTCCCGTCTTTAGAAAATAAAGGTTGTTTTCCCGAAGTCGGATCTACAATGGCTAATCTTTCATGAGAAAAAAGCACTTTCTCATTCTGGAAAACTCCGCTCCAGTCTGGTCCGCGATGACGGATTTTTTTAGACATTTCTAAAACCTGAGGTCTTAGTATTTCGGTTGACTGCTTTGCGTCAAATAAGCATACGATTCCGCACATGTTATATTATTTGATAGCAAAACTAAATATCATGTTTATTTTTTACAATTAAAATTTACAAATTGTTTATATTTTTCGTTAAATAATTTGTTTTAATTAAAAATATAAATATTAATTCATTTTTGTATCTCAGATTCGGAAAATTTTTCCTTTTTTTGAAAACTTAATGCTTCTTTATGAAAAAAAAATTAAATAAATCTTATTCTATGTTAATAAATTTTTCAAATATTTTCCCTTACTTTGTGGCTCGAAATAATTTTTTTTCATCATTTGTGTTTTTACCTCCTTGCAATAATATTGTAAGGAGGTTTTGTTTATTCTATACCCAATAAAGTTCCTGAAATATTCCATGCGCTAAAGCTTGTTCCTTCCGGTTCTCCTTGCGGAATTTTAACCTGAACGGTATGTTTTCCGGCTTTTAAATCACCCAGTGAAATAAAGTTAGGGTTTGTAACCGTTCCCGGACACCAGTTTGAACGGCTCAGATCTGAAGAAGAAAGTCCGTCTGCAAAATTTCCTGAAGCAGGATTAAATAATCGGTAAGAACCGCATTCTGTTCTCCAAGGTGTAAACGAGAATAATAACTTTCCGTCTACAAAAATTGAATTCGCTTTCGGGATAAATTCATCTCCGTTTTCCCAACCACCGTGTCCGGTTGTGATGTATCTCAACTGAGCATTTCTTAGATCTTTATCTAAATTAAATTCCACAAAAAGTCCTCTGTCATTATTAAACATTGTCGCATAATCCTGTCCCGCCATTTCCATGATATTGGTGGTGTTGAAAAGCGGAATGACTTTATTGTTTTTATTAACGATTTGCTCGCTGTTGTGAATGGTAATGTCTAAACTTACTTTGTGGCCACCTTTGTCATAATTTCCAATGAAAGTTCCGATCCAGATTTCTTTTTCGGAAAGCGAAGGTTTCAATTCCGTAATATCCTGACGAAATGGGCTTACTGTTTGCCATGTTTTGTCTTTCAGTTCGATATGATTAAACTTATTGATTCCGAAAGCGGTAAAAAATCTCATCAGTTCGACAGTCGGCTGATAATTTTGGGTAGAAACAACGCCATAATATTGTTTTCCGTTTCCGTTTTCGTAAAGGGGAAGTGTTTTTGCTCCTTTTTCAAGACCATCAAAAAATGTCTGGGATTTTTCTTCAGGAATAAAAAATACAGTTCCCGTTCTGTCGTAAGCATCGCCGTTTGATTGTTGTTTTAATTCCACGAAGAGATTTTCACCTTGGGAAATCTTTGGAAATTTAATCTTTTTTAGAATAATCGTTCCGTTGGCAAATCTTTTTATGTTTTCATCAGATTTAGACTGGTCTGAAAAATTGATGATTTCATTTTCGAAAACTTTTAATGTTGTAAATCTGCTTTTCCAAAGTAAATCTCTGTAACTTAGTAAATCCGTTGCAGGAATGGTTTGATTGATGATTTTATCGATTCCCGTTTTCTTAATTTTCTTTATGGAAATCGCTGTTGTGGCTGAATTTCCGTTTCTTTCAATCTGTAAAACCAAACCTAAGTTTTGCCCTAAACTTGATGGTCCGCCTTTTAGTTTCAAATCATTGGTATACCAGACTTCAATCGTATTTGAATTGATTTTTGTGACCGCTTTTTTACAATTGTAGCCTAAAATCTTTTTGGTCTCAGTAGTTAACTCAAATTCCTGTTTTGCAATCGATTCTTTATCGGAAGTAGAAATAGCTTCATTCGGTTTTAAAAATGCGTAAGAAACAATGGTGTTCGAAGGTTTTTCTATTTTGCTGATTTCAAAAGGATAATCGCTTTTCTGTTCTTTGATTTTTGTATTTAGAATAAAGTTTTCATTCTCATTTACCCAAACAATCACAGGATTTTGGTTGGGCTGAACTTTCCCGTTGTACGAACTTTCATACTGAATCTCATAAGTCTGAGAAAAACCGAAAATAGATAAACAAATAAAAAAGCTGGCTAAAATAGATTTAAACATAATGAATCGATGGTTTTTACAAAGATAATTGATAGTTGATGATTTGTCAAATCTCCTTACAACAGTTTAGATGTAAAATATTACTTTTAGAATTACGTTTACCGTTTAAACTAAAAACATGAAACCTTTTTTCTCTTTAATAATATTTTTAATTTTTTCAAATTATTATAGTGCTCATAAAGCGAAATTTAGAGTTGAGAAATTCGGAAATGTAAAAACTTTTTTCCGATCACAATTTAATTTTGGAGATAAAACGATAGAATCTCAGGAAATGAAAATTCATATTATTGGAAAGCTTTCTGAAATTATTGCAGATAGATTAAATTTTAAAGACACTTTAATGATTGAGTATGAAAAGGATTATTTTTTACAAAAAATAAAAATTTTAGAAAACAATAATTCTAATTATAAAGTTTTAGGTCTAAGAGATGGAGGTGTTATGAAAAGTAATGAAAATGGATTAGCGGTAAGAATTATTGATGATAATATTGAGGTAATCGATTTTTTGAAATTAGTAGAATATTCGATTATTAATAAGAAAAAGCTAAATAAGTCATTAATTCCTGTAAATTACTTTTATAATGATGATAACCAAATTCCTGTTCTTGCTAATTCGGATGATTTTATCCGGAAAATTATCCGAAAGCAATCAGATTTAGTTAATGAAATAATTAAGACTGAAGTAGAATTATTGAATAATGGTTTTTTAAAAACAAAAATCTCATGGAAGAATGGAGAGTTTGTGTTTGGATTTAATGATGTTCCGCCAAATAATGGAAACTATTTTAAGCTTGAAACTGAAAAATTTACGATAAAAGATTTTAAATATTACATTGAAAATACTTGGAATGATTTCTTTATTGTTTTTCATGATTCTGATTGTTTTACCTATTTTGATGGAAGAGAAGAAAATACTTCTTCACAGAAACTGGATGAAAACATTAGTGATTTTTATCCTTTTAGACTGAATAAAGATAAAATATCAAATAAAATTGTAATAATTCCATTCCGAAGTGATGTGATTTATATTTATAGAATCAACAAAAAACTACTCCAAAAAATAGAGTAGTTTTATAATTTATTTTAAATAAAATTTAAGAAACCCTTTCAATCAAAGCCATGTAGAAACCGTCATAGCCTTCACTCGGCATTACTTTTTCGTCTTTGATCATTTTATAATTAGGATTGTTTGTGATGAATTCTTCAACCTGCTTATTATTTTCAGAAGGTAGAATAGAACACGTTGCATAGACCATTTTACCACCAACTTTAAGCATTTTAGAATAATCCTGAATGATTTGCTGCTGCTCTTTTTTAATTCGGTCGATGAAATCCTGATCGATTTTCCACTTGCTGTCCGGATTTCTCTTTAAAACTCCTAAACCTGAACATGGCGCATCAATCAGAAGTCTGTCTACCTTATCGTGAAGACGCTTGATTACTTTCGTATCAGAAATTACTCTTGTTTCAATATTATGAGCTCCGGCTCTTTTTGCGCGGCGTTTTAGTTCTGCCAATTTCCATTCAAAAATATCCAAAGCGATAATCTGACCTTTATTTTGCATTAAAGCAGCTAAATGAAGTGTTTTTCCACCCGCTCCTGCGCAAGCATCAACAACTCTTTGCCCTTCTTTTACATCAAGGAAATAACCGATTTTTTGGGACGACGCATCCTGAACTTCAAACAAACCTTCTTTGAAAGCAGTTGTAAGAAATACATTTTTCTTTTCCTCAAGCTGTACCGCATCAGGGTAATTTCTGATGGGGTAAGAAACCACATTTTCATCGGCAAGATCAGAAATCAATTCTTTTGTTGTAGTTCTTAGGGAGTTGGCTCTCAGTATAGTTGGAGCTTGCTCGTTCAACGAAATCATCTCTTTTTCCCATTTTGCCCCCAATTCTTTTTCTAAAGTTTCGGCAAGCCATTCAGGGATAGAATGCTCGATTGCTTTTGTGGGAACGGTTCCTTTTTTAAGTTTTGTAAGAATATCGGCGATTTTAATTCCGTCAAATTCTTCAAATTTTTTATAATTGGTTTTGCTCCAAAGTAAATAGGCAAGAATCAGTTTGTAGATATTATTGGGTTTTACGCCTTCACCCATATAGTATTCAAGACGTTTTTTCCAACGGATAATGTTATAGAAAATCTCAGAAACTACGGCTCTGTCCTGGCTTCCCCATTTTCTGTTGGCTTTCAAAAGTCTTTCGATTACTTTGTCTGCGTATTTATTTTTTTCGAAAAATGTTTCCTGAAGAGCATCGTGAATACCGATTGCCAGGTTTCTGTGAATTAATTCCATAAATTGCTGTAAGCTGTTTGAATCTGCAAAAATACGAAATTAGTTTAAGGTTCAAAGTTTTAAGTTTGAGGTTTTGAAATTCAAAATTCAAAATTTAAAATTCAAAATTTGAAATCCCTGTTTCGAAGGAGTAAAGATTGGTAAAGTAAATGATTGCGAAGTGCAGCTCCGTAGGAGCGAAACCTTTGTAGAGAATTGCAGCAAATGGAAAAGCAGAGCTCCGGAGGAGCGAAACTTCCATCTTCCCGCCCAAAATACTACCTTTGCAAAAATTAATAAAAAATGAGCGACGTAGTAATTTGTCCGAAATGTAGTTCCGAATTTACGTATGAGCAAGACGGTTTGATGGTTTGTTCTCAGTGTTTCAATGAGTGGAATCCTGCAGAAAGTGATGACTCTGAAAAGATTTTGGATTCAAATGGGAATGAACTAAAAGATGGTGATTCTGTAGTGGTTATCAAAGATCTTCCTGTAAAAGGAGCTCCAAAACCGGTAAAGGCAGGAACAAAAGTTAAAAATATCCGTTTAAGACCAGACAGCGATCATAATATTGATTGTAAAATTGATGGTTTTGGATCCATGGCTCTAAAGTCTGAATTTGTGAAGAAGGCATAAAAAAAGGAAAGAGTTGGACAGAGTAATCTTTCGAAGACCTGATTGCTGATTGCTAATTTCGGTCCGGAAGGCAGAAAGAGAATTAACCAAAAATTTCCTTATGCTGTTGTCTTACAAAAATAGAAAAATATTCTGATTAGATTTTGCTAATTCATTGAAAATTATCCACATACTAACATTAAGTGTGTGGGTTATTTATTTAATTGGACTTTAAATTGTAAAAGTCTTATTCGAAATTTATTTGAATAGAATTCTGAAGCTGATAACTGGAAAACATCACAATTTCTTTATTTTTAAATCTGATCTTGTTCCAGTAATGATTTCCTGCAAACCTGCTTTCTAAAACTTCAGCCTCAAAACCATTTTCAGAAACTCTGATCTGATGCGGATAATAATAAAACCTTGAAATTTCCAATTCTGAAATTTCCAATTCCGTAAAAATATTTACTTCTCCGAAAAGTTTTGCCACGTAAGGATTGTAAGGGTTCTTGTATGTCTCTTCGGCCGTGTCATTCTGAATGAGTCTTCCGCTTTGAAGAACAATAATCTGGTCAGTCCACGGGATAATGTCCTGCAATTCGTGAGTCGAAATCACCAAGGATATATTATTTTCTTTTACATATCGGAAAAGTTTCTCACGAAGTTCAATTTTTCTTGCAAAATCAAGATTGCTGAAAGGTTCATCCAGTAAAAGTAATTTCGGAAGAACAGAAAGTGCTCTTGCTATGGCCACTCTCTGCTGTTGTCCGCCGCTTAGATATTTTGGTAAGACATTGGCAAATTCAACCAAACCTACTACATCCAGAAGTTCTAAAACCTTTTCTTTTTTCTTGGCTAAATTGATATTAGAAATAAATTTCCCTACGTTGTCTGCAACAGTGGCATAAGGCATCAGATCGAAATTCTGGGCAACAAATTTCATGTCGGGTTCGCCGGGAACGAGATTCCCTTTTGGCCCCATCAGTTTTCTGCTGTCGAAAATAATTTCACCTTGATCCCAATCGAGCAATCCGTAGATGAGACTCAATAACGTTGATTTCCCACATCCACTTTCACCAGCCAAAGCAATGATTTTACCTTCATCCAGTTTCAGATTGAGGTTTTGAAAAAGTGGTTTTTCCTGAGAATGAGAAAAGTATAAGTTGTTTATCTCTAATAGCATAGTGCAAAAATAAGGGTTTTAAAAGAAGACTGGCATATTTTTAGTAATTTAGCCTTGTAAAATTCGAATAAAAATGAAAAGAATATTATTCTCTCTCGCAATACCTGCTTTTTTTACTTCATTGGTAATTGTTTCGTGTTCTAAAGAAAAACCTGTAATCAGTGAAGGTAATGAAGTAACGACTACAAAAGACGGTGCTAAGTTTGTACTGGATACTTTAAACAGTAATGTAGAATGGAAAGGATATAAAATTTTCAAATCTGAAAATACAAGTCATTTCGGAACGATAAAGTTTGAAAGCGGTGATGTTACGGTGAAAGACGGAAAGCTTGAAAGCGGAAAATTTGTAGCAGATATGGCTTCTCTGACTTCTGAAGATTTAAAAGATAAAAAAGAAGATCTTGAAAAATTGAATGGTCACCTTAAAAGTGTCGATTTTTTTGAAGTGGAAAAATTTCCAACGGCTTCTTATGAAATTACAAAGGTAAGTCCGGCTGCTGAAGGTGATTATAATACTGTTTTAGACGGAAATCTGACGGTAAAAGGGATTACAAAACCAACCCAGTTTAAAGCAAATGTTGCAATAAATGAAGGGGTGGTAAGCATTTCTACAGAGCCAAAAGACATTATGAGAGAAGAATTCGGGGTGAAATTTCAGTCTCCAGCTGCTAATGGAGTTATAAAAAATGAAGTGACGCTTCAGATTAGAGTGAAAGCTTTAGAGAAGAAATAGTTTCAAAAAATCTGATGAGTAAAGCTCTATTAATTATCAGTCTTGCCTGCATGATATTTTTGCTAAGTCTTCAGGTTGTTTACTATTTTTCTTATAGCAATCAGGCGATTCAGATTTTGGGAGAATTGCTTACTATTCCATCAATGCTTTTTGTCATTTTTGCATTTTTTTACAGTCTGATTAATGTGGTCAGAAGAAAGAATGAATATCTTCTGATTCTTGGTATAAACACTTTTACCGTTACCATCTGTGTTGTGGCAACAATTTTAGATTATAATTAAAACAATTTTAAATATTAAATACAGAATCTGTTTCAGCCGAAGCAGATTTTTTTATGATAATTTGGAACAGATTTTTAATCTGAAAACCGTATTTTTGCAAATACATTTTTTTGAAAGGGTAAAACAATGATAGAAAAGATAGAAGAATTGCTTGTTGAGGTTAATAACTTCAGTACATCAAGTAAAGAGGAAATAGAAAACTTCCGAATCAGGTATAATGGTAAAAAAGGAATTCTGAACGATTTTTTTGAAAAGTTTAAAGAAGTTCCGAATGACCAGAAGAAAGATTTTGGGCAAAAGATCAATACTCTTAAACAGGCAGTAAATACAAAGCTGGAGGATTTAAAAAATGCTTCCGCTTCTTCTATTATCTTAGAAAAAGAAGATCTTACAAGACCTGCATTTCCATTGGATTTGGGTTCGAGACATCCGATCAATTTAGTGAAAAACAGAATTATTGAGATTTTCAAATCAATTGGTTTTGCTGTTGCAGACGGGCCTGAAATTGAAGATGACTGGCATAATTTTACAGCATTAAATCTTCCTGAATATCATCCGGCAAGAGATATGCAGGATACTTTCTTTATTGAGCAGAATCCTGATATTTTGTTGAGAACGCATACTTCTTCAGTACAGATACGTTATATGGAAGAAAATGAGCCGCCGATCAGAATTTTGTCTCCGGGAAGAGTTTTCAGAAATGAAGCTGTTTCTTCTCGTTCGCACTGTATTTTCCATCAGATTGAAGGTTTATATATTGATGAAAACGTAAGTTTTGCAGATCTGAAGCAGACCATTCAGTTTTTTACCACAGAGCTTTTCGGAAAGTCGAAAATCAGATTGAGACCTTCTTATTTCCCTTTTACAGAACCAAGCGCAGAAATTGATGTGTATTGGGGACTGAATTCTGAAACAGATTACAGAATTACAAAAGGAACCGGCTGGCTGGAAATTATGGGTTGCGGAATGGTAGATCCTGCAGTTCTGAAAAATGTAAATATTGATTCTGAAAAATATTCAGGTTATGCATTCGGAATGGGGATAGAAAGAATCGTCATGCTTCTTTACCAAATGAGCGACATCAGGATGTTTTTCGAGAATGATATCAGAACTTTAGAGCAGTTTAAAACTTTATAGATTAAGTTTAAAATAAATTCAGATCCTGTGAGTATTTCACAGGATTTTTTTATTAACTTTATAAAATCACACACACCCTGAAAGTTTTAGAGCGGGTTTTGCCTCAAAATGTTTGAGTAAATAATATGCTTACGTAGAGATTGAGATATGCGGTCTCTTTTCATGCTGAAACCTGTTTGTTTATCTAAAGGTAGTGATGTTTTTAGAAGAATGTTTAATTTTGTAGCCTGTTTTTGGGAGTTTTTGATCTCGGCAGATTATAAAGAAAAGCTTTTAATACATGAATACGAAACCAAAGGATGATCGCATAAAATCATTGAATTTTAAGTCAAGAAAAATTGTTCATTATTCACTTATCTTTTGCATTTTATTGATACAGCTTATTTTAGCCGGTTTTTTTTATAATGAGTTTATCAATAGAAAAAATATAGTTTTTATAGAAAACCAGCTGAAAGAAATTCATTCTCTGGAAAATCTCACTGATAATTCCAGAAAAGAGCTTTTAAATGCACAGAATTTCCTTCAGAAATATCTTACCGGCTCTGATGAAAGAAATTTGCAATCTTATTTTCAGTCTTTGGATAAGCTTGGCGAAAATTTAGAAAGTATTAATCAATATGAATCTAAATATCCTAAGCTTAAAAATATTTTATCATCACAAAAAAAAGATTCTTTAGACAGTAAAAATCTCAAGCTGCTTATCGATTCAACATACAATTATTCGACAAATTCCGGTTTTAAAGCTCCGACTGCTTTTCCTCAGATTAAAAAACTCGATGTAGATTATAATTTAGACAAATACGATTTTAATATAGAAACCAAAACGTATTCAGATACCGTGAAGAAAAAAGGTTTATTTGGTCGTTTAGGAGATGCGATTTCTGGCAAAGAAACTGTGCGTAAAGAAAGTACGGTTATTACTGTGAAACAAGGCAAAGTTCCTGAAGCATCGGCAATAAAAGCGGATATGGACAGTATTATGAATCTCGTGCAGAATCATTATTCCGGACAGGTAAAAAAAATACAGGTAAATGTAGTTGAAAGGGAAAACAACAGCGGGAAATTTTATACCATATTTAATAATCTTCTGGCTTATAGCAATGGGGTAATGAATATTTATGAATTTGCCATAAAAGATTCTAAAAAAGATCTTGAAAAAGAATATGCCAAGCTCAATTCAGAAAGTAATAAGATCAGAACGTATCTTGTTTTCGGAGCGATGATTTTGATGTTCATTGTTTCTGTGCTTATTATGTATTTTACAAGAATGGCATTTATCTATGAATGGAGACTGAATGATGCCAACAAACAGATAAAGGAAAACCTGAATTTTAAAAACAGAATTCTTGGAATGCTGAGTCATGAATTAAGATCACCTTTGAAGATTATAGGAATTTTTATCAGAAAAATCAATAAAAAAACGTCTGATGAAAGTATTAAAGAATATTTGAAATCAATCAGCTTTACAAACAATACACTCTTAATGCAGGCCAATCAAATTCTGGAATATACCAAAAACCAGCATGTGGAAAATAAGCTTGTCCCAGTAGTTTTTAATCTTAAAAATGAGCTCACTTCAATATTTAATTCCATTGAACCTTATATAGAAACAAGAAACAATAAATTTGTAGTTAACGAAAATATCGATCCTTCCATTGAAGTGTATTCCGATAACACCAAGATTAATCAGGTTTTTATGAATATTCTTGGTAATGCTAATAAATTTACAGAGAACGGTCAGATTTCGGTGACAACAAAAGCAGATAAAATAGATGATAATACAGTTTCATTGTCAACAAAAATCAGTGATACTGGTGCTGGAATTTCTAAATCTGATCTTGAGAAAATATTTGAACCTTATTATCAGGGTGTTTTATCTGAAGATGTCGAAAATCTTGGTGCAGGTCTTGGTTTAAGTCTTTGCAAGGAAATCGTGGAACTTTACTCGGGAAATATCAGTGTAGACAGTGAAAAGAATGTGGGTACAACAGTAAGTTTTACCATTAATCTTAATCTTAACCAATGAATAGTTTAGATTCTAAAAGCATCAATTTTCTGCTTGCAGACGATCATAGCCTTATAAGACAGGGAGTAGAATTTCTGATTGAAGAATTGGAGTTTGATGGTGAAATTTTTCATGCATCAACTTTGAATAAAGTTTTGGAGATTACCGAAGCTCAATCCATTGATATTCTAGTCATCGATGCTATTTTTCCGGATGGAAACAGTCTTACTATTTTATCGCAAATAAAACAGCTGAAACCTGAAATTAAAATTCTTGTTTTCTCAGGAGTAGACGAAAATACTCAATCTGTAAAATACATTCAGGCGGGTGCCAATGGTTTTCTGAGTAAACTTAGCGAAGAAGACGAAATTAAGAATGCCATTCTGAAAATTCATCATCAGGGAAAATATATTTCAGAAATCACACAGAACGCATTACTCAATTCTGTTACCAATAAAAGCCTGATAAATCCACTTCAAAGTCTTACCGAAAGAGAAATTCAGATTGCCGGGATGTATGCGAAAGGTTTGGGAAATCTGGAAATTGCAGCCTATCTCGATATCAAACAAAATACGGTAAGCACGATTAAGAAAAGAATTTTTGATAAACTTAATATCGAAAACCTTGTGGAACTCATTGAATTAATGAAAGCTGGTCATTAATTATTAAACAAAACCTTTTTTGGAAGTATTCATTTTTGTAGATAAATATCTACAAACAGGTCGAAATATATCTACAGAAAAAATTATTATGATAAGTCGGGACTTAGTAATTTTACATCAAGAAAGTTAAGCGAAAAAATTGCTTCTTTCAACTAAAGAAATTTAGTAAAATTTGCTCTAAGTTCAGTGGTGGTGTGTGAACTAGACCAATGGGATTTTGAAGGAGGATGAAAACACAAATGACGGAAATATAAACGTATCTGAAGCAGAGCCTTTTTAGGCTCTGTATAAGATACAAAATTTAAGACCGTTTAGAAAAAGCATAATAAAAACACAATTGATTAACCTAAGTGTCATCATTACAGAGCTGTAAAAAGCTCTGTAATAGATGCTTAAAAAGAAATTTTTGACTTAAACACAAATGATTGAAATCCTTAGTATACTTACAGAGCTTGACGGCTCTGTAACAGATACAGGAAAAAAAGATTCATAATTATCCTGGGAATGATTCCAGAATTTATGTTAATTTAGGTTTACAGGAAGCCTCCGAGATTTTTCTCGGAGGTTTTATTTTTTATTTGCTGAATTTTAAAGGATATTTTACATTTTTATAATCATCGATACTGGCCTTTAATGATCCAACGGCTAATTCAGCTTTTAACAGTAGAGGAATATGATTCGCATCATTAGAAACCCACATCGTAACACCTTCTTTTTCTTTAAAAACTCTTCCGCTTTTCACAGAAGGAATGATTTTCAAGGCATTGATTGTTCCGAACTTGGTCTTTAAATTTTCAGTTCCAACCACTTTTAGCTGAAAAGGAAACATCTCATCATCAATCCAGACATTCATATTGATAATTGTCCCTGTTTTTAGTTCGGCGGGGCTTTTACTTCTTAAAAAATAAAAGCAGGAAAGCATATCCTGAACTCCTTTTACGGACTTGATTGTTTTGGAGCCATTTGCAGGAGTCTTTTTATCTGTTAAAACCAAAGTATGATTATCGTGGTTGAAAACGGTTTGCAAATGCTGTCTGTAACTCCCTTCTTTTACATTTCTCACATAGAAGCTGGGTAACTCAGTTTGCATATTGATATAGCTCTCGTACAAGTCTTCCACTTTGAAAAATGCACGTACAGCTCCGGTTGTTTGTCCGGTTCCTTTTACGTATAAATGGGGCTCACCTTTATAATTTACCTTTTTTGTGGTAAGATTGGCAGTTCCTGCATTTAAGAATCCATAGTGGATTCTTAAAGTAAGCGATTCGCCATCTGCAACATTGGTCAATTGCGAATATCCAAGAAAGAAAGCAAATATTGCAATGATATTAATTATCTTCTTCATACAGTACATTTTTACAAAAACGTTGCCAACTTTTTCATTGTCAGTTTTTTGCGTGTCTTTGATAAATCTCAGTTTTTTATTTGGGCATAATTAAATATGCTTCGCATTAAAATTAGTAAATTTGCAGCTACAAATTATTAAATTATCGTCATATTATGATTACTACAGATATATTAATTATCGGAGCGGGACCAACAGGGCTTTTTGCCGTATTTGAAGCAGGTTTGCTAAAAATGAAATGCCATATCATCGATGCACTTCCACAACCAGGAGGTCAGTTGGCGGAGTTGTATCCTAAAAAACCGATTTTTGATATTCCGGGGTATCCTTCTGTAAATGCAGGTGAATTGGTAGATAATTTAATGGAACAAATCAAACAATTCCAACCAGGATTTACTTTGGGAGAGACTGCAATATCATATACGAAAGTTGATGACGAATGGTTTGAAGTGATTACCAATAAAGGAACGGTTCACAGATGTAAAGCAATTGCTATTGCAGGTGGTTTAGGTACTTTTGAGCCTAGAAAACCTACCATGGATAATATCGCTGATTATGAAGAAAAAGGTCTTGAATATTTTGTGAAAGAACCTGAACATTTCAGAAATAAAAAAGTGGTTATCGCAGGTGGAGGAGATTCTGCTTTAGATTGGAGTGTTTTCTTATCAAATGTTGCGAGCGAAGTAACTTTGATTCACAGAAGAAACGAGTTCCGTGGAGCTTTGGATTCTGTAGAAAAAGTTCAGGATTTAAAAAACCAGGGTAAAATTAAATTGATTACTCCTGCAGAAGTTACTGCCATTAAAGGTGACGGAAAAGTAGAAGCGATCACAGTAGCCGTTGACGGACAAGATCCTTATGATATTGAAACAGATTATTTTATTCCATTATTCGGTTTGACTCCAAAATTGGGAGAAATCGGAAACTGGGGACTGAATATCGAAAAAAATGCAATCGTAGTAAACAATGCATTGGATTATCAAACCAACATCGACGGTATTTATGCAATCGGTGATATCAATACATATCCTGGAAAATTAAAGTTGATTCTTTGTGGTTTCCACGAAGCGACCTTAATGTGTCAGAGCGTTTACAACAGACTGAATCCCGGTAAGAAATTCGTTTTAAAATATACAACCGTAAGTGGAGTAGATGGTTTCGACGGAAGCCGTAAGGAAGCTGAAAAAGCAGTTGTAAAGAAAATAGATTAATCTTGTTGTTGGTCGTTGGTTATTAGTGAAACAAATGCCATCAACCATCAACCATTAACCATCAACGAAAGATGAGCGATATAAATATAAAAATAACCGATAGAGAAGGAGTTACTCATGATGTAGTTGCACCGACAGATATGTCGATGAACTTAATGGAGATTATCCGTTCTTATGAATTGGCGGAAGAAGGAACCATCGGAGTTTGTGGAGGAATGGCAATGTGTGCTTCTTGTCAGGTTTATGTGATCAATGATCCGGGACTTGAACCAATGGGCGATGAGGAAGATGCGATGTTGGCGGAAGCTTATCATGTGGAAAGCAATAGCAGATTGGGTTGTCAGTTGCACATGGTTCCTGCAATGGAAGGTCTTGCTGTAGCAATTGCTCCATATCCCTAGGGAAATTTAAATGAATGACTTAAAACACCCCTCAAATCTAATTTGAGGGGTGTTTTAATATGCAAATATGTCTTTAATGCTAAATTTTGAGTTGTTTAAAGTTTTCAGATTAAATAAATATTACATATTCTGAACGCATTATCATTTACTTTCCAGATAATTAATTAACCAGAGTATTGGAGCGCCTTGTATCAGGGAAATTTTTATTTTACTGTTATTGAAATTTTCATTTAAAGATTGTAAATAATCTATTTGTCTGGTTGTAATTTCCTGTTTGTAATTGATAAGGTTTTCTTCAAGCTGTGTTAAATCAAATATTTTTAAATTTTTTAATTGTGATGAAAAATTATTCGCAGACAAGTAGGCAGAATCAAACTTGGGATTTTCAGTAAGTTTTAATGCTTTTTTAATGTCATTTTCAATCTCTCTTAGAAGCTGATTTCTTTTCACAAATGCAATAATTGTTGATTCGTTGATTTCTATAAATTTCTCTTTACTTTTTAAATTCTTGCTGATGGAGTTTTCAAAATCTTGAATTTCCTTTTTCAGTTTTGTAAATTCAATATCTGCCTGCTCAAGCAAAGCTGCAACTCTGTAAAATGTACGTTTTGCTTTTTGAGGAATTTCGGTAAAAGATTTATAGCCCAAATCATGCTCTATTTCTGCCCATGAATGCTGAAGGATACTCCTGATCTGAATTTCAAACTTAATGTCTTTATATTCTGCATATTCAGATAATTCTTTTTTATAATCATTGAGCTGAAGGATATAATGAACGCTTCTGTACCCGAATTTATCAATTTCAATATTTCTTTTATCGGTAGAGTTTTCCCTGTCAATTTTAAATTCTTTATTAAGGAGTTCTTCTATTTTTGAAATATCGTCTTCGAAATAAGTAATGATTCTTAATGCCAAAATATCCGTAATATCATCAAGCTTTTCATATTTATTCTTCTTGATGACTTTCTGAGCAAGACTTTCTTTGGTTTTTATCCTGCTTACGATCTGATGTATTGAAAAATTTTTACATAATTTCCTTAATATTTTTTCAACTTTAAAACTAAAAGAAGTATATAAAGGAGATTTTTCCTCATATTGAGTTAATATTTTATTTAAATCGTCCTTTGTCATAATAATTAGTCATTATTTAAATTTACAAACTTTTTAATAATCGTGACCTAATTATTAATTGGTCTTAAAAAAACTCTTAAATTTCACAATAATTAAACTTCCTCCTTAGAAATCCATTTTCCTACCGTCGGAGCTTTGTAATTTCTCATTTTTTCTAAAAGCTCATCAATAGCATCACTCACCAAAAGCATTTCCTGATTGATTTGTTTTAAAAATCCTTTATCAACCATAGTCTGAACCAATTTTATTAAATCATCATAAAAACCATTGATATTCAGAATGGCAATTGGTTTTTTGTGAAGCCCGAGTTGTGCCCACGTAATCATTTCGAAAAATTCTTCCAAAGTTCCATAACCTCCAGGCAGAACGATTACTCCATCAGAAAGTTCATTCATTTTTGTTTTTCTTTCGTGCATCGTTTCCACCAAAATAAGTTCAGTAAGATTGGTATGCGCAATTTCTTTAGATTGTAAAAAATGAGGAAGAACTCCGATTGCCTTACCTTCGTTTTCAATGACTCCATCTGCGACAGCGCCCATCAAACCTACATTTGCTCCTCCATAAATTAAGCGAATATTTTCTTTAGCGAATGTTTTTCCGACTAAATATGCCTGTTCTTTATAAATTTCTTCTGTGCCGAAACTCGAGCCACAGAATACGGTGATACTTTTCATTATTTATTATTGAAATTTAAATTCTACTTTTAGTAGGAGATTGTCTATTGGAGAAAAATGATAAGATTTCTACATCATTATTTTTAACACGATAATAGGCAGTGTTGAAAGTTAGAATAACAGCTTTGTGAATATTTGTATGCTCCGATTTTGGAAATATGTAGGGATTTTTAGAAATGATTTCTGAAAAACTTTCGATTTTACGGGCAAGTTTTGCTAATTCTTTATCTGAAAAGTTTTTTTGAAGATACTCAATGGTTTCTTCCAATTCACTTAGTGCATTTGGAGACCATAAAATATTATAACCACTTTTCATAAAGTTTTCTTGCTTCGGAATGTGGTTTTATATCATTTTTATCGGCTTCAGAAATTCCTTTTTCAATTGAATTTTTTTCTTCATCAGAGATTGAATCCCACCAGTCTTTTGTTTCTTCCTTTCTGAACTGAATTAGTTTTTTAATGATAGAAGTATCTTCCAATGTTGATAACCATTGAATTAATTCAAGTTTTTCATGTAGAATCTGTGAGTTCATAATCCTTATTTCTTATTCAAATTTAAGATTTTTAAATCAATCGTTACTATTCTTAAATTATTTTTTCATGATTAAATTAGACAAAATAATATCCAAAATCAAAAGACTTTGGATATTTTCAATAATGTTAAAATATTATTTCAAAGGGATGTTCGCTAAAATATCTTTTGTAAACGCCCAGAATTTCTGTGTGGAGGAAATATTCGCCTTTTCATCCGGAGAATGTGCCCCTCTGATGGTTGGTCCGAAACTTAC
Organism: Chryseobacterium formosense; assembly: GCF_900116415.1. Classification (GTDB taxonomy): domain Bacteria; phylum Bacteroidota; class Bacteroidia; order Flavobacteriales; family Weeksellaceae; genus Chryseobacterium; species Chryseobacterium formosense. Next base: position 62,426 of record NZ_FPAP01000004.1, on the reverse strand, counting down.
CATTTCCATTTCTGGATAATTTGCTCCGATAATTCCGCACTCCAAACCGGCGTGACAAGCTACAACGTGAGGTTTTTCGTTGAATTTTTCAACATAGATTTTCTCCATCAGCTGAACGATTTCAGAACCCGGTTTTGGTTTCCAGCCCGGATAAGAACCACTGAAAACAGTGTTCATCCCTGCTAATTCGGCTACAGATTTCAATTGTTCAGCAACAGAATCTTTTGATGATTCTACCGATGACCTTGAAAGATTTAATATTTTTAAACCTCCTTCTTTTAATTCAACTCTCGCAACGTTGTTTGATGATTCTACCAAATCCTGTACATCCGGGCTCATTCTGTAAACGCCATTGTGAAGAGATTTTAAAACCAAAATAACTTTCTTTGAATCTGATTCTGAAAGCGCTTTTTCAGAACTTGTAGCATTTTCGATATTGATTTGAAGAGCCGGTTCAATAGAAGCAAATTCTTCTAAAATCTGTTTTTTCAGTCCGTTGGTTACATTCTCAATATATTCCTGAGCATTTCTTACCGAAATAATGGCAAATGCTTCTCTCGGGATTGCATTCCTCAAACTTCCGCCATCGATAGAAACCAATTGAAGATGTTGACTTTCTAAACCCTTATATAAAAATCGGCCTAAAATAATGTTGGAATTCCCAAAACCTTTGTGAATATCCATTCCCGAATGTCCTCCCTGTAAACCTTTTACTTCAATTCTTACAAATTGTCCGTTTGCAGTTACAGTTTCATAGTTTTGAGTGATGGTCACATCAATTCCACCTGCACAACCGATGTCGATTTCATCGTCTTCTTCGGTGTCAAGATTTAATAAAATTTGTCCTGTTAATTGTCCTGGTTTTAGGCCTAAAGCTCCTGTCATTCCCGTCTCTTCATCAATCGTGAATAAAGCTTCCAGATCAGGATGCGGAATATCTGTACTTTCTAAAACAGACATGATTGTCGCTACACCCAAACCGTTGTCTGCCCCTAAAGTCGTTCCTTTTGCCTTTACCCAGTCACCATCGATTTCCATCTGGATTCCCTGAGTTTCAAAATCAAAATTGACATCGTTATTTTTCTGACAAACCATATCCAGATGCGACTGCATCACAATCGATTTACGGTTTTCCATTCCTGGAGTTGCCGGTTTTTTAATGATCACGTTTCCTACTTCATCAACTGTCGTTTCCAGTCCTAAATTTTCTCCGAATTCTTTGATGAAAGCGATTACTTTTTCTTCTTTTTTAGAAGGTCTTGGAACTGCATTTAATTTGGAAAAATTTTTCCAGATAATTTGCGGTTCTATGTTGGATAGTTCCATAAAATTTATTTTTCTCAAAATTACGAAATAAAAAATGCTCCCGAAATTCAGGAGCAGTATTTTTGCTTATTGCTTATTGCTTATTGCTTATTGCTTATTGCTTATTGCTTATTGCTTATTGCTTATTTCTTTAGCATCCGCACTCGCCATATATTGGCATTGTAGTTTTGCTTCCGTCTGGTTTTTCAATGGTTAAAGTGCCTTCAAAAAGCAGCGCTTCTTCATGCTTTATTTTCTTACCTTTTACTGAAATTTTATAATTATCATTTTCTATTTCCTTTGTGAGCTCTTCATCAACTTCCATGTCGCTTGATGAGATCAGATTCATTGCCAATCTCTTTCCGTCTAACATCATGTAAGCTGTTTTTCCTGCATCATCGGCGTAAATATACTTTTCGTTCACGAAGTCTGCTTTGCTTTTAGCAAAATAACAAGAACATTCTTTAATTTCTTTCGGAAAATCAAACGTATCAACTGTGATATTTGCATTCTGAACATCAGTCTTTGCTGAGTCCTGAACAATGTTTGTAGAATCAGTTTTTGTAGAATCGGAAACGGTTTCTTTCTCTTTTTTACATGCAATCAGCATGAATGCTGAAAAGAAAATGATTAAATATTTCATTTGTCAGTAATTTAAATTATTGCTTCGAATTTTAAGCCAAAAGCTTAAAGCCAATTGCCAAAAAGCAATTACCCTCTTGCTCTTTCCAAAAGAACCATCATCAATAAAGATAAAACAACCAAACTTTCGTCTTCGTCATCAATATCAATCAGTCGATCCAATTGAAATCTTCTTCCAAAGAATGAAGGCATTTTTTTTAGTCTGAAATAGTCTTTTCCGTCAATTCCTTTTACAGTGTAAGAAGGATTCAGAAAATATCCTGTAAACATCCCGATAATTGGAATTTCACCTACCATTCCGTCAAAAAACTTCACCCATGCATTATCTTCGGTAATCGTAAATTTCTGCTGATCTGCTTCATCCAAAACATTGTAAGATGATTTCCAGATAGAACGCATTCCTTTTCTTGCCAATCTTCCAAAGTTCTTTGTATTGATCGCATCTTTAATAGAGTAAGACGCATTAAAGTCGATCCACTGGTTTGCCTGAATTCTGAACAATTCCTTTGTTTTGCTTTCGTCATTAAAAACAACTACGTCTTCTTTCAGTTTAAACATTTTTTGACGTACGTACGCTACATAGTTCCCGTTTCTGTCTGTAATGTTGAAATCGCTGGCAAGCGTTGTGATTTTAAATTTAAAATCCAGCGGATAGTTTAGGTTGTTAAGTACCATTCGTTTATTTTATTTCAAGTTTATATTTTGTGGAGTAAATGTAATTAATTTTTTTAGGCTTTTTCAAATCTTTAAAATCATTTAGAGGTGAGTTTTTCAAAAAATCAATAGTTATCAAAAACCATACCTCAAAGATTGTTTTTAGATTAATTTTTCGGTTAGAATGCTTATTTTTGTGTTTATGGATTATCCAAGTAAAGTATTGGCAAAAGCAGTAGAAGAAATTTCCGGGCTTCCGGGGATTGGGAAGAAAACCGCTTTACGTTTAGCACTTCATTTACTGAAACAGCCCAATTCGAGAGCAACGAATCTGGGAACATCGATCATAAATCTGGTTAACGAAATAAAGTATTGCAAAGAATGTCATAATTTTTCGGATTTTGATGTTTGTGAAATTTGCAGCAACCATAAACGTAATGATGAGGTGGTTTGTATTGTAGAGGATGTTCGTGATGTGATTGCCATTGAAAATACAGGGAAATACACAGGGAAATATCTTATTTTGGGCGGAAAAATTTCTCCGATGGAGGGAGTAGGACCTAATCAATTGAATATTCCGAGTATTGAGAGAAAACTGAATGAAGGTAACGCAAAAGAGCTGATTTTTGCATTGAGCGCAACCATGGAGGGTGATACAACGGCTTATTATATCTATAAAAAGTTCAAGAATTTTGATATTAAATTTTCCAGTATTGCAAGAGGGATTTCTGTAGGGGATGAACTTGAGTATGCGGATGAAATTTCTTTGGGAAGATCGATTATCAACAGATTACCTTACAACGAAAAGGATTAAATGATGATAAAGCTTTCTATTATTATAGTTAATTATAATGTTACACATCTTCTGAAAAACTGTTTGTTTTCCATTAAAAAATATTTGGGAAATATTAGTTATGAAGTAATTGTGATTGATAATAATTCAACTGATACTTCATGGAAAGATCTTGTCTCTGAATTTCCTGAATTTCATTTTATCACTTCTGAAACAAACGATGGTTTTGCTAAAGCAAATAATAAAGCCATTCAGACTGCAAAAGGTGAATATCTTTTGATTTTAAATCCCGACACCGAAATCGAAGGCTTTTATATGAATGAAATTTTGGATTTTGCCGATTCAAAAACAAATTTTGGCTGTCTTGGTGTAAGAATGCATGATACGAACGGCGTATTTCTTCCTGAAAGCAAAAGATCCGTTCCAGATATGTTTAATTCTTTCGAAAAGCTTTTTACCAAGTTTAAAAAAAATAATTCTAAGTCTTATTACAGAAATGATATCGGAGAATTTGAAGTGTCTGAAGTGGAAGTGATTACCGGAGCTTTTTTCCTTGTTAAAACTGATGTTTACAATGAAATCGGAGGACTGGATGAAAAATACTTTATGTACGGTGAAGATATTGACATCTGTTACACTTTACTGAATCATGGTTACCAAAATTATTATTACGGTAAAGCATCTATTCTTCATCACAAAGGAGAAAGCACCATAAAAGATAATGTCTATCTGGAAAGATTTTACGGAGCCATGCAGATTTTTATTGATAAATATTATAAAGAAACTAAACCTTTACAATATTCTCTTCTGAAAGCAGGTTTAAAATTAAGACATCAGATAGAAAAAATCAAACTGAAATAAAAAAAAGCAACTCCATCGAGTTGCTTTCATTTTATCTTTAAATAATAAGTTCTTATTTAGAAGCCGGAACACTTACCGGAGCAGAAGTTGTTGAAGAAGCCGGAGCTTCTGTTTTAGCTGGTGCAGGAATAGGAGCTGCTGTTTGTTTAGGCTTACCTGTTACCACAACGCTAATTAAAATCAAAACGATGATTACTGTTCCTAACGTCCATGTAGATTTTTCCATAAAATCATTGGTTCTCTGTACGCCGAACTGTGCAGAAGATGCACCGCCGAATGTGCTGGAAAGACCTCCGCCTTTCGGGTTTTGAGCCATTACAACGATTACCAATAAAACGCTGGCAATCATAATTAGAACCATCAATAGTGTAAATATAGTATCCATTAATTCTGATATCTTTTTGAATGGGCAAATTTAATCTTTTTTTATCGAACAACAAAATAAGATTTATGCTAAAAACAAAAAACGGCAGCAAAAGCCACCGTTTTTATTAAAAATATGTGAATTCTTATTTGAAGTCAGAATCTTTAGCCTGATTTACCTCGTAAGATTTTACTTTCATCACCATCTCCATACCCATTTGGTTTACGGTAATGGTATAAGGCATTTTTACCCCTGAAACATCTTTGTAGTCAGCAAAAGTTGTAGGAACTGTGAATGTTTGTCCCTGTGCAGATACTGTTTCGGTCTCACCTGTTTTAAGACCAGTTTTTACGCTATAGTAATAAGCTTTATCACCAGCTTTGATTGCATAAGAATCTTCACCGTTGATTTTTTCAATTCCTGTCAATTTGTAATCTGCAGATTTAGCAAAACCTAATTCTTCAAAAAGCTCAGTATTTTTTAAGTTGTCAGCGATTTCTTCTTTAGTCATCTGAACTTTTTGTCCCATTTGCTCAGAATAACCTGTTTTTCCATCAAAAACTTGCTTTTGAACTGTCATTCCACCAGCAGAAACTGTTTGTGCTTCTTTTCCTCCCTGAGCTTTTGTAGTTTTTAGATCGATGTTCTGTCCCTGCATAGACATTGCAGCAGTCATTGTATATGATGAAATTTTAGACAAGTTTGCTTTGCCACCAATTGCATTAATATATTTATCAACAACTGAAGCAACTGTTACATTTGCATCAACTTTTTGAGCAACAGGTTTTGCAACAGGATTTGCATAAGCATCATAATATTTTACAGGGTATCCTAATTTTTCCAATCCTTCAGAGATGTCGGAAGCTTTACCGGCAATGAAAATTCTGCTCTGGTTAGGCATAACTGTAGCTTTTACTGCATTAGAAACATCAGCCGCAGTTACTTTATCGATCGATTTTAAATAGTTTGTATAAAAATCAGCAGGTAAATCCTGAACTTTTTGGTTCACAGCAAATCTTGCAATGGTTGCAGGCTGCTCTAATGCCATGATGAAGCTTCCTTTTAATTTAGCTTTAGCATTTGCCAATTCGTCAGCTTTTACTGTAGAAATTCCGTTGATTTCGTTCATGAATTCTTTTACCGCCTTATCAGTAACCTCGTTTCTCACACTTGCTTCAGCAGAGAAAGAAGGAGAATATTTGCTTGCGCTCATATCTGAATAAGCTCCGTACGTGAAGCCGTTTTTTTCACGTAGGTTCATGAAAAGTCTTGCTTCTCCACCACCACCAAGAATGTAGTTGGCAATAGTTGCAGGGAAGTAATTAGGATCTTTCATTTTCAATGTGTTCAGGTTTCCTACAGAAACTACAGATTGTACTGCGGTAGGAACATCAACTACGTTGATCTCAGTTTTAGCAACATTTGCAGCCGGTTCTAAAGCGGGGAATTTTGTATCCGCTTTTTTCCAGTTATTGAAAGCTTTTTCAACCATTGGTTTTACCTGATCAAATTTTACATCACCTACAATTACAAGGTATGCATTATCAGGTGCATAATATTTTTTGTACACATTCTGAACATCTGCTAATTGAATCTTTTTTAAAGACTCTTCAGTTTCAAATTCACCTCTTGAAGTTTCTTTTCCGTAAGCTAACGCGTTTGAAACTCTTGAAGCAATAGCATCGGCACTTTTTTCAGAAGATTTTAATCCCTCAATTGCTCTTTCTTTTGATTTTGTGATTTCGTCAGCAGAAAATTTAGGATTGATGATTGCATCAGCCATTAAATTTAAAACTTCAGGAAAATATTTCGAAAGAGAATTTGAAGAAGCTCCAGCGGAAGAGAAGTTCAGGTTGGCTCCTAAAAAGTCTATTTTCTGGTTGAATGCATCTTTGCTTAAAGTCGTTGTTCCGTTACCAAGCTGATCTGCCATGATTTCGCTTACTCCCGCTACAGGACCTTCGAAATAAGGCTGTCTGTCCATAGAAAGGCTCACGTTTACTCTTGGTAATTTGTTGTTTTCAACAACCATTACGGTCATTCCATTTTTAAGCTGGAAAGTTTTTGGTTTCGCAATGTTGATGGCAGGAGTTGGTCCTGGTTTTGGCATTGCATTAATGTCAATTTTTTGTGCAGAAAGCATTCCTGAGAATAAAAATGCTACGGCTATATATGTAAATTGTTTTTTCATTGTAAAAAATTTAAAATTTATAATCATATCTAAAACGCGGATGTTTTTATACGATTATTTTTTTTCAGGTAAGTAATTTAGGATGATTCTCTGGTTAGAATTTAAATACTTTTTAGCCGCATTCTGTAAATCCTGCTTTGTAATCGATTTGTAAATATCAATTTCCTTGTTGATAAGGTTTGTATCTCCCATTAGTACATGGTTTGTAGCTAATGAAGCTGCAATTCCCTGAATGCTAGAGTTTGCATTGACAAACTGATTTTCAAACTGATTCTGAAGTTTTTGGTAATCTTCATCAGAGATTAAAGTCGTCTGAAGTTTTTTGATTTCCGCATCGATGTCAGTCTGTAAAGTCTGCTTCGTTGTAGCTCCCATTGGGATTGCAAAAAATGCGAAAATACCGTAATCTTCAAGACCTTGGTTGAAAGCCGATACCTGAAGTGCTTTTTTCTCCTGATCTACTAATTTTTTATATAAAACTGAAGATTTTCCGCTGCTTAAATATGAAGAAAGCATATCTAAAATATATGCATCTTTCTCTTTATTACCCGGCGTTCTGTAGGCAAAAACATAAGCAGGAAGCTGAATGTTCGGATCGTAAGCCGTTACTTCTTTTTCTTTTGTGATAGGTTCGTCTTTCGGGAAGTTTTTAGGATAAACTGTTCCTTTCGGGATGCTTCCGTAATATGTTTCGATCCATTTTTTTGTTTCCTCAGGTTTAATGTCTCCGGCTACAACCAAAGTTGCGTTGTTCGGAACATAATATTTTTTATAGAATGCCTGGAATTCTTCTAGTTTTGCAGAATTCAGATCTTCCATAGAACCAATTGTAGACCAGTTATACGGGTGTTTTGTGAAAAGATTTTTCTGTACGTTTGTGAAAAGATTTCCGTAAGGCTGGTTATCCATTCTCAATCTTTTTTCTTCTTTTACAACTTCTCTCTGAGTATCAACTCCGATTTGGTTGATGATACCGTGACGCATTCTTTCAGCTTCCATCCAAAGACCTAATTGCTCGTTGTTTGATGGGAAAGTTTCGTAGTAATATGTTCTGTCGTTTGTAGTGTTTGCGTTGTTCTGTCCACCGTTTGAAGAAACAATTTTAAACCATTCTCCTCTTTTAATGTTTGGAGTTCCTTCGAATAAAAGGTGCTCAAAGAAGTGTGCAAAACCTGTTCTTCCCACTACTTCGTCTTTTGCTCCCACGTGATACATTACACCTGTTGTAACTACCGGTGCAGAATTGTCCTGATGTAAGATTACATGTAAACCGTTTGGTAAATCATACTCTTCAAATTTGATTTGCTGTGCATTAAGCATTGCTCCGAAAAAGGCAGCTGCTGCAACACTAAGAAGTCGTTTTTTCATAAATAGAAATTGTTTTGTCAATGAGTGTCAAATTTAGACTTATTGTTACAAAAGTTTTAATATTTTTTTAAGAATTTTTGGTCTGGCTTAAACTTACTGTATTTTTTAAATTCGATTAAACCAACTCACATAACTCAACTCAAATACAAATTTGAATTCTCCTTATAATACACTAATTTTGTATTTCTAATTTTTTTGCAGTATGGAGGATTATTTGAAAGGACTGAATGAATCACAATTTGAAGCTGTTACCACGTTACAGGGACCACTGATGGTTCTTGCAGGAGCAGGTTCCGGGAAGACACGTGTTCTTACGATGCGTATCGCTCATTTGATTACGAATGGAGTAGATCCTTTTAATATTCTTGCGCTTACTTTTACCAATAAAGCAGCAAAAGAAATGAAAGAGCGTATTGCAAAAGTTGTAGGGCAAAGCAATGCGAAAAGTCTTTGGATGGGAACTTTTCACTCAGTTTTTGCAAGAATTCTGAGAAGCGAGGCACATTATTTAGGCTATCCCTCTAACTTTACAATTTATGATCAGCAGGATGCTTTGAATGTGCTTAAAAAAGTAATCAAAGATCTAAATATTGATGGAGATTTATACAAACCAAAGAAAGTTCTGTCAAGAATTTCCAATTATAAAAACAATCTGATTACCGTAAGAGCTTACGAAAACAACCCTGAATTAATTGAAGCTGATGAAAAAGCCAACATGAAATTCATGGGAAAGATTTATAAGAAATATGTTGATGAATGTTTCAAAAATGGTTCGATGGATTTTGATGATTTATTGTTAAAAACCAACGAATTATTAACCAGATTTCCTGAAGTTTTAGCAAAATATCAGGACAGATTCAGATATATTTTGGTAGATGAGTACCAGGATACAAACCACTCTCAGTATTTAATTGTAAAAGCTTTAGCCTCAAAATTCGAAAATATCTGTGTGGTTGGTGACGATGCCCAGTCGATTTACTCTTTCCGTGGTGCCAATATTTATAATATTTTAAATTTCAAAAAAGATTATCCCGAAGCGGTAACCGTTTCATTGGAACAAAATTATCGTTCGACTCAGAATATCGTCAATGCAGCCAATGTTGTTATTGCAAAAAATCTTCAGCAGTTTAAGAAAAATGTTTTCAGTGAGAATGAAGAAGGTGAGAAGATAAAAGTGTACCGTTCGCTTTCCGATGCAGACGAAGCCAATTTCGTTGCCGGAAATATCTGGGAACTTCACAACCGGGAACAAAGAAAATTCAGCAATTTTGCGATTTTGTACCGTACCAATTCTCAAACCAGAGCCTTTGAAGATGCTTTAAGAAGAAAAAATATTCCTTATAAAGTATATGGCGGACTTTCGTTTTACCAAAGAAAGGAAGTTAAAGATTTATTAGGTTATTTAAGGCTTTTAGTGAATGAAAATGACTCCGAAGCTTTAATGAGAATCATCAATTATCCTGCGAGAGGGATTGGTGAAACAACGCAAAACAAGCTGATTGTATTTGCAGATGCTCAGAATCTTTCGATTTCAAAAGTTTTGGATAGCCTTCCGATTTATGCGCCACATTTAGGTTTTAATAACGGGGTAATTACCAAGTTGAGTGATTTTTGGTCGATGATTAAAGCGTTTCAGGTTTTGCTTAAAACAGAAACAGCTTACAACGTTGCAATGGAAGTTGCTAAAAGAAGCGGTTTAATTAAATTTTTAAAAGACGACCAGACTCCGGAAGGAATTTCAAGAGTTGAGAACGTTCAGGAATTGATGAACTCGATGCAAGGTTTCATCGAAGAGCAGATGCAGATCGAAGACGGAGATCCGAGTTTGCCAAATTTCCTTGAAAATATTGCCCTTTCAGCCGACACTCAGGATAAGAAGAACGGCGATGAAGATATGGTTTCGCTGATGACGATTCACTTATCAAAAGGTCTGGAGTTTCCGGTAGTTCACTTGGTAGGATTAGAGGAAAATTTATTCCCGAGTTTCATGAGTTCGTCAACCAGAGAAGATCTGGAAGAGGAGAGACGTTTATTCTATGTTGCCTTAACAAGAGCCGAAAAACAGGCATTTTTTTCATACGCAGTTTCCCGTTTTCAATGGGGGAAAATTACCGATGCAGAACCTTCACGATTTTTGAGTGAAGTTGATGATGAGTTTATTGAATTTTTAAATCCTGCGATTGAAAAGAGATTTATCAACAATTCAGGTATAACTTCCAATATTTTTGATGAATATCCCTCAGAAATGAGAAGTTTTAAAAAGGTCGAAAAGAAAACAATTTCCAAAAGCGAAAGTGATAAACCCATTGCTGAACCAAGAAAATTGAAGCCAGTAAGTACGGCAAAAATCATCAATCCAAGCGGAGCTTCTTCTCAGGATATTGAGGTGGGAGACAAGGTGAGACACGACCGTTTCGGAATTGGTGAAGTTGCTTTCTTAGACGGAACAGACCCTCAAAACATCAAAGCAAAAGTTGTTTTCTTGCATGAAGGCGAGAAGAATCTGATTTTGAAATATGCTAAACTGACGAAGATTTAAAAAATATTTTCCCACAGATCAAACGGATTTTCACAGATGATTGCGTAAAACCGGAATAGCCACGGATGCACGAATTAATATTATTAAGATTTATATGTCAAATGTCAAATGTCAAATGTCAAATTCGTGCATTCGTGGCAAATAATACACTATAATTTACGATAGAATTTAAACTAAATCATCTGCGAAAATCTGTAGGTTTTTTATCTAAATTAAACTTCCAAAATATTTAAAATGAAAAAACTTTTTATATTTCTTTTACTCAACATCATTTCAATCCAAATCTTTGGTCAGGATTACAAAACCATCACTAACATCCGTTATTATGATGAAAAGACCAATAAATCTGATGTTTACATCAATGAAAGATGTGTTTTAGATGTTTATATTCCTACCAATATTAAAAACTTTCCAACCGTAATCTGGTTTCATGGCGGCGGAATTACAGGTGGAGAAAAAGATATTCCCGAAGAATTAAAAAACAAAGGAGTAGCCGTAATTGGTGTTAATTACCGACTTTCTCCAAAAGTAAAAGCTCCGAAATATATAGAAGATGCCGCAGCTGCAACAGCCTGGGTTTTTAAAAATATTAAAAACTATGGCGGAAGCGAAGACTTGGTTTTTATTACAGGGCATTCTGCAGGTGGTTATTTAGCTTCAATGGTGGGTTTGGATAAATCTTATTTAAACAAATATCAGATTGATGCGAATAAGCTTGCCGGAATTATCCCTTTCAGCGGACAGATGATTTCTCATTTTACCACCAGAAAAGAAAAAGGAATTGAAGAATTGGATGCAAGAATTGATGAGATGGCTCCTTTGCATTTTATCCGTGCCGATGCACCACCTTTGCTTTTGATTACCGGTGACCGTGAAAAGGAACTTCTCGGAAGATATGAGGAAAATGCTTATATGTGGCGAATGATGAAGCTCAAAGGTCATAAAGAAACGGTTTTGTATGAACTCGATGGTTTTGATCATGGCGGAATGGCTCATCCAGCATTTCCATTGCTATTAAATGAAATAAAAAGAGTTGAAAAGCTGAAGAATAAAAAATAGCGATGTTTGTATCCGGCGCGGGCGAAGCCCGCGCCGGATACAAACATCGCTGAAAAAATTTTATAATTGTTTGGTATGAGAAACAATAAAGTTTACCATTTTATCATTCAGTTGATCCATGTAGGCTTTATCAGTAGTTCCGAAACCATGGGCGCCGTCTTCAACTGTCACTAACTGTGCTTCTATGTTTTGTTTCTTTAGTTTTCTCACGAGTTTTTTAGAATGTTTTACAGGAGCAACCTTATCTTTATTTCCATGGAGAATAAATGTGGGAACTGCCGTTTCAACATCATTTATGGGTGAAACCGTTTTAAGATAGTCTACAGCTTTTCGTTTTTCAGTTTTTATATCATACCCTGAAATTCCGAACACCAGTTTTTGTCTGATTTCAACGATCGGTTTAAAAAATAATCCCACAATAGCAACCGGAACTTTTCCTAATCGTGTATGCAAAAGCTTATTCAGATCAGTAGGCCCGAAATTGCTGACAACATAATTTACTTTTGCAGAATAGGGTTTAAGCTCAGCACTTCCAACATAATCATTATCATCTGTGTATGCGGAAAGCATGGATAAATGAGCTCCCGAAGAAGCACCGAAAAATCCAATATTATCAGCATCAAAATTATACTTTTCAGCATTTTTTCTTACCCATCTCACTGCATCTTTGGTATCCTGAATCGGTAATGGAAAGTGTACGGTTTCACTCACAAGTGTGTAATCAATGCTGATAACAGCATAATTTTTTTCAACCAGTTTAAGGATAAAACTTTCAATATAACTTCCTGATCTCACAATTTTGTCGCCTTTCGCCCATGCTCCGCCATGAACGTATATGACAACAGGAAGCTTTTCTGTTGTTGATTTTTTAGGTTTATAAATATCCAGTTTAATTGGTTTTCCCTCATGATCGGTTTTATAGGTTATGTTTTCCGAATAGGCAGTTTCTAAAGGAAGAATGGTTGTTTGCGGAGCTGAAGTTTCGAGATTGGGTGGTTGAGAATAAAATAAATTGGATGAACTTAAAAGAAAAATAAAAAACAGGTTCAAAAAAAACCTGTAAGTTATAGTATTGCGAATTTGTTCCATAGAATTTTTTTGTGAGATGATGTTTTAAAAGCAACTCAAAAAGTCTACCAAAAAAATATTTAAGCATATTGATGAATCTAAATTGTATCGAATTTATAAAACCAATTCCGCAAAAAGCTTATCAAATGTTTTATCAAGATCTTTTGATTTTCCCGGATGAGGTCTTGAAGTCTGAACCACCGAACTTCTTACCGCAGTAAGCCATCGAAAACGTTCCGGAACTTCTAATGCCGCAATCGGTCCGCCGTCTTTTTTTCCTTCTGCAATTTTTTGAAAAGCCTCAAGGTTTTGAACCACGTCTTCATAATCAAGCCTGCTGTGCATCAGTTTGAATTTATCAGGACATAAATAAAATTCAACCCGGATAAATTTTTCCCTTTTTGAAAACAAAACGAGTCCGATATTGAAAAATTCTTCTCTTTCAACCTTCGGTACCAAACGTATTACGGCATATTCGTATATTTTATCCTCTTGCATTTCTGGCTTCGTTTACAAAGATTTGAGAATTTTCTAATCGTGTTTTCAGGAAGTTGAAATAAACTTCACGGATTTCGTCCGGACTTTCTTCCGCATCATCCCAGTGCAGCCAATCCTGCGGAATAAGATTTACAATGTCTCTGAAAATATTATCATTTAAAACTTCATGCGCAAACCGATCGGCTTCATCCAGTTTTGTCGCTTGCGGGAGCAAAACGTGATCTTTTACATACTTGAACGGAGTTTTTGCGGCAGCATCAAAATTCTGCCACGAATGATGGAAATAAAAAGATGCCCCATTATCAATCACCCACAATTCTTTATGCCACATCAGAAGATTGGTATTCTTGAAAGTACGGTCGATATTGGTAATAAAAGTATCCAGCCAAACAATTTTTGAAGCTAAAAGCGGATCGATTTTTACACTCGAATCATAAGCAATAGAACCGGAAAGATAGTGAAGACCTAAATTTAATCCTTCAGAATTTTTCAATAGATCCTGAATTTCTTCATCGGCCTCAGTTCTTCCGAAGTCAACATCAAGATTTACAAAAACCAGTTCAGGAATTTTTAATCCTAAAATTTCTGTAATTTTTCCTCCTAACAGTTCCGAAATCAGCATTTTTACTCCGTGACCGGCGCCACGGAATTTCAAAACATATTTAAAATCATCATCCGCTTCTGCCAAAGCAGGAAGAGAACCTCCTTCCCGAAGTGGCAGAATGTAGCGCATTACCGTTACTGTTCTTAAATCCAACATAGAGCAAAAATAAGGTTTTCCTTTGTGTTTATTTCTATTTATACTATTTTTAAGTTTAAAATCAATTTTGATTAATTTTTAAAAATGCGGTTGTCATTCAGAACGGAGCGAGAGCGTAGTGAAGAATCTAGTAAACATATAGATTTCTCCTTCGTCGAAATGACAAAAAATACTTAATCAATTTGTAAAAAACAAAAAAATATGCAAATCACAAAAAGACAAAATATCATCATTTCAAACACAAAAACCAGAGACTTTTTAGCAGATGCTTATTATCCTGAAACCAATGAAAAATTACCGCTAATCATTTTTGTACATGGTTATAAGGGATACAAAGATTGGGGAGCATGGAATTTAATGGCTGAAAAGTTTGCGGAAGCCGGATTTTTCTTTGTTAAATTTAATTTTTCTCACAACGGAACTACAATTGAAGATCCCAAAAATTTTGCAGATCTGGAAGCTTTCGGAAATAATAATTATTCAAAAGAGCTTTCAGATCTCAATGTGGTGATTGATCATTTTATTAAAAATGAAAAAGTTGATGACCAGAAAATCGTTTTAATCGGGCACAGCAGAGGTGGAGGAATTTCGATTATTAAAACCTGCGAAGACATTCGAATTAACGGATTAATTACTTTGGCAAGTGTTGATATTTTAGATCGTTTCCCAAAAAATAATGCTTTTGAAAACTGGAAAAAAGAAGGGGTTTATTATGTTGAAAACGGACGGACAAAACAACAAATGCCTCATTACTATCAATTTTTTGAAGATTTTAAAAATAATGAACATCGTTTTGATGTAGAACGATCTATGGAAATGGCAAAAGCTCATGTACTCATCATTCACGGGACAAATGATGAATCGGTAAGTATGAAAAATGCAGAACATCTGCACATTTTGAATCCGAATTCTGAACTTTATTTAATTGAAAATGCAAATCATACCTTTGGTACAAAAGAACCTTGGGAAGAAAATAATTTATCCAAAGATTTGAATGAAGTCATTGAAAAATCTATTGAATTTATCAACGATAAAATTGTAAATGAATAAAAACGGTGAAAAATTCCCCTCCTTTGGAAATCGAGGAACGAGATTCGCCGAAACAAAAAATAAATAAAAATAATGAGTCACTGGTGGCGAAAATTCGTAAGAATTTTTGACGGGGTGATTTATAAGTGCAAAATATAATTTGAAACAGTCTCCAAAATTATTTGACCAATATTTTCCACGCCTCGTCAATTTTACTCTCCAATAATAATTTCTGAGCTTCCAAATGAATATTCTCGTCATCATGACAATTTTCGGAAGGTAAAACCTCGACATTTGCCAACATTCCCAAATCATTGCCTGTAAAAACTTTGCTGAGTTTTATAGAATCTGGAAGTAAATCAAATCCGATTCCCTTTGTTACCAAAGGTTTTGGCACTTCAAAAAGACTGTTTTCATTACTTCTGGAATACCAATTCACGCCTAAACGTGCAACCATATCCAGTTTTATCTGGTCTAAATTTCCTTCTTCATTCAGATATTCTTCACGGATATGAATTTTCTGCACTTCACAAATTACTAAATTTCCAGCACCTCCCTGATCACCTAAAGATTTTACCTCTAAAACTTTACATTCAAAATTTACAGGGCATTCAGCAATCAATTTAGGTTGAACCAAATCAGCATCTTTCATAGTTAACCCGGACTTGATGAATTCATTCACACCGTCTCCGTATTCAGTGGAGGCTAAAGAAATTTGCTGTACGATGGGAAAGTTTACCGTTCCAATAACGACTTCAGAAGTTTCCAGAACATTTTCTAAGGTATGTTTTGTCGTATTATCTCGAACTCTTCTCGATGGTGAAAAAATCAAAATTGGCGGAACCGTACTGAACATATTGAAAAAACTGAACGGCGATAGATTGCTGTTTCCGTCTTTGTCAACCGTTGAAGCCAAAGCAATCGGACGTGGTGAAACGGCTGTTTGCATGATAGTTTGCAGTTGTACGGGAGTTATTTCGGATGGGATTACTGTTTTCATTTATTTTTATTTAACCACAAAAGTCATAAAAGTTTATGAGTTGTAAATTTTATTTTTTTAAGTTCAAAAAAGGTTCGTGCAGGTTATTTTTTTAATGTTTTTTAAACCACAAAAGTAACAAAAGCTTTTATCAGTTAATTCTCTTAATTCTTTAAAGTTCAAAAAAGCATATCGTAATATTTATTCACAAAAGTTTCGTGTCCTTGATGATAGAGATTTTTCACATTAAAATTTACTAATATTCCTTTGGGTTTCTTCATTAAATTAATATAATTCAAAATTTGAGCACGATGAATTTCGTTGAGTTCGGAAACTGCTTTTAATTCAATTACAATTAAATCTTCAACCAAAAAGTCACAAAAGAAATCACAATTAATTTCTTTTCCTTTATAAATGATAGGTACTTTGAACTCGGATTTAAAATTGATATTTCTTAATCTAAATTCCTCTTCTAGGCACTTATGATAGACACTTTCAAGTAGACCTGCTCCCAAAATTTTATGAACCTCAATACAAGCCCCATTAATTTTATAGGTTAAATCTGTTAAGTATGACTGCGTTATCATTTGTGTATTTGATTTCAGTTATTTATGAGGTAAACTTTTTTGAACTTTAAAGAGTTATGATCGGTCTTTAAAGTTCAAAAAAACTTTTGTGACTTTTGTGGTTAAATTTTATATTGCAGGAATAATTTTACCAGCAACTTCACCGAAACCAACCCTCACTCCATCTTTTTCAGCCCAGGCTTTCATGGTCACCGTGTCGTTATCATCGATGAATTTTCTCTCCTGTCCGTTGCTTAATTGTAAAGGGTTTTGGCCTCTCCAGGTTAATTCAAGCATCGAACCGAAAGATTTTGGATCGCTTCCTGAAATGGTTCCGCTTGCATATAGGTCGCCAACTTCTACGTTACAACCGTTTACGGTGTGATGTGCCAATTGCTGGGTCATGTTCCAGTACATGAATTTGTAATTGCTTTCTGAAATAAGGTTTTGTTCTCCGTTTTCAGGCTGGATATAAACTTCCAAATTGATATCATAATTTTTATCCCCTTCAAATTTTAGATAATCTAAAACTTCAGGATCTTGTGTCGGAGAGGCTGTTCTGAATGGTTCTAAAGCTTCAAGAGTTACAACCCAAGGTGAAATTGATGAACCGAAATTTTTAGCCAAAAATGGTCCAAGCGGAACATATTCCCAAGACTGTATATCTCTTGCTGACCAATCGTTGAAAACCACCATCCCGAAAATGGCGTCTTCGGCATCTTTTGTTGAGATGCTTTCGCCCATTTCGGTGTTTTTATTGATGATGAAAGCCATTTCCAGTTCGAAGTCCAATTGTTTACATGGTCCGAAAACAGGTTTGTCTGCATCTGCAGGTTTCATCTGACCTTTAGGACGGTTGATTTCCGTTCCGGAAACTACGATAGATGATGCTCTTCCGTGGTAACCTACAGGTAAATGTTTCCAGTTTGGAAGAAGTGCATTTGCAGGATCTCTAAACATTTTTCCAACATTGGTAGCGTGTTCGATGCTGCTGTAAAAATCCGTATAATTCGGGATGTGAACAGGCATCATCATTTTCACCTGATCCAGATCGTAGAATGCATCTTCGATTGTTTTTTCATCTTTCGATAAAATTGAACCTTCAAGCAATAGTTCCTGTATTTTCAAACGAACGACATTGGTAACCGGTTTTCCCAGTTCGATAAATTCATTGATCGTATATGCTTCGAAAACATTATCATCAAGACCTTCGATTTCTTCAAAATAACCAAGATCATACAACGTTGCAAGATCAACAACCTGATCTCCGATTCTTGTACAGCATCCGATAAATTCTTTATTGAAAACGGCTACTCCAAACGGAATATTATGAATTGAAAAATCTGAATTTGACGAGTATTCTACAAATGATTTCATAAGTTTAAATTATTTTAGTGGTACGAATTTTTTCAAAAATTCACTAGACATTAGTGTTTATCTGTGAAAAAAAATTGTGCAGTTTGTGTTAAAATTGATTTTTTAGCTAAAGCAACTATTTTTTAGCTTTGGAAAAAGACGCTTCATCGATCCATCGATCTCTGCTGTTAACATCAATAAGGTACAAAATATCATCAAGTCTTGTCAGCAAAAAAGTTTTGGTTACAGGGATTGGTACTTTTTTGTTTTCAAGCATATCGGCTCTCAAAGAGATTATATTTTTTCTGCTTCTCACAATATCTCCGGAAAATACGTTGGATGTACTTTCTCCTGAAGCTTTATCGTCGAAAATTTCTACATAGGTTACTTTATTGCCCTTAATGACAATAAAATCTCTCTCGGTGTGATCCGGAGAATCTTTTACCAGAACAAATTTTTTGTCGTCAATGTTGACATTGTTTAAATTCTGATTGATGCCTTTTCTTTCTTCCAATTTAGTAAGAATGGCATTCAAGCTCCCATATTGTGCATTTGCAAAAAAACTTGCACCGATAAGCAGTAGTCCGCTGAAAATTTTGATCATATTCCTGTGTTTATAAAAAGTTTTGTCAGGATTTTTTGTCCTGACAAAAACTTATAATTTAACGATATTGAATATAAAACATTGAAATTAATTTGAACCATTAAGATTCTTTAGTTTTTAAGTTTTTTTAAGATTTAGATAAATCTAAAATTAAGCACTTTACTTAACAAATATCTTCAAATATTTTCTTAAAAATTTAACTCACTAATTTTTCTTAATGATTTGAAATTTTACTGTTTATATTCTTTCTTTTATTTAAAATTAAAGATTTCCTCTTTTTTCCTGCTCTCTTTCTAAAGCTTCAAAAAGTGCTTTGAAATTACCTGCTCCGAAACTCTGAGCTCCGTGTCTTTCAATGATTTCGAAGAATAGAGTAGGACGGTCTTCAACCGGTTTTGTAAAGATTTGTAATAAATATCCTTCTTCGTCATGATCGATAAGAATACCTAAATCCTGAAGTTTTTTAAGATCTTCGTCGATGTGACCCACTCTTTCTGGAACCATATCATAATACGCTTCCGGTGGAGCAGAAAGGAATTCAACTCCTCTTTTCTTTAGTTCAGTTACAGTGTGAATGATATCTTTCGTTGCAACTGCGATGTGCTGAACGCCTTCACCTTCGTAGAAATCAAGATATTCTTCAACCTGAGATTTCTTTTTACCTTCTGCAGGCTCGTTGATCGGGAATTTTGCAAAACCGTTTCCGTTTGACATTACTTTAGACATCAAAGCAGAATATTCTGTGTTGATTTGTTTATCATCAAACGAAAGGATGTTCACAAATCCCATTACTTTTTCGTACCACTCAACCGTTGGAATCATTCTGTCCCAGTCTACGTTTCCTACACAGTGGTCAACATATAATAAACCTGCTTCTTCAGGCTGATAATCGCTTTCCCATTTTTCGTAACCAGGCATGAAAGGACCGGTATAGTTTTTTCTTTCGATAAACATGTGAACGGTCTCTCCGTAGGTGTAAATTCCGGACATTCTTACTTCACCGTGCTCGTCTGTCAATGTTGTAGGCTCCAAATATGGTTTTCCGCCTCTTTTAGTGGTTTCTTCAAAAGCTGCGTAAGCATCGTCTACCCAAAGTGCCAAAATTTTAACACCATCACCGTGTTTTTTTACATGCTCATTGATAGGAGAATCAGACTTTAGACCTGTTGTTAAGATCAATCTGATTTTTCCTTGCTGAAGAACATAAGATGCACGATCTCTCACTCCTGTTTCAGGACCTGCATACGCAACCGACTGAAAACCGAACGCTGTTTTATAAAAATGAGCTGCCTGCTTCGCATTACCCACATAAAACTCGATGTAATCTGTACCGTTGATCGGCAAAAAGTTCTCTGCCTGAGCAATTTTTTCGGCAAATGTTAATGTTGACATATTTTCTATTTTTTACTTTTATTTAGGTTGCAAATTACAAAATTCTGCGAAACCTTTAAAATCGAAAACAAACAGTTGTTAGTTAAAGTTTTAATAAAGCAAAGAGCTAATAAACACATTAGTCACATAAAGTTTTTCTCATGGTTTGAAAATATTTTAGATCACATAAGAGAAAATCAAAGATTTTCAATAATTCCTCATAAAAATCTTTGATTTTTTATCTTCTGTGTTCTTTCTATACATGAGAATTTAAAAAAAACTAATGTGACTAATGTGTTAAAAATTAATGTATGCTTAATGCTTAAATCTCTCAAAAGCCGCTCTCTCCAACATCTCTCTGTCATCAGGATGTGCTATACTAATCAATTCCTGAGCTCTTTGTCTGAGATTTTTTCCGTATAAATAAACACTTCCATACTCTGTAACCACCCAATGAATATGACCTCTTGTTGTTACAACTCCTGCTCCCTGTTTTAGAAAAGGAACAATTCTGGAAACTCCTCTTTTTGTTCTTGAAGTAATGGCAATGATGGGTTTTCCGTCATCACTTAGTGCGGCTCCTCTCATGAAATCCATTTGTCCGCCAATTCCGCTGTACTGTGTCGTTCCGATAGAATCTGCACAAACCTGTCCGGTCAAATCAATTTCAATCGCAGAATTGATAGCTACCATTTTATGATTTCTCATAATGTTGATCGGGAAATTTACCGTGCTTACATCATCAAAAGAAAATACCGTGTTATCGTCAACGTAATCATACAGTTTTCTCGTTCCGAAACAGAAACTTGTAATCGTCTTATTGTCGTTGTAGCCTTTATATTTATTATTAATGACATCGTTTTGAATTAAATCAATCACGCCGTCACTCAACATTTCGGTATGTACTCCTAAATCTTTGTGATTTCCTAAACATTTTAAAACCGCATCAGGAATAGTTCCGATTCCCATTTGAAGGGTAGATTTATCATCAATCAATTCTGCAACATTTTTTCCGACCAACATTTCTTCAGGACCTACTTTTGCGCCGTAATCAACAGTCGGAAGTTCTTCTTCATGCCAAACCAGTTTATGAATTCTGCTGATGTGAATCATTCCGTCGCCATGCGTTCTCGGCATCAAAGGATTAACAATGGCAACGATAGTTTGAGCGGTGTCCACTGCGGCTCTTGCTACGTCTACGGAAGTTCCCAATGTACAAAAACCATGTTTGTCGGGTGGAGAAACCGTGATAAATGCAACATCAAGCGGTAAAATATTTTTTCTGAAAAGAATCGGAATTTCACTTAAAAAAACAGGAACAAAATCTCCTCTATCAGAATTCACCGCATCTCTCACCGGTGAAGAAACGAATAGGGAATTCACGAAAAATTTATCCTTGTATTCGGGTTTGGCAATTTCCACATTTCCCTGTTGGGTAATGGAAACCATTTCCACATGATCCAATCGGTGAGATTGTCTTGCCAATTCATCAATTAAATAATTCGGGGTACATGCACTTCCGTGAAAAAATACCCGGTTTCCGCTTTTTACAGTATATACAGCTTCTTCCGCACTTATATAATTGTACATATTGAAAGTTTTATAATTTTCTTTGTCTTAAAGATAAGTCATATTGTTTTTAATATGCCCAATTATCCGAAGATATTTGTCATGTTTTTATTGAAAATTGTGTTTTTGTTTGTTAATCGCTAAGGCGCAAAGTATATTAAATAAAGGATGTTTAAGACGCAAGGATTTTATCTGCGATAAAATATAAATACTGGAAAAAACACTTTGCCTAAAATCTATGATTTTCTTGCGCCTTAAAAGCAATATGAAGATAAAAAAACTTTACGCCTTAGCGATTGATCAACAAAAAAGACTAAATATTTCATATTCAGTCCTTTTTATCTTTTATAAAAAAATTAAAGCTAAAGCCGGAAGCTAATTGCCAAAAGTTACATTATTCCTGCGACCTATCCTCCAAACTATGGTCTTCACTTTCCAACCATGAAGTTTTATACGACGGATCTTCAACTTTCAACGCTTCTTCCGTAATTTTTAGAGGACGGAATGGGTCAACCATCACCGCATATTCCTCAGTGAATTTTTTGCCGATACTTCTTTCCATTGCTCCAGGGTGAGGTCCGTGAACGATTCCTCCCGGGTGAAGAGTAAAATCCATTAGATCAATATGATTACGGCTCATAAAGTCACCTTCTGTGTAGAATAAAACTTCATCAGAATCGATATTCGAGTGGTTGTAAGGAGCAGGAATTGCCATCGGATGATAGTCGTACATTCTTGCGCAGAACGAGCAAACCACAAAATTGTGTGCCTCAAAAGTCTGGTGAACCGGCGGCGGTTGGTGAATTCTTCCTGTAATCGGCTCGAAATTTTTAATATTAAATTTATAGGGATAAAAATATCCGTCCCAACCCACAACATCGAAAGGATGCGTTGCGTAGATGAAATCCGTGATCTGATTTTCTTTTTTTACTTTAATTAAAAATTCTCCTTTTTCGTCTTTTGGTTCAACAAAAGTGGGCGCGATAATATCTCTTTCGCAAAATGGAGAATGTTCCAGCAGCTGCCCAAATTCGTTTCTGTATCTTTTTGGTGTGTAAATCGGAGAATGGCTTTCTACCACAAAGAAAACGGTGTCGTCAGAATGTAATTCCACCTGATAAATCGTTCCTCTCGGGATAATTAAATAATCACCAACGGAAAATTCAAGGTTTCCGACAAAAGTTTTTAAAATTCCGCTTCCGCTGTGAGCATATAAAAGTTCGTCGCACTCGGCATTTTTATAGAAATAATCCATCGATTTTCTTGGCTTCGACAATCCCATTTTCAGGTCATTGTTCACCATCAAAAATTTTCGGCTGTCCATAAAATCGTCTTCAGGCGTAACATTCATTCCCTTAAACATCCTTGGCGTTACGTTTTTTTCAACCGCGATTTTTGGTGCTACATCTTTCGGTTCCCCAATCGATTTGATTTGGGTCGGACGGTGAATATGATATAATAATGAAGAAATTCCATGAAACCCTTCCGTTCCGAAAAGCTGTTCGTAGTAGAATTTATCTTCCGGAGATTTGAAAATCGTATGCCTTTTTTGTGGGATATTTCCCGACTGATGATATCTCATTTTACTTTTATATGTGGATTCTCAAATTTAATATTTTTAAATGAATTGGGTGAAAACATTTTTTTGATGCTTTTTTAACCACAAATCGAAGATTGGACGAAGTCAAAAGTCACAAAAGTTTAATGCTAAAATGAGTTTTAATATAAACTCCATTTAAGTTCAAAAAAGGTTTGAAGTTTTACACTTTCTTTTTTGAACTTATCTTTTCAAAATGATGAACTTATTAATACAGAGTAAAATCTTTTGTGACTTTTGTGGTTAAATTATTACGATAAATAAAATTAGTTTTGTGTTTCTAAAAATAATTGTTAGTTTTGTCTAACAATTTAAATTTCATGCAACGAATATTATTTTCTGCTCTCTTTTTATCGTCATTCTGTTTTGCTCAGAAAACAGATACTTTAGATTTTAATCAAATTCAAAAGATTGATTCAGCTACCTCTGAAAAGAAAAAAGAAATTAAAACCCGGGTTATTGATGATGTAGTGATTACCGGAACGATAAAACCCATTAGCAAATCAAAAAGTCCGGTTGCAGTAGAAATTTACAGTCAGAAATTTTTTCAGAAAAATCCGACTCCGAATATTTTTGAAGCCATTGCAATGGTGAACGGAGTGAAACCTCAACTGAACTGTTCTGTTTGCAACACGGGAGATATTCACATCAATGGTTTGGAAGGCCCTTATACGATGATTTTAATTGACGGAATGCCGATTGTCAGTTCACTTTCCACAGTTTACGGATTAAGCGGAATTCCCAATAGTTTAATTGACCGAATTGAAGTAGTGAAAGGTCCTGCATCATCACTTTACGGCTCTGAAGCGATGGGTGGAGTGATTAATATTATTACAAAAAATGCGTTGACAGCTCCAAAATTAAGTGTTGACCTAATGACGACAAGCTGGGCGGAAAATAATGTTGATTTGTCGACGAAATTTAACTTAGGTAAAAATGCAGCTTCTCTATTAAGTATAAATTATTTCAATTTTACAAAAAGATTCGACGAAAACAACGATAATTTCACAGATGGAGCATTGCAGAACAGAATTTCAGTTTTTAATAAATGGAATTTCCAGCGAAAAGAAAACCGACAGGCAAGCTTTGCGTTGAGGTATTTGTATGAAGACCGTTTCGGCGGAGAAATACAGTGGAACAAATCGTATCGTGGAAGCGGTGAAATTTACGGTGAAAGTATTTATACCAATAGAGTAGAGGCTTTTGGTGTCTATCAATGGCCTATGGAGGAAAACATTGTGACGCAGTTTTCTTATAATTTTCATGACCAGAATTCTTTTTACGGAACAAATCCTTTTACAGCAACGCAGAAAGTCGCTTTTGCACAGACGTATTGGGATAAAAAGTTGGGAAATCATGATTTAATTGTAGGAGCAACCTTCAAACGAACTTTTTATGACGACAATACACCCGGAACTCTGTCTTCAGACGGAGTAATGAATGAGCCGATGAAGTCACCGATTTTAGGAGCGTTTATTCAGGATCAATGGGAAATCAACGAGAAAAATACTTTATTGCTCGGTTACAGATTTGATTATGATAAAATCCATCATGCAGTGCACTCCCCACGTTTTGCATGGAAATTTTCTCCGAATCCTTATCATACATTGAGGTTTAATTTCGGAACGGGTTTCCGTGTGGTAAATTTGTTTACAGAAGATCATGCAGCGTTGACGGGTTCCCGTGATGTGGTGATTCAATCCAATTTAAAACCTGAAAAATCAATTAACGGAAATTTAAATTATGTTTGGAAAATTCCTGTTGGCGAAAAGTTAATTAATCTTGACGCTTCTGCATTTTATACCTATTTCAGCAATAAAATTGTTAGTGATTTTGATACTGATCCGGAGAAAATTATTTATGATAACCTTAATGGTTACGGTATTTCGAGAGGTGCTTCTTTGATTTTGGATTATACTTTTAATTTTCCTTTAAGCGTAAATCTCGGAGTAACTTATTTGGATGTTTACCAGAAATTTGACGGAGAAAATGAAAAATCGCAACAGTTTCATGCTCCAAAGTGGAGTGGCACTTACAATCTGACGTATAAATTTCCGGGTAATTTAACGATCGATTTTACGGGACAGTTTTATGGACCGATGCGACTGCCTGTTTTGCCGAATGACTACCGACCGGAATATTCACCGTTTTATAATCTTGCGAATATTCAGGTTTCTAAAAGTTTTAAATCCGGATTTGAAGTCTATGGCGGAATTAAAAATTTATTCAATTTTACTCCAGAGAATCCGTTGATGCGACCGTTTGATCCGTTTGATAAAAATGCAGATGATCCGATCAGTAATCCGAATCATTATACTTTTGATACGACTTATGGATATGCGCCTATGCAGAAAATCAGAGGGTTTTTGGGTGTAAAGTATACTTTGAAATAATGTTTTACCGCAAAAGAAGGAAAAAAATGATTGAAAATAAAGATTGCAAAAGTTTACAAAACTTAAGTTTCAAGCTTTGTTTACTTTTAATTATCTAAAAAAGGTTTCAAAAATCTTTTGTCTCTTTTGCGGTCGAAAAAAATATACAGAATGAAAACGTTAACGATATTTTTATTTTTAATGTTAGTGCCGTGTTTTTGTCTTTCGCAGATAAAGACAGACACTTTTTCGGATTTGGAAATTCGACAGAAGGAAAATCCGAAGCCGGTTATTATTCATATTTATACCGATTGGTGTTCGGTTTGTAAGATTGAATTTTTTGAACTGAATAAAGACAAAGAACTCACCCAGTTCATTAATAATAATTTTTACTTCATCAATTTTGAGGCGGAAAGAACAAAAGAGAAAATCCGTTTTCAGGGAAAAGAATTTGGGTATTTACCGAATGGAAATTCCGGAATTCATGAGTTGGTTCTGGCTTTATCTAAAAATAAAAAACAGCCTGTTTATCCGTTGTGGATTGTTTTGGATAAAAATCAGGATTTGCTTGAATATCATGAAGGGAAATATAATACAGATCAATTAAAAGCTGACTTAAAAAAAATATGCAGCCATCAGAATTAAACTGAAAACTGCATATTTACCTACCAAAAAATAATATTATACTATGAAAAGCGAGGCTATTGCCTGTGCGTCTGTTCCGGTAAGAATTTCGTCAAATGATGCAGATCCGGCTGCATTTCCGAATGCTGTTGCAGTATTAAATCCCGCTTGTACCATTAGATCTTCTCCAGCATAAACGGGGTTTGTCGCAGGAGGCATATTTCCTCCGTTGGCAAGTTCAATCCAGCCTTTATTAGCTCTCATTCTTCTTACCATTGATGCGTGTCTTGCTTCAACGGAGTGTATCTGTAGTGCAGCCTGCAAAACGGTTTTATTGCTCATTACGTTTCCTGCCTGTCCTTTATATGCTCTTACTCCTGTGTCTTCAAAAGCCTGTGCTAAAGTCAGAAACTGGCTGTAATTGGAAAAGGGCGTAAAACTTCCACCTGCTGTGAAGTCGAATGTAGGTTTTGCTCCCGGAGTTACTCCCAATGAGGTAAGGGTCGTCTTGAGGAAATTAACGTGTGCATTTTCGTGTTTTGAAATCTGCATGAAAACAGTTCGGTCTGCAGTAGGAATCAATGATAAAGTATTAAGACCAATTTTGTAATATTCATCTTCAAGATATTCTAAAACCAAAGCCAGTTGTAAAGCATCGGTAAGAGCATCTTTTTTGAAATAAGTGCTGTCTGCAGAATTTTCGTTCTTTGTTTCGGCGGCAAGCATCGAACCCATTCCTAAAGGTATTGCGGTGATGGCTGCTTTTTTACCGATTGATGAGATATGATTTAAATTTTCGGTTCTTGAAAATGTTTTGCTGAAAAGGGTGTCATCAGATAATTTATCTAATATTTTTAGAATATTCATAAGTTTAGATTTTGTGGTTAATAAAATTTGAGAAGTCTAAATGTTTTATTATCCGATTCCTCTTTCTTTCCAGGTGAAAGGTGTTTTGATAAAACCTCCGGCTACGGCAACAATATCTTTAGGCTCTTTGGCGAGATCTAAACCGTTCGTATCGATGACATCATCTCCTGAAAATGCTGCTGTTCCCGGATTGATTAAATCTCGGATCGCACTTGCATGTCTTGCTTCTACCGAAACAATTTTTCCTGCAATAACAAGATAAGTTGGGTTCGTAATGTATTTTCCGGCACCATTGTATGCTGCAACACCGGTATCTTCAAGAGCTTTAGCTGTTGCTAGTACAGATGTTCTGTCGTTGAAATTTACATTAGGATACTGAAATTCCAAAGTAGGTAAAACCTGAGTTGTCGCACCGCTAAGTGCAGCTTTGAAAAAATCTCGGTGGATCACTTCATGATGGTACAAATCGGTAAGGATTTCTTTTTCTGCAGTAGAGGCTCCTGTATAAAAATTATTCACAACTTTTGTATAGAAGTCTGCTTCTAATTGTTCTAAAGCGTAAGCGTAGTTTAAAACTCCTACATCTCCCGCTCCCAAATCAAAGATATTGTTGCCCGGATTATAATCGAAATCATCGTCGTCACAACCTACAAGTGCTAAACCGGCAATCATTACGCCGATTCCGCCCAGCTTTAAAAAATTTCTTCTTCCGGTATCTATGGATGTGGCTCCGGAAACAGTAATTGGTTTTTTCATAACATATAATATTTTAGAGTTTTGTAAAATAAACTGTGCAAGAAATTTTCTTGATTATTCTTGCACAGAATCATAAATCCTAGGGCATTAGAACGGTATCAATAACGTGGATCACTCCGTTGGACTGATTCACGTCGGCAATCGTCACTTTTGCTTTATTATCTTTCATATCACTTACATAAAGGTCTTTTCCTTTGGTCCAAAATGTTAAAGATTCTCCCTGAACTGTTTTCATGGTAGCTTTTCCGTTTCCGGCTTTTACTGCTGCCCAAACTTGTTTTGCTGAATATTTTCCAGGTAAAACATGATAAGTAAGTACACTTTGAAGCATTGTTTTGTTTTCAGGCTTTAGAAGATTATCTACTGCTGATTTTGGGAGTTTGGCAAAAGCTGCATTGGTAGGTGCAAAAACAGTGAACGGACCATTTCCTTGCAAAGTTTCTACCAATCCTGCTGCTTTTACTGCTGCGACTAAAGTTGTATGATCTTTAGAGTTCATAGCATTTTCAACAATATTTTTTGAAGGATACATTGCTGCTCCGCCTACCATTACTGTTTTTTCTTTCATAGACTGTGCAGCTGCGTTTCCGCTTAAGGCAAATGATAATGCGATCATTCCTATTGCTGCAAATTTTGATGTGATGTTCATTTTTTCTGATTTTTTATTTAATGTTTATATTTTGAAATCTATAATCACTTACGAACAGTGAATGGAAATCAGTTTTATAAAGTTTGAAAATAATTTGTATTGCATTGATTATCAGTTGTATAAATTTCATTTCGTTCTTCTTGATTATGTTTTTTTAATAAACTTTTGATTAATATTTATTAACAGATTCAAATAAAATTTAAATGATTTGCAATAACAGGTGTTTATTTTTATATATTTGGGATAAAATATTCAACTTATTAAAGCAAAATATTCTGAAGAGGAAATTATCCTGTTGGTAAAACAGCATAATGAGAATGGTTTTCATTATTTATATGAGAACTATGCTTCTGCTTTATATGGGGTTATTTTCAGAATTACCAATTCTAAAGAAGCTTCTGAAGAAGTTATTCAGGATACTTTCATGAAAATATGGAATTCAATCGATCAGTATGACTGTAGTCGAGGAAGACTTTACACGTGGATGATTAATATTGCTAGAAATTCTGCTCTTGATCATATTAAATCCAAAAATTTTCAGAACAGCTTAAAAAACCAATCTTTACCTGATTTCGTATATAATGATACCACACTTTCGGTTTCAGATAATCAGGATTTTATTGGTTTTAATAAAATTTTAGATAAATTAGACGAAGATAAGCAACAACTTATCGATCTTGCTTATTATAAAGGATTTAGCCAGTCAGAAATCTCCGAAAAACTGAAAATACCTCTAGGTACGGTAAAAACAAAGATGCGGAATGCACTTATGAAATTAAAGGATTTGTTAAAAGATTACAGGTAAAGTGAATACTCAGGAATACATATCATCAGGCATACTCGAAGCTTATATTTTGGGCACTGCAAGCAAAGAAGAATCAGGCATTTTAGAATGCGTGATGATTCACAATGCAGAAGTACGAGCTGCCTTTGAGGAAGCTCAGAAAATTCTTGAAGATTTTACAACCGCTCAGGCTATAGAGCCTCCTGATCATCTTCAGGCTAAAATCTGGGAAAAGGTAAGAGATAACTCTCTTATAAATTCAGATATTACTGAAGAAACTAAAAGCATACCATTACCGATTGAAATTCAAAATCAAGTAAATAATTCGGATAAAAAAGATACAGCGGGTGTAATGAGGAACAAATGGGCTGTCGCTGCTTCAATTTTGTTGATCTTCAGTGTTGGTGCCAATCTCTATTGGTTTAGTGAAAAGAACAAAACTCAGGAACAATTGAGTGTTTTCACAAAAGAAAAAACGGCAACGGATGAAAAGATTAAAGCAATCAACCAGAAACTTGAAGTAACTGCAAATCCTGATATTCAGAAAATTGTAATGTCCGGAACTGAAGCTCATCCCGATGCAAAAGCGGTTGTTTTTTGGGATAAAGCTCATCATAAAGTTTATCTAAATGCACAAAATCTTCCTCAGGCTCCTGCAGGAAAACAGTATCAGCTGTGGGCAATTGCAGATGGAAAACCTGTAAGTGCAGGTCTTTACACGAAAGAAAAAGATACCAATACTTCTTTAGCCAGTATCAACAAAGCGCAGGCTTTCGCAATAACTCTTGAAAACGAAGGTGGAAGTGCTGTTCCGACAATGGAAAACATGTACGTTCTGGGCAATGTTCTTTAGAAAGAATCAGATAACAACACGGCAATAATTGCTAAAATCGCCGGCAAAGCCTGCACAAAAAAGATTTTTTTTGTTGCGGAAATTGCTCCGTAAATTCCTGCTACGGCAACACATCCCAAGAAAAATAAAGCAACATTAATTTGCCATTTCGGGTCTTCAATCAGAAAAGACCAGATCAATCCGGCTGCAAGAAAACCATTGTAAAGTCCCTGATTGGCTGCTAAACCTTTTGTGGGTTTAAACATTTCGGCAGGTAAAGCTGCTTTGAAAACTTCTTTTCCTTTGGTTTCCCAAGCAAACATTTCCATCCAGAGAATGTAAAGATGTTCAATAGCTACAAGTGCGATTAAAATTTTGGCAACGATTTCCATGATTTCCAGTTTTGTCGTTGTAAAACTAAAAAAATAAAGTTAAGTTTGAATACTCAATTTCAAAAATGGAAAGTTTCAAGGCGCATTTAGATAAATTTATAACGATCAGTGACGAAGAATTTACTTCAGTGTTATCTTTTTTTGAGGTTAGGGAGGTTAAAAAAAAGCAGGATTTGATATTAAGCCAGGAAGTTTGCAGATCAATGTTTTTTGTGGTAAAAGGTTGTCTGAGAAAATTTTTCGTTAATGAAAAGGGAGTAGAACAAACTACTGAATTTGCGATAGAAAACTGGTGGATGACCGATACTTTTGCTTATGAAAGGCAGATCAAGACCGATTTTTGTATTCAGGCGGTTGAAAAATCGATCATCTTAGAAATAAATCTTCAGACCCAGGAAGAATTACTGAAAAAACATCCGGTGATGGAGCGTTATTTCAGAATGATTTATCAGAGAGCTTATGCAGCTTCTGAAAGGCGAATTCGCTATCTTTATGAAATGACCAGAGAAGAACTTTATGTCAACTTCAGTACATTATATCCTTGGTTTATTCAGAGAATTCCGCAATATTTGATTGCTTCCTTTTTAGGTTTCACTCCGGAATATTTAAGTGAAATACGGGCAAAATTACGTTCTTAAACCAGTTTAAGATTTTTAAGATTCTATATGCTGAACTTTGTCATGTAATTAAAAGCAAACATCATGGCAACACAAAAAGTTCAGTATTCACAGTTATTTCTAAGACTAGCTCTTTCAGTGACGATGCTTTCTGCTGTTGCAGACAGGTTCGGATTTTGGGGCAAAAATTCTGCATGGGGAAACTGGGAAAACTTTGAGAAGTATACGAAACATCTTACTTTTTTTCTTCCTGAAAGCTTAGGGATTTTTTCAGCCTATACTGCAACTTTTTTTGAGATTCTTTTTCCTTTGATGCTGATTTTAGGTTTCAAAACCAAAATAGCAGCTTACGGAACAGGATTTTTATTGCTGACTTTTGCCTTATCGATGACGATCGCTTTAGGGGTAAAAGCTCCTTTAGATTATTCGGTATGGATTGGAAGTGCAGCGGCATTTCTTTTAGCATCACAACAACATTATAATTATTCAATAGATACATTAACTAAAAAAAATTAAGTATTATGAGCGCAAGATTCGATATGTCAACAACACATGTTGCTGCCTACAAAGCTGGAATTGGGATGGAAGTAGCCCTTCAAAATTCTTTTTTAAGCCCAATTCAGAAAGAATTAATAAAAATCAGAGCTTCACAGATCAATGGCTGTGCATTTTGTCTCGATATGCATACAAAAGATGCCTTAAAATATGGCGAAACTCCTCAAAGAATCTTTTTGCTAAATGCATGGAGAGATGCGAAAGAGCTTTTTACCAATGAAGAGCAGATTATTTTAATGATGGCTGAAGAAATTACATTAATCAGCCAAAAAGGACTGACTGAAGAAACGTACCAAAAAGCGAAAGAAATTTTTAACGAAAGCCAGATTGCCGATATTATCATGGCAGCAGTTTCGATCAATATGTGGAACAGAATTGCAATTTCTACTCATTTGCCGATTGCAAAATAATTGATTATCCGTAAATGTTATTTAGAATAAAACGCTTTCCGATTTAGGAAAGCGTTTTTAATTATTGTGGGCACTTCAGCTGTAAAACATTTGCATTGAGTGGTTGTTCAACCTTTCTTTCCAGTTTTTTATCGTTGACATTGATATAAATTTCCATTGAACCCGTTCCGACATGAAGTGATAAAATATGTCCGCCATAGGCATTGAATTTATCATCCGTAGCCACTCCATGAACATGAATGGAAGGTCCTTTTTCATTCCAGGCAATCGATCCGGTGAGACTTCCCATTTCTACTTTCTTGAAGGTTTTCGGATTAAATTTTTTAGCATTAAAATCATAAAATCCAAAAGTTACATCAGAAGCAAAACCAATCCCTGTGAAGTTAGCCGACGGAATATTTTCGGTTTTGGCCAAATCTTCGATCTTCGCAATCACATCATCATCTTGTCGGAGAACCATCAAATAGCCTGTCTGAGTTTTAATGTATCGACACTTATCTTGTTGTGCTGTTAAATTGTTCATTATTAGAATTGTTAAGATGATAAAAATGTATTTCATTGTCTTCATAATCGGTTGATTTAGTCAGGGTATGAAATTTTTACACCAAAAACAACTATTTACTCAATTCTTTTAAAATAGCTTCCCCAACACTTTTAGCAGACTGAGGGTTTTGTCCGGTAATCACTCTCTGATCGCTCACCACATGATTTTGCCAAAGTCCTGATTTTTCAAATTTGGCACCTCTTTCTTTTAATTTATCTTCCAAAAGGAAAGGAACAACGTTTGTCAGCTTTACTTCAGATTCTTCTTCATTGGTAAAAGCATTGATCTTTTTACCGTCAACCAAATATTTGCCGTCATTCAGTTTAATATTCACCAAACCGGCTGGTCCGTGACAAACTGCGGCTACAATTCCACCGTTTTCGTAAATTTTTGAAGCAATTGTTGATAATTCTGTGTTGTCAGCAAAATCCCACATGGCTCCGTGACCTCCTGCATAAAATATGGTAGAATATTCATTTGGGTTAACTTGAGAAGGTTTCAAAGAATTGTCGATTTTACTTTTGTCTTTACTTTCCCAAAATTCTTTGTTTACGGAATCTTTCAAATCAAATCCGTCAACGGGCGGATTTCCGCCTTTCGGGCTTACAAAATCGATTTCGTAGCCGGCTTTGTGAAGAACCTCCCAAGGATGCGAAACTTCACCAAGATAATATCCGGTTTCTTCACCTGTATCACCTTTTTTGTCATGGCTGGTAACGACAAATAAAATTTTCTTTTTCATATTTTTTGATTTTTTGGTTTGTGACTGTACGAATCCTATCGTAAAGATGGTAAGCAATAAAAATGCTAATTTTTTCATGATTAAATTTTATTGGTTTGAATTTTTACCACAAAAGAATCAAAAGATTTTTATTACCTAATAAGATTTTCAATAGTAAGCAAAATTGGAAGTATCACATTTTGTTTACTTTGTTATTCTTGTCTTAATTATTTCTTTTGATTTTTTTGCGGTAAAAGCTAATTTCTAAATAATTTCAGTTAGATAAATCTGTGGTTTTTCCTGCAATTTTTCATCAACCAAATCTCCAAAAGCTTGAATGTAAGGTTGCTGATTGTGTTGTGCTAAACCTTCTTTGCTTTTCCAGATTTCGTAGAAAATGAATTGATTTTTATCCTCAATTCCCTGATGAAGTGTATATAATTCGTTGGCTTCTTCTTTTTGAGTTTCTTTTACCATATTTTGAAGAACTTCCAAAACCTCGGCTCTATGTTCTTCTTTGGCTTTTATAACGGCTGTAAGATAAATTTTCATTAGGCTAATTGTTTTTTTAATTCTTTTTCAAAAACTGTAGTAAGATGTTCTCTGTAAAGTTTCATATCCCGTTCAATATTCGCATTCTTCTCTACGTCATGGAAGTGAAAACCATCTATTCTTTCTAATGAGACAAAAGCATTCATTCTATGAAAACCAAATAATGGTCCATTATCTACACTTGTCTCATTGAAAAATTCTCCGGGAAGCGTAAAAGCTGTTTCAGGAGCGTTCCAGCTTGTGGTAACCATATATTTTCTTCCGCCAAGCATTCCTCCGGTTCCGTAGTTGATCTTTGGATTATCTGCTGTTCTTCCGTCGCTTAGATAAATTCCTTTTGCGTGACCTGCGGTGAAAACTTCGTCGATGTATTTTTTTAAACCGTTGGGTAACTGAAACCACCAGATTGGCGTGTGGTAAATGATGTAATCTGCCCAAACGAATTTCTTAACTTCCTCATCTTTATCGTAGCCTTCATCTACATTTGTGATTTTTATTTCTACATTTTCAAATCCTTTGAATACCTCCAAAGTGTTGTCTGCAATAGTCTGATTATATTTTCCTCCGGAATGTCCGAAGTTTTGTCCACCGTTGATGATTAATACTTTTTTCATTGTTTTATGAATATTTAAATTTTATGATGCAAAGTTATAACGAGGTTATGTATAATAAAAATAATGTGAATTATAGTTAAGTATCATAAAAATAATAGGAGTTAAAAAGATTTAATTTAGTTGACAAAGTCAACTAAATTCTTACATTTGTTACATGAAAAATACCATTCAACAAATCAGAAGTTTTAATAGATTCTATACTTCTCATATCGGAATGTTAAAAAACAATTTTTTAGACAGTCCCTATTCACTGTCAGAAGTAAGGCTTTTATATGAAATTGGCGAGCATCCGACAGTTAATTCTCAACAACTAAGCGAATTTTTAAATCTTGACAAAGGATATGTTAGCAGGGTTTTAAAATTGTTTTTAAAAGATAATATTATAAGAAAAGTTCAATCTAATGAAGATAAAAGAGCCTTTTATATTGAACTGACAGACGAAGGGGATCAGTTGCTGAAAATTTTACAATCCAAATCGGACAGGCAGATTGAAGAAATTGTTCATCCTTTACATACTGGAGAAAAAGAGATGTTGGTGAATTCCATGCGAAGCATTAAAAATTTACTATCACCAGATTATAATAAAGCAAATCTTGCAAAAGACGTTGAATTCAGAGAAGGATTAAAACCTGGAGATATCGGTTATTTGATTCATCTTCACGGTAAGCTTTACACCGAAGAATCCGGTTACAGTCAGGATTTCGAAAAATATGTAATAAAAACTTTTTCCGAATTTCTAGAAAATTATTCGCCGGAAAATGATAAAATCTGGCTTGCGGAATACAATCAGCAAATTGTCGGATGTGTGGCTATTCTTCAACGTTCTTCTGAGGAAGCGCAGCTGCGGTGGTTTTTAACATTGCCCATGTTCAGAGGAACAGGAATTGGGAAAAAGCTGTTGAATACGGCTCTGGATTATTGTAAAGACAAGAAATACAAGAATTTGTATTTATTAACGACTAGCTTTCAGGAAAAAGCGATTGCAATGTACGAAAAAGTTGGCTTTGTAAAAACGGAATCTGTAGAATCTGTGCAATGGGGACAATTGCTTGTGGAAGAAAGGTTTGATTTAACATTTAATTAAAAAAAATATCAGTAATCTGATTATTTTGTAACTTTGTATCAGAAAAATGATATTGTTGAATTGTGAATTACTCCATTATTAAAATATCATTTTGGCAAAAAATTTAGCATCATGGTTAATTTAGAATGGTACCGAACTTTCAAAGCGATCTACAAAACCGGAACTTTAACGGGAGCGGCAGATTCTTTATTTATTTCTCAGCCAGGAGTGAGTCTTCATTTGGGCTCGTTGGAAGCTTATGTCGGATATAAATTATTTGACAGAACGGGCAGAAAAATGATACCAACCGAAAGAGGGAAGGTTTTGTTTAATGCCATTTCAGAACCTTTAACGAAGCTTGAAGAGGTTGAGAAAAACTTTCAGAAATCTACAGAAAAACATACTCCGACCATCAGTGTGGGAATGTGTTTTGAAACTTTTCAGACCACTTTGGAACAGTATGTTTCGAGTCTTGATTTTAATCTGATTATCAGTTTTGGAGAATATCCAGAAATGCTGGATCAGTTGGATAAAGGGATTTTAGATTTAATTATTACACCCAAAAAAGGCACTTCACCCAACATCTTACACGAAGCTTTTTCTTCCGAACAAATTGTCTTGATTGGTGGTAAAAATATTGACAAAGAAAGTTTTGATGAGGTTTTAAAAGCAAAAGATTCCCAAAAAATCGAGAACTGGCTGAAACAGGAAAAATGGTACGGAACAACGGGAGATATGGAACATCTTTTCCAGTTTTGGTTGCTCAATTTCGGGCATAAACCAAATTTCCGTCCGAATTATATTGTTCCTAATCTGAATTCTATCCTTCGTTGTCTGAAAGGAGGAAACGGTTTGGCGGTAATTCCTAATTTTCTCTGTAAAGAAGAAGTTGAAAACGGTAATGTAAAACTCATCTGGGAAGGAGAGAAAAAGCTCGAAAATACCCTTTATTTTGGTTGTCGTAAAAAAACAATGTATCAATCGGAGATTGATCATATCAAAGGACTTTTCAGACAGGTGATGGATAAAATTGAGGTATGATTTTACTGAATTTTATTTGAGGAAAATTCCCCTCCTTTGGAGGGGTGGTATACTATTTTCAAGACTTTCTAACTGTATGCTAAAAAGTTTATAAAAAATACAATACAGAATTTTCCTTAACTTTGCCACTCATAAACTTCAAAATACCAGGATGTAGGATACAATTTCTTTCAGATTTAATAAACAATAACGAACGAAGTTATTGCAGTTTTAACTTTAATTACAGAAAGAAATCATGTTTTTTCTACAAAATATATCCTTTGGGTTTCCGGCGAGGAATCTGCTTTTTAATTCTATCAACTTAACGATACAAACTCACACAAAATCGGCTTTGGTCGGAAGCAACGGCATGGGAAAATCTACCTTGCTGAAAATCATTGCGAATGAAATTGAACCTTTGGAAGGAAATGTCAATATTCAAGGTGATATTTTCTATATTCCGCAGATGTTTGGAAATTTTAATCATCTGACGGTAGCGGAATGTTTAAAAATCAACAAAAAATTGAATGCACTTCAAAAAATAATAAATGGAGAAGTGGATGAAATTTATTTTGAAATATTGAATGACGATTGGAACATTCAAGAACGCTGTCAAATCGCTTTGCAACACTGGAAACTTGAAAATTTAGATTTAAATCAAACATTGGAAAGTCTAAGTGGCGGACAAAAAACAAAGGTCTTTCTAGCTGGAATTCAGATCAATCAACCTGAAATTATTTTACTCGACGAACCGACCAATCATCTCGATCTGGAAGGTCGAAATCTGTTGTACGATCTTATTGAAAAGACGAATTCAACGGTTGTGATTGTCAGTCATGACCGAACTTTGCTGAATTTGGTTGATACGATTTTTGAATTAAGCAATCAGGGGATTTCGACCTACGGTGGAAATTTTGATTTTTATGCCGAACAAAAAGAAATCGAAAATGAAGCGCTGCAAAACGATATTCATTCCAAAGAACGGGCACTGAAAAAAGCAAAGGAGAAGGAACGCGAAACGCTGGAACGAAAGCAAAAATTGGATGCAAGAGGAAAAGGAAAACAGGAAAAATCGGGTGTGGCGAGAATTATGATGAATACACTTCGGAATAATGCTGAAAAAAATTCGTCTAAGTTAAAAGGAATTCATGCTGAGAAAATCAATGATATTTCGGGTGATTTGCGGGATTTGCGTTCGTCGGTGAGAAATGCCGATCAGATGAAAGTAAATTTTAATGATTCGAATCTGCATTCAGGGAAAATTTTGATTTTGGTGGAGGAAACTAATTTTAAATATAATGAAGAAAATCTTTGGAAAGAGAATCTTAATCTTGAAATCCGAAGTGGTGACAGAATTTCGATTAAAGGTTCGAACGGTTCGGGGAAAACGACTTTAATCAAGCTGTTTTTGGGAGATTTGAAACCTTTTGTCGGAAAAATTTCGAAGTCGGATTTTCAGACGATTTATATCGATCAGGAATATTCTCTGATTGATAGAAATGCGACGGTTTATGATTTTGCCCAACAGTTCAACGACAATGCAATGCCGGAATCGGAAATGAAAACTTTATTATCACGGTTTTTATTCGGAAAGGAAAGCTGGGACAAAAAATGTGATGTTCTGAGTGGTGGAGAACGTCTGCGACTTCTTCTGTGCGGACTTTCCATCAGCAATAAAGCTCCAGACATGATTATTCTCGATGAACCGACGAATAATTTAGACATCCAAAATGTGGAAATTCTGACGAATTCTATTAAGGATTATCATGGGACTTTGGTGGTGATTTCGCATGATGGGGTGTTTTTGGAGGATATTGGAGTGAGTGGTGAGGTTTTGTTGAAATAAGAATAATAAAATATCCAAATTGTTTGTCATTCCGAAGGAATCTAAGCTGTTGAAAGGCTTCTGCGGAATAATATTTATTTAACTTCTGATAATGTCCAATCAAGATACATATTTGTGTTAATAAGATCAACGAGAAGATCTTCCAAGTTTTTGCAAAAAGGTTTTTTTAATATTAATGGAGATTTTATTAGAGTTTCTTTTAATTCTTTTTCAGTGTAGTAATAGGCGTTTGGATTGTCACTATCATATTGATTAGCTTTCCAGATTTTGTGTTTTAGTAAAACACTGACTAAGTTTTCAATAATTACATCTTCCAATCCACAAGCTTCATCTTCTACTTTATTAATTATTAAATCATACTTTCCATCCCAGATATCATAATCTTTATAGTAGACCCTTATTAATCTTTCCTTATTTAGTTGATTAATTATTTTAATAAGACCAGCTTTTTCTCCTGTTGCACTTCCATAAGGAATTATTCTTTTACTTCTTTTTAAAATGAATAAAGGACCTTGTCCGACAAATTGGTGTTCAAATTTTAATGTTTCAAAAAACTTTTTAGATTGATAATGAAAACAAAATGTATCATCAGTTTCACTTATATGGTCTTCGAATATTTGAACAATATCTCCATATTCATTTAAAAGATATTCTTTGGCTATTTTTAAATATTCATCTTTTGAGTTTTCTTGCATTTTATTTTAAGTGTTTCCAATATTCATTAACCAAAACTTTTTTTTTAAACCATATTTTTCTAAAATACTTAGATTGGGAATCGTCCAACCAAAATCAGTTTGTTTTTTATCTGAAAATATCAGCTTATAAGTTTTATTTTTCTCAAAGAAGTTTTCCCATACGATTCTGGACACGTTACAATAATAGGAATTCTCCTATTTGTAAATTTTTTTAGATTAGTATTAATAATTTCAAATTCTACAACAACTCCAAACGCAACATAGCCGCAACCTGGTGGTAGAGAAATATCATTGATGATTTTTCCGGTCATTTCATATTCATTTCCCTTTATTTTATTTATCTGTGCAAAAGTTAGGGAGCTTATAATGACTAATAAGAAAACAAATTTATTTAATACTTTCATGTATGTTTTAATAATTGATTTTCAAATATAATATTTTTTGCTAGGAATTTTAAGTTCAACCCCACGATTTCCACCCCACCCAAAAATAAAATTCCTCTCAAATTTGCCCACCCAATTTTTTAAAAGTAATTTTGCATGAATCTAAAATAAAAGTAAAATATGTCAACTTACGTAGTTGTAGGTCTTCAGTATGGAGATGAAGGTAAAGGAAAAATCACGGATGTTTTATCGGCAAAATCGGATTACGTTGTACGTTTCCAGGGAGGGGACAACGCTGGTCACACGGTTTATGTAGGTGAAGAGAAATTCGTTTTGCACCTTCTTCCATCGGGAGTTCTTCAGTGCAAAGGGAAGTGTATCATTGCGAATGGAGTAGTGGTAAATCCTAAATCTTTCATTAAGGAGGTGAATCAGATCGAAAGCAAAGGCTTGAAAACTGACCACATTTTTATCAGCAGAAGGGCGCATGTGATCATGCCTTACCACATTCTTTTGGATACTTACCGTGAGGAAGAGCAAGGAGGAACGCAAATCGGCACAACGAAAAAAGGGATCGGACCTTGCTATGAAGATAAAATTGCAAGAGTGGGTATCAGAATGATCGACCTTCTGAATCCTGAAATCTTAAGAGACAAAATCGAGAAAAACTTAAAAATTAAGAATTCTCTTTTTGAAAAATATTACGGAAAACCGACATTAGACGTTGAAGAAATTTACAACGAATATTTAGAAATCGGAAAGCAGCTTCAAGACAGAATCGTTGATACGGAACTGGAGTTGAATGAAGCAATCAGAGACGGAAAAAACGTTTTATTCGAAGGAGCACAGGCTTTAATGTTGGATATCGACTTCGGAACGTATCCATACGTAACTTCTTCTTCTCCCTCTACAGGAGGAGTTTGTACAGGAGCGGGAGTTCCGCCAACTTCATTACAGAACTTAATTGGTGTTGCAAAAGCATATTGTACAAGAGTAGGAAACGGACCCTTCCCTTCTGAATTAGACAACGAATTAGGAGAAAGCATCAGACAAATTGGTGGTGAGTTCGGAGCGACGACAGGAAGACCAAGAAGAACAGGTTGGTTAGACCTTGTTTCTTTGAAGCACGCTTGTATGATCAACGGAATCAATAACTTAGTGATTACGAAATTAGACGTTCTTACAGGGATTGAAAACCTTAAAATCGTAACGCATTACAAAACTGAAGACGGAAAAATCATCGATTATTTCACTTCTTCAACAGAGAAATTATACAATTACGAACCAATCTATCAAGATTTACCAGGTTGGACGGAAGATTTAACGAAAGTAAGAAGCTACGACGAACTTCCGGACAATGCTCAGAAATACATCGAGTTTATCGAAAAGTATTTGGGAATCAATGTTTACTTAGTTTCTGTAGGTCCTGAAAGAAGCCAAAATATTATCAGAAAAGAATTATTCTAAGGAATATTTTTAAATAAATTAAAAAGAGACTGTCAATTTTGGCGGTCTTTTTTTTGTCATTGTGGGAGGTGCTAGTATCTGTACCGTTATCGTTGAAGTAAAATAATCCATTCTCAAACCCTCAAACTCTCCAACTCAAATAAGAAGCTTTTTCCCGCTTTCCGCACTCGCTATTTCTATTAGGATTCAGCGGCGCGGCTTCGCCGCACCGCTGAATCCTAATAGAAATGAGCTCAAACAAAGCTGCAATCGGGGCTAGGAAAATCTCTTCGATTTAAATTACGGAAAAATAAAACATGTTCAGATTCATTTAACACCATTGTAAATCCAGCTCTCAAAAACAAAATGTTTTCAAAAATTTAAAATACCTAACACTCAGCTTCTATCATCCAGCCAAATCCTTATCCAATGAATAGTTAAAATTTACACTTTAACATAGTTTTCACTGGAAGTGTTTTGTTTTTATAAAAATTTGGCAAATATTTTGATATTGTTTCAAAGATTATTCAAAATCATGTTGAAAACTGATAATCAATATGTATTAACAATTTTAATTTTATAGTGATGAAACACCTAGAACACAATCAGGATTTCCGACTGAACGAAATCCTTTTCGAACACCGTAACAAAGCATATGGAGCTTATGCATTAAGAACAGAATCAGACAGAATTTTAACTAAGGCATTTTTTGTTGGGGTTGGTTTATTGGCTGCAGTTTCAATTATTCCAGCTGCAATTTCGGCTTTTAAAACTACAGAAGTTATTGATGGTGGGGGATATGAATTACCTCCTCCGATTAATATCATTGAAGTTCCCGAAACTCCTCCTGTAGTAACACCTCCACAAACTGTTACGCCACCTCCTGCAAGTGTAAGACAGTTTGATAGCACTGTTCCTACGCCTACAAAAGATGCGGATGAAAGTAATATTGTAAAAGATATTCCAGATGATGCGATCGCAGGATTAAAAAATGATTTTACAGCACCTCCGGCCCCGCAGATTAATGTTCCTACAAGTGTAATTTCCGGTCCGGGAACGGTAGTCCCACCCAAAATAGTTCCTATTGTTCCTGTAGAAGATCCTAACGAAATTGTTGGCGAAGGAGCATTAAGTAAGAGTGCAAATTTCGAAGGAGGAATTGATGCTTTCCGAAATAAAGTAATGAATAAATTTGATGTTTCTGCTTTTGAAGAAGGAGGAGTTGTAAGTACAAAAATAACCTTTGTGGTAGAAACAGACGGTACGATTTCGAATATCAAAGCAAACGGAAAAGATGCTTCATTCAATGCTGAAGCCATCAGAACCATTAAAGCAGTAAAAGGAAAATGGATTCCCGGAAAAAATAAAAAAAATGAATCCGTAAGAAGTTATTTCAGCTTCCCGATTTCAATGAAGTTTGATAATTAATTAACCTGAAAACGAATATCGATAGTTATCCACAAAGAATTTTTTTTGTGGATAATTTTTTTTATATCTAAAACCCTTATTAACAATATTTTAACTCAATTTTCGTTTTAGTCATTCCCCAAGAGCAGAGAAAAAAGTGTATTTTTGAAGCTTAAAGTTCAAATAATGGCAAAAATTATAGGTATCGCTAATCAGAAAGGTGGGGTAGGAAAGACTACCACTGCTGTAAATTTAGCTGCAGCGTTAGGAGTTTTAGAAAAGAAAATCCTGATCATTGATGCAGATCCGCAGGCAAATGCGACTTCAGGTCTTGGTGTGGAAGAAGTGCAGTATTCTACCTATAATCTTTTGGAACACAGTGTTGAAACCAGAAACTGTATTCAGAAAACAACAACTCCAAACTTAGATATTGTTCCTTCGCATATCGATTTGGTTGCTGCCGAAATCGAATTGGTAGACAAAGAAAATCGTGAGTATATGCTGAAAGAAGCATTGAAAGAAGTGAGAGCTGATTATGACTATATCATCATCGATTGTGCTCCAAGTTTAGGTTTGATTACGGTAAACGCTCTTACAGCAGCAGACTCTGTGATTATCCCGATTCAGTGTGAATATTTTGCTCTGGAAGGTCTTGGTAAACTTTTAAACACGATTAAAAACGTTCAGAAAATCCACAACAAAGATCTGGACATCGAAGGATTGTTATTAACTATGTATGATAGTCGTCTGAGACTTTCTAATCAGGTCGTAGAAGAAGTAAATGCCCACTTCCCGGAAATGGTTTTTGAAACCATCATCAGTAGAAATGTAAGATTAAGTGAAGCCCCGAGTTTCGGTGAAAGTATCTTGAATTATGACGCGGAAAGTAAAGGCGCAATTCAGTACATTCAGCTTGCAGAAGAGGTTTTATTGAAAAACGAAAATTTAGTAAAAAATTAAAAATAGCTTATAGCAATTGGCTTTTGATCGATTGCTAAATTTATAACACATTAAAGCAAGAAGCTATACGCCGATTGCCATTTGCAATATGAAAGACAAAAAAAGAGCGATGGGACGTGGTTTGGGCGCAATTCTGAGTGCAGAATCCAAAGCCACGGTCAATACGGCAACTGATGCAGGAGCAGAAAACTTTGTAGGAAACATTATGGAGGTTTCCATTGAAGATATTTATCCGAACCCGACTCAGCCAAGAACTTATTTTGACGAAAAAGCATTAAATGAACTAGCGCAGTCCATCAAAAATTTAGGTGTAATTCAGCCTATTACTTTGAGAAAAGACGGTGAAAAGTTTGAAATTATTTCCGGAGAAAGACGTTACCGAGCAAGTAAAATTGCAGGTCTTACGACTGTTCCGGCATATATCCGTCTGGTAAACGATCAGGAGCTTTTAGAAATGGCTCTTGTAGAAAATATTCAGCGTGAAGATCTTGATGCTATTGAGATCGCATTGACGTATCACCGACTTTTGGAAGAAATCGGTCTTACTCAGGAAAACCTGAGCCAGAGAGTTGGAAAAGACAGAAGTACCATTACGAATTCGATCAGGCTTTTGAGACTAAGTCCGGATATTCAGAATGCAATCAGAAGCGGAGAGATTTCTGCAGGTCACGGAAGAGCAATCATCAGTCTCGAAAACGAAGAACATCAGCAGACTTTATTCGATTTAATAATCAAAGAAAAACTGAACGTTCGTCAGTCTGAGCAAGCTGCGGCTGCCATTAAAAACCCGAAAACTCCTGCTGCAAAAAGAGCAAAAGCAGAGCTTTCTAACAACTACAAAAGAGCGCAGAAAACGATCGCAGATATTCTTGATGTAAAAGTTGAGATAAAAACAACAGGAACCGGTAAAAAAGGTAAAATTGTTTTAGACTTTAAAAATGAAGATGAGCTGGAATATATTCTTTCTCATATTAAATAAATGAAAAACTTACTTTTTACTTTTTTTCTTCTTTTTTCAGGGTTGATTTTTTCACAGATCAATCCGAGAGATACCATCAGGTTAGAGCATTACGCTACAGACAGTATTCCTGCTGCAAAACCGCAGGCTCCTGCTGAAGTAATACAAAAAATTGAAAAAGCCAATGCTCCCGCTTCCGTATTAAAGGTGAAAAAACTT
Organism: Chryseobacterium formosense; assembly: GCF_900116415.1. Lineage (GTDB taxonomy): Bacteria > Bacteroidota > Bacteroidia > Flavobacteriales > Weeksellaceae > Chryseobacterium > Chryseobacterium formosense. The sequence goes on along the minus strand of NZ_FPAP01000004.1, from coordinate 17,967 downwards.
AATCCTACAAAAGCAGGGCTTTATTCTGCTGTTTTCCCCGGATTGGGTCAGGTTTACAATAAAAAATACTGGAAAGTGCCCATCGTTTGGGGAGCGGTAGGAACAGGTGTGGGAATTGCAATCTGGAACCAGAATCGTTACAAAGAATATCGTGAATATTACATTGCAAAACTGAACGGTACACCCAATGAATTCCTTTCACAATATCCGAATCTGGATGCAACAGCATTGGGAAATGCACAGGACCGATCGAAAAGACAGAGAGATTATGCCATTGCGATCACGGGTTTAATTTATATCTTAAATATCGTAGATGCCGTTGTTGATGCTCATTTGTATGAAGGTCGTAAAGATCCGGATCTTACTTTTGCACCGGCTGTAATTTATGATGATTACAATATCAATCCGCCAAAAACAGGACTTGCTTTAAGCTTCAGATTTTAAAATTAATAATAAGAGAAAAATAACGATTCATATATGAAATCCTCCTTGATTCTTAGACTTAAAATCGATCAGAATTAAAGAATTCCATATGAAAAATAAAAAACAATAAAATCTACATATGAAAATAGCTTTGGTTGGATACGGGAGAATGGGGAAGATCATTGATGAGATTGCTCTAAAAAGAGGCCATGAAGTGGTTGCCCGGTTAAAACAAACTCCGACTGCTGAAAATCTTAATAATCCTGATGTTGTCATCGAATTTTCACTTCCAGAAGTAGCTTTTGATAATATTAAAGCTTGTCTTGAGAACGGAATTCCCGTAATTAGCGGTACAACAGGCTGGCTGGAAAGAAAACCGGAAATCGAAAATATTGCAGTTCAGAACGAAACTGCATTTTTATATGGTTCCAACTTCAGTTTAGGCGTTAATTTGTTTTTTGCTTTAAACGAAAAGTTAGCAGATTTAATGAAAAATGTAGATGCATATTCTTGTCAGCTGGAAGAGATACACCACATTCACAAGCTGGATGCTCCAAGCGGAACGGCAATTTCTCTTGCCGAAGGAATTATTAAAAATAACCCGAAATTTGAAGCTTGGAAATTGGAAGATACTCAGGAAAAGCAGCTGGGTATTTTTGCCATTCGTGAAGATGAAGTTCCAGGAACGCACTCTGTATATTACAGAAGTGAAGTAGACGAGATTGAAATTAAACATACTGCACACAACAGAAATGGTTTTGCATTGGGTGCGGTAGTTGCTGCAGAATGGATTAAAGATAAAAAAGGGAACTTTACTATGAAAGACGTTTTAGGACTCTAGAATTGTAACAAAATCCCTACATTGCAAACTAATTAACAGTAGATAATCAGCAGTGAAAATTACTCATTACTGATTACTCATTACTAATATTATAGATTTAGGCACAAAAGTTTATGAATTATTTTTTAACGTACACAGTTTATGTTCTCATTTTATCAGTATTGATGGGGATTTCCACCTGGAAGCTGTTCAAGAAATTAGGGTACAGTCCGCTATTTGCGTTTATCCCTTTCTATAATTATTTCATTATACTTAAAGAAACGAAGCACCCGAAGTGGTGGGCACTTTTATCATATTTACCGATCGTTGGTCCTATTATGATGAGTGTTTTTCATCTGTATTTAATGAAAAAATTCGGAAAAAATCTTTTCAAAGATCAATTGTTGACTGTGATTTTGCCGTTTATCTATATGGCAACGGTAAATTATTCTAAAGATACCGAGATTGAAGACGAAAATGATCTGTATCTCACTGAAGAAGAAAAAAACGCAAAAAAGAAAGATACCTTTATGGGATCGATTACTTTTGCAGTCGTTTTTGCAACCATCATCCACGTTTTTGTAACGCAGCCTTTCGGAATTCCTACCGGATCAATGGAAAGAACTTTATTGGTGGGAGATTTCCTTTTTGTAAATAAATGGAGCTACGGTTACAGATTGCCGATGCGTCCTGTCGCAATTCCTTTCTTACAGGGAACAATTATGGATACCGGTGAACCAGGAAATCCTAAAGACGATCCTAAATCTTATTTAGAAGCTGTAAAATTACCATACGAAAGAATTTTCCAATTCAGTAAACCTCAGAGAAATGATATTGTAGTTTTCAACTATCCAAGAGATTCTGTGCATGTTTCATTAGACAGAGCAGATCCTTATGTAAAAAGATTGGTTGCTGTTGCGGGAGATACTTTTGAAATGAAAAATGGAAGGCTTTTTGTGAACGGAAAACCGGAAACTGTTTTAGGGGATCAGGAAGTTCAACATAAATTTAATGTTTTAACTGATCAGCAATTAGATATTCAGACATTATACAAAGCTTATGGGTTTCTTCCGGTAGAAGAAGTTCCATTACAGAATGGCGGTTTTTTATATAGTTTTCAAGGTTTAACTAATAAAGTTGCTGCTGATATTAAGGGATTACCTGGTGTGAAAGAAGTCAAAGAAGAAATTATGGATGCTGGTAGCTCAGATATACGTTATTTCCCAAGAAAAGATGCGAATGGTAATGTTTTGGCAAATGAAAAACATGAAATATTATGGTCAAGCAAAATTGATACAACTAATTGTATATTTCCAATAAATAAAAAATGGAATCAAGATCAGTATGGTCCATTAAAAATTCCTAAAAAAGGTGATGTTGTTACTCTTAATGATGAAACGTTACCAGAATATCAATGGATCATTTCTCAGTACGAACATAATAAGTTGGAAAATAAAAACGGAAAAATTTTCATCAACGGAAAAGAAACCAATCAATATACCATTCAGCAGGATTATTATATGATGGTGGGAGACAACAGAGATGCTTCTTTGGATGCAAGATTCTTTGGTTTCGTTCCTGAAGAAAATATTGTTGGAAAGCCGATGTTTACCTGGATGAGTTTGCAGGGAGCGTTTAAAGATCAAGGTTCTACTTATCAGGCTCCGTTCAAAATCCGTTGGGACAGAATGTTTAAAGCAACCAACACTGGTGAAGCCAACAAAACTTCATATTGGTGGATCGCCGCTATGATTTTAATTCTTTTCTTTGGCTGGGAATATTTCATGAAATTATTCAAAGGAAAGAATAAAGAAGAAGAAATTTAATTCAACTAAAAAATAAATAAGATGAAGTATTTGAAAAAGTACTTCATTTTTCTATAAAGGACTATGCAGAATATATTATTACCGGTATTTTATTTACCATCCATTTCATGGTTTTCAGAATTTTTAAATGCTGAAAATGAAGTGACTTTTGAGCAATTTGAAAATTTTCCTAAACAGACCTATAGAAACCGTGCCAATATTTACGGAGCAAATGGTAAGCTTTCACTGATTATCCCGATCAACCATAACGGAAACCGTGTTTATAAAGATATAGAGATTTCTTACAGAGAAGACTGGCAAAACCTGCACTGGAAGTCGATTAAAACAGCCTATCAAAGTTCTCCGTATTTTGAGTTTTATGAAGATAAGCTTAAAAAAATATTCGAAACAAAGGAAAAATCTCTTCTAGATTTTAATATAAAAAGCATCAAAATCATTTTGGATATTCTGAAAACAGAAAAGGCATACTCTTTGAATGAAGAATATATCAAAAATCCGGAACAGATCAATTTCAGAGAACGATTTTCAGCGAAAAACCCTACAGAATACGAAATGGTAGAGTATTATCAAACCTTTTCAGACAAAATGGGATTTTTAGCTGATTTATCGATTTTAGATCTTATCTGTAACAAAGGTCCGGAATCGCTTACTTATATTAAAAATATTAAATAATTATACATGAAAAAGGTATTATTAGCAGCAGTTTTTTTAGCAGGTTTCACATACTCTCCGGCTCAGGCTGTAGATAAAAGTGAAGATAAAGATTTAATGACGTGGTATCATAAAGACTTTGCTACTACCAAAGTATATGGCGTAAATACAGAAAATGCCTACAAGTTTTTAGAATCAAAAGGTTTAAAACCGAAAACAGTTGTTGTAGGTGTTTTAGACAGTGGTGTTCAGGTTGATCATCCCGGATTGGTTAAAAATATGTGGTCAAACCCTAATGAAGTTCCTGGCAACGGAAAAGATGATGACGGAAATGGTTACATCGATGATGTTCACGGATGGAATTTCATAGGAGGTAAAAATGGCGATATCGATATTGATAATATGGAGGTGACAAGAGTTGTTGCTAAATATAAACCGATTTTTGAAGGAGATAACTCTACCCAAAACAAAGCAAATCAGGCAAAAATGCCGGAAGAGTTTGCGATGTATATGAAGTCTAAAGAGCTTTTTACAAAGAAAAGTATTGATGCAAGACAGAGTTTTCAAAGATACAGTATGCTTAATGATGCTATTCCGGCTATCGTTAAATTGCTAAATGGAAAAACGCTTACTAAAGAAAATTTGGCCAATTTAAAACCGACAGATCAAACTTCAGCAATGGGACTAACGGTTTTAAATAATTTGGTCCTCTCTCCTGAATTGGCAGGTAAAACTCCGGCTGAAGTTGAAGCTTTTCTACAAAAAGAAATGAAAGAAGCTTTGGATCATTTTGGTCCGATGGCAAAACAATATGATTTAAATTACGATCCGAGAGCAGAAATTGTTGGCGATAACTATGATGATTATTCTGAAAAAAATTACGGAAATAATCATTATGAAGGTCCAGATGCAACCCACGGAACTCACGTTGCAGGTATTATTGCAGGATCTCCGCAAGGAAAAGAGATTCAGTATGGTGTGGCTTCGAAAGTTGCAAAAATCATGACGGTAAGAACGGTTCCAAACGGTGATGAAAGAGATAAAGATGTTGCGAATGCGATCAGATACGCTGTAGATAACGGAGCAAGAGTTTTAAATATGAGCTTCGGAAAACCTGTTTCCCCGGGAAAAAATGTAGTTTGGGATGCCTTCAAATATGCTGAAGATAAGGGTGTTCTTTTGGTAAAGGCTGCCGGAAATGAAAATGAAGATGTCGCAGAACATTTAGCATATCCTACCAATTTTAAAAATATAACAGATGCTGCGCCGTTTGTAAATAACGTAATGGTTGTAGGAGCAAGTACCAATAAAAACGATGCATTGAGAGCTGACTTCTCTAACTATAACAAAAAAATGGTAAATGTTTTTGCTCCGGGAGAAGAAATTTATTCTACTGTTACAAAAAGCGGATATGAATATCTTCAGGGAACATCAATGGCTTCACCAGTTGCGGCGGGAGCAGCAGCAGTTTTGTTAGCATACATGCCGAATCTTAAGCCTGCCCAGATCATTGAGTCTCTAGTAAAAACGAGCAATCTGAGTACAGCCAATGAGTTTGGTGAAAAATCTCAGGCTGGAGGTGTTATCGATGTGAAAAAGGCAGCAGAATATGCTTACGCTAATTTTTATGACGGAAAATCTAATTCTTCAAAAACAAAAACTGTTAAAAAAGCAAGACCGACTAAGAAATCTGTAAAGAGATAATAATCAGATAGATTGAGCCTATAAATAAAAAATCCTGATTTTGTCAGGATTTTTTATTTTACAAATAATTAATATTTGGCATGATTTTTTGTGGTATCTTTAATGTTAAAATAATAAAACTACAATATGAAAAAGCTACTACTTGCAGGTATAGTGGGAACCTCACTTTTTGCGGTGTCTTGTTCCACAGTTCAGAAGGCTAAAGATGCGCAGAATGTCAGATCAGAATTCCTTAAAATGAAAGGTGACTGGCAGATTGTAAGTATTGATTACGATAAGCAATACAAAATCAAACCTTTTGATGAAGGTGCAGATGCACAATGTTTCGTAGGAAGTCACTGGAGATTTATTCCGAATAATTATTCAGGATCTTATACACTGAACGGCGGAGGTTCTTGTCCAAACATTATACAGGCAATCAAAGCTGATATTAAAGGAGATACTTTTACCTTCAAAAAAATTGCTGAAGGCACAAAAGCAAAACAAAATACGGCTGGTTACACTTTAAGGGTTATCAATAATTCTACGGATCAGTTTTCTTTAGAGCAAAATGTTCCTTTTGATGGAAACACAATCAGAGTGGTTTACAATTTCGAAAGAACAGGAATGGATTACACAAGATAATTAAAAAAATATTTGAAAATGAAATTTAATAAAACATATATCAGCGCATTATTCTTATCATCAGCTTTATTATTAACAAGCTGTGAAGCGGTACAAAACTCAAACCATCAGCAAAGAGGTACAGCAGTAGGTGTTGCTTCAGGAGCTGTAATTGGTGGTGTACTTGGAAATAATGTAGGAAAAGGTAAAAATGCTGCATTAGGAGCAGTTTTAGGAGGTATTATCGGTGGTGTTGCAGGTAACGTGATCGGTAATAAAATGGATAAGCAGGCTAAAGACATCAAAGAAACTTTGCCTGGAGCAGAGGTTGAAAGAGTAGGTGACGGTATTAAAATTACGATGAACGAAAGTATCGTAACTTTTGCTTTTGATTCATCAGATCTTACGTCGGTGGCAAAAGCTAATTTAGATAAACTGGCTCAGGTTTTAGTTGATAACCCGGATACAAACATCAATGTATATGGTCACACAGACAGCAAAGGTGCGGATGATTATAATCAAAAATTATCAGAAAGAAGAGCTAATTCTGTAAAATCTTATTTGGTTTCCAAAGGAATTGCTTCCAGCAGATTGTTCGCTTTAGGTGAAGGAGAATCTATGCCGGTTGCAACAAATGATACAGAAGCAGGCAGAGCTAAAAACAGAAGAGTAGAGTTTGCCATTACGGCAAATGAGAAAATGATTAACGATGCACAGCAAGGTCAGTAATCATTTAATATATAAATATTGTTTAAAAAACCGCTCCAGCGGTTTTTTTTGTATTTTTATAGCTGATTTATTTTTTGAAAATCATTATTTTTGCAATCGAAACCAGATAAATGAAAAAATATTTAAAACTACTTCGTGTAGAACAATGGGTGAAAAACCTTTTTGTTTTTGTCCCGCTATTTTTCTCAGGTAATGTCAAAAATTTAGATTTACTTACTAAAAGTATTTTTGCATTCATCATATTCTCCCTTGCTGCAGGTGTTGTGTATATTCTGAATGATTACAACGACATTGAGGCCGATCGCAAACATCCCGAAAAAAGAAGACGTCCGCTTGCCAGTGGAGCTGTTTCAAAATCTACGGCCATCAGCATTTTGATTGGATTAGTGATTGTAAATATTTTGCTGACATTATTTGCTCATTTTTACCTTCAGACTTCTATCTGGAAATTTGCGTGCATCATTATATTTTATTTCCTGATGAATCTTGCTTATACTTTTAAATTAAAGCATGTTCCGATCATCGATATTTTTATCATTGCCATAGGCTTCGTTCTACGGGTTCAGGCAGGAGGTTATATTACCGGAATTTTCATTTCACAATGGGCAATATTGTTAACTTTTGTTTTAGCATTGGTTTTAGCAATCGGGAAGAGAAGAGGAGAACTCATCAATGCTCAGGTTTCTGGGAAAACAAGAAAAGCTTTAGATGGGTACAATGTACAGTTTGCCGATATAGCATTGTCGATTTCGGTTACCTTGGCGATTGTTTGTTACTTAATGTTTACACTGTCTCCGGAAGTTCAGCTAAAATCACATTCAAGCATTTTTTATACGGTAATCTTCGTAGTTTTTGCATTTCTAAGATACTTGCAGCAGACTTTAGTATATAACCGTACCGAATCTCCAACAAAAATTCTCTACAGAGACCGTTATATTCAGGTTACTTTGGTATTGTGGGTAATATCGTTTTTAATTCTTATTTACTTTAAAGAGAGTATTCACCAATTTAATTTACTGTAAATCATGAAGCCGAATTTTACACAGAAAGTAACAAATTGGGGTAATTTTCCCATTGTGGAAAAAGAAATGAAGTCGGAAGACAGTTATTGGAAGATCAAAGAATTTATATTCAATCACAACGAAGTTATTGCAAGAGGAAACGGAAGATGTTATGGTGATTCTTCTTTAGGTGAAAGTATTTTTTCGACCAAAAAATTAAATAAATTCATCAGTTTCGACAGGTTAAACGGAATTATCGAATGCGAATCAGGCGTTCTTCTATCAGACGTTCTGGAAGTTTCTGTTCCACAAGGGTATTTTTTATATGTAACTCCCGGAACCAAGTTTATTTCGGTTGGCGGTGCTATTGCTTCCGATGTTCATGGGAAAAACCATCATGCAGAAGGTTGTTTTTCGGAATATGTTATTGATTTTAAATTAATGACAGAAAACGGGAACATTATCAATTGTTCGCGTGAAGAGAATTCAGACAAATTCTGGGCTACTATTGGCGGAATGGGGTTGACCGGGATTATTCTTTCTTCAAGGTTTAAACTAAAAAATATTGAAACTGCATATATTCGACAGGAAAGCACAAAAGCTGAAAATCTTGACGAAATATTCAGGCTTTTCGAAGAAAGTGAAAGCTGGACGTATACCGTTGCCTGGATCGATTGCCTTCAAAAAGGTAAAAATATAGGAAGAAGTATTCTAATGAAAGGTGAACACGCCTTTGTCCATGAACTTCCCAAGAAATTTTCGGAAAATCCTTTAAGGCTGAAAAAGAAATTCTCGCCAACAGTTCCGTTTTACTTTCCCAACTTTGCGTTGAATAAACTGACGGTAAAGATTTTCAACTGGCTGTATTATAAAAAACAAACTCAAAAAGAGGTTGAAAATTTTGTAGACTACGATACTTTCTTTTATCCATTAGATTTTGTAAACGACTGGAATAAAATTTATGGTAAAGCAGGATTTATCCAGTATCAGATGATGATTCCTAAAGCAACCGGAAAAGAAGGAATGAAAAAAATCCTTGAAACCATTGCCGATAATGGAAATGCTTCTTTTTTAGCGGTTTTAAAATTATACGGCAAAGAGAATCCACAGGCTTACAATTCTTTTCCGTTTGAAGGGTATTCTTTAGCTCTGGATTTTAAGGTTAATTCAAAGCTTAAAAAACTGGTAGAAAAACTTGATGCAATTGTTGAAGAGTACGGCGGAAAAATTTATCTGACTAAAGACAGCATGAGCAAATCTTCACTGACAGACTACCTGAAAAATGTAGAAAGTTCAAAATTTGTCTCTTTACAGCACAAAAGAATCTTAAATAACAAGTAAAATGATAGTTCTCGGAAGTACATCTGAAGTGGCACAGGCTTTTGTAGAAAAAGCTTTGCAGGAAGGCGAAAAATTTGAAAGAATCTATCTTTTTACATCAAACAGGGAAGCAACAGAACGTTTTGCGAAACATATCGACGTGAAATTTCTACAGCTTTCTGAAATCATCGAACTCGATTTAACCAAGCAAATCAATTATTTTGAATTTGAAAATATCAATTCGAATCTGTTGTTTTGTGCAACAGGTTATTTGGGAGAAGGTACGGAAGAAGGTTTGTATGATACTAAAAATACAGAAAGAATTATTGATATTAATTACTCTAAATTAGTTCCTGTGATCAATTATTTTGCAAAAAAATTTGAAAGTAAAAGATCAGGAACCATTATTGGGCTTTCATCTGTTGCAGGTGATCGTGGTAGACAGAGTAATTTTATTTACGGAAGTGCAAAAGCTGCATTTACAGCCTATTTAAGCGGACTTAGAAATTATCTTTTTGAAAAGAAGGTTCATGTTTTGACTGTAAAACCCGGCTTCATGTCAACAAAAATGACCGAAGGATTACCATTAAATCCGAAGTTGACAGCAACTCCGAAACAGGCGGCAGAATGTATTTATAAAGCATTCAAAAAACAAAAAAATGTGGCTTATGTTTTGCCGATTTGGGGGATTATTATGTTGATTATCAGAAATATTCCTGAATTTATATTTAAAAAATTGAAGCTTTAAAAATAATATTCAAATATCTTTACGACCTTTGCGTTAAAATATTAAAAACGGAAAAAATAGAATGAAAAAATTGTATTGTTTTGATTTTGACGGAACTATTACCTATAAAGATACGATGTTTATGTATCTTAAGTTTTACAATCCCTCAAAATTCCGGGTGCAGTTTTTGAAGCATATTCCGCTGTTTATTCTTTTGAAATTAAAGCTCGCAGAAACGGAAAAGGTAAAGAAAAGCTTCATAGGATCAATTCTTAAAGGACAGCCAAAAACTAAAATAGAAGAAAAAGCACAACAGTTTTTTGAAGAAAACTATCCGAAGATCGTACGTGAAAATGCGCTGGATTTTATTTCTAATATGGATCGTGAAAATACCAAAAGTCTTATGGTAACGGCTTCTCTGGATATTTGGACTAAACCTTTTGCCGAAAAACTTCAAATGCAGCTCGTTTCTACTAGAGCCGAGTTCACTGATGGTGTTTTTACGGGAAATTTTATCGGTAAAAATTGCAACGGAAAAGAAAAATTAGAGCGCATAAAAAAGGAAATTTCCGACAATAAATACGATAAAATCATAGCATTCGGAGATACTTCGGGTGATAAGCCAATGCTTAAGTGGGCGAATGAAGGTCATTACCAATTTTTTCATTAATTTTGAAAGATCAATAAAAGTAAAATGAACAAACTGCTAATCTTGTGTTTTGCAATCATGATGAGCTGCACTGGCACAACCGCACAAAAATCTGGAAATATGCAGAATAAAAGTGAAATTCTTGCTTCCGAATCGAATGGAGGAACAGAGAAAGTGGGGTTTAAGCTCATAAAAAATCAGGAAGAACTTAAAAAAGAAATCACTCAAAATTTTGCTGCTGCAGGTATGGAACCTCTTATGGTGATTCCATCTTTTCCAAATGATAAAAAAGTTGTTTTATATAATTTGGGCAGATTCAACTCTGGAGATCATACCATAAGAGAAATTAAAAGTCTATCCGTGCAAGATAATGTACTGTATGTGGAAGTTCCTATGTACGAGTCTGGTGGTATGGAAATTCAGGTGCTTTCAAATCCGTGGTTTATTTTTACAGTTCCGTCCGGCTACAAATTCACATCAGTACAACTAAAACCTACAAAATAAGAAATGAACAAAATATATTTAGATAACGCTGCAACTACTCCGCTTTCAGAAGAAGTAATCGATGCAATGGTTGAAACCATGAAAGTGAATTTCGGTAACCCTTCTTCAACACACAGCTTCGGACAGGAAGCCAAAATCCTGATAGAAAATGTAAGAAGGCAGATCGCAGATTATCTACATGTAACTCCCGCAGAGATTATCTTCACTTCTTGCGGTACGGAATCCAACAATATGATTATCAAATCATGTGTGGAACATCTTGGAGTAGAAAGAATCATCAGTTCGCCGATGGAGCATAAATGTGTTTCTGAAAGTATTCTTGATATGAAAAACAGAAAAGGTGTTGAAGTTAATTACATTCGTCCTAACGAAAAAGGGGATATTGATTTAGCTAAATTAGATGAATTACTTAAAAATTCAGATAAAAAAACATTAGTAAGCTTAATGCATGCCAATAACGAGATCGGAAATATTGTTGATATTAAAAAAATTGCACAAATCTGCAAAGAGAATAATGCACTTTTCCATTCTGATACAGTTCAGACAATGGCTCATATGGATCTGGATTTTTCTGATATTCCTGTAGATTTTGCATCATGCAGTGCACATAAATTCCACGGTCCTAAAGGAATTGGTTTTGCTTTCATCAGAAAAGCGACCGGTTTAAAAGGAATTATTACCGGCGGACCTCAGGAAAGAAGTCTGAGAGCAGGAACCGAAAACGTTGCAGGAATTTCTGGTTTAGGTAAAGCTTTAGAGCTTTCATTGAATAATATGGAAGCTTATACGCAACATATGCAAAATATCAAACAATATACAATCAACAGAATTGCAGAAGAAATTCCCGGAGTGAAATTCAATGGAAGAAGTTCGGAAGCTGACAACAGCTTATATACCGTGGTAAGCCTTTTGCTACCTTATAAAAATCCATTAATCGGATTGCAGCTGGATATGAAAGGAATTGCAGTTTCGCAGGGAAGTGCCTGTTCGTCGGGAGCTTCAAAACCTTCCATGGTTATGATGATGATTTTGTCGGAAGTTGAAATGGATCATTGCACTCCGTTGAGAGTCTCTTTCAGTCATATGACCACTGAAAAAGATATTGATGCATTGGTGGATGCCTTAAAAGAAATTTCTAAAGACTTCGTTATAGAAAATACAAATGTTGAGCATAGATAGGCTTTTCATTTTAAAGTGGTAATTTTGAATAAGAAATTAAATAAGAATATTAACAATTAATTAAAAGATAAAAAAATGGCTTTAGAAATTACAGACAGTTCGTTCCAGGAAACGGTTTTAAAATCAGACAAACCGGTATTGGTAGACTTTTGGGCAGTATGGTGCGGACCGTGCAGAACTTTAGGACCAATCATCGAAGAAGTTGCAGCAGATTTTGACGGAAAAGCTGTAGTAGGAAAAGTAGATGTAGACAACAATCAGGAGATTTCTATGCAATACGGGATCAGAAATATCCCTACAGTTCTTATTTTCAAGAACGGTGAGGTGGTAGATAAATTGGTTGGTGTAGCTCCAAAAGAGGTAATCGCTGAAAAATTAAGCGCACACTTATAAAAAATCACTTTGATAATGAATGCTTTCCGTTTTGGGAAGCATTTTTTGTTTTTAAAGATTTGCATAATGACTAAAAAGTTGTATTTTTGCAACCACAATAACGGAAGATAATTCTGAAATTGTAAAAAGATCCGGTAGTTCAGCTGGTTAGAATGCCGCCCTGTCACGGCGGAGGTCGCGGGTTCGAGTCCCGTCCGGATCGCAATCCTGTTTCATTAAGAAACAGGATTTTTTGTTTTCGTGTAAATATATTTTTATATTCTTCCTACACTTTCTAATTTATTCTTAACACGACGATTTTTGTCGCTGCCCAGGATTACATTTGTATTATAGATTAAAAATCAATATATTATGAAAGAAAATACAAGGAAATCTTTGGAAGAGAATTTAAAATATTTTAGATTTGCAGCTTTAAACTAAACACAAATTAAGATGAATAAAACTTTTACCTTTCTCAAATTGCATTTTCATTATGCAGAACTAATATCCCATTTTTAAAATCCTATTCACGGTTTTAAAAAGATTTCTATAAAATTTATACTTAAACATTAAAAAACAAATCATGAAAAAACTCTACATGGGTACATTTCTTATATGTACGACAGCTGTATTGTATTCTCAGGAAGTGTTATGGCAGAAAGATATCAAATCTTCGACACAGGATTTTCTTTCGCAGGTTACCACGACAGTAGATCAGCAATACCTTATTACAGGAAGTTCTATTCAGGCTGGAAGCGGGAAGCTCGGTGCTGGAAGTTTATCTTCTACCTCAAAACAAAACAACGGGTACGATTTCCATTTGGTGAAACTCGATCAACAGGGCGAAGAAGTCTGGGAAAAGTATTTCTCTGGACAAAACCATGATTTCCTTTCGGCAACGGTTTCCACACAGGAAGGCGGATTCTTATTGGCAGGAACTTCATATTCCGGAAAAGGTTTAGACAAAAAAGACGATTCAAAAGGCGGATCTGATATCTGGCTGATCAGAATTAATGAATTTGGAGACGAGCTTTGGCAGAAAACTTTGGGAACATTACAGGATGAAGAAGCAAGATCTGTAATTCAGACGGCAGATTTAGGATTTATGGTGGCTGGAAATGTTACAGCCCTTCGACAAGCTCAGGATTCAAACGGTTTTGGTTCTAAAGATGTGATCATCTCGAGACTGGATAAAAACGGAAAACTATTATCAGAATCAATATTAGGAGGAAGAGGCCTTGATGAAGTTGAAAAGATGATTCCTACTCCCGATGGCGGAGCTTTACTTGGGATTTATTCAAGAAGCGGAGCTTTTTCTATGGGTAATAAGCAATCGGTAATGAGTGATGCCAATTCGAATGCAAAAACCAATGAATCACAGATTACTGATTACCCATTACCAATTACTCATCCAAAATCTACCGAGAACCATGGTGAAGGCGATTATTGGATTGTAAAGCTTAACAAAGACGGAAAGGTAGAATAGGAAAAGAATTTCGGAGGTAAAGGAGATGACCATATAAGAACAATGGCATTTACTTCTTCGGGATATATTATCGGTGGAGAATCGAGATCGGAAAGATCAGACAACAAAACAGTGGGAATAGAAGAAGTAACCGATGTTTGGTTAATTTCACTCAATACCAAAGGTGATGAACAATGGCAGAAATCCTATAATTTCAAAAACCGCGATATTCTGATGGGAATGAATGTCATCACAGGAAAACCATCAACAGATAACCGACAGCCACCAACCAAAGGCATATTACTGGGCGGTTATACACAGGCTGAAGGAAGAATTGAAGCTGATGATGAAACTTTCTGGATGCTTTATATCGATAATGATGGTAATGAGCAGTGGCGAAAGCACGTAAAAGGTGAATCGAGGAAGAAGGAAGAAAGATTGTCTGATCTGAAAATGAATAAAGACGGCTCGATTGTATTGGCGGGAACGAGTGCTGAAGAATTAGGCAAAGAAAACTGGAAGATCGTGAAATTGGAAGATAGCCAGATTGACCAATTGATCGAAAAGCAGGATATAAAGATTTATCCTAATCCTGTATCAGATTATTGTTATGTGGAGATAGGTTTTGAGTTTAAGGAAGCAGATATTATTTTGTATGATATGGGCGGAAGACAACTTCAGAGTCTTAAAACAAAAAATAAAGTCACTAAAATTAATACGCAGAATCTGATTCAGGGAGCATATCTGGTGACTGTGAAAACGAATTATAACCAAACTGCTAATGCTAAACTGATTAAAAAATAAACACAATGAAAAAACTATATTTAATAATAATATGTCTATTTTCTGATTATTATTTTACACAGATTCAGAATACAGTTAATTTTCCCACTTCACCTGAAGTTGCAATGTTTAAACGATTTGGAGATATCCCGGTTGGTACATATACAGGAGTGGCACAAACCAGTATCCCTATCTACAATATTCAGGAATCTGGTTTTGAAGTTCCTATTTCTTTAAGTTATAATGCCTCAGGTATTAAACTTGATGATCAGGCAACTTGGGTAGGTTTAGGATGGGACCTAATGCCTGAAGGTGTTATTTATCAAGATGTTAAAGGAAAGGCTGACCAAAATGATATAAGCTATGCAACTCCCAATGAATATATCCCATTTTACAACAGACTTGCAACTTATCCAGGAGGAACAGGAAGATTTAAAGTTGTAAAACAAAGAGGTTTTGTAGATTATGACTGGTGTACTATTGGAAATCAACAAAATCCGGGATGTTTTCCACCATCGTCTCCAAATGACTCTGATGGTAATACAGTCGTAAATGATATAGTGTATAGAAAGAATGCAGATGTCGATATTTTTAGATTTAATTTTTTTGGACATTCAGGAAGTTTTTTTATTAATCTTCAAACGAAAGAAATCGTTCAGTTGGAAAAGAATGAAAATTTAAAATTTGAAGTTTATAATAACCAAATCATAGCTACAGATAATAATGGTATAAAATACTATTTTGGACAAAAAGAAATATTTTTAAGCTATAATGGTACATCGTTATCAGAAGAATTTTCAAGTAGAAGTTATAAAATTAGCCAAATACTATTACCAAATAATAAACAAATCTTATTTGAATACCAAGATGCTAATTATAATTTTTATTCTTTTAATCAGCAAAGAAATATTAGAACTTCAGGTTATAATTTAGGATCCACAGATATGTGTTTCGGAAAAATAAATTATCAATTTGAGCCTGTACAAGCAATATTAAACAGTAGTAATGTTAAAATTTTAAAAAAAATTAAAACAAATGAATTGGAAATAATTTTTAATCTTGGATATAGACAGGATATTAATTTATATACTTGGAATAATCTTAAAAAACTTGAATCTATTGATATTATAAACATAAGAAATAATAAAAAATTTAAATCATTAGATTTCTTCTATACATATTTTCCTTATCAGGATAATTTTCCAGCTGTAGTGACAGAATTGCAAACCTATAATCAAATAAAGGATGTATTAGGGAAAAGACTAAAATTAGATAAAATTTCATTTTCTTCTTATGATGATATTGGTAATAAAGTAAATAATAATAACGAATATAAGTTTGATTATTATCTTTCCAATATTTTACCTCCGAAAGTTTCTTTTGCTAAAGATTTTTGGGGATATTACAATGGATATTATAATAATAACTTATTACCGGATTTAAGTTTCTATCTTACTCCTGCCATGGGAGTGCCGGTGTATTATGAAAGGAATAATAGGTACTCTAATAAAGATTATGTCAGTACGTATATGCTTAAGAGAATTGAGTATCCTACCAAGGGCTATACTGATTATGAATATGAACTTAATTCCTTTAACAATCAGTTCATTCCCAGTCATGATCAAATATTTAATCTTACTGAGACAACTCATCTTAATAATAATGGAATCGGAGGATATAGCCCTCTAAAAAACATACATGATTTTTCTTATGATTTTGGAGCTTCTTTAAATTTTCATGCCGAGTTTTCCGGTGGGTTTGATGGTGGTCAATTTGGACCTCAATCTAAAAGATATGATTATTATCAGATTGCTGCAGCTAATGCTAATATTAAATTATTAAAAATAAAGAAGAATTCTAATGGTAGTGAAACAATACTGGAAGTTATTAAAGAATGGAAATTTGGAGAGCTTGCTAATCCAACCACTTTCAATCAAACATATAATTTTCAAGTTGACGGCTTGTTTGATATTGTTGCGTCTACCGATCCAACAATTCATTGCAGAGTAGTATTAAACATAGATAACAATATGTATCAACCTGCAGATTTATATCATTCTGCGGGAATAAAAACATTTTTCACCACTGTCATAAAACCAAATATAGGAAGTAATTTCACTTCTTATGGCCATGGGCCAAGAATAAAATCGTTAAAAAATTATTCTAACCAAGGAATTTTATCCGAATGGAAAGAATATGAATACGGAAAAGGTATCCTTCATAATATAATAAGTCCTTTAAAACAGAAAGATTTTTATTGTTTCAATTGTGGACAGACAACAAACTGTTCCGACTCTTATTCTTACAATAGTTTTTGGTCCATCACTGATCAAATCTCTTCTAGTGAGTATGATGCTGTAGGATACAGTAAAGTTGTAGAAAGTATAATTGATGTTAATAACCCATTAAAAACAAAGGGAAAAACAGAGTATTATTACAATAATTTAGAAAATACTGTAGCTGATTATTTTCCTACAATTAAGAATCAACAAAATGGACTTTTAGAAAAAAAAGTGTCAAAAGATGCTAATAATATTACAATTAAATCCGTTACATTTAAATATAAAAATCTAATACCATTTAACCAATTTTATAGTGTTAGAGCAGAGAAAAAGTTTTTATTGAGTGGCAAAGATCCTCTACTGGCCTCAACGGGGTACTATGATGGTATTTCAAAATATGTCTATTATGTTACTCCAATGATGTCTGAATCTCATAAAGTAGATTCAATAGTATCAAAACAATATTTTGGAAACCGCGAAATTATTACAAAAAAGACGTTTAATTATAATTCGCAAGGAAATATTATTAAAGAAAATACTTATCATGAAAATGAAAATAAGCAAATCACTACCGATAAAAAATATGCTATTGAAAGAGGCAATCAGTTGATGGTTGATCGAAATATGTTAGGTATACCATTAGAAGTAATAACAACCCAAAGTATTGGAGCCACTACCAACACTTTATCAAAAACAGAAACAATTTATCCAACAAATCAATCTGAAGCTAATATAAAAACGTCAGGTTTTGTTTTGCCTACCTCTGTTTTGTCTTATGATCTTCAAAATACTGTCTCAACGGAAATTACTTACGATCAATACGATTCAAAAGGGAATTTATTACAGTATACGACAAAGGACGGAATTTCTACTGCCATTATCTGGGGTTATAATTCTACTCATCCGATAGCAAAAATAGTTGGAGCCAC
>NZ_FPAP01000003.1 GCF_900116415.1 Chryseobacterium formosense | reverse complement strand
AATGCAACCGTAGAAAAAAGCGAAATGAAAAACGCGCCGTTGCACAAATTTTTTGTGGATGCTTTAAAAGATATTTATTACGCTGAAGATGCCATCGTAAAAGCTCTAGAAAATATGCAGGAAGCTGCAACCACAGAAGAACTGAAAGATGCTTTCGAAGATCATCAGCTACAAACCAAAAAACACATCAGCAGACTCGAGAAAGTTTTCAAGTCGATTGGTGAAACGCCGGAAAAGAAAAAATGTGATGCCATTGAAGGAATCATCAAAGAAGGTCAGGAAGTTATCAAATCTACCGAGGAAGGTACAATGACTCGTGATGCTGCTTTAATTATTGCTGCCCAAAAAGTAGAGCATTATGAGATCGCAACGTATGGCGGTCTTGTACAGTTAGCCATTACCATGGGACACGATAAAGCCGCAGATCTATTAGAGAGAACACTCCAGGAAGAAGAAGATACAGATTACAATCTTACTGAAATTGCAGAGACATACATCAATTTCGAAGCAGAGCAGGAAAATTAATTCTTATTCAGCCATGCGACAGATTTTGTTGTGTGGCTTTTTTATGTTTAAATAAAATTGATACACTTGAAAAAAAGGCGAACATCATAATATCTTTTAGAATCATGATTATTGTTTAACTGGCACAGCAAATTTCTGGCAGCTTTTTAGCTGATATTATCAAAACTGCTTAATAAATCCATAATTATTTAAAATTAATAGAAATGAAACCTAAAAATATTCCCGGTGTTCCCCAGCATTTTAAAGGAAGCTTTCACGATACAGAAAGTACAGTTGAAATAGAAAAAAATGATGAAATAGAAGCGAAATATAATGTGCTGAAACAACGACTTTTTTCGATCAACAACTGGAGAAGATATTGCCCGGAAAGCAAAACCGACTTTAAGCTTCATGATGCTTCAGGAATGATGGTTGAACGGCTGCCCAAAATAGGAGATTATATCAGAATTGATATTCCTGGTCCCGGAGGAAGCGAAGGAAGATCTTTTGACTGGGTTCAGATCATTATGATCGATGCCGATTTTTCTGATCGCGTAATGATCCAGTGCAGACCATCAACTGATCCTGCAAAAAAGAACAGCCGGAAAATTGCTCATTTCTATTCTCATGCGGCGACATCAACATTTATTGTTTCAAAACAGAATAATATTTTAAAAGCCGGAATTTACGGAAGAAACGAATACCCGAATCTGAAATCAGGTTTTTTCAACAGCCTCCGAAATGTATTTATCGCAATTGGAGGAATGTTGGGATTTTCAAAGATCCAATGGAAATGTCTCGTAAAAGGACTGGTAGATTTTAGATAATTTATTTCTTTAATTTGAAACTTATGGTTGACTTATAAAAAAAAGATCCTAAAGGATCTTTTTTTATTTTTTGTCTTAATGATTACTCATTAATTGCTTTTGAATTGAGATTGGCATCTGCAATTTTGGTGAGCAGATTGTTGCAGTTTTTTTCTTCATCCAATGTCGAAAGAAGATATTTCAGACAATCTTTTTCTTTTAAAACTTTAGCATAAGCTGCTAACGTACCATACGTTGCAATCTCATAATGTTCTACTTTTTGTGCGGCAGCAATAATTCCTGCATCGCGCACAGCTCCGGGTTTTATTTCTTCCATAATGCTTTTTCCTTCATCCAGAAGTCCCTGCATTGCATCACATTTTTTTGCCTGTGCTTTTTTCTTTAACGCTTTGAAGCAGCCTTCAAGTCTCTTTGCATGTTCTTTGGTCTCTTCTAAATGATCTCCGATTGCTTTTTTCAATTTTGGATCAGTAGCATTTTTCTGCATTTTCGGTAATGCTTTTGCAAGAGCTTTTTCTGCCCAATATATATCTTTCAGTGCATCTTCAAAAAGATCGTTTAAATCTTTTGCGGCATCCTTTTTGGCAGGAGTCTTAGAAGCGTTTTTCGATGTTGATTTTGCATCTGTTTTTGTGATTTTTCTTGCCGTTGTCTTTTTTGCTGATGCATTTTTAGTTTCCATAAAAAATTTTGTTTAATTGATTAGTGGATTTAAAAATTACAATTATCAGACCATCAAATTTAAAATGGTAAAGATGTGGTATCTAAATGATTTTTTATTCAAGATGTGATTGCAAACATATCACACAGGATTTTTAATCACTAAATTAGGATATTACAAAATAATTGCTGCAAATAGTACAGAACTTTTTGAAACCGATTGGGAATTATTATTACGGAATACACAATTCTTGTAGAAGAATATGGTTACAAAATATCTGCATGGTTTAGTTTTAGCTATAAAAATTCGGTGATTTATACTGAAGATCTCGATCTGCATCTCAGGACTGAAACTCAAAATAAGCAGGTTTATTATTCTGAATTTATTTTAGGATGCTTTAGAACCCAATTGCAGAAACACTAACCTGAAGAAAAATAATTAAAAAAATAATACGATGAACAATGTACAGCTGAAAAACAAAACCGCTCTTATAACGGGTGCCGATAGTGGAATAGGTAAGGCAACTGCGCTTCTTTTTGCAAAAGAAGGCGCAAACATAGCCATTATTTATCACAGCGATGATGAAGATGCAGAAAAGGCAAAAAAAGAAATCGTTACTCTCGGAAATGAATGTATCATTCTGAAGGGTGATGTAAATGAAAGCGATTTCTGTGAAAGAGCAGTAAAAGAAACCATTGAAAAGTTTGGCGGAATCGATATCCTGATCAATAATGCCGGAACTCAGATTCCACAGGATGATATTTTAAAATTGAAAGAAGAAGATATCCGCACCACTTTTAATTCGAATATTATCGGGATGATATTGCTTACAAAAGCAGTATTTCCTCATTTAAAAGAAGGAAGCAGCGTCATCAATACTACTTCGGCAGTTGCTTATCAGGGGCACGAAGAACTGTTAGATTATTCTGCAACAAAAGGTGCGATCGTCTCTTTCACAAGATCATTGGCTTTACAGTCAAAACCCAAAGGAATCCGGGTAAATGCTGTCGCTCCGGGACCTGTAGCAACACCTTTGACGAAAGAAACTTTTGGCGAAGAAGAAGAGGACGAAAGCAAACCTCCTTTACAGAGAAATGCATCCACAGAAGAGATTGCGCCAAGTTATCTTTTCCTTGCCACCGAAGCTTCTGCTCAGATTACTGGCCAGGTTTTGCACCCGAACGGAGGAATCATTGTAAATGGTTAAATGATAAAACGGTGAAAACAATAATACTGTTTTCACCGTTTACCATAAGTTTGCAAATCTCATTTTAATATCATCAGATTATTATTCTTCCTCTTCTTTCTTGAAACTCATTACTTCAAAATGACCGTCGGAAGAATATTTTTTACAGCTTTCATCATCAAATTTTTCAGGATTTTTCAGAAAATCGTCGATGTATTTTTTGCTGTCATCCGTATTTGCTGGTGCAATTACAAGATGATATTGTTTCAGAACCGATTCATCTGCGTTTTTAAGAGATTCATTTTTGTGTTCCAAAGCTTCTTTATAGTTCATTGCTTTATTTTTTTAATTATTAGATCTAATTTTCCTTATTTTTATATCGTCCAATATTGGTGAACTGGTTGTAAGAAACCCTCAGTTTTTTTAGCTGATCTGCAATCACTTCCGAACTTTCGCTGCATAGATTTCCACTTTTTAATGCATCTTCATAAGCCTGAATGGCGTGTTTCTCACCAAACACGACATTTTCCAGTGTTTCCTGATCGTTATTGGTTACTGGTAAAGAATTTTTAATGTCGATCCAGGTACGGTGAAGATTTCCTGCGATTGAAGTTGTGTCTTCATCCGCATTTCCGCCTTTATGAGTAATCAGATCGATAATTTCGTTCTTCATGATTTTCGATTGTGAAATCATTTTGTCATATTCACCTTTAAGGTCAGAATAGCTTTCCCATACTTTCCCTTCGACTCTTTCAAAGCCTTTTATCCGGTCATTGGTAATGTGCAGAAGATCATTGAGAACTGAGATTGTTTTTGAATTTTCCATAATAATATTTTTAACAAATATTACAAGAATCATGCCTTGTGGGATGTGTTTTTAGTGGATTATGATGAAAATTTTTAAGTATAAATAAAAGAATTCTAAAAACATTCAAAACATCCTAATTATAAAATTACTGCATTGCTTTTATAATTAATCTAAGATGACTGTAAACAGAGTTTATATACCATGAATAGGTACTTTTAAGTAGAAATTTGATGTAAGATTGATCGTTTATGTCAGAGGTCATAAACTTCAAAGCTTTCGTTCTCTAATTTTGCGGCGGTAATATTACTCAAGTGGAAATATGGTATTCACTTTCCTGAAATTTTGCTGGAT
The DNA here is from genome assembly GCF_900116415.1 of Chryseobacterium formosense. Classification (GTDB taxonomy): domain Bacteria; phylum Bacteroidota; class Bacteroidia; order Flavobacteriales; family Weeksellaceae; genus Chryseobacterium; species Chryseobacterium formosense. The sequence continues at coordinate 969,482 of NZ_FPAP01000003.1, read as the reverse complement.
ACTTTTATAATGATTAAATTTCTATGATTATTGACGAAGAGATACTTATTGAGCATGGTGCAGACACCCAAAAATACGCAGCCGGAGAAACAATTTTACTCGAAAATACAGTTCCTAAATTTTATTACCAGATTCGGTCGGGAATTGTAAAACTAAATACATATCGTGATGATGGCAATGAATTTATTTTCAGTCTGCCTTCAGATGGACATTGCTTTGCCGAAACTTTTTTATGGGGAGATATTCCGTACTGTATTAATGCTGTAGCAATTACAGATACGGAAATTATAAGGGTTGCCAAAACCAACTTTATGAATATGCTCAATTCGAGGGCAGATATTATGAAAAATCTGATGTCTTATACAGCAGAAAGAATGTTTTACCGATACAAAATGTTAAGTACGTTGTCTGTTAACAACCCATCGTACAGAATTTTTAAAGTGCTTGAATTTTTGAAATCGCACAACAATGTTACTGAGCCTTTTAAATATGTTGTTCCGTTTTCAAGACAACAGCTGGCAAGTCTTACTGGTCTTCGGGTAGAAACGGTCATCAGAACTGTAAAAAAACTCGAAAAGGAAAAAAGGCTGATGATTTCTAATGGAAAAATCTGTTTTTAATCTGGTTATGATCTGGCTCATATTCCTGATCCCGTAATTATAATTAGCTTTGAGATAGCATAGAATCGAAATCCATATAGTTACTTCTGTGCTTTAATTAGACAAACCCCTTTTTCAAGGGGGTTTATTTATTTTATTTTATCGTAAATCAATTTCGTGACTAGAGCTCCGAAGAGATAATAGCCTACGGTCATGATCTTTTTTTGATTGTTTTCTGCAACCGGTTGATCATTTAGACCCATCTTTTGTGGTAAAACGATAGCTCCGATTCCTGCGGCAAGTCCGCTTGTGAAATGATGACTCGTTGCTGTAGTTCCGTAATAAACAGCGTTGCTTACAATATCTCCGGCAAGAGTTGCAGCATACAGTTTATCCGGATCAGAAATTTCTAATGGAGTAGAATCGGTTACTTTTTGTAAAGCTTCTTCGCCAAGTTCATTAATGTGCGGTACGTTGTTGAAGTTTTTCCTGATGATTTCGTGCAGAAGGTTGAGCGCAATAGCTCCGCCTAAACCTGCGAGCATTTTTTTTACCATAATGATTTTATTTTAAATTAAATTTTTTCTTCTTTTTTAGTGGATGCAATCGCCCAGGCCATTAAAAGCGGCTGCATAAATAATCTTGCAAAACGTCTATTGTCGGTATCGAGACCGAATCCGTCTTTCCGGTTTTGGTATTGTGAAAGATTTCCGGGAAATACTGCAGCAAAGAATCCTGCGGTAACTGCACCGATAAGGGATCTCTGTTTTTTCGGAGCCAATGCAACGGTAGTTCCCAAAAGAATTTCTGCAATACCGGAATAAACGACTGTATCATCTTTTTTCAACGGAACCCAATCGGGAACCTGAGCCTGAAATTCTTTTCTGGCAAACGTTAAATGTGAAATTCCTGCCGCAATAAGCATTCCGCCCAAAGCTATTCTTGAAATGTTTTTAGTGTCCATATTTTTTATTTTAAGTGAAATGAAATAATGAATCGACATATTTAGCCTTCAGAAGTATTTTTCTTTGGCTGCAAAATCATTCTGATCGAAGGATTATTGGTAATAAATAACCTGAACCACTCGAAAGCGAGCCTTATTTTGTTTCTGAATCCTGTCAGAGGAATAATATGAATGAAAAGCCAGGTCAACCACGCAAAAAATCCGGTGTACGAAAATTTCGGCAGATCAACCACTGCTTTGTATTTTGAAATAATTGCCATGCTTCCTTTATCATTGTAAATAAATGGCTGCAGCGTTTCTTTCTTTTCCTGTCTAATAATATTTTTAGCGGCTAATTTTGCCTGTTGAATGGCAACCTGAGCAACCTGCGGATGTCCTTTCAGGAAATTTTTGTCACTTAAGTGAAGACAAATGTCTCCCAACGCAAAAATATTTTCGAAGCCTAACACACGGTTATATTCATCTACCAACAATCTTCTTCCTTTTCCGATGCATGTTTCAGGGATTCCCGGAACTTTACGCCCGATCACTCCGGAAGTCCAGATCAGGCTTTCGGTTTTTATTTTTTTACCATCTGATAAAATTACATTTCCATCGGAATAATCTTTCACAGAAACATTAAGCAAAATATTAACGCCTAATTTTTTTAAATTTTCATAAGCTGTTTTTTTGGCTGCATCACTCATTGGAGAAAGCAGAGTAGGAAGAGCGTCTACCAAATACAGATGAGAAAGATTTAGCTCTATTTCCGGGTATTCTTTTTCGGCAATGTAAGCTCCCATTTCTGCGATCATTCCGGCAAGTTCTACACCGGTTGGCCCGCCACCTGCAATTACGATATTCTGAAGACGCTCAGCACGGTTCAGATTTTTATTTCTGGCAGCTTTTTCAAGGCTCATAAGCAGATGATTTTTCAAATACAATGCTTCATGAATGGTTTTCATCGGAAGTGCACATTTTTCGACATTTTCGAGTCCGAAAAAATTGGTTTCTGTACCTAACGCAACTACTAAATAATCATAAAAAATTTCTCCTGTATCGGTTTCAATGTGTTGTGTTTCTGTATTTACATTGATTAGACTTCCCATGTGATAATTCACATTATCATATCTGGCGAAAAGCTTTCTGAAAGGATAGCTGATGTGAGAAGGCTCAATAAACGCAGTAGCGACCTGATAAATAAGAGGAGGAAAAAAATGATAATTATTTCTGTCTACAAGTGTAATCCTGAAATTTTTATTGCGTGCAATACTTTTTACAAGATTAATACCTGCAAAACCTCCTCCTATGATGACAATATGTTTTTTCATAACAGGATATTTATGTGAATGGTGTAATGGCAGTCATTCAATAATAAGACCAAAAGATTCGATTTCCAGATATTGAAAAAACTTGTAGTACCTCTTTTTAAACAAGCAAAAATGTTTTATATGACTGGGATCATAAGTTTCCGGAAAATATTAGATTAAATTTGATTCAACCAAACATCAAAAAATTTTATTATATGAAAACCTATTTGCTTACTGCCCTTATTCTGGGGGTAACAGCGACCAGCTGTTCAAAACAAAAAACGGAAGAAAATACCAGCAACGACAGCATGTCAACAGTTGATATGTCAACCGATACATCCATGGCTTTACCACCTACAGATACTGCGGCTATGAATGCTCCTTCTGCGGGTAGAACAGATTCTGCCAATACAATGCGGGACAGTACAGCTGCCTCTACCAGAAAATAATTAAAATTTATTTATAATTCTAACTCTAATTATCTGCACCCCAAGTTTTTCTTAGTTTAATGCCCATATTATTAATCAACTGGGGTGCTTTTTCCATATTCCATTTATTCTGACAGAGTTCTCATTGATCAAGTTCTACATAGAATTATAGATTTAAAACTTAAAGATTGACTGAGATTAATCAGCCAATCATTTTTATTCTTGACTTTTTCAACAATATAACCACAAATAATTAATATGGATAACAAACCACAAAACGAAAAGCAGGATCAGCTGAATTATTACAAAACCGATAATTCCGATCAGAAACTTACTACCAATCAAGGGCTTAAGATTAATAATAATCAGGATTCTCTGAAAGCAGGAGAGCGCGGAGCAACACTTTTGGAAGATTTTATTTTAAGAGAAAAAATCACCCATTTTGATCACGAAAGAATTCCGGAAAGAATTGTACACGCAAGAGGTTCGGGAGCACATGGTGTTTTTAAACTTCATAAAAGCATGGAAAAGTTCACCCGGGCAAAATTTTTATCTGAAGCCGGCAAGGAAACTCCCGTTTTTGTAAGATTTTCTACAGTTGCAGGAAGCAGAGGAAGTACCGATCTGGCAAGAGATGTTAGAGGTTTTGCCATTAAATTTTATACCGAAGAAGGCAATTATGATCTTGTCGGAAATAATATTCCGGTATTCTTCATTCAGGATGCCATGAAATTTCCTGATTTGGTTCACGCTGTAAAACCGGAACCGGACAATGAAATTCCGCAAGCTGCTTCTGCACACGATACATTCTGGGATTTTATTTCTCTGATGCCTGAAAGTATGCACATGATCATGTGGCTGATGAGCGACAGAGCCATACCGAGAAGTTACCGAATGATGGAAGGTTTCGGAGTGCATTCGTTTAGATTTATAAACAGTGAGGGCGATGCTTTTTTTGTGAAATTTCATTTAAAGCCAAAATTAGGAGTTCACTCAGTAGCATGGCCTGAAGCTCAGAAAATTTCAGGAGCAGATCCAGATTTCCACAGAAGAGATCTTTGGGAAGCAATTGAAAACGGAGCCTTTCCTGAATGGGATTTGGGCGTACAGATCGTTCCCGAAGAAAATGAGCACGATTTTGATTTTGATCTTTTAGACCCGACAAAAATTATTCCTGAAGAATTGGTTCCTGTAGAGATTTTCGGAACTTTAACTTTAAACAGAAATCCCGATAATTTTTTCGCTGAAACAGAGCAGATTGCCTTTCATCCGGGGCATATTGTTCCGGGGATTGATTTTACAAACGATCCTTTGTTACAAGGCAGATTATTTTCATATACCGATACCCAGTTATCAAGATTGGGGTCACCAAATTTCCATGAAATTCCGATTAACAGATCAGTTCCGACGGTGCATAATAATCAGCGTGACGGACACATGAGACAGCAGATTGCGAAAGGAAAAGTAAGCTATGAGCCCAATTCAATTGGTGGCGGTTGTCCGTTTCAGGCGATGATGAAGGATGGTGGTTTTGCCTCTTACGGTGAAAAAATAAGCGGAACAAAAATCAGAGCGAGAAGTCAATCATTCGTTGATCATTATTCTCAGGCAAAATTATTTTACAACAGCCAGTCTGAGCCGGAAAAAACTCATCTTCAGAAAGCTTTGATATTTGAATTGTCTAAAGTGACGATTCATGCCATCAGAGAAAGAATGGTGGGTCAGCTGAATTTTATCGATAAAGAATTGGCGCAGATTGTGGCTCAGAAATTAGGGGTTGAAGTGAAGCCACTTTCACAGCCGAATGGAAGTATTCCGGCAGACGCAGATCCTTCTACATTACAAAGTGAAGAAAGAGAGCCGAAAATTAAAATTTCAGATGCTTTAAGCATGAAAAATACGGTTAAAGATTCCATAGAATCAAGAATAATTGCTGTTCTTGTAGCAGATGGATGCGACGGAAAAAGAGTGTCGGAATTTCTTGATAAAATAGAGAAAGAAGGCGGAGTCATTCAGTTTGTTGCCCCGGAAATGGCACCTGTAAAAGCAGATGACGGCTCTCTTATCGGCCCGCAACATTCTATTTCAAGTACGATGAGTGTTTGTTTTGATGCAGTGTATGTAGCACCGGGAGAAGCTTCTTCGCAAAACTGGCTTCAGCCCGACTATAAAAACAGTGTGATTGATTTTGTAAACGAAGCTTACAGACATTGCAAGGCACTTTTCTTTGATAAAAATACTGAATTGATCTATGAGCAAACCGACATTTATAAGAAAGATCATACAGATTATGCTGTTATTCTTGAAGAAAATAATAACGGAGATGAAAACTTCATCCGTGCAGTTGCCTCTCACAGAGCCTGGGAATTCGAAAAACAGAGAAACGGCTTAAAATAATTTAAAACAAACCACAAAAATATTTTTTATGAAAGCAGCAGTTTTTCACTCACCGGGTAAGATTACCTGCGATACAGTAGATGATCCTATTATTCAGGATGAAAATGATATTATACTAAAAGTAACCTCTACAGCCATTTGCGGCAGTGATCTGCATATGTATTCCGGAGGAATTCCACAGCCGAGACCAATGGTAATGGGACACGAATTTATGGGAGAAGTAGTTGAAAAGGGAAGAAATATTACCCATCTGCATCAGGGCGACCGGGTGGTAGTTCCTTTTCCTATTGCCTGTGGATGCTGTTATTTCTGCCAGAATGATCTGCCAAGCGGATGCGAGAATTCAAATCCTGAAAATTATGGTCCGGAAGGCGGAATCATGACGGAGAAAGGTGGCGGAATGTTCGGCTATACTGATCTTTACGGAGGTTATAACGGCGGTCAGGCACAATATGTAAGAGTGCCTTATGCGAATTTCGGCCCAAGAAAAGTTTCTGATGCGCTTACCGATGAACAGGCTCTATTTCTTACCGATATTTTTCCTACGGGATATACCGGTGTTATGTGGGGTGAACTGAAGGGAGGTGAATCGGTTGCGATTTTCGGAGCCGGGCCTGTAGGTTCAATGGCGGTTAAAAGTGCCATTCTTCATAATGCCGGAAAAGTAATTGTAATCGATACTTTGCAATACAGATTGGATCAGATTAAAAATCTTACAGGCTGCGAAACCATTCTTTGGGAAGATGCAGATTCTACGGTTCAAAAAATTCGTGATTTAACCAATGGTAGAGGTGCCGATCTTTGTATTGATGCGGTAGGTTTTGAGCCTGAACGTTCTTTCCTCGACAGAGCAAAAGCAGTCATTAATTTTGAAAAAGGTTCTATGAAAGTTCTTGAAGCCTGCATGAGTGCCGTAAGAAGAGGCGGAACAGTTTCTGTTTTAGGAGTTTATGCAGTGAATTACGACAATTTCAGATTAGGACAGATTTTTGATAAAGGGATTCTTCTGAGGGCAGGACAAGCTCCCGTTCATGCAATCATCGATAAGCTGATGAAACATGTAGAAAACGGAGAGGTAAAATTAGACGATATTATTACCCATCGATTATCACTGAATGATGTATCCAAAGGTTATGAGCTTTTTGATAAAAAAGAAGATGGCTGTGTGAAAGTTGTTCTTGATCCTTGGATTTAAATAAATTTTAAAACAATTTTTAGCAATAAAAAACTCCAAAGAGAAACACTTTGGAGTTTTTATATATGATTGAAATTGATATATATTAATTGGTAAGTCTTTCAATTTTTGTAATGACATCATCGATGTCAAAAGGCTTAGAAATAAATTCATCCGCTTTGCAGGAGTTGATTACTTCATCGGCTTTTGCATGTGCGCTGATAATCATCACCGGAATATTGGCCGTTTTTTCGTCTTCCTTTATCTGATTGCATAAATCTGTGCCTAAACCGTCAGGCAATCTCACATCCATGATAAAAAGATCAGGAACTGAAGACTGGTCACGGTTGTTGAATGCTTTAACGGTGGCAAATGACCGTACATCATAATTCTCGAATGACAGGAGTAGCTGTAATGCATCTCTGATGCCTGTCTCATCTTCTACGATAAATATTGTTTTCATACCCATCGATTGGCAAAAACGGAGCCAACTTTTAATTCAGAAAATAAAAATTTAATTATAACTAAATGCACGATGTTTGCTTTTTTACGATAACCAAAAAATAGTATTATATGAATCATCCAATTTTAACGGATCAGCATGCTGTCGGATTAGGCGGTGTTGCGATCGGTACAGCTTTTGAAAAAATCTCAGACGAACAAGCACAAAACATTCTTGAAACCGCCTGGAGTGAAGGAATACGATATTATGACACGTCACCATGGTATGGTCTTACAAAAAGTGAAAGGCGTTTCGGTGATTTTCTTCAACACAAAAACAGGACAGATTTCGTTTTTTCTACAAAAGTCGGAAGGCTTTTCACCGAAGTTCCTGAAAATGAAGTTCCACCCACCATGTGGAAGGCTCCTCTGAACTACGATTTCCGTCATGATTATTCTGAAGATGCGGTAAAGCGATCGATTGAAGAAAGTCTAAAAAGAACTTCATTAGGATACTTAGACATTGTTTATGTTCATGATCTTTCGGAGGATCAGGTGGGTGACCGTTACCCGTATTTTCTTGAACAGGCTAAAAAAGGAGCTTTTAAAACACTTTCCAGGTTAAGAGACGAGGGAATTATCAAAGCATGGGGAATGGGCGTCAACAAGATAGAACCTATTCTCGACTGTATCGAATATGCAGATCCGGATATTTGTCTGTCTGCAACCCAATATTCTATTCTGGAGCATGAAGATGCAGTTGATCGTTTGCTTCCTGCAGTAAAAAAGGCAAATGTAAAACTGGTTTCGGGAGCAGGATACAATTCAGGATTTATTGCTGGAAGAGATCGCTATAATTATAAAGATGTTATCCCGAAAGAAATGGCTGAAAAAAGATCGAAATTGATCGAAATTGCAAAAGAATTTGAGGTAGATATCGTACATGCAGCATTACAATTTGTATTGGCAGCAGATGAATTTATATCCATCATTCCCGGAGCAAGCACATCATCTCAGGTTATTGATAACGTAAAAGGCTGGAAAAACAATATTCCTGTTGAGTTTTGGACAAGACTTAAAGATGAAAAAATCATTTACGAAAAAGCTCAGGTTCCTAGCCACTAAGATTTGTTTATAAATAAAATTTTGAAAGCTGCTGAATTTTCTGGCGGCTTTTCTTATTTTTAAATAAATAATCAATCACTGAAAATACTGCAAATTTCTTCCGCCAAAATCTTTACCTGTAAAGGTCTTTTCTTTTGATCTACATCCAGCCTGTTGTATATTCCGGTTTTTACGATGATAATATTTTCTGATGGAATCATGATGATAAACTGTCCTAAAAACCCGTAGAAGAAGCGCAATTTTATTTTACTTTCGTTATCTGCCCAGACGTTATAACAGAAAGCGTCATTTTCGGGAGTGGGATGGAGGAGTTTTTCACAATATTTTTGATCAATAAGTTGTTTTCCTTCCCAGTTTCCGTTTTGTAGAATCAGCTGTCCGATTTTAGCAAAATCTTTTGGGATGGCATGAATGCAGCAGAAAGCTTTTTCCATACCTTTTTCATCAGTGCTCCATTTGGCAACTGATTCCATTCCTAAAGGCTGCCAAATTTTTTCTGAAAGATAATCGGCAAGACTTTTTCCTGTGACTTTTCTCAAAGCTAAGCCTAAAAGTTGTGGAGCTACACTTTGATATTGGTATTTTTCACCGGGCATTTCTTTTATTTCTGTTTTAAAAGCTTGTTCTGCAAGATCATCCACAAAATATTGTTTTGAATTTTCGGCAAAAGGATGATTGTATTCTTCTTCCCAGTCAAATCCTGCCTGCATCGTCATGAGATGTTTAAAAGTAAGATATTTACCATACTTGCTCTCTGAATATTGTGGAAATACGGATGAAACCAATTGATCTTCAGAATCCAGATAACCGTCATCAATGGCAAAGCCTGTAAGAATGGAAAGGATACCTTTTGCCATCGAGAAAGAGTTCATTAGTGATGATGGATCGTGATCTTTCCAATATTTTTCGTGGATAATTTTATTGTTTTTTATAACGACAAGTGAAGAAGCGTTGGTTTTTTCAAGCTCCTCAAGCAGTGTTGAAGAAAGTTGCTTTTTATTATAATCACTATGTTTGTGCCAAGATTTTTGTTTAAAGTTTGAAACCGGATTAGAAGGAAATTTTTCTTCATCATCAGTAGAGGGGGTAAGAGATCCTTTTTTGAGATTAATGCGTAATGCTTTAAAAATATAGCCATATCCGCAAATGCAGATCGTTGCAGCGACTGCTGTTGTTCCCGCTAAAAATCCGATTAAAACTTTTTTAGTATTCAAATTATATTTTTTAAACCAAAGCTTTTATGTTGTCTGTAAGCTTCAGATTTTGTTTATATTAAATTTTTAACTTCAAATTTTATACCTGTATGACCAACTTGTGCAACTTGGATAATTTATTGTAGCTTTACAAAAAAATTAATGAACTTCAAACTGCGTTCTACAAAAGAAGGTCTCATTTACATAAGACAGTCTATTATCCTCAATCTTAAACGACCCAATGCTCTGGAAGGAGCTAAAGTATTGGGAAAACCGGTCATCATCAATGTTAATCATATCGGATTTTTGAGTCATAATATGGATGGAAATGTCACTTTCTTTATGGCAAACGGTTTCGAGATTTCCATGAATGTATTTCATAACGAGGCAGAAGAAGTCTTCAACTGCGCAAAAGCAGGTCTTGAGAAAGAGGTTCTATAATATTTTCTTATTTATTCAGCTTTTTCAAGCTCAAAAAATGTTTTGCTGCCGTCAATATTGGTATATTCAAGTTTTACAAAGCCAAACTGTTCATTAAAGTATGAGGTAAGCTCCGTTTCACCAATTCTGCTTTTTGCTTTTCCATATACTATGTAGCATTCTAAATTTCCAAGTTTGGTGTTGAGGTTTTTCTTTTCCTTAATTTCATATTCGTATTTATTTTCAATACCGCCTTCCCATTTCAGCCATCTTTCATCCGACCAGTGATCACCAATTTCAAGACTCCATTTCCATTTTGTTCCGATTTTGTAGGGAGCTTTTATATAAGGAAAAGGATTTAATTCTAATATTTCAAAATAGATATTTCTTGGCGGATGAATCCATACATTCATTTCATTTTCAATAGCACCTGTGGTTTCCATGGAAAAGAAATCATTGTTTTTCATTACATATTGATATTCTATGGCAGTTTGATTGTAGCCGGGATCAACACCTGCAAAAGCATTTCCCGGATGTGGCTCGATAGTAATGTAGTTTACGGTTTCATCATTCTGTTTTTCAAATTCCACAAATTCCCATCCTGCAACACTGAATCCTTCGGGCTGCATTTCCAGATTTCCTTTTTTTATCAGATACTTTTGATTGTTTTTGACAATAGAGTAAGAATAAGTAAGCTTTTTGCCGAGCTTATAAATCTTATTGTCTTCGTTGTAGTTGGCATCGTAAGATTTGTTTTTGTCCGGTTTTTCTACGGTAATATCCAAATCATCATAGATAAATTTGCTGTGATCTGTTTGTGAAAAATAAACAGTGGGAAGCAGTAGAAATGCAAGATATTGAGTCGGTTTCATTTTGTGATCGTTTGGTTATCAAATATATCACAAATATTGAATATTCGAGTCGTAGCAAAGGCACAGATATTGATTAGCCTACATAAAAATCACCATCATGAATATTAAACGAATCTTTGGGGCAGTGCTTACAATTTTGGGTATTATCGGTCTTATTTATACCGGAAGTCAGCTAATCAATAAAAGTGAAGGCTACACCACACTTATTGTAGTTGGAGTGATCGGGCTTATTTTCTTCTTTTCGGGAATAGGTCTTGTAAAAAATACAAAAGACGAAGCCTGATTCTTTTTTAGAAACAAAATTCTTATCAACAACTTATTTGTTCTAAAGTAAAAATTTAAAATCCACAGCAAAACTTGCTGTGGATTTTATTCATATTATATTTTGTAGTGATGGTACTCATGTATATTCAAACGCTATGCCATGAATAAGAAAAGGGGCTGTTTTTTTATGAATTTTTGTTAAAATATCAGGTTATGAATTTTAGATTAAAATAAAGCTGGTTTTTCTTTCGGAAACACTTTCGTGGCACAAATTCTGTAATACAGAAACAAGCAAAATAAAGTCTATGGAAAAAATCAACATTATGGTAGCTTTTTGCCAAGAATGTGGCGGTTATCATTCAGCAGCTCCTGCTGATCCCAATCAGATCGATCATCCGGAAATAGTAGATCACTTTTTTTATCACGGTGAGCCTTGGTTTACATTAAATCAGGAAACTTTCAAAAAAGCTGCAATGCTTGAAGCTACGGAGGTAAGAACAGTATCTTTGAATCATCACCGAGAATACGATTATATGTATTGTAAATGCAGCAAAAAAGTAAAAACAGCAACCAAAACACCGGTTTATCAGTTTTCAGGTTCAAATGTTGCAGTGCCGGTTCAGCAAAAGGCAGAAGCAGAAACAGATATTTATTTCAGAGATGTTTACAGTTTGTGTTACAATTTTCATTAATTCTGTTCAATGATGTTCCACATACATTTTTACTTCAGCAATAAGTTCAGACTTAAAAAAACCGTAATCATTAAATTTGATTACGGTTTTTAGTTATACAATTCTTAATTAAATAATATTTATTCTAAGATCATTATTATTTTCTTCCATATTAAGATCAATAATGGGTGTGTTGGAATTACTTAATGCTTCAGCGATCTTTTCTGCAGCAGTGTCGCAAAAATCTAATCCGGAATAATCAGGATTCAGCCCGCCAATGAAAGGAACGGCCATAATGAAAAGACTATCTGTAGCTTCACCATAAACATTCAGAGCCTGAAAATAATCGTTGATCCCGAGTCCGGGAACTTTCAGATAGTAATTGTTGTTGTGACCCTCAACTACATTTTCAGTATTCTTTTCGAACATTTCTTTTCCATTTTCGTATTCTTTAAAGCCAAGATATGCCGAACTTGTGATATCCTCATCTTTCAACCCTTCGAAAGGAAGATCCTGCAGATTCATCTGTTGCTGACCGATAGCATCAATATACATTTTGTAATGATCCTTTATTTCTTTTCCGTCTTCGGTTTTATAGCAGTAAATTCCGCCTGATTCCGGATGAGGTTCTACAGTACTTTCTTTATCTACTTGAATCAGATCAATCAAACCTGCATCATGAAGCGCCATCATTTCCCGATAGGAAGATTGAGGAAGTGAAGCAATTATTACGGAGATCAAAGGCATTAAAACAGATTTCAGTCGAAGCATATCTTCAGCAGAAAAATGTTTGGCAGGATAATTCATCGAATAGCTGAATGCCGCAAGTTTCTCTTTCCAGGTGATTGATTGTCTTTTTTCTATCGATTTTTCAGCTTCCCTGTATTCTGATTTAAAAAGATCAAAACTGTCAGATTTTTCTCTTAAGCTAAGCATTTTTTCAGCAAACTCTTCTAAACTTAAATCTTTTATAACATCATAAAATTCAGGATCTTTCTGTTTGATGGGAAGTTTAAAATTAATCTTAAAAACATAATCCAGATCTACAAAACCACCATTTTTCTTTTTGTAATCATAAATTTCCTGAAGCGACATCGTCCACTCCGATGAATAGGAGTCATCTTCCGAATGAAATCTTAGTGCAGGTAAAAAACCTCCCGTCGAAAACATATGAATTCTAAAGTTTTCTGAATTTTTGTTGAGCTGATATTCTATTTTTCCGCTTTCTGTTTCCACAAATTTACCGTTGAGCCTTGCAATGGTTTTCACTGCATCAATTGCGGTAAGGGACGTTCCGCGAACAGCAACAGGAAAATCACTGCCGTTTTTGAATTTTGAAGGCGGGTAAGGTGAATCGAACCAGCCATTTGTTTTTTCTTCGTGAATTTTAGGCCAGGTATGTCCGGTGCAGATAATAACTTTGTTGACAAGTATTTCTTCATCCCGATCTGTTTTTATTTTAAACTGATCTTCCTTATCGGTAAATTTTATAATATCAGTAACGGCTGTTTTATTTTTTGCAAAAACCTTGATACTTTCTTTTTTAGCCAGTTTAATATATTGTTTAAACTGATCTTCCAGATAATCTCCCAACAGCAATCTGGGAATAACCTGATAAGGATTAAATTTTTCAGCATCGCTGAAATCAGGAAAATTTTTTGACGGATTTTGTTGAAGATATTGTTGAAAAGTATCAGCAAGCTCAGGCAATTCGTTTGCCGAGACATTGGCAACGTGTTCTTTTAATGAACCCAAATTTCCATAAGGCATTCCGGCTCCAAAACGCTCGTTTTTTTCGAAAATATAGATGGTTTTGGGACAAACCGATTTTTTTAAAATATGCTTTAAAGTCATCAGCGCAGCGGGACCTCCGCCAACAATAGCAATGACATTTGGTGATTGATTATCCATAAAATATAAATGGTTTAGCTTCTTAGATTCAAAATATGTTCCTAATCTTATCGCTTATAGCCAAAAAATAATTAGTGGGGTTATGTTTTCGGTCATAAAATCACTTTCTTCTGAAAAAATAAGTCAAGCCCTTTTTCGTTTTCTATGCAATATAAAAAACTGATTTACTAAGATTTTTTCGACGTGTTTATGGTAACTCACAGCTAAAAAGTACCACATATGGGCAATTTCGCAAACGCAATGCCTTTGCTGGTATGGCAGTTGTAAGAAATATAGCACACTAAAAATATTATTATGAACAACGAAAGAACAGTATCAGTATTAAACGATTTGTTAAACATCACAAACGACAGAATTCAGGGATTTTCTAAAGTTGAAGACAAAGTTTGGGATACCTACACTCCTTTAAAGGCTGATTACGATCAGATGGTAAGTCAATCGCAGACAATGAAATCAGAATTGAATAATCTTATTCTTGAAAGAGGAGGAGAGCCTGATAATACAGGAAGTACAGCAGGAGCAATTCACAGAACATGGATTGATGTGAAAAATTCTTTTTCGGGAGATAAAGCAGAATCTACATTAGAAAATGTAGTATATGGAGAGGAAGCGGCAATTAATGCTTATCAGGATGCGCTGGACAGCGGAGATCTTTGTCCTGAAAGTTCCAGAGTGGTGAGTGATCAGCTACATCACCTTAAATCATCATACAATAAATTCAGTAACTTAAACGAAATGAAAAATTAAATCGTTTACCGGGATTAGTCTTTTATTTTGGAATATTTAATCCATCATAGTGTTACAATTTTCAATCCTAAGAAAGCAATTTTTTTAGGATTGTTTTTTAATATTAAAACTGAACAAAATATATATGGAAATTACAGCTGATCTGAAAAACGAATTTCTTACAAATTCCAAAGCTATCGAAAAGGTAGAAGTGCTCTACAAAAAGAAGCAAAAATTCAGTGGCGAACTTCAAATGGTAAGAGAAGATCCTTTCGAGATTAGAATTTTTGATCAAGATCAGGATGAAGATGAAGCCGAACATATTGTTTTTTTTGGAAGAGCTGTAGAGATTACCTTGAATTACTTTGACGGAACCGTAAAGGTTTTTAAAGATATGGTTTAAAACCCTGATAATACTCATTCTCTTCTAAACTCAGATTGTTGTAATCTGAGTTTTTTTGTTAAAATTATTCACTTTTTACCTCAATGAATAATGAAATTTGATTGCGTGGCATAGCGATTGATAAAGGGAAAGTGTATCAATCAGAAAATGAAAATGAATCTCAGTTTAAACAATAATTGGATGAAAAATGACGAGGTAACTGTAATGCTTGCTCTGTTGGATAAAGACCTACAAGAAATGATGCTGCACTGCGTAAAGCATAAGTGGAGATTTGAAATGATAAGTTCGAACAATCTTCAGTTATACATTCCGAAAGATTCTCTGCATCTGCTTTTTTATCTTGGTCATCAGGTTTTATCCGGAGGGAAATCATCGGATGTTGAAGCTTAAATGTGATATGATTAATAATATTTCGTTTTATGGTGAAAAAAATACTTTGTTGAAATTGTTTTTAATGAAATCATGTTATTTTATTAATTAAAAATAAAAAATTAGTGAAAATATTATTTCAAATTTTAATAATTTAATTTTCAGTGTTTTAGAATTAAAATAGAGGTCGGAAAAATAGAAAATCCTTTTTTGGTACAGTAATTGAATAAATTATGCCACATCGGAAAAATAAAGCAGTGATCAATGTTTTAATGATTCTGATGTCTTATATAAGTAGTACATATTATTGCTTAATATCTTTTAGAAATCAATTAATATATTTTATATGAAATCAAAACTAGCAGTCTTATCGCTTGCCATGGCGATGCCCACGTGTGTATTTGCACAAGATTCACTTCAGGTAATGAACAATGGAGAATATCCGAATACTTTTTCTTCGGGATCAGCTAATGTACAGCCATTTACACAATCTTCAAAAAGATTTAATGACTGGTCGATCTCTTTCGGGGGCGGGGTTCCGCTAATGCAGTCAGCAGATCTTACATCCATTAAGAACGGAGGAGGCAAAAATCTTATCGGATATTCGGCTTACTTCAGTGTTGATAAAGCAATAACACATGCTTTCGGTTTAAAATTGCAGTATGACCGTGGTGAAACAAGACAGGGTTGGTTTAATACAAAAGATGCCGCACCTGCAAATGCTGCTGCTAATATGCAAGTAGGAGCAAGAACACAATATGATGCGATCTCAATTTTAGGAGACATTAATTTCTCTAATCTGATGAGAAGGGTAGACAACAAATCTCCTTACAGATGGGCTCTTCACGGTTATGCCGGTGTAGGAACTCTGGCGTACAGAGCGTACCAGAAAGATGAGTTTGGGCAAAGATTAATGACAGAAGTAAAACCTTTCGGTTTTAATTCATTCTTTGGACAGGCAGGAGCTGGTCTGAAGTATAAATTATCAAACAGATTAGACCTGGAAGGTAGAGTAATGTATGTCGTAACAACCGATGATGAATTTGACGGAGGTGGAGCACATACAAGTGCCATCAACAATATATCTGAGCAGACTTCGGATAATTTCTTTAACACAACTTTAGGTCTTACCGTTAATTTAGGAAAGCACGAGTCACACTTAATGTGGCACGATCCGATGCAGGAGATTTATTACAGAACAGAAGTTTTGGAATCTAAAGTAAATGATATTGAAGTATGTAAAGCCGGTGATGTTGATAACGACGGCGTTTGTGATGACTGGGACAGACAGCTTGATACTCCTGCAGGAGCAAGAGTTGACGGAGCAGGTGTAGCTTTGGATGTAGATATGGATGGGGTAATCGATCTTTACGATAAATGTGTTACAGTTCCGGGACCTGTAGAAAACAACGGTTGTCCGGTAGAGAATCAAAACTCTGGAACTGTTGCCGAAACAGAAACAAAATTGGACGGAATTGAATTTGAACTTAATTCGGACAGAATTTTGCCTAATAATACACCGATATTAAATAATGCGGTAGGCTATATTAATTCTTCCAACGGTTCATATACCGTTGTAGGAGCTGCCGACACAAGAGGAAGTGAAGCCTACAACCAAAAACTCTCTGAAAAAAGAGCGAATAATGTGAAGGAATATTTGATCAAAAATGGAGTAGAATCTACCAAGCTTGATGCACAAGGAAATGGTAAAAAAGATTTGAAATATCCGGAATGTGATCCTGCATCAAAATGTCCTGAATGGAAAAACAAAGCCAATAGAAGAGTGTATTTTAAAGCAAAATAAAAATAATAACTTCTAATGTAAGTCTGTCTCAATCACGAGACAGACTTTTTTGTTTTACAGATAATCGATCGATTTTAAATGATATTTTAGAATATAGAATCTTTATTCAGAATCGTAGTTTTACGACAATTTTTTATTTAATGTGGAATTTAATTTTACATATCGTAAAAGTTATTTAATTTTACAAAGCATTCAAAACACAAATAAGATGAAAAGCATTTCCACAAATGCGGAAAAAATTTCGCAGAATCATATTGCAGGCGTACAGCGTGTAGTACATCTTGAGATCATCATCGATGGTAAAATCATCAGTCACTTCAAACATTTCCGGCTTCATCAAAGCGTCAGAAAACATCACAATTTTGAACTTACTTTAGCACACGATTCTTTAGCAGAAAGACAAAATCATGAGCTGCAGGATGCTCATCATTTTCTAGGTAAACGATTAACTGTTGTATTCAAATATAAAGATGCAATTGATGAAAGCCCGGAAAGAACATTTGTCGGAATTATTACAAAAGTAGCCTACAGCCAGGAAAAAATGAGCCTTGGTAATGTTATTCTGAAAGGTTTCAGCCCGACTATTTTGATGGATTCTGCTCCTCACACCCAAAGTTTCGGTGGCGATCAGTCCGTAAATACTTCAATCATTGCAGAGAGAATTTTCAATGAAACCATAGATTCAGGAAAATTTGATTATAAAATTGATGCCCAGAACCAGAGCTATATCAATTACAGTGCTCAATATAAAGAAACGCATTACAACTATCTTTCTAGACTTGCAGAAGCGTATGGCGAACAGTTTTATTATGACGGAGAAATTTTATATTTCGGTAAACTGCCTCCCTATGAAAAAGCAATCCGTCTGATTTATGGAAGTAATGTCAATGACATTGGTGTAGAATTAAAAGCTGTTCATACCAAACCTCGGTTTTTTAGTTACAACAGCAGCGACCATGCAAAAATGCAAAGTTCTACTGCCGAAATAAAACATTTAGGACAATTGGCGGAAAAAGCATATCAAATCAATCAGGATATTTACAAAACCGCTTCATTGGTCTCATCACCCGTCAATGCCAATATGCCTTTAGATTTGGATGATGCTCAAAAAGGTGCAGCAGGAAGTGCTGCTGTGGAAGTGTTTTCCGTTTCGGGGGCAACATCAGTTCCGTTTTTATATCCGGGTTGCGTTGCAGACATTGAAATGAGAAAACCGGACAGCAATCAGACTTCTTACTTTACAAAGCTGATGATTACTGAAGTTTCCCACGAAGTAGATGCCAAAGGTTTTTATACAGGATCGTTTGAAGCTATTGCAGAAGGAACCGGTTTTTTACCTAAACCTGAATTTACAATTCCGTCTGCAGAGCCACAGATTGCAACTGTTGTTTCTAATACCGATCCTCTGAATCAAGGACGTGTACAGGTGAGATTTGACTGGCAATTGAATGATACCACTCATTTTATTCGGATAATGAGTCCGGATGCGGGAGGAACTGATGCGGTTACACAAAACAGAGGTTTTGTCGCCGTTCCGGAAGTTGGAGATCAGGTTATGGTTGGTTTTGAATATCATCATCCCGATTTTCCGTTTGCCATGGGCGGAATGTTTCATGGTCAGGTCGCACTTGGAGGTGGAATTAACAATCACATGCGATCCATTCAGACAAAAAGCGGAATAAAAGTTTTGATGAATGACGATGAAAAAAGCGTCACTATTCTAGATCCGAGTGGGAATACTTACTTTATGGACGGAAATGGTAATATCTCCGTGACTGCGCCTAAAAATATTACGTTGACGGCAGGGGAAAACCTTAATCTTAACGTAGGTCAGAATATGGTAACAAATGTTGGAATGAACAAAACAGAAACAATCGCATTAAATGAAACTCAAAGTATTGGTGCGATGAAAATGACTTCGGTTGTTGGAGATGTAAGTATGATGGTTACAGGAAAATTGATGGAAATTATTGATGGCGACGTAGTGAGCGAAAGTAAAAAAGAAAGAAAAGAATACAGCAGCGGAGAAATGGTAATAGGTTCTGAAGATATGATAAAAAAACATGCTCTAAAGCAGATACAAAATAATTCAGGAGAAAGATCAAATTTTCATTAATTATGAGCAGAACAAGAATTGTACGAGGTAAATACACCAAACTCACAAAAGGAACACATTATATGTTTTCCGATGACAATATTTCTACCTATTCTGAAAAAAATATATATGAAGAAGGAAGAAAGGATGGGATATTGCATGGAGATGCAAACTCTTATGAACCCTGGAAAAATTATCAGAATTATTCTGCATATTACGGATTTATAGGACATACTATCAATGAACGTGTGAAACTGACAGAATTGGATATGGGCATTGATCTTAAAACGTGTGTAACCTGTATTACTTTAAATATTAAACATGAGGCGTATAATGATGATGATAAAAAAAAAGATTCTTATGAAAGAAGGAAAGAGAAATATTATTTGCACAATTGGCTTCAATCCTTTAGCATTTTTATGAATAACAGAGGAGAGATTATAAGAGGAACTATGGATATCTTTACCTATGATTGTGAGTATACAATAACAGAAGACTATCAAACTCCGGGAAGGCGTATTCCGCATAATCTTAGAAAAATTAATGTTCCTTTAGCTAAAACGGGAAAAGAATTGCATGATGAGATATTTTTAGATAAAAAAATTACTCTTAAAGGCAATAAGGTTATACATATGGATTATGAGGGAGAAAAAGGAGATGGTTTCTTTTATAACAAATTTGTCGCTTTCCTTGTCGAAGCCAGCAAGTTTAATCGCATTTTAGATTTTTCTTATGTCTTTGCAATTAAAAATCAGCCGGATGATTATTTAAAAAAACTGCAGAATTATACGAATTTGGCTATTAATTTCCCTTTGTTGGAAAATGCAATTGAGAAATGGGGTGGTTTATCATTATTTAAAAAATATTTTGGCTTTTTTAGCTATCTTCAAAACTTGATTGGTGTAGCTGAAGATTTTCAGGAGTCTGAATATATTCGGGGGCCTGTACAATTGGATAAAATAGTTTGCATCCGTAGCAAAGATAATGGGAAAACCAAAACAATGTCTGAAGATCAATTGGGAAATATTACTATTGATACTGGTGCTATCTATGAACAATTGAAAAAGAAAAACAAAAAATGATGGAAAAATTGTATTTACCGCAAGATTTTACGGGAGTATTTCCAAAAGAGGAATACAGTTATAAAGAAATTAGTTTAACTTCTTTTGCAGTAGGCTTTTCTGCTAATAAACAGATAGAAATGGAATTAGGTTTGCAATACAAAGATCAGCTTAATGCTAATCTTACCGCAATAAGCTGGATAGAAGATAACTACGGCTATTATGATGGAGAAACTGATGATCAACCTAGATTTGACAAAATAGTGAAAGTATGCACACTTTATTTAGACCGAGGTGGGTTTATTGTAGATGGTTTTTATAGAACATTACAATATAATGGAAAAATTGTTAGACCTTCTGAAAATATGCCGAGTGATGCCAGATTAGAAACAAAAATTAGAGATGAATATAATATAACAAGGCTATTCAAGTCTAAAGGCATGGAGCTCCATAAGGAAATATTTGTTGATAAAGTAATTAAAATTGAAGGATTTGAAGATTTTAGTATCAATCCAAGATCCATTTTTTTCAATATAATAAAAGAAGTCTCGATCTTCAACAGATGTTGCGATATGAATTATATATATGCAATTGCTCACGAAGAAAAAGAAACCCTGGAAAAGGTAAAGAAATATATTGGTTTCGCAGCATTGCCTTTTGCAATTTCTGGTGGAGCTTTTGTAAAAGCTTTGCAGACTTCCATAGGTTTGGTTTCTTATTTATGTGATATAGATTCTACATTCCATCTTTCTGATAAATTATTCGAGTACAAAGGTCCTGTGATCGTTTCTGATGTATTTTTAAAATTTTGGACTAATAAGAGTTATAGGAATGAGCAGGGAGATTTAGATTGGTGGAAACCTACTAAAGATCCTATGAGAAACAATACCTCTAATGGGTCAAAACATGATGCTATAGAAAAGTTCAAAAAATTATCAAACACATAAAATATGATAAATAAAGTAGTTATATTATTAGTCTTAACTTTTTTTATATCAAACTCTTGTAACAAGAATAAAAAAGTATTGAATGAAGATTATATAAATCTTTATCCTGATAAAAAAATAATTAAAAAACAATATTATAGATATTCCACATTTGATCCTTTTTTTCCTAACGATTCTTTATATTCTCCTATTGAATCAAGTAAAAATTTTCCTGACAGAGCCAAAACATTAGTAAATCAATTGAATTTTTATGATTTACGAAACTTTAATGCTTATATAAATAAAAATATGGGGGGGGAATATAATGCTTATATATATGAGAATAATACTCCTTTATATAGGATTTATTTAAAAATATACAAAGAAAATGATAAGAGAGAATTATCTACTAATAAAGAAATAGAAAATTATTTTAAGCAGAATAAAATTGGTTATAAATTTTTGAAGAATAAACCAGATAATCTGTCTAACTATTTACTAGAAATGAAAAATACAAAGGATAGTGCCTTTTGTGTAATTAATTCCGAAGTAGACTTATTAAAAATATATCTTACCTATAATGTAAAAGACACAATAAGGTCATTACCAACTACAGCAATTAGACCATTTTTAGGAGATGTAATAGAAAATTAGAATCCATTTTTTAATTTAATAAAAGAAGTCTCAATCTTCAACAGATGTTGCGATATGAATTATGTATATGCGATTGCTCACGAAGAAAAAGAAACTCTTGAGAAGGTTAAGAGATATATTGGTTTGGCAGCCTTGCCTTTTGCAATATCTGGAGGTGCTTTTGTAAAGGCTTTACAAACTTCTATTGGTTTAGTCTCTTATCTGTGTGATATAGATTCTACCTTTCATCTTTCGGATAAATTATTTGAATATAAAGGTCCAGTTGTACTTTCTGATGTTATTCTCAACATTTGGAAAAGTGATTATTCATATCGTGAAGGTGTACATTATTGGGGGAAACCATATAAAAATACTTCGTATGATCAAAATAATATTAGTAACAAGCATGATGCAATAGAAGATTTTAAAAATTTAGAAATAATTTTAAAAAAATAAATATGAAAAACATACTGGGATTTCTTTTCTTACTGCTCCTCATTATATCTTGTCAACAAAATAAAATATCATATAATCAATTATTTATACCCCCCCCCCCCCCCAATATAGACTTCGATAAAAATTCAGAATACCAATTTTATAAAGGTGATACAATTAAATCTCAGCATAAAATTAGTAATGATTCTATTTTTGTAAAATTCACTTATTTTGACAAAAAGCAAGGAATAAATAAAGAATCAATAATGAAGATGTATTATGTCATACCTAAGATCTATTCAAATATAGAAGCTGATGGAAATAACTTACCATATGAAGTTTCTTTCAATCCACTTAGTAATAAAGGTTTTTACAACTATATAAGAAATTATAAAAACAGTGAATTTGTGGCCTATGTAATCAATAATAAGAAAATAATTTTTAAAGATTACATAAAAGATTTTAAAGAGGGGAATAATTTGCATATGTCAAATAAGGAGCAGTTACTTGATTTTCTTAAATCTAATAAGATTCAATATAAAATATTAAAAGACATATATATAAAGGAATCTGGTCGACAATATTTAATGTTAAAAATAATTTCTCATAAAGACTCATCAATTAATAAAGTAACTCTTTCTAAATTTGATTTTCAAATGAAAACTTATTATGAAGCTGATACAATACCAGATTGGAACAAAGTTACTTATGATAGATTTAGATACTAAAAATTCTACATTTATTGGAAAAACTGAATAAATTTCACAACCACGGATAATAGCTGGGATAAAAAAATGGAGCACATCAAAATTAAACCCTTTGTATGACCAAACAATTTAGCCTCAAAAAGCGATGCTCTTGAAAAATTCAAAAATTTACAAACCATTTAAAATTCAAAAATGAAAATATATAATATTGGAATATTGATTTTATTAAGTGTGGTATTTATCTCGTGCAAAGAGAAAAAAAATCTCATTGATGAAGATTTTATTAATTTAAATCCAAACAAAGCCATAATAAAAAAGCAATATAATAAATATTGGACATTTAATCCACTTTATCCAGAAGATTCCTTATTTACTCCAATAGCAAAAAGTAAAAAGAGAGAAAATATGCCATTAGGCTTAATAAAAAGGGCGTGATTTATACAATTGGAGAATTTTTATAAATATGTTAAAAATAATTTAGATGGTAATTACACAGCTTATATTTATAATCAAGATAAGCTATTATATAGATATTTTTTAAAGATATATAAAGGTGACCAAAAATTAATAACTAACCAACAAATTGATCAATATTTAGAAAAAAATAAGATTAAATATGAATATTTAAACAAAAAAGATCAAAAACATGCCGCTTTTTTACTTTATAAAAAAATACAAAAGAACCTGCTTTTTTTTATATCAATTCTAAACAAGATATGCTGGAAATATATTTAACCTACAATGTTAATGATACAATAAAATCTTTAGGATTTGATGCTTTCAATCCATTCTCAGGCACTGAAATAGAGAAATAACTAATTTTTTATAAAGGTTTCAATCTTCAACAGTTGCGATATGAATTATGTATATGCGATTGCTCATGAAGAAAAAGAAGCTTTGGAAAGGGTAAAAAGATATATTGGTTTGGCAGCATTGCCTTTTGCGATTTCTGGTGGGGCTTTTGTAAGAGCTTTGCAGACTTCTGTGTAATTTTCCCAATATTTTTGATAAATAGGAAATTGTTTTGAAATAAAAAAATATTAAACCGTAATCATAATGTCAAGAGTAATAATAATTAGCTTAATCATTATCTCATGCAGTAAATCAAATTTAAGTAATAACATGAAAATTTATCAAAAAACAAAAGAATTTAATGAACTTCAAGATTCAGTTAGAATTTCATTTTCAGATGCCGAAAAAAAGTTCTTAACATATCACGAAAAAAATAAATTTAATAGTCTTGAACCTGTCTTTTATTACTATTTTGAAGACTATTATTATTTTGGATATAAAACAGATGCAGCAAAAGACAAACAAAATAAATCTTTCTTTTTTTAGAATTAAAAATAAATTCCAACACTGGCGATATAAAGGAAGTTGATGAAGCCGTTGATAATTTAGGTAATCATTAGTAAATTTTTTAAAAAATTGTGTAATGATATTTAAATTTGACTCTTATTTATACTTATATTGAACATAAGGCTTTTAAATGCTCCAAAATTGGAAATAAAAAAACCATAAAGAAGTAAAAGCCATCTGTGAGAAAAAAAATACTTTTTATTATGATAAATAGAAATATGTAAGTTAAAAAATCTCTTATAACAATAATTATATGAAATTCTTTTTTTTATTACTATTCTTTTTGGGAATATGTTTGTTAATTTTCATAGAAGAAAATATTAAAATTCTATATGTGATAGTCATATTGTTACTTCCTTATATTTTTATTGTTATTTACGGATATTTTAGAGATAAAGTCAAACAAAAGCACAATAGTCATTATGACGAAATTTTTATTCAAAAACTTTTAAAAACGGGTGTTCCTCTAATCATTAATTTTGAAAGTGCAGTGAATAATATTGAAGAAAAAATTATAACACGTAACGAAGACTTCGATTACCTAAGACAGTTTTTTTTATTAAATATTTTGTCAGATAATCAAATAGATGAAGTGTTTACTTTAGTAGAACTAAAATATAAAATAGGAAAAAAAGTATTTTTAAAAAAAATATTCTTCCCATTTTCGAAACAAAGTACAGAGTCTATATTGAAAATGCAAAAAAAAACTACTTTATATTACAATCCAAAATCGCCTCAAGAATCTATTGTTGATTTACAATTTATTACTAATTATATTTAGTTCAATAAAATTTAGTATAGCTGACCCCCATATTATGATATGTATTCAAAAAATATATAAGATTTGAGAGATCTATTTGTGAGAAGAAGAATATTAGGTTTCATTATGATGAATAATTTAACAGATTTATTTTCACCCCATATCATCGATTGAGTCGATGCGACAACTAAACGATCAGAATTTAAATTTGTAGTGATTTAAAAATAAAAAAGGGGTGAACCCAAATAGATTCACCTCCTCATCATATATATTCGTCTGTTACGACTGTATAAACTCCAAAAGATCTTTATTAATCGTTTCATGCTCCGTAGTCGGCATTCCGTGAGGGAAACCTGGATACGTGATCAATTTTCCGTTTTTCAGTAATTTTGCAGATTTTATTGCAGAATTTTCGATTGGAACAATCTGATCATCCTCACCGTGAAGAACTAAAATAGGAATTTCAACTGCCTTCAGATCTTCTGTAAAATCAGTTTCGGAAAACGCTTTTATTCCGTCATAATGAGCAACAATTCCACCCATCATTCCTTGTCTCCACCAATTTCTTTGTACACCTTCTTTTACTTTAGCACCTTCTCTGTTGTATCCGTAGAAAGGGAAAGTCAGATCAATGTAAAACTGATTTCTGTTATTCAGAGTTTGTTCTCTGATTCCATCAAAAACTTCCATGGGTACACCGTCAGGATTGCTTTCACTTTTCACCATTACCGGCGGAACTGCACTGATTAAAACGGCTTTTTTTGCTCTTCCGTTAGCATATTTATTAACGTAACGGATCACTTCACCACCACCTGTAGAGTGACCAATGTGAACTACGTCTTTCAAATCTAAAAATTCAACCAATTCTGCTGCATCAGAAGCATATTGTTCAATCGTGTGATTATAAATATTCTGGCTTGATCTTCCGTGACCTCTTCTGTCGTGCGAAATTACTCTGTAACCTCTTTGTAAAAAGAAAATTACCTGTGCATCCCAATCATCAGAAGATAAAGGCCATCCGTGGTGAAACATCAATACCGGTCCTTCTCCTTGGTCTTTGTAAAAAATCTCTGTTCCGTCTTTTAATTTAAGTGTGCTCATAATACTTGTTTTTTAATGTTAATTTATGTTTGAATGTTTTTGTCTTGATTCTTTAGCAAATGTAAGGTGGGTAATTTCAATTCATCTTAACCTAGGTTAAAATCGTTTATTTAATTTAAAAATAATTTGAAAGTTATTTTCACCTTTCATCGAAGCTTAAAAAAAATGGAAAATTAGGAAATGATTCTTTCTGCAGGAGGCAGTTTGATTCAATCCCATTTTATCTTTTGTTGTGTGGTAGAATTGTTGATTATTCTTAGGATTATTTATAAAATATTATTTTTAAAAATTTAATAATAATATTTGTTTATTTTTAAATAATTTAGTCGCTATTATGTTAAAGTATATCGTCCCTGATAATGAAATCGGAAGATTAAAAAAATTAGAATTTTTTGATCTTTTAAATATAGGCAAAGACCCTCAGTTTGATGTTTTTGCAGAAACGGCTTGCTTAATTGCAGATTGCCCTTCCTCTTTAATAGCAATCATGGAGAGCGAAACGCAGACCATCCAAAGCTGTATCGGCCTTGAGATCGATTCTGTAGACCGTGGAAATACGGTTTGCCAGTATTCAATTGCGAGCGGAGAGGTTGTAATTATTAATGATACGCTTTTAGACGACAGATCGCGTCACAACCCGTTAATTCTGGCAGGAGGTATTCGTTTTTATGTTGGTATACCCTTTGTAGATGATGAAGGTTTCGCACTGGGAACGATCTGTTTGATCGATTACAAACCCCGAACGATTACAGAAAGTCAGATTGCTGCTCTCAAAAAACTTGCAGATGTTATCTCTAAGCTGCTTACCTCAAAGAGGAAAACAGTTTATGCAGAATATTTTCAGCAGATTTTTAATATTTCCAATAATCTGATCTGTGTATTGGATGAAAAATTAGAGTTTAAAGATTTCAACCCTGTCTTTGAAAAAATATTCTCTTTAAAAAAAGAAGAAGCTGTCGGCCTTAATTTTATCCAAGTTTTAGGGAAAAATAATCATTCGCTTTCGAAGCTTAATAATTTTCCGGAGAACGTAGATGAGGTATCTTTTACTACGTCTACAATTACTAACGATGGCAGTTCTGTCATCATTGAGTGGCTGTTGAAACCCAATCAGGATCTCTCTGAGATTTTCTGTTTCGGAATCAATATTACCGCACAAACCGAGGAAAAACGTCAGCTTGAAAGCTCAGAAAGACGTTTCAGAAGCTTTTTTGAAAATGCAATCGGTTTGATGAGTATGCACGATATGGAAGGAAACATTCTTGCTGTGAATGAAAAAGGAAGAGAAACCTTGCATTATTCTGTGGATGAAGTGAAAGATCTTAATCTGAGAGATCTTGTTCCTGAACAGAATTGGATGGCTCTGAAACAATATCTTGAGCGCATTAATCAAAATGAAGAAGATTTCGGAACGATGATTCTGAAAACTAAGGAAGGTGAAGAATTGATCTGGATGTATCATAATCTTGTTGAAATTAATGAAGAAGGAAAACCTTATGTAGTAAGTACAGCTCTGAACGTCACTGAAAGAATGAGTTTGGAGAAAGATCTCATTTATACAAAAAAAATGCTGGAACAGACCAGCTCGGTAGCTCAGGTAGGTGGATGGGAAGTAAATCTTGTGACCAATACCGTATTTTGGTCTCAGAGTACCAAAGAAATTCATAAAATAAAAAATAATTTTCAGCCTGACTTCGAAAACGCCATAGGTTTTTATAAAGAAGACAGCAGGGAAAGAGTAAAATTCTTATTCAACAGAGCAGTGACAGAAGGAATTCCTTATGATGAAGAATTTCAGCTTGTCCGTAACGATGGTGTTACAATCTGGGTGAGGGTAAAAGGAATTCCCGAGTTTGAAAATGGGGTTTGCAACAGGGTATTCGGAATTATTCAGGATATTGATGTCTTCAAAAAAATGTTCCTTGAAATTACCAGAAAAGAGGCCATGATGCAGTCGTTTGTTACCTATGCTCCCGTTGCAGTAGCTATGTTTGATAAAGATCTTAATTTTATTTCTGTGAGCAGCGTATGGAGAGATGAGTTTAATATGCATGATGCCGAAATTATAGGTAAGAATCTTTTTTCTGTTTCGCCAAATGTTCCTGAAGAAAGAAAAGAAATCTACCGTGCTGCATTGCGGGGGAAAACCTACATCAACGAAGATTTTGCAGTCAATGTTGATGGTAAAGAAGAAACGCAGCATTATGATCTCAAAGTAGGACCTTGGTATCTTTCAGATAATGAAATAGGAGGTGTTATTGTATCTGTACAGAATATTACAAATGCTGTTCAGATCAACGAAGAGCTGAAAAATGCAAAAAAAATGGCTGAAATTGCAAGCAAGGCAAAATCAGAATTTCTGGCAAATATGAGTCATGAGATCCGTACTCCTTTGAACGGGGTGATCGGATTTTCCGATTTGCTTTTAAGAACCCCACTCAATGAGATTCAGACACAATACCTTAATTATATTAATGAATCCGGGGAAAATCTCCTGAACATTATTAATGATATTCTTGATTTTTCTAAAATAGAATCCGGAAAAATGGAACTTCTGATAGAGAAAAGTGATGTGTATGATATGGTAAGCCAGGTGATTAATGTCATTCTGTATCAGTCTCAAAAGAAAAATATTGAGCTTCTTCTGAATATTGAACCGGGACTTCCAAAAACACTCTTACTTGATGAATCGAGGTTAAAGCAAATTTTGATTAATCTTTTAGGAAATGCCGTAAAGTTTACAGAGCAGGGAGAAATCGAGCTGAAGGTAGAAAAATTACGCATGGACAATACAAATATTGTTTTACGCTTTTCTGTACGAGATACCGGGATCGGTATTCCTATCGGAAAGCAGAAGCATATTTTTGATGCATTTACCCAGGAAAACAGTTCCATCAGCAAGCGTTATGGCGGAACCGGTCTTGGGCTTACCATTTCAAACAATATTTTGGGGTATATGGGAAGCCATTTATCATTAATCAGTACACCTGAGAAAGGTTCTGTGTTTTTCTTCGATATTGCAATTCCTTATGAAATGACTGATTTGAAAGAAGATGAAGATTTGACTATACAGAAAGTGCTTGTTGTAGACGATAATGAAGCCAACAGAATCATTCTGCAGCATATGCTTGCTTATAAAAACATAGAATCCACATTGGCAGCCAACGGAATGGAAGCCCTGCAAATATTACTGAAAGGTGAACGTTTTGATGTGATATTGATGGATTATCACATGCCCGTAATTTCAGGTTTGGAAACAATTGATAAAATCAGGGAACTGTTTAATCAGCGAAAAGAGATTTCACCATTGGTTGTTCTTCATACTTCTTCAGAAGAACACGATGTTATCAACAATTTCCGTAAAGAAGATAATTCTTATTTCCTTCTGAAACCTATTAAATCCGATGATCTTTACAAAACGCTCAGACGTGTGGCTCAAAATAATGTGATTGAAATCTCAGGTCAGGAAAATTCACAAAAAGATCAGTTTTCCTTCATGAAAGAGCTTGAAGTTCTTTTAGTAGACGATAATCCGGTGAATATGGTTCTGAACAATAAGATGATGAAATCACTTACACCCGATGCAAAATTAACAGAAGCGGTGAACGGTCTTGAGGCTTTAGAAGAATGTAAGAAAAAGAACTTTTCACTTATTCTCATGGATGTACAAATGCCGGTAATGAATGGTATTGAAGCTACACAACAAATCCGTCTTTTACAAGGATATGAAAATGTACCTATCATCGGTGTAACAGCCGGAAACGTTTTGGGAGAAAAAGAAAAATGTCTGGAATCCGGGATGAACGATTTCCTGCCAAAACCTTTAAGACAAGCAGATCTTCTTGAAATGCTCAAAAAATATATTGCCATTAAAAATGATGATGATAATGATGTGGATAATCATACAGATGTTGAAATATTGACTGAAAAATACATCAATATGGATATGCTGAATGAGCAGATCGGTGGCGATGATGATTTTAAAGAAATATTTTTAAATCTTGTAATCAACGAGCTTACCCAGACAGAGAATAATATTGATACTGCTGCAGCCGTGAAAAATACGGGAGATGCTAAAATGATTCTTCATAAGCTTAAAGGAACTGCGGGAACTGCAGGTCTTTTCAGTCTTTCAGAATGTGCTTTGAAATGGGAGAAGAAAGCAGACGACAACATGGATTTTTCTGCCATGAAAAAAGAGATCATTGAAGAGATAACAATAGGATTAGATATCATAAAAAGTTTAATAAAATAAAATCAAAAGCTATGTTAATTTTGATCGCCGAAGACGACGAACTGATTCTCAAAACAATTGAGCATAAATTATTAAAAGAAGGACACGAAGTTATTTTAACCCGAAACGGTAAAGAAGCCATCGAAACCTTAAAGGAAAATAATGTAGATCTGGCAATCACCGATATTATGATGCCATTTGCTTCAGGAATAGAAATACTTTCAGCAATACAATCGATGGGAAAACAGATTCCGGTAATCATGCTTTCCAGTATGGGGCAGGAAGAAGTGGTGCTGAATGCTTTTGATCTCGGAGCTTCGGATTTTATCGTAAAACCGTTCAGCCCCAGTGAATTGATGTTGAGAATTAAAAGATATATCCCAAAATAGAATATGCTAATTGCATCTGTACATTTTCTTTTTATCATTTTTATTGTGATGTTGTCACTGGTAATGATATTGGTCCTCATTGTGCTCATCTACAATTTTATTGAGTATAAAGAATCTGCCAGAACAACAGCGTGGTCCGGTATTATTGATAAAAAAATATCTGAGGTTATTGTTTATGCTGATGATGAATTGCCCGTCAATCCTCAGTTTAATATTCTGGTTTTAAGAAAGCCTTTCAAGAATATTTTTCTTCAAAGATTGGTAGAATCTGAGAAAAAATTTTCCGGAGCTGCAAAAAATAAAATCAAAGATTTATTCAAGGAGTACAATCTCCGGGATGTAGCCATAAATAAGCTTGATCAGAAAAAACCTTACCTGATTGCACAGGGAATTCTTGAACTTACAGTAATGGATCAGGAAGAGGCAGCGCCAAAGATTTCTTTGTTTTTGTCTCACCCATCACAACAGGTTTATCTGGAAGCTCAGTATGCGATGGTAAGACTTAAAGGTTTTGAAGGTTTAAACTTTTTAGACACTTTTGCGTCAAAGATTTCAGAATGGCAGCAGTTGAGGTTACTCCTTTCAATTTCTTTTTTGCCTGAAGATGCAGATATTACGATCGAAAGATGGCTGGGAAGCAGTAATGATTCCGTGGTGATTTTTACACTTAAATTAATAAAAAAGTTTCAGCTTCTTTCTTTTTATTCTAAAATTACAGAATTATTTGATGCATCTTCTTCTGAGATAAAAGTAAAAGCCATACAAACTTTAATGTCGCTGGAGAATCCTGAAACAGTAGCCTATCTTTCTGCAATATATAATGATCAGCCAGACGATGTACGAGTTGAGATTCTGCGTGTAATAAAGGTGTCAAAAGATCATTGCTGTACAGATTTGCTTAAACAGGAGTTTTTCGAAGGTAATACTTCAGGTATAAAAGTTAATGCTGCACAGGCACTTTATTCATTAGGCTACAACGAATACTTATCAAGCCTTACCCATCGGGAAGATTTGTCTGAAGAATCAATTCAAATTATAAAATACGCATTGCAGGAAAAAGTATGTTAGAATTTTCACACATTGTCTACGATATCGTTATCTGGCTGTATTTATTGTATGGTACTGCAGTTGCAATTATTTATGGTTGGATTGGCATTTACGCATTTGGAGCTGTTCTACGATACAAAAAAGAAAATGTTTTTACGGATTACAGTATGATTGCTGCCAATCCCAATGCTCCGGGTTTCAGCCTTCTCGCTCCGGCTTATAATGAAGGAATGACAATTGTGGAAAACGTACGATCCCTGCTGTCTCTTTATTATCACAATCTTGAAATCATCATCATCAATGACGGAAGTAAGGATGATTCGATGCAGAAGCTGATCGAAGCCTATGATCTGGAATGTGTATCTTATTTTGTACAGGGTAAAATCGAAACCAACAAAATCAGAGGAATTTATAAAAGTAAGAATCCTGCATTCAAAAAGCTCATTTGCATAGATAAAGAAAATGGTGGAAAAGCCGATGCCTTAAATGTCGGAATCAATGTATCTTCCGGAGATTATCTGGTCTGTATTGATGTTGATTGTATTCTTGAACAGGATGCTATTTTAAAGTTGGCAAAACCATTTTTAGAGCAAACCGACAAGAAAATTATTGCTTGTGGCGGAGTAATTCGTCTTGCCAACAATTGTGTAATCGAAGACGGAAAAGTGGTAAGTGTAAATATGCCTAAAACTTTGTTAGGGAGAACGCAGGCATTGGAATACATCAGAGCTTTTGTACTGGGAAGAATGGCTTGGTCACGCGCGTCAGGTTTGATCCTGATTTCTGGAGCTTTCGGTGTTTTCAACCGGAAAATTGTTCTGGAATGTGGTGGATATGACAGAAATACGGTAGGAGAAGACATGGAGCTTGTTGTAAGAATGAGGAGGTATATGGAGGAGCGTAAAGAACCTTATGAAGTAACTACCATCCCTGATCCGCTTTGCTGGACCGAAGTTCCGGAAACAAAAGACATTCTGAAAAAACAAAGAAACCGCTGGATGCGCGGTACGATAGAAACACTTTGGAAACATCGTAAGCTGATGTTTAATCCTAGATACAAGAAACTGGGGATGGTAAGCATTCCGTATTGGTTCTTTTTCGAATTTTTAGGGCCTTTGGTAGAGTTTTCCGGGTATATCGTGTTTATTATTTTTCTTATTCTCGGCATTATCAATTGGTCATTCTTCTTCATTTTATTCGCACTTGTTCTTTCGATGGGATTCCTTTATTCTGTTTACGGAATATTGGTCGATATGGTGAGTAATCAGGTGTACAGTAAGAGAAAAGATTTTCTCTCGCTTATTGTAACTGCTTTTTCGGAGCCGTTTTATTTCCATCCGATTACAGTGAAAGCTGGGGTAAATGGTTTTATTGATTATTTTAAAAAATCGCATGGTTGGGGCGAAATGACGAGACAGGGCTTCAGTCAGAATACAAAAAATTTACCTTTAAAAGAAAGAATCTTAGCAATCCTGAAAAACGGTCTTAGAAAATGGGGAGCTTTTGCTGCTACCTTCAGTATTCTTTTCCTTATCGGAGTGGCTGCAGAATGGCTTTGGTATCGTTTTGTCTTTACAAAAGTAGATTCAGCGGCTATTGTCGGGTCACTTTTCCTGGATAATATTTTATTTGTATTCCAGCTGATGTTTGGCTTTGGGCTCATATATCTTGTATTGAATTTCATTAAAGAAGGTTGGGCAAGAACTCTGGCTATCATTACCTGCGGATTCGTGGTCGCTTTACAATATATCCTGTTTATCTATTTTTCGGAAACAGGAAATTTGCTCGGTGCAGATCTTATTTATTACAGCAAGGAAGAAATGAAGCAGATTTTAGAGGCAGGCGGAATGCTGAACTTCAAAAATTATGCTTTACTGGCAATTTTGTTGGCGATATCTTTTACTCCTTTATTCATGTCTGGTCGTTCGGGTTTCAAATCTATTTATCCCGGAATTGGCTTTTTATCATTAGGATTAATTGCTTTTTTTGTTCCGGTAAATATTTTAGGGTTAAATAATTTAAACGAGTTTAATCAAAGTGCTGCGAAAAGTAAGTGGGCATATTTTTTCAAAGCCAATGAAGAGAATTTTATCAGCGATCACCCTGAAATTACAGAATTACTGAGCGATGAAAAAGATTTAGCATCAAATACAAATATGCTGAATAAAGATTACCCTTTCTGGAGAAAAGAACATACCCCGGATTTCTTAGGTCAGTATCTCAACAAATCGGAGGAAGTTCCCAATATGGTATTCGTTGTTTTGGAAGGTTTTGGTCACGCTTATACATCTCCCAAAGGTTATATTGGGAATTTTACACCTTTCCTTGATTCTCTTTCGCAGAAAAGTCTTTTTTGGGAAAACGGGCTGAGTTCTGCGGGTAGAACTTTTGCTGCATTACCTTCACTCACGGGATCTCTGCCATTTGGGAAGAATGGTTTCTTAGAAATTAAAGAAACTCCCGATCATTTTAATCTGTTCAATATATTGAAATCAAACGGTTTCGAAACGGGATTTTATTATGGGGGAAATCTTATTTTCGACGGCTACAGAGAATATCTGGAATACAATAAAGTGAAAAATATTGTCGATATTGGCTCTTATGGAGCTTCTTATCAAAAACTTCCGGCCAACAGCGATAACGAAAGCTGGGGTTATGAAGATCAGGCAGTCTTCAAAAAAGTGCTTGAAAAACAGAAGGTTCAGACTCAACCGTATTTTAATATGGTTCTCACGCTTTCTACACATCATCCTTTTTTAATTAACAGTAAAGAGTATTACGAAAAGATGTATAGTGAAAGACTAAAATCAAATGCATTGACATCAGAACAGAAAAAATGGGCGGCGGGATATAAAAAGCAGTTGGCGGCTGTCTTAAATGCAGATGACGCTTTGAAACATTTCTTTGAAAATTATAGCAAAAGACCCGACTTTGCTAAAACTATTTTCTTCATCACCGGAGATCACAGTATGCCGGAAATCCTTCTTCAGTCTAAAATAGACCGTTTCCATGTACCGATGATGGTTTATTCACCTCTATTAAAAGCGCCGAAAAAATTCCAGAAAACAGTAAGTCATTTTGATATAGCGCCGTCCGTTTTAGCCTATTACAGAGAAAATTATAATCTGATTACGCCATCTGCTGTAACATGGGTTGGCAAAGGTCTTTCACCGGATTCTGAGATCAGCAAAAGTGATATTCCGATCATGCAGAGCAAGAGTCTTTTAACAGATTTTGTTTCCGAAAAGTATTATTTACATGATGGCAACCTTTTCATATTGAGCAATTCTGAAGAGGATGAGCTTAACAATCCTGAGATTTTCAAAAAGGTCAACGGTCGTTTTGAGCAGTTTAAAAGAATGAATGCTAAGTTTTATCAGACTAAAAAGCTGATGCCAGATTCTGTATTCGTCAATTTTATGAAAAAAGCAGCTAAATAAAATAATTAGAATTTTCGGGTATAACCTAATGTAACATCAAACTGATTTCCCTTTTCATTCGGACGGTATTCCTGATTGTAATACATTGTCCCTACAGAAAACAGATTTCTTTTAACGGAAAAATTGTATTCTACGCCTATTTTAAAGGTTTTTAGCTTAAAAGTTTCGTTTTCAAGTAAGTTGTTACGGGATTCTTCAGGGCTGATTCCGGTTCCGATCTGAAATGCAAAATAATCCTGTGCGCTTTTTGTATAATAACGAACTGTTCCCGTGTAAGAGTGGGAAATATTTTTGTTGTCCGGCGTAATATAAGTACGGATATTGAACCAGAAATTTTTGTAATATTTACCGACAGAAGCCGTGTACATCCAGATATTACTGCTGAAATAAAGTTGCCTGTAGCCGATCTCTGCTTCAAAGCTATGTGGAAGATTGGCGTTCAAAGAGACACCGGTACGATATTTAGGGAAAATACCGACATCATTAGAATAAGCTCCTCCTATATACAGATAAAAAGTTTTAGATAATCTCGGATATGCTTCCAATTCTATCTGTGTGCCGTCTTCGGCAAATTTATTGGCATAATTCCCTCTCAATATAAAAGATCCGATCGGGGTTACTCTTTTATATCCTACTCCCACAATATGCCAATCATCAGTAAATTGCTTATCAAAATGCGAGTAATTGTAGGTGATGTTGATTGCATTTTTAGAAACTAAATCATTAATTCTCACTGCAAGACTGTTTGCTTCCGTATTTTTCGGATTGATGGCTAAAAGGCTGGTAATCGCTTTTTCAGATTCTATATATTCTTTATTTGAGTAATAAGCTTTCGCTTTCAAAAGCCAAAGTGCTTCAGATTGCGAATGGTAAGTGAGCCCTTTGTCGATAATTTCTATTGCTTTGGTATTATCGTCATTCCAGTATTCCAATGATCCGTATGCAATAAAAAAGTCTTCATCCTGAACATTTTTGTTCGCAAGCTCTTCAAAAACCGCTCTTGCTGCAGGTATATCTTTACTCCATGTGTACAATCTTCCTAAAAAAACCGATATGTCTGTATAGTTCGGCGCTTTTTGCAATGCCTGTTTTGTAATCTCAATAGATTTAGGATAGTCTTTTTCTTCAAATGCTGTTGTTCTAGCTTTTACGAATAATTCGTCTGCCGAAAGATCCTGGCTGTATGCCTGAAATGGAAGTAATAGGAATAACAAAAATCCAAAATGTTTTCTCATCGAAATTAGCTGAATGATATTAAAACAAATATATTGAACTTTTGTAAGTATAAAAGACATTATTTCCTGAAATTGTAAGTTATTCATAAAAATAATTAATTATGATAATAACAACAGATGAAATAATTCAAAATAATTTAATTAATTGCAGTATATGCGGATAAAATACTATTCAGGTGGTTATCGTATGCTCAGTTATCCTGCCTGTTATTTCTTTTAAGTTCTCTTTCAACCTCATCAATTTCCTGAAGCGGAAGATGATAGCTTTCATCGATATAATCAAGCAGACTTTGAGTGGTTTTCTGACTTACTTTCCTGATAAAAAGATGGTTGCCGGATTTCAGAGCTGTTATTAGGGTATTTATGTTCTGATCTTTGTTAAAAAAGTTTTTTTCAATAACCGCTCTTTTATCATCGTTGACGATAATATCACTAAAAGTAGTGTTCATCAAAACTGTCTGGAAGAAAGATTCAGCA
Organism: Chryseobacterium formosense; assembly: GCF_900116415.1. Taxonomy (GTDB): domain Bacteria; phylum Bacteroidota; class Bacteroidia; order Flavobacteriales; family Weeksellaceae; genus Chryseobacterium; species Chryseobacterium formosense. The sequence goes on along the minus strand of NZ_FPAP01000003.1, from coordinate 932,533 downwards.
GGTAAAAATGTATGAAGATAATAATCCTCAAAATTCATAACGTCCTTATTGTTTGTTAAAAAACTACAGGTTTCCCTAGTGAGAATAAACCATTTTCCACCAATGTAAGGAATTACGCCTTCCATAAATTCTCTTTTATAGATGTAAGATGATATTTTGTGGGTCAGTTCTGTAAAGTGGTTTTGTATTCTTTTGAGTGTATCAGGTCGAAAAAATTTTTGGTCGTAATAAAAAAGATAGTTTCTGCCATTCTGGGCTGTAAGAAACCGGCGAATGATCTCCTGAGATTTCAGCGGAAAGTCTTCTCCGCTTAAATTAATGAAGTAATCCCAGTCGTGATTCACATTTAAAAGGTATTCCATCGCATTAAGCTCAGCCTGAATCATGCTAAATCCTCCGGAAACAATATTCATGCTTTCTAAAAGGTATACGTTGGGAAACTGAATGATATACATTTGTATCTCTTCTATTACCTCTGGCTTAGCTTTGCGGTCTAAATGAATGAGGTAAAACTGATCTCTTGTATAAATTTTCTGAAACATTTCCCTGAAAACATCAGGTTTATGATGCGCCATAATAAAGTATGCGATTCGTACCTGTTTAGAAGAATTAGAAGATAAGGTTTGAGATTGCGTGCGCTCGGCTGTCAGGTAAGGTTGCATAAAATTGAGGATTAAAAAATTATCCGCCTTTGCAAACAATTCTGTTTATGTGCGAAATTTACGAATAAATTTTTGATAATCAATCAATTAAATAAATTAATGTTCATTTGTTTTGTTGTATGTTTGCAAAAGCATTTATAAAACAGGTTTCTGCCTTTGCTATTCTGTAACAGTTTAAGATCACAATTTTTCTTTCAGTTTTGCTTTTCAGCTCCCCGTTTCGAAATAATTTCTTTATAATGTATTTGTCGCAATATTGTCAAATACAAAAAATATGATAAGTTTCCGAAAATTAAAATTAATCAATCCCATAATTCGCGCCGTAACGGAAGCAGGATATTCAAAACCGACTGAAATACAGAGTAGGGTCATCCCAATGATACTGGCCGGGAAAGACATCATTGCATCCGCACCAACCGGAAGTGGTAAAAAAGCAGCATTCGTATTGCCAACATTGCAGATACTTAAAAAAAGCTCTCCGGAACACAAAAAGATCCGGGCTTTAATTGTAGCTCCTACTATTGAAACAGCTGCAAATATTGAAGAGAATTTCAGACTTTGTTGTAAATATTCTTCTGTTGTGGTAGTTAATATTTCGGATAATGTTTCAATTGATAACGGATTTAATACTTTGCAGACAAGGGTTGATGTTTTAATTACGACGCCGGAAAAACTGCTTGAAAGGCTAAACAGGAAGCTTACAGATCTTTCAAAATTAGAAATATTGGCTTTGTATGAAGCAGATAAATTATATGTAAAGAACTTGTTACAGGACATAAAAAACATTTTTAAGCTTTTTCCGAAAAATGTTCAGACTCTTTTTTTAGGTACAGAGATTCCGGATTATCTGAAAAAAATATCGGCAAAATTTCAGAATAATCCTTGCGAAATTATATTAAATGCAGGATCTGAATTACTCAATACCATAGAACAGTCTATATATTTTGTTGAAACAAGGGACAAACCAGAGCTCTTGATTGATCTTTTCAACAATAATTCTATCAAACGCTTACTGGTCTTTACAGATACAAAGCATATTGCAAACCATTTGGTAGAACATTTGGAAATTGCCGGCATACGTACAGCTGCAATCCATGCAAAACTATCTCAGACAGAAAGGTCTGATAACCTGGAAGGTTTCATAAACAATAGTATAAAAATACTTGTTACAACAGACATTGCATCGAAAGATTTCGATATTGAAGAACTTTTTGATGTGGTGCAGTATGATCTTCCTGAAATTCCTGAAACATATATCCGGAGGATTGAAAGAGCAGGAAAAACTGGTAACAAGGGGACTTCAGTTTCATTTTGCACTGCAGATGAACATTCGAGTCTTCATAATATTCAGAATTTATTAGGGTTTACAATACCTGTTACAATATTTAAAAATAAGCTGTAAAGATTACAGATTACATTATACAATTTTAATAACAATTACAATGCAAGAAGGCACCGTAAAATTTTTCAATGAAGCAAAAGGCTTCGGTTTTATTTCTCCAATTGATGGGAGTAAAGATATATTCGTACACTCTTCAGGATTAGTTACACGAGAAATTCGTGAAAATGACAAAGTTTCATTTGATGTTCAAAAAGGTGATAGAGGCTTAAATGCTGTCAATGTAAAATTGGCATAATTTGAAAGTGCTCTATTTGTATCACTAGAATATCGGGCAAAAATCATTTCGTGGAAAAAATCCATGTAAAAAACGAATTGTTCATATAAGTTTTGATATAAATCACATTTAACGTGCGGAGGTTGTTTCATTTTTGAGACAACCTCTTTTTTATGTAAAAAGGCCCTCTCTTTGGATATAGCCTCGTAACTAAAGAAATATCGAAACATTTGATGGAAGATTTGGAAAGAATTTTAGAAATTAATAATCCTGTTGTGCTCTATAATTATAGTTCTAACCAATTTTTATACTTAATACCAGATAATCAGCTCAAAATATTGGTTTTGACGTAGACAATATAAACCTTACATTTTCAAAAATATTTATATGCATATTACTTTTTAGGTTGAACAATCTTGGTATTTATTTTGAAAGCTTATTATAAAAATCTTTACAGCCAACTGTAAAAATAAATTTAAATACTAAAACGAATGGCTAAAAATGTATCAGACCACTTGGTCGAAATGTTAAAAAATGCAGGAATAAAAAGGGTATATGCGATTACAGGTGACAGCCTAAACCCTGTAAATGACGCAATCAGGAGAGATGGCACCATTGAATGGATTCATGTAAGGCATGAAGAAACAGCAGCATATGCCGCATCTATGGACGCTGAACTTAATGGTATAGGCTGTTGTATGGGTAGTTCCGGGCCAGGCCATGTACATCTGGTAAACGGTCTTTATGACGCAAACAGAGCAGGTAATCCGGTTATTGCTATTGCAAGCACTTGCACTACAGACAGATTTGGAACCGAATACTTTCAGGAAACCAATCCTGAATTTCTATTTAAAGACTGCAGTAAAAAAGTTTTTATGGCAAATACTCCACAGCAGTTTTCAACAATGATTCAAAGAGCTATACAAACTGCGTTTAATGAAAAGGGGGTAGCTGTATTAGGTTTGCCAGGTGACATTGCATCAGCAGACTATGAAGAAGTGACAACCGGTTTTAAAAATTTTAATACAAATCCGATTTTCAGACCTTCAGAATCTGAAATGTCAACATTAATAGAACTACTGAATTCAAACAAAAAAATCACTCTTTTTTGCGGCCATGGTTGTAAAGGAGCAGTGAAAGAAGTCGAAGAGCTTGCCGAAAAAATCAAGTCTCCTATCGCATATTCATTCAGAGGAAAAATATTCTTCGATAGGGAAGATAGCCCATATGCAGTGGGAATGAATGGTCTTTTGGGAAACAAAGCAGGATACGATGCCTGTAATGAAACAGAATTATTGGTGCTGTTAGGAACTGATTTTCCTTATTCGGAATTTCTGCCAGAAAAAACAACGATCATTCAAATTGATAAGAAACCGGAAAGGATTGGAAGGAGAGCACATGTTGATTACGGTTTTGCAGGCGATATTAAAAATACGATTTCGGCACTATTGCCATATATCAATGAGCATGAAGATGATTCTTTTTTGATCAAGATGAAGGAAATCTATAGAGATGATGAGAAAAAGTTTTCTGATTATTCTGCTAAAAAAGGAACGGCATCTAAAATAAACCCCGAATATATAGCAACACTTATTGATCACTATTCCTCTGATAATGCAATATATACAGTTGATACAGGAATGACCGCTGTTTGGGCAGCCAGATTTATCAGAGCAAAAGGCAACCGTTATCTCACAGGATCTTTTAATCACGGATCGATGGCAAACGCACTTCCAATGGCGATTGGTGCATCAGCCTCCCAACCAAAAAGGCAGGTTATTGCCATGAGTGGCGATGGTGGTCTTTCGATGTTGTTAGGAGATTTAGCTGTTATTATGCAATACCAATACCCGGTAAAAATATTCGTGTTCAATAATCATTCTTTAGGGATGGTAAAACTTGAGATGGAAGTTGCCGGATATGTCGATTGGCAGACGGACATGGTAAATCCACCGTTTGAAAAAATTGCAGAACTAATGAACATCAAAGGTCTGGAACTTAAAGATCCTGAAATGGCTGAAAGTGTAATTAAAGAAGCTCTTGAATATAATGGGCCTGTATTAGTTAATATTTATACAGATCCTGATACTTTAGCAATGCCACCTCACATTACTTTGGAACAAATGAAGGGATTCGCAACATCAATCGTCAAAAAAATCGGAATGGGGAAATTCGAAGAGGTTAAGAATTCAGTGAAAGCAGGATTTAATCAAATAAGCTAAGAGTATTCTTAAAAACAGATGATTCAGCAAGAAGCGAAAGGTTTCCCAAGTCCTTTGGAAATGTTTTGCTTCTTTCAAATTCTGCCATTTCAATTTACTTGAAAGCAATTTTATCATACTACAGAAGAAAATATCCGTAATCGTTATACTGACAATTAGTTAAATAAAATAAAAGCTTTGGTGATGTCAGATAATGTTATTATTTTTGAATAAATTTATCCAAATCATGAAAAAGCAAATCTACATTGCTGCGCTGTCTATGGGAGCAATCGCCTTAGGAACCAACCAGATTCTGGCTCAAAATTCTGAGCAGGTTAGTAAATCAGTAAATATTATTTTATCAGACGTTATTGCAATGGACATAAGCTCTGTTGCTTCACAAGGGACTGTAGATTTTAATTACGGGAGTACAGCAGATTATAATTCATCGAAAAATGTGACTGTTCCCAATAGTTTAGTCATCATTTCTTCCAAAAATTTTGATGTAAAAGTAAAATCTGAAGGCACACACTTTGTAAGTGGCGCAAACGCAATTCCTGTAGATATCTTACAGGTAAAAGCACTACCGGGCGGAAGTTTAGCGGGAACCCTGAACGAGGTCACCTTATCTACAACTGATCAGGTGCTGGTAAGTAATGCAAGTTTAGGTGCCAAACAATCTTTAAATATTGACTATTCTATTTCGGCAGAAAAAGCATCGAAGGTACTTCTGGGGAAACCACAGGGTACTTATACCCAAAAAATAACTTATACTGCCACTGCATTGTAAGTAAACAATAATTTTTTTAATAGAAAAGCCCTCAACACTTTCAAGTGTTGAGGGCTTTTCTTATTTAAACCAAATGGATAATCAGTGTAGTTATTTTACTACATGAACTTCCATATTCAACTACAAAGAAACATTTACCGCCGCTGTAGATTTGCAGTATACAAAGAGAACAATTAAACAAAAATAAAAATTAAATACAGCTATCATGACAAAACTAATCGCAATCGCAGCCTTAACTATCGGAGCAACCATATTAGGAACTAACAATGTTCACGCTCAAAACACAACTGCAACAACAACCGTAAATATTACCCTGAATGATGTGATCTCTATCGACGCCGGAAGTACTGCAATCGGTAATACGGTTGACTTCAACTATGCTACTGCAGCAGACTACAACTCTGATCAAACCATTACTAAAGCCAACTCTTTAAAAGTGACTTCAACGAAGAATTTCAACGTAAAAGTAAAAGCAGGAGGAGCTAATTTCTTGAACGGAACAAACACAATTCCAGTAAATGTTTTGACGATCAAAGCAGCCGCCGCTGCCGGAACAATGGGCGGAACAAAAAACGCTGTCATTTTATCTGCAACTGATCAGACTTTAGTGTCTAATGCTCCACTAGGAAGTGCATTGACATTGAATTTGGATTACATGATTCCAGCTTCGAAATCATCATCTGCTGACATCTTAGGTAAACCAGCCGGAACTTACACGCAAACGGTTACATATACTGCAACTGCTTTATAATAAGACGAGCAACAATTTCTACAATACGCCCTCATACTTTCAAGTGTCGAGGGCTTTTTTTATTTAAACCAAATGAATAATCTGTGTAGTTATTTTACTACATGAACTTCCATTTTCAACTACAAAGAAAGCTTCATCGTCGCTGTAGATTTGTAGTGTTCAAAAGATAATAATTAAACAAAAAAAATAAATATAACTGCCATGACAAAACAATTCGCAATCGCAGCCTTCACTATCGGAGCAATCGTATTAGGAGCTAACAATGTTCAAGCTCAAAATACAACTGCAACAACAACAGTGAAAATTACCCTGAATGATGTAATTTCCATCGACGCCGGAAGTACTGCAATTGGTAATACGGTTGACTTCAATTATGCTACTGCAGCAGACTATAACTCTGATCAAACCGTTACCAAAGCCAACTCTTTGAAAGTGACTTCAACCAAGAACTTTAACGTAAAAGTAAAAGCAGGAGGAGCTAATTTCTTGAACGGAACAAACACAATTCCAGTAAATGTTTTGACGATCAAAGCAGCAGCAGCTGCCGGAACAATGGGCGGAACAAAAACGGCTGTCGTTTTATCTGCAACGGATCAGACTTTAGTAACAAATGCTCCGCTTGGAAGCGCATTAACATTGAACTTGGATTACACGATTCCTGCAGCGAAATCATCATCTGCTGACATTTTAGGTAAACCGGCCGGAACTTACACGCAAACAGTAACTTATACTGCAACCGCTTTGTAATAAAACATTATTTATATTATTAAAGAATTAATTTTAATGAATTTAAAAGTGATATAATTCTGAATATCTTATGAAATTAATGTTAAAATGGCCTATTTAGTATAATAAGTAAAACTCATGTAATAATCAAATAATTAAAGATAATATGCCGAATCTAATAAAAAAGCTATTGTTTTTACTTGAAATTGGTAATCATCAATTTGATAGCATCCTTTGGAAAACCCGTCCAGAAAAAAGAAAAACTCTTGTTAATGATATTTTCAAATTTAAAATTCCTATTGGGAAAAGCAAAAAAGAAATACGTGAACTTTTTGGACATGAGCCACATATTTATACTTCCATGAAATGGTCTTATCCTATTGAATCAGATAAATTTGGAAACACCCTTACATCATTATCACTATACTTTAAAGACGAAATTGTAACAAGTGTAAGGTTAAAAATAAGAGAGTAATATAAAATATAAAGAAACATCTATTCTCAAAAATACTTTTTTATAGCATTTAATTAATGCTTTTATAGAATTGGAAAAAATTTTTGTTTTACAAATTATTTAAAAACCGCCATTGCATTGTAAGTAAAATCAATTTTAAATAAGCTCTCAGCATTTTCAAGTGTTGAGGGCTTTTTTTATTTAAACCAAATGGATAATCCGTGTAGTTATTTTACTACATGAACTTCCATATTCAACTACAAAGAAACATTTACCGCTGCTGTAGATTTGTAGTGTTGAAAAGATAACAATTAAATAAAAATAAAAATTAAATACAACTATCATGACAAAACTAATTGCAATCGCAGCCTTAACTATCGGAGCAACCATATTAGGAACTAACAATGTTCAAGCTCAAAATACAACTGCAACAACAACAGTAAACATTACCCTGAATGATGTGATCTCTATCGACGCCGGAAGTACTGCAATCGGCAATACAGTTGACTTCAACTATGCTACTGCAGCAGACTACAACTCTGATCAAACCATTACTAAAGCCAACTCTTTGAAAGTTACTTCAACGAAGAATTTCAACGTAAAAGTAAAAGCAGGAGGTGCTAATTTTATGAATGGAACGAACTTAATCCCTGTAAATGTTTTGACGATCAAAGCAGCAGCAGCTTCCGGAACGATGGGGGGAACAAAAAATTCTGTTGTTTTATCAGCAACTGATCAAAATTTAGTAACAAATGCACCACTGGGAAGCGCATTGACACTGAACTTGGATTATACGATTCCTGCAGCAAAATCATCATCTTCGGATATTTTAGGTAAACCGGCGGGAACTTATACACAAACAGTAACTTATACTGCAACTGCTTTATAATAATTTTTTTTCATATTAATATTTTGTGATTTGGTGTTTCGAAGGCTTCCTACAGGAGGCCTTTGATTTTGTTTGTATTGATACAGATATAGAGAAAATTCAAACAGCTTTATAAAAAAACACAGCAATTATATAAGTCCTTGACACTTTCAAAATGTGGAGGGCTTTTGTATTTAAACCAAATGAATAAACCGTGTAGTTATTTTACTACATGAACTTCCGTTTTCCACTACAAAGAAACTTTTACCGCCGCCGTAGATTTGTAGTGTTCAAAAGAGAACAATTAAACAAAGAATAAAAATAAATATAACTATCATGACAAAACTAATCGCAATCGCAGCCTTAACTATCGTAGCAACAATATTAGGAACTAACAATGTTAAGGCTCAAAATACAACTGCAACAACAACAGTAAACATTACCCTGAATGATGTGATCTCCATCGACGCCGGAAGTACTGCAATCGGTAATACGGTTGACTTCAACTATGCTACTGCAGCAGACTACAACTCTGATCAAACCATTACTAAAGCCAACTCTTTAAAAGTGACTTCAACGAAGAATTTCAACGTAAAAGTAAAAGCAGGAGGTGCTAATTTTATGAATGGAACGAACTTAATCCCAGTAAATGTTTTGACGATCAAAGCAGCAGCAGCTTCCGGAACGATGGGGGGAACAAAAACGGCTGTCGTTTTATCTGCAGCAGATCAAACTTTAGTATCAAATGCTCCACTTGGAAGTGCATTAACATTGAACTTGGATTATACGATTCCAGCTTCGAAATCATCATCTTCGGATATTTTAGGTAAACCAGCCGGAACTTATACGCAGACAGTAACTTATACTGCAACAGCTTTATAATAATTTTTTTAGTTTGTAGAGCTTTCTTTTGTTACGTTTTCAGTAGTTTTGGGAATCTTTTATTATAAACAATTTACACCATGCGCAAGTTTATTCACCTTTTTATTTTCATTATCCTTACTGGTTCTTCTTCAATTCTGGCACAAAGTATTTCTATGTCGCCTACGCGGCTGTTCTTTACAGGTAATCCGGGAGAAAAAGTGGCACAAACAGTAACGCTTCAAAACAGCTCGGATAAGGATTATGTTTTTAATCTCAACTATAAAGATTGGGCTAGAGAAGAAGATGGAAATAAAGTGTATCTTGAGGCAGGCAGTTCAAAAACTTCGAATGCTGCTTGGGTATCTACCTTAGAAAATGCGATTACAGTTCCTGCGAAAAGTACAAAGGAGATTGTAGTAACCATGCAGATTCCTGCAAACGCTTCAAAATCCGACGTTACAAACAGTATGTTGTTTTTCACGCAACTTCCTCAGCAGGCAGATCAGGCACGCATTCAAAATGGAATTGGTATTATTACCTTATTTGAGGTTGGTCTTCACATCTTTTATACACCACCTGGGAACCATACAAAAAGTTTGGATATTACCAATATATCAGAGTTGAATAATGAGAATGCAGCGAACCGAAAAGTAGCAGTAAGAATCCACAACGATGGAAATACCATCAATGATGCTACGGTTGAATTTGAACTGACCAATACAGACAGTGGTAAGGAAATAAAATTACCCGCAATTTCGATCTCTATGTTTCCCAATACGAATCAGGTTGTTCAATTTTCTTTACCGGAGAATATTTCAGGGAACTATCTTGGCGTGGCTATTATCAAAATGGCAGGATCCAATGATTTACGCGTAGGAGAAAAAAACTTTAAATTTTAATAATTAAGTCTTGAAACCACAAAAAAGTATATCGATATCATTAAGAAAAGCAATCTTGTTTTTTGCATTTGTTCTTCTTAATTTTTCGTTTGCCTTTGCGCAGGAAAAAAAGGATATCGAAATCCGTTTTCAAAATGAAAGAGTAGCCGTTGAAAAGGGTTCTACTTTTACTAATTTTCTGGTCATTGAAAATAAAAGTTCTGAAGAAATTACGATTCAGAATATTATGCCTTCGGAAAATTATCCGGGTTTACTTTTTTATCCTAAAAATGACTTTATCTTAGGTGCGGGTCAGTCTAAAAATCTTCCTATAAAGCTGATCGCCAATGTAGATTTTATGAAATTGATATCCAATGAAATCAAGTTTCAGGTTTCATATACTACATCATCGGTTAATAAAACTGATAATGCCTCGTTCTTTGTTGATAAAGAAGAGAACAAAAACATTGCAATTTATACGACAGCTTACGAAAATTTCATTAATCCTTCCGCTCCAGACTCCTCAATTCTGCTGACTGTAGAAAACCAAGGCTATAGTAAAAGAACTGTTAAGATTGATTTGCAATCTATTCCTGATGGGTTGGAAATGATGCCAAAACAACAAACCGTATCTCTTGAAGGTTTAGAAAAACAAACGGTTGAGATCAAAATTGTGGTCAGAAAACAGAATACGCTTTTTCCGGAATTTAATATTAATGCAACTGCCACAGACCTGCTTAATAACGAAATCGTGGGAAGCAACACGCTCCACCTAGTCATTTTGTCGAACAACAGACAAATTGCCCGCGGAAATGAAGCAGTAAACGGAAGTAATTATGCGGAACTTAGCTATAACGAAAACAGTTCGGGCTTCAATTTTCTACAATTAAGAGGAAACGCAGCATTTCGAGTGACTGAAAATTTGAAATCGCGTATCAATTTAGGTGCAGATTATTATCATGAGGATGGTCTTTATAATTTATATGATACCTGGTTGGAACTTGAGAGAAAAAACACAGTATTAAGGTTAGGAAATGTTAATAGTAACGATTACGATTACCCGGTTTTCGGGAGAGGTGGGAAAGTTTCTACGAAATTTGGCAATAATAATCAGGTTGAAATTCTTGCGCTAGAAAATAATTACAACCTGGCAAGTACTTATTTCCAACAAACAGAAGGATCTACCATGGTAGGTGCAAAATATGGTTTCGGAAATTCTAAATCTTTTAATGGAAAAGTGTCATACTTATTCGATCATGATCCGCGTTTGAATGTAGATACACAGGTAACGAATGCAGTATCATCATTTTCAATTAATGATAAACATACAATCCGCACAGAAGCAGGTCTGAGCCACGAAAAAGGTCTTTCGAATAAAGATGAAAACGTAGGCGCTACAATGGGAGCCAACTACGACGGAAAAATAGGGACATGGGATATTCAATCTCTTAATACCTTTGCCACCAGTAGTTATGCAGGGATCAAAAGGGGGTCTTTTTTCTCAAATCAACGTATCGGTCGTCAATTTTCTGCTTCTCAGCGTGCTTTTATACAGTATCAAAATTCGCAGGTAGATCCTGAGTTCCTGAGTTTCCAGAATGCGCCTATCCAAACGGGAAATGCTAATTTGCATTATTATTTCAATAGTACAGAATCTTTAGGAGCTGGTTACCAGTTTTCTTCAAAGAAGTGGAATTTCTTATTGTCTCCAAAGGTTGAAAGGCAAAAAACAGCCAATTTTTACACATCGCAGGAACTTTTTTCTTACCGCATGGAAGCTAACATAAGCACTACTTTGGGTGCTCACGGATTGAATTGGTCGGCGGAATATTCTTATTCAAAAGACGAAAACAAAGCCGATTGGTTCAACAGTCTGAAAACAACACTGTCTTACAGGTATAAATCTTTCTCCCTCAACGGAACAGCTCAATGGAATGCGATCACTGTCTTTGATCTGAATTCTTATTACAATGTAGACCGTAATTTCGCCAACTACAATGTATTTGCTTCGTATAATTTCCAGATGCTTGGGAATAATCTGATTGGATCTTTTTCAGCAGGAACTTTCTATTCGGAACTTTACAAAAACTTAAATACCAATGTAAGTGGTAATCTGGAATATAAAATTTCACCTTCCTGGTCGAGCACAGGTTATTTTAATATTTCTGGTTATAAATCTACGGCGGAATATGCAAGCAGTGGGAGTTATTACCAGTTCAGAATCGGGATTAGAAAATATTTTGCCGCAGCTACGGCTCTTGGAAATCATAAAGTAACGTTCCAGTTATTTGAAGATAAAAATTTCAATGGACTTTTGGAATCAGGTGAATTGGTTCTTGCAAATGAAATCGTGAAACTTGATAATTTTGTTGCAATGACCGATAAAAACGGAAAAGTAGTTTTTCAGAATGTACCTGAAGGTATTTATACACTTAAAGTTAATGAAAATGCAGGGGCAAGATTGATGATGGATCCAGTAATTATGGTAGATAAAAATATCAACCGTAAAGTAGGCTTGGTAAAAAATATCAAGGTAAGCGGAAAATTAACGGAGATTAAACAAGCTTACGATGTTTTGGAGACAGATGTAACCGGAATAGTAGTGTATGCAAAAGGTGAAGATGGCGTGATCCACACCGCTGTGGTTAACCAAAAAAATGAGTTTGAGTTTTTCCTGAAAGATGGAAAATACGACCTCTATATTGAAAATGACAAATACAATTATACTCAGCCCAACCAAACTATTCAGGTGACAAAAGAAGGTTTCTCAGGAACCGTGGTTTTTGAATATAAGAAGAAAGACACAACCATAAAGGTGAAAAAGTTTTAAATTTAGAGGATATGAAAACGATGAAAGGTTTTTTAATAGGAATTTTTACCGTGTTCTGCGGATCAACAGTCGCGAAAGCTCAGGATATTTACCTGTCTGTTCCTGAAAATAATATTTTAAACAGGGTTGAATTTACCTCAGTTCCTACAAGAGTAATGGTGAATCCCAACAGAACAAACTGGGATTATACCTTTTTTGGATTAGCGCCGATAGCTCCTACATTTACCTCTGTTTCCGGACCAGTTTTTACTCAGTCTTCTTCTTCATTTACTTTACCCAGCTCTACTCTTCTGTGGCAATTAGAAAGTATGGGCGGGCAGTTGCCATCTACCGGATTTTCAGGTTCTTTACCAGGTTTTCAGTCTTTCAGTACAAGTGCTCTGAGATGGTTTGATCCGCCCGGGTCTATTATTTTCGGAGGAGGATTCAATAAGGGAAATATCAATTTTACCTTTAAAATACCAGCTGCTCAGTTTGCAGCTAATGCATACCGAGCCGGGAATTATTCAATGGATATCAGTCAAAATTATAATGATTTCACACCACGTAATTTTAAAACGATTTTAGTCATTCCTTCATCTATAAGATGGCTCACATCATCTTTAACAAAATACATAGAAATATCTTCTTTGAATGACTACCGCAGTACAAGTACACGGGTATGGGATCTGGGTAATACGGAAATTGCGCATACGGTCGATTTTAATTTTTGGGCGAAAGCTGCTGCCAATAATGTTCAATTCACATCCTCTAAAGGTGTTCCAGGAACCCGAAATATAGCAAGCATCAAATTGGGTAGTAACGGATCTGTACTTACCACCAAAGCTTTATCTGCCAATTTTCAGAATTTTTCGGCTGCTAATTTCAGTGTTGTAGCAGGAAACAGAAACAGCTTCACCCCGGAGCTTTATGTGTCTGCGGAAGATTTTAAAAATAATTTTTTTGAAGCCGGAACTTATACTTTTGAATTGAACTTCAATGCCACAAGTACAGATAATTCAATTAACAGCCTGCAGAATACAGCGGTTCAATTAAAAGTACTGCCTAGATCTGAGATCACCATACCCAGTTCCGGGAGAAATGTAAACTTTAATTTTAATACCGCCGCTCAGTACACCGATGGTCAGTCGCAAGTGATTCCAAACCAAATTATATTGTCCAACAATGAAAGTTTTGAACTGTATGTAAAATCGGACGAAAATTATTTTAAGAAAGGAGGTCTGCAGACCGACATCAATTCCAACATATTGCAAATTGGCGTGGATGGAAGTTCTGTAAATGCTCCATTATCCAAAACTCCGCAAAAAATATTGTTTAACGGAACACCAGTTTTAGACAGACAGCTGAACGTAAGATACACCATACCAGCTGCGGGTGCCCAAGGTTTGGTAGGGAAGGAAAATACCACTTATTCTATTAATGTTTATTATAGTTTTACGGCAATTTAAGTAAAATACTTTTTCAAATCACGGAAAAAAAAGTCTGAATCAATGCGATCGTTATAGATTACCTATGATGGATGGTCTTGAAAACATTAAAAAGATATTATTCACGACGCTACTTATGTGGCGTCGTTGTAGTTTTATACATTTCGTCGATCACAATAATTGACAGGATTGGGAATAGAAAAGCGCTCCATCTCAATGATATTGAAGAAATCCATGCACAATAGCCTTGCGAAAAACTATTGAAATACGTATTATTGCATTGACGGCAAGGTCTCTTCTTTGCGAGAAAGAAAAGGGGCTGTAAGCTTTAAGAAAAGACATTTTAATTGACCGTTACTTTAACAAATACTGTCTGATGAGTAAACTATGTTTAAAAAAATAAAGAAATAGTTTTTTTAAGCATTAATACTAAATCTATGAAAGACCAAATTAACGAACTGCAATTAAAAATCGAAAGACTGGAAAACGAAATCAGTTTTAAGAATGGACTGATCTCGATATTGTCTCACGATTCAAAAGAAATGTTTGGAAATTTTCTGTGGCTTATAGAAGCGCTGGAAGATAAGATCATAGTTGAGGCAGATTTTTTTAAGTTGTTGCCGCAGGTAAAAAGCGATGCACAGAAGAATCTGCAAACCATTCAGGACAGCACGACTTGGTTGAAAACTCAATACGGGAACTTTCAGATTAAACCTGTGAAAATCATGGTGACTGATCTTTTTCACCATTTTGAAGAAAAATATGCGGTAAAATTAAAAGAAAAAAATATTAAATTCCATTTTAAAGGAGATCCCGATGCATTTCTTCTAACTGATCGCTTTCTGCTCGAAAATGTTTTAGACAAAATTTTTAACAATGCAATAAAATATTCATCAGCCGGACAAGATATTTATTTCCAGCAGGTTACAGAGGATGACCAGGTCATACTTTCTGTGATAGATTTCGGAATGGGAATGAGCGAAAAATCTTTATCAATGATCTATACTTATGGTAATCCAATATTCCAAGGAACTGCTGGAGAAAAAGGAGTTGGATTAAGTTTGAAAATTGTAAAAAATTTTGTATCCTTGATGCGCGGAAACATCGACATCATTTCGTCTGAAAATAAAGGAACTACTGTTTCCATTTTTTTACCTAAACTTTAATGAATGAAGGATTTAAAATCAAATGTTCGTATTGTTGTAGCAGATGATCATGGTATTGTCCGGATGGGTTTGATACAAACGATTAAACGACTAAGACCCAGTGCCATAATTTCAGAAGTAGAGGATTATAAATCGCTGTTCAAAGTAATTCAGAAAGAAGAATTAGATCTGGCTATTATGGACGTTAATATGCCTAATGGTTCTGTTCAGGAAGCGATTGATTACATAAAAATACATCAACCCAGTTTGAGAATTCTCATATTTTCTTCTCAGGATGAAGAGTTGTATGCTATGCGCTATCTAAAAATGGGAGCAGGTGGTTATCTAAGCAAACAAAGCTCTAATGCAGTAATTGAAACTGCATTGACGGCGATGCTTAGTACTGGCCGATACGTAAGTGATGAGGTAAAAGAAGCGATGTTTTTAGAATCATTAAATGGAACGACAAAAAATTCACCCTTTGAAGCACTCTCAGACCGCGAGTTACAAATTGCCAATAAGCTTGCAGAAGGTCTTCCCCTCAAAGAAATTTCTAATCAGCTTAATCTTCATCCATCGACAATCAGTACTTACAAAATTAGATTGTTTGAGAAGCTGAAAGTACGATCCTTACCAGAATTGGTGGAGATTCTTAGGCTTTATAATCAGTAAATATTCTATTGTTTTGAGTTTTGACATCTTGAGAAATCGTGGAATCTTTTAAAATGCGATAAACAAAACCTTTGTTTTCTGATGAAGATTCTTTGTAGACTACTTTTTTATTATTTTCATTGATGATTAAAAAATTCAAGCATTGTGAAAAGAACATTTTTAATGCATCTTTTCCCAATTATCAAGAGATTCTTGTGCAATTATTGAAGCTCTTGCTCTCATATTCTGAAATAGCTCCCAAAGTAGAGGAGTATTTATTATTTGTAAGACTTTCACTTAATTCTAAAGCATAATCCCTGAATAAAATGGTTTTATATCCGTCAAATAAGGCATTGTTTTCGAGTTTGCTCCGTCTGCAGCGATAAAGTCTTTTCTATTTTTAAAGTGTAAAATCCAGCCTTCATTTTCTTTCTCTATTGATGAAAAATGACTGTTCCAAACAACCTCGATTTCAAGAGTTTTTTATGGGTATTAATAAAAAGAGACAACTATTAAATAGTTGTCTCCTAAAGTACCCAGGATCGAAGAGATGTCGAAACATTTGATTGAAGATTTTAGAAAGAATTTTGGAAAATTTGAACTATAACCATTTCTGTCTTATAAACATAAAAAGTCACTAATCAAACCCATTCTATAATTTAGTAAGTATGGCTTAAAACGGTGAAAAATGTTTATGCGAGTAATGTAATTATGTGAAAATTTCTGTAAATGACGGTGAAGTCGTGCCATTTTCAAAGAAGCAATACTAGTGCAGAACCTTCATAAGAATCGTATCCTGGACAAAGATAACAACTATATTATTATTTTTTGTAGAAACCGTAAGAAATAAAATAATGTTATAAATTTAATATAAATTCAATGTGTCGTTAAAAAGTTTATTTATTTTTGTAAAAATTTGCATATATGTTGAGGATTATTCACTGCTTATTACTTGGTTTAATATTATGAATTTCGGGTTAAAATGAACTTTATTGGGCAATTAAACTCAATGATAGTAATGAGAACAAACGGAATTATAGTCCTTTTTTAAAATGATCGAAGAAAAATAGAAACTAGCTCTTCCTAAAATTCAGGAAATGTAGGAATGATAAAAAAAATTAAAAATATAGGGTGTTATTTAAAGAAATTAGGAATCTTTTTTTTGTTTTTTCTAATGAACATATTCACCGCGCAAACATTAACAGTTGAGCAGATCGATAGCCAGCAGCAAATAGAATATGACAGATTAATCAAGAACGGGGATATTAATAAAGCTGTGTTACAGGAATTAAAGTTGATTAAAAATGCTGAAGCAATACATTATACCAAAGGTGAAATAAGAGGACACATCAATCTGGCTAATGCTTTCTTTATTTTAAATAGAAATAAGGAAAGTTTACACTTTCTTGAAATTGCAGAAAAGAAACTTAAGAATTTTAATGATGACCTATTAAAGTCAAGGATGTACTATTTGTATGGAGTACATTACTATTCATTGAGTTTACATAAGCTGGCAATAAAATATTTTGATACATCTCTGAAATTTGCCTATAAGATTCCGGACAGACAAGAAAGAGAAAGAAGAAAGCAATTTGTTTATGACTGGAAAAGATCGAGCTTCAGCTATTTAGGTATGATGGACTCTGTATATAGTAATGAGCGCAAATGTATGTCGGCTCCAAAGCCTATGCTATATATTTCAATATCAGACAGGCATTTAAAGGCTATGAATACAGATTCAGCAGAATATTATATTAATAAAGCAAATGAATTAGTACTAGCTAAAAAAATACCTTTAGAAGGAAAGATTAATGTACTTAGAGCATATGGAGCATTATATTGTGAGAAGAAGGAGTATGAAAAAGCATTAAAGTATCTTTTTGAATCATTAGAACTTTCACAAAAAATGGGTTCCAAAGAGAGGTGCTTAGAAGCCTGTAAACTCATTGCTAAGGTATATAAAAAAATGAATAATATTCAGAAGGAAAATGAATATCTCGCAAAATATTCTCTACTAAGAGACAATATCGCTTTAGAAGAAGAAAGAACAATAAATATTCCGGTAGAAAAATTTCTTAATGATGAAATGGAGAAAGAAAAAGAGGAAAAAGGAACTCTTTATTATAGTATTATCATTATTATTCTGGCCAGTTTGGGAATAGTTATATTTATTCTTTATAAGTATAAACGAAAACAAAGACACAAAGATTTATTATTCAGTCAGAAGGAAGAGGAAGCAGATATGCTTAAAAATAGACTGAATACAACACTTGATGAGGTAATTGAATTGGCAAAAAAAAATGATCCGTCTCTTTTAGTGAGGTTTAAGATGGTATATCCCGACTTCTGTGATAGTGTTTTAAAAATAAATCCTAAGATAATTAATTCTGAGCTCATTTTTTGTGCATATCTCAAACTTAATTTTTCCACAAAAGAAATCGCAACCTATACTCATGTAGGTTCCAAAGCCGTACAAAATCGCAAGAACAGAATAAGAAAGAAATTGAATATTCCTTCTGATGAAGATATTAATATTTGGTTAAATAAGATTGGGTGAATATTATGCCCAACATTAGATTTAGTAATTTTTACGGAACCTTATTCAACCTGTAAAGTATAAATGCCTTATAAAAAATTAAATATAAAACAGCAAAGAAATGTTATTGCTTCCTAAAATATTTTCTTAAAAATTAGTGCTGATTCCTAAAGATAAACCTGCACTTTCGGGAACAAACCTACAAACTCCGCCTACACATAACAACCCCCCACGCTGTCTTCCATATGACGCCTGCACTCTTGAACTATTTTTTCTGAAGACTATTCCAGACGTATAATAGTGCAACTTATTTTTTCCATCAGAATTACCATAATTGTAAAGATCATTTATAAAAAAAGACCAATTCTTTCTAAAATTATATTCAGCAAGACCTGCAACCCAATTACCATGATAACTATTTGCCCATTGATGCTGTAACTCAACTTTTAAAGAACTTTTTGAAAATCTGTAGATATTGTCGACAACTATTGTTTGCGCTTTTACATTACCTAATGTTTCTTCTGTACGATAGGTATTGTAATATTGATTGATCAACACCAAAGCAATCTTCCAGTTTTCTTTTAGTCTCGTTCTGATATCAAAACTTTGATCTGAATAGTATTTTTCACCTAATGTAAAAAAATCTGTTTTGTAATCATTATAATCATTTATATATGAGCGATATGTACCTCTTAAGCTATACCAATTAGATATATTAAAAGCTATGTCTGTACCGTACTTTCCTCCAAGCACGGTTCCTTTTTTTATTTTATAAAAAATGTCAAACTGTGATCCTATTTCTCCGGCTTTTTTTTGAGGAGAAAAGGTAAGCTGTGGTTGTGCCTGATATACGTAGATATTTGCCAGGCTATAATCAAATTGCTTCGTAAGGGCAGGAACATAGTTGAGAACAGCATTGTTATAGATATTCCCAATCTGATCCCGTTGAGAGTAGAAATTGAAATTTTCCAGCCTTCTTATGTTAGCAATTATTCCAAATCTTTCTGTGGCATAAGAAAGATTAATATAAAAAGCATTTCCTGAAAACAAATTGTTAGAATCTAAAACAGATATTTGTTTTATATTATCCTTCGTTTTGTAGAGATATTCAAATTCCAGATTAAATTTTGAATATTCCATTTTTACTCTGGAGGAATAAACTTCAACACTTTTAGGATAAAAAGTATTGTCTTTATTATCTTCATATTTATTAACATAGCTAAAACCTATGGTTGTATGTACTTTGTTTGCTCTTGCTAAAGAATCAAGTTTTATTTCCGCATCCAGACCACTAATGAGTCCTTTGGTTAACTCAAAACCTGTTCTTTGTTTTCCCATAAGAGCTTTAATAGTAATTATCTGATCCGGGTCTGTATATTTTATTCTTCCTCCAAGCAGGGAATTTGCTATTCCCAACTGTTTATCTTCCCACAAACGCAACGCAAGACCACTTCCAAACTCTTCATAGAAATGCCCTAATGTAACGTCAATTCCAGCTTTTTCATTATTGTAATTAATAAAGTATGTTCCAACGTTTGTCTCCTTGAAAGCAGGGGAGTAATTGAGTAAAGCTTTGGGCGCATATGACTCTAGCTGTGCTCCAAAAGTAAAATCATTTAATTTATAGTTTAAATTCAAATAATTGTTAGACCTAAAACGTTGGGAAGATTCTACTTCAGAAAGCTTGATTTTCTTATCATCAATATAATACTGTGCATTAGATTCTAAATTTGCGGTTAGCTGGCAAAAATAATTGACACTGAAAACAAGTAACAATAAGGTTATTAATTTATTTTGCATTCTAAAAAAATTAATACCTATAACATTCTTTAATTTTGGCAATCAGTTCATCTTCATCACCGGGAGAATATCCTACATGAGAATACACAATTTTTCCTTTATGAATCAAAACTGTATGAGGAATCGTATTAATATTCAACGCTCTTTTCAAATTTTGATTTGGATCAAATAAAATTTCATAAGCCCAACCCTTACTTTTTACTATAGTTTTTACTTTTGAGCTAGTTCTTGCGTCATCAGTTGAAATAGCATACATAGAAAAGTTTGCTTCTTTTTTCCAATCATCATATTTTTCACTGATTGCATTGAGCTCTTCCAAACATGGTAAACACCAAGTTGCCCAAAAGCTCAAAACAACAGGTTGAGAAGAATCTATTTTAGAAATATTTAACTTATTTCCGCTTAAATCATTGATAGAAATGTTTGGAACTTGCTGGCATGAAAAAAAATTTAAGGTAAAAACCCAAAAAGTCAATAGTGATATTTTTAAGATCAATTTCATTTTTAATATCAATTATTTCTTAATCAATTTTTCAGACTTCATTTCCCCCTGAGAATTTTTCATAGTTAAAATGTATACTCCAGAATTCTGTGAAGAAATATCAATAGATTTTTTTCCTTTGTTCATCGTACCATTCAATAAAACACTTCCATCCATAGAATATAATTTGTAAGCTATATTTTCTGAAGTAACAATGTTGATATTATCAATGATTAACGTTGAAGTAACATTTGCAAAGGAAAATTTATCACTAGTTTCCTTTACAGCTAAAGCAGTTGGATCATATTTGTAAGTAATCGTAATAGGAATTCCCGTTTCTTGATTACTGCCATCAACCTGATAAAATTTTATTACATAACTAATAGGTGTTGTTCCGTTTCCTATATTTGTATTCCACATATTATATCCCAAAGCGGGAGTTTCTGAATTTGCTGCAATAGGAATAGCTGCGTTTGAATTAGAAGGATAAACGGCATTCACCGACACAGAAGGAATACAAGTTGTTAAATAGCAGAACTGAAATCCGCTTCCTGTGCCGTTCTGAATACTCATAATTTTTATACGTACATTAATAGCACTCGTTGAAATATTTTTTATCTTATATTTTAAAGTAGCAACAGATTCATCAGTTGTGTTAAATGTAAAAATCTGTCCATTTGTAATAGGGGTATTATCATCTTTTGTTAAAGAAAGCTGTGCATTGCTCAAAGTAGATGATAATAAACAAAGTAATATAAATGTTAATTTTTTCATAGTTGAAAGTGTTTAAAGAAATCATAGGAAACCTAAAAAAATTAGATTTTACTGATTGATTTTTGATTAGTTATTTAATAATTAATTTTTTAGTTTTTGGTGCAGAATCTTTTTCTTTAATAGAAACAATGTAAATTCCTTTCGTCAATCCCGAAACAGAAACAGTGGTATCTGGTGAAACATTCGTTTTTTCTAAAACTAATTTCCCTGAAGCGTCATAAAATTTAAGATCAACATTTTTTTCTGCCTGAATTTTAATATACTCCGAAGCTGGGTTTGGATATACAGTAAGATAATTTTTATTGGTTTCAACAGAGCTTGTTCCTAACGTATTCAGTAGGAAAGAGCGGGAATTGACTACTTCTCCGGTGGAAGCATCCAACAAAAGCAAAACAACTTTCAGATTATTAGTATTGTAGGTTGAAGGAATCGTAACATTAAAAAGATAATTTACAACCTGTCCATCTGTAATCACAGAAGGAATTGATCCGGCTTGACCATAATAACCTCCTATCAACATTCTTCCCACATGATTATACACCATTTGTGATGCGGGAACTGAGCCTGGTAGATTCTCATAACCACCCATTGGTCCGTTGTAACCTCCTGCATAATAATTTTTCTGATTATAACCGGATGTGGTACCCTGAACCCCGTCTTCCACTAAAATTGCTGCAAATCTGAAATTAGCATTACTGAAATTAGTTCTGAATGTTGCAGAAGCATTGAATGAAAGAGAATTTCCTGATAAAGCAGAAGATGCATTGAGCATTACAGGAACCAACATATTCTTTCTGGCATTTACAGCAGATTCCATAAATGTTTGATTTACATAATAATCTAAAACCACACGGTCAATATTCATACCTGGAAATGCTGAAATCTGTGCACCAGCATTATATTCAGTCACTGTCATAGGATCGTTATTATGTACGGCAATTCCAATGTAATTATTAGCATAATTATTATCCATATAAGCCATTGCAACAGCACCCTCGGGACACCATCCGCACCAGGTTCCTGTTCCTTCTTCTATTAATACCTTTTTAGGAGAATTCTGACTTATAAAATTAGTTTTGGTATTTTTACTGTTGTTTGTAAGATCAGTTTCAACAACCCCGTTCATATGAGTAAGACTTACTGTTATATTTTTTTCTAATCCTGAAGAATAATTTACAAGAATAGGATGAGTAAATGAAACTTCTTGCCCGGTTGTAATTGTAGGAATTGATATTGTTGCAGGATGATTTGTTATTCCGTCACTCCAATTGACTGTAATATTATTTACGGGCTGTGTTCCCAGATTCTTTACTTTTGTCACAATAAAGTTATCTGTATTTATTAGGCTGTAACGGTCAAGGGTAAAATTACCTGAAAGCATTCCGTTATAATTAAGTAAGCTCTCTACCACAATATTATCTAAATCAATAGAATTCATGTTACAGTCATAGTGTCTAAAAGAAATATAAACCTGTTGTCCTATATAAGAGGTGAGATCAATAATTCGTGATTGAAATCCTCCTGTAGCAACTATTTCTGTATAAACTGGTGTAGAAGCAATTATAACTGAGGGATTACTGGAAGTTGTAATATATACTGAGTATTTTTCATTGGGATAAGACGTTGAAGTTTTTAAATCGTACGTAAGTCTAAGATTTGAAGCTATAATTCCGGTCAGATTAATGAGTGGTGACGTGATAAGATTATTAGGAACATCGAAAAATGAAGAAGAAGCCAGAAATCCACTTCCAAAATTCGGGTCTGTAGGGTAGCTTCCGTTTATAATATACCAGCTATAGGAATCACCGTCAAGATCAGTACTTGTCCATCCATTCAAACCTCCGGTATTAAAATTTTGGAAATAATAAGTCTGCGAATGATGTATTCCAAAAAAGAGAATACAAAGAAATAATAGTGTTTTTTTCATAAGTTTAGTTATTAAATTTTGTTGTGTTTCTATGTTATAAAAACTCATAATTGCTATTTATTCCGGCTTTTTCTTCTCTTACGTTGAGTACATTTCCATTAGCATTTAAAATCATTACAATCACCTTAAGATTATTAGTATGATAGCCTGAAGGAATTGTATATTGAAAATTCTTTGAATATTCGTTCGAGATGACTGTTTGTGATCCGGGAATTATATCGCCCACTACGGAAGATGTCAATCTGCTTCGTAAAACATTATGATGCACATAATTGTAGATATAGCTTCCTCCTCCGTACAATGTACTTATATAGTTTTTTTGATCATGAACAAGATCATCTTCAACTATAAAAGCGACTATTTTGAGATCACTGAAATTTTGAGAAAAGAAAATTTTAGTTTCTGCGTTAAGGATATTACCGGATACGGAAGAGCTTATTTTAATTCCTATTTTACTCAATGCACTCAATTGATTTAAAGGAACATTGAGATCCGAATAATTTGAATTATAGGCCCAGACTGTAGTTCGGTTTATAAACATGGCGGGCCATTCAGAAACGTTTTTGAAAATTTCCATTTCCGTACTTGTTGTATTAGACCAGGGATCTGTAGTTCCACTGGGCCCATGAATCCCTATAAAAACAAAATCTTGTGTCTGAGCTTCCAGATTATCGCGTCTTGCCAATGCAATGGTACAGTATCCGCACCATGTTCCTGTAAAATCTTCGTACAAAATTCTGTGTTTAAAGCTTACTCCCTCATTTACCACTACGTTTATGGAAATAGGGTTTATAGGTAAGTCTTTGAATTCTGCTTTTACAGTGTATATACCTTTTTCTGTTGGGGTATATGCATTTCCGGAAATTAAATTACCGTTTACATATAGTTTGCAGTTTGGTGTAACATCATTACTGAGATTATCCTTTACTCTGAATGTAAATGCTTTTCCCAACAATTTTTCGTTTCCTCCATCTGATGTTATGATGAGATAGGTATGCACATTATTGCCTTCATCACTTTCTGAACCACTGCATGAAAACATAAAGAATAAGACAGATATTGCATAACTAAATATCAGTATTTTTTTTATACTATTTTTATTAAAGTAAGATTTGTGTTTTTTAAGAAGCATTGCAATTTTTATTGTTTATGGGAATTTTATCTACTTAACTCTAGCAAAAATTTGAGTCAAAATGAAGAATTGAATATTTTAATAATGAAATTGATTAAATTCTTCCGAGCAAATATTATTAAATAAAAAAATATTTTCAAAAAAAACAGATACATCAAATGTACCACGTGTTATTTAATGTGTTGTTTTTCAGTTATTTATATTTTTTGAATTGAAAATTTTGATATTTGTTAATATTCGTTTTAAGACGGATTATGTACAAATGAGTAAGATTAAAAACATTATAATGATTTAGTTATACATGCGTAGGGGAAGATTGTCTTAAAGATTACGTGTCAGTGATGAAAATTCGATGTTTGAATTTTATACTTTTGATTTTCAGACTTTTGTAAAAACGTGGTATCAAAGTGGCACTATTGTTTTTCTGAAAATATTCCTGATTTCATTTCTTTGTTTAATACAAATGAATACTAATGTTTTTTTCGTTTAACCAAAGAGTAGTAGCTAAAAATGCTTTATGCCTTTTAATAATAGTCATACTACTAAATTTCTCATCCAATGATCTACAAATAAGCAAAGAAGAAGAGATAGATACTTTATTAAAAAGTGCATGTAGGGAATCAAATAATTTCAACTTTAATACGGGTATACTGTACAGCAAGAAAGCATTGCGTTTGTCTTTACTAAATTCTTATAAAATTGGAATTATCAAAAGTAATTATCAGATCGCTTATGACTTTTGCAATTTGGGGAATTATGATAAAAGTTTTGATTATATTAAAATCATTGAGAGAGATTTCCCAGCATATATTCAGGGAAATTTTCAATTTCATATTCGATTGTCAGATCTTAAAGGTAGGAATTTTTTAGCTCAAGGATTTAAAAATCAAGCAAAAGATGAGTTCAGAAAGGAGTTTTTTCTATCTAATAATTATAAAAAATCAGAAGAGATTTACCGTG
The DNA here is from genome assembly GCF_900116415.1 of Chryseobacterium formosense. GTDB lineage: Bacteria > Bacteroidota > Bacteroidia > Flavobacteriales > Weeksellaceae > Chryseobacterium > Chryseobacterium formosense. The sequence continues at coordinate 907,060 of NZ_FPAP01000003.1, read as the reverse complement.
GTAAGATTCATGCGTATACTCAGCTGTCTGCAAGCTGTGATCTTGATAGCTCGTATATTTATTTAAAGAAGATATTATTACTAAGAAATAAAGTAAGTAGTCAGGAAGATTTCTATTTCACGTATATTAATTTATCTGATTATTTTATTGAAAAGAATATATACCTTGATGATTCGGCTACATTTTATAATAATGAGGCACTAAGGCTTGGTATTTCAACAAAATCTAAGTTCCAATATGTTGGAATTATTCAAAGAGCTGACATTCTTTTTCATCAGAGAAATTACAAAGAATCAATAAAATATACTTTTTGGGCGCTAAAACTTTCTAAAGACAGAAATAGAAGCGAACAGATATTAGCTTCATATAAGCTTCTTTCAAATAATTATAAAGAGTTGGGAGATTATGAACTTCAGTCTAAATTTCTTGATAAATATTCTAAAATGAAAGATAGTATTTTCAATGCAAGGCAGAATGGAGTACAGGCTTCTGCAGATATAATTTTTGCAGATATGGTTAAAGATGACAAATCATATAATAGATTGGTTTTATTTTTTATTTTATTTATTGTTTTATTTCTGGCAATTATTATTTCCATAATTTTTTATAAGAAATATAAAAAAGCCATAATAACAAAAGAAAATCAACAACCGACCACGGTAGATATAAAATTACAGAGTGCATCATACGAAGAAATTATTTCCTTAGCAAAATCTAACTCTGCTGAATTCTTATTTTATTTTAAAGAAGCTTATCCTGTATTTTGTGATAAACTATTAGTATTAAATCCAAGACTGAAAAATTCGGAACTGATTTTTTGTGCTTATTTAAAATTACAGTTTTCTACAAAGGAAATTGCTTCGTTTACGTTTGTAACATCAAAAGCTATACAGAATCGTAAAAATAGAATTAGAAAAAAGCTGAATATTCCGTCTGATGTAGATATCAATATTTGGATAAATGAATTGTAAAATATTGATATTCAATTAATTAAAATTATGTGGTATGAAAATGGTAGGTGTTTTTTTTGATTTCAATATTCTGTGCAATTCCTTTGCTATCGAAATTTAGTTTATATATAAATGATGAATTTTTTTAAAAACACCAAAGTCTTATCTAATTGTTCAATTAAATTATGTCTATAAATTCTACATTTTACCCGTATCCTTTTCTTAATTTTTTATTAAGAAAGTTTTTGATATTGCAATTTGTAGTAATTATTTTTCTTTTCAATTTTGGTAGTGCTCAAATAATCATTTCAGATGTAGAAAAAATTACTATTACAGAAGGAACAGTGATTTATATTGATAGTACAAGATCACAGCCCAGTTCTGAAGAAATAGTTTTAAATGAAGAAAAAAATCCGAAAGATTTGGCTGATAATAATCGTGAAAAATTGGCAATTGATTCTCAGTTAGACAAAAAGCCTAAACCTAAGAAAGAGGAGCTTTTATCTAAAAAACTTGAATTAGTATATCGATCTAACAATGATTCTTCTTCTTCTTCTTCTTCTTCTTTTTCTTTAACTGATAAAAATCAATTTGTTGCTTTTAAATCAAATTCTCAATGGAAAATATTAGGGATTATAGATGAAGCAAAGTATAGGATTCTAAACATTTTGTATGAAAATGTAAAAATCAATGAAAATAACCCTTTTTATAATAACCTAAACAACTATTATAAATCTTCTCGTTCTCCGCCATTGTGCTAATAAAATTTACGTTTTATTTTCTTTCAGTTTTTGATTAATAAATGCTGTAGAGAATTTTCATGAAATGTGTGGCTCTTAAAATGTTTAAAGTTAATTTCATTAATATCTTACTGCTGATAAGATTTTTATATCCTTAGTAGGAAGCTGTAAAAAATATTTCTGATAGTTACTGTTTTTAAATAATAGTAGGTTTAAAGCTTTATCGTATAATTTCCTCTGGTGATTCAAAGATGATGATAGTTTTGATTTTTATGGTGAAAGCTATCTATAATATGTTAGAGTATTAGTGGTAAGTGTATGTCATTATTCCGAATGAATTTTAACCCTATGCTTAATTACACGTGCATCTTTTTGATCCCTTTTCCCTAATAGATAATTTTAAATAAAAATTTAGTTATGAAAATAAAATTTATTTTAGTTGTAGCTTTGGCATCTTATGCAACAGCCTACTCACAGGTTGGTATTAATACAGATGCTCCTAATGCTACACTGGATGTCGTAGCTTCAGCAGCGGATATTACAAAAACAGATGGCTTTATTGCCCCACGTTTAAAAGGATCCGAGCTAAAGCTCAAGGATGCATTGTATGCATCAAACCAGACAGGTGCGATAGTGTACATTACAGAAGCATTGCTACCAGCAAATACAACCACTAAAACAGTAAATGTAACTACAGTAGGTTACTTTTATTTTGACGGTGCAAAATGGGTGGCGATCAGCGGAGGAAGTGTAGGTGCACAAACAGATGATTGGCATATCACAGGGAATACCGGAACAGCAGCCGGAACTAATTTCCTCGGAACTACGGATGATGTAGATCTTATCTTTAAAAGAAAAAATATACATTCGGGTTGGATTAATGAGAACCTAGGGGCTACTGCCTTTGGTGTTTCTGCGCTTCCAACTACTTCGACAGGACTTAACAATTCTGCATTTGGAATTTCTGCCCTTTCTGCTAATACAACAGGCTATAGCAATGCTGCCTTTGGAAATTATTCGCTTGCTGCGAACACAACAGGAGTTAATAACTCATCTTTTGGTGCTGGCTCGCTCTTGGCCAATTCTTCAGGATATGAGAATAGTGGATTTGGATTTAATGCTTTACGTTTAAATACCACTGGAGTGCTCAATTCTGGTTTTGGATCTTCTGCGCTTTCATCAAATACGACAGGTGAAAGTAATACTGCTGTAGGTACCTATTCACTCCTAAATAACACAAACGGAGATTCGAACATTGGTGTTGGTTTCAGTGCACTGCACGCAAATACCAGCGGTAGTTTTAACACTGCATTAGGTATAAATGCATTATCTGCTAATATTACAGCTAATTTTAATACTGCTATTGGTTTCAGAACAATGAGGACGAGTTCTGGAGAGCCCGGCAGCAACAATGTAGCTCTTGGTGCATATGCTTATGAAGGTGACGGAGGTGCTACAGATTATGGATTGGGGAGCAATAACACAGTTTTGGGAGGTTACTCAGGGAGGTTTTTAACAGGAAGTAATAATACTTTTTTGGGATATCGTTCGGGATACTCAGGTGTAGATGAAGCATTATCCGGAAGTAATAATATAATAATCGGGAATTCTACCTATGTTCCTTCAGCAACTGCCAGCAATCAGCTCAACATTGGTAATGCCATCTTTGGAACAGGAATGTCCGGTTCTACAGGTTCTCCTGCAGGTAATATCGGCATCGGGAAAACTGCACCTACCGAGAAACTGGAAGTTGCAGGAGCAGTAAGGATTAATAGCCTTCCTGCTAACGGAGCTTTAAACGCCATCTATACACAAAGCAATGGTTTGGCTTCTTCTGCTCAAAACCAAACCTTTACCGCTACCAGAACTGTGGTTGCAGATGCTAATGGTGTATTAGGGTCTATTACAGGTGTCCCTCTTACATCTGAAGTAGATGGGGTTATTGGTAACGAGGTATTAAATGCAACAACCAATAAAGGATTAGTACGTGTCGGAGCAGGAACCTCGGGCAGTCCATATACATTAGGTTTAACAGATGGAGGAACTATTGGGCAGACAATGATTTGGAATGGCACTTCCTGGGCTCCAGGGGCAATTACAGCATCCAATGGATTAACAGCTTCTGCCGGTAATAATATAAAACTAGGAGGTACATTATCTGATACAACTACAACTATTGCAACCAACAATAACACCAATGCTTTGGCTATTTCGGGATTAGGAACTGTAGCTGCGACAGATAAACTATTGGCGCTTGATGCTTCGAACAGGGTGAAAACAGTTGACATCTCTTCCCAATTTGATAATTTGGGAATCCCAAGACCCGCAGTTTTTCAGTTGACAACTAGCGGAACATATCTGTCGGGAGTTGGAGCCGGAGGCTTGCAGTCAATTCCAATGTCAGAAGTCACAAATAAAACTGGAGCTACTGGAGTTACCTTCACTTCAGGTACTAATACTGTTTTATTAAGACCGGGTCTTTATCAGATTACTTTTGTGTACGAGTCTACAGGGACGAATGATGGTACTTGCTCGCTGTCTTCATATTTTGTGGATTTCCCAAATGGTAGTAGTGGTACAAACAGAATCCACTCAACAGCAGCGCATAATACGGGCGGTTCACAAAACCACGGAGGTGCAATTACTTACACCTCAAGAATTACAGGGAATACTAACTGGCAGATACAATTAGGTAGAGGTGTGTCCGGAAACTGTAGTACTGCAGGTACTAGTTTAAAAGCATTATCAACCCAAGTGTCTATATTAAAGCTAGAATAAAAATTTGATATAGAAAAATACTTATAAACACTTAATGCATGCCTTCTTTTCCTTCTTTAAAATGATGAAAAAAAGTTTAGGAGATTCAAGGCTGCATTTTTAAATATTATCATTGGAAAAAAAGACCTGCCCTCTCGGGCACCGCCAAGATGTTAATCAAAATGTAGCCGGATATTATAGGGATAGCAGCATTTCAAAGATAAACCTTTGAGAATGAAGACCTCATATTCTTTAAAAAAATAAAAACAACAAAAATGCAAATACTACATAAAATAAAAGCTTATCTGTTGGAAGTGGTAACGCAATATGCAAGTAGTGACGTACTGCTGAAAGATCCCCGCACAGCTCTTTTTGATAAACCGCTTACTGTAGCATAACAGCCGCAAGTGATACGACCGCCCGTGAGGAGACTCTCCTTACGGACAAGAGGAACCACCTCATACGGACGAGAGGAGATCATTCATCCGCCCGTGAGGAATGACTCCTTAAAAACATTACATTATAATAACAAACAAATGATAAAAACAAATTTTTATAAACAAACAAAAAATAAGATATCTCTCTTTGTATTATTGCTTTGTTTACTATTGTCTAAAAATATTAATGCACAAGCAGTTGGATGTACCAATACAATGTACCTCGCTCAGGGCTACCTTCTGCCTAGTCCTAAAATTGGTATATACCGTATTAATAATTCTCCGAATCCTTTCACATATCCATTAATAAAACAACATCCTGGTGTAATGATTAATGCAATTGCCATAAATCCAGTTAACGGAAATATGTATGGAATTCGTTATAATACTGCTAATTTTGTAAGAATTGATATCAATGGTAATTTTACAGATATAGGAACTTTTCCAGGTTTACCAGCTTTAAATTATAATACAGGAGAAATAGACCCGGCAGGTAATTACTATCTAAAAGCCACGGGACTTAATAACAAGTTCTATAAAATTAACTTGAATACAAATGCAGTAACTACAGTAACTTTAAGTGCAAGCTTAGAACTTTCTGATTGGGCATTTAATATCACAGATGGACAATTGTATGGTGTAAATCTATCGGACGGAAGATTATATAAAGTAAACCCAAGCACAGGAACTGCAACGCCAATTGGTGCAGCATATAGTATGCTGGATGCTTTTGGGGCAATGTTTGGGGCAAGTAATGGAGAGATTTATGGTGTAATAAATAGTGGTGGTTTTTATCAATTTAATACCGCTACTGGAGCACGGACATTAATTTCTGCGTCGCCAGCATCAGGCCAAAATGATGGAGCCCATTGTGTAACTGAGCCCATAAGCTTCAATGCAGATTTATATGTAACTAAAACAGACGGCAAGACAACCTATACTTCGGGAAGTACTACGACTTATACTATTGTTGCAGGAAATAATGGACTGTTTGGAGTACAGAATGCACTATTGTCAGACCTTGTTCCGGCGGGTATTCCTTCTGCAAATGTTACCTACACGGCAGTCGCTTCCCCAGGAAGCTCTACCCAAGTTGTAGGGACGCAGACTGGTGCAATTAGTGATTATGTTTCTTTACCGGTTGGCGGGACGGTCACTTATACGGTTACGGTTAATATTCCAACAACTTTTACAGGTGATTTGGTAAATACTGTTACGATTACGTCACCGACTAATTCTGTTGATAATAATACTTCAAATAATTTAGCAACAGATACGGATACAAGAGTTTGTGTTGCTCCATCTACGCCTACAATTTCAGCAGGAGGTCCTACAACTTTCTGTACCGGCGGAAATGTAAATTTGACATCTTCGTCGGCAACGGGTAACCAGTGGTACAAAGACGGAGCCATTATTTCCGGAGCCACAGGACAGACTTATTCTGCCAATGCTTCCGGAACTTACACGGTAAGGGTAACAAATGGAACTTGTCAAAGTAATTTGTCGACAGGAACAGTTGTAACGGTAAATTCTGCACCACCAGCTTTGGTTGTTTCGGCAGGAGGTCCTACGACTTTCTGTACAGGAGGAAACGTTCTTTTAACGTCAACTTACAACACTACGGGTGCCTACCAATGGTATCGTAACGGGACTGCAATTTCCGGCGCCATCTATTATGAATATACGGCAACTACACCTGGAACCTATACGGTTACAAGAGAATTGAACGGTTGTACAAGTCCGGCATCGGCTGGAGTGGCGGTAACGGTTAATTCAAACTCAACTGCTCCAACTGTTTCAGCAGGAGGTCCTACAACTTTCTGTACCGGCGGAAATGTAAATTTGACATCTTCGTCGGCAACGGGTAACCAGTGGTACAAAGACGGAGCCATTATTTCCGGAGCCACAGGACAGACTTATTCTGCCAATGCTTCCGGAACTTACACGGTAAGGGTAACAAATGGAACTTGTCAAAGTAATTTGTCGACAGGAACAGTTGTAACGGTAAATTCTGCACCACCAGCTTTGGTTGTTTCGGCAGGAGGTCCTACGACTTTCTGTACAGGAGGAAACGTTCTTTTAACGTCAACTTACAACACTACGGGTGCCTACCAATGGTATCGTAACGGGACTGCAATTTCCGGCGCCATCTATTATCAATATACGGCAACTACGCCTGGAACCTATACTGTTACAAGAGTATTGAACGGTTGTACAAGTCCGGCATCAGCTGGAATGGCGGTAACGGTTAATTCAAACTCAACCGCTCCAACTGTTTCAGCAGGAGGTCCTACAACTTTCTGTGCCGGTGGAAATGTAAATTTGACATCTTCGTCGGCAACGGGGAACCAGTGGTACAAAGACGGAGCCATTATTTCCGGAGCCACAGGACAGACTTATTCTGCCAATGCTTCCGGAACTTACACAGTGGTTGTAACAACAGGGGGCTGTACAAGTTTGGCATCAGCAGGTACTTCGGTAACGGTAAATTCTGCACCACCAGCTTTGGTTGTTTCGGCAGGAGGCCCTACGACTTTCTGTACAGGAGGAAACGTTCTTTTAACGTCAACTTACAACACTACGGGTGCTTACCAATGGTATCGTAACGGGACTGCAATTTCCGGCGCCATCTATTATGAATATACGGCAACTACGCCTGGAACCTATAAGGTTACAAGAGAATTGAACGGTTGTACAAGTCCGGCATCGGCTGGAGTGGCGGTAACGGTTAATTCAAACTCAACCGCTCCAACTGTTTCAGCAGGAGGTGCTACAACTTTCTGTACCGGCGGAAGTGTAAATTTGACATCTTCGTCGGCAACAGGAAACCAGTGGTACAAAGACGGAGCCATTATTTCCGGAGCCACAGGACAGACTTATTCTGCCAATGCTTCCGGAACTTACACAGTGGTTGTAACAACAGGAGGCTGTACAAGTTTGGCATCAGCAGGTACTTCGGTAACTGTAAATCCTGCAGTTGCTGGTACAATATCTGCCAGCCAAACAATTCTCTCAGGAAGTGCACCTGTGGCATTGGTTTTTATCGGATCTACAGGAGCAGTGCAGTGGCAGATTTCTACCGATAATATTGCATTTGCCAATATCTCTGGTGCTACAGCAACAGTGTATGCACCGGGAGCATTAACAGCAACGACGTATTACCGAGCGGTAGTGACAAGCGCAGGAGGCTGTAGTGCGGTTACTAATACTGTTACCATTACTATACAATCAGGAGTGCCGGATCTCAGCCTGGAAAGTTCTGCAAGCACAGATTCTTATAGACGTTTTATACCTTTAAATACTTTCCATAAAATTACCAATATGGGTAATTTAGCTACAGATGGCAGTACAATTACTTTAACGGTAGTTGTAAATGCAGGTTTGGGTACTTTCAACTATGCATTACCTGCAGGTTGGGCTCTTCAGTCTCAATCGGGAACTACTTTTGTTTTTACAACCAATAAAATTATGAACCCAGGGGATAATGATACCATAAAGATTACTTATACGGCATCTTCTGGTAGAATTGGTGATATTGCAATTTTTAACGGTAATATTCTAAATAATTCTGGTGGTGAAATCAATAATGTGAATAATAACAGTTCATTGACCATAACATTTCAATCTAACTAATAATTGAGAAAATATTTCTTTACCCCAATACAAGATTGCGGGTACAGAATATTAAAACAAAATAAAAATTGATGATATCAAATAACAAATAACAAATGATGAAACAACTTACAAAGTATTTATTTCTGCTTGCCCTTTTTCTTGGGTTAGTAGTAAATGCGCAAAATAAAACGCTGGAGTTTACGGCAGCTTCGGCTTCGGGCAACGGCTTTGCATTAGATACAGGATTATTTACGTTTTTGCAAAACACCAATAATCCTACAGGAACGGCTTACTCAGCATATACTCCTGCTTTAACGGCTAGAGTTGAGATCTCCAATATTCAGTATTCGAGTGCATCTCCTACCGCTACTTTCCCAACAACTCCAAGAAGTAATATTGTTTTTGGTTGGGATGGCGCAAATATAGTACCAGGCTTGCCAGGACTAATAAATACTTCTCTTATTCCATACCCCAACAGCTATTTTACGTCGGGAATCGTAGCAGGTGAAGGGTTCAATACCGAATCGGGAGGTAACACTGGTATTTCATTTTTCACTGCGGTGAGTGTTTTATATGGGCAACCATTTGGGAGATATCACATGGCAGATATTACCATAACATTCAATAGACCAGTAGATAACCCGATTCTTCATTTTTCAGGTATGGGCGCTGGTGATTTTGCTTACTATACGAATGAATTTGAGCTGATAGGGGTGAATGGAAGCATGCCAGCCATCTCATTGTCCAAATTGTCAGGCACCTCTTCTTTAGAAGTCTCGGGATATGAGATCAATAACAGAGAAGACGCTAGTGATCCTTATCCACTAGGATTGGGATCCGTACGGTTTAATGGCAGTGGCATTACCACTTTGAAATTCAAAAGTTTTATTCGAGGCTTTGACATTCCCGATGATGGAATCGTAGAATGGGCTGGTTCTCCTGATGATATTACTTCTGGTGATTATACGGAAATAAGTGTATCTGTTTTAGAAGATGAACTTCCTCCTTTCCAATGTAATGGCTTAGCATACATAATTTCAAATACCAATACTGGTGGACCCCAAGCTAATTATATTTCAGGTCTTCAGTCATTTAATTTATCTACAGCGGTTACAACACTAATAGATGATCAATTGATTAATGCCGCATCAAATAGATTTATAAATGGCATAGGTTATAACGTCTTGGATAATTACATTTATGGGATACGTCAATTTACAAGCGATGTGGTAAGAATTGGTTCTGATGGTAATGTACAAATTTTACCAACAATTGGATCGGTATTAGATCCTACAAAACGGTATGAATCTGGAGATGTTTCTCCAGACGGTAAACTTTACGTTTACAGTTCAGATGTAGCTAAAATGTATTCAATCAATTTAAATGCTTCTGCGTCAGATTATTTAACACCTGTAGAAAGAGCAACAGGAACATTGTTCTTTGATGATTTCGCTTTTAGCCCTATTGATGGAATGATCTACGGTATAACCAGATCAACCCAAAGATTATTCCGTTTTAATCCAACAACAAATGCTTTTACTAACATTGGTGCCATATCTGGTTTATCTAGCACCGATGGTGTTACTTATGGTACAGCATTAATGGACAATGAAGGAAATTTATATTTTGCGAATAATACATCAGGCATCACCTATAAAATTAATACTCCTCATTTGGCAACTGGTGCAGTTACAGCAACAATTCTAACAAATCTAAGTGTAACTCCAGGTGATGGAGCCCGTTGCCCGTCTATTATCACTCCTGTAGCAGTTGCAGATTCTGGCTGTGCTACAGCAACTGGGGTTTCGAGCTTCAATGTATCTTCAAATGATAATGTTGGTACTTATCCAATAGATCCTTTATCAACAAAACTGATAGATCCTACAACTTTAGCTCAAGTTAGTTCGGTAAATATAGTCGGACAGGGGACGTTTGCCATAAACTCAACAACTGGGGCAATTGAGTTTACTCCAGCAGCTGGATATAGTGGAACATCTATCAATTATGTTGTTGCAGATGTTAATGGAAATTATTCAGCTCCAGCTCAGCTCAGTTTATCCGTTTGTATACCTGCATGTACAGGAACAGATTCAGATTCAGATGGCGTAGCTGACATGTGTGATTTAGACGATGACAACGATGGAATTTTAGACACTGACGAATGTTCTGGTTCTAATAAGGTTGTGAATGGGACTTTTGCAAATTCTAATAATTGGAACTTAGCAAATTGGGGAATCGGAAGTGGATATGCTTCTATAACAAATGACGGAAATGTTGCGAATACCAACACTATTACACAAATCGTTAACGGACTTTCTCAAGGAACTGTTAATCTTAATTTCTCTGCTCTTTTCTTCAATGGAGGAAATCAGGAAAGACTGGATGTCTATCTTGGAAGTACACGTTATGCATCGTTCGTAAGCGCTGCCGGAAACGGAAACGTGACAGTAACAACGGAAAACGGAGCTACTGTGAACATTGCTTCATTCCCGGAAAGTTCTTCCTGGAGTACCGGCTGGCAGAATATCCAGATGACTTTCCCTAATACCACTTCAGATTTTACTAAAGTATTAAAATTTGATGCTTACAGAACAGGAAGCGGTAATGGAGACGATATAGGATTAGATAATATCTCTCTAACAATTCCGAATTGCGATACCGATGGTGATGGCATCCCGAATTATCTGGATCTTGACTCAGACGGTGATGGCTGCTTTGATGCTATTGAAGGAAGCGACAGCGTGAAGCTTGCACAACTTAAGGCTAATGGTTCAATCAATGGCGTTATTGATTCTCAGGGAGTTCCGGTACTGGTTAATGTAGGAGGAGCCGCAGATATCAATAGTGCACAGGGACAAAGCGTCGGGACATCACAGGATTCTACACTTAATGCTTGTATTGATACCGATGGAGATGGAGTTCCTGATCTGGAAGATCTGGATAATGATAATGATGGTATTTTGGATTGTACAGAAAACGGATTCAATGGAGATCCAAATACAGTTTTCAAATCCAATGGAAATACGACAGTAGTTACCAATCCTTCAACCGGTCCTCTGTACCAATTCCGATTAACCAATGTAACCGGACAACAGGGACAGGCTTGGTCTTATGGTAAAGCAGACTTTTCTAAAAGTTTTACAATTTCTATGCAGGCAATGTTATCAGATGCTGATGGAATTGCAATGGTGTTTCAGAACAGCCCTTTGGGTACATCTGCTTCGGGAACAAATGGTCAGGGACTAGGAGCAAGAGGTATTGCCAATGGTATTGCCTTAGAACTGGATACATTTCAAAACGATTGTACTAATGATGCTAATAACGGACAGAATTGTGACCCTGGCTATGACCATGGAAGCATAAGAACCACAGCTGGCTGGATAGGAGCGGGTAAACTTGCTGGAGACGGACAACTTGGTGATGGGACAGTAAATGACGGACTATGGCATAATGTAGTGGTCAATTGGAATGCTATGACAAGAAATCTTTCTTATACTTTTGACGGAGTAGAGGTTACCAGCTATACTTTTCCTGCATCAGGAGCCAATTCACTGGAAACTATTTTAGGAGGAACGAACAAAGCATACTTTGGTTATACTGCATCTACCGGAAACTTTGGAGGAGCAAACAGCATAGGATTTAATAGTCCTTGTACAATTCCTCTTTACTTCGATACCGACGGTGATGGAATCCTTGATTATCTTGATCTGGATTCAGATAATGATGGATGTTTAGATGCTATTGAAGGTAATGAGAATGTAACTACTTCACAATTAGTCACAGCCGTAGGAACCTTAACTGTAGGAATTGGCTCTACTGCAGCAAACAAAAATTTAGGAAACACTGTAGATCTTAACGGAGTGCCAACCATTGTAAACGCTGGCGGCGCTGCAGATATTGGAAGTGATCAGGGACAAGGTGTTGGAAGTTCTCAAAATGCTAGTGTTAATTCATGTCCTACGACTTGTACAAAACCCGGAGATTTCACATCCAGCGGTGCTCCAACAAAAGTAGGAATCACAGTTCAGGATAAAGCTTCTACATGGCCAGAAGCAATACCAAACGGACATATCGCTTTAGAATCAAGAGAAAAAGGATTGGTAATTACCAGAGTAGCTCACGTAAGCACAACTCCAAATTTAACAACAGATTCTATAAAGGATCCGAAAGAAGGAATGCTGGTTTATGACATCCAAGACAGTTGTGTGAAATTATTTAATGGACTTACTTGGAATTGTATCCGTAGATCTTGTAATGACACAAATTAAAAAAAATATCAAAAATGAAATATAAAGTAATAATCAATAGTCTAATACTTGTTTTGCTGGCAAATTTTGCCAGCGGACAAGTTTCCATAGGCGGAAAACAAACAGTAGAAGGAGCCGCCACCATTTTAGATTTTAACAGCCAAACAGGTAATACAAAAGGTATTATCCTTCCAGCTGTTGATAATCTTACAAATGCATTATCAGCAACAACCACTGCTAATAATGGTACATTTTTATTTAATAAAGCCAATCAGAAAATTCAAATGTATGAGAACAATATGTGGGTGGATTTATCAGATAATGGAAATTCCACTTCGTTGTTAATCAATTCATCAGTAGAAAAAACAGGCGGTGCAATTATCGGAGCCGAAGCTTCCTCAGCAAAAGGTGTTTTGATTTTAGAATCATCAGATAAAGCAATGATTTTGCCAAGAATATCCGAACCTCATATAAATGTAAAAAGCCCTTATCCGGGAATGATGTGTTACGATACAATAAGTAAAACCTTAGCTATGTTTGACGGTAACGTATGGAATTATTGGAAGTAGAAAAATGAATTTCAAAGACATTCATATTGGCTCGCTAATCAGTCAAAAAGTTACAGAAAGCGGGATAGAAATATCCCGAATCTGTAATTTTATAAAATCTACTGAACAAGAAATCACACAGATGTATGAAGCAAAAAGTTTAGATTGCGAAATCCTTCTAAGGTGGAGTAAATTGTTAGAATATGATTTTTTTAGGATTTATAGCCAGCATTTGATTTTATATTCTCCATTGTCAAAGTCGGATAATATAAATAAGAGTACCAGCTCAAAACTTCCAAAATTTCGTAAAAACATTTATACTAAAGATATTATAAACTTTATTCTAGAGCTGATAGAATCCAAAGAAAAAACAACTCAGCAGATTATCAATGAATATAATATTCCAAAAACTACATTGTACATATGGATAAAAAAATACAGAAATTAGATATGCAACCTTACTATAAAAAAATCTACTGCGATATTGTATTGAAAAAATATCCAGAAAAGGAAGAAATATGTAGGCCACTTTTGGATAAAAAAGAGTTAACGGTTTTAGATATATTAAAACTCAATAATATTATTTTTGGAGATAGTAATAAAGAAAATTTGAGCTTTAATCAGAAACATCGTTTTTATAATAAACAAGCAATATTTGAAATTTTAGATTACATGAGAAAGAATAATCTTAACAATAATCAACTGGCACATCATTTCAAAATCAGCAGAAATACTATTTCAAAATGGAAACGACTATATTACTAATATATTTTGTGAATTAAATACGAACTAACGATTGATTTGACAGTTTTAATAACAGTCGTAATGGAGTTGCATTCTATGATAAAAAGCAAATAAAATGATAAAAATTAAGTCGCAAATTTGTATAATGAAAATGTGTGGCTTATAATTTTACTTTTCCCACTATTAATTACCAATAAGGAGTATTTTTCTTCCTGTTTTTCCCTTTTATAATAAGCTCTGATTTCGGCATTGTGCCTTATGGAAGCGTGAAGGATGGATTTCATTTTTTATCTGCAAAATAATTTACTAAACTTATTCTCTGATAGAAGCCCTGATGACTATTCAAAAGGAACAATACCACAATAACAGGCAAATTTCTTCAGTTTTTAAAATTCTTAAATTCTTTTTTAGCGAACAAGAGAAACAATGCAGTAACATTTTCGCTCCATAGAACTGACATCAGTGAGTGTTTCGATTCTGGTCATACAACAAAACTATTAAAATCGAACCATTTATTAATTATTGTGCAAGGTTTCGATTTTTAAAATATTTGTTACTTGGAAAGCCAAAATCCCAATAATAACATGATTAATTATAAGTTTCTGATTATGAGAGTGTATCAAATAAAATGGCACCAACTTTCTTTTCGAAACATTTGGTGGAAGATTTAGAAAGGATTTCACAGCTATAGAAATGAAGTGTAACCACTACCAACACCATATTTGATTTATTAGCTAATTTTTATAACAACTTATTTCTAGTATTAATTAAAAAATATATTTCATAGCGGACTTTTATTAAATATAAATGTAAAGCGTCAAGATTTGGCGCTTTACTGATTTACATTTATCACGATGATATGATTATATTCACATTAAATCTCATAAAAGAGATTAGGAAATTCGTTAAAAAAAGTTAAATTAGCAACAATAAATTATTAACCAAGTCATGAAACAACTCTACATGAGCGCAGTATTCCTTTACTGCCGCAGGCTTTACTGCACAGGAAGTGGTATGGCAGAAAAATATCATGTCCTCGACGCAGGATTTTCTTTCTCAGGTAACAACGACAGTGAACCACCAATACCTTATTATGGGAAGTTCTATTCAATCTAAGAAACTTACCACTGAAAACAAACAGAACAGCAGCTACGATTTCCATTTGGTTAAACTTACTCAGTAGGTTGAAGAAGATCAATACGAAATAGCTGAATCAGGGAGTATATTTGTTTATTGTAAAAACTGATGATACTGAGAAAACTTATAATGCTAAATTGATTAATAAATAAAAAACAAATGAAGAAAATATTTTTTGGAATCACATTTATGATTTCTATTAACGTATATCAATCGCAGTCATTTGGGATACAATCGCTGCCTCCAACACCTAATGCTGCCTCCATTGAAAAATTTGTAAGTCACAATGTTGACTATTCTACAGGAGTCCCAGATATTTCAGTGCCGTTATACCACATTAGTACTGGTGACATAAATGTTCCTGTAAGTTTAAAATATAATAGTGCCGGGATAAAAATTTCAGAAAATGCTTCCAATGTAGGATTGGGCTGGAGCCTTGCATCTGGAGGTTCTGTTTCCCGATCAATGTTGGGACTGCCTGATGATTATTACAATCCCAACCAATTCATGGGAGGTTTTATATACACCCAGACGCCTGTAAGCTATATTGCAACAGCAAGTTCTTCTGATGAGCTTTTGATACAACAGAATATTAGTGAAAACCGTTATGATGCGCAAGCGGACATCTTTTATTATAGTCTGCCCGGCTCTTCCGGCAAAATATCTTATAACCAGATTACCCAAAAGTTTGTGGAAATGCCCTTGTCTAATAATAAAATTACCCCTTTCTACGATGCGGTGACTAAGCTTATTATTGGCTGGGAAATACTTGACACCAATGGAATGAAATATATTTTCGGGACTAATGAAAGTTCCAGAGAACTCTCTGTCAATAATGGAATTACCATATCCGGAGGATCGGGTCCTTTAACATTGCTTCCGAATAGCTCTATCCCCAATCATTATACAAACTGGCATTTATCCCAAATTATAGATACTAAAGGTAATATTGTGAATTTTGAATATGACATCGTTTCACAGGTAAAGCAGGTCTCTAAAGGAATGGTTACCAAAAGTAGGCAAAAAATATCACCTACTCTATACACTTCGAGAAACTACAATGAGAAATATTTAAAAAAAATAAGCTTTCAAACAGGATATGTAACTTTTAATCCGGATACCAGCATTCGTCTTGATCTTCACAATTCTAAAAGAATAGCTGATATGGAAGTTTTTTCAAGCTTAGGAAACCTGATTAAGAAAGTAAAATTTAACCATTCTTATTTCATTGGAGATGCAGGCAGCTCCGGAGATTCTTTTGCTTACATCTCATTACCTGCAAGTAATAATACCCATCGATTAAAGCTTGATAGTGTGGAAGAATCTTACAGCGACCCTGGTCAACAGAAAAAAGAATACAGATTTGAATATGATGATGCTATACTTCCAAACAAGAGCTCTAATTCTATGGACTATTGGGGATTTTATAATGGCGAGCCAAACAGTAGTTTGTTTCCCAGAATATTTTTCCAGTATGGTATTAATCTGTTAGAAGACGGACATGCAGAAAGAAGTGTAAATGCTGAATTTGCTACCGCAGGAATATTAAAAAAAATAATTTATCCTACAGGAGGATCTACAGAGTACACATTCGAACCAAACACAGCTTCATCATTTAATTATTTGCCACAGAATGATACTGCCCAGTTAAGCATTATCAATATCAGATCCAGCTATAAAAAAAGAACGTACAACGTCAACAAATCGAATTCTACATTTTACAGTAATGGAATCAAACGTTGGGAATATACTTTTACTATAGACAGCAAACTACATAGCGATTTACAGCTTGAAAATTTTCAAATCACTGGATGCCCTATAAATACAGTAGATCCCGGAGGAAACTATATAGGAGAATGCAACTACATTTATTCATTGCTGGATGCAGCCAATCAGCTAGTTGACCTCTCAAATGGTAAGTGGCTTACTCTGCCTGTTGGAACGTACAAGATTAAAATTCAATATATGGGTCTTCCAGAGCCAAACTATGAGAGCCAATCTGATTTTAATTTAAGTTTAACCATTAAAGAAGATCCGCAACCCTTAATAAAAAGAGTTGGAGGATTAAGGATTAAAGAAATCAAATCATATTCAAATAATAATGAATTAAAATATAAAAAGTATTTTGACTACAACTATTTTGATTCTGACGGTAAAGAATTAAGCTCCGGTTATACATTTTTGCCTACCTATGGAATGTATAATCATATCACGGCAGCTATCGGAGATGTAATATACTCCGATAATGTATATTCATTTTTACCTGTAGGCAGTACTACATATTCAAAGATTACAGAATATTCTGAAAATATTATTGACCATTCCGTACTAAAAACATTGCATTCATATGAGGTAAACGGAAATACCGGCGTATCGCCTTCGGTTAACTATGGATGTTCTAATTGTATGTGGATTCATAATATGGATAACGCAGACAACAGTTGGGAGAGAAAGAAAAAAAATGCTGAAATAATTTATAAATCAAATTTTACTGGGCTCGATGAAGAGATTAAAAAAACTAATTATATTTATGACTATTCTCATGTAAACCAAACAAGAGAGTCGTTTCCTGCAGGTTTTTATTCACTTCAATTTCCGATTACAGGATCTTCAGCCAATGGTGTTATTTCCGGATTTTATTATAATTATACGAATAATGTAAGACTACTTACCAAGAAAGAAAAAGACATTTTTAATACAGATAATATAAACACTGAAGAGAATTTTTCCTATGGAAATAATATCTTTGTTCCTATCAAAAAGAAAACAGAATTTTCTGACGGAACCATTCAGGAAACCAGCTACCAATATGCCCACGAGAAAGGTAATCAGAAGCTCATCAATGCCAATATGATTGGGATTCCATTGGAAACATCAGTTGTTAAAAAGCAGAATGCATCTGATCCGGGGAAGACAATGTCCAAGACAGAAACGAAGTATGACAATGCTGCGAATTTATTACCTACTTCTGTTTTGTCTTATGATCTTCAAAACACGGCCTCGACGGAAGTCACTTACGATCAGTACGATTCCAAAGGCAATTTACAACAATATACGACAAAGGATGGTATTCCGACGGCTATCATCTGGGGTTACAATATGACTCAGCCTATAGCGAAGATTGTTGGAGCAACATATGCACAGGTTTCATCATTTGCATCTGATATTATTTTGGCATCTGATGCGGATATTAATGCCACGACAGAGCAGACCTTAATCGACAAATTAGATATTTTCAGAAAACACTCGGCACTGAGTGTTTCTCAGATCACCACTTACACGTATGATCCGTTGATCGGAGTAACAAGCATCATTCCACCATCGGGGCTGAGAGAAATTTACAAATATGACTCTGCAAACAAATTGGAAAATATCAAGGATGCCAGCGGTAAGCTGTTAAAAGAATTTAAATATCATTATGGTTTATGATGAGTTTACTTTAAAATCTCATCAAATTTAATTTGCTATAATTTAAATGTAAAGCGTCAAGATTTGGCGCTTTACTGATTTACATTTGTCACGATGATATGATTATATGCATGTTAAATCTCAGTAAAGAGATTAGGATATTCGTTAAAAAAAGTTAAATTAGCAACAACAAAATTATTAACCAAGTCATGAAACAACTCTACATGAGTGCAGTATTCCTTTATACTGCTGCAGGCTTTACTGCACAGGAAGTGGTATGGCAGAAAGACATTAAGTCCTCCACGCAGGATTTTCTTTCGCAGGTCACCACAACCATCGATCAGCAATACTTAATTACGGGAAGTTCGATTCAGTCGAAAAAGATCACTACCGAAAACAAACAAAACAGCGGCTACGATTTCCATTTGGTTAAGCTTAATCAGCAAGGTGAGGAAGTCTGGGAAAAATACTTCTCGGGACAAAACCATGATTTTCTGTCGGCAACAATCTCCACACAGGAAGGCGGATTTTTGCTGGCCGGAACTTCTTATTCCTCAAAAGGTTTAGACAAAAAAGACGATTCGAAAGGCGGATCTGATATCTGGCTGATCAGAATTAATGAGTTTGGAGACGAACTCTGGCAGAAAACGATAGGTACTTTGCAGGATGAGGAAGCAAGATCGGTGATTCAGACGGCAGATTTAGGATTTATGGTCGCTGGAAATATTCAGAATGCTTCAAATGGTTTCGGTTCGAAAGATGTGATCGTTTCAAGATTAGACAAAAACGGAAAATTGTTATCGGAATCAATTTTGGGAGGAAAAGGTCTTGATGAAGTTGAAAAGATGATTCCTACACCTGATGGCGGAGCATTGTTAGGAATTTATTCAAGGAGTTCCGAGATCCGTGATTCGAGATCCGGGTTGCGCAGTGATCCGGGTTCAACAGGAAGTAGCGCAAACAACAATACACCGAATCCCGTATCCCGTTACCCCAAAGCTACCGAGAATTATGGCGAAGGTGATTACTGGATTGTTAAGTTGAACAAAGACGGAAAGGTGGAATGGGAAAAGAATTTTGGCGGTAAAGGAGATGATCATGTAAGAACAATGGCATTTACATCATCAGGATATATTATTGGCGGAGAATCGAGATCTGAAAGATCAGGAAATAAAACAGTAGGGATCGAAGAAGGAACAGATCTTTGGTTAATTTCTTTAAACACAAAAGGTGATGAGCAATGGCAGAAATCCTATAATTTCAAAAACCGTGATATTCTGATGGGCATGAATGTGATCACAGGAAAACCATCAACAGATAACCGACAACCATCAACGAAAGGCATTTTACTGGGCGGATACACTCAGGCTGAAGGAAGGATTGAGGCGGATGACGAAACTTTCTGGATGCTTTATATTGACAATGACGGCAATGAGCAGTGGAGAAAACATATAAAAGGAGAATCGAGGAAGAAGGAGGAAAGATTATCTGATCTGAAGATGAATAAAGACGGCTCGATTGTATTGGCAGGAACGAGTGCTGAGGAATTAGGAAAAGAAAACTGGAAGATTGTGAAATTGGGAGACAGTCAGATTGACCAGTTAATAGAGAAGCAGGATATGAAGATTTACCCGAACCCGGTGAGTGATTATTGTTATGTGGAGATCGGTTTTGAGTTTAAGGAAGCTGATATTACTTTGTATGACATGGGAGGAAGACAGCTTCAGAGTTTGAAAACTAAGAATAAGGTAACTAAGATCAATACGCAGAATTTGATTCAGGGTGCGTATCTGATTGTTGTGAAAACGGATACTGAGAAAACTGCGAATGCTAAATTGATTAAGAGATAAACATAAATGAAAAATTTAATAATAAAATTCAATTTCCTTCTATTGACGTGTAGTTTTCTACTATCCATTAAAGGTCAGGGAAAGAATTACATAGAAGAATTAAACAGGAATATGCCTCAAAGTCCGGGAGTCAGTTCTTTGATGAAGTTTGAAGAAGTTCCGGTAAGTCTCTATACCGGCATACCCGATGTAAATATTCCAATAGGAGATTTTAATACCAATAGTTCAAAACTTAATCTTAAAGTATCCCTCAATTATCATCCTTTAAGTGCGAAGGTAGATGATGTTGCCTCTGAATACGGTTTGGGTTGGAGCCTTTTTGCCGGTGGCATGATTTCGCGTACAATTCGGGATTTGCCTGACGAATCTACTCATAGTGACCAAAAATATGGGATGTACTATAATACAATTGCTGATAAAGAAAATAATTTTAATATAGTAAAGAATTATTTATTGAATGGCACAGGTTCAGGACTTAATAGCGAAAAGGCAAAAAGACAAATATTCGAGTCAGTATTATTCAATAGATTTGATAATAGTTATGACATGTATCAATACAATTTCATGGGATACACCGGAAGATTTTTCATTAAAAAAGATGAAACAACCGGACAGTTGCAACTTGTAAAACTCGACAAGAACAACTTAAAAATTAATTTTTTCTTCAATTCAGAAAAAAGCCCTGTAAAATTTGAAATCATTGATGATAAAGGACTCAGATTTGTCTTTGATGTGATTGAAAAGTCTTCACGCTCATATCTTATTAACTCAATCAATTCAGGTAATGTCAATACGAATGAGAGTTTGGACTACCATAATCTAAACACAGGATTTTACCTTGGAGAAGTATATGAGGACACTAAACAATTGTTGAAATTTAGTTATGGATCCATTGAGACCGCACAATCAACTGCTATTTCTAAAAAAAGGGGACAACAATACCCTTACGATACAAATTTAGTAGGCTCTCCTTGTTACGATGATATCGTAGCAACTTTTCCGGCTAATGACGAAACATCCATTTTTCTTAATACTACAGGTACCAGATTTATTGATAGTATACAGGTAACTGATCGTGCAAAAATATATTTTGAGTATGCCGGCAATAGACTAGACTCTAATTTAGCATTGCCAAACAATCATCAGAAGCTAACTAAAATCACCACAAAAGACTATTATGGAAATATCATACTGAAACAGTTTAATCTTGTTTATAGTTATAGTATGAATATTGAGAGTAAAATGGTTTTAAGTGCCGTTAACGTCTTGGATAAAAATCTTCAAAATGAATATTCTTATGGGCTATCCTATGGAGGCAATGGTAAAAAATTAATTTTTGGGTCTGATGACGTGAGAGCTGATTTATGGGGACATTACCGATGTGTTCAGAACACTAGGGTTTTAGATATGCTCTCACCAAAATTGATGTATGAGCCATCTCCTAATTGTGTGGAGAAAGATGTTTTAACTAAAATGACATTGCCAACCAGCGGGGAAATTCGTTATAATTATGAATTAAATACCTACAATTATAAACCACATTTAACAACAGTCAGTCAAGAACCTACAGCTAACCCTATCGAAGAAGTTACTGACTATTCATCTAATTTAAAAAATTGGGAAATATTTTCATCATCCATTATCATCAATAACTTCGGTCAAAGTGCAATGCATTTTTTTACAATTACCGAACCCCAGGAAGTTACGTTTAATTCCGGTGGAGGTGCATATACCAGCGAACCCTGGGCACTCAATTTTTATAAACTTAATGAATCTACAGGTCAGATGGAATACGCTAATATCCATCCGTTAGGCCCCATCGTAGATGTTGACCCGAATTATATTACATGGCAAAAAAGGAATTTTCCAGCCGGGAAATATTATGCTGTATTATCAACTGTTTCAGGCAATATGCCAAATAATCCTATACCAACGAATTTTACTGCTGGATTTATGGCATATTATGCAAAACAGAATCCAACTGAAAATTTTTTATATGGAGGAGGAATCAGGATCAAAGAGGTTGCATTTCTTAATAACGCAAGCAGTGTACAGAAGAAGAAATTATACGAATATAATGACATAGCCAATAATTCCAAAAGCAGCGGTGCACTTGTATTTCCTGTGCCGGTTTTACAATATGAAGAATACTATAATAATTATTATATGTGTATCTCGACATTTGGAGCTGTGCTAGCGAATAATCTGGAAATGACTTATAACACTATTTCAACAAAAAATCTACTTTCTCCAGAAAAGACAAAAGGTGCGGATGTAGGATATAAATATATTACTGTCAAAGACATTGATTATACAAACACTAACGCAGTAGTTTCCAAGGGCAGAACTTTGCATGAATTTTCCAGTCCTATTGACAAACCTAATTCTCTGTTCTCTTATTTATCCATGTCACCGCCGGGAGCATATGCCTATAATTTTGATTATAGAAGAGGTAATCTTCTTAACAAAAAAGTTTTTGATGCGGGTAACAATATGGTTTATCAGGAAAATAATGTTTATGATGACAATTTTACTACAGAAATATCCGGTATAAATTTTCTTGCAAGAAACAATTTTATCTTTAATAGATTTAATACCAGTGATGTTGATACTTATGCGGCTTTTAAAACTACAATGGATAACTGTAACGTGAATAGTCTTTATCATTTATGTAGGTACACTTCCGCAATGGGAATTAATGTTAACCCGTTATCATTCATTTATTATTATTTTTCAAAAGAGATTGTAGGAAAAACTAATTTAATCTCCTCTGTAAAAACTGAATATTTTCCAAATGGTAAAACATTGGTTACTAATGAAAGTTATGAGTATAACACGCTGGACTATCTTAAAAAGAGCAGTATCCTTTCGTCAGATAACATTTTGAACGAAACACTTTACCGATACGGATCAGATATAAATCCGTTTCTTAATGATAAAAATATAGTCAGTATACCTTTAGAGATAGAGACTAAAAAAAATGGTAAAACCATTTCTAAAACAGAAACATTTTACCCTGTATCCCAATCTGATGCAGATGGCAAGACTTCAGGCTTTCCATTACCTTATAAAGTTGATGCTACAGATTTTAAAAATACTGTCTCAACCGAAGTCACTTACGACTTGTATGACAGCAAGGGGAATGTACAGCAGTATACGACAAAAGACGGTATTCCGACGACCATTATATGGGGGTACAATAAAACCCAGCCTATAGCAAAAGTTGTAGGTTCCGATCTTGATTCTATTGATAATGCACTAATTTCGTCAATCGTTACTCCTTCAGATCAGGATGCTGCAAATCCTTCTGCCGAATTAGCATTGATCACTGCATTAGAGAACTTTCGTAAGAACAACAGTCTTTCAGGCTATCAGATCACGACATATACGTATGATCCTTTGATCGGGGTAACAAGCATCACTCCGCCCTCCGGTATCCGAGAGGTTTACCTTTATGATGCGGCGAACCGCTTAAAGGAGATCAGGGAGAATAGTGCATCGGGTAAGATCTTAAAAGAGTTTAAGTACAACTACAAGCAATAAAACCAAACCATGAAAAAAATAATCATACCTATCAGTGCTTTGTTTGTAGCGGGGTTTTCCCATGCACAGACCTTGAACTTAAGCACGAATGAAAACTACGTTTATACGAAAACATATTTGACCGACCCTACGGGGCCTACGCCCAAAAGCGTGGAAAGCGTACAGTACCTTGACGGCCTGGGCAGACCCAAGCAGGCAGTAAACATCAAGGCTTCCCCGCTGGGGCGGGATGTTGTTCTGCACTTTGTATATGACCAGTATGGGAGGCAGGCTATGGATTACCTTCCTGTACCTCAAAGCGGGACAGCTAATGGAGCGATAGTAACGAGCCCTTTGACCAATGCCACCCAGGCAGATATTTACGGATCAGAAATAATATTTTCCAAGAAAGAATTTGAAGCTTCTCCTTTGGACAGGGTCTTGGAGCAAAGACAGGTTGGTACGGCCTGGAGCAGCAAACCTGTAAAGTTCGGTTATGAAGCCAATGAAAACGGGGAAGTCAAAAAATATGTGGCAACATTTGATTACGCCAGTTTCAGTTCTGTAATAACATTGTCTCCGACTCCTTATGGAGCGGGTCAGCTGTATAAGAATACGGTAACTGACGAAGACGGCAATAAGACGATAGAGTTCAAGAACGGCCAGGGACAGGTTGTACTGGTAAGGAAAATGCTTGATGCGACAACGGAAGCAGATACGTATTATGTTTATAACGATTACAATCAATTGGCATATGTTATCCCGCCATTGGCAGTGGCAGCGAACGCTGTCGATACAACGACTTTGAACAACCTGTGCTACCAGTACAAATACGACAGCCGTAACCGCTTGGTTGAGAAGAAGCTTCCGGGCAAGGGCTGGGAGTTTATGGTTTACGATAAGCAGGACCGTTTGGTTGGATCGCAGGATTCCAATCTGGCAGAAAAAGGACAGTGGCTCTTCACGAAGTACGACCGTTTCGGGCGTGTTGCCTTCACGGGGATCAGCACGGGTGGAGACCGTTTGACGGAACAGGCTGATGCTGATTTGAAGGGTAGCAACAATATGAACCGTATTGAAAGCTCAGGTTTTATGCATGAGGGGATGGAGGTTTTTTACTCGGGCAGGGCTTACCCATCGGATTCCAAGTACGTGAAGATTTTGAGCATCAACTATTATGATACGTATGCATCCTACAGCTTCAATCCGGCTTTCCCTTCCACGGTTTTCGGTGTGGCTGTGATCAGTGACAACAGTACGGGCAATAGTGTAAGCACCAAAAGCCTGCCTGTCATGACGCTGATCAAAAACATTGAGGATGACAACTGGACGAAGAACTACACGTGGTACGATTCCAGGGGGAGGGCTTTAGCCACGCATTCGGTCAACCATTTGGGAGGTTATACGAAGACAGAATCTGAGCTTGATTTTTCGGGTACTCCACAAACGGTAGTCACCCGGCATAAGAGGTTGAATACCGATACGGAAAGAGTAATTACGGAGAACTTTACGTATGACCACCAGAACAGGTTATTGACCCATACGCATCAGGTTGACGGCAATGCTGTGGAATATTTGGCTCAGAACAAATACAATGAGCTGTCTCAGCTTGAAAGCAAGAAAGTGGGAGGGGTCAGTGCAAACTCTCCGTTACAGCAGATGGATTACAAATACAACATCAGGGGATGGATGACAGGAATCAACAATCCGAATGATTTAAGCGGAGGTGATTTGTTTGGGTATGAGATCAAATACAACAATCCTGAGAATACGGGTCTTACCACAGGAAGATTTAACGGCAATATTGCAGAGATTGACTGGAAGACATCAACGGTGGTTAATGACAGCAAAAGAAGATATTCATACGTTTATGACGGGTTGAACCGATTGTCGCAGGGCATTTATACAGAGCCGGGCTCTTCGATACTCAACAATAACAACTATAACGAGTACCTGACGTACGACCTTAATGGAAACATTAAGACGCTTCAAAGGTATTCCAAGCCTACAACAGGGATTACAGCAGAGCAGATTGACGATTTGGTTTATAACTATACAGGCAACAGATTGGATCAGATCACACTTCCACCGGGGGTTTCGAACAACTATTCGGGTTATAATGCTTTAGGTGGCGCTTTTGCATATGACTCCAATGGGAATATGAAATCCCATGGAGATAAAGGACTCGGATCAATAGGGTATAACCACCTGAGTCTTCCTAATACTTTAACTGTTGGCTCTGGAATTAAAAAATCTCAGGTAAACTATGTGTATAGAGCTGATGGAACTAAGCTGATGAAAACTACTGGTGGTGGAGCTTTTCTTTCGAATTCAACGACAGATTATCTCGACGGATTTCAATATTTTTTTAACAATGATTTTATCATATGTATAGATTGTCCGGCTCCTGCTATAGGTCCCGAATTACAATTTGTACCTACAGCGGAAGGGTACTTTGATTTTATGAAAAATAAGTATATTTACAACTATGCAGACCATTTGGGAAATACAAGATTGAGTTATTTCCACAATGGCAGCGGGGTAGAAGTTCTTGAGGAGAACAATTATTATCCTTTCGGGTTGAAGCATGAAGGATATAACCAATTGTCAGGAAACCCGGGTTACCAGTACAAGTACAATGGAAAGGAGCTTCAGAATGAAACAGGCATGTATGACTACGGAGCAAGATTTTATATGCCGGATATTGGAAGATGGGGCGTGGTAGATCCTCTTACTGAAAAAATGAGAAAATTTAGTCCTTATAATTACGCTTGGGACAATCCGATAAGGTTTATTGATCCGGATGGGATGTGGCCATATCCGGTAATTACACGTTCTTTTGCTCCATTTCCAACATTTGGTGGAGGATTTTCGGGAGACAGGCGAGGGTATTCTACTTCTCAAAATGTAACATCAAGACTTTCTCATAGTTATGTAATGAATACAGACAATCATACTTACACTAATTATGGTGCAAGTTCAAGTCCTTCCTCTCATCCATATCTAGGAGCTGCTACTGCAAACAATGACGTGGGAACTATAAGTAATGCTGTATACACCACTAATAAAGATGGAAGTACCACAACTTCGTGGACAGCGAAAATGGCTGGGTCTAATCCTTTAACTCCAGGTGGATTAACTCCAGATATTGATGTTACTACAAATTTTAGTTTAACCGAAAATAAAGCCGCAGGGATATTAGGAATAAGTGTAAAGCAGACTGGCGATGCTTTTCCTTCTGCTGAAACTATGATTGGAGATACTGCGGGAAACCAATTAATGGTCGGTGTTAGTCCTGCAGTAGGAAATCCTATCGTAAATTTATTTGGAGATAATAACCGTCCAATGATGTCAAATAACTTTACGGTTACAATGGATGAAAATGGTGTGTTTACAGGAGTACAACAAGGAGATAAAACATATTCTGTTGGAGATTGGAATAAAATGTATGAGTCATCAAATACTGTTAAAATACCAGAACAGCAATATTTACCTGATGCATCTGGAGCTCCGGTTCCTCGTTAAATATTAATTAGATATGAAAATATTAAATACAAACTGGATAAATATTGTTGGAGTCTTTATAGTGTCATTTTTGTTTACCACAATATTTGACTCTTTAGACCCAAATGTTTCAAGAGATTTTTTTCAAACAATCATTGCTTCTTTAATAGGAATTCTTCTTTACGGGATGTTATTTTGGATTTGTTTTATCACTGCATTGATTATTTTGGATTTATTTTTAATCGTTTTCAATCAGAAGTATTTAAAGATTAAACTATTTTTAGAATGGATTATTATAAGTTCTCCTTTTATTTATTGGGCAATAAAATATCCTGAACAAAGAGCTTTGTATATAGTAGCTGTAGCTACATTTTTTATTACGCAATTATTAAGAAGAGGATTAATTAATAAAGCCACTCACTAAGTGGCTTTGTTAATAATCACGGTGGTTATAACGTAAATCATCCTGATATAGTGGGAAATCAATGGGGATCAGATCAAAACTCAAGGAGAAATGTTTACACGGAACTTTGAAAAATAGCAATATGCTTCCTAGATTTATGACAGTTCATGAAGGATTATGAAATACCTTAATTGAGCTCAATAGAAATGGACATACTAAAACAAATATGCAATTAACACCGGCGCCTTTAAATAGTATTAATAAATTTATTATGATAAAGTTAAATAAATTGTTTTTTTGCGCTTCTATCGGACTGATTTCAATTCTTGGCTGTAGCAAGAAAGAAAGCTCTATAGAAAAACAAGTATCAAAAATTGTAGATTCTCTTTCCGCAGATAAAAAATATTCACCTAAAATTTTTATAGTCCAACATCAAACCAAATGGAACAAAGATTACATTAAAATCTCTACGGCAGAATTTTTCGACAAAGATTCTGCTAAATGTTATATATCTAATAATAAATATTTAATTGTGTATTACTCCAATTTCTTTAAAATAAAACAAGAAAAAAAATATATTAAGGATAAATATAACGATTATATGTATAAAGAAGGAACAATATCAATCTTTCATCCAAGATATATAATTTTTGAATTGAATAAAAATGGAGATTTAAGGAAAGTATTAAATGAAGAAGAAGAGAATAAATTATTCCAATATGGAAATACATACGTGCCAGAACCAAAACCTAATTATTAAAGTTTAATAACAAAAAAGACTGTCTCATACTGTGCATTCTCTTGGACTGGAGTTGCTAAATTCTTAGAACAATTCTTATACTTTTTATATGAAAATGATAAGAAAAATTTGCAATTTAGAATTAAAGATAAAACATTATTTTTAAATCTGTTGCGAGAAAATATCTCCTTAGGAGCTTTATAATTTTTAGATGTTTAGGAAGTTTACTTAATGAGATAGTTTCACAAAAAAGGTGAGCTTAAAAAAAGAAAATGCTTATTTTACAATCAATTGCAGAAATTATTGCTTACCAGATTTTTATTTAGAATATAAATTAACACGTCAAGATTTGGCGCTTTACTGATTTACATTTGTCACGATGATATGATTATATTCATATTAAATCTCAACAAAGAGATTAGGATATTCGTTAAAAAAAGTTAAATTAGCAACAATAAATTATTAACCAAGTCATGAAACAACTCTACATGAGTGCAGTATTCCTTTATACTGCCGCAGGCTTTACTGCACAGGAAGTGGTATGGCAGAAAGATATCAAATCTTCTACGCAGGATTTTCTTTCTCAGGTAACCACTACTGTAGATCAGCAATACCTTATTACGGGAAGCTCGATTCAATCGAAGATTACTACCGGAAACAAACAAAACAACGGCTACGATTTCCATTTGGTCAAACTCAATCAACAGGGCGAAGAAGTCTGGGAAAAGTATTTCTCAGGAGAGAACCACGATTTTCTTTCAGCAACCATGTCTACCCAGGATGGTGGTTTCCTTATGGCAGGGACTTCGTATTCGGGAAAAGGGCTGGATAAAAAGGAAGGCTCCAAAGGCGGATCCGATATCTGGCTGATCAGGATCAACGAATTCGGGGACGAGCTTTGGCAGAAGACAATAGGCACAGCACAGGATGAAGAGGCAAGGGCTGTCATTCAATCTTCGGATTTCGGTTTTTTTGTGGCAGGAAACATTCAGAACCCTTCCCTTGGCTTTGGTTCAAAGGATATTACGGTAATACGTTTGGATAAAAACGGGGAGGTTGTTTCAGAACTTGTATTGGGCGGGAAAGGCCTTGATGAAGTAGAAAAGATGATCCCAACTCCCGATGGCGGAGCTTTGTTGGGAGTTTATTCAAGAAGCGGTTCAACGGCCGGACATAAAATTATCTCCGGTGATGATAAAACCAATACGGCTAAAACGCAGTTTGTAGGAAAAACCACGGAAAACTTCGGTGAAGGCGACTACTGGATTGTAAAACTCAACAAAGACGGAAAAGTAGAATGGGAAAAGAACTTTGGAGGTAAAGGAGATGATCATGTAAGAACAATGGCATTTACTTCATCGGGATATATTATTGGTGGAGAATCAAGATCTGAAAGATCAGGAAATAAAACAGTAGGAATAGAAGAAGGAACAGATCTGTGGTTAATTTCTTTAAACACAAAAGGTGATGAACAATGGCAGAAATCCTACAATTTTAAAAACCGCGATATTCTGATGGGCATGAATGTGATCACAGGAAAACCATCGACAGACAACCGACAACCATCAACCAAAGGCATTTTACTGGGCGGATACACTCAGGCTGAAGGAAGAATTGAGGCTGATGACGAAACTTTCTGGATGCTCTATATTGACAATGATGGCAATGAGCAGTGGAGAAAGCATGTAAAAGGAGAATCGAGAAAGAAGGAAGAAAGATTATCTGACCTGAAGATGAATAAAGACGGTTCTATAGTTCTGGCAGGAACAAGTGCCGAAGAATTGGGAAAAGAAAACTGGAAGATTGTGAAATTAGGCGACAGTCAGATCGATCAGTTGATCGAAAAGCAGGATATGAAAATCTATCCGAATCCTGTGAGCGATTATTGTTATGTGGAGATAGGGTTTGAGTTTAAGGAAGCTGATATTACTTTATATGACATGGGTGGAAGACAGCTCCAGAGTTTGAAGACAAAGAACAAGGTAACGAAGATCAATACTCAGAACCTGATACAGGGAGCGTATCTGATTGTTGTAAAAACGGATAATGAGAAAACTGCTAATGCTAAACTGATTAAAAAATAAGACACATGAAGAAAAACATTTTGCTACTTTTACTTGCATTAATAGTAAATGTAATAAATGCACAGCACACTTTAAATGGCGAAGGAAAAAGCTACATTGAAGACATTAACCAAATGTTCGCTGCAGCTCCAACCGCTAATAATCTAATGAAATTCGAAGAAGTTCCTGTAAGTTATTATACAGGTGTTCCAGATATTAATATTCCACTGTTTAATATTCCAACCAATAACAAAAATGTTGCGGTTAACGTCCAGCTTAAATACCATCCGATGAATGCAAAGCCTGATGATAGGTCAGGAGAAACAGGATTGGGATGGAGCTTAATAGCCGGAGGAAGCATCGTAAGAACAGTTAGAGGAGGAAATCCGGATGAAAAAAATAGATCTGTCCTATTATCGTCTCCACCTAAGTCGAAATTTGGTATTTACGACACAACAACTAATCTTACGTCAAAACTTATCAATAATGACCCTTCAGTAAATATTAATGAGTATTCATTTTATGCAGCAATGGGAAAATACGATACAGAATACGATTTGTATCAATATAACTTTTTAGGGTTTACGGGAAGATTTTATGTAATGAAGGATTCCAATAATTCTTATGTAGCTGTCAAATTGGATAAGAATAATCTTAAAATAACGTGTTCATACGATGGAGTTGAGCATGCTCTGAAATCTTTTACAATCATCGATGATAAGGGGATAAGATATGATTTTGAAGGAATGGAAAAATCCGGAAAATCAATTACCACGGTAAAAACTCATATTATTACGGGGAGTGGAGATCTTTACCCAAGTGTCGAGATTGGAGACTATTATACATCATATCATTTAGTCAGAATCAATGATCAAAGAAATGTCAATCTTGTCACATTCAAATATCTGCGTCATTCTGAAGTAAAGTATCAGGATACACCTACAACAATATCCAGAATGGCGAGTAATATAGGTTATACTAATACAACCTTTAATCAGGAGCCTCCTAGTGGTTTGCCTGGAGCTTTTGAAAGACAGCTTGTCTACAATACGTCTCAGACCTATCTGCTTACTGATATTGATATTGTTGGTAGGGGAACAATTTATTTTAATTATGAACAAGGCAGAAGTGACAGCAATTATGCTGAGCCTCAAAATTTATATAAGCTGAAATCGGTACAGACTAACTTTGTAGGGCAACCAGCTACACAATACACCGAGAAATTTATTATGGATTATGGTTATTCCAATGTACAATACCAAGCGTACAATGGGCCTCAAAATTTGCAAAAACTACTGCTTAAGAAAGTGACTAAAGTTTCTGCCAATAATCAGAATCAAGAAAACAGTATAGAATATAACGAAGGTAATTTTTTTGGTCTTCAAAAAGACAAATGGGGTTTCTATGCAGGCTCAGGGATTACTACAGATGTGATTAAATCAATTACATATCCTACAAAAGGCAAAGTTATCTTTAATTTCGAAGAAAATGAATACAGTTACAATCCTGTCGCAAATGATAATGTAATGGCTGCTGTTACAGGTTATAATACTTCAACACCTTACGAATTCAGTGTTCATTTTGGTCAATTTAACGATTTATATAAACAAAATTTTTTCTCAATTCAATCTGCACAATATGTTCAGCTGGATTTATGGCTTGGTAATTTGATTTATTACGATTGGAAATTTCAAATATTTAAAAAGAATGCAGACAATACTTTCTCTCCTGCAGTATTTACATTTCAATATGGGAACCAAACATGCAATAAACCACAGCCTCCAGCATGCCCCAACTCAAATATAAATCAAAATGGAGAAATTAAATCAGAGTTTCATCCTGCAGTATACCTTGAGCCCGGTACATACTATGCTTCATTAAGTGGAAATTTTGCTTTTTCAAATCCGTCAAATACACTGGATACTTTTGTTGCACATACCTCTGAGCCGATGTATGTTGACATGAAAAAATATAAAGGTGGTGGATTTAGGATCGGTGATATTTCATATTATGAAAACCCCTTATCAGCCGATCCTACAAAAAGATATATTTATAATTATGATAATCTGGATGAAGCAGGAAGAAGTAGTGGCGCATTAGTATTCCCTGTGCCAGTATTTAATTACGATGAATATTATTCATACAACAGTGATACTATGAATGGTGTTATAATTTATAACGCAATGTTTAATACTGAAACCGATTATAATATTATTCCGGTACAGAAAACACAGGGCGGAGATGTTGGGTATAAATATGTCACTGTAAAACAGGTTGATAATAACAACATAAGCAAAGGAAAAACGGTTTATAAATTCAGATCACCCTTAGATTTTCCTAATCAGTTAATAATTTACACTCAAATGCCAATTGTACCTATTCCAAATCAGGATTATTTAAGAGGACAAACTATATGGGAAAAAAAATATGACTCCAACGATCGTATTGTTTCACAGACTGATTTTGACTATAATATCACCGAATATGAGGTTAATGACGGGATTAAAATTAAGGATAATTTCTATAATAATATGATCACAAAATATTATCAATATGCAGGATATTCAGACTTTTTTAATTGGTATGGGAATTTAGCATTGACCACTCCTTATAAAAACATTGAGAGATTTGGTATTAGCCTGCCTTCACAGAAAGTAGAAACATCCTATTTTTATAAAAATGGCGTGCAAAGTTCTGTAACAGCTACAACAAATACACTGTACAATAGTCTTGATTATCCGACATCCGTTACACAGAATTTTTCAGATGGAAATTCCAATCTAACATCTTATAAATATGCACATGAAAAAGGCAATACAAGATTAATTAATGCCAATATGATTGGTGTTGCTTTAGAGACCGAAAATAAAAAGAATAATAAGACCATTAGCAAGGTTGAAACAATGTTCAATGATGTTAACCATTTTCTTCCGACATCATTGGTTTCCACTGATTTCGCAGGTATTTCTGCGACCGAGGTGACTTACAACCAGTATGACAGTAAGGGCAATCTATTGCAGTATACGACGAAGGATGGGATAGTGACATCGATTATCTGGGGCTATAACGGTACCCAGCCCATTGCGAAGGTGGCTAATTATCCTTATTCTGCGGTGATTGCTTTGGCATCATCGATAGTGAGTGCTTCGGATCAGGATGCTGTTAACCCTTCAAATGAAGCAAACCTGATTGCTCAGCTTAACGCTTTCAGACAGCTTTCGGATTTATCTGAAGCTCAGATCACGACATATACGTATGATCCTTTGATCGGGGTAACAAGTATCACTCCGCCCTCCGGTATCCGAGAGGTTTACCTTTATGATGCGGCGAACCGCTTAAAGGAGATCAGGGAGAATAGTGCATCGGGTAAGATCTTAAAAGAGTTCAAGTACAACTACAAGCAATAAAACCAAACCATGAAAAAAATAATCATACCAATCAGTGCTTTGTTTGTAGCGGGGTTTTCCCATGCACAGACCTTGAACTTAAGCACGAATGAAAACTACGTTTATACGAAAACATATTTGACCGACCCTACAGGGCCTACGCCAAAAAGCGTGGAAAGCGTACAGTACCTTGACGGCTTGGGCAGACCCAAGCAGGCAGTGAACATCAAGGCTTCCCCGTTAGGGAGGGATGTAGTTATGCACTTTGTATATGACCAGTATGGGAGGCAGGCTATGGATTACCTTCCTGTACCTCAAAGCGGGACAGCTAATGGAGCGATAGTAACGAGCCCTTTGACCAATGCCACCCAGGCAGATAT
This sequence comes from Chryseobacterium formosense, assembly GCF_900116415.1. Classification (GTDB taxonomy): domain Bacteria; phylum Bacteroidota; class Bacteroidia; order Flavobacteriales; family Weeksellaceae; genus Chryseobacterium; species Chryseobacterium formosense. Next base: position 872,630 of record NZ_FPAP01000003.1, on the reverse strand, counting down.
TTACGGATCAGAAATAATATTTTCCAAGAAAGAATTTGAAGCTTCTCCTTTGGACAGGGTCTTGGAGCAAAGACAGGTTGGTACGGCCTGGAGCAGCAAACCTGTAAAGTTCGGTTATGAAGCCAATGAAAACGGGGAAGTCAAAAAATATGTGGCAACATTTGATTACGCCAGTTTCAGTTCTGTAATAACATTGTCTCCGACTCCTTATGGAGCGGGTCAGCTGTATAAGAATACGGTAACTGACGAAGACGGCAATAAGACGATAGAGTTCAAGAACGGCCAGGGACAGGTTGTACTGGTAAGGAAAATGCTTGATGCGACAACGGAAGCAGATACGTATTATGTTTATAACGATTACAATCAATTGGCATATGTTATCCCGCCATTGGCAGTGGCAGCGAACGCTGTCGATACAACGACTTTGAACAACCTGTGCTACCAGTACAAATACGACAGCCGTAACCGCTTGGTTGAGAAGAAGCTTCCGGGCAAGGGCTGGGAGTTTATGGTTTACGATAAGCAGGACCGTTTGGTTGGATCGCAGGATTCCAATCTGGCAGAAAAAGGACAGTGGCTCTTCACGAAGTACGACCGTTTCGGGCGTGTTGCCTTCACGGGGATCAGCACGGGTGGAGACCGTTTGACGGAACAGGCTGATGCTGATTTGAAGGGTAGCAACAATATGAACCGTATTGAAAGCTCAGGTTTTATGCATGAGGGGATGGAGGTTTTTTACTCGGGCAGGGCTTACCCATCGGATTCCAAGTACGTGAAGATTTTGAGCATCAACTATTATGATACGTATGCATCCTACAGCTTCAATCCGGCTTTCCCTTCCACGGTTTTCGGTGTGGCTGTGATCAGTGACAACAGTACGGGCAATAGTGTAAGCACCAAAAGCCTGCCTGTCATGACGCTGATCAAAAACATTGAGGATGACAACTGGACGAAGAACTACACGTGGTACGATTCCAGGGGGAGGGCTTTAGCCACGCATTCGGTCAACCATTTGGGAGGTTATACGAAGACAGAATCTGAGCTTGATTTTTCGGGTACTCCACAAACGGTAGTCACCCGGCATAAGAGGTTGAATACCGATACGGAAAGAGTAATTACGGAGAACTTTACGTATGACCACCAGAACAGGTTATTGACCCATACGCATCAGGTTGACGGCAATGCTGTGGAATATTTGGCTCAGAACAAATACAATGAGCTGTCTCAGCTTGAAAGCAAGAAAGTGGGAGGGGTCAGTGCAAACTCTCCGTTACAGCAGATGGATTACAAATACAACATCAGGGGATGGATGACAGGAATCAACAATCCGAATGATTTAAGCGGAGGTGATTTGTTTGGGTATGAGATCAAATACAACAATCCTGAGAATACGGGTCTTACCACAGGAAGATTTAACGGCAATATTGCAGAGATTGACTGGAAGACATCAACGGTGGTTAATGACAGCAAAAGAAGATATTCATACGTTTATGACGGGTTGAACCGATTGTCGCAGGGCATTTATACAGAGCCGGGCTCTTCGATACTCAACAATAACAACTATAACGAGTACCTGACGTACGACCTTAATGGAAACATTAAGACGCTTCAAAGGTATTCCAAGCCTACAACAGGGATTACAGCAGAGCAGATTGACGATTTGGTTTATAACTATACAGGCAACAGATTGGATCAGATCACACTTCCACCGGGGGTTTCGAACAACTATTCGGGTTATAATGCTTTAGGTGGCGCTTTTGCATATGACTCCAATGGGAATATGAAATCCCATGGAGATAAAGGACTCGGATCAATAGGGTATAACCACCTGAGTCTTCCTAATACTTTAACTGTTGGCTCTGGAATTAAAAAATCTCAGGTAAACTATGTGTATAGAGCTGATGGAACTAAGCTGATGAAAACTACTGGTGGTGGAGCTTTTCTTTCGAATTCAACGACAGATTATCTCGACGGATTTCAATATTTTTTTAACAATGATTTTATCATATGTATAGATTGTCCGGCTCCTGCTATAGGTCCCGAATTACAATTTGTACCTACAGCGGAAGGGTACTTTGATTTTATGAAAAATAAGTATATTTACAACTATGCAGACCATTTGGGAAATACAAGATTGAGTTATTTCCACAATGGCAGCGGGGTAGAAGTTCTTGAGGAGAACAATTATTATCCTTTCGGGTTGAAGCATGAAGGATATAACCAATTGTCAGGAAACCCGGGTTACCAGTACAAGTACAATGGGAAAGAGCTTCAGACTGAGACCGGGATGTATGATTACGGAGCAAGATTTTATATGCCGGATTTAGGAAGGTGGGGTGTTGTGGATCCTTTAGCTGAAACTTCAAGAAGATGGGCAACGTATACATATGCTTATAATAATCCAATTAGATTTATTGATCCTGATGGGATGGAAAACTTAGACACAGTTCGACCTACTTTCCAAGATAATGCTACAAAAGAAGCTTATTTAGATTCTGTTTCAAAAGCTACGGGAAATACATATAAGGCTACATTAAATGCTACTAGTGGAGATGTTGAATTTACAAAAATTAGTACTGACTCCGTAACACCCGAGCAGCAAGCATTTATTGATGTATATTCTGAAGCAATTAACAGCTCAGCCGTGATCCAAACAGAAATAGTTAGTAACGATACTAATACCACTGTTGGAGATATTGTAAATGATAAAATTGATATAGCAGACATAGCTGAATTCGACAAAGCTGGCTCTGGAGGAGCATCTAGCGCAGGAGCTTTAGCTCATGAGACTAAAGAGCAGCAACTAAAAGCGGAATCTGGAGGCGTAAAAGGCGTTTATCCAACTAATGCTTTGACAATGCATAACGGTGGAGTAGCAGCTGAGAATAAAGTAAATGGCAATTTGAGAGTCGAAAATCCGGCAGCGGGTACAGATATATTTGTTGGAAGAGATTTTACTCTTACTTTTCAAACCGTAACTCCAAACTCGACGGGCGGCGTTATTATTAACAAAACAAAGATCCCCTATAAATGAATAAATTATTAATTATATCAGTTTTTATTTTTTTTAGAAGTTTCGGTCAACAAAGTGATTGTCAGGAAAATTTAAAATTTAAGGAAATATTTTTTTGTCATGTCAAATATGTCGAAAATAATATTAATCTTTCACAAGATGCAAGATTTAGAAAATCAGTCATTTTTATTTCAAATTATGCCCCAGTATCTGTAGGGAAAATTATGAATTATGCAAGAACATATCCAAATGGAGTATTTAAAGAAGATTTAAAGAATTGGTTTAAATGGTATGAAGAAAACAAATGTAAAAATATACAACTTAAAAATGTATATATAATACCAGAAGCTTACAGAACAAGTTAAATTAACCAAATGTATTTTATTAGCTTTCCTGCATTATATAGTGAAGGATATAATTATATATAATGCCATTACTCAATTTTAATACCCCCCGCTCCCGCACGATTTTATCGTGTGGCAGATAAATGAAAAATCCACTGCAATTGCAGTGGATTTTGTGTTATATGATGTTCTGGTTGTATTAGGAAACAGAACTAAAGTGCAGCAATATTTTTAAGTTTAGAAGGTTTTATAAAAGCATCAATGGTTGCAAATATGTGAACTTTGGTATCGCTCAAGTTCCTGAATGGCTTTCAATTATAAATAAAAGGCGCCAACTGTCTTTAGTTGGCGCTTTTTGGCAGTTGTACCCAGGACCGGGATCGAACCGGTACTCCTAAGAACTGGTGTTTGAGACCAGCGCGTCTACCAATTCCGCCACCTGGGCAAGTGTGTTACCATGTTTGAATCGGTGTGCAAATATAGAAACTTTTTTTAATCTTCAAAAACTTTTTATCAACTTTTCTTTAAAAATTTATTTCCAAACCATCGTAGGCAAGGTGAATTCCGGCTGGAAGTTGTTTATCTTCAATATCATGCAGTCCGAAATGATGACTGATGTGAGTCAGAAATAATTTTTTAGGTTTTAGCTCTTGGTGTAGCTTTATCACATCTGCCAAAATAAAATGGGCAGGATGAGGATCGAATTTACGGATGCAGTTAAGGATTAATACATCTAAATTTTGAAGTTTTTCTTTCTCTGTTTCAGAAATAAAGCCGGCATCGGTGATGTAGGCAAGATTTTTAAACCTGTATCCTAAAGCCGTTATTTTATAATGAATAACCTCGATAGGTGAAATTTCGGTATTTAATACTTCAAATTTTTCATTTCCGATTTCATGGAGATCAAAGGCTGGAGCTCCCGGATATTTTTCATCTGCAAATGCATAAGGAAAACGTTTTTTTACTTCGTCGGCAACTCTGGGAAGACTGTATAAAGGAATATTTTTTCCGCTTTTGAAAATTAAAGGTCGCATGTCATCTAAACCAATGACATGATCATTATGCTCATGCGTAAGAAGAGTAATGTCAACGCGATTTTCTTTATTGATCAGCATTTGCTGTCTGAAATCCGGTCCGCAGTCGATCAGAATTTTTTTGTGTTCGTCGGTAGTAACCATCACCGAAGATCTGAAACGCTGATCTTTGGGATTGGGTGAAGTGCAGACCTCACAAGTGCAACCAATCACGGGAACACCCTGTGAAGTTCCGGTTCCTAAAAATTTCAACTTCATTTTCTTTTGAGGTTGTTTTAATTTTGGTAAATTTACGAAAAATTTAATGTCCTAATGTATCAGAAATTAACTCCTAAACAAAAAGCATTAACAATTAATCTAGATCCTACTATTTATGGTACTTTCGCAGAAATTGGAGCAGGGCAGGAAACTGTTCGACACTTTTTTAGAGCAGGAGGAGCTTCCGGTACAATTGCTAAGGCAATGTCGGCTTACGACAAAGATTTTAGTGATGCCATCTACGGAAAAGAAGTAAAAAACAGGTATGTTACCCAAAACCGACTTCGAAAAATGCTTCGCTATGAAGTTGCCTTGATTGAAGAAAGAATTTCCAGAGACAACAGTCCGGGCAGAAAATATTTCTCTTATGCCAATACGGTTACAACAATCAATTTTGATAAAACGATAAAGGGGCACGGCTGGGTAGGAATTCGTTTTCAGGTGAATGAAAATGAAGATTACAACGAAATCGTTATCCACGTTAAATTTAAGGAAAATGATGCGACCCTACAGCAGGAAACTCTTGGGAATCTAGGGGTAAACCTAATTTTCGGAGCTTATCATTATTATGACAACCCGAGAAGACTGATTGAATCTCTGTATGATGATATTGCAAAAGATAATCTTGAGATCGACATGATTGATTTCAATGGGCCCGCTTTTGCTTATGTTGATAACAGACTGATGTCTTTACAGTTGGTGAAAAACGGAATGACTGAAGCGGTAATCTTTAACTCTGAAGGTAATAATATGCTTCCCGCTGATGTTCTTTACAAAAAGAATATTTTTGCGGTAAGAGGAAGTTTCAGACCGGTAACCAAGGTCAATATCGATATGCTTAAAAACGGGATGGATTTGTTCCTGAAAGATGCGATCTGTACTCAGGAAGAAACCGAAGTTTTGATCGAAATTACCATTTCAAATCTTCGTGCAGACGGTGATATTGATGAAAGAGATTTCCTGGATAGAGTAGACGTTCTTGGTAAATTGGGCTACACCGTTATTATTTCAAATTTCTCAGAATATTACAGACTGATCGATTATTTCTCTCATTATACAAACGGCGATATCGGTGTTGCGATGGGGGTAAACAATATGTTGATGGTATTCGATGAGAAATATTATCAGGATCTTTCAGGCGGAATTCTGGAAGCATTCGGTAAATTTTTCAGAAACGGAATGAGGGTTTATCTTTATCCTTACAAAGATCCTGAAACTCACGAGCTTTTAGATTCATCAAACTTAAAAGTAGAAGAAAACCTGAAAGAATTGTATAAATATTTCAAGCTGAACAACCGTATTGTAGATATTACCAACTACAATCCTGAATTTTTGGAAATTTATTCAAGAGAAATTCTAAGAAAAATTGCATGCAACATGAGCGGTTGGGAAAGCCAGCTTCCTGATGGTGTTGGCGAAATGATAAAAGAAAGAGCAATGTTCGGCTTCAAAAACGAACTTTCTCTAAAACAGTTTTCATAAAAATTATTACAATGTCTGAATTAAAAAAAAGACTTTCATCTATTCTCGAAAGTCCCAAACATAATACCGAAGAGAAACTTCAAAAAGTCTGCGCTCTGCTTGATCAGGAGATCTCGTATTTCAACTGGACGGGTTTTTACTTTAAAAACGGAGATAAAGATGAGCTGAAACTGGGGCCTTACGTAGGTGCAGAAACCGATCATACCATTATTCCTTACGGAAAAGGGATTTGTGGACAAGTTGCAGTTTCCAATGAAACATTTGTTGTTCCGGATGTAAAAGAAGAAAGCAATTATTTAAGCTGTTCAATCGATACGAAAGCAGAAATAGTGGTTCCTATTTTCAAAGACGGACAAAACATTGGTCAGATCGATATTGATTCTCATACCATCAATCCTTTTACGGATGAAGACAGAGAGTTGCTGGAGTGGCTTTGTAATGAAGTTTCAAAGATTTTGTAGTCTTATTTAAATTAAAATAAAATATAAACTCCGATTTTTTAGTCGGAGTTTTTTTGTTTAAACTATCAATAGGAACGGGCTTTAGCCCGTTTAATAATTTAAAAAATCATCTGGCTTTAGCCAAAACTTAATTACTGAACTCTGAAATCAATTCTTTAAAATAATTTTCACACTTCGCGATATGCGTTCCGTACCAGGAAAATGCTTCTCCGTCAACGATTATTATTTTTTTATCAGGATAAATTGCTTTAAGTTCTGCAATATGTTTTTCTTTAAACGGAAAAGGTTCCGAAGAAAGCATGATGGCATCAGCTTCGGCTAAATCTTCAGCTGTAATTTCAGGATAACGGGTTTGATTTTTAAATATATTTTCAAAACCAATTTCGCTTAAAACATGATGAATAAAAGTATCTGAGCCAACGGTCATATAAGGTTTGTTCCAGATCAGGTAAGCGACTTTTACGGTAGAATTTATTTGGGTTTGATTGAAAATTTCGTAGATTTTCAGATTGAAAGCCTGAGCTTTTTCTTCTTTATTAAAAAGTAATCCTAAGTTTTTAAGCAGATAATAATTGTCTTCAATGGTTTCAGTGTTGCTTACAACAACTTTAAAATCATTCATTAAATCCTCGACCTGCTCTTTTACATTTTCTTCTTTATTAGCGAGAATTAAGTCAGGTTTTAAACTCTTAATTTTTTCAAGGTTAAGATTTTTTGTCCCACCGATAATCTCAATTTTTTTTACTTTTTCTGAAGGATGGATGCAGAATTTTGTTCTTCCTACAATTTCATTTTCCGTTAAACCTAAATCAAATAAAACTTCCGTAATAGAAGGTACTAATGATACAACTCGCATAAAATTTTAGACTTTGCCTAAAATTACAAAAGTTTTCCGGTTAAGAACATCGCTGCGATGGTAAAATAAATGATTAGTCCGGTTACGTCAACCAAAGTTGCTACAAATGGTGCGGAAGAAGTTGCAGGATCGAGGTTGAATTTTTTAAGAATAAACGGAACCATGGAACCTGAAATAGTTCCCCAAAGTACAATCATAGCCAAAGAAATTCCGGCACTTATTCCGATGAAAAACCAGTAATCTCCATAATCGAACCAACCGAGTTTATGCCAGATCATAATTCTGAAAAAGCCGATAATTCCTAGGAAAGTTCCCAGAACCAATCCGGTAACGATTTCTTTTTTCATGACCGTCCACCAATCTTTCAAAGTGATTTCCTGTAATGCCATCGCACGGATTATCAACGTTGCAGCCTGTGAACCGGAATTTCCGCCACTCGAAATAATTAGAGGGATAAATAGTGCCAAAACAACCGCTTTCTCGATTTCATTTTCATAAAATCCCATTACAGATGCGGTAATCAATTGTAAAAAGAAAAGTACGATTAGCCAAAGTCCGCGCTTTTTGATCATCTCAAACCAATGCGTCTGAATATACGGATCGTCAAGTGCTTCAACACCCCCGAATTTCTGAATATCTTCTGTGTTTTGAGATTCAATTTGATCTAAAATATCATCGATGGTTACAATTCCCACCAAAACTCCGGCTTCTGTAATGATCGGAAGAGCAGTTCGGTCATATTTTTCGAAATAAGTAACTGCATCTTCTTTTGATGTTGTCGTAGTAATTGCAACAAAATGATTGTCGGTAAGATCGGAAACCAAAGTATCTTCTTCCACCAAAAGCAAACTACCCAAAGGTAAATCGTCAATCAGGCGGTTTCTCTCATCAACTACATAAAGGTGATTGATGGTTTCTACTTTTTTACCGACTTTTTTTATCTGCTGAAGACATCTTTTTACCGTCCATTCTTTACGGATCTGGATGTAATAAGGAGTCATCAGACGGGCGATCGAATCTGAGTTGTAGCCTAACAGCTTTAAGGCAATTCTCCTTTCCTGCGGATTGAGATGATTAATGGAGTATTTGATCAGTTCATCAGGGAAATCTTCAAACAGAGCCGTTCTGTCATCGGGAGTCATGGCGTTCAGGATTTCTGAGACTTCATCGCTTCCGATGCTTCGTATGGTTTCTTCCTGGAAATCAGGATCTAAATGCGAAAAAACATCCGCTTTGTACTGCTTCGGAACTTTCAGAAAAGCCAGTAACCTTTCATCAGCGGGAAGTTCACTGAGTCTTTCGGCAATATCGGCTGGATTAAAGATAAGTTCGTCTGTAGAATTCAAAACGTGAGATTTTTGCTATGCAAAAATAATTTAAATTTTTAGAATAGGAGAACGATACGCTAAATTTAAGGTTTTATTAAAGTTTAGAAACCGGCTTCTGTAGAGGGTTTTATTTTTCTTAACTGCTTGAGAATCGATTTTATAGCACCATTGGTTCCTATTTTTATTGAGTTTTCAGCTGAACCCAAAAGACGCATGTTTTTACGGTAAGTATCGTAATCTGAAGAGGTGATCAGATTTCCTTCTGCATCGAAAAGTTTCATGCTGACAATAACCTGATTAGAAAAAACATATTTTCCCAAACCGACTTTGAAATATTTCACTTTGGGAACAATGGCAAAATCAGCATCGTTATTTTTGCAATATTCACTGATGGTTTTGGCATCAATACTATCATAAGAAACCTGAACTTCAGATCTCAGCATTTTATTTTTACGGAATGTACTGATGTTATCAGAAACAGCACTGAAGAATGCGTGATTGGTAGGTTCTTTTATTTCTTCAACCTCTGGCTCAACTTCTGGATTAAAATACAGAACTTTTTTTATGTTATCATGAGAGGTGTTTTTCTGAGCATTTACAGAAGAAATACTGATGATAAATACAGAAGAAATAAGCGTATAAAATAAAAAATTTTTCATCTTTTTTGTCGGCTGTAAAATTACTGTCTTTTAACGGGATGGCATAATTTTTTTAAGAATTATTTAACATATTTTTCTATTCAATTTAATAAATGAAATCAATAATGTTTCCAAACTCTTTGATTTTAAGGATTTTTTATTTTTTTTATCTCTTTATTTTTTTTAATTAAAATTGATCTTAATGATTGTAATATTTAATTCCGACTTAAATTTTGCGGAGTTAAAAAAATAGTCGTACTTTTGCACCCGTTACATAATAATCATTAAACAATATTGGAATGTACTTAACAACAGAAAAAAAAGCAGAAATTTTCGCAAAGCACGGTAAATCTGCACAAGACACAGGAAGCGCTGAAGGACAGGTTGCTCTATTCACTTACAGAATTAACCACTTATCTCAGCATTTGAAGGCTAATCGTCACGATTTCAACACGGAGAGATCTTTGGTGAAATTAGTAGGTAAGAGAAAAAGCTTATTAGATTATCTTAAGAAAAAAGATATTACAAGATACAGAGCAATTATTGCTGAACTTGGTCTAAGAAAATAATCTTTGGATTCCAAAAGAAACAGAAGCAACTTCGAAAGAGGTTGCTTTTTTTGTTTAATAATCTGAAAACTTGGCATTAAAACGTGGTATTCTTTGCAGAAATCGTTTAAATTTGCTTCTTTCAAAATTTAATCTACTGATTTGAAACAGATTTATCTCTATATTCTTCTTTTTGTTTCTGGATTTTACAATTCTCAGAACTCGGATACCATTTCAAGGTCGAATCTTCAGACTTCTGTAAGTATGCAGTTCGGAAAATTTTTAGGAACGAATGATTATTTGAAAACGCTTACCCATAGAGAATTTATCGGTGCTTCTGCCGAACTTACGGTACAGACTGATGGAAGTAAAGAATGGCACAGAAGATTCGGAAGACCTTATTACGGCGGCGGAATCGTGGCATTTGATTATCTTAAAAACCGGGATATGGGAAGTCCTTTTGCTGTTTATGGAACTTTTGGTGGAACTATTAAAGAAACACCGACCCATTCCTGGAATTATGAAACGAGCGGTGGTTTTGCTTTCAACTGGACTCCTTATGATTTGAAAAAAGGATATACCAATCAGACATTCGGCTCTTCGGTGAGTATTTATATTAATTTCGGAGTCAATTATAAATATTACTTGGGAAAACATTTTGACTTAGGATTAGGTTTAAATTTTAATCATTTCTCAAACGGCGCGCTTAAACTTCCAAATAAAGGAATGAATACCTTTTCTCCAAAATTATCATTGACTTATCATTTTGATGAAAGACAATTCGCACCTCATGATTCTTTGTCGACATTTGATAAATATTCTACTTTGGATGTAAATGTCTTTGGCGGAGTTAGACATTCTATTTTTTATGGAGTTGATCCTGGTTTTCAGGCTTCTGATGTTGATATGATCAGAAAATTTGAAGGTAAATATTATCAGAACTGGGGAGTAGAAACGGTTTATCATAGACAGGTTACGTACAAATCTTCTCTTGGATTAGGAATCGGTTTGATGTATGATGAAGACTATAACAATAAGTTTTATCAGGATGAAAATGGAGTAATTCAATCTACAAAAAGATTTGAACGTGAACAGGTTTTACTCAATATTTTCCCTTCATATAGACTTTCAATTTCAAAGTTTGCCATTCAGCTACAGCCAGGATTTTATATTTTTAAAAAAGCAATCGACCGTCGTTATGATAAAACGATTTTTTATCAGAGAGTAGGGTTTCAATACACAATCGGAAAGAAATTTTTAATAGGAATAGGTTTAAGATCCTTTAAATTTCACAAAGCTGATTATATTGAATGGAGATTGGGTTACAGAATTTTTAATAAGAAAAATTCATGAAAAATGAATGTAAGGTGCTAAAATGTAAGCTAAATTACTTTCATCATACTATTTAAAACAAAAACACTAAATTTGCATCACATTTAGACGAAATATCAATAATTAAAGTGCTCAATACGGAGCGCAACACAAACAATTTATGAGTGCACCTCAAGCAATTACAGAGTTGATTACTCTTGCAGACGGCAGAGAAATCACAATCGAAACAGGGAAGCTGGCAAAACAAGCTGACGGATCTGTAGTAGTAAAAATGGGCGGAACAATGCTTTTAGCAACAGTTGTAGCCAACAAAGAAGCCAATCCTGGTGTAGATTTTCTACCGTTAACAGTTGATTACAGAGAAAAATTCTATGCAGGCGGTAAAATCCCCGGAAACTTTTTCAGAAGAGAAGCTCGTCCTTCAGACCAAGAAATTCTTACAATGCGTTTGGTAGACCGAGTTTTAAGACCTTTGTTCCCTGAAGATTTCCACGCGGAAGTTCAGGTAATGATTTCATTAATTTCTTATGACGGACAGTCGATTCCTGATGATTTGGCAGGTCTTGCGGCGTCTTCAGCGATTGCAATTACCGATATTCCTTTCAACGGACCAATGTCTGAAGTGAGAGTAGTAAGAATCAACGGTGAACTTTCAATCAATCCTAAATTCGAAGATCTTAAAAATTCTGACCTTGATATTATGGTTGGAGCAACTAAAGATTCTATCGTAATGGTGGAAGGTGAAATGAAAGAAATCACAGAAGCAGAAATGCTTGAAGCGATTACTTTTGCTCACGAAGAAATCAAAAAACAAGTAGAAGCTCAGGAGAGATTAGCTGAAAAAGTTGGAAAATCATTCCCAAAAAGAGAATACAACCACGAAAATCACGATGAAGCAATTCGTGAGAAAGTTTGGAAAGAAACTTACGATAAAGTATACGAAGTAGCTAAAACTCCTTCAAGCAAAGAAGAAAGAGGCGAGAAATTCAAAGCGGTACGTGATGAATTTTTAGCTCAATATGTTGAAAATGCTGAGGAATTGGAAAGAGTGACACCTTTCGTAAAAGTATATTACCACGATGTGGAAAAAGAAGCGATGCGTCAGATGATTATCAATGATAAAATTCGTCTTGACGGTCGTGATCCTGAAACAATCCGTCCGATCTGGAGCGAAATTGACTATTTACCGGGAGCGCACGGTTCTGCAATCTTTACAAGAGGAGAGACTCAGTCTTTAACGGCTGTAACTTTAGGTTCGGTAAAAGATGCAAACATGGTAGACAGCGTAATGGTAAACTATGACGAAAGATTCTTCTTACATTATAACTTCCCACCATTCTCAACAGGTGAGGCACGTCCTTTGAGAGGAACTTCAAGAAGAGAGGTTGGTCACGGTAACTTAGCTCAAAGAGCTTTGGCAAATATGATTCCTGAAGAAAATCCTTATACCATCCGTATCGTTTCTGATATCCTTGAATCTAATGGTTCATCTTCTATGGCGACTGTTTGCGCAGGAACTTTAGCATTGATGGATGCAGGTATTCAGATTACGAAGCCGGTTTCAGGTATTGCAATGGGATTGGTAACTGATGTTAAAACAGGAAAATTTACGGTACTTTCTGATATTTTAGGAGATGAAGATCACTTAGGTGACATGGACTTCAAAGTAACAGGAACTGCAGACGGAATCACAGCTTGTCAGATGGATATCAAAATCCAGGGACTTTCTATGGATATTATGGAGAAAGCGCTTCTTCAGGCAAGAAACGGAAGACTTCACATTTTAGATAAAATCACTGAAACAATTGCTGCTCCAAGAGAAGATGTGAAACCTCATGCTCCGAAAATGGTGATGATGGAAATCCCTAAAGATTTCATCGGTGCTGTAATCGGACCTGGTGGAAAAATCATTCAGCAGATGCAGAAAGATACAGATACTGTTATCGCAATTGAAGAAGTTGGAGAAATCGGTAGAATTGAAATTTCTGGTGTTAGCAGAGAAAAAATCAACGAGGCGATTGCGAAAATCAATGAAATTACTTTCGTACCGGTTGTAGGTGAAGTTTACCAAGGTAAAGTTGTAAAAGTAATGGATTTCGGAGCTTTCGTAGCGATTGCTAAAGGTACTGAAGGACTTCTTCATATCTCTGAAATCGAATGGGCTCGTCTTGACAAAGTTCCTTATAAAGAAGGAGACGAAGTTGAGGTGAAATTCATGGGTTACGATGATCGTAAGAAAATGAAGCTTTCAAGAAAAGTTTTGTTGCCAAGACCACCAAGACCGGAGAAAAAAGAAGGGGAGCAGAGAGGTCCAAGACCAGAAGGTCAAAACAGACCGGAGAGACCTGCGAGACCAGAAGGAAAAGTAAATCCTGAAGGACAAGATCAGCCGGGAGAACACAAGCCTTTGAACGAACCACAAGATCAATAATCTTATAAATATTAAAACTACCGAATTTCGGTGGTTTTTTTGTTTTTGATCAGTGTATATAATGCTGTAGTTAATTTTTTTAAGTATAAAAAAGCTATTGTTTGAGAAGATGATGGTTAATCAAACCTAAAAAAGAAATACACGACCGCTGCCCATTCTTTTTTAATGCCTTTTGCATAGCCAATCGTACTGCGGCTACTGTTTTCTACCGTTCCATCATCTCTGATATAACCAATCGTTGAACGGCTGCTGTTTTCTACCGTTCCGTCTTTTTTTACGTAGCCTACCGTAGATCGGCTTTGATTTTCTATCGTACCATCATCTTTTATATATCCAATCGTGCTTCGACTTTTATTCTCAATGGTTCCGTCATTTTTAATGTAACCTACCGTTGAACGACTGCTGTTTTCTATTGTCCCATCGTTTTGAATATAGCCTGTGGTGCTTCGATTTCCTGATTCAATAGTTTGGGCAGCAAGGAGGGAAAGGTTTAAAAGTAGAGAGAAAATGAATAGTGTTTTTTTCATGGGTTTGTTGTTTTTGGATGGAGTATCATAGATTGTATATTGGCATTAAAATGTATACGAAAATCTGTGAATAAGTTTAATATTGCCATATTTTTGGAGTATACTATTTCAGAAGTTGATAATTTTGCTATTTTTCAGTTAAAGCCTTCAATAAATCCAATATTTTTTTTTAAACCAGAATTTCTTTTTGTGATAAAACCCCTTTATATTCTTTATCTCCATACAAGGTGTAATTTATTTGATTCTTTGATAATATAACTTTGCCAAGCATTTCATACATGTTTTGATTAATTGCACGCTGAGAGACCATTATTCTCTTGAGATCATCGTTGTAATGAAGTTCAGCAGGAGACATGTCATAAGAAAACTGTTTACCATCAATTGTAAAAGTCGCTTTTTTGAATCTAGGATTTTTCTCATCAGGAAAATTATTGCACAATATAATTAGAGCCACTGAATTATTGACAAAAATATTAGAAGTCACCAAAAGGTCAAATTCATTTTCCGGACGTATGATTAAAGTTTCATCAGTTTCCTTTTTGCCCATCAATACAAAACCCTTTTTTAGTGAAGGATCTATCTGAGTATACTTTCTTATCAACGGTAGTTGTATATAATCACTTCTACCAATCTGGGCATTAAAAAGACTAAACGAAACAAAAAATAGAGTGGAAAATAAAAAACTTTTCATTTAATAATTTTTCTACTAAAATATGAAAAACCTTAAAACTTATGGATGATATTTTTTCTACATTTTTTGATAATAGTAAATTATTTGCTTTCACAAAGATTCTTCGCTCCTTGGAATGACAATGTGTATATTTGAAATATTTTTAAATTAGAGATTGCTTCGTCACTTCGTTCCTCGCAATGACATTATCCATTCCCCGCTCTCTGCTTCAAATCATCCGCACCACCGGTTCTTCTTGGCTGTCCGTTTTTGGATGAGCCGAAATTATAAGTATAAGAAAGGGTAACAACACGGGTATCTCTTCTTACAACAAAATTTTCGATGTAGTTGGAGTAGATGTTTTCGGCTTCAGGATTGCTTTTGAAGAAAATATCATTGAAAGAGAATTTCAAAGTACTGTTTTTAAATTTCTTCTGAGCACCGATGTTCAAAGACCAGATAGGTTTCAGATGCATATACGCATATATCTGTTTTGCCTGATAATTTCCCGATAACTCTGCAGAATATCCGTTCCCGATTTTAAATGAATTGATGCTGTTGATGTTAAAAGTAAAATTCCCCTGATTTTTGATGTAGGTATCCGAAATATTTCCGGTGTAGGTTCCATAGTAAAAATTGGCATTGTTATTCATATCCCACCATTTGGTTACTTTTACGGGAGCAATCAGATTTAAACCATAATAAGAAGCTGAACTGAGGTTTTCTACCGCCTGAACAACTACGATGTTTCCATTCTCATCGATTGGTTTCAGAACATCTGTAATATTATTCTGTGTTTTACTGTAGCTTAATGTGGCAAAATATTTATTACTTAAACTGTAGGTAAATTCATAATTCATCGTGGTTTGCGGATTTAAATCAGGATTTCCGGCTTGGTAAGTTGTAGGATCAAGATAAAATTTAAAAGGATTCAGCTGTCTGTAAGTCGGTCTTGTAATTCTTCGGCTGAAATTCAGCTCGACCGTATTTTTTTCATTTAAATCATAAGAAAAAACGGCGCTCGGAAATAGTTGCGTATAATTCTTCTTATTAATCTGATTGGTAGTTAGCTGATTTCCGGTCACGTTGGTATTTTCAAGTCTTAAACCAAAATTCACTTTGAATTTTTCCCAATTTTTAATCACATTTCCATAGGCTGCATTGATGTTTTCTTCGTAAATAAAATGATTGGTTTTCGACTGGTCTATCACAGATGTTCCAGAACTTGCATCGAAAAACTGAAGGTCGTTGTCTGCTTTTACAAAACTTGTTTTTACCCCGGTTTCCAGTTTCCAGTTGTTGCTGAAGGCTTTGGTAAGGTCGGATTTTGCGGAATAAATATTCAGGTTTCCATCCAAATTTCCTTTTAAAATGTAAGGATTAGGCTGAACAGGCGAAAAGTTTCCGTTCACATCAAAATTTTGAGTATTAAAATTCTGAAGTGATGCATTGGAATAATTGATATAATCCAAATCGGTTGTCAATTCTGAACCCAAAGAATCAATTTTGAATTTATGGTTGAAGTTAAGTGATGCATTTTTCCAGTGGTCACGGTTGTTGCTGGTCGTAACGAAACTTCCTGCAGGCTGATAATTCTGATTCAGAATCTGAGTCTGGTTGGTGCTTGTCGGATCAAATCTGTTGCTCACAAAACCAACTGAAAAACCCAGAATATTTTTATCGTTGGCATGATAATCCATCCCGACTTTTGCAATGTGATTGCGGAAATTCATTTTCAGGAAATTATCCTGAACATAAGCGTTGGTAAATGTTCCATTGTCATAAAAGTTTCTGTCGAGCATCAACTGATTGTAAAATTCTCTATAGGCAAAGCTGTAATTGGCAAAAAGATTCACTTTTTTATTTCGGTGGTTGATGTTGAAACTGTTGTTATTTTTGATGAATTTTCCCGTTCCCAAAGATGTAGAAAGACTTCCATTGGTTCCTTTTCGCTGGTCTTTTTTTAATTTAACGTTGATAATGGAAGTTCCTGCTGCATCGTATTTTGAAGAAGGATTGGTAATAAACTCAATTTTCTCAACGGTTGAAGATGGAATTCCACGGAGATAGTTAGCCAGATCGGTTCCGGACATCGGGGTATTTTTTCCGTCAATCTGAACGAGAAGATTTCCTTTTCCACGTAGACTGATATTGTCGTTGCTGTCAACATTTACACCCGGAGCTTTTTCAAGAACTTCAAATGCTGAATTTCCGGTGGCGGCAATGCTGTTTTCAACATTAAGGATCATTTTTCCGTCCTGTCTTTCGATGTAAGGTTTGGCTTTGGTAATTGTAACGCCCTCAATTGTTTTTTCATTTAAATGAATTTGTGGGAGATTGATGTTTTCTTTTACTGAAATCGCTTCTGATTTATAAGCTTCAGAACCATTTTTATTAATTTGAACATAATAATTACCGTTTGCAAGATCATTGAATGTGAACTTTCCGTTCTGGTCAGCGAGTTCAGTTTTCACCAGTTTATTTTCTGTATTAAACAAGTTGATTTCTACCTGACTGGCTTTGTCAGATTCTATGCTTCCCGAAAGAGAATAACTTTGAAAAGCGGTTTGTGCAGAAATTTTGTTGCTGAAAAATGACATCAGCAAAACAAAAAGGAATAGGATTAGTCGTGTCATCGTGCTTTATTTTTTTGTATTAATTGTATTTTCTGATATTTTCAGAAGTACGTTGTTCATGATTTGAAGGTCTTCTTTGGAAATACCTTCCAATGCAATTTTTCTGTTGTCTTCAACAATTTTCTGAACATCTTTAATGATTTTTAAACCTGATTCGGTGACTTCAAGATGGGTTTTCCTTCGGTCGTTGGCGTGAACGGTGCGAATCACGTATTCCGATTTTACGAGCAGATCAATAATTCTCGTGACCGATGCGTTGTCTTTAAAAACCAGATTTCCAATTTCATTCTGTGTGATTTCAGGATTTTCAAGAATCGCTTTAATAATGAGCCACTGGTCGATGGTTATCGTAAAACCATGAAGTTTCAGCTGTCTCTGAGCGTAATTTCTATAAGCTCTGATCGCTTTATCGATGTTGTAAAATATAATTGAATCTAACTTTTCCATGATAAAAATTTTAATAATGATTTATCAATTATTGATATATCAATTAATTTGTTGCTGAAATTTTTTATTTGTTACAATTTTTTTAGAAATAATTTGAACCAATTTTAAGCTCAAAATTTCAGATTCGTAAGTTGTTGACATTGAAAAAGTTATTGAAATGGCCGATTCCAGAAAAAATTGTCGTATATTTGCAGAAGCAATTAATAGAAAGGTTTTCAGGCTTTTGTTTCAGACACAGCTTAAAACATTTATTTTTTCTCTCAGTTTTCACATTTCAGATGCTTCAGTTTATTCCTCAAAAAATACTTGTGTCGCAATCTTTTATCATTACTGAAAAACAATAGAATACCTTTCTGATTTAATCGGGAAAAGTATTTGGATAGAATGGGATAGATTATCGAAAAGAAATCTTATCTTTAACAATCAGCACGTAACAAATAAATTTTAATATATATATGGCGGATTCTTTCTCTAAAAAAGAAAATTTTAAGAAAAAAGTACAGAAAGCAAAAGAAAAAGCTCAGAAAAGAGAAGAGCGTAAAACAGTCAACAACAAAGGAAAAAGTCTTGATGACATGATCATGTATGTTGATGCAAACGGACAATTGACTTCTACACCTCCTGATAACAGCAATGTTGAAGAATTTGATATCAACAATATTCAGTTGGGTGCAGCTCCTATTGAAGCTGAAGAACTTGTGAAAACAGGAATCATTACTTTTCTAAGCGAAAAAGGATATGGTTTTATTACCGAAGACAGTTCTAAAGAGAACGTTTTCTTCCACACCAACAACGCAACAGAAGTGTTGAAAAAAGGAAACAAAGTTTCTTACGAAAAAGAAAAATCGCCAAAAGGTTTTTCTGCAATCGATATTAAAATCGTGAAATAATTTTTTGTTTTGAACTAAAACAGATTAGAATATCATATAAAAGGCTCCGGATTCGGAGCCTTTGTTTTTTAGTGACTGTATAGGTTTTCTCTTATTTCCACTAAAATTTTTGTGGTTTTCTCTATGTCTGGAAACTCAGGTAATGTAGAAAGTGAATGGTAGTGTTCAATCGATTTGATCAGGATTTCGGCTTTTTTCATCACGGCTTCATACGACCAGTTTCCTGCTTTGATATCTAATAATTCATCACGATTTTCTACTCGAATATTCAAAGAATTTGTTTTGAAAATCTGGTCACAAGACTGCAAAAGACGAATTGTATGCATCATATTTTTGCTGTCGTAGTTCTGTCCGTGGTTTTGATTGACGTTATAACGGTCTTCATTTCGCTCCGAAACCCACTTCCAGTATTCACGGTAATCTTTGCAGTACGTGGAGTAGGCATCGAGATTACAGAATAAATAGGCAACCGGTTTTTCTTCTTTCGGAACTGATGAAACGGAAACCTGATTGGCTTCTTCGCTCTGGATAATTCCTTTATAACTCAAATCTCCCGATTCGTCGTAGAAAAGCGCAAATATTCCTTTGGTATTGTCGATGCTTACCAAACCGCATTTTTCCTGAACTAAACTACCCCGTCCTTCGGACACTCCTCCAAAGGAGGGGAATTCTCGTAGCCATTTTTTCAAAGGAGTCGAGCCTTGATTCTGCAAAATATAACAAAAATCGAGAATAGATTTTCTCTCTTTATCAATCGGATTCAGAATCTTTTTGTTGAGTCCTTTTGCCTTTTTGATCTGCGAAATCGCGTAACCTGCAAACGTATCTTTACATAATTTGGAAAGAAAATCTTCAGGTTTCAGCAAATCCATCAACGGATTTTTATGTTGAATACAGTCTTCCGGACTTGCCAAAACTTCCAGGATATTCGGATTGTTTTTCTGCAATAATTCTACAAATCTCCCGATCTCATAATACGTAATATCATTCGTCTCATTAGAAATCTGCGGAATATAGTTTAAACCAAAAAAGTCTTCTCTTGGTAAGAAATATACTCCGCGGATGTCTGTATCTGAGTTCTCTGTGGCGAGCCCGAAAGAGCGGCTTCCAGAGATGGTTTCGAAGAGGATGAGGCTGCAGGATTTTATTGATTTTATTTCTAACATATTAATTTAATTTTTAATACAACTTTGCACAACCACTTCCAAAGCCTTCTCAGCATCACAATCATACAAACCGGAACACCAAGCCGGATTTGCTTCGATCAAAGCCCAGCCTTTTTCTTTGATGATTCCAAAATCAAGAACAATTGCTTTTGGCAGCGTTTCAGAATAGTTTTTCATGAAATTGTTGAAAAACTCAAACAGGTCTTTTTCTTCTGTTTCAGAAAGCGGATTGGTATCGAACGCATTGTTTCGCCAATAGGAAGAATAGGTTTTTATTTCATTATTTAAAACAAAACATCTCACTTCAAGTTCCCATTCCACAACTTCCGAGGTGAATACCGTATTTTCCAAATCCAGTGTATCAAACCCTTTGATATTGGTTACTTTATTGAAAACTCCGGCTTTAAAATTTTTAAAATCAGAACATTTGATGAAAATATTTTCTTCATGTAGAAAGTCTTTCAACTGCCCATATGAAATTTTACGTTTAGTAAACTCCTCTGAAATCTTTGAAAGCCAATTGTTATCAGGTTTTGTCAAGATTAAATTACATTGTTCCGCAACAATTTCTGCATAGATATCTTCGCCATACACTGCAATCAGATCCGCACGAAATTCTTCGGGAACATTCCATTTGGCGTTGAAACGGCTCAGTTCGTAAGGTGAATTGAGCGATGCTTTTTTCAGATTGTTGCTGTCCTCCGTGTACATGGGAGAGAGGGCAATTATATTTTTCATGTAATTAAATTTTTTTCTATTAATTTTTCAATAAAATCATAGCGGTTCTGTTCTGAAATACTGTCAAAAACGACACTCCAAACGTTTGAAGAGTTTGTAGTAGCGTGGATAAGATTTACTTCATTTCTCCATATTAAATTATACTTATCTGAACATTCATTTAAAAAAATATAATCAGACATAGACTTTGAAAACTCTTTTATATCTGGAATATCATAGAAAACGGCAGGAAGTTTCTTGTAATATTTATGTTTTTCAAAAAATGCTTGTTGCTCGATAAATGTTTCGAAACTTTCATAATAAAAATAGAAATCATCCGAATCACAGCCACAATCTCTGATGGCAATTTCTCCGTTTTCTGCAAGATATAGGCTGTTATTTATTGAAAACAAATTTTGTCCTTGCCACTGATAAATGTTGAGCCCTTTATTTTCTTTTACTTGTTTTGGCGTAAAAATATGAATTACAATATTTTCAAGGTTAAGTCCTGAAAATTTTTCTTGAAATCTTAAAATTTCGGAAGAGTTTTGTAAATGATAAAACCTTAAATGTTTTTCTAAAATATCCAAGTCAATTTCATATTCTTTATTCTTTCCACACTTTTCAATAAAATGTAAAGCTCTTTCAGATAGTTGTTTCATATTTTTTACTTTCATTTATAGTGATAATATTTCTCTAAAAACCTTCTCCATCTCACTTTTATCTGTATTCCCACCTTTTAGACTCTTCGCTCTTTCCTCATTATCCAATATCATTTTCTCTAAAGATCCAAAAAGTTCCCAGTCATTTGGGTGATGATAAGATTCTCCTTTTGTAGCTTTTAAGGCTATTAAATTTTCTATTTCCATTCTTGTAAAATTATCGACTAAAACGAGCAATTCACTGAATAAAACTGGTGGAACTGTTCCTTTTTCTAATATCCATTTTCCTGTCAAGGCTGTTTGAAGGCAGTAGAAATAAGATTTCAATTTTACTTCGTCGGTTCTGCAGGCTTCCAGATACTTTTTGCTCATGCTCAGATAATGATAAGAAACCGCTATCGGAGAAAAGCATTCATCCGCCAAAGGTTTGAATAATTCATAAAATTTTTCATTTTTTATATAAACGATAGGAGAGTAGAACCAGCTTAATAGAGCCGCATTCGACTTCAATAATAAATGAAAAGTCTTCCTCAAATCCCATCCGGAACCGTCGAGATCGTCTTCTGTCATGAATTCTATCGTTTCATCTTTATCCCACGGCGACAGATACCAGTCTTTTTCGTGTCGATATATGAATCGTATGTCATAATCGCTGTCAGGAGACGCAAAACCCCAAGCTCGGCTTCCTGATTCTACGGCAAGAAGTATTTCTATGTTTCTTTTTGCCTCTATTTCTTTTAATTTTTCTAGTATTTTTGGTGTCATTTTTTTTTTATTTTGGTTAAACGCAAAGGCGCAAGGTTTATAAAAATGTGCAGATTTAAGGCGCAAGAAAATCAAAGATTTTCAGCAAAATATTTAGCATGAAATTTTATCGAAGATAAAATCCTTGCCTCTTATAGTTTTGAGTTGTAAAAAGAAATTGCGCCTTTGTGTACAACAAAAAAACTAAGCTTTTCTAAATTTTTTCTTCTTTTTCCAAGGTGCATTCTTCTGAACATCACCTGCCATAATACATCCGTAAGGCATCACTTCATCCAACACTTTGCAAAGTCCGTATTCTTCAATCTGTGCTCTCACGTTTTTAGCACTTTTATAAGCGGTCGGAAGTTCAGAAATATCAATTTCATTAGAGAAGAAACGGATATCTAATCCTTTAGTTTCTTCTTCAAAAACTTCTTCAATTGTTTTATGAGCCAAAGATTTTTTATGCTGCGTTCTGCTGAAATTTCTTCCTGCTCCATGGGGCGCAAAACCCAAATTTCTCTCGTTTGTTTTTCCCTGAACGATCAAAACGGGTTCTGCCATATTCAATGGAATCAATCTCGGTCCTGTAATATCCGGCATAAATTTATCATCCAAGGGCGTTGCTCCTTTTGCGTGGTAAAACAAATCTCCATCCTTGAAAACGAAATTATGTTCGTTCCAATATCTGTCTTCTTTTTCAATTCCTAATTTATTCAAGGTCGCATCGTGAATAGAAGTATGGTTTTCTTTCGTCCATGTTCTGATCAGCTGAAGCGCTTCCCAATACGATTTTCCTTCTTCAGATTCAAATGGAATCCAGGCGTTTTCTCTCAATGTTTCAGGAGAATTTTCTATTCTGAATTTGTTCGCAACCTTCATTCCTTTATCATACAAAGCCGCTCCGGGAGCTCTTGAACCGTGGTGGGTCACCAACATCGTATTTCCTGTATTCTTAGAAATTCCGACAAACAGGAAGTGATTTCCGTCACCCTGCGTTCCCATATGAGAACGGGCAATGCTGATTAATTTTTCGTCATTCAGGAAATCATTCACTCTGAAAGCATCCATTAATTCCTGAGACATTTCCATTTGCTCACCTCTCGGTCTTCCTCCGTATCCAAAATGCGTGATGGAATGCGCCGCATCCAAAACTTCTTTAGGATCTGCTTTTCCAAAGTCCGTCAACATTACCGAACAACAGATATCTGCGCTATGGAATCCGGGATGGATTGCGTTTTTCGCAACAACAACTCCTCCAACGGGAATCTGACCTACAGGACCTGTCGGACAGGCATCGGGCATTACTGCACCGGCAACTAAAGTTGGCGTCTTCATCAAAACCTTCATGGTGTTGATTACTTTTTCCACGTTATCATTTTCGCTTTCATGTTCAGCTCGGATGTTGATGACAAAATCTTTTGCCGTTTCATGAAGCGGAATCAGTTCTGGTTGTTTGAACTGTTTTAAATATGCTGTGATCTGATTTTCATCTAATTGATTTTCATTGATATGCGAAATCGCTTCTTTAAACCATTTCGCCGATCTGTATCCTAATTCTATTAAGCTGTTTCCGTTAAATTCCATCTTGTTTCATTTTGTTGATGCAAAGTAAAAACTAAAGTATGCAATCTTTTTGCGTAGATAAAGTTATTTTAATTATTTTTGGAAAAATTTAAATAAAATGTTGTTTGAACAGTTAGAAAACGCACCACAAGAAATTCAATTTACTGATGTCATAGCTTTCATTGATGAGCATTATGACTTTACACCGACAAAATTCACGAACGGGAATACTGTAAATGAAGTGAATCAAAATAATGGTTCATGTAAAGTTTTCAGTTTCGGAAAACTGAATGATTTATCCAAAGAAGAAACTTTGGCTTTGTTTGGAGATTTTTACAGAGAAGATGTTTTAAAAAATCCTGAAGGAAAGGATCATCAGAATATCAGAAACTTCATAGAATTCGGTTGGGACGGAATTTCTTTTGAAGGGAAGGCTTTGCAAAGAAAGTAAATTCACCATTGTGCAGAATGATTTTAATCACAATTTCTGTCATTCTGAATGGAGCGAAAGCGCAGTGAAGAATCTATTTCTAAACTGTACAAAATAGATTTCTCCTAATGTCTAAATGACAATGATCAGACAAAATTTTCAACTTTCTGCGTGAGGGATACGGAAGGTCTGACTGAAAGGAAGAGTCTCGGCGCGGGGCGAAGCCCCGCGCCGAGACCGAAACGAAGTGGAGCCTGTAGCAGCCCGGCCCGAAGTGATGGTGCTGGAAACCTCATAGGTTTTCAAAACCTATGAGGTTTAGAATTGGAAAACGAAGGGACACGCCCAAATAAAAATAAAGCCCATGTCATCAAATAAAAACGCCTTAATCCGATACAAGACACTGGATAAATGCCTGAAAAATAAGTACCGACAGTATACTTTGGAAGATCTGATCGATGAATGTTCCGAAGCGTTGTTCGAATTTGAAGGAAAAGAATCTTTTGTGAGCAAACGGACTGTACAACTTGATTTGCAGAATATGCGAAGTGAAAAATTCGGGTATGAAGCGCCGATCGAAGTGTATGAAAGAAAATACTATCGATACAGTGATCCGGATTACAGTATTCATAATATTTCCGTGAATGAAAGTGACCTGAAAGCGATGAACAATGCGGTGCAGATTTTGAAACAGTTTAAAGATTTTTCGATGTTTAAAGAAATGAATGGTGTCATTCAGAAACTGGAGGATTCTATACATGCGACAAGTCAGAAATCGATTATTCATTTGGATAAAAATGAGCAACTGAAAGGCTTAGAACATATTGATATTCTATATGATGCAGTTTTAAATAAAAAGGTTTTAAATATCACATATAAAAGTTTTAAAGCCAGAGAATCCGACTCGTATGTTGTTCATCCGCAATTGTTGAAGGAATTTAATAACCGTTGGTTTTTGATCTGTTCGAATAAACAATATGTATACAATTTGGCTTTAGATAGAATGGAAAATATTCAGATTGAGGAAAAAATTGATTATATCGATATGAATCTCGATGGCGATGAATATTTTAAAGATATTATAGGGGTTACAGTTTCTCCCACGATGGCTCCCCGAAAGGTTGTCTTTTTTGTGGATTCGCATAATGCTCCGTATGTTAAAACAAAACCATTTCACGCAAGTCAGGAAATTGTAAGTGAATCGAATGAAGGTACGGTCTTTAAAATCTGTGTACAGCTGAACTATGAATTGGAGCGGCTTCTTTTAGGTTTTGGAGAATGTTTAACGGTTTATAAACCCAGAAAACTCAGGGTGAGATTGCAGGAGAAATTCGCTGCTGCAAAAAAGAACTATGAAAATTTGATCGTAGATGATGAAGATTAAGATTTGTGGCTTGGAAATTGTAATGATTCATCAAAAATAAATAAATATGAAATCCAGAATATTAAAAGCCGTAGTCGCTCTTGTAGTACCCATTGTTGTTGAGTTTATTATCAAAAAAGTAAGCGAGAAAATCGATAAAAAGAAAGACGTGAAAGATGCGAATACATCAATTCCTTCACCTCATTAAAATTATAAGCCTTCCTAATTGGGAGGTTTTTATTTTTCAATCCATTCTCTGAAATCTGCTGTCTGACTTTGGCTTGTGATAAGTGGATTTTCCCAACCTTTAATTTCTAATGCCAAAGCATTTTTCGAATAACGCTCAAGTTTTGTAATGCTCTTCTTATTGACCAGCTCGCTACGGTTAATTTTAAAAAATTCGTTAGGATTGAGCTGAGATTCTATTTCTTTAAGCAAGGTTTGATTGAGTAAATGTTTTTTACCGGAATCATCAAAAGCAAAAACAACTCCTTCTTCAGCTTTAAAAAATGTGATATGTTCAGTTTCTAAAAAATAAATTCCTTTATTGCTGATCACACTGAATCGCTCTTTGAAACCTTTAGGCTGAATTTGTTTTTGAATCTGGCTGATTTTCAATAAAATTTTGTCGGAATCATGAGATTTATTTAATACTAAAAATTTATTCCAGGCTTTTTGAAAACGCTCTAATGTAAAAGGTTTTAGAAGATATTCAATTCCATTTGTTTCAAAAGCATTCATCCAAAATTGGTCATAAGCAGTTGTAAAAATAATCGGGCAGGAAATTTTCACTTGGTCATAAATTTCAAAAGCATTTCCGTCTAATAATTCAATATCTGAAATAATAAGATCAATAGATTTTTCTGTCTTAAAAAACTCTACAGCCTGTTCCACATTATCGATTTCTGCTAGGATTTCCGTAGTTTCTTTTAACTCATCAATAAATCTGATGAGCTTTTTTCTTGCCGGAATTTCATCTTCAATAATGACTATTTTTATCATGCTTCTGGAATTATAGGTAGGGCTACGGAAAATTGATCGTTGGTATTTTGAATTTTTATCTGATTTCCAGTTAGTAAAAAATACTGTTCGTTGAGGTTTTTTAAAGCTTTTCCTGATGGAGATTTTGTATTTCTCTTTTGAATACTATTATTTGAAATGGTAAGGTTTTCATCAATTCTGACTGTAATAAAAATAGGATTTGTTTCTGTTCCGAAATTATGCTGAATGGCGTTTTCCAATAATAATTGAAGACTTAGCGGGACAATAAAACCTTGAGATTGATGGCTTTCTATGTTTAGTTGATAAGATTTTCCGTATTTGTGCTGAATCAGTTTGAAATATTTTTTAACGAAAGCCAGTTCTTCATCAATTTCTACCAATTTTTTATCCGAAACCTGCAAAACATAGCGGTAAATATCTGCAAACTCATTGAGGAAATCTGATGCTTTGGTTTTATCTTCTTCAATAAGCTGATCGAGAATATTCAGGTTATTAAATAGAAAATGAGGGTTGAGTTGATTTTTAAGTTGATTGATTTTGGTTTCGGAAAGCATTTCATTAAAATTTGCAATCTGTTGCTGGTTTTTCTGATTTTTCCGGTAGTAATAAAAAGCTAAAAAGAAACTTCCGTAAATAAAAGCATTCAGAAAGTCTGAGATGACATTATTGAGAAATGTTTGCGAATTAAAGTTCCTTTCAAAAGTATTAAAAATAAAAGCTATAATAAGTTTAAAAATATTAAGTATCACCAAATATAAAAGAAGGGAAGTTCCAAAGATTTTAAAAATTTCTTTAAAATTGAAATTATCCGATTTTTGCCAATAGATCATCAGGAAACGCATGATCAGAAAGAGAATGCCGGCATTTACAAAATACAATACCGGAGCTTCCGGTGTGAAAGTGTACCAGTTGATCTCTCTTTCTGTCTGAAAACGGATTTCTATGGTTTGAACATAAGAAAAAAGAAAAATAAAGAGTAAAAAGTATTTGTTCTGCTGTATTTCGTTTAAAATTTTCTTCATGATTTTGTTACAACAAAATAGTTCTATAAAAATACAGAACTATTTATAAAGTTTAGAGTGGAATATGTTTTAAGATTTATTTTGCTCGATTTTCGGGAAATGAAGCGGTGATATTTCCTTTATCATCATAAAAATCGAGCTTTGCTTTGTTTTCTTTGTCTACATAAAACATCGCTTTAGGTAATCCTTTTGCATCAAAAAGAAACAAACCATCTCTTTGTCCGCGAGATTTTCCGAGCATAATTCTTGGAGTTCCCTGTTCAAAATTTTTAGTTCTCTGAGATTCATTTTTAGAACGATCGTTGAATGTAAGGCTGCTTCCCACAAACCTTTCATTGCCCTTTTGATAATCTTCAGATAACAATTGCATGATTTGGTCGCCATCGTATTGATCATGTGTGAATGAAAGTCCTGAAGAATGACCATCTGCATTTTTTTTACCGTCATAGATGAAACCGCCACATTCCAAGCCTTCTTCATTGAAGAATAACATTCCGGAACGTTTTTTACGCTTTTCGTTAGTGTACACGTCGTTTATTTTGATTTTTCCGTTTGGAAAGCGATCTACATTGGTAATTATCATTTTGACGGTGCCATCTTTTTCTACGATATTAATTCTTTCCACATCGATTTCTGAAAACTTTTGATTTCCATTGCTTTTGAAAGCTGAATTGACTAAAAAGAAAATTGCAATGGCCATGGAAAAGGCGAAAGTTCTTAAAAATATAAGCTCTCTGTTGATACGTTTTTCTGTCATAATTGTTTGATTTTATGAAGCAAAAGTATCATGAGTACAAATTGGAATCAAGAACTCTTTTTTGAACTAAGGAAATAAAGCGATCATCTAAGAATATTATAAGATGAGTGAATTTTTAGCTTAATTAAATAAAATCATACACTCCGTTTTTCCAGCCGAGAACTTTTGAAGAATCTGCATTGAGCCAGTTTTTAAGAATAGTTGCATATACTTTTCTGAAATCTTCGGTGTAAATCAAATCTCCGTCGTTGAGTTTTTGTAAATCAGGAAGTGCATTCAGAATACCTTTCCTTTTTAACCCTCCGCTGATGAAAAACATCTGATTGGCTGTACCGTGGTCGGTTCCGTTGCTTGCATTTTGGGCAACTCTTCGTCCGAATTCTGAAAAAGTCATTAGTAAAATATCATTAAACAATCCGTTAGATTTCATGTCGGCGACGAAAGATTTTACCGCATCATTAATCTCTCCGAATAACTTTTGCTGTCTTTCATTTTGATTGACGTGTGTATCAAAACTTCCTATTGAAAGATAATAAACCTGCGTATTGATGTCTGATTTTATCAAAGAAGAAACCGTTTTGAAGTCCTTTCCCAGTTTAGAATTTGGGTATTCCTGAGTTGTTTTTTTTGCTTTACTTTTTTCAAAAATATAATCAGCATTATTGATGGTTGAGCCTAAAGTCTGATATAGATAAGAAACCGTTTCGTCATCATGATGATGGTCGTGGTCGTACAAAGATTTGAAATATTTTTCCTGACTGGTTTGATACAGTTTTTTAGGATCTTTGAAGGCAAAAGCTTTATTGTTTTCTCCCTTCAAAGCTAAACTCAGCATATCATCAACTTCCAGTGCCTGCGTCGGATGTTCGCATTTGTAGCATTCTTCATCCAGAAATCTTCCGAGCCAGCCTGTTTCGAGATATTCGTCGCTTTTGCTCGCAGAATGCCAAATATCCATGCTTCGGAAATGGGATTTGTCAGGATTTGGGTAACCCACATTATTCAAAACCGAAAGTTCTCCACCGTCAAAAAGCTCTTTAAAATACGAAAGGGCAGGATTGATTCCTGTTTCATCATTTAAAGCTAAAGAATTCTGGATGGCAATTTTATTTCTTTCCTTAAAATAAATATCATTTCTTGTCGGAATAATCGTATTTAAACCATCATTTCCACCTGTAAACTGCAAAACGATCAATATTTTCTGATTCGGATTCAGCGCATTATCCAAAGTCATTGATTTCAGAAAACTAGGCATCAGTAACGAAGCGGTTGCCAATGAACTTATCTTTAAAAATTCTCTTCTTTTTATAATCATGATTTCAATTTTGTAGTTATGAAATATTTTATTTTATGAGCTGTAAAAGCATTCATCTTCCAGCATTTTTACATCAGCTGATATTCCGGTGTTGACATCAGATTGATAATATTCATTTTCAAACTTTGATCAGAAAACTGACTGACCGTTTTCATATTGATTAACTCTGTATTTTGAATGAGATAATCTTCAGGTTTTTTATTTTTAAAAGTTTTTTCCACGGCAAGCCAGTCAATCGTAATGTTCGGATTTTTAAAAGCTTTTATTAAGGCTTCTCTTGATTTCATTCCCATATCAATATCGTCATCTTCTTTTGCGGAATATTCCATAGGTCTTAAACCTGACCAGATTTGCGGAATCTGAAGTCTCAGCATCAGAGTCGAACTGTCAATCCATGATTTTCCACTTGGCCAACCTGCAACATTTGGAGGAAACAATAGCATTTGTCCCAATAATTTTTGATAAACCGTTATATTTTCAGGATTTTTAATTTCCATTGGAAGAATTCTGATGATTCCTGCAATCAGTTCTGTAGGAGATTTTATTCTGTTGCCTACATTTTTTTGATCATAGAACCATGAACTTGAAAATATGTTTTGCATGAGTTTTTTTAAATCATAATTAGAAGTATATAATTCTTCACTCAGCTCGTTGATATTGTTTTGGTCAGGATTTTCATTCACAAAAAACTTGTAAATTTTTGTCGTAATAAATTTTGCGGTAGCTTTTTGTTCGAGAATGATATTTAAAACATCATCTCCGGTAAAATTTCCTGTTTTTCCGAGAAAAGTTTTGGCTCCTGTATCATGCTGTTTTGGTCTTTCAGTAAAATTTCCTTCTTTATCATAGCCCCATCCTGTAAAGGCTCTTGCGAGTTCTTTAATGTCATTTTCTGTATAATTTCCTCTTCCCATCGTGAAAAGTTCCATGACTTCACGGGCGAAATTTTCGTTGGGATGATCTTTTTTATTCTGCTGATTGTTCAGAAACTGAAGCATTGCGGGAGATTTACTGACTTCAAACAATAATTCTTTAAAATTTCCCAGTGCATTTTTTCGGATAACATTTAATAGTTGCCGGTTGAATTTTGGATTATTCACACGTGTTGCAAAATGACCATGCCAGAAAAAAGCCATTTTTTCTCTTAGCTGATCTTCACTTTTTGTCATCTGAGTAAGAAAATTCAGATTGAGTTCTACGTTTTGTTTTTGGGTAATTTTCTGCGCTTCTCTCTTTTGATCTGCAGTCGCTTTAGGATCGGTGTATTCTATCGATATAAAATCCGGAGTGTTATAAGTAATCTCTGTAAACGGATATTCCTTAAACAAATCAGCAACCATGGTCTTGCTTTTTTTGTTTTTAATATCTTCTATCTGCAAAATGCTTATACCAAAACCGGCACGCGAAATCAGATGTTTGTTTTGTGAAAATGGTGTACCCATAGCATACTTTATTTTTAGACGTTGCTAATGATGATAGGTTAAATTATATCAACTCAATTTAATATAAAATTATTATACCAGATTTAAAATAATTTAAACAAATATTTAAATTTCTATAATTTTTAATTTATTGAAAATCATTTGTTAATGATAGTTATAAGCTTTTTGAACTGTGAAATAATTTGTTTTGGCATGATTTTTACATCTTGCAAACCAGTAAAATTTATAAAAATCAGAGTTATGAAAATGTTTAAACAAACCCTATTAGCAGCTGGAATTTTGACAGCAGGTTTAGTAAGTGCACAGGATGCTTCGATGAATAACATGATCAAAGTAGGAGCTACAGCCGGTTTGGCAGTTCCTGCAGATAACTTGTCTGCGGCAGTTGGGGTTGATGTGGCGTATCAGAATTTGATTACACCAGGATTCGGATTGGGTATTGCAACTGGTTATACACATTATTTTGGGAAAGATAACAACGGATATAGCAATAACGATGTAGGCGTAGTTCCTGTAGCGGCACTTTTCAGAGTGTACCCTAAACAGACAGGATTTTATTTCGGAGCAGATTTGGGATACGGTTTTTTAGTGGGAGATGATAAAGTTGCATCCAATTCTGCAGTTGACAGACCAAGTGGAGGTTTCTATTTAAAACCAGAGATCGGATACCACAATCAATACTGGAATTTCTTTGTACAATACCAGAAAGTTTTTGCAGGAAGTAACGGAGATATCACTGCACCGGCTTCTCAGGACTATAATGTGGGAAGTATTGGCGTAGGATTTTCTTACAATATTGCCTTAGGAAAATAATAATGTAAAATATAATTACTTATCATACAAACCTTTTCGAGTTTTTGAAAAGGTTTTTTGTTACCATACAAGAAATACCAAAACAATTATTATATTTGATAAAATTTGCGATTATGAACTTAAATCCAAAATTTCCTCTCTATTTACCGGGAGTAAAAAACGCCAATAATGATAATGTTTCGATTATTGGAGCTAATTTAAGAGAAGATATTACAACCATTGCATATTATACTTCGGGTAATTCGGGTATAGAATTGAAATTTCAAAACAATTATTCCACAAAAGATTATGCATCTTTTGCAGATGTTCTTTCTCATTTCATTAAAGAATCTCAGCTTGAAAATGTTCAGAGACTTGGAATTTCGGTTCCGGGGCCTGTTCTTGACGGAAAAAGTAATCCTGTACGTTTGAACTGGCATTTGGATGTAAACGAATATCAAAGCAAGTTCGGATTTGAGAAAGTTTATATGCTGAACGATCAGGAAGCTGCTGCATACGGAATTGGTCTTCTGGATGATTCTCAACTTGATGAAATTTATACAAGTGAATATCGTGAAAAAGGAAATGTTGCGATTCTTGCACCAGGAAACGGTTTAGGAGAAGCAGGTTATTTTTTCGACGGAAAATATTTAAGACCTTTTGCAACGGAAGGCGGTCATTCAGAGTTTTCACCGAGAACGAATGTTGAAGTAGAATTTTATCAGTTTTTAAATAATATCTACGGAATTGTAAGCTGGGAAAATGTGCTTTCAAAAACAGGTTTGTTTAATATCTACAGATTTTTAAGAGATGTAAAAAGACATCCTGAACCGGAATGGCTTTCGGAACGTTTGACAAACGGAAACTTCACTGAGGAGATTTTCAAAGCAGCAATGAATGAAGATGTTCTAATCTGTAAAATTGCTTTAGATACCTTCCTTGAGTTTTTAGCAAGAGAAGC
Organism: Chryseobacterium formosense; assembly: GCF_900116415.1. Taxonomy (GTDB): domain Bacteria; phylum Bacteroidota; class Bacteroidia; order Flavobacteriales; family Weeksellaceae; genus Chryseobacterium; species Chryseobacterium formosense. Next base: position 839,796 of record NZ_FPAP01000003.1, on the reverse strand, counting down.
GAATAACCTTACTTTAAAGCTAAAAGCGACTGGAGGTTTACTTATTGCAGGAGATATTCCGCAGATCTTCAGAGAGTATATAGATAAAGATAAGTTTTATCAGAAATTCAAGATCAGCGATAAGATGGAAGATATGCTGAAGAACATTCCTATTCTTCTGGTCAGTACAGACAGCACAAGTATTAATGGTGTAGCACTTTATACCGCTTATTATACAGAATAACATTAAACTCCGATTTAGTCGGAGTTTTTTTATGATGATTTTATTCATGCTTGAAATTATTTTTATTGATGTATATCAACAAGAATTATAAAACAAGTTAATTACATTTGCACCACTTAATAAACAATTAAAAAATTTTACAATGAAAAAAATATTCTTATTGGCGGTTTTAGCTAGTGGATTAGCATTCGGACAAACAAAAAAAGTAACAAGCTCTGATGTGCACTGGTGGGGTTATAAAGTAGCAAAAACTGAATCTAGTTCTCATGACGGAACAGTGAAAGTGAAGTCTGGAAATATGGTGATGAAAGGTAATGAGCTCGTGGGTGGAGAATTTGTTTTAGACATGACTTCTATCAATGCAACAGACCTTTCTGGTGAATACCAAGGAAAATTAAATGGTCACCTTAAAAACGGAGATTTCTTCGAAGTAGAAAAATTCCCTACGGCAACTTTCAAAATCACATCGGTAAAGAAAAACAGTGATAAAGTTTACAACAAGCTTGTAACCGGAAATCTTACGGTAAAAGGAAAAACAAGTGCGGTTTCTTTCCCTGCAAAAGTTTCTTATGCAAACGGAGTGGTAAGTTTAGAGTCTAATAAATTCTCTTGGGACAGACAAAAATTTGACGTTGCTTACAAGTCTGCAATGAAAGATGTTTTTGTGAAAGATGAGATCGATATGACCGTAAAGGTGAGCGCTAAATAATTTATTCAAAAAAATATTGTTAAAAGTGTAGAAGTTCTACACTTTTTTTTATTTTTGTTGAATTGTAAATAAAAAATAATGAAAAGATTACTATTGTTTGTTATGATGTGTGCAAGCATATCATTTGTTTTTGCTCAAAAGAAAGGAGATAAAATTTCAAAAGTGATAACATCCGAGATAAAATGGTGGGGACACAAAGTGGTAAAAACAAAGCCTACTTCTCATTACGGAAGCTTAAAGCTGAAAAGTGGTAAGTTTACTTTTGATAAAACAGTTTTGGTAGACGGTGAATTTGTGATTGATATGAGAAGTCTTATCGTTGCAGATCTTTCAGGAGATGATCAGGTAAAACTGACAAATGAACTAAAAGGAACAAACTTTTTTGAAGTAAAAAAATTCCCTACAGCTAAATTTCACTTAAAGAAAATTATTCCTTTGGCGAATAGTGAGTACAATTCTACCATCGTAGGTGATATTACCATCAAAGGAATCAGAAAGACAATTTCTTTCCCTGCAAACGCACATATCACGCAATTTACAGTTGAAATTGAGTCTTCGAAATTTTCTTTGAACAGAAAAGATTTCAAAATTTTCTATCAGAATTCTTTGAAAGACTATTTCATCAAAGACGAAATGGATATTCAGTTTAAGCTTTCTACTCAAAAAGTTGATAACGAAAGACCTTTGTAAGGTTAAAATTCTTATAAAAATGAGGGGCTGCTTTTAAATAAGCGGTCCTTTTTTTATTTTAGCTTAAAAAACAGAAGCAAGTGAAAATATATGTAGTGAGTGGTCTTGGTGCCGATTTTAAGGTTTTGGAACGTCTTCAGTTTCCAAAAGATCATGAAGTGGTTTTTATTGATTGGCTAATTCCGGATAATGATGAATCCTTCAGTTCGTATGTGACAAGAATGGCTGAAAAAATCGATGATTCCGAACCGTTTTATCTTTTAGGGTATTCTTTTGGTGGAATTATGGTTCAGGAAATTAACCTGTTAAAGCCTGCAGAAAAAGTAGTAATCTTAGGAAGTATAAAATCTGATAAAGAAAAATCGAGATTAATAAAGATGGGAGAGATTACTAAAATTCCCAAATATATTCCTGTGAATTTTTTCAACCTTAAAACTTTAGAGACCTATTCGGTTTTCAGAAAATTCTTTGATCCAAAAAATCCGAAAGTTAATCAGTATTTCAGAGTTACCGATCCTTATTATCTGAAATGGTCTGTTCAGCGCATAACAGAATGGAGATTTGAACAAAAAAATAATGTGATTCAAATTTTGGGAGATCGTGATATTGTTTTTCCTTTAAAAAATTCTAAACCGGATTATATCATAAAAGGCGGAACTCATCTTTTTCCCGCAACTAAATACAAGGAAGTTTCATTACTTTTAAATAAGATTTTTATTTAATTTTATATTTTTGTGTTAATTTTACAGGGGTTTGTGTCTGGAAATAGTGTTTTTTGTGAAATTTATTTTTAATTTTGATGGGGTTAAAAATAAAATTTATGAAAGTTGGTTTAAAATGGAAGGTTTCATTCGTTATTATCTGCATCGTTGCAATCGGTGGTTTATTCTTCAGACCGGATGTTGACATTCCCAATACCGGAAATTTTCTCAGTGAAAAAGAAATTGTAGGATCAGATGTAGCCTGGATTCTTGCAGCGGCGGGTTTAGTCTTGTTAATGACACCAGGTTTGTCATTCTTTTATGGCGGAATGGTTGGCAAGAAAAACGTAATTTCTACAATGCTTCAGAGTTTTATCGCTTTGGGAGTGATTTCAATTTTGTGGATTGTCGTTGGTTTTTCGCTTTCTTTTGGTGAATCTATCGGTTTTGAAATCGATGGAGTTCATTACGGAATCATCGGGAATCCTTTTACCTATCCTTTTTTTAATCATGTAAGCGTTTATCCGCATAAAGCAATGGCATCAACAATACCGTTTGTTTTATTTGCTTTATTTCAGATGAAATTTGCGGTGATTACACCGGCTTTGATTACGGGTTCGTTTGCGGAAAGAGTTCGTTTTATTTCTTACCTCGTTTTCATGGTTCTTTTCAGTCTGTTCATTTATACACCGCTTTGTCACATGGTTTGGCATCCTGAAGGGCTCTTGAATAAATTTTTCGGTGTTAAAGATTTTGCAGGGGGAACAGTCGTTCACATGAGTGGAGGCTTTGCAGCTTTGGCAGGAGCAATTGTTTTAGGACGAAGGAAAAATCCGCATCATGAACCATCAAATATTCCTTACGTTATTCTTGGAACGGGAATGCTTTGGTTTGGATGGTTTGGTTTTAATGCAGGTTCAGCTTTAAGCGCCAATGCAACGGCAGCAATAGCTTTTGGTACAACAACGATCGCTTCGGCCTCCGCAATGATGACCTGGATTTTTTTCGATAGAATAAACGGTCGTAAAGTTTCAGCTTTGGGAGCCTGTATTGGTGCGGTGGTCGGTTTGGTTGCGATTACGCCCGGTTGCGGTTTCGTTTCGATTCAGGAGAGTATTTTTATAGGATTTATTTCTGCCATTGTTTCTAATATCATGGTCAACTGGAATGCTTTAAAAAAGATTGATGATACGCTTGATGTTTTTGCCTGTCATGGAGTAGGAGGTATTATGGGAATGATTCTCACGGCAATTTTTGCGCATGGTGAAAATGCGAGTCTTCTTCATGGCGGATTCGGAGTTTTTATACATCATATGATTGCACTGATTCTGGTTTCAATTTTTGCATTTTTCGGATCTATGCTTTTATATAAAATTACAGATAAGATTATCACATTGAGGGTGAAAGAAGATTCCGAAGATTTGGGTCTTGATGTTTCTCAACATGGAGAAAGTTTGAAATGGTGATTTATTTCTCGCAGACGTAGTAGATTTTAAAATTTGTGAGAAAATAAAAATATTAAAAAAAGAAATTGATCGATGTAATGTTGCGCTCCGTAGGAGCGCAATGTTCGTTTATTATTGTTTACTACAAAGGTGCCGCTCCTACGGAGCGGACCAAAAAATCACAATTATTATGATAAATTATTCCTTTCATTCTAAGATATTTTCAATGTATATTTGTTTTTCTTCAAAATGGAAAATATAAATGGAGTCAATATCTGTATTTGAGATCATTAAAGTAGGAATAGGACCTTCAAGTTCCCATACAATGGGGCCTTGGAATGCAGCTTCGGCATTTATCAGGATTCTGAATCGTGAAAGGTCTGTGGCAGAAGTAAAAGAAGTTTTTCTGGAATTCTTTGGCTCACTAGCAAAAACGGGGATCGGCCATGGAACTGATATTGCAGGAATGTTGGGTCTAAATGGTGAAGATTTTAAAACCATTGATACCACGAAGATTGATGAAATTGTCGATCGAATTAAAGAAAGTCAGATCATCAACCTTGGAGGTGAGAAAGAAATACCTTTCGTTTACGGTCATCATCTGGTTCTGAATATGTCTGAAACTTTAGATTATCATCCGAACGGGATGATCTTTAAGGCTGTTTTTGAAGACGGTACAGAGCTTGTACAGGATTTTTATTCTGTAGGAGGTGGTTTTATCATGAGTCAGGAGAAAAAATCGATTGAGAAGCATTGCGTTCGTACTTTATATCCTTGTCATCATGGTTCGGATATTTTGAAATATTGCGAAAAATTAAATTTGAATAAAATTTCAGATTTAATTTTGATGAATGAGGAAAGCTGGAGAACACAGGAAGAAACAAGAGAGGAAGCGCTTTACATTTGGGAACAGATTAAAGAGTGTATTTATAAAGGTGTAAATAAAGAAGGAATTCTTCCGGGTGGACTGAACGTTACAAGACGTGCCGCAGGAATCAACAGAAAACTTTTAGGCGATAAAATTTATAAAAATAAAGACGAATGGTTTAAGCTGGTGGTTGATGCTGAAGAAAATTTCACCAATATTAATAAATGGATTTCGTGTTTTGCCTTAGCGGTGAATGAAGAAAATGCAAGCTTCGGAAGGATTATTACTGCTCCTACCAATGGAGCAAGTGGAGTAATTCCAGCGGTTTTGATGTATTCTCAGGCTTTTACTGATGCAATTACTGAAGATGATATTGCAAGATTTATTTTGGTAGCAGGAGAAATAGGAACTTTATTTAAGAAAAATGCAACCATTTCTGCGGCAATGGGCGGTTGTCAGGCGGAAGTCGGAGTTTCTTCGGCAATGGCTGCAGCTGGTTTAACGGAAATTCTGGGTGGAAGTGTTGGTCAGGTTTTGATGGCGGCAGAAATTGCAATGGAGCATCATTTAGGCTTAACCTGTGATCCGATCAAAGGTCTTGTGCAAATTCCTTGTATAGAAAGAAATACCATGGGAGCAATTAAGGCAATTACTGCAGCAAATATTGCTCTGGAAAGCGATCCGGCAAAAGCGAAAGTAACTTTGGATGAGGTGATCCAGACCATGTGGGAAACCGCTTTATCGATGAATGACAGATTCAAGGAAACTTCAGAAGGCGGATTAGCTATTGCGGTAAATGTAGCAGAATGTTAAAATAAAAGATTAAGAGCTTTAAATAAAAATGTCCTGGTGTTTTCTTGTAAACATCAGGACATTTTATTAAAAAGATACGGACGTTTCAGTAAAAACGTCCGCATCTTTTTATCAGAAATTTTATTTCTTGCTAAAAACAAGATTATTTCCGTTTTGGATGAGGGTGAGCTGTTTCTTTTCCGGAGAAAAAATAATTTCTACTCCCGCATTATCATATTTAAATTTATTACCCTCGACAAATTCTAAAGGAAATGACGGTTGACCGGTTAATTGGGCAAAAAGATTTTCGTCATTAATGGAAATTTTAAAATCCATATTTATTTCTTCGGAATGATAGTTTCCTTCATATTTTTTCAATTCATTTACCGAAAGATTTTTAATTTCTGCAAACTTCGGGTATTCATATTCGTGATCATACATAAGGCTTACAATTCCAATAAATAACTTGTTGTGAGAAAATTTCTCACCATTTACAACTATTGCAACCGAATATTTTTCAGTGGGACTGTAAGAAACAAGTGAGTGTGTTCCTGTGGTATCGCCCCCGTGTCCGTAGGAGATTTTATTATAAAAAGGAACTTTCATCATCCCCAATCCAAAATCATCTCCATCTTTTGGTAACATTTTTTGAAGGGTTTCTTTTTTAACAAATTTATAATTGAATAAGGCATTAATGAATAAATTCATATCCTGCATTGTAGAAGTAATATCTCCTAAGCCGATACAGTTGTGAAAGTCAAAATCCTTTGCTTCGATCCATTTTCCGGAAGTATTTTCGTACGATTTAAAAATATTTTTAGGATTATCAAGCACTGAAAAAGTGTTCTTCATATTGGCTTTGTCGGTAATGTTTTCTTTAAGTAAAATATTGTACGGTTTTTTAGTCACCTTTTCTAAAATTCTGCTTAAAAGATAATATCCCGAATTTGAATATCTTACTTTTTCTCCTGGTTGAAATTCAACACCATGTTTTTTAATGGTATCTAAAATAGCTTTATCTCCAACAGATTTCTCAAGCAGCCATCCTCCGACATAATCTCCTAATCCGCTTGTGTGATTCATCATTTGTTCTAAAGTAATTTTATCGGCATTTGGTACATCAGGATAATATTTTGAAAGTTTGTCATTCAGGTTTAATTTTCCTTTTTCTTCAAGCTGCATCAGCATCACCGCTGTTACCAATTTGCTGATAGATCCGATCTGGTAACCTGTTTCGGAGTTCCATTTTACATGAGTCAGTTGCTCTTGACCGAAGTTTTTCTGATAAATTTCTTTTCCGTCTTTAAAAATCGCTACACTTCCGACGTTCTGTTTGTTTTTAGCAATATAATTTAAAAAATCATCAATTTTTGCGGTGTTAATTTCACTTTTGCCTAGATCTTTTGTGATGACAATATCTTTAGTTTTAGACTTTTCTTTGCCATCATTTTTATAAAGATTTAATGGAAAAGACTTTGACCTCTGTGTGAAAGTTCCTTCAAAATGATCGGCCTTAAATTGACCTTTGTAAGATGCGTCAAGATTTTTCATTTCGAAAACAAGCTCGTTATTGAGGAATTCGGTTTTATCTACAGGTATAATTTCATTTCCTTGTTTCGGACTTTGCGCTGTCGAAATATATTTGTTGTTTTCTTTGCTGACGTTTAGAATCAAAGGAAGTACAACTCCGCCTAAATCGAGTTCCCCTTTCCATGAGCCGGTTATTTCCTGAGCGTGAAAAATCTGCGCTAATACGGTTAGTACGAATAATAGTTTGGTTTTCATGTATTTAAAATTTTTAGATTAAAATATAATCTGGCTTACGATTGTAATTAAAAGCGTTATGAATGCAAATAATACAATATGTTGCCATTTTTTGATGTTGGTCGCAGTTTTAAAACCGTTATAATAAAGAACAATACTATAAATCAAAAGAATTAAAGAAATAAACCCTCCGAAGGTCAGTAAAGTCATATCCCAAAACTGAATTTTTTCTGGAGTTGCTATGTTGTCAGAAAGATTTTCTATGGCTTTTTTGTAAAATGGTAATCCGTTGATAGGAATCATGATCATCAAAGGAATCTGAGAAATCAATAAGGTGTTCAGGATATCTATAAATCTTGTTCTGCCATTAAGGATCTTTCCTAAAATAAAAATGATCACAATCGCCATAAGATAACTTAAGCTGTTTACTTTTACAACTTCCCAGATTTCCTGATTTTCTTCAAGACTTGAATAGTGAAAAATGCTGTCATTAATACTGTCTGCGTAATAAGAACCAAAAATATTGAATATAAAAAAGAGTATCCCGATAACTAAAAGTTTCTTGTCGTCAAACTTCAAAAAAGGATTAAAGATGGTTTTCCAGTTCATGCTTTTATTTTTTTAATTGATCGATTTTTTGAATGAGGTCATCCATCTTATTTCTCATTGTAGGGTATGAGAGTTCGGCCTGCTTCGCCATTTCTTTTATACTTCCGCTGGAAAGGAAGAAATTGAGAATAAAATCCTGCTCTTCTCTGTTAAGTTTCAGAAAAACGGGAAGTTCATAATCGCCATTTACGTTGGTTCCGCAATCGGGGCATTTCATCTGGCTCACATTGAGCGTGTGATCACAACTTGGACAAATTATAGGAAGTTTCATTGAATTTAATTTTTACAAATGTAATATTTATTTTAATAAAGTTAAAATATTTTTTAATAAAGTTAAAATTTATCTTGTTTTAAATTTTTATAAACTATTCACAATTGATAGATAAACTATTTGCCACACTGATTAAAATCTATATTTTTGCGCGAAACTTTTATCATGAAAAAAATACTTACATTATCTGTTATACTGCTCTCTTTAATGACTTATTCTCAGATTAATATTCCTGCGACTTCTCCAAAAGGAACGCTTACAACCCAAACCAATCAGAAAATTGAATATAAAAACCTGAAATATGAAAAAGGAAAGGTTATTTATATTAATGCAAATACCAATCAGGAAGAATTTTTATATGATAATTCATTGAAAAGCATTCAGGAAGATGGTGGAGCGGTGGTTTCTGCATCTGGTGAAAATACTGAAGCAGCTGTAAGCATTGTAGAAAAGCCGGAAAATGTGAAGCTGACTTCCAAAAAAGATATTAAAAACTATCTGCTTCAGCAAAATAATGTAGAATACAAAAGAGGACGAACCCTGAATAATGTAGGAACGGCTTTCGTTGTAGGCGGAGCTGCCTGTTTCGTGGCAGGCGGAATTTCCAATCTTTCTTCTGCCAACAAAACGTATGCTTACGGAGAAGAACCAAAAGGATCTCCGGTTCCGTTAATCATTGGTTTGATCGGAGCCGGAGCCGGAGTCGTATTGAAACTGATGGGACATTCTCAAATGAAAAATGCAGTAGAAAGCTACAAAAATGCAGATTCAAGAAAGTTTACCCCGACCTATTACGTTCTGAATAATAAAAACGGAGTAGGATTCATGATGAAGTTTTAAAATTTTTATTTTAAAATTCCACGGATTCTGTTGGCGTTTGTAATCAGCTCTTCCAGATATTCAAAATTGTCTTTTTCCAAAGCAGATTTGAATTTTCTGAGCTGGGAAATATGTTCATTCAGAACGTCCAGAACATTTTCTTTGTTTTGTTTAAAAATCGGAACCCACATTTCTGGATGAGATTTCGCCAGACGAACCGTGCTCGAAAAACCTGAACTCGCTAACTGAAAAATTGTGTCTTCTTCTTTTTCTTTTTCCAAAACCGTGTTGGCTAAAGCATAAGAAGTGATGTGTGAAATGTGCGAAATATAAGCGGTGTGAACGTCATGATCTGCTGCATTCATATAAATAGGATGCATTTCAAGATTTTTAACAATGTTTTCTACAATCTGTAAAGCGTCTTCAGCAGATTCTTCATGGTTGCAGATCACACCTGCTTTTCCTGAAAAACTTTCGGCAACAGCCGATTTCGGTCCATGATTTTCTGTTCCCCACATCGGATGGAAAGCTACAAATCGATTTCTTTTTGAATGATCTTTTACCGAATTTACAATTCCGGATTTGGTCGAACCAACATCCATGACGGTTTGCTGATCTGAAATTAAATCCAAAACTTCAGGTAAAATTTTTCTCGCCGAATCTACAGGAATGGCAATAATAATAACATCTGAATTTTTAATTCCGGTTTCAAAATCTGCTTTTTCGTTGATGATATTCAAAGCTAAAGCTTCATTGAGGTTTTCAATATTGTTGTCGATTCCGTAAATGAAATCTGCTGCTTTTTTCTGTTTTAATTTTAATGCAATCGAACCACCGATTAATCCTACACCAATAATACTTATTTTCATATGTATATTTTATTATTTTTTATAAGTCATTTGCAATCGCCAAATAATCACTTGTGGATGTCTGTTCAAATTAAAGTTGGCGATTTCATTTCATTTAAATTTTAAAAATAAAAAACCCCGCCCAAGGACGAGGTTTTAATTTATCTATACAAGAAATCCTTATCCCAAAACTGAGTTAAAAATTCCGTAATAATATGTCTTGTTTGTAATCACAAAGCGAATGTAAGAATTTTTTTGAAAATATTATAAATTATTGAATGGTAATTTAACCTCAGTTTGGGATAAACTAGAGATTCAAAATACAATAAGGTGTTTTTTAACACTATAGTTCGCTAGGCAATATAAAATAAGTTTCTTATTATTTTTGTTCGCAAAGGCGTTTCACTCAGCTAAGGCTTTTGCTATCATTTGCTGAATGAAATGCCCTTGCGAACGATAGATTTATAGCAAGAAAATTTAAAAACCTTGCGCACATTGCGTTTAATGAATTTAATCTAACTTACTTAATTCAAATTCAGGTTAGATTAATTTAAATTGAACAATGTAAATCATTTACTAAGCGCTTAAATTAATTTTATTGATTCTTAAAAAATCTTACAATTTTATTTTCTGAATGGTTTTAAGAATTTAATTTTAGCATACAAATCCCGAAAGAAAATATTCCTATTTTCATATATTTGTTCATTATTCAAAATATGGAGGCAACACAAGATAAAAGGCTTTTTCTCATTGATGCATATGCAATGATTTTCAGAGGGTATTACGCATTGATTAGAAGTCCGAGAATTACAAGTTCGGGGATTGATACATCAGCAATTTTTGGTTTTACCAATTCTTTGATTGAATTAATCAGGAGAGAAAGACCTACCCATTTGGCGGTGGTTTTTGATGTCGGACAGGCAAGTGTAAGAACCAATGATTACACAGAATATAAAGCCAACCGAAGTGAAACTCCGGAAGCGATTACGATTGCTATTCCATACATTCACAGAATTTTACAGGCGATGCATATTCCGTATTTGGGTGTAGAAGGTTATGAAGCAGATGATGTGATCGGAACGATTGCCTGCAAAGCCGAAAAAGAAGGTTACACGACTTTTATGGTCACTCCAGATAAAGATTTTGCTCAGTTGGTTACCGACAAAATTAAAATGTATAAGCCTGGATTGAAGGGTGGAGATATTGAGATTTTAGGCGTTGAAGAAGTAAAAGCCAAATACGAAATTGAAGATCCGAAACAGGTAATCGATTTCTTAGCCATGATGGGTGATGCGATAGATAATATCCCGGGATTGGATGGTGTCGGAGAAAAAACGGCGATGAAATTCCTGAAAGAATTCGGAAGTATTGAAAATCTTTTAGCCAATACCGACCAACTGAAAGGTAAATTAAAAGAAAAAGTAGAAGCATCGGCAGAACGTGGAATTTTATCTAAAAAACTAGCCACCATTATCTGTGATGCTCCCATCGAATTTCATCAGGAACAGTATGATCTTGAAACTCCTGATTTTGAAAAGGTAAAAGAGGTTTTCGACGAAATCGAATTCAGAAGATTATATGAAAATCTATACAGAGCTTTTGCTCCGACAGAAACAATTTCGGTAAAAACTACGGTTGTTTCTCAGGATGGCGTAACCGCCCAGGTTACAGAAACTCCACAACAGAGGGTTGCTAAAAACGTTGGTCAGCTTGATTTGTTTGCGACGTATGAAGAACTCGATCAGGCAACTTCGACAAAATCTACGATTGCAGAAAACGATCATTTATATCAGTTTGTAGACAATCCGAAAGCACAGAAAATTTTGGTTCAGAATTTACTGAAACAACAAGCGGTTTGTTTTGATACGGAAACTACGTCTTTAAACGAAATGGAAGCCGAATTGGTCGGAATGAGTTTCTCTTATAAAAAAGGTTTGGCGTATTATGTTCCGCTTTCTGAAGATCAGGGCGAAGTTTTGCAGACTTTGGAAATTTTCAGGCCATTCTTCGAAAAGGAAGATTTAGTAAAAATTGCTCATAATCTTAAATACGATTATAAAGTTCTTCAGCAATACAATATCACGGTAAAAGGGGCGATGTTCGATACAATGATCGCACATTACCTTCTCAATCCTGATGGAAGACACGGAATGGATTATCTTTCTGAAGTTTATTTAGGCTACAAACCAGTTTCTATTGAAACAATTATCGGGAAGAAAGGTAAAAACCAGGGAAATTTCAGAGATGCAGATTTAAGAACACAGACAGATTATGCAGCAGAAGATGCAGATGTTACTTTTCAGTTGTATGAATTGTTTGCACCTCAATTGAAGAAAGAAAATCTTGAAGATCTTTTCTTTAACATTGAAATGCCGTTGATGGAAGTTTTGGCTAAAATGGAACTGGCTGGAATTTCCTTAGATGAAAAATGGCTTGCTCAGGAAAGCATTGATTTGGAAAACGATTTAAGACAATTAGAATCAAAAATATTTGAAATTTCGGGCGAAGAATTTAATATGAATTCTCCGAGACAGTTGGGAGATATTTTGTTTGAAAAGATGCAGCTCGATCCGAAAGCTAAGAAAACAAAAACAGGACAGTATGCAACTTCCGAAGATGTATTGCAGAAGTTGTCTTCAAAACACGAAATTATTCAGCACATCTTAGAATATAGAACGTATCAGAAACTAAAGTCGACCTATGTTGATGCATTGCCATCGCAGATTGATAAAGATGATAACCGTGTTCATACCAATTTCTCACAGACAACGGCTGCAACAGGTCGTTTGGCGAGTGTAAATCCGAATTTGCAGAATATACCGATCCGTACGTTGAGAGGACAGCAGATTCGTGGAGCGTTTGTTTCAGGCGACGGAAAGAAAATTATTTCTGCCGATTATTCACAAATTGAATTGCGTTTAATTGCTGAAATTTCCGGTGAAGATAATATGATTAAAGCATTTCAGGACGGTGAAGATATTCACGCTTCTACGGCGGCAAAATTATTTAAAATTCCGTTGGAAGAGGTTTCCAAAACGCAGAGAAGTCAGGCAAAAACTGTCAACTTTGGAATTTTATATGGTCAGGGAGCTTTTGCTTTAGCAGAACAGACAGGTTTGTCGAGATCAGAAGCAAAGCAGATGATCGAAGCGTATTACGAAACCTATCCGAAATTGAAAGAATACATGGCTTCACAAGTACAGATAGCCCGTGAACAGGGTTATGTTGAAACCATTTTGGGTAGAAAACGACATTTGAAAGACATTAATTCCGGAAATTTTGTAGTACGTGCACATGCGGAAAGAAACGCTGTGAATGCTCCAATTCAGGGAAGTGCGGCAGATGTTGTAAAAATGGCGATGATTAAAATTGATAAAGAACTGGAAGCGCAAAATCTTCAGACAAAAATGCTTCTTCAGGTACATGACGAATTGCTGTTTGAAGCTCCGATCGAAGAAATTGAAATTGCTACAAATTTGATCAAAAAAGAAATGGAAAGCGCAATTGAAACACGGGTTCCGTTATTGGTTGAGGTGGGAGTAGGGAACAACTGGCTGGAAGCGCATTAAAATGGGAATTAATATGACTAAGCATTTTATAAAACTATTTTGTATACTTTCTTTCTGTTTTGCTACTGCGCAGAATATAACATATTTTGATGAAAACTGGAAAGAAACCAATAAGAAAAATGCGAGCTTTTACAGAACCTTAAAGAGCAGTCAGGGATTATTTGAAATAAACGATTACTATGTTGGTGGTAATATTCAGTTTAAAGGATTTGCTTCCAATAGCGTCGAACCTTTTGTCTACAACGGATTGTTAACATGGTACTATATAAACGGAAATATTGAAAGTAAGGCTAACTTTAAAGACGGAATTCAAAACGGGCTTTATGAAAAGTTCTATGATAATGGTAAATTAGATAATACGGTAATGTACCTCAATGGCAAAAGAGATGGATTATATAGAGAATATTATAATTCTGGCGAGCTTCAGGGAAAAATGACTTACATTAACGGAAAAAAAGAAGGTCAATCTATAGAATATTACAAAGACGGAAAGGAAAAATTTGTTCGCAATTTTAAGAATGATTCCTTAGATGGGAAATTTTCGGCTTATTGGGAAAATGGAAATCTTAAAGCTGATGGATTTTATGTGAATGGTGTTTTTCAAAATAAGTATACAGAATATTTTGAAGATGGAAAAATAGCTGCTACAAGTAATATTGTTAACGGAAAAATGGATGGAGAATATCTAATCTATTTTGATGATGGTAAACTTAAAACCCTCATTACCAATAAAGATGGAGTTATGAATGGCAAATACGAAGTTTATAACAGAAGCGGAAATCTTTTTAATAAAGGAAATGCAGTGAACGGTTATCAGGAAGGTGAATGTTTTGACTATTACTACGAAGGAGAGCTCAGGAAAAAGTATTTTATCAAAAATAAAAATGTTGACGGCAAATATTATGAATATTTCCGCGATAAAAAGGTTTCAACAGAAGGAGAATTTAAAGATGGTAAAGCTTTAACATACAATTCGACTTCTTTACGAAAAGAAAAAGGCAAAACAGTTTCTGCAGAAATGACTATTAAAAATGATGTAGAAAACTGGAAATTTTATAATGATAAAATTTTAGTGGTAGAAGCATTTTATAAAGAGGGACTTAAAACAGGATTGTGGAAAATTTATTCAAAAAATACAGGAAAACTTTTGCAGACCAGAGATTATAAAAATAACCAAAAAGATGGTGAGCAATATCTTCAAACCATTAGGACTGAAAATTTTGATCCTTTTCTTTTTCTGTCAGATAGGTTTATGTTGAAGCAGTCTATTTTAGATGATAATTCAAATGATGTTCTGATTAATATTATACAAAATGAAGATGTCAATGTTTTGATATCCTCATTGTAGAATTAATTTCATGATGGAATGATATTATCACAGTATCATTTGATTACTATCATTTCAATATTCAAACTCAATTCCTCCAACATAAGTTAAAGAAAAATCATCAGTTTCTACAGATTTTGGTTTTGGAATTTGTCCCTGACTTACAAAAACTAATGAATTGATGTCAAATTTAAAATTCATTTCATTCAGTCTGTTGAATAAAACCGGAAGCCACTGTTCGGCAAAAGAATACTCTGAAAAATGCTGAATGCTTTGTTCAAAACCGTATTCCATTAAATCCTGATCAAACCAAATGGTGTCCTGAGATTCTGCAAATTTTGAAATATAGTTGTCATCAGATTCTTCTTCAATGTAGTAATTCTCATCTTCTTCCACAAACTGAAAAAAATCTTCTTCCGTTCTGAAATTTCCTACCCAAAAGTCTAAAACCTGTCTATCCATACTTTTAATTTAAAATTCAAAGTTTAATATTGAAATTTGAAAAACAAAGGTATGATAATAGTTTATTTATTCAAAAGTAATTTGGTTTGCGTTATTTCAAAATTTATTTTCAAAAGAAGATAGAAAAACTTTTAATTCTGTTATTTTTTCTGTGATCTCATCATAATAATCAATGTACCAAAGAATAATCTCTCTGTCATCTGAATCTCTTGCTATATTAATAACTATATTACTTGTAGTATAAAGATTAAAATATATTTCTCTAACAGTATCAGTTTGAAAGAGTTCATATTTAATATTTTCTAAATCAAAATAAGTATCGGACTGCATAATTTCATTAAGAAATATGACAACATCTTTTAACTGATTGTCAGAAATCCAAAAAATATATTGATTCATTTTCATAGTTTTAAACTTTTAAAACCCCTCTAAAAGCTCTCGCCGCATAATAAGAATCGGCTCCGTTGTGATATACAAAAACGGTGTTGTAGCGACGGTCACAAAATAAAGCACCGCCTAGTTCTCTGATGTCTTTCGGAGTTTTAATCCAGCTTGAAGTTTTCAGATCAAATTTTCCTAAGCTTTGTAAATAACGGTATTGCTCTTCAGAAAGAATTTCTACACCCATTTCTTTGGCAGCCGTTATTACATCATTCTGTGGTTTATGTTCTTTTCGTGCATCCAGAGCTTCACGGTCGTAGCAAAAACTTCGTCTGCCTTTCGGAGTTTCAGCGGAACAGTCGAAGAACAGATATTCATCATTTTTTTCATCATAATCAACAACATCTGGTTCACCGCCGGAAATTTCCATCTGATCAATTGACCATAATTTTGAAAGATTTGAAATAAGCTTTTCTTCAATTTTTGACCAATCCAGTTTTTCGTGACGGTTCATATTTTTCTCAAAACGTTTTCTGAGGATCTTTAAAAGTTCAGTACTTTCTTCTGTCGAAATTTGTTTTTTTGCTGACATTTTCTTTGAGTTAAATGAATTTTAAGGTTAATTAAAAAATTCTATTTCTTATAACTATTATATTTTAAGCTCTCGCAGATTTTGCAGATCACGCTGATTTAATTTTGTATTTAAAATCTGCGAAATTTGCAAAATCTGCCAGAAAAAATAATTTATAAATAATGATTTTTCACAGAACTCGCTTTTCTTTTTCACTTTCAAGAATCGTTTTCTCAAGGCGCGAAAGCTGAGTTTTTTCCTGTTTGGCACTCATAATCCAGTGAATCATCACTTTTTTGTATGACGGCGCCTGCTTTTCAAAATATTCCCAGGCTTTTTTATTGGCCTTAAATTGTTTTTCATAATCTGGATTAAGCCATGAGGGTTCTTTTTCATGGGAGTAAATTCCGGATTTATCTTCTTTTCTCAGTTTAAATGCTTCTAAACCTGCTTTCTGCATCAATCCGGCTTTAGTAAGCTCTTCAATTTTTTTGATATTAATCACGCTCCAAATACTGTCTTTTTTACGCGGCGTAAAACGGATGGTGTAACTTTCTTCATCAATCGATTTTCTCACACC
Source organism: Chryseobacterium formosense (assembly GCF_900116415.1). Classification (GTDB taxonomy): domain Bacteria; phylum Bacteroidota; class Bacteroidia; order Flavobacteriales; family Weeksellaceae; genus Chryseobacterium; species Chryseobacterium formosense. The sequence goes on along the minus strand of NZ_FPAP01000003.1, from coordinate 823,167 downwards.
ATCAATCCAGCCGAAACATAAAGCTTGATCCACAGATTCAGACCAGCTCATGGATGGCTTTTTTGTTTTGACTTTATAAAATCCCACTAATAACTCTTTTTCGGTTTGATGGTTTTTCTCAAGCCAGTTTCTGAAATCTTGGGGTGTTGGGAAGAATGTTGGAGGCATTTAATTTCTTTATAATTTTATAAATCTAATAATTTTTTTGAGTTTTTAAATCTTCAAAAATTTTTATTTCTTCTGAATTCAAATTCTGCAATCTAATTGTACGTTTACCCGAAACCAAAAAAGGTGGATAATATATAAAATCTACACTGTATTTATTGATGATTATTTCCCGAAGTAATTGTGGTGATCGTGTAAATTTTCGATTCGAGTTTGAAAAAATAAGATTAATACTCCGGATTGGAATGACGTAAAAACTTCTTGGAAAAATAAAAATAGAGTTTTCGTTAATCAGAATCTCGAAATTACACCATTGAACTTTCTGTCGTAAAAGTCCATTGCTGTCGATAATAAGACCTTTTATATTTTTTATTTTATGGGAATTGGGTTGTTTGTAGTTTTTAATAATGTCATTTTTTTTAACAGTAAAAAAAACTGCGGATATAATTAGACCTGTAATAGCCAAGGGAAGTAAATAAGTTAGAATATCATTCATCTTTTAAAGAATATTTTATACAGTATAATTGGATTATTATTTTAAAGTAAAAATATAAATAAATTCTTCCTAAAATGAATTAATGAATCTTGATGCTTGATAAGTAAAGGGTTATTCTGTTATCTATATTTTAAATCATTATCATTAAATATTTTCTTATCTTTTTTGAATCCGTAAATTTGTAAGATGTTCTGAATTTCAGAGCATGAAAAAATGAAATATGACTGACAAAACATACAGCGAAACACATCATACCGACAAAAATAATTACGATTATATCACCATTACCAACGACGAAAACAAAGTAAGAATCTATACCCTGAAAAACGGTTTGAGCGTTTTTCTAGCCCAAAATTTCGATGCACCGAGAATTCAGACTTTTATTCCGGTGAGAACAGGAAGTAACAACGATCCTTCTGATAATACAGGTTTAGCGCATTATCTTGAGCATATGATGTTTAAAGGAACATCAAAATTAGGAACTCATAATTGGGAGAAAGAAAAGGTTCTTCTGGAACAGATTTCAGATTTATATGAACAACACAAAGCCGAAAAAAATCCCGAACTGAAAAAAGAAATCTATAAAAAAATAGACGAAATTTCTCAGGAAGCAAGCCAATATGCGATTGCCAATGAATACGATAAAGCGATTTCATCTTTGGGAGCAACCGGAACAAATGCACATACTTGGTTCGACGAAACGGTTTACAAAAATAATATTCCCAACAATGAGCTTGAAAAATGGCTGAAAATTGAGAAAGAACGTTTCTCAGAAATGGTTTTAAGGCTTTTCCATACGGAGCTGGAATCGGTTTATGAAGAATTCAACAGAGCACAGGATAATGATTCACGCTTGGTGAATTATGAATTGATGGATGCGCTTTTCCCGACTCATCCAAACGGTCAGCAAACGACTTTAGGAGATCCGGAACATTTGAAAAATCCTTCTATGAAGGCGATTCACAAATATTTTGATGAATATTATGTTCCTAATAATTATGCAATGGTTTTGGTGGGAGATTTAGATTTTGAAGAGACGGTTGTTTTAATCGATAAATACTTCGGAACTATTCCATACCGAGAATTGCCGAAGAAAGATTTAATTATAGAAAAACCACAGACTGAAGTTGTTGAAAGAACACTAAAAAGTCCTACAACACCAAGAATTCAGTTAGCGTGGAGAACTGATAGTTATGGAACAAAAGAAGCCATGTTGGCAGATATTACAGCCAATATTTTAAGCAATAGGGGAGAAGCCGGATTATTAGATTTAAATATCAATCAGACGCAAAAAATGCTTTGGGCTCAAGCGTATTCTTTAGGTTTGAAACAGTACGGATATTTTTCAGTAGTTGCCGTTCCGAAAGAAAACCAGACTTTACCAGAAGCCAAAGAAATGATTTTGGAACAGTTGGAATTATTGAAAAAAGGAGATTTCCCGGACTGGATGCTTCCTGCGATTATCAATGATTTCAAATTGCAAAGATTGAAAGGTCTGGAAACCGCAGAAGGTTTAGCTACCAATCTTTATGATACTTATATTAAAGGAAGAACCTGGAAAGAAGAGCTGAGTGAAATGGATGAATATGCTTCGTTCACCAAACAGGATGTGATTGATTTTGCAAATGTTTTTTTCAAAGATAATTATGTGGTTATCAATAAAGAAAAAGGGATTAATGATAAATTATTGCGTGTTGATAATCCGGGAATTACACCCATCAAAATCAACCGTGAAGCACAATCTGAATTTTTGCAGGAAATTTTAAATGATAAAACAGAAGATATTCAGCCTGAATTTATTGATTATCATAAAGAAATTAAAACGGATTTGGTTCGAAATAAAAAGTTGAGTTTTGTTAAAAATAAATACAATGAATTAGCTCAGGTTCATTTTATTTTTCCCTTGGGAAGCGACCACGACAGAGATTTAGGAATTTCTACACAGATTTTGCAGTATTTGGGAACAGATCAATTCTCGCCTGAAGATTTGAAGAAAGAGTTTTTCAAAATCGGAGTTACCAATGATTTTAAAACCACTTCAGATCAATTAACAATTTCATTAAGCGGCTTGGAATCTAATCTCGAAAAAGGTATTTCTCTTTTGCAACACTGGATGTCTGATGTAAAACCGGATCAGGAAATTTACAATCAGTTTGTAGAAACACTTTTGGAAAACCGTGATGCAGTAAAAAAAGACAAAAACCGTATCATGACGGCTTTAACGACGTATACAAAGCTTGGTAAAACGTCAAGGTTTTTGGATGTTATTTCTAAGGAAAAGCTTGAAAGTGCAAAAGTGAAAGAATTTACGGATCGAATGAAAAAGCTTTTCAGCTTTCCGTATCAGATTTTCTTTTACGGAAAAGATTTTCATGGCTTTAAAAATTACATTCCAAATTACATTGTTGATGAAGTTTTTGCCATTCCTGAACCTAAAAAATATCCTGAACAGGAAATAACCGGAACCGTTTATTTTACCGATTATGATATGGTTCAGATGGAAATGAGTAAAGTTGGAAAAGGTCAAAACGTAAATCCTGAAAACTTTGGAAAAATTAATGTTTTTAATGAATATTTCGGTCGTGGTTTGTCGTCAATTGTCTTTCAGGAGATTCGAGAGAGCAAGAGTTTAGCGTATTCAGCTTATGTTTCTTATGCTCCGAATTCTGAACTGACGCATCCGGATTACATTACAACGTATATCGGAACCCAGCCTGATAAACTTCAAATTGCGGTTGATACGATGACGGAACTGATGAGTGAACTTCCTGAAGTTCCTGTCCAGTTTGAAAATGCTAAAAATGCGGCATTGAAACAGATTGCGTCTACAAGAATTACAAGAACCAATATTTTCTTTAATACATTACGTCTTAAGAAACTGGGAATTGATTATGATTTCAGAAAAGATATTTATCGTCAAATTGAAAACTTACAGTTTCATGATCTGAAAGAATTTTATCAGACCTCGATCAAACCTATTCATTTTAACACTGCTATTATCGGGAAAAAAGAAAACCTGAATATGGATGCAGTAAATGAAATGGGAAGCTTTCGGGAAGTAAGTAAGGAAGAGATTTTTGGATATTAATAAAAAAGCGGCAAAATTTTAAACTTGCCGCTTTTATTTTATGTAAATTTTCTATTTTACTATTTTCATCTCATCAATCAGCCATTTCGAATCGGCAAATTTATCAATGATGAAAAGGATGTATTTGGTATCAACCATGATGTTTCTGCTGAAACGCGGGTCGTAATTGATGTCGCTCATTGTTCCTTCCCACTGTCTGTCGAAGTTTAATCCGACAAGGTTTCCGTGTGCATCCAAAGCCGGACTTCCGGAGTTTCCTCCCGTCGTGTGGTTGGTTGCAGTGAATCCTACAGGAACATCTCCGCTTTTATCTTTATACATTCCGTAATCTTTCTTGTTGTAAAGATCAATCAGCTTTTGGGGAACATCAAATTCATAATCTCCCGGAACATATTTTTCAATCACTCCTGCCAAATGCGTCTGATAATCATAAGAAACAGCATCTCTCGGAGTAGAACCTTTTACTTTTCCGTACGTTACACGAAGTGTGGAATTCGCATCCGGGAAGAATTTTCGGTCTTTATCAGTAGACATTTGCTGTGCCATATAGGTTTTTTGCAGAACGTCGATTTTTGCCTGTAAACTTGTATATTGCGGATCAGCTGTTTTCATATACGTATCTTTAATCGTCATGAATAACTGATAAACAGGATCTTTTTTAATAGTTTTAATTAATTTATCCTGGTTAGAAAATGCCTTTTCAATATCTCCGTTAAGAGCTGCTCCGTTTACCTGATTTCTTCCTGTGATCACAGAGTTTTTAGACATTTCTTCAAAACTTATGATATTCTGAGCTTCATTTTTATATTTATCAAAACCTTCAGGTAAAAACTGAGGCGCAGTTTTGTTGGCGTATAATGCTAAAAGTTTAGCGGTAACTTTAGAATCCAGCTCGGCGCTGTAATCTTTGTAGAAAGAAGTAAGTTTCTTTTTAAAAGCAACTAATCCTTTTTCATCCATTTTCCCGGATTCTACAGAAGCGATATGGGTTGAATACATATTTGCCAGAGCAAATGATTCTGCATTTCTCACAACTTCAGTATAATATGCATTGTTCAAAGCAAATGGAGCCTGGTCATTGTATAATTTGTTCAATTGATCCAAAGTGGCTTTTACTTCATGATTTTTTGAAACCAAAGAACCTTCATACATTACTTTTTTCTGTACTGCATTCGATTTTTTCAAACCTTCCACTTCGCCGATCCATTTTTTCCAGTAATTGGCTACAGAAGCATACTTTGAAGCGTATTTTATTCTCGTTGCATCATCGGTACGCATTTTTTCGTCTAATGTTTTCAGAGCAACATCGCGCACGGCAATTCTTGCAGGATCAATTTCAGTCATGATCTTTTCCACTGCAATGGCAGGAAGATATTCCGTAGTTTTTCCCGGAAATCCGAAAACAAAAGTAAAATCGTTTTCTGTTTTATCTTTAATGGAAACCGGAAGATAATGCTTCGGAACGTACGGAACATTGTCTTTCGAATATTCTGCAGGTTTATTATTCTTATCGGCATAAATTCTGAACATCGAGAAATCTCCCGTATGTCTTGGCCAGACCCAGTTATCGGTATCCGATCCAAATTTCCCGATGCTTTGGGGTGGCGCTCCGACCAAACGAACATCTTTGTATGTTTCGATCACATAAGCATAATATTTATTGCCATAATACATGGGCTTTACCGTAATCGACTGATAACTTTCTGTTTTTTGAGAGTTTTTATAAATCTCAATATTGTTGGCAATTTTTTTTGCTAAATCCTGATCCTGAAGCTTGTCGGTTCCTTCCAGAATCTGATTGGTCACTTCTTTAATGTCTACGATAAAATCTACGGTAACTCCCGGATTAGGAAGTTCGGTTTCCATATTTTTAGCCCAAAAACCATTTGATAAAAGATCATTCTGAACGGTTGAGTGTGCCTGAATCTGTCCGTAACCGCAGTGATGATTGGTAAGTAATAATCCTTTCGGAGAGATGATTTCGGCTGTACAACCACCATTGAACTGTACCACTGCGTCTTTGATGCTCGGTTTTTGCGTATTAAAAATATCTTTTGCAGAGATTTTCATTCCGAGATCTTTCATTTCCTTTTCATTGAGTTCCGTAGGAATCCACATTCCACCGTACTGCTGCGCTATTCCTAAAGAAAAACTGAAGAATGCTGAAGCAATAAGAATATTACGTTTTATCATTATTTAAAAATTTTGCCTAAAAATACACATTTTAATTTTTTTAATAAAAGAAAAACCCTTTCTAAAATTTAAATTTAGAAAGGGTTTTCTGGGATTATCTTTTTTCAGCTTAAGATTAATAAAAGAATTTTAAAAATCTGTCGTACTGTAATTTGTATTTTATTTCATCAAATTTTGAAAAGTAAAAATTTCCATCACTTGTGTTTCCTTTTACTGGTCGCAAATTAACGCATTATTTATGAGCTAAAAAATGAACCTATGTTCATAAAAGCTGTTTTCTGATACGGCTCAAAGCTTGCGGAGTGATTCCGATGTAAGAAGCAATGTGTTTTAACGGAATTTCCTGAATGAATTTCGGGTATGCTTTTGCTAAATTTAAATAACGCTCTTCAGCAGTGTGCATTAATAGTGAGATTTCCCGCTGAGTTTTTTTTACATAAAGATTTTCTGCTGAAATTCTTCCCAGATAATTTCCCACTTTACTTCTTTCATACAATTCCTGAAGATCATCGTGATGAATTCTGTAAACAATTGTTTCCTGCACCGTTTTTACATTATATGCGCAAGGTTTTCTAGTGATGAAAGAATCATATGCGCTGCAAAACATATTTTCGGCAATAAAAGAAAAAGTAATTTCTTTGGAAGGCTCTGTAGGATGAACTTTATTGACAAAAAATCGAATGATGCCCTTGTCGATGAAATAAAGGTAATCTTCCACAGTTCCTTCTTTCAGAATCAATGTTTTCTTAGGGAAAGTTATTCTTTCAAATTTATTGACATGGTAAAGAGCCTCTTCCTGAGAAAGACCTTCGATCGATTTGTAAATATTGAGCAGTTTCTCCATAAAACCCTATGAATATTGATTTCCTGATACAAAAGTAAGACCGAATTGTTTTTTTTTAAAATTTTTATAGGAAAACATCAGGCTGTGTTTTAACGATGTTTGTTTAAAATTTAAATTAAATATCTTACTTGCGTTAAATTTAAAATAAAAAATATTAAAACTAATTAAAATTTTAAATTAAAGATCGTCGTTTGGAAAACTAATATGAAAAAGAAATGATTTTATCGTCATCCATCATCTGGTTGATAAAAGTTTCATGATGATTATTTTTGCCCGTTAGTCGCCATGTAGTTATAAGATTTTCCTTCGAAAACTGCTGTTTGATAATCATAGATTTTAGATTGCTGGCTTTAAATAAGGTTTCGCAGTATTTCAGGTCTTTTTTATCTGAAACTGTGATTCTGTATTCCCTGATTTTATGATTTTTATCGATGAAGTTCTGAAAATAAGTGAGTGAGCTGAGAATAAGCAGAACAAGAACAGTTCCCAGAAGAGAAAGATAAACGTAGCCGGAACCGACTGCCATTCCGATGGAAGCTGTAGCCCAGATTGTGGTTGCTGTGGTAATTCCGTCAATTTTATTATCACCTTTAAAAATAACACCGGCTCCAAGAAAACCGATTCCGGTAATGATATTTGCAGCCAGTCGATCAGGATCTTGAACTCCTATTTTTATAGAAAGAATGGTGAAAAGACAAGAACCGAAGCAAACGAGTATAAAAGTTCGTAAACCTGCAGATTTATTGCGGTATTCTCTTTCTGCACCGATGCAAAGACCCAGCAATACCGAAAAGAAAATCAGCAAAAGCTCGTTTTGTATGGAGTGATCTTTCAGGAAATCCATTGTAGAAATTTAATGAAATAAAAGTACGATAAATAGATTCTAAATCCAATTCAATTTTGAAGCCATTGTGCAGGCTTCAGTGGTATTCGAAACACGCATTTTTTCGAGAATATTCTGGCGGTGACGGTTGACTGTATTCACACTGATAAAAAGAAGTCCGGCAATTTCTTTGCTCTTTTTACCCAGCTGAATCATTTTAAGGATTTCTTTTTCCCGTAAAGAAAGAAAGTCAGAATTTTCAACTTCTGTATGACGGAAGATTTCTCCATCCGAATTATTGATAATCATTCCTGTATAATTTGCCGCCGGAAAAAAATCAAAATGATAAAGACAAAGGGCAAACTCTATATTTCGGTGATGCGCATCTGAAAAATAAAACATTTTGTGAATCAATGATTTCTGTTTTTCTAAAATTCGTAGTCGACTCACAACGCTATAATTTTTTCTTTTCTCAAACGGAATTGTTTTAATGAATTTGAAAAACTGGAGTTCCAGAATATGTTTTTGAAGAACATCATCTGCTTCCAGAACATCAAAAAGCTCGTCTTCCCAAATGCTTTCAATTTCAAGTGTATTTTTATTCTGAAAAATCTTCAGTTCTTCTGCAATTTTCCCTGAATAAACGTAGCTTTTGTTGTTTTTGAGGTCGCTCAGAATAGCAATTCCGTTTTCGAGTTCTACAAAATTTTTGGCCATGATCTGACATTTTTCCAGCTGCCGTTTTTCTGTTTCCGTTTCAGAAGCAAAATTTTGCTGAAGTAATTGATCGTTGAGGTCGGATCGGATGGGTTTCATTTGAAAATGGTTATTAATCAGTATTGGTTATCGAGTTTTGAGACTATACATTTGTAACGACATATGTAAAAGTACAATGAATAATCTGAACGAAAAAGAAAAAATGATGTCCGGTGAAATATATGATGCCGGTGATCCTGTTTTGGTGGAGGAGAGACAGAAATGTAAAGACTTATGTTTTGAATACAATCATCTTTTGCCTTCAAAGATTGAAGATAGAAAAAATATAATCAAAAGTCTGTTTGGAAAAACGACTGATAATTTCCATATCGAACAGCCTTTTTATTGTGATTACGGCTATAATATTGAAATTGGAGAAAATTTTTACACCAATCACAATGTGGTAATCCTCGACTGTGCAAAAGTAACTTTCGGAGACAATGTTTTTATTGCTCCCAACTGCGGTTTTTATACGGCGGGACATCCATTGGATGCTGAAAGAAGAAATAAAGGTCTGGAAGATGCAAAACCTATATCTGTTGGGAATAATGTTTGGATTGGCGGCGGATGCACGATTCTTCCCGGCGTTACGATAGGGGATAATACGGTTATCGGAGCAGGAAGCGTTGTTACAAAAGATATTCCGGCCAATGTTCTGGCTTTTGGGAATCCGTGTAAAGTTGTTCGTGAAATTTAGTTTTTTAATTCTTTCACAGATTAAGCGACTTAGAACATACGGTTGATTAGCTAAATCTTTGCGAGAAAATATTAATATTTTAAATAAAGAAATGAAAAAGATAATATTTGCATCTCTTGCCATTTTTTCTGCTTTTCAAGAAGTAAAAGCACAATCTTTGGAGAAAATGACCTGGTTCAACGAACCGCAGCAATGGGAAATAAAAGATAAAAAACTTATAATGAATGTTACTCCACAAAGTGATTACTGGAGAATTTCACATTATGGTTTTACAGTTGATGATGCACCGTTTTATTATTCCACTTACGGCGGTGAATTTGAAGCTAAAGTGAAAATTACAGGCGATTATAAAGCCCGTTTCGATCAAATGGGACTGATGTTGAGAATTGATGAAGAAAATTATATTAAAGCAGGAGTGGAATTTGTTGACGGAAAATTCAATCTCAGTACCGTTGTTACTCATAAAACTAGCGATTGGAGTGTAATTGTTTTGGATAAAACTCCGCCTTTCGTCTGGATAAAAGCGGTTCGGAGATTAGATGCAGTCGAGATTTTCTACTCGTTTGACGACAAAGAATATGTGATGATGAGAAATGCCCATCTGCAGGATAATATTCCGGTGAAGGTAGGTTTTATGGCGGCAAGTCCAGACGGAAACGGTTTCAAGGCCACTTTTGAAAATTTTTCGGTAAAACATCTCCCGGATCAGCGTCGGCTTGAGTGGTTGAAGAAGAACCAGTAAAAAACTGGCTGTCTTAGAAAGGCAGCCAGTTTTCTTATTATAATTAAATTAATCTTTGATAAATTTCTGTACTTCGTAATGATCTTTTAAAAATAATTTAATCATATAAGCTCCTTTGGAAAGCTCAGCAACATTGATTGCGTTTTCTTTCGCTTTTGCAGAAAGTATAATTCTGCCTATAGAATCATAAATTTCAGCTTTAATTATTTCATTTTTAGATTTTATATGAAGAATATCTTTTACCGGGTTTGGATAAATGGATACGGAATTTTTCTCTATCAAATTTTCCGTAGTAGAAAGAACATTCTGAACTGTAGTGGTATAACTATTCGTAATAATCGGATGGTTATAATCAAAGTAAATTTTAGCAAGATTACTGAAGCTGTCACCAATATTTAAAGTGGATTTTGTTTTAATTTTAAATGAAACATAACCATCATTATTTGCATCGTCAAATGGAAGCTGGATGTTTTCAAAAATAAATTCTACAACATTAGGATTGGTAATTCTCGTGACAAAATTGTGACTTGCGTTAAGCGGAATCAAGCTTGATATATCAAATTTTGAAGTATCTAGTTCATCTTTTACGACAATATTTTGCGCATTTGCTGTTCCTGTATTTTCAAATCGGATTAAATAATGAACATAATCTCCAACTTTCGCTTGAGTGATTGCAGTTCCTTCCAAACATGTTTTGTCATTCGGGTCGAAAGAATTTACGACAGTTTGATTGAGCACAAAAATATTATCTGAAGGAGTTTCATCTGTTAATCCATTGATTTGTGTAGAATAATTTAAAATATCACCACCATTCAGAGCCGGAGTTTGAATTGGTGTATTTAATTTGAAATTTAGCGTCATTTCTTTTGTCTCAAATGGTAATAGATTGGTGAAATTCCAGCTTAAAACTCCGGTTGCTTGCGAATTCGGAGCAACAGTGGAACTCAAAAAGTTCATCAGATTATCATTGAAGTTATAAACGATCGTACCTGATTGTGCCGATGTTCCTTTGTTTTTATAGACGATTTTATATTTTGCATCAAAACCCGGACTTGCGGCTGTAACAGGAATAATGAGAACTTCAAGATCATTGTGTGTTCCATTAGCCGTTAAGCAAAAATTTTGCGTTAAAGGACTAGTTTGTGCTGGGAAATTCGCTGTTACACTTGTAGGAGAAATCGTAAAATAGGTTGGGTTTTCTACTATTGGCGTAATTGTATGATTTCCTGATTGAACAGGAATTGAATAATTTCCAGAGGCATTAGCTATTATATTTCCAGAATTAGCACTATTCGTAATTGAGAATTTTTGAAATACTTTTACAGGATCATTGATATCGCAACCATTATTATTGTAATCGTATCTCGTATTTCCTTGTATTGTATAAAAATTTCCTCCGGGAGTGAAAGAACAATATGAGCTTAATACAACATTAGGCTGATTATAAAAATTTACAAGTCCATAGATCATCCCAAGCTCAAAATCATCAACGCAGATGTATTTTAAATTTGGAGTGTTTGAGAATTTGGGTACCGCATTTTGATCATAATTATGCTTGCCGTTCTTAATATTAAAGCTTATAAGATTAGGATTATCTGAAAAATCAAAATAGCCAAGCTGCGTAAGTTGTCCGGCATCAATTGTACTGAACAAATTATTATTAATATATAGACTAGTTAAAATTGGACATTCTCCTAAAGGAATCGTTGTAAGCTGATTATTTTTGGCATTAATCGATAATAAATGATTATTGTTATTTAAATTTAGTGTGGTTAGCAAATTGTTGTTAGATTCTAAGTTCTTTAAATTTGGGAAAACAGAAATATCAAGTGTTCCTAATTGATTCCCAGTACAAGTGAGAATTTGTAAATTTGGAACGTTAGTTGCTGAAAAAGTTGAAACCTGATTATTAGCGAAAGAGATCACTTTCAGATTTGTTAAATTATTTAATGAAAGAGTAGTAAGATTGTTGTTGGCAAGATTAATAGATTCTACATTTGATAATCCTGATATTTGCAGATTTGTTAGATTATTATTCCAAGCAATTAAAGATGTCAGATTACTAAACTGATTAATACCTGTAAGATCAGAAATCCCATTGCCAGGATTGCCACCAATATTTAGTTTATAAACATTCAATGCTTCTGAAACCTGAATCTCGTTATCTCCATTTGTATCAATTACAATAGATTGATTTGAGCTGTTGCTTGCCATTCCATTTGATGTATTTGCGTATAAAAGCCGAGCTTTGAAAATAGGATCCGGAATGTTTATAATTTGTGCTTGAAACACAGAGCATAACAACAAAAAAATTAAATAGTAATTTTTTTTCATAGAAATTATTAGTTTTAAATTCTTTTCAGAGTGAAAAACAAAAATATACCATTAAGAATGAATCTCAATGGTATAATATGTTAAATTATTAAAAACGTATTATTTCTCTATCAAATCCAAAAACTGCTGCTCATCCAAAATCGTAATCGTGCCAATATCCTGAGCTTTTTTCAGCTTGCTTCCTGCTTTTTCACCAACAATAAGATAATTCAGGTTTTTAGAGACGGCAGAAATATTCTTACCGTTGTGCTTTTCAACCATTTCTTCGGCTTGTTCTCTTGTGAAAAGTGATAATTTTCCGGTAAATAAAAACGTTTTTCCTTCCAAAACATTAGATAAAACTTCATTGGTATTTTCTCCTTTTTCGAGCTGAACACCATAAGATTTTAATCTTTCAAGCATTAAAACATTCTCCGAATTATTGAAGAAATCAACAATGCTTACTGCGATTTTCATCCCGATATCTTCAACCTGACAAAGCTCTTCTGCAGTGGCATTTTTTAAATCATCGATTGTGTTGAAGTTTTTAACCAGTTTTTTGGCAACGGTTTCTCCCACGTGTTTAATGCCGATTCCGTATAAAACCTTTTCAAAAGCAATATCTTTCGATTTTTCGATTCCTGAGATGATATTCTGTGCAGATTTTTCAGCCATTCTTTCAAGTGGAAGCAGCTGTTCTTTGGTTAAAGCATAAAAATCGGCAGGATTTTCAATCAGTCTTTCTTTATAAAGCTGTTCGATGGTTTCGCTTCCCAGATTTTCGATGTTTAAAGCTTTTCTCGAAACATAATGAATCATTCTTCCGACAACCTGTGGCGGACAATGCAATTCGTTCGGACAAAAGTGAATCGCCTGATCTTCTACTTTTACCAGCTCAGTTCCGCATTCCGGGCAATTTTTAATGTATTCTAATTCTTTGCTTTCCGGTGTTCTTTTTTCGGTGTTTACGCCAACAATTTTAGGAATAATTTCGCCCCCTTTTTCTACATAAACAAAATCATGCTCATGAAGATCCAGTTTTTTGATAATATCTTCGTTGTGCAGAGAAGCTCTTTTTACTATGGTTCCGGCTAATAAGACCGGTTTCAGATTGGCAACCGGAGTAATCGCTCCCGTTCTTCCGACCTGGTAAGAAACGCTTTGCAACTCGGTTTCCACTTTTTCTGCTTTAAATTTATACGCCATTGCCCAACGAGGAGATTTTGCCGTATAGCCAAGCTGCCTTTGTTGTTTTAATGAGTTTACTTTTAAAACGATTCCGTCAATTTCAAAAGGAAGATTGTGTCTTTCAACATCCCAGAAATTGATGAATTCTTTTATTTCGTCTAAAGTTTTGCACAGTTTTGCCTGATCAGAAATTTTGAATCCCCAGTTTTGAGCCTTATGAAGCAGTTCCCAATGGGTCTCGGCAGGAACTTCCTCTGAAACAAACTGGTAAAGAACCGATGAAAGTCTGCGTTTTCTCACTTCACCGCTATCCTGCATTTTTAAGCTTCCGCTTGCGGTGTTTCTCGGGTTCATGAACGGATCAAGTCCTTCTTCTTCACGAAGCTTATTGATTTTCTCGAAATTTTTTCTCGTCAAATAAATTTCTCCACGCATATAAAATTTCCCAGGAAAATCTCCTGTTAATTTTAATGGAATATCCGAAATGGTACGAACATTTGCGGTAATTTCATCGCCCTGAAATCCGTCGCCACGTGTTACAGCCTGTGCAAGTTTTCCGTTTTCATAAAGAATGGAAATTGAAGCACCGTCATATTTTAATTCGGCAACAAATTCTACGGGCTCATCAATGGTTTTAATAATTCTTTTCTCCCAGTCTTCCAGATCATCAAAATCGTACGAATTATCCAGAGAATACATCCTGAACTGATGCTGAATCGTCGGAAATATTTTGGTGACACCGCCTCCGACACGAATAGTTGGCGAATTATCGTCATGAAATTCGGGATATTGTGCTTCCAGATCCTGAAGTTCCTTTAAAAGAAGATCAAACTCCATATCAGAAATGCTTGGTTCATCCAGCAGATAATAGTTTTCATTATGCTGATGAAGCTCTTTTCTAAGTTGCTCAATTTTATGCTGAATGTTTTCGGACATGGGTTTTCTAACTTTTCAACAAAAATAATAAGTATTGTGGAGAAATGGATGATTAAAATTAAGATTAAATTCAACAAATGTTCAAATTCATTTTAAAGCATCGTCGCAAATCTCTTTTACCTTTGCAGCGAATTGTATAATTATCATTATATTGTTTTAAATTTCAGTTTAAAAAAATAAAATCAAACTTTAACTGGAATTATAATGCAGAAGAATATTTAAAATTATGAAAAAGTTTATCTTAGGGTTTGCAGTTTTAACGACAGCTTTTATGAATGCACAAACTCAAATTATCGCACACAGAGGTTATTTTCAAACCAATCCTCCGACTACAGAAAATTCGATCAAGGCATTGGAAAATGCACAGAAATTAAAAATTTACGGAGCTGAATTCGACGTGAGAATGACGAAAGACGGTGTTTTGGTCATTAATCATGATGAGCATCACGGAAAAATGATTATTGAAGAAACTGATTTCAAAGAATTGGAAAAATTAAAACTGTCGAATGGTGAAAAGTTTCCGACATTAAAAGATTATCTTAAACAAGGAAAGAAAGACAAGTCTTTACAGTTAATCATAGAAATTAAGCCGATTAAATCTCAGGAAAAAGAAAACGAGATCGTAGCGAAAACCATTAAAATGGTAAAAGATATGAAACTTGAGTCTCAAAGTGAATTTATTTCTTTCAGCTTAAATGTTTGTAAGGAGATTAAAAAAGTTGAGCCAAAATTCAAAGTACAATATCTGAATGGAGAATTATCACCGGAACAGATTAAAAATGAAGGTTTGGACGGATTAGATTATCATTACAGTGTTTTCCAGAAAAACCCGACCTGGATTTCGGAGGCAAAAACTTTAGGTTTAATTACCAATTCCTGGACGGTAAATGATGAGAAAGTTTATGAAGAATTAAAATCTCAGGGAATCGGTTTTATTACGACCAATATTCCTGATCAGCTGAAAGGAAAATAATTTTCCCGAAAAATATATTAAAAAATCTGTTTCTTTTGAAGCAGATTTTTTTGTTTAAATAAGAATAATTAACAAAATGCTTTATGCTACAAGTGTAGTGTTATTTATTTTCTCAAGAAAAGACAATAAAGGTATGGTAAAATAAGTCATTTTTTATATTAAAAATGATTCATTCTTTTAAAACCCTGTAGGCTAAAAGTTTATGTATTTCTGTTAATCATAAATTAATATGTGGTTTAAAAATTCTTTAAAATATGTTAAAATCGTATTAAAGCTATGCTCGTCATAGCAGTCTAATTTTGCGCAAACAAAAAATTGTATGCGTAAAGAGACTCAAAAACTGCTTCTATTATCCGTTCTCGGATTAGTCAGCGTCCAGATGGCGGCTCAACAGCAGGTAAAAAAAGATTCGGTAAAAACGATCGATGAAGTTGTGGTAACTGCTTTAGGGATTAAAAGACAGGATAAATCCTTAGGCTATGTTGCTGAAAAAGTAGATTCTGAAATTTTTGAAAATATTCAGAACAACAACTGGGCACAAGGTCTGGAAGGTCGTGTAGCCGGTTTGAAGATTCAGACAGCAGGAGCAGGACCCTTAAGTTCTTCAAGAATTACGTTGAGAGGAGAAAAATCTTTTAATCTTGATGGTAACTATGCTTTGATCGTTGTAGATGGTGTACCGTTGAGCAATTCGACAACAGGAACAGGAACAGCAGCTTATGGAGCAGGAACAGGAGGAGATTTACCAATTGATTTGGGAAATGGTCTGAACAGCATCAATCCTGATGATATTGAATCGGTTACCGTTCTAAAAGGAGCTTCAGCTGCCGCATTATATGGTTCAAGAGCGGCGAACGGAGCTTTAATGGTAACGACAAAATCAGGAAAAAGTAAAAATGGGAGACTTAAAGTTTCATTCAATTCTTCTTTGAGTTTTGATTCTGTTTTAAAATGGCCGGATTATCAATATGAGTACGGTCAGGGAACTTTAGTGAAAAACACGGCAGGGCAATTTTTCTATTCTTACGGGTTATCTGCGGATGGAGTAAGTACGGGTGGAACAAGTAGTGCTTTCGGACCCAAATTCGATGGACAATACTATTTTCAGTACGACCCTAATTTATTGGGACAAAGTGCGGAAAGACAATTGTGGAGACCATATAAAGATAATATAAAAGGTTTTTGGGAAACAGGAGTTACATCTTCAAACAATGTTTCTGTAGAAGGAAGCACAGACAGAACAAGTTTCAGGGCATCACTTTCGTACCTGGATAACAAATGGATGATGCCAAACACAGGTTTTGATCGTTTTAATATGGCATTCTCATTGGATCATAAGGTAACAGATAAATTCAGGGTTTCAACAAAATTCAATTACGCAAATACCAAAAGCGATAACCTCCCTGCAACAGGATACAACAATCAGTCGATTTCTTATTTCATGATTTTCCAGAATCCGAATGTTGATTTGGCTTGGTATAAACCGATCTGGAAACCGGGACAAGAGCAGGTAGATCAGATTCACCCGTTCAGTAGTTTCATAGACAATCCTTATCTGATTGCTTATCAGATGCTCAATGGTGTTGAAAAGAAAATGATCACAGGAAATATTTCCGGAACTTATGATTTTAACAAAAATTTCAGTTTGATGTTAAGATCAGGAATTGAAATGTTGGATGAAGAAAGAACAACACAACGACCTTATAGTTCAGCGAATTACCTTAAAGGTTTTTATAGAGAGCAATATATTAAGAATAATGAATTTAATAATGATTTGCTATTTACCTTCAAAAAAGATTATGGCAAGTTTAATGTAAACGCAAATGCAGGGGCGAGTGTTCGTTACAACGAATATGTAATGACAGATTACCGTGCTGAAGGTCTTAAAGTTGTCGGAGATTACAGTCTGAATAATGCTATTTCTTTAATTACAAAAGTTCCGAGACCAAATGATCAACAGACCAACTCTGTCTACGGTTTGGTAAGTGCAAACTATGATAATTTAGTATTCTTAGATGTTACAGGAAGGAATGATTGGAGCAGCACACTTCCAGTGCAATACAGATCGTTCTTTTATCCTTCTGTGAGCAGTAGCTTTATTCTTTCAGATATTTTTAAATTATCAACTCCAAACTTTAATTATTGGAAATTAAGAGCTTCATGGGCAAAAGTTGGGGTTGCAGGACTTCCGTATCAGTTAGATAAATATTATACACCGAGTGATTTCATAGGTTCTGTTTTAACTCCGGGAACATATCCTAATCCGCTTTTGAAACCTGAAGACAACACCAACATTGAAGCCGGTATGGATTTTTCTGTGCTCAAAAACAGATTAAGCTATAATGTAACGCTTTATCAAAATGATACAGACAATCAGATCATCACAATTCCTACATTATTAGAATCAGGTTATTCAAACAGAATCATCAATGCAGGAAAAGTGAGAAACAGAGGGGTAGAAATGAGCTTAAGTGCAATGCCTTTCAAAACAAAAGATTTTAGCTGGAATATCTCGACCAACTGGACTTTAAACAGAAACGAAATCCTCACTTTACCTGATGAGTTCGCAGGAGAAAACTCGTACACTATTTCTACCGTTGCAGGTGTTTTATATTATAATGCAGTTGTAGGAGGATCTTTAGGAGATTTATATGGTTTCAAACTGTTAAGAAATGAAGCGGGACAGGTAGTTTATGATCAGGCAACCGGACTTCCTGCAAGACCGGATCGTGTGGAAAAAGTTGGCAATGCATTTCCGAAATGGAGAGCTGGTTTTCAAAATGATTTCAAAATCAAAAACTGGCAGATCAGTTTCTCATTTGATGGTCAGTATGGTGGAATGGCTTACTCTCAAACCCATCACAAAATGTCCGAGCAAGGTAAACTTGAGAATACTTTGATGGGAAGAGATAATCAAAGTGGAACAATTGTAGGACAAGGGGTTGTTTTAAATCCTGACGGAACTTACAGCTCTAATACAAAAGCAGTTGGTTTAGCAGCATATTACGGTGATTACTACAGAAGAGCTAATATTGAGACCAATACTTTTGATACTTCATTCATTAAACTGAGAGACGCAAGAATCGCTTACTCATTTTCAAAAGATGTAATCGCTCCTCTAAAGCTTACAGAACTTACTTTAGCTGTTTTTGGTAAAAACCTTTGGATGTGGACGAAGTTTCCAATGTTTGATCCGGAAGTTGCTGCTCTTAATGACTCTACAATTACTCCAGGTGCTGAAATAGGTCAGCTTCCATCGGCAAGAACTGTCGGTTTTCAAGTTAATTTAAAATTCTAAGATCAACCTTATGAAAAAAATATTTTTATCTACCGCAATTGCTCTTTCAGTTTTTAGTATAAATTCTTGCGAAAGAAGCTTTGAAGAGATCAATACAGATACAAGCAAAATAAAACAGCCTTCTGTAGGAAGTTTTTTAGTTCCGATTCAGTATGAAATGGGTTCTTACGGATACAACAGAGCTGACGATTTTACATTTGATATCATGCAGGTTGCTTTAGCTTTTCCAAATGAAGGAAATACGGTAAGCCGCTATTATCTCACAGAAAGTACCGGAAACGGATACTGGAATACAAGCTACAAATGGCTTAAGCAGGTAAAAGAACTTAATGAAGCTGCAAAAAAAGAGAATAATGCCAATTATCTGGCAATATCTAAAGTTCTTAATGCGTGGATTATGGCAAATCTTACCGATGCATTCGGTGATGTTCCGATGACCGAAGCTTTGAGACTTGAAGAAAATATCATGAGGCCGAAGTATGATAGGCAAAAAGATATTTATCTGTTCTTGTTGGATGATCTTAAAGAAGCTAATACATTATTTGATACGACAAAGGCTTTAAGTGAAGGCGACTTATTCTTTCAGGCAAACTCCAATGCTGCAAATATTGTAAAGTGGAAAAAATTCTGCAATTCTCTTTCATTAAGACTTTTGACAAGGATTTTAAAAAGAAACGGAGAAGTAAATGTACATCAGAGAATTACCGACATTGTTAATAACCCGACAACATATCCTATCTTCCAAAATAATGCTGATGGAGTAGTATTGGATATTTCCGGAGTCGCTCCATTAATGCCGCCAATTGCAAGACCACAAGATTTTACGGCTTACAGAGCTTCAGGAGCGTTTTTTACCCAGACTTTAGTTGATAACAACGATCCAAGATTAAGTATGTTTTTTTCTCAGGCAAAAAGTGTAACACCCCCAAATCCGAATATCGGTTACAAAGGAGCTCCGTCTGGCTATGCTTTAGGAACTACATTTGATTATCAGCCTTCCAATCTGAATCAGAATTTAGCAAAAGCACCGCTGAAAATATTGATTATGCCTAATGCAGAACTTCAGTTTATCCTTTCTGAGTTGGCGTTTAAAGGAATTATTCCTGGAAATGCTCAGACTTTCTACGAAAACGGAGTAAAAGCAACCCTTGAACAATGGGGAGCAACAATGCCTGCAAACTATTTTGCTAATCCAAAAGTTGCTTATAACGGAACTTTAGAAAGAATTATGCTTCAGAAATATGTGGGATTATTTTTCGTAGATCATCAGCAGTGGTATGAGCAGAGAAGAACAGGTTTTCCTGTTTTACCCAATAACGGAGGACTCATGAATGATGGAAAGATGCCTCAGAGAATGCCATATCCAACAGTTACAAAAGTTCAGAACTATGAAAACTATGTTACAGCATCTCAAAACATGGGCGGTGATAATATCAACACAAAAATGTGGTGGAACCAATAATTTTTAATCTAAAAAAATATAATTACAATGAAATATAAATTCATCATACCTTCATTACTTATTTCTGCGATGGCCTTTTCGCAAACATCGGTTTCAGGATATGTTTTTGAAGATTTAAATAAAAATCAGAAAAAAGAAAACCGCGAAAAGGGAATTGAAGGAGTCGCTGTTTCGAATGGTGCACAAGTAGTTATAACAGACAAAAGCGGAAAATACAGCTTACCGATTTCCGATGGACAAACGATTTTTGTGATCAAACCATCTGGTTATATGGTTGCATTAAATCAGAATAATTTACCGCAATATTATTATCAGTATAAGCCAAATGGTTCTCCCGCAGATTTTAAATATAAAGGATCCACACCTACAGGAGCGCTTCCGAAGGAATTAAACTTCGCTTTACATAAACAGAACGAAAGCAAAAATTTTGATATTCTGGTTTTTGGAGATCCACAACCTTATACAGAAAAGCAGTTGGACTATTTCAAAAGAGCGATCGTAAACGAAGTGAAATCTACCAAGAAAAATGCCGTGTTCGGGATTAGTTTAGGAGATTTGGTGGGTGATGATCTAAGTTTACAGAAGCCTTATGCAGATGTCATGAAAGAAATTGGTCTTCCTTGGTATAATGTGATGGGAAACCATGACATGAACTATGATGCTAAAGAAGATATGCTTTCAGACGAAACTTTTGAAGCCAATTTTGGTCCGGCAAACTATTCTTTCAACTATGGTAATGTACATTTTATTGTGCTTGATGATATTCTGTATCCGGATCCGAGAGATGGTAAAGGATATTGGGGTGGTTTTAGAGAAGATCAGATGCAGTTTATAGAAAACGATTTAAAACTTGTTGACAAAAATAAACTGATTGTCGTTTCTTTCCATATTCCTTTGGATCATATGAACGAAGATAATTTCAGAAATGCAGATCGTCAGAAATTATTTGATGCATTAACGCCATTCAAAAATGCTTTATTGCTTTCTGCACACACCCACATTCAGCAGCAGATTTTCTACGGAAAAGCTCAGGGATGGAACGGCTCAAAAGATCTTCACGAGTACAACGTAGGGACAACTTGTGGTGATTGGTGGTCTGGAACATCAGACGAAATCGGCTTGCCGACATCTACCATGAGAGACGGTACGGCAAAAGGATATTCTTTTATCAGCTTTAATGATAATCAGTATAAGGTAAAATATAAAACGGCAGGAAAGCCTGAAGATCATCAGATTCAGTTGTATGTGCCAAAAGTAATTCCTTATCCGTCTAAAACTTCGGCAAAAATTTTGGCTAATTTCTTTATGGGAAGTAAAAAAGACAAAGTACAATACAGAATCGACGGCGGAAAATGGGAGGAAATGGAATACATTGAAACCATAGATCCGAATTTTGCAAATTCCGTTTTCAAATGGGATGCTACCGATAAACTTTTCCCGGGAAGAAGACCTTCAAATCCTGAACAGTCAAAACACATCTGGAGCGGAGGTTTTGGCAATAAACTATCTTTAGGCAAACATAAAGTTGAGGTAAAAGCACAGGATATGTATGGAAACGAATTTACAGCTTCTGAAAATTTCGAAGTGCAGGATCAGATCATTATCCCTTAAAATAATTTACTTTTTATATATTACTTTCAGAAACCGGCTTTTAATGAGTCGGTTTCACTTTTTATAACGTCATAAATTATTCAATTGAAATTTCAAATGATAAAAATCTATTAAATAAAGAGAGTTTGAAAAGTTTTAAAAATGATCTTTCGTAAATTTGCACTAAAATATTTTAAAATGAACCTAAAAGGAAAAAATGCGATCATTACAGGTGGCGGTAGAGGCCTTGGAAAAGCTGTAGCTTTGATTTTGGCTAATGAAGGTGTAAATGTAGGAATCACAGGAAGAAATGAAGAGAATTTAAAAATGACCGTTGATGAAATTCAAAGAACAGGAGTAAATGCAGGATATGCAGTTTTTTCTGTCGATAACGAAATTCAGGTAAAAGCAGGAATCGAATCATTGGTAAAACAGCTCGGCGGTGTAGATATTTTAATCAACAATGCAGGAATCGGAGACTTCGGATCGATCGAAGAAATGTCTTCCGAAACCTGGGAACAGGTCATCAAAACCAATCTTTTTGGGGTATATTATGCAGCAAAAGCGGTGTATCCGTTTTTAAAAGAAAAAGGTGAGGGTGATATCGTTAATGTAGCTTCTACAGCTGGTCTAAAAGGTGGTCCGAATATGTCGGCTTATGCGGCTTCAAAAGCAGCAGTTGTTTCATTATCTCAATCAATGATGGCAGAATGGAGAAAACAGAATATTCGTGTAATCACTTTGACGCCGAGTACAATTGCTTCAGATATGTCTATTCAGGGTGGTTTGACAGACGGAAATCCAGATAAAGTTCTTCAGCCGGAAGATTTTGCAGAATGGGTAAGAGATATTCTGAAAATGAACAGAAGAGCTTTAATTGCGAATGGTTCTATATTTTCTACAAATCCTTAATTGGTTTAAAATATAATCAATAAAAGCGGACTTCGGTTCGCTTTTTTATGTATACTATTTTGTCATTCAGAACGAAGCGGAGCGAAGTGAAGAATCTACATTTTATAAATAATCATTCATTATTTTTTAGGATCTATTTCCCGCTTTCCATTACAATCTTTTTTTCAAAAAAGGATTTTCATTGCAATCGGGGATAGGATTTTTGTCTTTCATCTCAATATTGGAGGTGACTTACAATCTTTCTAAATAAAACAAAACAGATTCTTCCTTCGTCAGAATGACATGCTTAGTGTTCTTTACTGAGTATGAACTGAAGATTTACGAACGTAGTTCTTCCTTTGCGAACTTAAAAACGTAAAGTAAATTAAAAAAAACTTTGTGTTCTTTGTGTTTAAAACCATAAATCAAAAAAGTAGTTTTATTTTTGCAACAAATTACTCGCATGCAAAATTATTTAGAATTCGATTTCAGAATTTCTCCGCTTCAGCCCTGGAACGAAATATTAATGGCAGAACTTATCGAGATAGGTTTCGATAGTTTCACGGAAGAGCTGGAAGGTATTTTAGGATATATTCAGAAAGATTTATTTAATGAAGAAGAACTGAAAAATTTACCGCTTTTCCAGAATCAAGAAGTAAAAATTGAATATACTTTTCAGGAAATGCCGAACATCAACTGGAATGAAGAATGGGAAAAAAATTTCGAACCGATTAATATTGATGATAAAGTCTTAATCAGAGCAGAATTCCATCAATCGGTTCCGGGAATGCATGAAATTATCATTCAGCCAAAAATGTCTTTCGGAACAGGGCATCACCCAACAACACATTTAATGATCCAACAAATGATGGATATTGATTTTAACAGTAAAAAAGTGTTGGATATGGGTTGTGGAACGTCGGTTTTGGCAATTTATGCAAAACAAATCGGAGCCGGAGACACAAAAGCTATTGACATTGATGAGTGGTCCGTTGAAAATTCAAAAGAAAATGCCGCAAGAAATGGAGTAGAACTGGATATTGAATTGGGAACTGCTGAAAATTTAGGTGAAGAAAATTATGATATTATTTTAGCCAATATCAATAGAAATATCTTGATTTCAGATATTCCGACTTATGTCTCTGTTTTAAATGAGGGCGGGAAATTATTGCTTTCAGGATTGTGTTTCTTTGATGTTGACGATATTCTTGAGGTTTGTAAAGAAAATAATTTAGAACTCAAAAAGAAATTGCAACGCGAAGAATGGGTAAGCTTATTGCTTGAAAAATAAAATGACCAATTTATTTAACCTGAAATTTAGCCTAAATGTCAATCTTAGCCTCAACCTAAAATTATGAAACCCTTATTCACAATTTTGTTTTTACTCATCGTTCAGATTTTTTCTGCGCAGGAGGAAGATTATGATTACGCTAACGGAGTTTTCCATTTTGAAGAAAATAAAACACAAAAAATATTCACCGATTGGGCGAGAATACGACAGTCTCCTAATGTGAATGCTCAGATTTTAGATTCTTTAAAAACCAATCAATCGATTTTGATTCTTAAAAAAGATGAAACGATTTTGAAGTTAGGAGAAAGAAGAGCGAATTGGTACAAAATATCCTATCAGAAAGGTGATGAGATTTCTGAAGGCTACGTTTGGGGCGGAAATCTTGCTGTGAGTTACAGAAATAAGAACGGATACGATTTTTTGTTTGGTTTAACGAAAACGATTAATAAAAAAGATAAGCAATATCCGGAAATTAATATCCAGCAAAATATTGCAGCCATAAAAGTTGTGGAAGGAAGTACTTTGGTTGATGAGGTTTCTTTCGAGACAGGATCAGGAGAAAGCCTGAGCTACGGAACGTTTAATATTGAAAGTAATCACAAGCTTCAAAACGTGGAATTAACTTTAAAAGCTACCGTTTCTGGTGAAGCTTGCGGAATTGCAAGCTATGATCAATACGTTTTGTTTAAAGATAAAAAACTGATTGCTCTGCCTCAATTGATGAACGTCGGTGATGCTGATGTTTATTATCATTCTGAAGAATTTATTTTCCCAAATGATAAAGGCGGAATTCCCAATGCTTTTATTTTTAAAATGGAAGAAATGGAGAAAGATGACAAAGACCGTGAGAAGAAGAAAAAAGCCTCAAAAACCTATCTTTGGAATGGAAGTTCTTATAAGTTGAAATAAAATTTTAATTATAAATTTGAAACCACTGTATATTTACGGTGGTTTTTAATTTTAGAATTGTAATGAGATATGAAAATTTTAATTATTCAGATAAACGGGAAATATTAAAACTTTTAAAAGATAATAAAAATGTTATTGAAGTTATTATAGGTGCGGTCAATAATATTGATGATCAGGAATGGTTGGAGAAATTGTGCTTAAAATATATTTTAAATGATGACTTTGGAATATCTCGCGCAGCAATTTATAGTATTGGTGATATTGCAAGAATTTTTGGTAATCTTTTGAATAGAGATCTAATAGAAGAGAAATTTGCTCAAGTTAAAGATGAAAAACTCAAATATGTAATTTTTGATGTTAAAAGTGATTTTGAAATATTTTTAAAAGACTAGTATTAGATAAAAAAACTCACAACTTCTGTTGTGAGTTTTAAGTGAGCGCGAAAGGATTCGAACCTTTGACCGTCTGCTTAGAAGGCAGATGCTCTATCCAGCTGAGCTACGCACCCATTTTGCAATTTTTAAGAAATTACTGAAAACTTTTTAAGTGGTAGTATCTAAATTTCACCGTTCCGAGAATCGGAATACACTATCCAGCTGAGCTACGCACCCATTTGTAATTTTGAGAAAATTACCGAAAACTGTCGGGGCGGCAGGATTCGAACCTGCGACCTCCTGGTCCCAAACCAGGCGCGATGACCGGACTACGCTACGCCCCGATTGAGGTCATCTTTTAACAAGAATTACCTTGTTTTTTGTGGGTGCAAAGATAGCAGATTTTTTTATAAAACAAAATAAAATTCAAAATAATTTTTTGTGAATATTTATTGATTGGTTCTCTGCAATTTTTACTGTATTAATAATCATTGGATTATCCGGAGCTAGCACGAGAAAAGAATTTTTATATTTTTAAAATTGAAACTTGATAATCTTCAATTTTAAAGATATTCATTTATTCTAAAAATCTAAAGGAACCTAATTTTTCAATTTTAAGGCTAACAAAAATGACGTAGAATATTATAGACAGAAAGCTATATTGTAATGATAAACAAAAAACCTCATAATGAAAGTTATGAGGTTTCAGTGAGCGCGAAAGGATTCGAACCTTTGACCGTCCCGATTAAAAATCGGGATGCTCTATTTACTTGAACTTTCGATTAATTTTAATATTTTAGACTTGCTTTTCCATGCTTTTATTTCAAGCTCTCTTTTATATGCATCAGATTTGGAATCATAGTTTTCAGAATACACGATAATTCAATCTTTGGCTTTATCAGTAAAACCTGTATGGTTTGAAAGATGCTTTCTTAGTCTTTCCTGTAAATCTTCACAGGAGTGCCCAATATAATATTTGTCTAAAGATTTTGAATAAAGAATATAGCAATAACACATATAAGCTAGTAAAACAAAAAACCTCACAACGAAAGTTATGAGGTTTCAGTGAGCGCGAAAGGATTCGAACCTTTGACCGTCCCGATTAAAAATCGGAATGCTCGATTTACTTGAACTTTCGATTAATTTTAATATTTTAGACTTGCTTTTCCATGCTTTTATTTCAAGCTCTCTTTTATATGCATCAGGTTTGGAATCATAGTTTTCAGAATACACGATAATCCAATCTTTGGCTTTATCAGTAAAACCTGTATGGTTTGAAAGATGCTTTCTTAGTCTTTCCTGTAAATCTTCACAGGAGTGTCCAATATAGTATTTGTCTAAAGATTTTGAATAAAGAATATAGCAATAACACATATAAGCTAGTATAACAAAAAACCTCACAACGAAAGTTATGAGGTTTCAGTGAGCGCGAAAGGATTCGAACCTTTGACCGTCTGCTTAGAAGGCAGATGCTCTATCCAGCTGAGCTACGCACCCATTTTGCAATTTTTAAGAAATTACTGAAAACTTTTTAAGTGGTAGTATCTGAATTTGACCGTTCCGAGAATCGGAATGCTCTATCCAGCTGAGCTACGCACCCATTTGTAATTTTGAGAAAATTACCGAAAACTGTCGGGGCGGCAGGATTCGAACCTGCGACCTCCTGGTCCCAAACCAGGCGCGATGACCGGACTACGCTACGCCCCGAAAGAAATAAATGCGGAGGGTAAGGGATTCGAACCCTTGCGACACTTTCGCGTCGACAGTTTAGCAAACTGCTCCGTTAACCACTCCGGCAACCCTCCTTTTTATTTATATTTTAAAGATCTTTGTTCTGTTATTGCGAGTGCAAATATAGAATAGATTTCTTTATTTACCAAATAAAATTCAAGAAAAAATTACGTATTTTTACGCTAATAAACGATTAAAAAAGTAAACTAATGCGTAAGACATTATATATCATCGGCTTAAGCACGTTGGTTTTTTCGTGTACTTCACAAAAAAATATTAAAAAAACTACGTACCGACCTAAAACAGTGACTTCACAGCCAAAATCTGTAACAAAAACCGACTCTGTAGAGAAACCTAAACCTAAAATTACAAATGAGCATGGCGTAGAATTTTTCACAACAAATATTGCTGATGCTACAAAGAATGACAATACGATTAGCTACGGTTCAATTGTATCAGCAAAACCAGCAGGTTACAAAGTAGTGAAAACGCATTTTCCTGCGATTGCTCAAAATTTTAGACAGAAATATCTGATCTTACATTATACCGTTTTACCTGATGATAAATCTGTTGAAGTTCTTACGCAGCAATCGGTAAGCGCACATTATCTTGTAAATAATCTTGGAGATAACGAAATCTATCAATTGGTGGATGAAAACAAACGATCTTATCATGCAGGAGTAAGTGCATGGCGTTCAGACAAAAATCTTAACGACACTTCCATAGGAATTGAAATTGTAAATATGGGATACACTGCAGATGCAACTGGTGCGAAAATTTTCCAGCCTTTCAGTGATGAACAGGTCAAAAAGGTGGCAGCTTTAGCAAAAGATATTGTTACAAGATACCAAATTCCTGCAACTAATGTTTTGGCGCATTCGGATATTGCCCCGACAAGAAAACAGGATCCAGGCCCGCTTTTCCCATGGAAAAAATTATATGATGAATATCAAATAGGAATGTGGTATGATGAAGCAGCAAAACAAACGCTTCTTACCACTGCACAAACCGATATTTCTACAAGATATAATGAGCCGGCATTTATATTTTTAGCTCAGACTGCTTTGCAAAAGTTTGGTTATGACATTCAGCCGAGTGGAAAATGGGATGATGTTACCAAAAAAACTATTGAAGCACTGCAGTATCATTTCCGACCACAAAATTATGACGGAATTATGGATGCCGAAACTTGGGCAATTCTTCAGGCTTTAAATCAAAAATATTCTAAGTAAGGTTCATATTGAGGGTGAAAATTTAAATATTGTACGTAATTTTCAATCTCAAACTTAGCCTAATACTCAAACTTATTTTATGGAAAATTTCAGAAAAGAAAGTGATCTTCTCGGAGAATTAAACGTTCCTATCAATGCTTATTACGGAGTTCAGACGCAAAGAGCGATTGATAACTTCAAAATTTCAGGACAGCTTTTGTCGTCATATCCGGAATTTATCAAAGGTTTGGCTTTCGTGAAAAAAGCGGCGGCAAAAACGAATTATGAGCTGGGACTTTTAGATGAAGATTTATATTTTAAAATTGCAGAAGCCTGCGATGAAATATTATTAGGAAAACTGCACGAACAGTTTCCTGTAGATATGATTCAGGGAGGGGCAGGAACTTCTATTAACATGAATGCCAATGAAGTGATTGCCAACCGTGTTTTAGAAAAATTAGGAAAAAATAAAGGTGAATATGAATTTTGTTCACCAAATGATCATATCAATCTTTCACAGTCTACCAATGACGCTTATCCAACTGCAATCAAGATGGGGCTGTTGCAAATGAATGCTACTCTTGTTCAAAAGCTTGAAAGTATTGTTGTCGCTTTTCGTGAGAAAGGAAAACAGTTTCATGATGTAATCAAAATGGGTCGAACTCAGCTTCAGGATGCAGTTCCGATGACAATGGGGCAGGAGTTTGAAGCATTTGCCGCAACCTTGGAAGAAGATATTTCAAAATTAAATAATAACGCCAATCTTTTTGTCGAGGTTAATATGGGTGCAACGGCAATCGGAACAGGAATTAATGCTCCTGTAGGCTACGCAACGCTTTGTGCTAAAAATTTAGCTGAAATTACAGGTTATCCTGTTGTATCTGCACCGGATTTGGTCGAGGCAACGCCTGATACGGGGTCTTATGTGATTTATTCATCAGCAATGAAACGTCTTGCCGTGAAACTTTCAAAAATCTGTAACGATTTAAGATTGCTTTCTTCAGGGCCAAGAGCGGGATTGTCTGAAATCAATCTTCCGCCAATGCAGCCGGGTTCTTCGATAATGCCTGGAAAAGTAAATCCTGTAATTCCGGAAGTTGTAAATCAGGTTTGTTTTAAAGTAATCGGAAATGATCTTACCGTAACTTTCGCCGCAGAAGCAGGCCAATTGCAGCTGAATGTAATGGAACCTGTGCTTTCTCATGCCATTATGGAAAACATTCATTTCCTTTGCAATGCATTAGATACCCTTCGTGACAAGTGTGTTGTCGGAATTACCGCCAATAAAGAGGTTTGTCTGAATATGGTAAAACACAGCATCGGAATTGTAACCGCTCTGAACCCTTACATCGGATATAAGCAGTCTACAAAAATCGCGAAAGAAGCTTTGGAGACAGGGAAAAGTGTTTATAATTTAGTTCTTGAACAAAGTTTGCTTTCACAGGAAAAATTAGACGAAATTTTAGATCCTGTAAACATGCTTAAACCGCATAATAAATAATATTAAATGGATATTCATAAGCGATAATTGACGTACTTTTGCAGTTGTCAATTATCGCTATATATTTTTAAACTGATTCAGCTTGAAATTTCTCATCATTATTCCTGCGCACAACGAAGAAAATAATCTTCCATTTACTTTAGATTCTTTACAGCAGCAAAGTTTTAAGGATTTTAAAGTTGTCGTTGTAAACGATGGCTCGACTGACGGAACTTCTGAAGTGATCAAAAAATATACTGAAAGCGATTCCAGATTTGAAACTATTAATTTGCAAAAATCAGCTCATCAACCGGGCTCAAAAGTTGTTGCAGCATTCAAAAAAGGATTACAAACGCAGGTTATTAATGAATTTGATATTATCTGTAAATTCGATTCGGATATTATTTTAAATGAAAACTATCTTCAGATCGTTGCGAATGCTTTTGTAGAAAATCCGGATTACGGTTTGGTTGGCGGACTTTTATATGTTGAAAAAAATAGCGAATGGGTTTATGAAGGGAATTCCAATAAACATCATGTTCGCGGCCCGATGAAAGCATACAGAAAAGAATGTTTTTTACAAATGGGCGGTTTGCGTGAAACTTTGGGCTGGGATAATATCGATGCAATTTTACTGCAAAATTTAGGCTGGAAAGAAATAGTTTTGCCTGAATTGCACGTTAAATTAATTAAAGTAAAAGGGGCAGATTATACGATAAAACCAGCAGATTATTACGGAAGATATTTTTATTTTTTAGGTTTAAACCGATTCTTAACCTATGTTGCATCTGCAAAAGAAGCCATGAAAATAAAATCGCCTTCATTTCTATTTCAGATTATCAGTTCGTATGAAAAATGCAAATCTCAAAATCTTGAGCTGAAAATTTCAAAAGATGAACAAAAAGTAATTAATCAGCAACGTTGGAATCAGTTTAAAAAGAAGTGGTTTAAAATGTGATTCTTTTGATTCAATAGAAATGGGCTTTAGCCTATTTACAAAAACAAGAATTTTCCATTGGCTTTAGCCAAAATATAAGATCTAAAATTTCAATGAAAAAAATAGCCTACATAGAAATCGATACGCATGCGGAAATTGCTGCAGATTTTTTGGATTTAATGAAAGATTCAAAAGCGTTTTCTGTAGATTATTATTTTTCTGAAAAGATTAAAAAACAAATTCAAGGGAGTTCTGAAAATATTTTTTTGTCAGATAGCTCAATGATTTTGGATCAGTTGCAGGCAAAGAACTATGATTTAATCATTATCGGAACCGTACATCGTTATTTCAATACTTTTCTGAATGTCACTCAGAAATACAAAACGGCGGTGATTGTTCATAATCTTAATTTTTCGAAAGCTTCGCGATTAGACTTAATTAAAAATATTTTCAAGGAAGATATTATTTATCGACTGAAATTGTGGTGGAAAGAAGGATTATTTAATGCTTCAAAAGTTTATAAAAAAGCTAACCAATTATTGGTTTTGGATCAAACTTTTTCATCTTCAGAATATCAGTTTTTACCACTTTTTTATACTAAAGATTTTTACCAGAATAAAAATGAATTTTTAACGATAGTCATTCCGGGTGGAGTTTCTCAAAAAAGACGTGATTATCAACGTGTTTTAAACGTTATCAAGAATTCCGAAGAATCAAAAAAAATAGAATTTGTACTTCTTGGAAAAGCAAAAGGAGAGGAGCTTGAAAGCATAGAAAAAGTTGCAGAGAAATTTAATGTTACATATTTTACTGAAAGAGTTTCTCAGAAAGATTTTGAAATCTGGATGAAAAAAGCTGATGTTCTTTGGTGTCCGATTCAGCAGAAAACACGGTTTTTCAGTCAGGAAGAAATCTATGGTAAAACAAAAATGACAGGAAATATCGGTGATGCCATTAAGTTTGGTAAAATGGCTGTTTTTCCGAAAAATTATTCTTCAAATCTTGGCTTTATTATTCAGGAAAAAGAAAATATCATTCAGCAATTTGATGAATTAAAAAACTTGAAATATGATTTTCAGCAGGATTATAATAAAGAAATTGTTCTCAGAAATTTAGAAAATCTTCTGTTTAGACTTATTTAAATTTCAGGATACTTTTGATGAAATTTCTATTGATATACTGCTCAATCGGGAATATTTTGGTGAAATGATTTCCAATAAAAATCAATAATAAAACAACTGCTGGTTTGTAGACCAAATTGATGAAATTATTCTCGAAAACCGGCAGCACAATCGCAACCGTAATCGCCAAAGTACAGATGATCGATACAAAAATCATTTCAATTGAAAAAGGTGAAACTTTAAACATAAAATAATTGAAGATCACTTTTATCAAATTATAAGTTGTCACAGAAATTGCTGTCGATAAAGCAATTCCAATCAATGAAAGGTCGGTATAATGAATGAAATACCAGTTTAGCCCAATCGTTAATCCTGCCAATAAAAGCATCACAATAATATTGAATCGGTAGTATTTTGAAAGTGAAATAATGTTTCCGTTAAATCCTGTAGCCAGATCCATCAAAACTGCAGAACCCCAAATCCAGATGACTGGTTCATACATTCTCAGCATATCACCTTTATTAGGCATAAAATGAGTTAAATATGGGAATCCTACCATGATACAGCCAAACAAGACAGCACCAAGAAAATAAATGGTTAATGACGTTTTTTTATGAAATCTGTCGAGTTCCAGCATGTCGCCGTCGGCTAAATTCTTTCTGATAATCGGTGCGGAAATATTAAATAAACCCAGTTGCGGAATAGAAATCAAAGAAATAAGAGCTAGTAAAATACTGTAAATCGCAATCTCCTCCTCACCAATAAATTCACCGATCATATAGTTGTTGATTGCCATATGATTTCCAAAAGTTCCCAGAAATCCGAAGAAGCTGTAAGCTGCAAATTCTTTATAAAAATCATCTTTTTTAAAATAATCTCTACTAAAATCAAAGCTTATTTTTTCAAGTTTGTTGGTATAATAAATATATCCAGAAAGCATCAAGGCAAACATTCCAAAGAAAAAAGCGAGTGCAATCTGTTCCGAAAACTGAAAGTAAAAGAAAAGGCAAAACGAACCTAAATTAGCCAGTTTTGGTAAAAGATTATCAAAAATATTAGAAACAACAATTCTTTTGTAATTCGAAATGTATTTATTTAAAATGGCACACAATGAAAGTGTGAGAACAAGAGGGAGAATATATTTTTTGTTCTCCCAGATTTTCATTTTTGTAAAGTCGGGAAAGAAAGTAGGAATTAGAAAAAAAATGAGCAGGAAAACAATAAAATTAAAAAAAACCAAAGCTAACGAAAGCGACAGCATATTCTGATGTTTGTCGTCGTCATGAGTTTTCCCAAAAAATTTCACATTAGAATAAGAAATTCCTAAAACAACGAAAGGAACCAGCATTTCTGCAGCAGACATAATGTATCGCAGTGTTCCGTAAAAAAACAGATCATTTGTAAAAATGAAAATGGAGAACATCCCGATCAGGGTTGCCGTATAACCAATAAGTGAATACTTAAAACCCTGCCTTGCAACTACACTCATACTTAGATTTTAGGAATTTTTAGGAATAAAAATAATATTGTTGATGTAGTCGGTTTTGTTTTTTTCGTCGCTGATATTTCTGACTAATATTTCTTCAGTAAGTTTTTCAAGTATAAATGTTTTCCGGTTTAAATAATGGGCTTCAAAACCCCAGTTTTCCACTTCGGAAATTTCGTTCCAGATGGGTTGTTCGTGGTGTCTTTGTTCCATTTCAACCATCAAAGTCGGTCTGAACTGCTGTATTGTGCTTTTTCCACCAAAAAGGGTTTTCATTTCGTTTCCTTCCACGTCAATTTTAATGAAATCAATTTTTTGGATGTTTTTTGATTTCGTCCAATCATCCAGTTTTACGACTTCTACAGTTTCGGTGTAACTTCTTTCTTCTCCTTTTTCTTTATATTCCGTATTTAGTGTTCCTCTTGAAGCAACCATTTTTCCCTTGATGATCGGAACTTTAAATTGTGCCATTGTATTTTCGTCGGAAAGTGCCACAGAAAAAATGTTCATCAACGGAAAAAGTCTTTTCAGTCTGATGTTTAATTTTTTATTAGGTTCAAAAGCATAAATGTTCTTGTGATTCAGCTTGTTTTCAAACTGATACAGGAAAGTTCCTACATTGGCGCCAATATCGAAAATAACAGTGTCGTTTTGTAAATATTCTTTAATCCAAACCAGCTCCGGCTCAACATTTCGTCCTGAAAAGTTTTCTTTTGTAAGGTTTTTTAAATTTTTAAAATACCTCTGTTTATAAAAACCCGGACTAATGTACTGTAGTTTTTCCGCTAATTGCTGGTATAAAGACATGGTGTGAATATTTGAAGGCCAACAAAGGTAATGAAAAATGTTAAATTGATGTTAAAAAATGATATTTATAACGAATTGATTATCAATAGTTATTTGGTTAATGTCTAATTTTGAGTATTTAAAATTGGGGTATCCAGAAAATCATTCAGAGGTTTTGCTGCTTCAAAGATTTTTGCAACACTTTTTACTGCATTTTTATTAGAAAGTTCTTTATTGGTGATGTTATGAACACCAATGTAACTTTTCAGTTTTAAATATTCTGCCATTGGATCTTCTTTTTCAAAACCTTGCGGAACATTTTTCAGTTTATTCTCGTCGTCGAGTTCTCCGTAATATTTTTTGAAATCTTTATCTTCAATGGTCTTCATGAAATCATCTTTAAATAAAGAAATTTCTTTTCTGATTTGTTTTAAAATAGGGGAGTCGGGTAAATAAATTCCGCTTGCTAAAAAAGATTTTCCGGATTCAACGTGTAAGTAAAATCCTGATTTTGAATTCATTTTTCCCATTCCCAAAGAAGCCCCGAAATAGGTTTTGTAAGGTGTTTTGTCTTTTGAAAATCGGGTGTCACGGTAAATTCTGAGTAATGATTTTTTGGCATCCAGTTTTAATAGATCTTCATCAAATTTTCCCATTTCGGAAATAAGTTCTTCTATAAAATCCTGAAAATCTGTCTGTGCTTCAGTAAAAATATTTTTGTTTTCATTAAACCATTCACGGTTGTTGTTTTTTTCAATAAGATTAAGAAAATCAAAAACTTTTGCAGAAAGATGAGATGCCATAATTTATATTTTTATCAAATGTAAATAATTATATTGAAAAGAAAATAGTAGAAATTTTTCAATGATCCATAATGATAAGTATTAAAATTGTATAATTCTATAATGACAATTATTGTTGAAAAATTTTTAAATTAAAAATAAAAAAGATGTAGTTTTTTTGATTAAATATAAAAATGATTAGGGTTTTCTAAAATAAAATTATCAATTCGTTAATATTATATAATTTAATATTCAAATAAAAATTGTATCTTTGCAAAAATTTTATAATATTTAATGAATTTATTTACGGAAACCAATTTAAGTCCTGACATTCTTAAGGCAATTGGCGAACTGGGTTACGAAAGCCCGACAGAAATCCAAAAACAGACTATCCCTTTTATTCTTTCAGATATTCGCGATCTAATCGCACTTGCGCAGACAGGGACAGGCAAAACAGCAGCGTTTTCGCTTCCGATTTTGGATATGATTGACGATACGAGTCGCAAAATCCAACTTTTGGTGCTTTGTCCGACACGAGAATTATGTCTTCAGATTACAAAAGACATCAAAAATTATTCAAAATACATGCAGAACATTAAGACTACAGCAGTTTATGGTGGAAGCAGTATTATGGATCAGATGCGTTCTTTAAAGGAAAAACCGCAGATTATTGTAGGAACTCCGGGAAGAGTGATCGATTTGATCAACAGAAAAGCATTAGACTTTTCAGCAATTCACTGGTTGGTTTTAGACGAAGCAGATGAAATGCTTTCAATGGGTTTCAAAGACGAGTTGGAAACAATTATGAGTACTACTCCTGAAACCAAGCAAACTTTCCTTTTCTCTGCTACAATGAGCAAAGAAGTAGAAAGAATTTCTAAAAATTATCTTACAAAACCTCACCGTATTTCTGTTGGTTCTATTAACGAAGTTAAAAAGAACATCAAACATGAATATTATGTGGCAGGTTACCGTCAGAAAAAAGAGGCTTTGAAGAGATTGATCGATTCGAATCCTAATCAATATTCAATTATTTTCTGCCGTACAAGAATGGAAACTCAGGAAGTTGCTGATTTCCTGATGCAGAATGGTTATGCAGCAGATGCACTTCATGGTGATCTTTCTCAGGCGCAGAGAGATACGGTAATGAAGAAGTTCAGACTGAAAAACATCGATATTTTGGTGGCAACAGACGTTGCGGCGAGAGGTTTGGATGTAAATTCACTGACTCACGTTGTACATTATTCTTTACCGGATGATCCTGAAGTATTCGTTCACAGAAGTGGTAGAACAGGTAGAGCTGGAAAAGATGGTATTTCTATTTCTTTGATTAAACCTGAAGAAAGCAGAAAGCTGAAGCAGATAAAATCGACAACTAAAATTGAGATTAATGAAGCTAGAATTCCTACCGGAGAAGATATTATTAAAGCTCAGGTTGGAGGTGTTTTCGAAAGTCTTTTTGAAGTTCATGAAGATTTCTTTGAATTTGATGATTCTTTGATTCCTGATTTATCAGAATTTACCAAAGAAGAATTGGTGCACAAATTACTTCAGTTCCAATTGAAAGATCTTGCTTTGTATTATAAAGACAGACATGATCTTCTGGAGCAGAAAATGAGCAGCAGAGATGATGACAGAGGAGGAAGAGGAGACAGAAGAGATCGAGACAGAGGTAGAGACCGTGACCGTGACAGAGGGCCAAGAGGCGATCGTGACGGTAGAGGCGAGAGAGGCAGAAGCGATCGTGGTGGTAAGCCAAGACAAAGAGATGAAAATATGACGAGATTTTTCTTTAATCTTGGTAAAAAAGACCAATTGAAGAAACTTGACGTTTTAGAAATCATCAACAAAGCAACTTCTAGCAAAGGAAACAAGAGAGCGGAAATCGGTAATATCGAGATCCTTGAAAAATTCTCATTCTTTGAAGTTGAAAAATCGTACAAAAACGAACTTTTAGGAAATATTTCTTCAATGAAATTCAAAGGAAAAGATATGAGAGCTGAAGAAGCTAACTAATCTTCTCTTTATACCATACAACGAGCCGGCAATAATGTCGGCTTTTTTGTTTAAATGTGAACAAAAATTCCTTCAATGTGAACAAAAATTAACGCGGGAAGCTTTTTGATAAGATGCTTTTTTAGGAAATTTGCACACGAATTTATAAATACTATAAAATGGGAATTGGTAATATTTTCCACGCTTTTCAACCGAAAGATAAAATCTTTTTTGTACTTTTCGAAAAAGTTACAGATAATCTGGTTGCTATGTCTAACGATTTCAACCACGGAATCAAGGATTTCGATCTGAATGACGATTCTATGTTGAAACTGATGAGCGACTATGAGCATAAAAATGATGAACTTACTCACGAGATTTTCGTTGAATTGGGGAAAAACTTCATTACTCCTTTTGATCGTGAAGATATTCACACTTTAGCAACAGGTTTAGATGACATCGCAGATTACATCTATGCTTCTGCAAAATATATTTTCCTTTATAAGTCTCCTTTGATGAGAGCTTATGCAGATTTTTCTCTATTGATTCACAAAGCTTGTCTTGAGATTCAGAATGCGATGAAAAATCTTAAAGGGTTTAAAAACATGGAACAGGTGAAAGAAGCTTGTATCAAAGTGAATTCTATCGAAAACATTGCAGATGACCTTCTTTCAAATTCTATGGTAGAATTGTTTGAAACCAATGATGCAATCAATATCATCAAAGTTTCATCCGTATTAAATTATCTTGAAGTAGTAACCGATAAAGCAGAAGATGTTGCCAACACGATTGAGAACATCATGATTAAATACGCATAAAACAATATAACAGAAATGGAATTTCCTATTTTACTTACGGTTATTATTGCTTTAGCTTTAATCTTCGATTACATCAACGGTTTTCATGATGCGGCAAACTCTATTGCAACAATTGTTTCGACTAAAGTTCTTACGCCATTTCAGGCCGTACTTTGGGCAGCATTGTGGAATTTTGCAGCGTTCTTTATCGCCGTTTATATTATCGGGGAATTCAAAATCGGTAATACGATTGCCAAAACCGTAAACGAAAACTTTATTACGCTCGAAGTAATATTTTCAGGTCTTATTGCAGCGATTGCATGGAACCTTTTGACTTGGTGGTTTGGTATTCCTTCATCATCATCTCACACTTTGATCGGGGGATTTTTAGGAGCAGCTTTAATGCATGCATTTATGATGGATTATCATGAAGTTGTTGCAGCACAACCTGATCTCGGAATGTTTGCAACCATAAAGGAAGCTATCATGAAAGTGACTACGCAAAGCGTTGTGAAATTTGATAAAGTAATCCCTATTTTCTTATTCATTTTCCTTGCTCCGATTATTGGTATGATCATTTCGATCATCATTACTCTTATTATTGTTCATCTTTATAAAAAATCAAATCCACACAAGGCAGATAAAGCGTTTAAGAGACTTCAGTTGGCTTCTTCAGCTTTATTCAGTTTAGGTCACGGTTTGAATGATGCACAGAAAGTAATGGGTATTATTGGTGCGGCTTTAATTTATTATCATGTGAATATGCTTGCAGATCCTCAGTATCTGAATATTCCTACAGCAGAACGTTTTAATTATTTTTCTGAACATTATATCTGGGTTCCTCTGGTTTCGTTTATCGCGATTGCATTAGGAACGATGAGTGGTGGTTGGAAGATTATTAAAACGATGGGGACAAAGATTACAAAAGTAACACCATTGGAAGGAGTAAGCGCAGAGACTGCGGGAGCAATCACGCTTTTCATTACCGATCACTTTGGTATTCCGGTTTCTACAACCCATACAATTACCGGTTCGATTATCGGGGTAGGTCTTACAAAAAGGATCTCAGCAGTACGTTGGGGTATTACAGTAAGCTTACTTTGGGCTTGGGTCTTAACGATTCCAATCTCAGCAATTGTTGCGGGAATTACTTATTTAGTGGTAACGTTTTTAACTTAAACTGAATTTTTCTTAACAATATAAAACTTTGTCTATCCGGGCAAAGTTTTTTGTTTATTCTTATTTATTGACCAATTGTAATATTAAATTGTTTTGCATTTCTACCAAATGATTGATCTGCTCTTGGTTTTTAAAAATATTTTTCAGAATAGCATCAAGTTCAAGATTCCTTTCGGGAATACCGTCATTTTTTTTACCGTAAAAATAAAGAACGTTTTTATTGAAGAAAGTAGAAATTTTTTGAATTAACTTGAAATCTATTTTTTCGACAAAGCCGTTCTCTATTTTACTGAGGTAACTCTGTGAAATTTCTAAGTGGTGAGCCATTTCTGCCTGAGAAATATTTTCAGCTTCTCTTAATTTTTTTATCTTAAAGCCAGTGTCTTTATTCATTATTTGGTGATGTATTGCAAATATATATGTTTTAATGAATTATTCCAAATAAAATGAATTATATTCTTTTTGGAATTGTATAAGGAAAATTTCTTGCTCATCTTTGATAAAAGTATTCGCGAAAAACTTTTAAAAATATTAATTTAAAATTTCAAATTATTATGAAAAAAATGATCTTAATTTTAGCTCTTGGAATGGCGGGAGTAATGAGTGCAAAAGATGTGGTAAAAGAAACCTCTGTTCAAAAATCAGAATCTGAGAACGTTGAAAAAGTACAAAATACTGAAAGTGCAGAAAACCTGACATCGAATAAATCAAAAAAATTATTTAGCAATATTCCTGTAAGAACTTCATGCGGATTGGTTACTTATATAACCTGGGATAGTGATTGGGGACAAGAATGCCTTATAAGTGATATGGAAGCAGCAGATTATATAATGTGTGCCCCTTAATCAAACTAAATGCCCATCATTGATTGATGGGTAATTTATTTATACCAAAATTATGAAAAGACAGATCTTATTATTATTCATTTTTATAGCTAATTTTTCCAATGCACAGAAAATTAGTTTTAATACAGCCTACTTCTACGAATATACTTATCACAATGATTCTACAGATGTAAACAAAGTTAATACAGAAACAACAGTTTTATTGTCAAACCAGAAAGAATCATTCTTTTGCAGCTATGTGAAAATGAAAAATGATTCAATATTGCTGAGCAATGTAAAGAAAGGCAATATGGCCGATTTTAGTACTTTACCAAAGAGCAGGGTCAATCAAAAAGTTTATTCGGACAAATCTCAAAACACTATTTTAATTTATGATAAAGTAGTGAATGCTACTTTTGCTTATACTGAAAATCCTGTAAAATGGAGTTTAGGAAATAGCAGGAAAAAGATTGGAGACTTCGAATGCCAGAATGCATATTGCATAATAAATAACAGAAAATTTGAAGCATGGTTTACAATCTCAATACCGGTAAATGACGGGCCGTACCGATTCAAGGGACTTCCTGGGCTTGTAGTAGAGGTTTATGATGAAAAAAAACTGTTCCATTTTGTTTTAAGTGAAATTAAGAAAGAAGAAATTTCCACTGAATTGCCTAAAAATACGATCTCTACCACTTCTGCTGATTTTAAAAATAAAAGACAGGAGTTTTTTAATAACCCTGCGGAAGTCTCTAAGGTTTATCTTGGAGATCGTGTAAAATTTGATTCAAAAACAGTAAATAGCAATTTTAAAAATTTCAACGTTTTTTTAGATTGATTTATTGCAGAATCGGTGATCATTTTTCCTTTAAAGAAAGCTCAGAAAATTGTATTTTTGTTCAAACTATTAAATTTTATGGAATTTTTAGACAGATACCAAGATATTGTTGCTGATGCGATTAGCAAATATACTTTCAAAGACAAGCCTACGGAACTTTATGAACCAATGAATTATATCATTTCGCATGGTGGAAAACGACTTCGTCCCATCATGGTTTTGATGGCTTGCGATCTGTTTGGAGGCGACCAGAAAATGGCGATAAAGCCGGCTTTGGCAATAGAATTTTTCCATAATTTTACTTTGATCCATGATGATATTATGGATGAAGCACCGTTGAGACGAAACAAACCAACTATTCATACCATTCACGGGATCAATACCGGGATCCTTTCCGGAGACGGATTAATGCTGAAAGCGTACAAGTTTTTTGAAGATCTTGAACCCGAAATTTTTAAAGCATGTGTAAGAATCTTCACTCACACAGGTTTGCTTTTATGTGAAGGTCAGCAATATGATATCAATTTTGAAACCCAGGAAAATGTAACGTTCGATGATTATATCAGAATGATTACGTATAAAACAGGAGTTTTGAGTGCTTCTTCATTTGAGATCGGAGCAATGATTGCTAAAGCTCAGTTTAAAGACGCAAAAGCGATTTTCAATTTCGGAAAACATATCGGTATCGCTTTCCAGATTATGGATGATTATCTGGATGTTTTCGGAGACCAGGCTCAGTTTGGTAAGAAACATGCGGGCGATATTTACGAGAATAAAAAAACAGTTCTTTATCTTTTGGCAAGAGAGCACGGAACGGAGGAAGAGCGTAAAGAATTAGATTACTGGTATTCTAAAAAAACCGATAATATTGATAAAGTTTACGGTGTAGAAAAGATTTTCAGAAGAACAAGAGTGGATGAAAAAGCACTTCGTTTAATTGAAAAGCATAATGAAATCGGCCAAAGTTACTTATCAAAAATTAATGTTCCAGAGGAAAAGAAAAAACCGTTCACAGAACTTGCAAATTACCTTTTGAGAAGAGAATCCTAATTTTCAAATTGGCCCATTCTCAAATTTTCAAATTATATAAATGAAATTTCGTACCGAAGTTGACATAAAACCATCGCCGAAGAAGATTGAAATTGAAGATAAAATATTTTCAATAGGCTCTTGCTTTGCTTCGGAAATGTCGGATTTGTTCCACAAAGGACAACTTCAGACGGTTAATAATCCTTTCGGGACGATTTTTAATCCGTTTTCGATTAATAATTCGGTTAAAAGGCTTCATGATTCAGCATTTTATCATGAAGATGAACTGATTGCATATCACGATGAGTTTATTTCTTTGGATCATCATACGAGTTTTGATACGAGATATATTCATCAGACTTTAGATAAAATCAATGCTAAAATAGAAGAAGGAAACCGTTTTTTACAGGAAACAAACTGGGTGATTATCACTTACGGAACCTCATTTATCTATGAATTTGAACCTAAGAAAAAGCTTGTGGCCAATTGTCATAAAATTCCACAAAAATTCTTCGAGAAAAGACTTTTGACGAATCAGGAATTGACAGATTCTATATATGATACCATTATTAATCTGGAAGATATTTGTAAAGATGATGTACAGATTCTTTTCACCGTTTCACCAGTTCGTCATACGAAAGACGGTATGACTGAAAATCAATTAAGTAAATCTAAATTGATAACAACGGTTCATGAAGTAATTTCACAGTTTGAAAATTGCCATTATCTTCCGATTTATGAGATTTTAATGGATGATTTACGGGATTATAGATTTTATAAAGAAGATTTAATTCATCCCAATTCTCAGGCAGTTAATTATATCTTTGAAAAATTTGGAGAAGCTTATTTTTCAGATGAAGCCAAAGATTTTATTAAAGAGAATTTTAAAATCAATAAAGCTTTAGAACATCGAACGAATGATGAAAAAGATCCGAAATTTATTGAGTTTAAAGAAAAATTAAACCAAAGAATTGAAGTTCAAAAACAGAAGGTGAAGCATTCGATATTCAAGGTATAAGGTTCAAAGATTAATGTTATTAAAATGATTGATTTTACAAAGCTTGATTATCTGAAAATCGGAAATGAAAGGCAGAGAATAATTTATGAGGTTCTCACAAAATATAAAATCTTTGATATATTAAAAAATTATTCTCCAATCTTAGCAGGAACTATTCCGATCGAAATTGATATTGAAGAAAGTGATTTGGATATTATTTGCGAGGTTAAGGATAAAGTTGAGTTTGAAAAATTTTTAATTCAAGCATTTAAGGATTTTGATTTAAATATTGAAATTTTTAAAATTAATAATGAAAAATCATTAGTTTGTAATTTTAAATTAGAAGAATTTTCTATCGAAATTTTCGGACAAAACAAACCGACAACACAACAGAATGCTTATCTCCACATGATTGCCGAATACAAAATTTTACAGGAAAAAGGAGAGAAGTTTAAACAAAAAATAATAGATCTCAAGAAACAAGGAATGAAAACCGAACAAGCTTTCGGAATGCTTTTACATTTAGAAAATCCTTACGAAGATCTTTTGAAATTTTAAAATAATGATTGATACGCATACCCATTTATATTCTGAAGAATTTGATGAAGACAGAAAAGAAGCAATTCAAAGAGCTTTAGATAAAGGAATTACAAAGTTTTATCTTCCGGCAATCGATTCTGAATCGCATGAAAAAATGCTTCAACTGGAAAGTGAATATCCAAATCAGATTTTCTCAATGATGGGATTGCATCCTTGTTATGTAAAGCCGGAATCCTGGGAAAAAGAACTGGAAATCGCAAAAAATTACCTCGACCAAAGACATTTTCCGGCAATCGGAGAAATCGGAATAGATCTGTATTGGGATAAATCGACTTTAGATATTCAGGTGAAAGCTTTTGAACAACAAATCGACTGGGCAATTGAAAAAGATTTGCCAATTGTAATTCATACCAGAGAAAGCTTTGATGAAACTTTTGAGGTTTTAGAAAGGAAAAAACATCCGAAACTTCGTGGGATTTTTCATTGTTTTTCAGGGAATTTGGAGCAGGCAAAACATGCTTTAGATCTGAATTTTATTTTAGGAATCGGTGGAGTAGTAACCTTTAAAAATGGTAAAATAGATCAGTTTTTACATGAAATTCCTTTGGATAAAATCGTTCTGGAAACAGATTCCCCATATTTGGCTCCTGTTCCGCATCGTGGAAAAAGAAATGAAAGCTCATATCTTGATCTCATTGTCGGAAAACTGGTGAACATTTACAATAAAGATTTTGCTGAGATTGGGAGAATTACGAGTGAGAATGCTAAGAAAATGTTTGTTTAAGGTCTAAGTAACTAATAAACCAAATTTAATCATCTGACGAGAAATAAAGTAAAACGGTGACATAAATTTTAATTAATGGAATTCATAAAAAAAAACTATCATTATCTACTTTTTCTTTCTTCAATTTTTTTCTTGGGAAATCCATCGAAGTTTCCTGCTGATGACGGTTTTTTCTATCCGCAAATTGCGTATAATATTATCCATTATAGTTTTATGGGTTTTAATGATCTCTATTTGACTAATGGCTTTCATCCATTATGGATGTTTTTTTGTGTATTAGCAGAATTAATTAATCCTTTTGATAAATTTTTTGTATTAAA
Source organism: Chryseobacterium formosense (assembly GCF_900116415.1). GTDB lineage: Bacteria > Bacteroidota > Bacteroidia > Flavobacteriales > Weeksellaceae > Chryseobacterium > Chryseobacterium formosense. The sequence goes on along the minus strand of NZ_FPAP01000003.1, from coordinate 779,301 downwards.
TATCATCTGGATTTTTCAGGTTTTATTAATTTTTTTCGGATTTATCCTTTTAGAAAAAACGATTTTCAAAGAAAACAAAACTGGGAAAATTCTCAGCTTGGCATTTTATTGTCTGATGTTTTTTGGTTTAGGTACTTTATATCTAATTGAGGCACATCTCACATTTTTTACATTTGCTTTACTTATATTTTATATTTCTAAAAGATTAACGAATGATTTCTTATTTGGTTTCATTTGTAGTCTGGTTTTTTTAGCCCGTTTAGATCATATTTTCGTGGTTCTTCCTTTTGGATTTTTATATTGGCATTACCGAAAATGGAATCTTAAAAGTTTGGGAATCATATTAATTGGTTTTTCTGTTTTATCAGTTCCGTACATTGGATCAAACTATTATTATTTTGATGCTGCTGTTCCGATCAGTGGTAGGATTAAAAGTACATTCCCTCTCATCCAGCCATATATTAAGTTTGACCTTTTTCCAAAATTATTTGCCCTTTGTGGTGTTCTATATTTCGTTTTTTTAATTTTAGACAAAAAAAATCCTTTTCGGGCTATTAAAATTTCATTTTTATTGGGAAGTTTTCTTCATCTTATTTATAATTTGATATTTCAATCTGAAATAGGACAGTGGTATTTTGTTTCTCAAATGTTTTTCTGTGGCATGTTTATTTATGATGTCATGCGTGTTTTAGAAAATAGTATATTAAAAAAAATAGCTTTCGATAGAATTGTATTTTTAGGTGCTATGATCTTTGTCTGTGGAATCGCATGGTTAAAGCTTACTACCAGCTTTAGTCTTCAGAATAATGTCTTTGCCAGTTATTCTAAGTTAGAGAAAAAATCCAATGATCTAGTAATGAAAACAGCACAAGAATTTGAGAGAAATATTCCTAAGCGCTCAAGAATCTTTGTCTATGATTTTCCGGGAAAATTTGCTTTTTATTCTGGTTTTAATGTTATTCCTGCAGACGGATTAGTTGCGAATAAAGATTATTTTAACGACATGAAGCCAGGAAATTTTAGAAACTTTTTAATTAAAAATAAAATAGAGTATTTAATATTTCCTACGCATTTTTTGGTAAGAGCCAAAGAGCAAAGCTTTTTAGCTGTTCGTGTTAATAACCTGACAGATGATTATACTTTCTCTTTAAGAAATACTTTAAAACGAACAACAATAGATAGTTTGAAAGAAAGTGAATTAAATAAGATTAAATCTTATCCGAATCCCATTAAAACTTGGCAGTCTGGGTATGATTCGATTAGCGTTTATAAATTGAAATAATAAATAGCAAGCCTTCCAATCGGAAGGCTTGCTATTTATTATTTCTTTCTCGAAAAATTACTCTTATTCTTCGGTTTTTTAAAACCAATGTCTTTTCTCTGTTGAGACGGATCTTTTGGTTTAGGTCTCGGAGTAAAGGGTTTATTATTAGAATCTCTTTTTTCAACAACCAAATTGTCTGTGTGAAATGGGTGATCTTTTACCACAGGAATTTTCATTCCGATCAGTTTTTCGGTGTCTTTCAGATTCAATAAATCTAAACCGTCCACAAATGAGATTGAGCTCCCTTCAGAACCTGCTCTTCCGGTCCTCCCGATTCTGTGAACATATGTTTCTGCAACATCGGAAAGTTCGAAATTCACAACATATTTCAGTTCATCGATATCGATCCCTCTTGCAGCAATGTCTGTGGCAATCAAAACACGTGTTTTTCCGGATTTAAAATTATTCAGGGCATTTTGTCTTGCATTCTGAGATTTATTTCCGTGAATCGCTTCTGTGGTGATATGGCTTTGCTGAAGTTTTTTTGAAATTTTATCGGCACCGTGTTTTGTTCGTGCAAAAACCAACACTGAACCCGAGATATCATTTTTTAAAATATGGGTTAAAAGAGCAATTTTATCATCTTTTTCAACAAAATAGATAGATTGCTTAATCGTTTCTGCTGTAGAGGAAATTGGGGTCACAGAAACTTTTATCGGAGTATTCAGAATAGAATCTGCCAGTTTCTGAATTTCCGTCGGCATTGTTGCAGAGAAAAATAAAGTTTGTCTTTTTTGAGGTATAAGCTTGATGATTCTTTTCACATCGTGTACAAAACCCATATCCAGCATTCTGTCGGCTTCGTCCAGAACAAATATTTCAAGATTCTTAAGTGAAATAATTCCCTGTGCAACAAAATCCAGCAATCTTCCCGGAGTTGCTACCAAAATATCTACACCTTTTCTCAAGGCTGCTTCCTGATTTCCCTGTTTTACACCACCAAAAATCACCAATTTTCTGAGGGGTAAGTTTTTACCATAAGCATTAAAGCTTTCTTCAATCTGAATGGCCAATTCTCTTGTAGGAGTAAGAATCAAAGCTTTTATATGATTATTTTTCGGTGCTTTTCTTTCGGTAAGATTTTGTAAAATAGGAATGGCGAAAGCGGCAGTTTTTCCTGTTCCTGTTTGTGCTGTTCCTAAAACATCTCTGTGTTCTAATATGGAAGGAATTGCCTGTTCCTGAATAGGAGTAGGCTTTTCGTAGCCTTCATTTTGAAGCGCATCAAGAATGGGCTTAATTAATTTTAAGTCTGTGAATAACAAAATATATATTGTGTATTAAAATAATGCGGTTGAAGCAGTATACTTCATCATTTTTAGCAGATCTGCTAAATGTATTTTAACAGAATTTTTAAGTAAAATCATTTACTATTTGGCTGAGAATGCCGCGAAATATACTGCAAAGATACTCTAAATTAATTTAAGAATATTACTGAACCTTTTCCCACTGCTGATTATGCTTTAAATCTTCGAAAAATTTGTAAACAGTCATTAGTTTTTCCGTTCCTTTTTTTCCGTAGTCTTCAATGTTTTTTTCTGAACCGTCAGCAAATTTAATTCTTAGAAAAGAAGTAGATAAATCGGTAATATTACGTTTTCCGTATTTGTCATTTAAGCTTTTAGCGTTCAAATCGTCAAGAAGAGTTGTGAGTTTTTTGTAATCAGCTTCTTTAATGATTGTTTTAAATGTACCTTCTCTGGGTTTATCGAATTCACCTTTAGAAAACCCTTTAGAAAAATTGAAATGTTCTGCTTCTAAAACTGCTGTTCTGTCTGCATTAATCGTCATTTTGTAGATCGGACAAGAACCGAAGCAAGGTCCTGCTTCATATTCTATCGTTGAATATTTTGAGGTTATTTTTTGTGAATTGCAAGAAAATACAAATGCAAATGCCAAAAGGCTGAATAAATACTTCATTTTTGTTTTTTTAATTTAAAAACCTCTGTCAATAATTGTTCCAAATTTTTATTTTATGAGCTTCCAATCTTGATTAAATCGTAGATCGAATAGCTTTTTATAAAGAAGTTTTAAACCATAAGTTCCTGATAAGCCATAATCTTCAATGGTTTTTACTTTACCATTATCATAAAAGATTTTTAGCTTTGAAGATTGATCATCTGTCCAGTGAACCGCATAATTATCAAGAAGATTCTGAAAATCAATATAGTTTAAAATATTTTCAAGTTCTCTGAAATTATTTTGTTTTACTACAACTTCAAATGTTTTTCTATCCGGATCCGAAATCTCTTTTACGAACTCTGCATTTTTAAAATCAATGAAATTATAGGAATCTGCATAAAATGTGGAAGTTCCGTTTTTATTTATTTCTAATTTGAAAATCGGACAATATCCATAACACATTTCAGTTTCATATACGATTTTGTCTACAGATAATTTTCCCGGCTGAGGATTGTATTCAATGATATTTCCAAATTTATACTCTACAATTCTGGATTCAATATGATGATTGAAGATAAGTTCTTTGGCATTAATATCTTCAACAGCGACATCATAGAAAACTTTCAAAAAGTCTTGACTATTAATTTGAATAACTAGAGGAATAACAAATGTATGGAAATTTGGGCCTAAATTTTTTATTTCATAAGAACCATCGATATCTAAAATTATGATCACAACAGAGCTGCAGGAAGTGTTTTTTTTCGTTTCAGAGTCATATCCACCACATGTCTTATCATCACCAATTATAAGCAAATCTGTTTTGCCATTATGATCAAAATCTCCTTTGTAGAAGCTTTTTGTAATTCCTAATTTTTTTACAGTATTTCGCAATAATTCAGTTACAGAATGATAATTTTCGTCAAAACTCTGAATTGTTTTTAATTCAAATTCAGATAAGTGGTCTTTTTCACTTTTAGAACATGATCTTACAAAAGACTCAACCTCGAGTTCTGTCTCGAGGCTGTCTATTTTTGATAAAACCTTACTCTGTGAAAAGTAAAATTGATTGATTAAGATAATTAAAAAAAATACTATTTTTCTATCCATGAAGTTTTTTCCAGATTGCATCTTTAAGCTCCATTAAACCTTCTCCGGTTACTCCTGAGAAAAATAAAGGTTTTCTGTTTTCAGGGAATTCTGCTGAAACTTCTTTTTTCAGTTCATCATCCAAAAGATCTGCTTTTGAAACGGAAATAATGAAATCTTTATCTAATAATTCAGGATTGTATTCTTTCAACTCATTTTCCAAAATTTTAAATTCCTGAAAATGATCTTCAGAATCGGCAGGAATTAAAAATAATAAGATTGAATTTCTTTCAATATGTCTTAAAAATCGGTGTCCTAATCCTTTTCCTTCCGCTGCGCCTTCAATAATTCCAGGAATATCTGCCATTACAAAAGATTTGTAATTTCTGTAATCAACAATTCCTAAATTGGGTGTCAAAGTAGTAAATGCATAATTGGCGATCTTCGGTTTTGCTGCAGAAACAGATGATAATAATGTAGATTTTCCAGCGTTTGGGAAACCAACTAAACCTACATCTGCTAAAATTTTAAGCTCGAAAACAACGTAACCTTCCTGACCATCCATTCCCGGTTGTGCAAATCTAGGAGTCTGATTGGTAGAAGATTTGAAGTGTTCGTTTCCTTTTCCTCCCATTCCGCCTTCCATCAGGATGATTTCCTGACCATCTTCCATAATTTCACCGATGATTTCGCCTTCTTCGTTTTTAGCGATAGTCCCAATCGGAACTTCGATGTAAACGTCTGCTCCGTAAGCCCCGGTCAGCTGGTTTTTTCCTCCGTTTTCACCACGTTCCGCTTTTACGTGACGGGTGTAACGAAGGGGTAGTAAAGTCCATTCATTGGCATTTCCTTTCATAATGATGTGTCCACCGCGACCTCCATCACCTCCATCGGGACCACCTTTCGGGATATATTTTTCGCGACGAAGATGGGCAGAACCTGCGCCACCATGACCGCTTTTACAATGAATCTTTACGTAATCTACAAAATTTGACATAATTTTAATTCAAGGTTTTATATTTAAAATTCAAAGTTCCAAACCTTGAATTTTGAACTTTGAATATTGAATCAAAAATTTATGAAAATTTTTGAACTTCAGCGAAAAGTTTTTCAGAGATTTCGTTGATATCTCCGACACCGTTGATCTCTACATATTTGCCTTGTTGTTTGTACAATTCGGCAACTTCTGCTGTTTTTGTGTAGTATTCTTTTATTCTGTTTTCGATGATCTCAACATTGCTGTCGTCTGATCTTCCGCTGATTTCTCCTCTTTTCAAAAGTCTTTCAACCAAAATAGAATCTTCAACGACCAAAGAAAGGCAAACGTCGATCTCGTCATTTAATTCTTCTTTTACGATTTTTTCCAAAGCTTCTGTCTGAACGGCGGTTCTTGGATATCCGTCGAAAATAAATCCTGCAGCATCACTTGGTTTTCTGATCTCATCAATCAGCATATCTGTCGTTACCTGATCCGGAACCAATTCTCCTTTATCGATGTAAGATTTAGCCAGTTTCCCAAGTTCGGTATCGTTTTTCATGTTGAACCTGAAAAGGTCACCTGTTGAGATTTGTTTTAAATTGAATTTTTCGATTAGGTTTTGCGCTTGAGTTCCTTTTCCACTTCCTGGAGGACCGAACAGAACAATGTTTATCATAATGTGGTTTCGCTATTGGCAATTGGCGAATGGCTTCTTGCTCTTAGCATTTTTAAATTAATAATTACTTTTTACTTAGATATAATTTTTAAAAGCTAATAGCCAAAAGCTAGAAGCTGATCGCATTTTAGTGATTGATTTGTCCGTCTTCCAACTGATATAAATTCGGTAGGTTTCTCCCTAACTCATCATAATCCAGTCCGTAACCCAGTACAAATTTGTTTGGAATTTCTTTTCCAATATAATCAAGTTTAAAATCTTTTTTATAAACTTCAGGTTTCAATAGGAATGAAGCAATTTTTACAGATTTCGGACGTTGGGTTTCATTAAAATATTTGAAAAGACTTTCAACAGTATTTCCGGTATCTACGATATCTTCTACAAGAATAATGTGACGGTCTTTTACGTCTTTCGTTAATTCCATTTTCTGATAAACAATTCCTGTAGATTCTGTCCCGGCATAAGAACTCATCTGGATAAAAGCGATTTCGCAAGAGCCCGGATAATGTTTAAGAAGGTCTGAAAAAAACATGATAACACCATTTAAAACACCAATAAAAACAGGAACTTCATCTTTATAGTCTTCGTGAATTTTTAGAGCAGTTGCTTTTACAATTTCCTGAATTTCGGCATCCTTTAAATAGGGAACAAAAGTTTTGTCGTGAACTTGAATACTTTCCATAAAATTTTTCGTAGGCGGCAAAGTTACGGATTTTTGATTGAAATATTTTTAGGAAGGGTAGGGTTATTTGCATAAATGTTTTTGAAGTGATCTAACTTTAAATTTGTATCACTGTTGTTTATTATTTTTGCAGATAATTAAGTCTGTGAAATTGATATGATAAATGATATATTTTCTGAAAATAATCAGGTTGAAGTGGTTTCTTCTTTTTCTGAATTGGTAAATACCGAGTTTCAAGGGGAAGTAAATGCTCTGTGCTGGGAAAGAAATTTAACCGGAGATTTTGAAGAAATTGTTTCGAAGCTTGAGTTAAAAGAAAATATTACAGAAATTTCTATTGAGGAGCTTTTGGTTTTAAACTTATCTGGAAAGGGTAGTGTTGCAAGAGAAATTATATTAAGTGATTTGCAATTATTGTCAGATTTCGGAGCTTCTCCTTCTCTTAATTTGCTTAAAAATTATGATCGTGATGATGAGTTTGATTTTATTTCAACCGATGTATATTCTTATCATGTAGACCGCTCACCAATTGGAACAGATACCTTTTTGTGTACTTATTATGGTGCGGCAAGTGATATAATTCCAAATAATCAAGTTGTACAAAAAATATTGATTCCTGAAGTTCGTGAAAAACTTAGTCAATTATATGACGGTTCAGAAGGTGATTTTGAATCTTTTCTTAGAGAAAATTTCTTCGATTTGCATTATGAACCAAAGCCTGATGCACAACCCACCAATTTAGGAAATGGTCATCTTTGGCGATTGGCGGTAGATCATCCTGAGCAAAACGTTTTACCTTGTGTTCATCGAGCTCCTGTGGAAAATAAGGGAGAGTGCCGACTTTTGCTGATCTGTTAATTGTCTGAAAAACAGTGTGCTTTATTTTACAATACAAAGAGACTCGTCAGAGTTTTTTTTGATTTTTAATTTCCTGTTATCTTATCAAAATACATTCTTATTCGAATGATTATACTTTTTGGATAAGATTACTCTTTTGAAGAATAATTTTCAATAATTAATGATAAATGTCATAAATGATGATTCAGACGCTGTTTGGAGGTGTTGTTTTGATGTGTAAACTGTTGATTATTAATAAATAATGATGATAAATTCCCAATAAGGTATAAAAAATATTTTACAAAATGTAAACGATTATGTTACGAATTATTCAATCCATATTAAAATATGGTTAAAAAATCAGGTAGGGATGTGCTATTTAAATGATTTTGTGTATTTTTGCTGCTCAAACTGAAACTGAATGAAAATGTTTAACACCTTCTTTCAGCACCTTGTTCAACAGGTGTTGATTTTCCCTTGTGATTTTTCCCCACACGCAACATCTTTTGAATTTGCTTCCATGGCAAATTTCTTGTCAGTCAAGAGGCATATTCAATTCTTATCAATCCGAGAAATAAGGCTCTAAACCCTTAATTTTCTTCAAAATATAAACATTTTGCTCAGAGATTATTTCTTTGGGTTAAAATCATATTATCAAAACTCATGATACCCCTCGTCCATGAAAAAAATATATCAACTAAAAACAAATGTCAGTTTAAAATTATTTTTGACATTATTTATCACTCTTTTGTGCAACAGTTTTTTATTTGCTGATGGTTCAAAAGATTTATACCCGAACGGAAAAGCAGGATACCGTGCTTACCTTAGATCCAGCTTAACGCCGGATACAGAACGATGGCCGTTTCCTACAAACGGAACGCATTATGTGTATGCAAAAGAAGGAGAGAGAATTACTTTAGCATCCAGTGCACAGATTTTGGGTAATGTTAATGCAACTCCTAAGATCATGATGTACAGTCCATCAGGTACACTTGTTGTGGATAATAATACTGCTGGTCAAATCGCAAGTAGAGATCAGGAAAAAAATGGACCTAAATTATTTGGTGAAAGCTCTACTACTAAATATACACCAGTCTATTATCAGGTTCCAGCAGGAGGTGCGGGTATCTATCGTGTAGAATTTATCGCAAGAGCTTCTGGAATTCCTAGTACTACTGTGCTCGCCGATGCAGCTTGGATTCAAGAATCTAATGCCGGTATCCTTGCATGGGATATATCAGTTATAAATACGTCCAATACAGGATTTATTGGTGGCCGTGTTTATGCAAATTTGCTTAATATGAGCAACGGAAACCAAAATTCAAATGCCAACGGATTCTATGGAATTGTATATGGATTGACGGACGACGGTTTTATTTATAGAATTAATAATAATGGTAATAATGGTTTGTACTTCTCGTTTTTTATCAACAACAACGGTTTTACAAATGCCAGTGGAGTATCGGTTTATAAGAGTTTAAATATTACAAACCTATCTAGCAGTGATGTGCAAAATCCTACAGCTGCTGATATATCAAACTCAACCACCCAGCAGATTACCCATAAAATCTTCTACACCCTGCCTTCGTCAGATCTGCCTGAAACCAGCGTTGGTGCAGTACCGGGAAACAGTACCTGGTTGAGAAAAACTCCTATTGTACCTGTTGTAACTTCATTGAATACACAGGGAGTTGAAGGTACAAATGGGCAGGTAAGCTCGAAGGGAGGATATATTAAATTTAATTCCAACAGACCCGCAAAGTATACGATCATCATTAAGAGCAGCGCCAATCCTGCTACTTTTACGGAAAGAGTTTTGCTAGGTTTTGCCAATGCCAATGCCAATAGTATATTATGGGATGGAAAAGATGGAGCAGGTCAGCCTCTTCCAGTGGGAATTCATCAGGCGGATGTTTCAGTTCAGCTTCAGGGAGCAGAGGTGCACTTTCCGTATATTGATATGGAATACAACAGGTTCGGAACGATCATTGAGTTGCTGAACAAAGATGATCTTTCTCAGGTTGCGTCAAGTACAGTTTACTGGAACGATACTGATATTCCAAATGTTAATAACGGTAGTAATTCTTCACCTAAAAACAATTCTCATTTACCGCCTGTAAATAGTGCAGGATTAAACAGTAATGTAAACGGACACATTTGGGGAGTAAACGGTACAGGAACGGGTGGTCAGTTTGGTGATGTAAAGTCAATGGATACCTGGGCATTTGTGAAAGGTCCTGTTGAAACACAGCCTGTACCTATTGTTACTCAAATTGCGGATCTTAATATTTCTCAGGCAGTTGCAGATAAAACAGCTGTTATTCCTGGAGATGTTGTTACTTTTTATGTAAAAGCTAAAAATGATGGACCAAGTGCAGTTACAGGATCTAAATTTACGTTTACAATTCCTGTTGGATTTAGTCCTCAATCGGTTGTATTTGATGGTAAAGGGTGTGGTACCGAGTCACTTGCCATAACTTATAATGCTGCAACAAGAACCTATTCATCTTCTATTGATCTTCCGAACGGTTGTGAAATCGGTTATACCATAAAATTAAATGTAACCACAGGTGTGAATTCAGGAAATCAAAATTTTAAAGCAGGTATTTTACGTCCTAATGACGTTACCGACCCTGATGCAACGAATCCTGATCCGACAGTACAGCCTACAGACGCACAGGCAGAATGTACTAATAATGGTATTGGAGGAAGCTGTAACAATATCAAAAATTTATCGCTTTCTTATACAGCGGCAGCAATATGTACGGAACAAGTCGGAGGAGAAGACTTTACTACTTCATTTGGAACACCAAAAACATTTGTTCAGCCTGCAACGAATTACGGATTTGTATTTGACATTTATTCTATAGACAATTCCTTTAACATGACTGTAAATGGTGTGAAAATAGCATCTTCTGAAATTGAATTCCAGTCTGGTGCAGTACCCGGAATTAATATTCGTTTTGCTGATGGTGATCAATATGAAGTAAATACTCCTTTGATATACAATTATTCAGGATCTGCTGCTGCACCACTTATCAGAGTAGTAATCAGTCCTACAGGTGTAGTCTCTATGTACGGAAGTAAAACTGCAGGTGGAGCACTTTTCCCGCTTGAACTTTTCAACGGAAATTCATTTAACACAATACCCTGGAACACTTCTTCAGGTAATACAATAACAATTACTCAAGCTGTTGTAGGAGCAACAATTATTACCGGTAGAGGATACGGACTGAATATCGTTCAGTGTGCATGCTACAATCTTCCGAATACGACAACTACGGGTATTGCTGCTCAACATGGTATTACGCTTCTTAAAAGAGCAGGAGCTGCAGAAGGAAACTGGCCAATGATCAGAACCGGAGCACATACTGTTTTAGAATCAAATACTAAAGGCTTTGTAATTACGAGAGTTCCCACGACTGGTCTTTCGGCTATTACTCAACCTGTAGATGGTATGATGGTTTATGATACAACAGCTAAATGTCTTAAAATTTATACAGTAGATACCGCAGTTCCTGCCAATACAGGATGGTCTTGTTTTTCTACACCTGCTTGTCCGTAAAAATAGTTTACAGAATTCAGGATAATCATTTAAAGTATTTAAAATAAAAATTAAGGAAGAAATGAAAAAAATATATATAGCTGCATTTACAATAGTCGTTGCTATGATCAATGCTCAAGTTATTATTGGTGATGCGGTTGGTACTGCGCCGGCAAACCAGAAGGGTTCGGTTCTTTTAGAGTTTGCTGCAGGTCAAAATAAAGGAATGGTTTTGCCTTATGTAAGAACAATGCCGTCAACACCTACAGAAGGAACAATTGCATTGGATGCCACTTCCGGAACAGCAGCGAGAGTGAAATATTTCAACGGCTCATGGATTGATCTTAGCGGACAGGATGGAAACATTACTTCTGCTTTAGCTTCTCAACCTACGTCAGCACAAGTTACGGAAGTTGCCGGAGCGAAAACAATCGTTGGTAGTGCTACTACAAGCGCTGATGGAGTTTTGGTTCTTGAATCAGCATCCAAAGCGATGATTTTGCCAACGGTTGAGGATGTACAAAACGTTGTGAATCCTGCACCGGGTATGATGGTTTACGTAAATAAAGCAGGTTCTAAAAGGCTGGCTGTGTTTAACGGAACCAGATGGAGTTTTTGGAAAGCAACAACAAATTAGATTTTATTATATAAGAAATCATATTTATAAAAAAACCGCTTTTTAGCGGTTTTTTGTTTTTCATAGAATTATATATGAAATATTTACAGATTAAGTTCTGAATTAATTTCTTCAAAAGAAACTTCCCGACTGTTTATTGATCTTATCATGGTAGAGAGATATGACTTTTGCTCGTAATTTAGTTTCGATAAACCTTCGGTAGGAATAATCAAACCTGATCCATCAATATCAATAGCATATTCCCGGGACAGATTAATTTCAGAATTAAATTGTTGATTCATTTTGTGTTGCAGCCAATCAGACACGAGTTTTACATTTTCAGATTTATTTTTGAATATATTTTCCATATTTATATTATTTGAGCCGGTAACCGATTTAGTTGGTTATTCTGAATATTCTTTTGTAAATATTATAAATATCGAGAAGATAAGTTATGATTCAAATCACTAAAGTGTGTATATTGAATAATATTTTAAAATAAAAAGAATTTATTTTATCAGGTCTAAATAGCATTACAAATACTTCCTTGAATACATTTCCTATTTCAATATTAATAATAAAGTTTTTATGATATTAAAATTGAATATCAATAAACAAACCATTTTAATGTTAGACTATATTTTAAAGGAAAATGAATAAATGCAAGTTGTTGTAAATCGGGAGAAATAAAGGATTAAATAATAATTACTTTCCTGATACAGTATCTAAAGAAGTGTTTATTAATGGTGGTTATGCAGCTTAAAGTGTACAAAAGTGTACAGAATTAAGATGCTGTAACATCTTTTTTCTACTTTTCCGCAAGAATTTCGTCTTAGAAAACAGTCATAAATAAAGGGTTTTATTGTTTTTATAGTGGAAATAAAAATAGCATTTGTACTACTTCTGTACACCTCTAATTTTATAAATTACTGCAAATTAAACAATTAATAATTCCCGACTGCAATAGTGATTATTGAGAGATTTTACTGATAAAATCCAATTTTTATTTTTAAAGTATGATACGTAAGAAATTCTAAAATTATAGCTGTATTTTGCATTAAAATAAATTAAACAAACCATATTTGGTTGAAGATTTGGAAGAATTTCACAAATTTTAGCATTAGAAAACTTTAAATAATCTTAATGAATATTTATATCAAAATTATCGTCAATGATTTAGAAATTAATATTCAATGATCTGAGGTTTTTAGTTTCTCAATGAAATAGGATGGTGTAACACCATGTTCGTTTTTAAAAGCAGCGACAAAAACCTTATGGGTGACAAATCCGCTTTCTTCAACGAGGTGGCTTATTTTATATTCTCTGTATTTTGGGTCATTGTACAGCTTATCAACAATATAATTGATCCGTAATCCGTTGATGTAGTTTGAAAAGTTTTTACCTCTTTCAATCTTGATAATTTCAGAAAGGTATTTGGTATTTGTATTGAGATTATTGGCAAGCCATGTTAAACTAGCATCTTTTCTCAGATATTTTTCAGATGCTTCAAATTTTCTCAGTTTTTCAAGCAGTGATTTTACTGTATCGTCCGGAATGTATATAGAACCTTTAGCTTCATTGTTTCTTATGATTTCTAAAGGTTTTATAGGTGAATTTTCTTTCCTGCTATTTATTTTAGATATCATTTCTTCATATCTCTTATGAAGATTATTATTTTTTCTTCTCCAGAGCAGAATTGTGACTATAATAGCAATAAGTAACAAACTGCCGATAATCGTTAGCTGCTTCTTTGAAGCGGTCTTCTGCTCATTTATTTCATCGGCTACCATATTTTTCATGGTGGCACCTGCATTACTTTTTGTAATAAAATGTAAACTATCTTTAAGATTAGTGTACTTATACATATAGAATCTAGATTTCTCTTTATTGCCGGCACCCATATAAGAATCTGCAAGGAATTCAAAAGATTCTACCCGGTCATATGGACTATGAAATTGCTTTTCCAATTCAAGTGCACGAAGAGCATAATCAATAGATTTTTGATAATCTAATTTTTCTGAATATAGCCAGCTTACCTGATTCAGCATCCTTATTTTATTATCAGGAATTATATTGTATTTTTTATTTTCGTGTATTTTTAAACCTTCGAGAAGGTATTTTTCTGCTAGTTGTATATTCACTTTGGTATCAGCCTTAGACAAATAAAATACTCCTATCGCCATGTTACTAAAAGCAATCTGGTCATATTTCAGGCTATTGGATATAGTTTCGTTATTATCTCTGATCTTTTTTGCCTCATTGAGACTTTTTTTATAATAGTATTCGATTGAATCTCCAGATTTATCTTCGAATTGTTTATTCTGATAATAAACAGTCATGTTTTCATAACATAAAGAAAGATAATAAAACTTTTTATCACTATTTTCAATGGTTTGTGTAAATTTAACTGCTGTTCTAAAATCCTTTATACTTTCATCATCCAAACCCAGATAGCCCAATGCAAGTGCATTTCTCCGGTATATATTAGATATGTACCCATAAGTATCTTTTTTACCTTGACTTAATTTCTTAAGCTCACTGCCTAATTCAATTATTTCTTTATTTCGACTCTGACTTCCATATAAAAGCATCATAAGACTACCACTCTGTAAAATTCCATCATCATAACCTAATTTCTCACAGGTTGCCTTCAGGTAAAGCAGTTGCTGCACTTGTTGGTTCTGGTTGCCTTTACCCTCATTAATATCCTGGGTGATTTTTTTTAATTGTTTGACGATAGCTTCAGTTTGTGATGTGGTATAGGATTGTTTGTTCTGAGCAACCGCTGTGTAAAAATAAAAAAGCAGGATAAAAAGATAGAGTAGTTTTTTCATTGATATGATAGTTTGTTAATGGGTAAGTAGTTTTTGTTTGGTATATCAGATGCTCTCTTGCAAAGTTATAAGATAAATTCAGAAAAATATCCCAATTTCATGGTGTGCATGGTAGAAATTTCATTCGTAAACGTGTGAATTGTTGATTTGTGTAAATTATTGATAATCATGTGGTGTTATTTGTAAAATAAAAAAAAAACTTTCGGGATCATGAGACTAATTCGGAAATCGCCAAGTATAACTTTTGCAGGAAAGGTGTGTTCATCTTAATATTGTCATCAATTTATTTATCTATAAATATGGTATATCATTGCACAATACTTTAATCTATTGCGATTATAGTGTTCCGCATTAAAGATAAATATGTTTGGAGGATTAATCGATGCAGATTAATAATAATGATGAAATTATATTTAGCAACTAATCAATATCCAAAAGCTTGAAAAAACTGATGATGATAAAAAAAATACTACCATCTTCTTCTTACTCACGGAGAAGGTGGCATCTGTTTATTTTATCATTTATTGTTTCATTTTTATCGTTGACAAAAGCAGCTGAAATTTCAGATCCTAGTTCCGGCAAAATATATATATCTGGTGATGCTAAATTCATAGTGTCCGAGGGTACGATATTATATGGCGATGTTGTCACTGTCCCTGCCAAAAAGATACATAAGACCTTAAGAAAGCTCAAGTCAAAACCAGTAAAAACAAAATCAACAGAGAAGAAAATAAGAAAGATAGAAAACCTTTCTTATGATACGGCTAAAATTATTCCTTCCCGCAGTGCTGAAGATTTCAATACCGGAACTTCTGGGATTAAAAAGCTTTCCGTAATAACACGTTATGATTTCAAATTATATGCTGTTATCGTTAACAGTATTGTCATAGTTATTCTTTACTTTTTTGCTATTATATGTATTCATTCATTTAAAAGCACGGTAATTCCGATCCTTAATATAGGGCACAATTTTCAGCGCCCTCCTCCGAGCTTATAGAGCTCCATTATTCTTTTTTATCATCCATCTATTCTTATACTCTGTCAATATGCTATAAAATAGATTTTAAACTTTATTCCTCGTATTGGTAGGAAAAGGATGAGATTTAATCATAGTACATTTTCTATTACCCAATCATACTGATTTCAATTTGTAGTGCATTGAGATTCGGCCGGTAGGAGGGATATTCAATAAGCTATACCTGTTACTTTGTCGGGCTAAAGTAAAATCTGACATTTTAAAGCTTTTATGCAACTATAAACATAAATAATAAGTAAAACAATGAAAAAAAACTTTATTTTCTTAGGAACTCTATTCTTTTCAGGCTTATCATTTGCACAAGTAGGTGTTAATACAGACTCTCCTCAGGCTACTTTAGATATAGTAGGAAAACCTACAGACGCTTCATCTCTTGATGGTGTGATTGCTCCGAGAATTGTAGGAGCGCAATTAAGAGCAAAAACCTATACTAGTTCTCAGGAAGGAGCCTTGGTCTATGTAACAACTGCTGACCCGACCCCTGCCGGACAAACCGTAAATGTAACCAATATCGGCTATTATTATTTCGACGGGACTTTGTGGCAGACTGTAAAATCTTCTGCTTCTACTAATATTTACAATGCCAACGGTTCATTAACCAGCAACCGTACTTTAATGCTCAATGGTAGAGTATTGAATTTCACAGGAACGCAACAAAGATCATCATGGGGAACAAATGGCGTTTTATATCAGGAAAATCTTCTGTCTTCAGGATCTTCAGCTATAAGCTTGGATGGAGGAAGCAACTCAAATCTATGGATACAACAGTTCTATAACGCCGAAGGTAGAGTTCAGGCGCAGGGAGATGCTACTTCTCTTACCTTATCTACAAGTGGGAATACAGTTTCTGCTCCCGTAATCATCAGTACCAGTGCAGGTGGAGGGGATTTGGGAAGTGAAAAAATGAGAGTCACAGGAGAGGGAAATGTTGGTATTGATATTATCAATCCAACAGAAAAACTTGATAATAATGGAATTACAAGACTGAGAAATCTTCCGCTGAACGGTACAACGAATGCTATTAATACAACAAGTACAGGAGAGATGTCTTCAGCACAAGACCAGACTTTTACTGCAACCAGAACGATAGTGGCTGATGCCAACGGTGTTTTGGGGTATGTAGCAGGACTACCCACTACCGGAGGCGGAACTCCCCCTTCAGGCTCTATCAATGTGGGGGAAACCATTTCACAAGTTTATTCTATACCTGCTGTGACAACAAACACCAGTAGTTTTAATCTGGGAATCTATGTCACAGCCAACAGCTTACCTGCTTTACCGATGATTGATGGTTTGCAGATTAGTTTACAGGGTGACAGTAGCAACTATTATGATCCAAGAATTTATAACCTTTCATCAGCCTCGCAGTTGGTAAGCTATCAGTCATTTGCTACGCAGGTAAATGAGAATAAAACGTCCCTAAATAATACAGTGGCTCCCTGAGAATACCTCCAGGTAGACAATAACAATGTTGTGTGGTGGACAACCACCGCGGCAGAAGTAGAAACAACCAATGTACAGGTACAGATAGATGCCAACACCTACAGATGGTACGAGTTCAAATGGTGGTGTATGCAAATAGGTGCAGGCGCTGGTGGTAGTAAAAAAATCTTCTTATCAATTACCCGTAAGGGATAAGGAAGTGCAGTATTGAATATAATACAAATGCTTAAAGCTTACAAAAAATTAAACAACATAATAATAAAGATCTACACAAATGGCAATTTTACACAAAATCAAAGCTTATCTCTACGATAACTTTTTAACAAAAAAAGACCCTGCGCTGCTGAAACCTTTAGCAAAGAAAAGCACAACATCCTTTTCCAGTTTAATCAGGTGAAAAGCTCAGAACAGAGATTCCTAATATTAAAATTAATATTCTTGGAGTTGCTGACGCTTAATCTGCCATATTACATGTAACCGATGTGAAAAGCGGTACTGTATGATCTTTTAACACCCGGTCGGGATCTGAAGATCGTCGGAAGCAAGATCAAAGTGGCAGGAGACAATGCAAACAACGGCATTATCCCTTCTCTTACCGCAGGAACATACAAGTTGGAAATAGTGACTCAGTATGCAGGATGTAATCTTTTAAAAGAACCCCGGACAGCAGAATTTAACAAAACATTAACCGTAAGCTGATACGTTAAGATCCTTTCCTATCCCGGAGAAAAGTGTTTACCCCGCTCGGGTAAAAGGTCTTTTCCCGCTCGGGAAATGTTTTAACGACATACAACAGGTTTTGCTTGAAAAAAAAGTTCTATATAAATGACTGTCGGTGAAATAACCGGCAGGTTTTACAACACAAACAATAAATACAAAAATCTTTCAAATGACAAGAAAACAGAAAACACTAGTAAAACACAAGATCTGCTTTTCCCAAGGAAAACCAGAACACAAACAAGATTGAAAAACAACCATGAGAAAAAAAAATCTACACGACACTCAGACCTTATCAACAGATTAGAGATGAGTAAATATCAGATAGTAAAAAGCAAGCATTCAACCTGTTAAAAACAATAAAATATGAATGAAATTTCCAAATTCTTAATACATCCCGGCAAGCGAATTCGCACTCAGATAACGGTGCTTATTCTTGCTTGGATCGCTTTTGTTCCACAGTTGCGGGCACAAACAATCCTCACAGAGAGTTTTAATTATCCTGCCGGAACATTGCTTATAGGGGCCTTATGGACGCAGTCAGCGACGGGTACCCCGACAATATCAGTATCAACCGGTAATCTCACTATACCTAATAGCATTGGTGATGGTATGGGTAACAAGGTCGCCTTGGCAAATACCGGTCAGGATGTCTATAAGACTTTTACCTCAACTACATTAAGTGCGACTGTTCCTGCGATATATACAACGGCAGTAGTTAATGTTTCGGCAGCTCAGACTACCGGTGATTATTTTTTATCACTGGGAAACGCAACAACATCTATTGCCAGGGTATACATTCAATCAAACGGCACAGGCTTCAGCTTTGGAGTACTTCGAAACACAGGTACCGTTGCCTATGAATCTACTGTAAGACCCTTTAATACCAATATTAAGCTGGTATTGAAATACGAGCAGGTAGCAGGTGCAACGAATGATATCGTTAAGCTGTATGTAAATCCTTCAGCTGGTAATGAACCTGGTGTCGCTGATATTTCCCATACTGGAACAGCAGCAGATGCGACCTCTTTTGCCGCAATACAATTGTATCAGGGAACAACAGCGGCTACAACGAATGCCCCTACTCTTGAACTAGATAATATTGTGGTCAACACAACTTGGGCTGGCGTTACATCAGCAGCCTATGACTATGGGGATGCACCGACAAGCTACGATAATACAAAAGACGGAGTTTTTGCACCTGCGGGGCATTCTATTTTATCAGGTCTTTATTTAGGAAGTATTGTTCCGGACCTAGAGTATACACCTGCAAGTGTCGCTTTGGATGCCGATAATAATGGGGCGAATGGAGACGGTACAGACGAAGATGCAATACCTATTCCAAACCCTATCAGAAAGGGAATAACTTATAGTTTATCAATACCAGTAAATAATCCCGCTGCCGCAACAAGATACCTGTATGGCTGGATTGATTTTAATAATGACAGAAAATTTCAGTCAAACGAAATGGCAACTGTTGTTACATTCAGTACAGCAGGAGCTACTATACAAACTTTAACATGGACAGCTCTACAGACTTCAACGATTGTAGCGGGAAGCACCAAACTCTATATTAGAATAAGACTTTCTTCTCTGTCTCTTATAGATGCAACCGATGCTGCTATTGATGAAAGGAGTGTAGGTAATGGCGCAACAAGTACTGCTAGTGCTTTAGATGCAAGGAACACACCGGCGGGCGAAGTGGAAGATTATCAGATTACGGTAAATTATCCTTTGGAATACGGAGATTTACCTGCATCTTTTGAAAATGATAAAGACAGTAACTTTTTGCCTGCTTCCAGTGCTATTTTAACCGGGTTTTCTATCGGTAAGTTGATTGACGAAGAAACTTCGCCGGCTTCTGTTACCAGTCCAAATCAAAACAATACGACAGGAGATAATGTACTAGGATTGATTGATGAAGACGGACTATCGACATTTGCAAGTGTTAGCAGAGGAGCTCCACATAGTATTACTGTACCTGTAAATGTGCCTGCTACTTTAACGGGCACAAAATATTTATACGGTTGGCTGGATCTTAATGGAGATGGAAAATTTCAAATTGGTGAAGTTGCTACAGCAACTAGTACAGTTATAGGAGAAAACTATTTAACCCTAACATGGTCTGCTGCTCAGACATTGTCTATTACGCCCGGAACAGCTCGTATTTATTCAAGATTAAGACTTTCAAACCTTAATCTTATAGATTTTACAGGTGCCGCCGGAGGAACAACTATAGATGAAAGAAGTATAGGTAACGGGGCAACAACAACTGCAAATGCTGTGAATAACCCATTGGTGTCATTTGGAGAAATTGAAGATTACCAATTACCTGTAGATCAATATGATTTCGGAGATGTACCGGTATCTTATGATACTAATAATGCATCTGCCCTTCAACCTGCAAGGCATATTTCCAGTATAAACTATACGATTGGTACTGCCACAGATTTTGAGCCAACGGCTCAAAGTGTTGCTGCAGGAGCAGACAATAATGTTACAAATGGTGACGGAGCCGATGAAGATGGTATTACAGGAATATTACCTGTAATTACCAAAGGAACATCCTTTAATTTTTCAGTTCCAGTAAATACAGCTACAGCGTCAGATATCATTGCATGGGTAGACTTTAACAACAATGGTAAGTTTGAGGCATCTGAAGCAGCATATACTGCATCAACAGGTACAACTACAGGATATCAGGCTACAGTAACAGGTACTTCGAATATAACATTCTGGTTCAGAGGCGCTCAAACCGCTCTAATTCCTGCAGGGGTAACCAATTTGTATGCAAGAATCCGACTAGCTACTACAACAGGCTCTGATAATGCGACAACAAATGCGATAGACGAACGCTCTATAGCGGATGGTGGCAATACTGGGATTTATACCACATCGTTATTTGGAGAAGTTGAAGATTACAGGTTCGGCGTAAGCGCAGATGTATATGATTTTGGAGATGCACCTGCAAGCTACGAAATGGATAAGGACGGAACTGCAAATCCTGCAAATTATAAACCTGCCAGAAACAATCCTACGGATCTTTTTTATTTAGGTAAATCTTTCGATAAAGAATTAACTCCAAACTCAATGGCTTCCGGAGCAGACAACAACGGAACCAATGGTGACGGTGCTGATGAGGACGGATTAGCTCCAGGACAGTTATTGATACAATCTGCTGACATAAACTCATTCACTGTTGCTTTGAACAATAACACTGGCAGCGCAGCGACATTATACGGCTGGATTGACACCAACAACAACGGAAGATTTGAAGCAGGTGAAGCGCAAAGTGTATCAGTAGCAAATGGTGCCACTTCTGCTATACTTAATTTCACTGCGGCACAAATCTCAGCCATCGCGTCAACAACCAATAAAGTTTACATGAGATTGAGACTTGTTCAGCCGGATCCTGGTGTTACTATCGGGGACCTTACCACTGGTACTAACAGCGTGGTGGTAGATGAACGTGCAATTGCAGACGGTCTAAGTGCAGGCGCATATGCTACAGTTTCGAATGGTGAAGTTGAAGATTACCAGCTTATGATTATCAGGGATTTTGGGGATATTCCATCAACCTATGAAAATGGAAGTCCGGCATCTCAGAGCAACACGATAGTGCCTGAAGTTACATTAGGGGCAACGATAGATTACGAATTAGCCAATACCCCTGTAGCTTCCGGAGCAGACAACAACGGAACAAACGGAGACGGCGCCGATGAAGATGCTATTAGCACAGCGGAAACCATTACCAGCGGAACACCATTTACGCTTAAGGTTCCTGTAAATTCCACTCTAAGCGGCACAAAAAATCTTTACGGATGGATTGACTTTAACGGAGACGGTATATTCAACGGAAATGAATTTGCCAGTATTACTGTTTCTGTTACAGCAGGAACTACGGCTACAGCTACTTTAACCTGGGCAAATACAACTGCAGGTGCTACCGTATTGCTGGCAGGTAAAACCTACGCGAGATTAAGGTTGTCAACCGCTGCATTAGCTGCAAATGGCAATAGTGCTACACCGGCATTGATCGACACAAGAAGTTATGGCCCGTCAACCAATACCGGGGAAATTGAAGATTACCAGTTTTTAATAACTGATCATTATGATTTTGGGGATGCACCGATAAGCTATGATATGAATAAAGACGGTACGGTAAATCCTCTTAACTATCTTCCTGCAAGACAGGCAATATCTCCATTGTTAACAATAGGAACTGCAATAGATATTGAAGCATCAGCACAGCATGTTTCCGCAGGTGCCAACAATAACGGAACCAATGGCGACGGTAATGACGAAGACGGAACGACTGCTATGCCGATCAATAAAGGTTCTGCCTATTATTCTAAAGTAAGTGTGATGAATAATACAGGTACAGCAAAAAATCTTTACGGATGGATTGACTTTAATAATGACGGACGTTTTCAGACAGGAGAATCTGCAACAGTATCAGTACCTTCTTCAGCAACACAGCAGACCGTGTACCTGAGCTGGACAGTTGCAAATACAAATACTATTGCTGCAGGAGCAAACAATGTTTATATGCGTTTGCGTATTTCAAACGGTACATTAGCAGATTTAACTACGGGTCCTAATAATGCTGCAGTAGACGAAAAAGCAATAGGTGACGGATTAGCAGGAACCGCATATGGTGTAGCGCAAATAGGAGAAATAGAAGATTATTTCCTACCGGTTACCAGTGCTTATGACTTTGGTGATGCACCTGATACTTATGATAATTCGAGAAATAATAATATAGCCCCTGCAAGACAAGCTATAAGCAGCGCATTATATTTGGGAAATTTGGCAGCAGATCAGGAATCCGCAAAACTTACTTCTGCAAATGCATTGGATGATGATAACAATAACATCGATGACGAAGACGGTACGGTTCCGAGCCCGATTTTCACAGGCGGAGGAAATGGTTATTCATTAAGAGTAAAAGCAACTAATAATACCGCAGCTGCAAAAACCTTGTATGGCTGGATCGATTTCAATAACGATGGTCGTTTCCAAGCAACAGAAGCTACTACGATTCCAGTTCCAGTCGCAACAAATAATGGATTGGTAACTTTAACATGGGCAGCTGCCAATACTGTGATTACTGGTGCACCAAGTCAGCTGATGATGAGGTTACGTATATCGGAAGCAGCTACTTTAACTGATTTCACCACGGGTGCTCCTGGAGCTCTTGTAGATGAAAGAGCTTTGGCGGATGGTTTGAATACGGGTGAATATGCTGCATCACCAGTGATTTTTAATGGTGAGATAGAAGATTATGCTATTCCGGTAACTAATCAATTGGATTATGGAGATGCACCAGTAACCTATGACCAGAATACATCCGGAGGCTCTTTACCGGCAAGACATCTTTATACTTCTGATCTAAATATCGGAAATACAACAGATATAGAATCTGCGCCACAAAACGTTGCTGCAGGAGCTGATAATAATGGTACAAACGGAGATGGTGCTGATGAAGATGGAATTACATCTTATCCATTACCTGCATTAGTATCAGGCTCGGAATACAATCTGGATGTCAAGGTAAAAAATACTTTGGCTACAGCTGCGGTACTGCATGCATGGATTGATATGAACGGGGACGGTAAATTTAGTGCAAATGAATATTCTTCTGCTTCTGTTCCTGCTAATGCTGGTGAGACGACAGCTAACCTTTACTGGTATATTACAAATTATTCAGGAACGGCAGCCAACACTTACATAAGAATGCGCCTTACAACCGCTACTCTGACTGATAATACAGCAACAACTAACGTAGATGAACGTTCCATCGGTGAAGGATTAAGTGCTGCAACCAGCTCTTATCCTATCAACGGAGAGGTTGAAGATTACAGATTACCAATAGATGCTACACCGGTAGTAGTTCCGGGATGTGATCCTACAGATGATCGATTAGGAATTTTAGATCCTGTACAGGGGCTTTTCCACGCAAGTATCATAAAAACAACCAAAGGTGATTACTTGGTATTTGGAAATAGTGCCTACGGAGATGGTGTCACGAATCAGCTTACTCCGGCTAAGGTAGTATCTGGCAGTAATGGATTTAATTTTACTGGAACTCCATTAATGGTGACTGGTTCAAGTAACAACATTGTGGGACATCAATACTATCTTCTGACTTCTACAGGTTTGTACGTTTGGGGAACTTCAGGAATGATTTTTACCAATGCAACAAATGCAATGACGCAGGTAGCATTACCGCCACAAGTTGCCCCGGGAAATATACAGATGATTGATGCGGGTAGGAATTCCAGCGTAGGATCACTTATGATTCTTACAAAAACGGGGGAAATTTGGTCTTATACCAATACGATCGGACATAATGTACAGGGAGACGGTAATATCGCTTCTTCAGGATGGCATAAAGTAACGACAGCTCCGGGAGTACCACTTACAGGAATGAAAGATGTAAAAGCAATGGGACCTGTCGCAATGGCAACAGATGGAAATAATATTTACACTTGGGGTACAGGAGTATATTTAGGTAACGGATCAAATTCTCAAAACAAAGCTTATGCTACATTGATGCAAACCCCTATAGGCATTACTCTACCAATAAAGCAAATGGATCTGGGTGGAATATCAACCTCATATTACCTTAGAGATGCTAACGGAAAAGTCTTTGTTTTAGGAGACAATGGCTCCGGAAAATTAGGTCTTGGAAATACGAATGAAACAAAATCTTGGCTTACCATTGATTATGTAAATGAAGAACCCGAAGCCGCCGGAAACCAGGCCGATATTACGAAGCCTATTAAAAAAGTAATATGGATCTCTGCCAGTAATCACGATTCTGGATACTCTGACACACAATTGAGCTTAATCACAGAAGACAACATTGCTTATGCATGTGGTGGTAACGATGGCAGCAAGGTAGGTGTTGTAGGAGCTACCTCAACCAGCACACCAACAGCAGTTACAATGAGTAGTGGTGGCACTAAAGTTCCTGGTAAAATGATTATAGTAGAGTCAGGAGGGCATATTTCTATATTAATTAAGGATAAAAATGACAGATATGGTTATGTAGGTCATACTGTCGACGGAAGTGACGGATGTGGAGGCTGTACAGGAAGCCCTGCAGAATATAACTTCACAGCACCACCTTCTACCGGGCCTGTTTGCGGAAATACAGCTTTTGATTACGGAGATCTGGATGATAATTACAATATTGGTGATAAAGCAAGCCACCAAATATTATACAGCCAGACAGACAATCCTCTTAAATTAGGAACAGCAGCTGCAGACAGTGATGAAGGGCCTCAATTTACAATAACAGGTAGTGGAAATGATGCATTGGGTGATGATAATGATGGTGATGGCAGTATTGATGATGAAGATGCGTTCACAGGAACAATGCCTGTAAAAACAGCAGGTATTGCTTATACCTTAAATATACCATTAACCAATAATACAGGTAACAATGCTTATTTGTATGGCTTTGTAGACTGGAATAACAACGGTTTATTTGAATCAAGTGAAACTGTAGTACAAACAGTCCCTGCATCAGCAACAGCGCAGACTGTTACACTTACCTGGGCAGATCCGGGAAACATTGCTAACTGTAATGCAGGAGTATCTATCCGCAGTTTTATCAGATTGAGACTGACAACATCTACTCTAACTGATGTTACTTCTACTACAGTGGATGAGCGTAGCCATCTTGCAGCAGCAGACGGAGAAGTAGAAGATTATTATGTAGACTGGACTCCAAACTGCGCCCCTGTATATTGCTACAAACCAGCAGCAGTTACAGGAACACCACTGGAAACAAAACATGGTATCACTGCTTTAGGCAGAGCAGGTGCTGACAACAGCAACTGGCCAATGGAAAGAAAAGGTGCCTGGACAGTCCTGGAATCTAAAGAAAAAGGATTTGTAATCAACAGGGTATCTACTACAGCCAACTTAAGCTTAATCACCAACCCTATTGAAGGAATGATGGTATATGATGAAGAGGCAGACTGTCTGAAAATTTACACCATCAAAGAAGGAGAAAGTGTGGCTAATTGGCACTGTTTTACTACACAAGCTTGTCCGGATTAATGGTTAAATACTGAAGAATAAAGAGGTGAACAAAGACAAAGCCAATCACCTCTTTACCTTCTCTTTTTTAATTTAAAATTAAAACAATGAAAAAACTTACTATAATACTTTTAGGACTTCTGTCCTTCCCTGTATTTTCTCAGGTGGCAGTAGGAAAAAGCGCAGTAACCGCAGGTTCCAACGTTTCTCTCGAGTTTTATGATTCTGCAGATAATGCCAAAGGAATTGTTGTACCATGGACGTCTACAGTACCAGATAATCCCATAGCCTACAATGCCACTACCGGCGCAGGCTACAGAGGAATACAGGGAACGGTAGTCGACGGGACTATCATTTTTGACCTTTCAGACAAAAAAATGAAATACATGAAAGCCGGAGCTTGGTCTGACCTTACAGGAAGCCCCGTTTTCCCTCTGACCATAAAAGATAGTTCAAACAACGACGTAACTTTTACCGAGTTCAATAATATCAATTCTACCTTACAGGATAATGCTAAAGAAGTAGATAATGCTAAAAGCGCGATCGGTGTGAATGCTGCTACAGATACAACAACCGGCATCTTGGTTTTAACGGATACGGATAAAGCAATGGTTCTTCCAAAAGTGGCAAGCCCGCATCTTACCATACAAAATCCTGCTCCCGGAATGATGGTATTTGATACCGTGAAAAGACAATTGGCTGTTTACAACGGAACGGTCTGGTCTTTCTGGAAACCTTAAAATATTGTTTATAGCACGGGCAATTTTTCACCCGTGCTTTTAACCTAATTTAAATATTATTGCTATGCAAATTTTAAAAAAAATAACTTTTCTTTCTGCTATGTTCTTTTCAACATACCTGATGTACGCACAGGGAAAAAGCAGTCATAAAGATCATAAAATTATAGATTCTAACCCTGTTTACATCATCACAGGAAATGGGATTTCAACCTCACAAGCACAGGAGAAGCTTTCATTTTCAGGTTCACAAAACAATAGTGAAATAGAAATATCCGACAATGCTGTTAAAGTAAAAAAGAATGGAATTTATCGATTTACGCTGAATACAAATCTGAATGCTACCGAAAGAAAAGAGAACAATATAAGCTACTACGTAAGCTTGAATGGTAAAGAAGCTTTCAGTAAAAATCAGCACAATATTCCGGCAAATGGGGAGTATTACTTTCAAATTCAGTTAAAAGCGAATGATTCAATTGCATTCAATATCAGAGGAAACGGAGAGCTTCGGAAAGAAAGTCTTCAGAATACTTTAAAAATACAATTTGCAGATCCCAAGCTTATTAAAATTGAGGAAGAACATTAGCATACAGCAGTCATTTCAAACAAGAAGGTATTTGTTACCATATAACAGTAAAAGAAAACAAAATTTTTTAAATCAAATTTTATGACAACACATAATGTAAAAGGAAAAGTAGTTTTAATTGCCGGAGGAGCAAAAAACTTAGGTGGATTGCTGAGCCGCAATTTTGCTGCAAAAGGTGCAAAAGTGGCCATTCACTATAACAGCGAAAGTACAAAAGAAGATGCGGAAAAAACCTTAGATGATATATGTACGCTGGGAGCGGAAGGATTTCTTTATCAGGCAGATCTTACTAAAATAGAAAATATATCCAAAATGTTCTCTGAGGTAAAAACGAAGTTTGGAAGCATCGATATTGCGATCAATACTGTAGGAATGGTATTGAAAAAAACATTTCTTGACACCACAGAAAAAGAATATGATGATATGTTCAACATCAACTCCAAAGTAGCCTATTTCTTTATTCAGGAAGCGGGTAAAAATGTGAGTAATGGAGGTAAAATATGTACGATTGTAACATCTCTTCTTGCAGCTTATACAGGTTTGTATTCCACTTATGCCGGTGCAAAAGCTCCGGTAGAACATTTTACCAGAATGGCTTCTAAAGAATTTGGTAATCGCACCATATCCGTAACGGCAGTTGCACCCGGCCCTATGGATACGCCATTTTTCTATGGTCAGGAAAGTGATGATGCGGTCGCTTATCATAAATCGGCTTCTGCTTTAGGGGGGCTTACAAACATTAAGGACATTGCCCCATTAATAGAATTTCTTGTGACAGATGGCTGGTGGATTACCGGACAAACCATTTTTGCAAATGGAGGGTATACCACTAGATAATATCTGCATATGATAAGGAAGCGTTGCAGAAAGGCGGGATCATTATACCCCGCATCTGCAGCTTCTTGAAATGTCATATTCAAAAATGTTCTCATTGCAAAACTACTACAGAAGCAGTAACGAAATAAAGAATATTATGACCCAGAAAAAACTAAAATCCATTGTTGAAAGCAATTTGTATCTTCCTAGAGAAGAAATTGAAAGAAAGTTCGGAAAACCAAATACTAAGTCAGGAGAGTACATTTCCTTTTTTGAAGAACACAGTTGTTTTGGCCTATTAAAAAATGAGATCGGATTTATTTTTGATAAAAATATTGCAGTAGATATTTTTCTTACGCAATATCTTATAGGAATAGATTGCAGAACCATTTTTTATTATAAAAATTCTTTTCCTGAGTATAAAACATTTTATACTTTATAATATTTTTATTAATAATTCAATTCCTGATACAATAATCATATTATATCGTAAAATTAATTGCTTTAGTCAGTAAATTTTTGTACATATCACTTTAATAACTATGAAAAATAGCGGACTTATCAGAAAATTGCAATCTCTTATCGAAAAAAATTTATATCTCTCAAAAAGTCAGATTCGCGGAAAATTTGGTCAGGCGAACGGATATTGTGACAACCATATTTGGTTTTTTAAAGAACCCAGCTATATTCGTATATTAAAAAATGAAATAGGGTTTATTTTCGAAGAAGATATTGTTGTAGATATTTTTATTGCACAATATTTTTTAGGAAGAGAGTTCAGAAATGTTTTTTATTACGAGTACAAAGATCCTAAATATAAGGTTTATAATTTTTTGTATTAAAGTATCATATGATTATATCATAATAGACTGCAAAATTTGCAGCAGAGCATTATGTAGAATAGGCTTTATTTAAAATTATCTAATTAAATTGAACTTTATTCGTTGAAGAAATCTATTTTTAGGTAGATTTCTTTTTTTATTAATACTTATCATCAGTTAAATATATGTAATAAAGTATGTCTAGGAGGTGTTTTTTAAAAAGACAGTTTATTTACATAATTTTAGATAAAGCTTTTTCCATTTAGCTACTGTATTTCTGCTCATTTGGAAATGATTGGCTAATTGCTCATTACTTAATTTTTGTTTTTTCTGATAATTAAGCATCATCATGATAGTCTGTTTATCATATGATCTGTGTTTTTGGTTGAAATTTAATGTTTCCTTATTGCCTACACCAAATATTTTTTTATTAATATTAATAATGTCTATGGCAGAAAGATGATCCTGAATAAGGTACTGTTCAAATTCTTCACTTCTTTCAGGGCATTTGTCTAAAATAATATCCTTAAATATTCGTTTATAGTCAGGTCTGTGGCTTTCCATTATCTTATTGTTAATATTATAAGGTATAAACAGTATGTGCGATTCCTTTGTCATTAAACTCGATGTACATTTTTCTTTTAAAAAAAAACAATATTCTGAAAGAGTAAACCAGATAATTTTTATCTGATCTTTCAAAATGTTTTTGTCCCATGACAGCAATTATCTCTTCTTTAGTTTTACCAATAAGTTTCATTATTCTATCATTTTTTAGTATTTTTATTATATTTATTGATCCATTTGTACAAAGTAGTTTTAGGTATTTTATACGTGTTTATTACTTCTTTCTTTGTCATTTTTCCTGAGTTAACAGTTTCTAAAATGAAATTGATTATTTCTTTGGTATAAATATTTTTACGGAATTCAGGAAATGAGCTTTTTTCATTGGTATTTTTTTCTTTTCTAGAAGAAGAGGTAAACAGCAGTATATGCTGTGAGTATATCCTGAAAAAGTCATATTTAAGTAATTTGCTGCATCTCAGTAGGGTGTAAGAATCAATACTTTTTGAGGTGTACATTTGTTGTATTTCGTTCTCTGTGCATTTTAAAAAGCTGCAGATACGATTCACATCAATGTTTGTTTCTTGTACTCTTTTTTCAATCATCTCACCGATGTGTATGTTTTTAAAATCAATCATTATTTTGTTCTTAAGCAATTTTTCATATCTGTTTTTTGTAAATTTTCGGTTATTCCATCCAATGGAAAGAAAGATTTGTTTCTATAAGTTTGATCAGAATAATCCTGAGTGAAGAATTTATCATACTGAATATTATATATTAAATATTCTTGCGGTTTAGAATCAAGATTATCAACTGTAAATTCCTGAAAATAATATTTAGCAACATTCATATCTATTGATTAACAATATTGTCTTTACATTGTTATATAATAATTAAACAAAGTATAAAGCTATTTATCAAGCAAGAAAAGGAGGGGGACGAGTGAAATATGAAGATTGTACCAACCCTCCCTTAAAAAAAATTGAATAGGTATATAATGAATTTGTGTTGCCTTGTATTATGCTTTTTGATATGATAATAACAAAGTAAATAGAAACTTTAAATGGTAAGATTGTATTTAAAGTTCCTTCTTTTAAATTTTTTTCTGAAATATTATAAAATAAATCTGATTTTTTTAAAGTATATGCACTTAAATTTGGCCTCTGCTTGGCTTTTGCTACCTGTTTTTTTTTGTTTTTATTAAAATAGTACTGATTCTTGCTTCTTATCTTTATTTTTTTTTTCTTGTGAGATAAACTTACATCTAAAGATTTTTGCGAAATATCGTTTAGTCCGTAAACAGTAGTTCCTTCTGATATATGCAGAATTTTTTCTTCTGACATGAGAATAGTAACGATTGACGAATCACTCTTCATCTCAATGGAATATTCTGTGCGAAATGCGAAGAGTACCTGAGGTATTAGACTGGCTAAAAACGAAATAAGAACAATAATTTTTCTAATGAAACTCTTGGAGTTCATACTAAGAATTGAGTTCTTGTTTGTTATCAGTTTTTTCAAGCTGTTGGATGTTGATTGTTGCTAAAAATAATCTCATCATCAATTACTAATCTGTATTGATAATCCTCCAAACATATTTTGTTCATATGCGGAACAATGTATTGGTTTAAACACTTAAGTGCTCCGACCTTTACATAAAATAATTAATAACAATATTATGCTGAATACTTATTCTCTGCAAAAGTTGTATTTGGCAATTTCCGAATTGTACTAAACAAAAATCATTGATGGTATTATTGTTTTACAAATTATTATATGTGATATTCAGTAATATATAAATTAAGACCTGCGTTTTTATGTAACTATCTCCGAATTCATATTTGTAAATCTTGAACCAAACAACAGCTTGCAATGGGTTGTATAGGATCCATAAGATTTAATATTTGGAGTTGCTAACTTTATTAGGACACAATTCTCATACTCTTTATCTTTAAGAGTATGAAAAAGATCAGAAAAAAGTTTAAGATTCAGCCACTATCTTTAAGTGATGCAGCGAGGCAATGTATCCTCGAAGCTTAAGGTTGGGGGATTTGCAAAGAAAGTTTAGCCAATTGGAGAAACTTCATAAAGAAGATAAATTTGTAGGAACCATGGTCAAAATTTAAAAATAAATTTCTGTAATCGGGGATAAAGAAACTCTGCAAAATTTTAATGTGCTTTCTAATTGAAGAATTTGATTGCAGTTTTTCTTGTACCTGTCTGAATAGTAATCTGTATAGAAAAAAATAGTTGCCTCACAATATGCAAATGCAGTTCGCTGAAATTTTGATCCTTATTATTCTGTTGCTACTAATTTCCAAGTTCTAGCTGATTTTTAATCAAATTAAAGTACTCTCCTTTTTTATCAACCAATTCCTGATGTTTACCTTCTTCTATAACTTTTCCTTTTTTTAGAACAATAATTTTATCCGCATTTTTTACTGTGCTCAAACGATGTGCAATAATGACAGCTGTTTTATCTTTAAAAAAACCTTTTAAATTGTCATGAATTATTTTTTCATTTTCTGAATCAAGAGCAGAGGTAGCCTCATCAAAAAAAATGTATTTCGGGTTTTTGTAAACAGCTCGTGCAATTAAAATTCTCTGTTTTTGACCTCCTGATATTCCATTACCGGATGCACCCACTTTAGTATACGATTTTAAAGGCAGTGATTTAATAAATTCATCTATGTTAGAAAGATGAATTGCTTTTTCAAGCATCTTTTGATTGATCTCCTTATCGCCCGTAGCAATATTTCTTTCTATAGAATCTGAAAAAATGAAGCCATCCTGCATGACCACTCCGGAATTTTGTCTTATGCTTTTCGCAGAAAGCTTTTCTAGATCTATTCCATTGAGGTTTATGCTTCCTTGGGTTGGTTTATAGAACTTTAATAGTAATTTCATTAAAGTTGTCTTACCACTTCCGCTGGCTCCAACAATAGCGGTAATTTTACCTTCAGGAAAAAGTAAGTTGATACCTTGTAGTACATATTCAGAGTTACTACCTTCATATTGAAAACTTACATTATTCAGCTTGATTCCCTCCTTATTGTTATCAAACCCACTTTCTATATTTATTTGTCCTGATTGCTCTTCTGCCTTTTGATTTTGCACTTCATTTAATCTTTCAAAACTTAATTTAGCATCCTGAAATGAGCGGAAAAAACTTACCAACTGATTAACCGGTGAATTCATTTGTCCAACAATATAGGAAACTCCCAACAATTCACCCAAAGTCATTTTACCATGTACAACAAATGTAGCAGCCAAAAATGTTACAACGATATTTTTAAGTTGATTTAAAAAATCAAATCCAGCAATCTGTATCTGATCAATCTTCAAAATTCTTTTATTTACTGAAAACAGTTTTGATTGTAGTTGCTGCCATTCTCTTAATTTATAATCTTCAAGTTGATTAATTTTCATTTCTGTGACTCCGTTTATCATTTCATATATAGATTCCTGATTCCTGCTTTTTTCCTGAAAACGAAAATAATCAAGTAATTTTCGTCTTTTCAGCCAATATGTAGACCATCCCAATGCAGCAATTGTCAGGACTGTATAAACTACTAGAATTTTAAAATCGTAATACCATAAGACTCCGAAAAATACCGCAAAAGTAATCATAGAGAAAAAGGTCAGTAAGCTTTGGGAAGTCAGAAATTGTTCAATCCTTTCATTATCCTGTATTCTTTGATTGAAGTCTCCCATCATCTTTGAATCAAAGAACTTGATAGGCAAGTATAATAGCTTTTTAAGAAAATCTGAAATTATGGAAATACTCAGGTGTGTTCCAATAGAGAGCATTAACCAATTTCGAATCACTTCAATAGTTATAGAGCCAAGAAACAAGCTTAGTTGTGCCAGCAGGAGTATAGTAATAATATTAAGATCTTTTGCATTTATTCCTTTATCAATTAGACTTTGCGTTAGAAATGGAAAAGTCAGTGTGATTAAACTTCCTAAGAGAAGCATTAAAAACATCAGCGATAATTGTTTCCGGTAATTTTTAAGATGCTTGAGTAGGAATTTAAAACTTATTTTTTCTTCTGGTGGTGTTTGTACATCGTGAAAGTTCTTTGATGGCTCCAGAAATACAGCAATACCTTTGTCTGTATCAGAAATCCAATGTGATATAAATTTTTTTTCATCAAGTTTTATATTCCCATATGCAGGGTCGGAAATATGATAACTGTATTTGCTGCTGATAAGGTTCTTGGTGATTTTCCGCAATACAACGAAATGATTCTGATTCCAATGAAGGATGCATGGAAATGCTTCTTTTTCATTGCGTAAAACATCAATATCAAGCTTAGTGGATAGTGCATCAAATCCAATTTTTTTGGATGCTTCTGTAATTCCCAGCAGTGATACACCTTCTCGGGTGATAAATGAATTGTCCCTCAAATACTGTAATGGGTATTTTTTACCATATGCGCTGGCAATCATACATAGGCATGCCGGAGCGCAGTCCATTTGATCGTGTTGAGGTACAAAATTCATTACTGGTACACAGGAAGTTTTATTTTAAGAATTTTCGTCATGTATTCGTCGTTTAATTGAGAATCGATGTATCCCGATTTGGTTAGGCATTTTAGCAATATCCGTTGAAGATTGACCGGCAACGTATGTATTTTTTTAAAAGCCTTTGAGATGTGCTCAAGAAATGCTTCATGATTACCCTCATAGTGATATTTATAAGCATTAAATGAATCAATCAGTTCTATAAAATCGTTGCAATGTAAGTTTTGTGCATTGCTAAATATTGCATAGTAAATCATTGTTTTTTCATTTTCAGAAATTTCCTTGTCATGCTCAATCTTACTGATTATATTATTAACCAAGAAGTTTACCCAATTTAAGTAGTTGTCATAATTTTCATCTGCAACCCAATTGATATCATCCTCGCCAATTTCATCAAATTTTTTATTACCGGTTACAAAATTAATCATAGCGACTGCTAATGAGACAGAGCTTTCATAATCTTTTAATGCAACGTATATGCGATATTTATTGATAAGCTGTTCAAGCTTCATTTCAACCTTCAGAGCTTGATTGTTTTTTAAAAGCAAGTCTGAATGGCGTATTTCAGTAGATAATAAATCCATGGCTATATCATAATTTTCTTTTTTATAATGATAGAATGCTAAACAAGGAATATAAAGGATTTGCAAGTATTCTAATAATTCTTTGGATAGATTAGAATGTGCCTGTTCCACTTTATGGAGCCAATAGGCAGCCAAATCCATGTTATTCCCTCTGGCAAGAGACAAACACTTTTCATACAGGGAGAAACAATAATATAAATCTACAATACTTT
The DNA here is from genome assembly GCF_900116415.1 of Chryseobacterium formosense. GTDB lineage: Bacteria > Bacteroidota > Bacteroidia > Flavobacteriales > Weeksellaceae > Chryseobacterium > Chryseobacterium formosense. The sequence goes on along the minus strand of NZ_FPAP01000003.1, from coordinate 744,730 downwards.
CAGTATTGGAATTTTTTATAACAATATTTTTTATGTCGTAGAAAATGTGGTTCCTGTTGAATTCATCAACTTTTGATGGGGTTATGATTTCATTCTCAAGTCTGGTTTTTATTTGATCAATCATAGAATAATTTTTAAACTAATACTTCCTTCTCATTTAGATATTGTAATATAAGACGATCTTCCATGTTAATTTTGAAAGAAGGACATGCTCGAACTCCTTTGAACCATGAAACAGGGCATTGCCCACCACAAACAGGTAAGTACTCACATTTATTACAATTTTCACTGTTATGATTTTTATTTCTGATATCCTCATACCAGTTTCTTAAAGGCATATCGATGGTATCTTTTTTATAGATATTCTCATCTGAAACATTCCCGATTATCAGATCTTTATTATTTTCGAAATCAGGCGTGTAAGGTACTTCCCAGCAATATGATACCTCTCCTTTGGCATCAATCAGCTCAGAGTCATCGGTGGTTGTCATACATGTTCCATATATTCTTCCTGGAATTAAATTTTGGTTTCTGAAATTTAGTTCCTTCATTTTGAGAAACCAGTCAATTTCTAAGTTTGAGAATTCTTCAAGGCTTAACCCAACCTCTTTATCGGCATTGTTATTTCCCCAATCATGCACGGGTGCAAAATTGATCATTATTTTATCCTGAATCTGCAATTTGGTAAAGTACTCTAAGAGTTTTTCTACATCAAGATAGTTCTCCTTATGTACATTAACCCTGATGCTGATCAGAGCTTTTTCTTTTTCATACACCGGACTGTTGACAGCATTAATAACATTTTTCAATATAATATCAAATGTCGGTTTCCCTTTTTTGGTAAACCTGCTGTTATCATGCGTTTCTTTAATACCATCAATAGTGATTTGAAAGCTTTTAACCTTCATGTTGCATACCAAGTCATTGAAGTTCCTCTCATTAAGATTTAAGGCATTGGTTATCATGGAGGCACTGTATTGAATCTTATTTTCTTTGCAAAGCTCGATGAGCTGACTGCTGAGGTTTCGAATCGAATTGATCCCCATAAGCGGTTCTGCACCATACCATACAATATCCAGGCTTGAATATTTTTTCAATGTGAGCTTATTTCGGATATGTGTAAATATTTTTGAGGATAAATCTTCTGTGATATTAACTTTACTATGTATCTGACCACAATAATTACACCCCAGTTGACAATTTGCAGACGGAGTTATAACCATTCCCAAAGAATCATTATCGGATTTTGAAACTTCAAATTCACTAAGTACTGTTTCTAATTCATTTTCGTATTCTGGAACTATTATTTCGGAAAAAATAAGTTTATCAATTAGCTTTTCATCCAAAGAATAAATGTTTCCATTTCTGATATCTTCAATTGTATCACCATTCAAAAGCATTACCTGTCCGGATCTAGTGGAATATACCAACTTCTGATCTTGCTCATCATCAATTGATGAATCAGTTATTACCAAGTATTTAGAAATTTTATACTGCATATATTATATTTTTAGCGTTTACATAGAATTTTGAAAAATAGAAAAACTAACAGGCAACAGAAATGTTACCTGCTAGTCAATAATCAGGTTTTGATTATTAATTGTTTCCATTGCAAGCACTGTTTGGCTTACATTTCGTTCCACAAGGGTCAAGAGTAGAATCACCAATTCCGTTCTTCCCACCTCTGATGCTTTGAAGCATAGATCCCTCTACGGTTTCCAAAGCTTGCGACTTTTTCAAGTCTTTTAATCTGGAAATTAAATTCTTATTTTTCATAACCAAAAGAATTTTAAAATTACAGACCCATATCGTTTTACAGTCATCAGGTCATTTTTCGGACTATTATTTAATTGGTTCTTGATTTTTCTTCTTCATTACCGGTCGCTTTTTTACCAATGCTTAGGTTTTTGTTTCCAAATTTGTACGAAAGGGAAAGCCTTACAAATTGAGTATCATAATATTGTCTGAAGCTTTGATTAATTCCCTGTGTAATATTGCTTGTCTTTACTCTGTCAGAACCTAAAATATTATTTGCTGTAACTGCTATCTGCAGTTGCTTTTCAAAGTATAGCAGCTTTAGTCCAATCCCTAAATTTGAATATGCCTCAGATCGGTTCTCGTTGAAGATTGTAGGGTAGTTGTATTCATATGTAAGTTGCGCTGAAAAAGTTTTTTTCTTATTCAGGGTAAAATTATTACTGTTCGAAAAATATCCCCCCCAACCTGAATATTTTGGGTTTAAATATGGTGAGTATGCTTTTGTTTCCGTATAATAAACAGACGCTTCAGCGCTGGTATTCCACCAGGGAAATATATTATAGTTGATGTATTCTGACCATAAAAAATTGGTGTAATCATAGTAGTTTCTTCGTATAAAACTTTGAAAATTGTTTTCAAGGTCATGGGTAGTAAGCTGTCCAAAGCCATCGGTCGTTCTGGAAACTGAAATTGTGGTCGTCAGTAAATCTTTAAAAGAATGTGATAGCTCTAAATTAGATGTAAAAGAAGGCTGTAAAAAAGGGTTCCCCTCTTCATAAGAATTTGCTGTCAGATACCATCTCGCAGGGTTCAGATTTGAGTACGACGGTCTGTTTACTCTTCTTCCATAACTTACAACAAGAGTATTTTCATGATCCGGTACAAAGGAGAGGTAGAGTGTGGGAAATAGTTTTATATAATTGTTTGTGTTGGTTTGGTTAACATTTTCTGAGTACCCCTCATTCTGAGTGGATTCGGCGCGTAAACCAACTTTTACTTCCCACCTGTCACCAAATTTTCTATTTGCAGACATATACAATGCCTGGATATTTTCATTGTAGGTAAATTCATCAGATTGTCCGAATATAAGGGATGGTGGTACAACAGAAGTATTATACCTGTAAATATCAATATTGTTGTTTGTTTCTGTAAAACTCACTTTCCCCCCGAAAGAAAGGTTTGCCCAGCTGAAAGGCATTTCGAAATCAGCTTTTGCTGAAAAATTATTAATTTTTTGTACATTTTTGTTGTCTATATTCTCAAGTAGAATGTTATTTGTTGCCCTGTCAAAATTTTCAGAATTTAAACTATTGTCTTTATTAGATTTGAAGGTAAAATAATCAAGATCTACTGTCAGTTTTTTTCCTAAAGTATCAAGTTTTTTTACCATATTCAAATTAAAGGAATGGTTGCTGGATTTGTTTCTGGTACTGCCTATTGCGTTCAACGTTCTGTTAAGCTCAAGGTTTTTCAAATCGAAAATTTTGGCTGTGCTTTCCTCTCCTTTATTTAATATTCCTGAATTTCCCAAATATTGAAAACCGATATCAAAAGTTTTGGAAGCATTGTATTTGATGTTAAAAATTCCACTTAGGCGATCTGCATCAGACTTATTATAAATTCCGTTAATCCAGCGTTCTGTCGGATAGAAATAATTGATGTCATTTGTGTAAATATTTTGATCTTTACTGGCGGATACATCCAATAATATATCAAGTTTATTTTTTTGGTAGGTAAAATTATTTCCAGCAGAAAATGATGAATAGGTTGCCTGTTTTGCTGTAGTTCTTATGGTATTGCTCCAGCTGTCTTCTTTTGCTTTTTTAAGCTTGATATTGATGATTCCGCTATTGCCTTCTGCGTCATATTTTGCAGGAGGAGATGTGATCACCTCAATACTTTTGATATTGTCAGACTTTATTGTTCTGAGAAAATTGACAAGGTCATCTCCAGTTAGCAAAATCATTCTGTCATCAATCATTACCGACATCCCGCTTTTTCCAACCATTGAAATCTGGTCATTCTGAATCCGTACGCCTGGTGTTGTACGGAGTGCATCCAAAGCATCCCCACCTATTGCAGTTATTGAATTTTCAACGTTAAAAACCAATCTGTCTATCTTTCTTTCAATCAATTTCCTTTTTCCAACAACCTCAACCTCCTGTATCTGCTTTTCAATGATGATGGAATCGTCAATGGATTTTTGTCCATAAACAAAAAAAGATGAGGTTAGAAAAAAGCTTGTGATTAGTTTTGACATATTACTTATGGTTCAGTGCCTGATTTTAATCTGAATAATTTTGCAATTTGGGGTGAAAGGGAATTACTTCGTTTTGATTATTATCTCAAAGCTATAACTATGAGTTTTTTTAACCGCTACACGAAAGTGTAGAATTTCATGGTATCCTTCAAATCTATACTAAAGTGTACGTTCGGCGAATCAAGACTGATAAGAGCTTTATTTTTCGCTAAAAATTTTTTTAGCCCCTCGTATGGCAGCAAAACAGGAATTGTCTCGGAACCTAAATAATATTTTGGTTTTGCTAAGATCTTCGAATCAATATTTAAAAGCGTTAATATTTTCAGCAATTTAGCATCGCATTCCGCCAAGGCAAAGGTATTTTCATTTTTACACACTTCATTAAGAGCTAAAGTCATTAATGTTTTAAACACCATAAATCCAGACTTATCACTCCCTTTTTTAATTGCAAACCTGCCAATATGATATACTTTGCATGGAGCGTCTAGTGATAAAGGATTTATATTAAAAATTTTTTCAATGGGAAGAATATCGGAAAAATTCCATCTCAGAACGCGTATTGATCCGATCATTTCATCTTTTGTATCAGCAGCGATAAATATTTTTGAATTTTGTAAATGGTATTCATCTGAAAATACTAAGTCAATTTCATTTTTTAAATGTTTTGGCTTTGTAAACTCATGATGACTGTAGTTTTCTTCTACAACAAATTGTGCTAGTTTATATAAATCCTTACGATTTAAGTTGTAATAATGTATCATAGTAATGTGAATTGATATTGTAAATTTATTGGTTAGACATTTGTCTTTTGCTACACTTTTGTGTAGATTTGTTTATACACCAATACCGAAAATGGAAAAAGGAATTAATATGGAAAAGCTGGACAAATTTTTTTCTGATAGAAATGCAGTAAAAAAATTAACGGACGATGATTTATTACAGACAGAAAATTATTTTGATATCGTTGAGGCTTTTGCCCGTATTTCTTATAAAAGTATTTATATTATAGATTACCAAAAGAAAGCATTTGAGTATGTTTCAGACAATCCTCTATTCCTTTGCGGATTAAAGCCTCAAGAAGTAAAAGAGCTTGGCTACGGTTTCTATTTTCGTAATGTAAAAGACGACGATTTAAATCTTCTTTTTAAGATTAACGAAGTGGGATTTGAATTTTTTGAGAAATTGCCGTTGAACGAAAGAAAATTATATACGATATCTTACGATTTTCATATTACCAATGAAAAAGGTAAGGATATACTCATTAATCATAAATTGACACCTGTTTTTCTTACCGAGGAAGGCAAAATTTGGAAGGCAATGTGCATCGTTGCTCTGGCTACCGAAAATACATCAGGTAATATAACGATTAGCAAACATTCATCAGAGACTATATGGAAATTTGATTTGGTAAATGAAGTATGGAGCACTGAACAAAAGGTGCAGTTGACGGATCGGGAACTCGAAATCCTCAGAATGCATGCAATGGGACTTACCATCAATGAAATTGCTGAGAGAATTTTTCTTTCTGTTGATACCGTAAAATTTCACAGGAGAAAGTTGTTTGAGAAAATAGATGTTCACAATATTACTGAAGCCTTAGCCTTCGCAATCAATAATAAACTGCTATAGTCTAAACAATAGTTATTCTTATCATTTTGTTATTCCTGTGATAATATAGTGTTTAAATAAAATTCCGGAAATTTTTTAAATGTCTTACCAGTCGAAATTTTAAAAAGCAGATTGGTACACATCCCTGCGAGCATGAAAGATGCTATGGATAACTGAGGAGGAGATAGGATTTCCTCTTCAGCTTTATAATCATAGATGATCTTTTCCAACCATTCAAGAGGTTTATCCCAGAAACGGTAGTAGCCGGCAACATATTCCACCATTTTTAGCTCATTGAAGCTGTTGTCTTTTGAAAGGGATTCTAAATTCAGGGTTTCCGGAGTAATAACAGTGATCAGCCCGCCCCAACCTAAATTGTAGGGATGCAGAACATGTATTTTTTTTTCTTGGCATATCCTGTCAAATTCCAAGGGAAGCTGAGAAGTGAAATCAAGCGCATTGATGGCGATTGAATGGTGTTCCAGAATGCTTTCCAGATTCTCTTTTGAAATATATTCTGTGCGATATTTAACATTTGCATGTGGATTTATTTGCTTTAGTCTTTTGTAAAGTGCTTCAGCTTTCATGCTGTCTATATCTTCAGAAGTGTAATTTTGCCTGTTAAGGTTTGATGCTTCAACTTTGTCACCATCCACAAGGGTTATATTTTCAAAGCCAAATCTTAGGATGCATTCGGCAATATTGCTACCGACGCCACATCCTGCCAGCAAAATAGGAATATCCTTAATAAGATCTTGTTCATATTTATCTACATAAAGCCGGTTTCGGGAATATACTTCTGCCATTTTTATTTTCAAAATTATACATATTGTAAAAATAATTGCCTACCCAAAAGTGTAATAGTAATATCATTTTTTTAAACTTGTTATCATTTTCAATATGTTCACAAAAAATGACATTAAAATATAACGAACATTAATTTGATCTATTGGATTTACAGTACAGAAGGTCTTTCAATCAATTTTTTATCTAAAAAAGAATAAAATAACAACAAACGGAGCCGCTCTCATCTACTTACGAATCACGATAGATATCAAGGTTATAGATCATGCTTTCACAATGGATTATGATTTCTGGCTTCGAATTGTGCACTAATTTGGAAACAAAACCGCTGTGAAATATATTAAAAACTTCAAAAAATCATCAGACTTTGTATATACATGGCTGGCTCAGCAAAGACCCTTTTCTTGGTTATAAAGCAAAGCTCATAGTTTTTGAAAAAGTAGCTTCAACAGACAGTAAGCATAATGCAGATGTAAAGCTAAAATCATTTTTGTGGAACCATAAGAACTTCGTTAACTGACTTACTATACCGTTTCGGTCTAACTCCGATCACCTCTTCAAAAACTTTGGTAAAATGTCCCAAGTTTGAAAAACCAAGCTGATAGCCCACTTCCGAAACAGATAGCCGTTCTTCTCTCAACAAGCGGGCAGCTTCATGCATTCTGAAATTTTGGAAATACTGAAATATGCTCTTACCGAAAACCTGGTTATATAATCTCTTTAATTTAGTCTCGCTCATGCCGGAAAATCTGGATAACTCCGCAATGGAAGGCGCTTTTTCAAGGTCCTGTAGTAAACGTTCTTTTACCTGATACAGCATCTTGATATCAGCAATATTCAAACCGTACACTTTCTTGTCATTCCGGCTGATAAGTTCAATCAGTAACTGGCAAATGAGTTCCTGCGTTTTTAGTCTGTAGTAAAAATCTTGAAGCGGTATCGGCACATTATTTGTCACGATAACGTCAACAACTTTCAGCAACGGCGCAAATACAAACTCCTCAAACAACAGCGGTTGCTTATTTTCTAAAATGTTGTTTACCAAAGGATGATCGATGCGGGATCCAATTAGTTCTCGCAGATAGTCGGCATCGATACTCAATGATATAGAATTCTGAATGGTATTTTTGGGCACAAAAAGTTCCACATTTAATCCTTGGGTCGCAATTTGAACCGACGGTTGGAATTTGAAACCTGTTTGGGAATTAGATGGCTTGATGATATGTTGAAAATTGAATATGAGCATATTAGTAGGTTGATTTCTTCGACTGATGGCAAAGTCTTGACGTAGCTCATAGTTCAATATCATCATCCTCAGTCGCTCATCGAAACTATAGCCTTGTATAAAGCCTATTCCAAACTCTTCTGGCACTTTCACCCTTCCATTTTCGAGGGTACCACCTACTTTTTCGGCAAAAGCTGCGAGCATTCCTAATCCGTCTTTTGATTTAATTTCAATTTTCATTATGTCGTTTACGAGTATTTTTATGACTTATTCAATTATTATAATTGTTTAGGATAAAATAGTTTTGTCTTATATAAATATATAAAAATGGTATCAATACAAAACAAAAAAATTGCCATCATTGGGGGCGGTCCCAGTGGTCTGACCCTGGCCAGATTGTTACAGCTGAAAGGTTATGAGGTAAAGGTATATGAAAGGGATACCGACAAAAATGTACGTCAACAAGGTGCAACTTTAGACCTGCACGAAGAGTCTGGGCTTAAGGCACTGATCGCAGCCGGGTTGTTGGGTGATTTTAAGAAACATTATAGGCCTGATGCCGATAAACTGCGTTTGACGGATCATAATGCGGTGGTGCATTTTGACGACCATACCAGTGAAATTCCTGTAGCGCAAAACGGCGGTTCTTTCCGTCCGGAAATAGATAGAGGTCCGTTCCGTGATTTGTTGATTTCTTCATTGAAAAAAGACACCATTGTTTGGAATTCAAAATTTGTATCGCTTAAAGCCAAAGATGAAGGTTGGGATCTCATTTTTGATAACGGCAATACAGTTTATGCTGATTTAGTCATTGCAGCAGATGGCGCCAATTCAAAAATCAGAAATTACATTACCGATGTCGCTTCCGTTTATTCGGGCTTAACCATTGTAGAAGGCAATATATATAATGCGGCTAGGAATGCGCCGAACCTATGGAAACTGGCCAAGGGCGGAAAAATATTTGCACTAGGATTTGAGAAAAGCATTATCCTGAGTACTAAAGGCGATGGTTCGTTGTCCTTTTACACCGGAACTAAGGAGAAAAAAGATTGGGTTAAGACCTCTGGTATTAACTTCGAAAACAAAGAAGCAGTCTATGATTGGTTTAAAGGGCGTTTTGCCGATTGGGGGAGCGAATGGCATGAATTGTTTGGAAGTGATGAAAGTTATTTCGTACCCCGTCCACAATATCACTTTCCAACCGACCAGCAATGGCAGAGTTTGTCGAACCTCACGATGTTGGGTGATGCTGCACATCGTATGCCTCCTTATGCCGGTGAAGGGGTGAATATGGCAATGCTGGATGCACTAGAGCTAGCAGAACAGCTTACTGCAAAAGGGTTCAGCGACATCAAGACTGCCATTTCAAAATATGAAATTGCTATGCGCCAGCGTGCTGCTAAAATTACTGAGATTACCTTGGAATCTATGGAAAATATGCACTCCAAAGAAGCCCTGAAATTTTTATTAGATACATTTAATCGTCTTCACTGATAAAAGCTCAATAAAAATTTCACCCAATTTTTTTAAATGAAGATTATGATTTTTGTGTTGCATAGACCATTGTGATAAACAGCGGCTTGCTATTTGTGAGCCTATATAATTTTATGGTTGATGCGCCCAATTGGGCGCATCAGCTTCCGCAATCAATATCTTTCAAACTATTCATTATTAAGGCATCAGACAAACTTTCGTAAGGTGTGCAACATTTTAAATTTCAAAAAATTGCATCCTTTTTGCGCACTATTTGTAAATCAACTTTCGGATGAATACTATTTTTTCGTCTGCAAGATCCCACTTTGAAACTTCTGTATCGATGAGATCTTTATGTTTTTTATAAATATCCCTTAAAGAGTTGCCAATGGATCTCCTTAAATATTCACTATCATCCGATCTGGACTGTGCGATCAGTCGAATCGCAACCTCCGGGTTTTCTTTGAAATAAGCCCGGCTTGTCCAAATTCTCAATCCCTCAATGACTGCTCTTTTTATATTGGGATTCTCATCGTTGATCCACTTTTTGATCTTTGGTAATGATTTCTCATAGCCGATAGAATGGCAGTAAGAATCAAATGCTTTGGCTAACATTTCCTGAACCCTCCAGTTTTTATCAACTGCAACCTCGGTTTCGAGTATTTCAAGCGCCATTGTGCTTTCGACCGATAATTGTCCCAGGATATATGTCCCTAACATTCGGATTTGATAAGCGTTATCATCCAGCTGTTCTATAGCAAATTTCAGATGATTGATAGAAGAATCTTTCAGAATAATGTCACCCGCTTCAATAATGTGTTTGAAACCGTGTTCAATCCTTTTTATCTTTTCAAGTAGATCCATTGCGTTTATTTGAACTTTTAAAAATATTCTCTAAAATTTTAATCAGGTATTGATCCTTTGCGGAAAATAATTTCCAGAGACTAGCAGAAATTTTCTTATAACATAAAAAAGTAGTATCAGAGACGTGAATGTAAGGAATATTTGGATTGGTCGAATAATTTTGTTGCCGGTATAGACGACCAACCGGGTGCATAACCTTTCCTGTATATTCCATTTTCTTTGCATAGCATTTTTATCAATCAGCTTTATTCTTTTCTCGGTAACTGCAATTGGTTAAATACCATAATAATTTCCCCATTCAGCTGTTTTTTTTAATAAGCAGATGTACGATACTAACAACCCAAACAAATCCAAACAAATCATCTTTATGAAAAATATCAACCGGATGTATTACAGGCTCATTGTGTGGAATGATCTGGCTGTAAATTCAGTAATATCGACCTGGAAAACTTTTGAATGGTTCTACCTTTTAGGTTTTGCAATTAATTATTTGCTTTGATTTAAATCTAATCTAATCTTAAAGTTTAAACAGAGATATTTATTGCTGTGCTGTTTTCTTGATAAACGGATCGAAAGACAGACCGACGTTCACATAAAATGTTGTCTGTGGCTTTGCCTGGAAAATATAAGAACTGTAAGATTCAGATTTCTCAAATAACCGACCTTCCACAATACTTTTGGCTCCGCCCTTTAATGATGCAACAAAAGAACTCCCAAGATAATGTTCATACATCAGTCCCGAATTGATCTCTATCTGCCGGAATTCATATTTTTTATCCGCACTGTCGATATTATAAAGATACAATGATGTCCCATCCAGTTCACTCCCAATTGATAGCCTGCCATTCTCAGCAATTCTTTTTCTGAGGTACACGCTTTTGGGTAAAAGAATGTCGGCGACCAGACCATTATTGAATTTTTGCTCATAGGTGAATGTCGGAATGACCGGTGTCTGAACGGAAGGATCTATGGCAACCAAAAGTCCCACGGTCATTTTGGTCTTGGCATTGGATCTTAAAACCATCGTTGCGGTGGCTATTCCGCGCAGTCTTTCAAAATGTTGATCACTCCCGTCCACTGAGGCGCTGGCCGAATAGATCATCATCTTGTTGAACAGTTTTGAAAAATAAGTAAGACTCAAACTCTCGGAATGATAGTGATAATCTTCTTTGCTTCTGAAAAATAGGTTACCCGCAGGATCATTCATTTCAGTATTTGCTGAAACGTAGCGGTAATTAAGGTTAGTGCCCAATACCCATTTCTGTTTTGTGATCAAATTGATATTGGCACTCATTTTTGCACGGTAGAAATTTTTCACTTTTGCCTCCGGCAATTCCCGACCTCTCAATGTAGAAGAAAAAGTGTAAGGTGTCAACAGATTATATTCTATATTCAGTACACGGGTAATCGGAAATTTCTCTGCGATGTAGGCCATGGTTTTTGTGGACATGCTGTCCTTCACCTGTGAGAAATAGAGTGTGCCGGTTATAACTGTTGCTAATAAAGAGAATTTTGCTTTCAAAATGTAAATATTTTTATTTTATGATCTGGACCCGGGATTGCAAGAAGTCAAGGCTGAATATTTTATCGTAGATCTTATCAAGCAATTTATCTGTAGATAAGTTTTTGAACGGTCTCAGATCATTGGATGTACAACTACCGATGACAACGAGCCATAACTCTTTTAGACCCTCTCGTTTTTTTAAGTCCATCAATCTGGCATTGGAATAGTATGCATTTGCCGAAGACTGCTTTGTATCATCGCAAAAGATCACCCCTGTATTTGTGCCGGAGTATCTGATGATACTGACCTTGCATCGCATCCAATGAATGATTTCAATAGATTGATCGTAGGATTGTATAAAACGGCTTAGATCTGCGACTTTCGTGATCATCTCTTCCTGTTGTTCGGCTGAGAGACAGGAATGCTCTATCTCTTCCACAATTTTTAGAAAACTTTTAACCTCCATAGATCAGATTTAGGAAGCAAAAGAAAGGATTTTAGATCTTGGTTTTTATTTTTTTATACCAAACACCCCTGAACTTCTACCAAATCCCATAGTTTTTTTGGTAGTCGAAAACAGGGGTTTTGTATAAATTATTTAATGTGCTATTGTAAATGATCTATTTTTGTAATGAATAAATTTAAAATGAAAGTTTATCAGGCCAATAAGAACAGTGGTATTATTAACTTTTTAGTGGATGCCCGTTATCGTTTTCTCAGGCATATTCTGCTTTTACTATGGTTATTTTTGTTATTAGTCAATGTAAATTTTACTTCTGACTTTACAGTAGATTCCAGATATTTTCTATTCCTTACGATGTTTATGACGTTTGTAATGATGATCTACGTCAATATGTACGTAATTGTCCCTTTATTTTTTTTCAAAGGAAAGTATTTTGCATATCTTTTAGCTGTATTGATGCTCTGTATCACAGGTCTCACGTTTCTTATTTTTATCATTGGAGATCTCTTCAATAATTATCATATCAATGATCAACATCGGACGTTCCAGGTCAATGAATATTTTGAGAGTGGGAATTTCGTTATGCTTTTAATCTTATTGACCACGACCGTAAAACTGCTGCAAAGGTGGATCGTAGACAGCACCAGAATGTCAGAATTAATGACCCTTACCATGAATCTTGAACTGAATGAGCTGAAAAATCAGATCACCCCGCATTTTCTGTTCAATATGCTCAACAATATAAAAGCACTGATCAGAAACAATCCCTTGAAGGCAACAGACATCATTGTAAGACTATCAGATCTGTTAAGATATCAGCTGTATGAGAGTAGCAATGAAAAGGTCAGGCTGACTTCCGAAATTAAGTTCATAACCAATTTTCTAAGTCTTGAAAAGATCAGAAGGGATTACTTTGATTTTACGATTCAGACAGATAATGAAGTACCGGATCTGAGAAAAATCGAAATACCTCCTAACCTTTTTATACCATTTGTAGAAAACGCAATCAAACACAGCACGGAGAGTACAGAAAATGCAAGCAGCATTAATATCACTTTTTTCATCACAAAAAAGGAAATATCTTTTTCATGCAGCAATTCGATGCCTCTAGAAAAAGAGTCGCATCAAAATCTTTATGGAGGTCTGGGACTGAAGAATATTGCCCGAAGGTTACAACTTTTATTTAATGAAGATGAATATAAGTTAAAGATTTCATCCACAGCCAATCAGTATACCGTAAACTTAAAAATCCCGATATGAACTGTATCATTATAGATGACGAGCCATTGGCAAGAGAAGAATTATATTCGATGCTGGAAGAAATCTCCGGACCCACGGTCGTGGGAAGTTTTTCAAGTGCGGTGGCCGCAGAAAAATTCCTTTCAGCAAATGAGACAGACCTGGTGTTTCTTGATATACAAATGCCTAAAGTGACAGGATTGCAGTTTATTGAAACAATACCAAAAAGCAGTCTGGTCATTTTCACAACAGCTTATCCCCAATATGCACTGGAAAGCTATGAGCTGGATGCCATAGATTACCTTCTAAAGCCTTTTGACAATAAGCGGCTGCAAAAGGCGGTCGACAAAGCCCAACACTATATCGATCTATTATCAGCCAATAAAGAAAACGACCTGGAAAAAAGCACTTTGGAGTTTCTGATCATAAGATCTGAGAAAAAATTTTATAAGGTCAATTTTACGGACATCAAATACATTGAAGGCTTAAAAGATTATGTTCTGATCCATACCACGTCGCAGAAGATCATAGCCTCCATGAATCTTAAGACTATCCATCAAAAAATTCCTTTGCCAAGCTTCATCAGAGTAAGCAAATCTTATGTGATCAATAGCGAGCATATCATTTCATTTGATAGTTATTCAATCAATTTCAATGACAGGGAGGTTCCGATCGGTGAGATTTATAGAGAGAATTTCATCAAAACGTTTACAAATGGATTTTTATAGGTTTTATAATTCGCAGTAGAGTTTGTTTTAACCCCTGTGCTAGAGGATATCTAATATTAAGATAAAATTATTTCAACTTATTTTGACAACTATGCACGGTTGTGTGAGAGGTTCGTACCCTTTAAAATATGCCTTACGGAGTCAAATGGCGTTAACATGTCGTGAAAGTGTTGTGGTCATTTTTGACATCTTATTGCTAAATTTACCATAAATACTTTCCATATGAAAAACCTATTGATGCTCACATTTTATATTTGGATTCTGCCGCTATTCGCTCAGAAAACGATTCAGATCAGACATCTCGACGGAAAAAAAATCGATGCTGTAATTTTAGAACAGCGTCTAACACGTTTAGTCGATAGTGCCAAGATCTCAGGTCTACAAGTTGTGATTGTTAACCGTAACAAAATAGTTTATTCATCCAGTTTTGGTTTTAAGGATGTTGAAAATAAACAGAATTTGAATGATAGCACTGTGATGTACGCTGCATCACTGACAAAACCTGTGAGTGCGTATATCTTTATGCGTCTTATGGAAAAAGGAATATTCAGCCTTGACCAGCCCATATACAAGTACTTGAAAAAACCGATAGCCGAGTATCCTAAATGGAGGGACTTGGCGGATGACTCAGCAGCTTTCAATCGGATCACGCTAAGGATGTTATTAAGCCACAGCTCGGGACTTCCTGTTTTGCGGCAGTTGTACGATAATAAAGTTCACCTTATTGCCAGGCCCGGTGAAAAATTCTATTATTCCAACGAAGGGATCAACCTGTTGGGGTTTATAATAGAGGAGTTTACAGGAAAGAAACTTGAAGTTATCGCCCGCGAGGAAATTTTCGGACCGCTTCAGATGGGGCATACCGGAATGATCTGGGAAAAGGCCTTCGAAAATAATTTTTCTTATGCCTATTTCAAAGATGGAAGCAAATATGGCTCAGAGAGACGGGAAAGCAGCAGAGCGGCGGGTTCAATGTCGACCACAGCAAATGACTATGCCAGGTTTATGATCAACCTGATGCAAAAGAAGGGCTTATCTGGCTCAGGTTACCGACAGATGTTTAGGCCTCAGATCATGGTAAAGAGCAGACGTGGTTTCGGACCTTTGAAGGACAGTATTACCAATGAGAACGATAGTATTCAGCTAGCCTGGGGATTGGGCGTAGGATTGTTTAAATCACCTTTTGGTAGAGCTTTTTTCCATACAGGTCATGGCGAAGCCAATCAGAATTATGCGGTGGCTTATCCTAAAGCAGGTACTGCTGTCATCCTCCTCAGTAACAGTGAAAACTTTGAAAAAAGCAATGCACAAATATTAAAATTGTGCATAGGAGATGCGTATTCACCGTTGAGATGGCTTGGTCACCTAGATTAATTTTTAATAAAATTAGAGATAGCCCAAAGAGACACGGTGAGTATATAAGTAAAAACAGATAATCCCCATTTTGGTCACTCATTACCTTGAAACGGAAACACTTTTTTATCAGATTTAGGAGAACTTTGCATTATAATTTTAATATTAACACATTTCAAAAACAATTTTATTAAAGGATCATCTTCAGGTTTGGGAAAGGCAACTGCAAAGCTTTTCCAGTCAAAAGGCTGGAATGTTATTGCGACCATGCGAGATATGAAAGAAGACAAAGAATGAGTGGAACTGGAAAATAATTGAGAAAGCTAAAGAAAAACTGGCAACTACCAATTTAATCAAAAAAAAAGAAGTATGGAATTTTTTCCGATTAACGAAAGGGTAGTGGTCATATGATGGTCAATACTTAATTTAGCCAATAAAAGCTCAAACCATTTATTACCTTTTTGAATACCGAAAGAACAGAATTTATCGCTTGAATGAAAAGAATCATGGAATGTTTGATACCTTTAAAGAACAAGTGACATCACACCGCTCCTGATTCATAAAAACCGACGGAGAGGTAGTTTAGGAAAATCAGGAAGTTTTGCAGTTCTTATAAAGATCACTTAAATATTGTTGCAACAGATCTCTTAGAATCTTTTTTGCGATCAAGTTAAATTACATCAATTTCGATATCAGTTTTATTAGATATATTCCTTGTTCTGCTGAATCCAAATGGTCCTCTTAGATATTTCCAATGGACGTTTTTGCCATTTTTTATAAATGATTGTCAAAACGATCGCTATACAAACTGCTGATAATCTAAAGATATTGGCGTATGTTCCTCCAATAGCCACTTCATCAACATTAAACACTAGCCAGTAAAGATTCATAAAGCAATGTAGAAATATTGCTGTCCACAAATTAAATTGCCATTCTGCATATACCCATGAAAAAAGCAGCGAACCCAAAAACGTGATTGCGAATACTTCTATAATTTGACTCAGATTTTGGGCCTGGTACAAATGTGCTGCCCCAAAAAGCAGCGAACCTAAAAATACAGAAGGTAAAAATCCCAGCCTCGTTAACCTGTAAAGCATGCCAAAAAGAAATGCCCTGTAAATGATCTCTTCAAAAAATGCCGATGATATCGTGTTGATAATAATTGTATTTAAAGATAAGTGCGTGTTCATGGTAAATTTTACAGCATATCCCAATAGCATCGGTAAGGTGGCTGTAGACGCAAAGGCAATTCCAATCGAAGGACTTCCTACCAATCCAAGCAGTTCGAAGATAGTCTTATTATCTTTCTTTAATAAGTGGACTGTAGCAAATAAGGGGATCAGTGTAATTATGTAAGCAAGAATATGTCCTGCTGCTTTGGATTGTGTGATCAGTGTTGCTTCCTTTTGGAAAAAAGAAAAAGTAAGTGCGTCAAAATAGAAATACAGCACAAATCCTACTGTAAAAACCAAAAAAAGTCTCAATTTATTCATAGTTGAAGTTTATGTTCTTTGCAAAATTAGAACGGTCAAATATGATGAGTCAAATCTTAGTGGCGGGTAGCAAGAATTAGGGACGAGCTGCAATATCCTTTAGGACAGGTACTATTGAAGGAATATAGTTTCTTGAAATAGTGAGCTCTTTATCGATGTCTTTAATTGAGATCTTATATCCTGACGCATTCCCTTTAAACTTATTTACTCGTTTTAAATTAACAATACATGACCGGTGTATCTGTCGAATATTGTCGGTTTGAACCTGGTCCAATAATTTGTTCAATGAGATCCTTATCATTTCTTTGACAAAATTGCTCTCTTTATAGAAATAGATGATACAATAGTTATCTGCTGCTTCAGCATAGATAAAATTCTCTTCAGTAAGCTGAAAGCTAAAATTGGCGTAATCTGAAGTAATGGTTAAACTTTTTGGGTCACCATTCAAGATCCTATCATCTGATCTATCAGTAAGGTCATGATTTACTTTCTGGGATATTTCCGTAATGTTGTTTACATTGGCCTTATGATTAAAATAGATATATCTTCCCAGTGTAAAAGCGATCATTACCGGAATTCCCAATGCAGAAGTATAGGCAAGCATATATAAATAGTTTTCAAAAGAAAGGTGTACTCTGCTTAATAGCAATGAATTATAAAAGTAGCAGAAAACAGACGATGCCAATAAGATTAAAATATTCTTGCAAACTTCTGTGAGAACTGTATATTTTCTGGAATTTCTGAAATACGCAGAAACGCTTCCAAAGCAGATGGCGAAGAAAATGAAGTAGGGAAGCAGGAGAAGATATTTATGATCATTCTGGAATTCACTCGTTCCGTAAGGCTGATAAATGATTAAAAGAAGATACACTGAAAATCCCACCAAAATAGAGGATATGATAACTTCTTTATGTGTTTCGTTGTTTGGGAATAAAGTATTAAGGACCATAGCCATTACTGAGTTTATGAGAGTAGGAATTTTCTTTCTGCTATTTTGATCTCTGCACATTTCGTGAATCTCTTTTCACCATTTCCAGATCTTTGCTCTTTTAAGGCCATAATTTTTTCTATATGTATTGTAAATATCGGTCTTTTTGAGCAAAATATTCGTTGTAAAAAGCAAAAATCTTATCGGTATTACAATTTGTAAGACTCATATTGACCATTTATTTCATTGTATTGATAGTAATGCCATGCAGTGATGTCGATGCGGAATAAAGGTTTCCGTATTTGCATCTACGATTTTAAATTTCCTGATTTGGCACAGATTGCCTATTATCATTATTTTGCTTAAAAAAAGTAAAGATTCTGGATACAATTATAATTTTTCACGTTATCAATCTGAACGAAGTTGAAAAGTCTAAAAAAGTAAATCCATTTCACAAAAAGTATATTCAAATTTTGGCTGAAGCGGAGGAAATGGCAGAATCAATGGTATCTTCTTTACAAAAGGGAGGAGCAAGTTCAGGGGGTGGTTCAGAAGCTTTCTGTCTTCCTGTATTTATTTTTTGCGACCTACGGAATTGAAAATATTCTGATTCACCTCATATTTTATCCTTTATGAACCGCAGCTACAAAAAGATTTTGACAGGCTCTTTACCACCGAAGAAATTTTTTCACTGCTTTCTCCATTTAAAACTGCTTATGATATTAAGGCTTTTGACCAATTGGAAGGATAGATTGGAACGTTAAAAATATTCCTTTCCCGTCTTGTAACTAAAGAAAGTTTTTGGGTGGTCTCAGGAAATGAAGTGAGTTGGAAATAACGGATAAGAAAATCCATCGGTTATGATTTTGACTTCAGATCCGGCAACACAGGATATTAATTCAGCACTGTATTCTTCAATAGGTATAATTAAAAATTTTACATCAAAGCATCAACCAAATGCTTCCAATTGTATAGATCTAAGAATATTTTCACCAGCATCACATCTTCTGATAATAATTAATATTCTTTCATATCCACACTATTATCAATGACCTTATTTATTGTTTAAAAATACGACGAGTTTTGTCGTATCTGAAGATGAACTTTGCTTCAACAAAGAAATTAAGAACTGTCAGATGTAGTAAAAATTTATAAATAACCCCCACTTGTTTGATATTTAATCTGTTTTTCTCTTAAATCAGAGTACTAATTTATATTTTAGGAATCCATAAATCACATAAACATGAATTTACCAAATGGGCCTTAGGCTTTACTCATCAATTATTAATTATTCATCAATTTTTTGTTGAAGAATACTAAACTTAAAATTACAACTAATTTAATTATGAAAAAAATCTATTTAGTTCTGTTGCTTTTAACAGGGATATTTTTCCTGCGTGCACAGACTCAGCCTGCCGATGTACAGGATAACACTTTAGAAACCGCATTTTCGGATTTAGAGAAAGACAGAATCCCTACAGGGTTTCTTTTAGATGCAGCGATCGAGTTTGCCAATTTTCAGAAATATGACGGAAGCATTCCCGACAGTTCTTATACAAGCTCCAAATTGGTAGCAGGTATATACAACACTTTACTAATGAGTCGACTGTCAGCTTCAGCTTATACGCCAAAATCACCTGCAGAATTTGTTTCAGACTGGAAAAATGCTCAGGCTGTTGATATAATACCTCTAGGAGGTCTTTTCTATCAATACAGCCAATTCTCCGCAGAAGCCGTTAACAATGCTCAGACCTTTGGAGACCCGGGAATTGTTTCGATTTATAATGGCAAATTTCTTGATAAATATCGAAACGGGATATGGCGTAATCCCTATGAACAAAAGAATGTATTCGCCATAGCTCCGTCTGTTAATTCGCATGACAAACTTGCTTTTAAGATTAAGATGCCTTCTAATCTGTTTGTCAGCAATCAGTCTTCATTGATTCAATCAATCGAATACAGACTCTCAGATACTTCTTCCTATCAGCCTTTAACACAAAATCAACTCATTGATGTGAGCTATCCTTCAACAGGCACGTATATATGGACATTCAAGATGACTCTTACCAATGGTCAGGTATTATATAGTCACACCAAGTTTGTCGTTGATGGTGATTTGGGTTCTTATGTAGATACAAGCGCCAGTACATCAAAAAATGGTAATTTGGAACCACAAAGTAAAAGAACTCTTTACAGCGGAAACAACAGAGCAACAATGTACATCCACCTTGCGCCTGGCAGAACCAGAGTAACAAAGCCGCTTATTGTTGCTGAAGGTTTTGATATGGGTAATATCATTGCTCCAACAAGGGAAGCCGGCTTAACAAATATTCAATCTTTTAAAAGTTCATTGTTACAAGGTGGGTACTTATACAGCCTGATCAATAGTGATTACGATATTATTTATGTAGACTGGAACAATGGGGTGGATTACATTCAAAATAATTCAGGTCTTTTGGCTGCAGCCATTTCATGGGTAAATGCAAATAAAGTTGGTACTGAACAAAATGTTGTGATAGGACAGAGTATGGGTGGTCTGGTTGCAAGATATGCTTTAAAAGATATGGAAGATCATGGTATCCCTCATCAGACTAAGTTGTATGTTTCTCATGACAGCCCACATTTAGGTGCAAATATTCCTTTATCGATCCAAAATATGCTGGTGAATGTAACACGTGCATACGTTAAGACTCCCATCGCGGTAGGAGTTGGTGAATTTGTTGTACCATTCTTCAACGAGGGAATATCTGTTGGAGATATGTTAACATTAACGGATACGCCGGCTGCAAGGCAAATGCTGATCAATTATGTTAACAGACATTATCAAATCGATAATTCCGTTCATGATAACTGGCAAAATATTCTGAAAGCAAAAGGTTATCCTCAGCAAAGCCGAAATGTAGCCATATCAAATGGAAGCGAATGCGGCACCGATCAGACTTTATCAAATTTGTTGCGTCTGTATAAAGAGACATCCAATCAGCATATGTTTTCAGATATTTTAGGATCATTAATTGGTGTGGCGACAAACAGATTGGATATGATTATTTTAGCATCTTTGCCGGGAAGTTCAAAATATGTCTTTGATTTTACTGCAAAACCAATGACTCAGCTAAATGCATCGAATCAGATCTATAACGGCAGTATTAAGTATAAGAAAAAAATCCTTTGGTTGGTAAACGCACAAGTCAGTCTACTCAGCGGTACAGCCAGCCAGCCTTCAGGTATACTGCCATACGATAAATACGGAGGTGGAAGATTTATGCTTGCAGAGGATGAAATTCCTTCGTCTGTATCAAGTGATTTGACGGTTACTAAATTTAGTTTTATCCCAACACCCAGTGCTTTGGACTATAAAAGAGGAAATACCGTTCTTACGGAAGCTGATTTTCAGAAACCGTTTAGTGCTAATGAACCAAATGATGTTAGTCAAATACCATTTGTTAATTTTATGGCAGAAACGGTAGACCAAAACAATGGTCATATAAGATTCAGCAACCGCAGTGGATTATTTTTACAGGATCAACTTTCTTCGTTTGCAGGTGATCACAGTACGATCCGTGCCTCCGCATATCTTTGTGGAGATAAAGTGAAAATTGGCGGTGAAGACGTTCTTTGTGGGACAGGAACACCTGTAGCTTACACAACTGGATTTGCACCATCAATCTCATGGTCAATAATTGAAGGTGCTTCTTTAGTTGATATAAATGGGCCTACCGATTTACCACAATTTTTAATGACTCCTAAACCCAATGCGAATGGTCTTGTAACCTTACAAGCATTTCTTCAAGGTGATGGAGGAAGTAATACTGTGACAAAAAATGTTTGGATTGGCGGTCCAAGAGTTAAAATGCCAAACGCGTCTTGTGGAAATCCTTACGATACGGTTTGTTTTAATAGTGGTAGCTATGGGCAGCTTTTTAATGCGGTTGTGGATGGAGTTGGAATGGAAAGTAATTACAATAATGACACAGATTATGAATGGGAAAAAGTTTATGGCAACTTTACATTTGTAAGTTCCGGAAATGGATATTTGTCCACTGTCAGCAATAACGGTACAAAGGTAACCGGCAGAATGGCAATTCTATCTCCTACTACAGGAGCGAGCAGTATGCAGGTTCGAGCACGTGCAAAAAACAGGTGTGGGTGGGGACCATGGAAAAACATTTTATTTAATAATTATGGAAGCAGGATTGCAGTTGCCGATGAAAAGTTTTTCACAATTTCTCCTAATCCAACTGTTGATTTTATCAATATAAATCTTGCAGACAGAACAGAAGTTCCGCAAAACAAATCTGAGATTAAAGCAGAGTTGTATAATAATTTAGGGGTTGTTCAGAAAGCTACTAAATTAAATAATAATAAAGGAACAATTAATGCCATAGGATTGTTACAAGGAGTTTATACCTTGAAAATTACGTATGATGATAAAGTTGAGAATCATCAAGTGATTATCAGGTAATTTAATCTTAGAATTATTTAAGATAATATCTATTTAAAAAAACAGCGGTATCTTTAGATGCCGCTGTTATATTTTATGGTGATTATATTGCAGATGCTTCTAATTCTTAGATGAGCATTTTAGCACTTAAACTATTGCAATATATAATTAATCTATTTTCATTGATTCTTATTTTTGTAATTTTTTTAATGTTTGAGATCGCAAAATAATAAGCAAACCAAAGGAGTTACACTAAGAAGACTTTAACATTATCAGATAAGGAATATAGGTTAAATTAAGATCTGATACCACAAGGTCAAAAATTATTCTATATGCAGTTTTTCCTCAGCCTGATTATCAAGCATGGATTTATTTCGATACATAAATACGGCTATCAACAGTATAAGTGAGTGAAGTGTAAACCATATTAAACCGCAAATTGAAAATACTAAAAAATAGTCAGATACATCAAAAGGATTGATGATGTACAATGCGAGTATAAGCGAGATCGGTGATAATGTCATCATCATTGATGCAAAAATTTTGTTCTTAGCCATCTGTAAGTTTTTTAATCATTCCACTGAAAATATAACCATGAAAAGGTAACACTGCATACCAGTATAATCTTCCAAGCAGACCTAAGGGTCGGAATGTGGCTTCCTGGATAAGTGTACCGTCAACTATTCGAAAATCAAGCCAAGCTTCACCTGGTAACCTCATTTCAGCGAAAAGCAACAATCTCTTTTCTTCTTTGTTTGCATAAAGTACCCTCCAAAAATCGAGAGAATCGCCTGCAGAAACAGAATTTTGATTTTTTCTGCCTCGTTTTAGTCCTACACCTCCAAAAAGCTTATCGATTAGACCTCTGATGCTCCACAAATAATCAGCATGATACCAACCGTTCCGTCCGCCAATTCCAAAAATCTTGTGAATAGTCATGGTTTCGTTGCTAATTCGTTTTTCTTTTCGGTCTTTAAAAACTCCTTTGTTGGGAACTTCAAGAAAATTCCAGACATTTTTAGAGTATTTGTAACTCCCAAAAGAATCATACCAAGTGGAGAGTACATCGTTCTGCTCAATTTTGTCGAAACTTAATCTGAGACTTTCACGGTAGGACAGAAGTTTGATTTGAAGTTTTTCAGCAAGATCGTTTTTCTCTGCGACCACATTTATTTTCATGCTGTCTACCAGATTTTTAGCCAAAACATATGAAGTTGAGGTGATAAAGTACAGCCAATATGAAGAAATTTTCGGACTGAGAACCGGAACAGAAATAATGGTTCTTTTCAAATTTCTTTCTTCTGCAAAAACCAGCAGCATTTCTTTGTAGGACAGAATATCAGGACCTGCAATATCATAATGCTTATTGTATGTGTATTCCTGACCTATTACTCCTGTTAGAAATTCGATTACATTTCGGATAGCAATTGGCTGACATAAAGTTTTCAACCATTTCGGCGCAATCATCACAGGTAGCTTTTCAACCAGATCCCGGATAATTTCAAAAGATGCTGAGCCCGATCCAATAATAATTCCAGCTCTGAGAACGGTCAGGTTATAGGATTCCGATTTCAGTTCATCCTCCACATCCTTTCTTGACTGTAAATGTTTTGACAAATCCTTTTCATTAACAATTCCTGTAAGATAGATAACCTGTCTGCAATTTGTTTTTCCGATTAGTTCAGAAAAGTTTCTCGCCGATTTTTTTTCAGCCTTGCTAAAATCAGCGTTTGACGACATTGAATGTATCAGATAATACGCAACTTCGATGTCATAATCAATAGGCTTAAAAATGCCTTCATCACTGAAGTCATATTCTACAACAGTGAGTTGGTTTTGAAACTTTTCATATAGACTTATATCAAACCTTTTGGCATCCCTAACGGAACAAATCACAGAATGACCATTGGTGAGCAGCTGAATAAGAAGTCTTTTGCCAATGTAGCCTGTCGCACCTGTAAGGAATATTTTCATATCGGATTTGGATTTTAATGAATTGAAATGGTTACGTTAATCTGTTACAGGCAATTTCTTAGCCAATATTATAATTATCGTTTCCTAGCAATCTTAAACATTGATGATAACAGATTGATTTATATTAAAAACCAAGAAGTTTCAGCTTAAACTGTATTGCGAAATTATCTTTAAAACTTGAAGTGTTATAATGACCAACTCTGTAGAAAAAGCCAAGATTAAATTGAGAAGACAGAAAATTATTCCACTCCAAGCCTACTTCATTGTACAGATGATCTAATTTCTCAAAATCAAATTGATGGAATTCAGGATTTTTCATGTCTCCGATAACTCCACGGTAGATAAAGTCGAAACTTGATACATTCTTTCCAAAGCTTTTGAAATACCATGGAAGGCGATGCGTAAGATAAGCTCCTACAAATTTGTCATTATAATATTTTCCACCTTGCATGGTCGCAAATCCCAAGTAAGAGGTCAGGTTAAAATTAAAGCCATTTCTGCCATTGGCAAGCCCGTTCATTGTAAAGTTTTTCCAAATAGGTGCATCACCGACAATGAGTCCACCGTATGCCCTGATACCCGTCACTCCAAGTTTGGTTTTAAAATTTTGCGTAAACAAGGCATCAAATCTGCTGAAGTTGAAATCTCCGTCGAATCCTTTGAATCCCTGTTCATAATTTAAATAGAACTCAGGGAAATTCTGCTCATACGTATATTTCCCGCCGGGAGTCATGATATTTTTTGAATTGGGAGAATATTTCAGAGTTATGATTGCAGATGAAATATCAAATTGATTTCCAAGATTTTTATAACTGTAAGAGAATAACGCTTCTTCTTTACTTTTTTTTGCCGCTATGTTAACGGTTAATCCATTGGTAAGATCGTTTTCATAGCTGACTTTAAAACCTTCATAATTGTAAAAGACGTTATTGTTAATCGCAACTCCGGCATTCATGATTTTCATCCTGAAATTCCATAAGTTTTCTGAAAATCTTCCTGCTGCCATTACATCATTAAAATACTCAAGCCTGAAGAAAGAGTTTTTTTCTAATGTCGTACGAATATCAACACCCCCGCCAAACTTAAATTTTTTATCATAAATTCCATATGCAAAATAGGCATCCGGAGAAATATATTTGCTGAATCTGTCATTCAGTTTTATGCCAGCTCCCAATCTAAAATGTTCATATTTATTATATCCGATAATTCTTGCCAAATCAAAATCAACGATTCCCAACCGTATTTTACCTTTCAACAAACCTGTGAGAGCTTTGGCTTTTTGATCCAGTTTGTATCTGCTGCTTAAACTGTCAATAGTAACATAAGTTTCTTCCTCACGTTCGGTCAATTTAGAAGTACGGTATTGATCAATTTGAGTACCGTCAGAATTTTTAACATCAATCGTATAGCCTCGAAAATTTTTTGGATTGCTTTTGATATCTGTTTTGATGTCAAAATAGTCTGCGGTAGCATACGCATACTGCCCGAATTTCTTATTGTTTTCGGTATCCTGTTTTTTATCCTCTTTGCTTTTTTTACCTTCTGAGTTTAAACCAATCTTCAAAAGATTATTATTTAATTTAAGTTTATAATCTTCTTTGAGTAAGAACCATTTTCCGTTGTTTAATGTCCAGATACTTGTAATGCTGCCTTCATTATCAATTTTGCTGTTACTTTCAATTTTTTTCAGGCCATAGGTTTGTTTATCGACATAAATATATCCGTTAAATTTCTTTTTATCGGCAAACGTCCTGTATCCGGTTTGCCTGAAGCTAATTACATAATTTTCTCTGCCGTCAATATCAATGGAATCGGTAAGAAAGTAGCGGTAGAGATTACGGTTTTCCTCTTTTATTTCTTTTGGTATTTGAGTTCTGTTGGAGCGGAATGCCATTAATTCGTATAATGGCTCTTTCAAACCTGAAATTTTATTATCAAGAATATTTATTTTTTCTCCGTATTGGCTGGAATACAAAATTTCTGAAGCCCTTTCCCAAAGAAAGAGTTTGCTTTGTCCTGCGAGTTTTGCCAGATTAACAGATTCTATGGAATCTTTTCTTTCTGGAGCTTTAAAAGGTTGTATTGGTAGTTTTTTTAAAGAATCAATTCTTTTTGTGATAAAGTCATTGTACGCTTTGATACTATCTTGGTCAAAGTCAATAGAGATTTTTTCATACGATTTATAGGAATAGGAAAGAAGACTTTCCGGAGAATTAATTTTATATTTATCGTTGACTTTCTGCAGAATTTCAAGTGCTCTGGGATCACTTTTATCCTGTAAGATTACAGCTTCAATATCTTTTGTTTTAGGTTCCTTATCATTTTTTTTAGTGATGATAGTTTGTGATAAAGCTAAATTTGTTAGGAGTAAAAATATAAAGATGTAGCATTTGTTCATATAGCTGTGGAATATTGTTATTATAAATGAAAATGTTCGAGATGTTGACTGTTCGATAAATATCTCAGCATTGGCAAAAAAGATGCCGATCCGAATGATTCCCTACCCATTGTACAGTTGTCGAAATTTTGGTCGCTTGAAAATTAATGACAATATTTTTGCAATGGCCAATTTAATTCCCGGTTAGTAACTTGATATCAATGTTTTCCAAACTATATTTTTTAAACATTAAGTGTGGGCAAGTATATTGCTAAGCAATTAATAAAATCAGTAATAGAAACAGTAATTGATATAACAGAATTCTAAGATAATTATGGAAATTTGTAAACAAGTTAATGTATAAATGAAAATTAATAACAATAAATGGATTGTTGACAGGGATAAATGGTCTTTAAAACGTCAAACCAAGATCATATTTGACTACAGTTCCTTTATCGAATTCAACCATACATAAAGGTCAATTTCTGTAGAAAGATTTAATTTCTTACGTAGGTTGTAGCGGTTACTTTCAATTGTTCTAATAGATTTAAAAGTATAATCGGCTATTTCTTTATTTGAAAAACCAAGGGATATATAGGCAGAGAGAGAAAGCTCTGTGGACTTTAGATTTGGATTTATCTTCAAGATATTCTTATGAAATTCTGGATACACTTCCTGGAACCTTTTCAGAAAATGCGGATTATTTTCTTTTGCAAGTTCAAGCACTTCACTAAAAGAAGTATTGGCTTTTAGCTTAAGCTCAGCAGCTTCTTTTTCTTTTTCTGAAATAATGATTTCTTTTTGTTGTAAATCTTCTTGAGAATTTAAATTCTGTATTTTCAATTTTCTTTTCTGTTTGCTGTAAAAAACAATTATGGCAAATAACATAATGAGGAAAGCAATACAAGCCACAATCATTTTCTTAGTAAATGAAATATTCACAACTTCCATTTCATCATTCAAAATATTTTTTAATGTAAATTCTGTATTCTTCTTTTTATTTTCATTTAAATCATCGCTAAATAAAGAAGATTTTTTATAATATTCTTTTGACTTTTTTGTGTCTCCAAATGACTCGTATATTTCAGAAATATCTTGATAAACGGTTTTTAAATTTGTGTTTTCATACGGATTACTTTCAAGTGCTTTTGCTACCTTTAAATAAATTTCCAAAGCTTTTTTGTGATCTTTACGCATAAAATAATATCGTCCTAAGGAGATGTTGTAATCCGTTAAGATGAAATCGGGCTGGTATTTGGTAATGACGCTATAGGCTTTATCCAGGTATATTTTTGTGGAGTCTAATCTATGTCTTAATTCTGTATTACTGTTTGCAAAAGAAATATAAGTATAGTACAGATCAATACATACTTTTTCTGGTGGGCACTGTTCCAATATTTCTTGAGAAATACCCATATATTTATCTATTTCATCTGCATTTTCTGGTACATAATCGTATATGAGTCCTAAATTAAAATAGCCAGATGCGAGCATCTGCTTTAAGGCTACGTCGTCTGTATCTTTAGGGATTGCATTAATTAAATTCTTGAAATTTTCTGAAGCTTTCTCTTTATAATTTAATTGGTTGTAGATAATCCCTAAATTTTTATAGCAGGATAATTTATAAATTAAATTCTTGTTTGTATAATCCTCCTTTAGAGCATTGTTTGCACTCTCTATACTTTTTGTATAATGACCTAAAGATGAATAATTGACCATCATTTTCTGGTAGGCGCGAGCTCTGATTGCAGAATCATTTAGCTCTATTCCTATTTTTTTGCCTTATTTGAGAATTCATTGGCCTTCTCGAACTGAAATAGCAGATATAAAGAATCTTGCTTTTTAAGATATTCATAGGCTAAAACTTCTTTTGTCTTCTGTGAAAAACTAAATTGTGAAAAAAAAAGAAAAAGCACAAATATTCTAAATATCGACATATTATTAAGTTATAATTTAAATCTTTAGTGCATTATATAAAAGGCTATCCATGCTACAAAAAAGTATAACTTGTGTTGATTACCAACTAAATTCAACATGAATAACTAGAAAGCAATTTACGATTTTATTCTAAAGAATTACGGCAATTATATCCTACTGCAAATTTTTATTTTAACCAATAACACTAAAATTAATAGATTTGGACCTCATTGCTTTAAATATCACTGTAATATATTTATCAGCAGATTCAAAATATCGGCTATATCAGATATCTTGCAAATTCAAAACTTAATGGAATGACTAAAGGATTGTTTTTAATTTAAGGAAAAGGAAACTATTCCTGCATATGGAAAATCTCAGAAAGCTTAGAGTTAATCAATTCGATAATGTTGAAAACACTTTCATAGTAGATTCAATGCCATTGGAAATTGTAAAAATGCTTGAGCCAGTTGCTCGAAAATATGCAAAGAGAATTAATTCTCATTTCCAAGCCGGAAATTATTGCATTTGGAAATCGAGCTATTATTATAGTTATAAATTGCATGCTGTACCTTCTGTTGCTTTGGTTTTCAAAGTTTTAACATTTCTGCGGCAAGCATTCACAAAATTCATTTTTTTTAACATTAAAAATCAACAACTACAATATAGATAATATTGATTTCTTAAACTAAGAAAGCTAGTAAAAGCTTAAGCATAAATAAAAATTTACGAAGGTTCTATTTTTGAGGAATACAAAGATCTCTGTTAGAAAATACTGAAAATTTTATCCAAAGTTTTGAAATTGTCATTGCTAACCAAAACAGAGCGCGGGAAGAATTTATCCCGAACTCTGTAACCTTTTGGCTAATTAAATAGCCGATATGAATGGTGTTACTATTATTAATTTTACTTTATAACAAAATGTAGATCCGGAATACTCACAGGATAGATCATTTTTAATTGTATTTATTAATATTACTGGGCGATACATTTTACATTAAATGCTCTATTACCAGCCTGCATTCCACCCCCGAGACCAGATTGACCAAGAAAGGCAGGTTTTGTATTGTAAGGGTTTACATTACCTATAGTGCTTGTATAGTAAGTCCCTCCTTGGCCTCTTCCTTGAAGATTTCCCGGACCGTTTACTGTTCTAAATCCTCCTGCAGGAAAGGTTATTTGTACATTTCCACTTTTGAAGATTATGGCGTTGTTATAATTGTTATCATTTTCATTCCAATTATTGCCATAGACTTCTAGATTTGTATTTGCAGCTAATGTCTGAAATTCTGTTAAGGTTGGTAAACGAAATCCGGAAGGACAAGGATCATAAGTTGTATTTTTTACAGGTGAGGTTTCTGAACCTGTATTCCATCTTTGTGCAGGATTTGCCGGTACGGGCCAGTTGTTATCAAAACCTGTTATAGGACCTGAAGAAGTGTATCCCGTTGCAATTACCGCATTTCTTCCATATTGATAATAATTACCAATCAGAGCTTGTGATTGGGGATTGGCGTTGGGATCGAGGTTCGTATTCGCTCCTAAGTTATGCTGCATCCATATTTGTCCACAAATCCTTACTGATTTTTGTCCGTTATGTATTATGTAATCGTTATTTATACAACCAGCAGATATTGCACTTACATTTACAGATTTTGTACAATTTTTATCAGCTAAATTGACTGTAATATTCATATTTCCACTAGTAGTAGGAGTTCCAGTTACATTATAAACTATATCCGTCACTGATCCTCCTGTAAAAGTACCTGCTAAACTTGAAAATGTGAGTCCGTTGACTGTAAAGCTCTCCGCGGGATAGGTTGTTCCATCATAAAAACCTCCGGAATTCGTAAAATACTTTATGGTATAAGTTCCAGTATAAGGTTGTCCTGCTATCAGATTGTCAGGGTTTAAAACCGGTTGGTATGACCCTGTGCCACAATATAGAGTAAGTCCTGTTATGATACCGATATTTAATGATGTACACGATTGTCCGCCAATGATTATTTCGTTGATTATGATACTACCTGTTGAATCAGGAACCCCTGAGACATTGTAAATAATTTCGCCATTTCCTATTACAAAATTCCCGGCATTTCGTGTAAATGTAAGCCCTTTTAATGAAAATGTGTCTGAATTATAAGATCCACCATTACCACCGGTATACTGAATTTTTAACACTCCAGAGTAATTCTGGCCTATAAACAATGTAGTTGGGTTTAGCTGTGCATTACAATTTAAGGTAGTAACAGTCCCGACGGTTGGGATTGCTGGTCCTACGCTGCGGGTAAAGCTGCAAGTTTTTCCTCCTATATTTACCGTAAATAAAGCGTTACCGGTTCCTGATGGATTACCCGTAATGTGAAAGACTAAATTCCCAGAACCATTGTTTAAATTTCCAGCTTGTAAAGTTGCGACCAATCCTGTAACTCCTGTAGAGTTTATAGCCACCGCAGAATATGAACCACCATTTCCTCCAGAATATGGAACGCTTGTTTCTATTCCGGAAGTGTAGGCTGTACCATAATAAATAGTTCCAGAATGAGTAGCAGCGTTGCACTCCAAAGATAGAACGGTTCCCTCATTTCCAATTGGAACGCCAAGGCAGTTAGACCATGCGTTAGCTTGATAGGCACGCACGCATTTTTTGGTGCTGTCGTAAAGAATCATACCGTTCTGGGGAGAAGATATTTCGTTCTCAGGACTTGCCACTCTATTTAAATATAGAGCTTTATTGTTAGAGCCAAGTTCTAGATCTGAACTGGGATGGGGCGTTTCGGTATTGATTCCGACCTGTCCAAACATCATCGCACTTGCGACATAAGCAAAAATGATAAGCATTTTTTTCATCAAATATGTTTTTAAATTAGTATTAAATTTTAAAAAGTCCAGAAATTATCACGAAATTAATTTGTTTAACTCTCAACTTTAATACTGCAAAATTATGATGATTAAAAAGCTTTATCCTAACATTGCATTGGCAGAATTCTGGAAATATGCAAAAGTTCAAATCTAAAAACACTAGCAAATACCCACTTGTGTTTTTTTAATTTCTGTTGCAACAATAATATAGAAGAGCTGTAGTACAGATCTAAGATACTTTCTGATAGTATTGTACGCTTATCTTATGAAAGAGGTGTGAAATGGCTTCTTTGCAAAAAATAAATCGGCAAAAAAATCCAAATTTCTTGCCGATATTGCAATTAAGCTGTGCATGGGTGATTAAAACATTTGATGTGTGATCATATCTGAAATTGATTGTAAAATCAAAATTTGGAAGGCACTTTTAAATTAGAAAGTCAGATACCTTAACATCTTTTATTTGACTATAAACAATTTTTTCCATTTCGTAACCGTATTCCTGCTAAGGCGGAAATGGCAGGCCAGCTCAGTATTGTTTAAGCTGTTATTTTTCTGGTATTCGAGTATATGAAGTATGTCTGATTGACCGTATGCACGATAACTCTGATTTCTTTTTATTGATTTTTTTTCTGAATTACCAAAAATCATGCTGTTGAGCTTAATAACTTCCAGTGCTGAGAGACTGTCTTTTTGCATTATAGCTTTGCAGGAAGAAATCTTCTCAGGATATTTAAATTGTAAAATATCCCAATATATGAGCTTATAGTCAGGCTTTACTCTGTGTATTTTAGTATCCATTTGTATAAGGTGGTTTTAGGTATTTTGTATCGTTCTATTACTTGTATCTTTGTCATTTCTCCCGACTTTATTTTTTCCA
The DNA here is from genome assembly GCF_900116415.1 of Chryseobacterium formosense. Lineage (GTDB taxonomy): Bacteria > Bacteroidota > Bacteroidia > Flavobacteriales > Weeksellaceae > Chryseobacterium > Chryseobacterium formosense. The sequence goes on along the minus strand of NZ_FPAP01000003.1, from coordinate 712,582 downwards.
AGATAAAATCTACTACTTCCTTTGTGTAGATGTTCTTACGAAAGCTGGGCAGAGATGTCTTTTTGCTGATATTATCGGGCGAACCTTTAGAGTTTTGCGGGGAATACAGGATCAGGTGTTGTATATAAACCCTGAAAAAGTCGTACTCCAGCAATTTGCTCCATTTTAGAAGAGTTTCAGTATCTTGGGTCTTGGACTTGTACATTAAATCAATTTCAGATTCTGCAATATTAAAAAAATTACAGATTCTCGATGATTCGATCCCCAGTTCCTTAACCAGCTTTTGTATCATAGAACCTATATGAATTTCCCGATAGTTCATTTTGGCTTTCTAATATAAACGGAAGCCCGGAATGCTTGTATAAGCGTTAATAAATTTCCGGGGCTTGTCGCTTTTGTTGTTAACATTGCTATTTCAACTTAAAACAATTATCAATGGATACTGTTTTCTATATATGAAATTATAGAGCTGTGACACTAAATAAGGCTTTGAAGTCGGAAATGTTTGCATAAGTAAAGTTTGATGGATAAGATATGCCTTCATTGCTTGACCCAAATGCATTGGTTCCGTTTAGATAAATGACGGTATTTAATGTGTCACCAGCACTGAGTGAAACCATGCCGGTAACTACCACAGAATAGCGTAAGATCGATTGTCCCGGAGTCGCCCACCTGATTGTCGCATTATCCATTATATTAGTACCTGCAGAAGGATTTCCTCCACAGTTTTTTCTAATTTCAAGATTGACTGGATAGTAAAATCCCATTTCATTCCTGTTGGGCGCTGCATTGGGCATGATGTAGGCGGTAATGAGGTAGATACCAGACTGGGAAACAGTATAGGTACCTGTGCTGACATCAAATCTGTTATTAGGGTCAGTGACTGTATTATCAAATTTTTGAAAAAATCGCTGATTTACCGTTGTTCCGTTTGTTCCACCATTCGTTATAGAAGTGGAACCGGATGATGCGTTGCTTAAAGAGATTGATGCTAATGTTGCGGAAGCGGGATTGACCGGTCCCCATTCTGTTGCTCCTAAATCATTAGTTTTTAATACGAAACCGTTTGAGGGGGTATTGGAAGGCAGAATAATTGAACGGTCTGTACCCAAATTTGATGGAGCTTTCAGAGAAACTGAATTTGTACCATTTGATGAGTTTTCGTAAAAGTTAATTGATGAAGCGTTTCCGGTAGAGTTTGTATTAACATTAATGTTTCCTGAGACATCCAATTTTGCACCGGGAGTAATAGTTCCTATTCCTACTTGTCCACTACTGGTAATCACTACGTCATTCATTTGCTGGGCTGAATTTGGCATTCCTGTATTTGGATTGTCCTTGCTTCCATCGACATGAAATACCTGCTTTGGATTCTCTGTGTTTATGCCTACTTGGGCGAATGCTATGGTTGAAAATAGCATGAATGTAAAAAAAATCGTTTTTCTCATTGTTTTATATTTAATAATTTTACTAAAGTGTTTATCTATAATCATTATTGTTTTGAGTATCGCAGTAAATATTTGAAAAGTTGTAGGAATCAAAATTTATTTGAGTGGTAGTCGTGACTCGGCTTTTTATTGTAAAAAACATCTTAATTTTTTGCCGATATACTCCAAGCAACTATTAATAAAAAAGTCTCATTTTGACTTATTTTCAATTTTTAGTCATCTACGTAATCTGGAGACAAATTACCGATGTTTTTTTGTGTAACTACAAAAAAAGCACTACTTAAGTATTACTGTTGTTTAATAATGTTTTGGTTATCAATGTATTATAGGTTTTGTAATTGAACTGAAATTTAAATATGCTAAAATGTCCTCATAGATCACAGCCATTAAATTGACGTATTTTATTCTCCAGAATCTAGGAACTTTGTTTAAAAAGTATTTAAATCTAGTCTTTTATTTAAGGTAACGAAGACTTAAATGGATCAATAACTAAGTACTTTAGCAATACTATTATTTTGAGTTTAAACAGTGTGTTATTTTGTTTCGAATATATATTATTGAATTCACTATTTGGGTGGTAGAGGATAGCACAGTATTTTTGTAACATATGCATTCACAAATTACAGACTGGGACAAAGCCGTCCCATTTTCTGTAATTTTTCGAAGAGGATTTTAAATTTCTATAATCCTATCTACTATTTATAATAACATTGTGTTTTGATATGTATGTACTTTTTCTAAATTTAAACTGCAGTTTAAGCAAATAAATTCCAAATGCTTCTTGTTGTATTTTACATGTCTTGTAGTAACGATTTTAAACTTGAAATTCTTAGCTGAACTTCATTGAGACCACGCCGGTAGAAATCGTACAAGTAAAGTTCTTTTTGTTCACTTATTTTATACATTAACATTAGATAAGCGAACTTTGTTTGTTGTGCTTTGATAGTCATTGATGTTTTTTATTTCCATACAAAGATATCTGTTGGTAGTATCGAATCCTAAATTGACATTGGTAGAATTCCGGAAAATAACAAAACTTTATTTAGTATTTGTTATTTATTTACTTGTGTTTTGATTGAGTTTTTTTAGCTGGTTTATGAATTCTGATGGAGACATACCCTGTTCCTCTTTAAAGATATGTGTGAAACGACTTTGAGATGAAAATCCACATATTTCGGACAAATAACTGATTTTATAATTCAAATATTCAGGATGATTATAAATCTTATCAACAATAAAATTTATTTTAAGTCCGTTCACATAGTCATTAAAATTTTTGTTGCGATGTATTTTTAAAACGTAGTTCAAATATTTCGTATTGGTTTCAAGGATTGTTGCAAGATTGGATTGCGTAAATCCTTTTTCTGTAAATGCTGTTCCTGTTTCAAATATCGTTAACCTTGTAATAATATCTTTTTCCTTTTCATCAGAAATCATTTTTGTGTTTTTCTTAACAGCTATTGTAGAATTCTCATTTATTGTTGAGTGCGAAAAATCAACATTTTCCAAAATATTTTCTTCCTGTCTTTTTTTTCTTTCTTCTAATTCACTTACAATTTCATCAAACCTTATTTTTAATTCTTTTTTCTTCCTGTGAATTTTAATAAACTGAAAATAAAAAATAATAGATAGTATTGAGAAAATTCCAATAATAGAAAGCATTGTCTGGAAATTATGCTTTTCCATTATTCTTTTTTCTTGTTTTTCATTATTTAGTATGGATCTGACCGCAAACTGAATATCTTTACTATTTTTATTTTGCAGTTTTTCATACTCCTTTTGATAAAGTTCGGAATAATAATTTTTATTGCCGATATTACCCATTTCTCCCGAGAGCTGGGACAAATTCTTATACAACTCTGCCTTATTTAAAATATTATCAATTTTGAATTTAATGATGTCGTCCAGAGCTTGTTGATAAAACAAAATTGCCTTAGATTTATTTCCAATCTCTTTATAATAATCCCCGAATGACTTCAAGCTCATGTATTTATATTCAATATCTTTCCGGACTAGTTTATAACTTTTATTAAAAAAATAATAGGCAGAATCATAAACTTTTCTATTAAGGCAGATGTCTCCTTTGATCATATATATGTTATATATTTCTCCTTCTGAATCTAAAAAGTTTTCTTGTATTTTTATTGACTTATTAATGTATTTATCAGCTTTGTCATATTCCTTCCTTCCGGCAAGATTGGCAGACATTCTTGCATAGGTACGGGATATCAATCTCTGATATTCATGATTTTTTTCATCTTTAGGAACAAAAGATAAAATATCAATATATTCATTGTATTCCTGCTCAGGTAAGCCCATTTTTCCATAATTGTCACCTTTGAACTCTTTAAAAAGGACTTTTAAAACATGATGATCGACAGTTGCCTGCTCTTTAAGGCCCTTGTCCAGATAAAATAAGCTTTCACTATACATATCAATAGAAAGTAGGCATTTACCCAGTATCAAGTAAGATTTTGCCCTATTAAAAGAATCTCCATACCTTTCGGAGAGTAGTGAAGCTTGCTTGGCATATCTCATTGAACTTACAGCATCTCTGAGTATATACTTATCGGAGTTATTCCATAAATTCTGGATCTCTTGTTGTCGCTTTTCGTCTATCTGAGCACATAAAAATTGAGACAACAGAGAAAAAATAATAATGGTTATGTTTTTCAAAAAATAATAGTAATTTTTATTCATTTGTAATGGTACTTATTTAAAAAAAGTCACAGTTAATTTGGCACAAAATCAAAATTTATCCACTTTAATTCGTAGGTAAACGACGATTCCAATTTCAGATAAAATTTAGTTTGGTGTCTTTTAAATGTTTTCAATCAAGATCTGGGAACAGTGATTTAATTCAAGCTGATTATTTTGAGTTAGTAGCAAAATATTTGTTCCGGAATTAATAAAGTGATGCATGTGGAATCGTAAAAAAATTATATTGACATCAAAATATCAAACTGAAGAAGGTACTCTTATCTGCAGATGATCGAATTAATTAACTTTTTCACACAAGTAATTTATTCGTATATTATTATTTATTGTAATTATTAGATCAAAAAGATAAATAGCATTAGATAATGAGTAATATTTTATATCTGTAATTATTTCATAAAAGATTTACTTTATTAATGCTTAAATTTATTGAATAAATATTTTTATGTTTTTTTTAGTGCCAAATGTACTTCCAATATATTTAGTGTATTTATCACATAAATAATGGGTTTGAATATTACTATCATTTTGAATAAATGCATATGAATTTTTCAAACTTTAAATATTTGAAATTTTATATTAAATAAATTATAGACAATAGAAATAAATTCAAAGTACTTCGAGCAATTTAATGCTAATGCCACTTACTCATATATTGCTGAAAAAAGTTTATTACAAATTTTTTTTATATTTTATGGTGATAAACTTGTTGCAATTTAATAAAAATTCACTAATACAGTATTAAATTAGTGAATTTTTTAAAAACATGTAAGTGTGAAATTGCGATGCCAAGTGCATAAGATTTTTACAGCGGCAGGATGACGACCTACAACCGTAAGCAAAAAGTCACGCGAGAAGCAAATATTATGGTGATGACAGCCGATGTGTACTATAAATGAAAATTTTATGTCACCATGATCTATCAAAACGCAATGTGATTTAAATTTGACTTGTTATAAAAGAATCATGAAAGTATATATAAATTTGAGCAGTTATAATGACCAAAAATTTATACCATTTTTTTGAGGTGAATAAGTTTCGTTTTCTTCAGGAAATGGATTTTAGTAACGGTGAGTAAATATTCTTTTTCGATGATTCATGATTTTGATTCTTTGACGCAAATTTATAATGTTGAGGTGAATCACTTTAGCACATTGAACAAAGCTATGCAATATGTTGAACTTTACATTCATGCTCCAGTACATCGGTAAATTCAATTGATACCGAAGGATAGCTTTTCTGGTGGATGATGAATTTACGACCTTTATTTTCCAAATATTTTTTTGTGGATTCTATGGTTATCTGTACAATCCATGATAGGAAACTCAACTTGTTGTTTGATACTATTGGAACTGGCTTGTTCCAGATCGTAATGAAAGTCTGCTGTAATATATCTTCAGAGTATTTTTCAGCGAGACCTAAACGAATCAAGAAACCGTAAATCACAGGACTGTATAACGTATAGATTACTTCAAAATGTTTTCTTTCTCGGGATATGAGGAAAATAAATAATTCATTGTCGGAGTAGGCTGGTCGATGATTTGTCATGATAGGGTATAATTCTTTTAGTTTGTACAGACTCTTCTTCTAAACCACCATGATATTGCTGTTATGTATCAAATAACAAATGGTATGCTAAACTTATATTAATATGTTAAAATCAACATAAAATAGGTTTATTTAATAGAATTGTAGTAATTTCTTTTAAGATTTAAGCAGTTGGTTTGGTTGAACATACTATACTACGTCGATTTATTTTTAAAATCTGAAATGACAATATTTTTTGATAATCCCAATCATTACTTCGACTTAACCTAGTACTAATTGCCAACTTATATTTTGTGAAAAGTTATTGCGAACTAAGGTTAGTAAAACACAAATAATTTTTCAAATAAGCTGGAGCTTTTCAATTTTAATCGAGAGTTCTCTTAAATGATTTAGCTTTTTTAGTTTCCTCCTGAGTATCTTTTATTGAGATTCTATTTGGAGATCCATCTATTTCATCATCTCAAAAGGATGCCACGCGAAGAATGGCCGATGATGTAATTTTAAAGGAGAAGTTAAAAAAAAACGTAAACTATCGGAAGTTAAAAGCGAAGATTTTGATGCGGTATTTTATCCTGGTGGACACGGTCCTTTTTGGGATCTCGCTGAAGATAAAGTTTCACAAGACCTTATTGTTGATTTTTATAACAATCATAAACCAGTAGCGTTTGTGTGTCATGCACCCGAGGGCTTTAAAAGATGTAAAAATACATAGTGAGTATCTGGTAAAGGATAAAAATGTCACAGGGTTTACCAATACCGAGGAAGATGCTGTTCAACTGACTGATGTTGTTCCGTTCTTGGTCGAAAATATGCTTAAAAAGAATGGTGGTATATACAGCAAGATAGAAGACTGGAGCCCTTATACTATCGTTGACCGGAGATTTGTCACCGGAGAAAATCCAGCTTCTTGTGAAAAAGTTGCAGATGAGTTATTGAAACTAATCTTATGGTTTAAAACATTCTACTATTAAAGCGGCATTTTTTGCCGCTTTAATAGTAGAAATATGGTCTGAATCGTAATATTCAAAACTACTTTTTTAGCAGCTGTATTGCTTTTATTATTTTGCGGTCCTTATCAAGGTTATCTAAATTGTCTCCGCCCATAACCTCTATATCCGGTGTTATATTGCTTTTGTAAACTTTCTGGTTCCTATCCACTACATAATCTGTAGATAAATTGATCCCTGCAACCTTGTTGATATTGAAACCTTGAACTGCGGTGGTATAGTTGGCTGTAGCTTCTCCGGCGATAAAGGTCTTATCCCTTCCGATAAAAGAGATGGCGGTCATTTCGCCCGCGCTTGCGGTATAGCAGCTGGTAAGGACGACGACCGGCAAATTTCCTATAGGTCTTTTTAAGACCAGTTTTCTTTCCAGTTCCACTCCGTCAATGATCATTTTACCGGCTTTGATCTCCCAATTTCCTGTCGGTTGATTTTGAGAATCCCTAAATCCTCCGAAGGCAATATCATTTCCAATGAATTCTTTGAGCCCCAGTAGTATCGGGTACATATTTCCTCCTGTATTCAACCTCAGGTCAATGATCCATCCTTTTATTTTATTTGAATTGATGTTGTTGATGTGAGAAACAATATCATTCGCAATACTGTCTACCTTTTTAAATGCAAAATCATTATTTCCCGGGATCCTGATGTATGCAAACCTTTTGTCTATTAGAGTGCTGACCACTTTATCTTCACTTTTTATCTTGTTTTTAAGATATGGGTTTGAGGCCGCCAAAGCTTTATCCCAGCCATAGGTCTTGCCTTTGTATTTTAAGCTGCCGTGGTGGTCATTGAGGTCTTTGAATACTTCTTTATAAAAAGGGGCGACCTGGTCCAACGATTGAACGTCTTTCGACCTGTTGTACAATTCACTTTTGATCAGATCCAGATTTTCGGTGTGTATTGAATTTAACCTTATCAACTCTATAGACTTGTCGATAAAGTCTTTTATACTGTCATTTTTGAATTGTTGGGGCATCAGTGATGTTGAAATGAGAAGGAAACATGCGAGCAAAAAATTCTTGTTCATAAAATAGGTTATTTGGGTTCCGCATCGGTTTAAATGACTATAACTGCTATGGACCTTTAGGATGATGCTTGCAAATCTATGGATAAAATAAACTTTAGCAATTATGAGATGATCGATCCGGAAAAAGTCTTATCAGGTGATACTGGTAAACACTTACAATTCATTTATAATTTTTCTGATTTGAAAATTCCTGCTGACCTTTATCTGTGATAAAGAAATATTTGTCACCTGAACTTTCTTTTGCGATCCAGCCTTTTTCTATAAATTTCTCCATGAGCAATGCTCCTAATTTTCCACCCAAATGGTCATAGCAGGACTTTGCCGGTTTTTTAATTTTCTGTTCGGTCATGATGTTGTTATTGTGATTATTCTATAGATTTGGATTCAAATCTTCAAATATGAATTCCGTTACGTATAAAATTACAAATTTTCAAATAAAAAGAATTGAAAATCTGAAGGTCAGCTAAAAAAACATATTGGTCTGTCTGGTATTTGTACTCTGTTGTACATTTGAACGCTTATTTCAATAATGGAATGTTTGATCTTCTACATTTTAAAGATTCAGTTTTGTAATAATCCTGATCTCAATTTAATACCGTATTTATACAAGTCTTCATAGATATAGAAAAATTTGTCTTCATCTGCCTCCCTCAATGAGGTGTTGAAAAATACGATTACAGCTACATCTTTCTTTACATCAGAAAGCATAAATGTTCTGACGCCTGGATCTGAACCATTGTGGCCAATTCTTGTACCTCCCATTTTTGTTGCCCAGAAAATTCCTGAATTAAGCTTGTCAGGTTTGACATTATCAGGTGTATTAGATTGTGTGAACTGAAACCGAATCATTTCTTCTGCCAGTTCTTTTTTCAGTAATCTCGTGTTATTGTATTTTCCATCATTCAGCAGAGTGATAAAAAATCTTGAAAGTTCATCTACAGAAGTCCTGACACCGCCATCTGGATAAGTTGTACCTTCATACAGCGGTATTGACTTTATTTTATTGTTTTCCTTTTGATAAAGTTTGGAGTGGTTATTCGAGTTGATCTCCGATAGATTCCAACCGGAGTTTTTCATCTTTAAAGGTTTGAAAATATATTTTTTACTGTATTCACTGAGTTTTTGTCCTGTTCTCAGCTCAATGATATAGCCGGCTAAACCTGCACCAATATTGGAATAGTCGCGATTTGTACCTGGTTTAGAATTTATAAAATTATCTCTATCGTAATGCTTTCCACCTTTTACAAAATAGTTTTTTAAGAAATCACCCAAAGGCTCTGGTTTTTGACCATTAGAAACATAAGTACTGTCCGTGTAGAAAGGATAACGGTCTGCAAGACTTGAAGTATGGGTAGCCAGATGTCTCAGGGTAATTTTCTCATTGGGAAAATTAGGATTGATGACTTTGAAAGGCAGATAATGGTTGATATCTTCATCCAGATCGACCTTTCCTTCCTCGACTGCTTTCATGATGCAGAATCCTGTAAAGGTTTTACTAATTGAAGCAATGTTCATAATGGTTGTGGGCTTGAAAGGAATTTTATTTTCTTCGTCTGCATAACCATATCCGTTCGTCCAAGCCAGTTTTTTATCGATGATAATGGCGGCTCCGATTCCGATGATTCCTGCGTCATTCATTTTCTTTTCGATAAGGCTGTCAATTGATCTGGTTGGTTGCTTTTGAGTATTGATAATACTTTGAGCCGATAGGTTCTGAAGACAAAGTAAAATGGTCAGAGATAAGATTAATGAAAATTCTGCCTTAAGTTTTTTCATGATATTAATATTTTTGATGGTTGAAGATTGTTGTTTGATGGAGTATTATCCACCTGAAGTTATTTAACTTTGGAATTTTCCATAGTTAATTTTGCAATGTCTCTTATCAGCTGAGTAGGAGAGTTGCAGTCACAGTTACTGAATCCAAGTATATAAGAATCCTCACTTGGAATGTAAACAGCCATCGATTTGAATCCGAAGATACTTCCGCCGTGTTCACGGGTCGGGATTCCATTGATGTTCTTCAAATGCCAGCCGTAGCCGTATTCTATCTCCTTGCCGTTGTTAAGTTTGTATTTGGTAAAAGCTTTCGTCTCTTCTTTAGAACTTAATAGTAAGTTTTGATTTAAAGCATTCTGCCATTTAAGCATGTCATCCAAAGTAGACATCAATGAACCTGAAGAAAACGGAACGCTGAAATTAATGACTGTTTTATTCACGTAACCGGTACTTTTCTTATGATAGCCAAATGCCCTGTTTTTAATGATCTTCCTGTCACTGGCATAATAAGAATTCGTCATTCCTGCTTTGTCAAATATATTCTTCTTTATAAAATCTTCATATGTTTCGCCTGATACCAACTCAATGATATAACCCAGAACGACATATCCTGAATTATTATATTCGAATTTTTCTCCGGGAGCGAAATCGGCTGGTTCATTCTTAAAGAAATCGACCATCTTTTCCGGGGTCATTTCTTTTTGGGCTATGTCTTGCAGGGCTTTCATTTTCGTAAAATCCTTGATACCTGAAGTGTGGGTCAGAAGATGATGGATAGTGATCTTATCTCCATTGGGATATGAGGGAATGTATTTGGAAATCGGATCACTGACCTTTAATTTTCCTTGCTCTTCCAGTATCAGAATGCCGATGGCCGTAAACTGTTTGGTCATCGAACCGATCTGAAAAACACTATTCGTATTCAGCTTCGCATCCAATTCCAGATTGGCCATCCCGAAGGCTTTTTCATAAACAGGCTTTCCTTTTTTGGAGATAAGGAAAACGCCGCCGGGTTCATTGATATCCTTAAATTCTGATTGGATCAGACTATCAATTTTTCGACTCAGATCCTGAGCCTTCGAAAGGAAAGAAGACAAAACAACAAGACTTAATAATAAAAATTTTTGCATTGAGTTATAATTTATACAAAGATATATCTATTTATAAATACTATGCAATACAAAGTAGTAAATTCGTTGTAAGCTTATAAATACTTTATACAGATCCTAAGAGCATGCCGGCTAAAAAAAATTACCATTCTGTTAGAGAATAGTATCAATCAAATTCTCTTAATATGTACAAGGCCTGTACCCGTATGAATCAATTTGAAGGGGTAATTTTAAGATTGCGGAAGTAACCCTCTGTGCCCACATCTACAAATAAACCAATAGCCCCAGAAATATCTGCTCCTTGCTTGAGGTCATTCACAATAAGGGAAGGCTGTTTGTCTTTGTTTAAAAAAAGCTTTGCCTGACTGCCTTTGATCTCAATTTTCATCTTGATCCATTCGTTCAAACCCATATCAGCATAGGTCTCATATTTCTCAGGATTCTCTTTTCTCAGACGTTCATATTTATAATCTGGAAAAGAAAAGTATTGAATGGAGTGATTCCGTCTTACCTGATCTTCAGCTCTTCCATTTGTCGGACGTATATATATTGATTCAAATTTGGAACTGGTTTCATTGATCCTAAATGCCAATCCGATAAATCCGCGGTCTGTTGGAGAAGCTGTAGGAAGAAGCCGGCTTAGAACCTCTACCTCGATGATGCCATTTTTAAAATTAATGTTCTTTATCCTTACAAATGTAGGTTCGTCCGCTTCCTTTATAATAGGATCTTTAACGACCCTTACAATACTTTCACCTTGTGAATGATCAATTTGCATACTGACCTTATTAGGTATAAGATTGCTACTGTCTAAATTTACTTTTTGGCTGTATGCACTTTCTGCTGCAAAAAGAAAAAGAAACAAAATTATTCTTGTATTTTTCATATTATTTGATGGGCATAAGATTAGCACCTGTATTTATAGTGTTCGTTTTTTAAAAAGCCCGGCATTTAATTCTGAACCTTTCGAACCTTCCGCCAATTGCAGGTAATTGCGTTTGCTCTGGTCTTTTTCAATGACAATGTTTCCTGTGGTCTGTATATTTTTCATTTCCAGAAAATCCGTTGAGGTGGCATCGCTGTCGCTTAAGGGGCCGTTTCCATATCCTGCCAGTTTATTATAATTGACAAACATACAATCAGACGCTTTGTATCTGCGCTGACTTCCTTTTTCCCTTATCCATATGGTACTTGTGTTCGCGATGATATTGTGATGAAAGTCAAAATCATCTCCATTGGTTCCCTGTGTTGTCCAGACCCCGCAGAAGTATCCGCCATAGACCAACGAATGTCTCATGGCACTGCGGCTGCCGGTGCTTCCATCGTTTTTCCAGAAGACAACAGGGATCTTACAGTTGAAAAAAACACAATGGTCGATCACCAGACCGTAACCATTGGCTATGACACCAACGTGTAATGGCATTACATCTACATTCCCTGCAAACAGGCACTGGGTTACCAGAAGTCATCCAGTTTTTTTCCATCACGCCATATAGGGTAGGAGCGACGCAAATTATCATGATCGAGATAAGTATAATCAGGACTGCCTGTAAACCTTAGGCCTTCAATGGTCACGTGGCTTACCTCGGTCTGTATGCCTTTCGCTTCTTCTCCGCCTATGCCGGGCTCAAGGGGTACCGCTGTTATGATGACCGGCATTTTATCGGGTGTCCAGTTTGCATCATCCGGCATCACTTCTGCGCGAATGATAAGACGGTTGTTAACGCTGTATTTATCATTGTTAAATAGAACAGTTTGAGTTAAAATATGAATACCTTCTGAAAGAATGATCGTTGTTTCTCCTTGCTGTTTGTTCAGGTTGACGCGTCTGGCAGCCTCTAAAAGGTTCTTTAACGGCTGAGCCTTAGTTCCTGAATTGGTATCACTTCCTTTCAGGGGATCCACATAAAATTGCTCTGCCCTGATCCAAAGCAGATTCATAAACAAGATTAAAAGACCGAGTGTTGCAGATTTTATCATATTCTTTTTTCTGTAAAAGTAGAAAGATACGTCGCCTGAAAAAAGGTCATTTTATCTTTAAAGTTGTCATTTTATACTCTTCCGGTATTGCTGCGGCGTGATGTGCGTGATCTTTTTGAAGAAACGGTTAAAGTTGGACGGGTCAGAGAATCCCAGCTCATAGCAGATCTCTTTTGCGGATTTATTCTGATGCAGCTGTTTCTTTATTTCTGAAACCAGCTTGTGATGGATCATCTGCTGCGCTGACAATCCGCTGAACTGCCTGCAGATCTTATTGAGAAATCCTGGACTGATATTAAGCGCTCTGGTATAGGACTCAACGGTCTGGTCCTGTAGGAATCTTTTTTCCAGCAGCGACCGGAATCGATAGAAATCCGCATGGACATAGGTATCCGGCTGGATATTGTACGTACCGGCATAATAGCGGTTGAGTACGATAAGCAGTTGGTAAAGAATTGACCTGATCATATGATTGCTGTCATTCCGGATTTGCCCGAATTCCAGTTCTATTTCCTGCACAAGTTGCAGGCATTTCCTGAATGATTGTTCATCGATCTGCATTTCAGCGGGATGCGAATACTGATGAAAGTACTGGAACCTGTACAGAAAAAGTTCATCCGAAAAAAAGAGATGGAGAAAATCTTTTTCAAAGAACAGCGTGTATCCCTTGACCTGTTGTTCAATTTCCCACCGGCGAACCTGCCCTGGACTGGTAAATATGATGGTTTTCGGTTGAATTGAGACTTTATTCTCGCCCAGTGCCAATGTTCCTGAACCTTCTGTGATGAAGATAATTTCGTAAAAACTGAGTTGATGCAATGTGCCGTCCAGTACATAATTTTTCAGAGTTTCAATACGTCCTATATCCAATAGAAGCTCCGATCCATATTTGAAGGGCAGAAAATGATAGGTTTTAATTTGGGGAATCGATGCCATCTTTTATAATTTCTTAACTTTATAATGGACACGTTAAAAATACAAATTTTTGTTGTCATGAAAACCGAGAATATAAGTGTTGCCTTGATGGGAAATCAGTTTATCTTTTTATTGGCTTTTCTTTTCTGGGAAAAGGTATAACATATCTGTGATTTTAACCCACGGGCTTTTATTATATGAGGAACACTATTTATTTCAATTAGCAATATCTTTGCTCATAATTTTTTTTAAAACGACGGTCAATCACATGGACGATCAAGAAGTCTCTTATCACGTCTATTCGACGGCATCAGTAATAGGTATTTTGAAGCTAAACGAAACGGTCAATCTTGATCTATCTAAAGGCAGATATGCTTTTGGCGGTGGCAAATCCTATGCGAACTATTACTACGACCTTTTGTTCTCAGAAGATGACCATACTTCAATCGGGATTCGTATTTCTTCCTTGCTAAGAAGTAAGATCACCAACAATGAGATCTATACTCTTAGAGGGTTTATTGAGAAGAGCATCAAGAATTCTTACATTGAACTGCGTTTTGTCGTTGATGAAATCGTTCAACAGGAAGAAAGATCGATATCTGAGGAAGAGCTGCAGAAAATATGGGCTCATCCAGAATAAACTTGACGTGGGATCGAAGTATATAGAGACGCTATGCTCACAGATGAAAAGGTCAAGGTCGCTAATATCTATGGTAATAATGCGATCGTGCAAAGGGACTTTTCAGAAGGACTCGATGTTTCATCGCAGTATTTTAAAATTGATAACTACAGTTGCAACATTATATCGTCAACAGCGATCATTTCTACACTGAAAGAAATTTCAGCTTTGGATTTTGATATTGTTGCTTTGGTAAAAGCATCTTCAATTCTTGATGTTGGTCAAATGTCTGGTAATTCATCGGGTTTTAATTTTCCCTAAAAATAAAAAATAGGCTAAACTTGATCTAAGAATATAGATAATCGTAGCAATACTATTATATTTGCCGTCCAATTTAATGAAGAGGATTATTTGATTATTTGGTGCGTTCAAAGTGCTGCGCAAGTATATAATAAAAATTAATTGTCAGTCTTTTTTTATATCCGATCTCCTATTGGTGAAGATATGGCTTTTTGAAAGTTGCGCTCACATTTCCCCGTAGAATTAAGAAAACTTTCTGTGGAAGAATTAAAAGATAATATTTTAAATTATAAAACCCTTCACTAGTAAAGGGTCTTATAAATAATGCATTTTTGTAAAATGCGAAATAAAGATAAGCTATTGAACCGTATAATCTCTTAGAGCCACTTCTGACAATCTGAAATATCCGTAAGCAAAATTGCCGCTGTTAGTCTGGTTGATGATATTACCCCGAACATCCGTTGGTGTTGTTGAAAATGGATTTCCGTCATTTCCTGAAGCATTCAGGAGTTTTCTGAAATATTCATAATATCTTTTCGATATTCCGTACAATTTTATGTTGACGATATCTCCGGGTTTCAAATCTTCGTTGGAAAAATAAACCGGCGTCAATCCTCCCTGCGTATCGTCATCATCTTCAACTTCATATTGTGGAAAAGCAACCTGAGGAATTTTATTGCTGTATAAATAATAATTGAGTTGAGAGCCGTCATCCTGATAATAATAAGTGATTTCGATTTCGTCACCTGCTATTCCGCCTTCGTTGTTTTGGTCGATATTGTTTTCGATTTTTACGACACTCATCATTTTTTCCGTTGCGGTGTAAGTTTCTCCGTTTATAATAACTTTTAGGGTATAAGTCTCTCCAATCACAGGTTGAAAATTGTTGCATACATATTCTCCCGTTCCCGTATTTTCTACGAAATTAAAAACCGTGTTAGATGAATTTGAAACGGTAACAGTAGCACCGGAAACTATTGGAAATTCTTCATTGTAATAGGCTGTGGTCATAGAAAGTTTGATTTTTTGCTCGTTCCCCGTGGTGTTTTTTTGCCAATCGATAGAAGCATCAATTACCAATCTTGGTTCTGCTGTATCTAAGTCAACATCTATTACATCTTCACAAGAAACCAGAAGCAATCCCAATGCTATGATAAAATATTTTCTGAAAAAATTCATTTTTATATGTTTTTAGAATTAAAATTTAAAATTATAGGTCACACTCGGAATGATTCCGAAAATTGATATTCTGCTGGCTTCGCTCAAGCCGGTATCGGTATTTTGTCCGAATGTTAAAGAAGCTGCATTTTTTCTTGCATAAATGTTGTAGATGCTAAAAACCCATTCGCTTTTCCATTTTTTATTGCTGTCAGCTTTGGGAGTATAAGTTGCCGAAATATCTAAGTGATGATATGCAGGAAGCGAGTCTTCATTCCGTTTTCCATAATTGGCAACCGTAATTCCTTGATATTGGTATTTGCCGTTCGGGAAAGTTGCAGCTCTTCCGGTCTGATAAGTGAAAATTCCACCGAAACTCCATTTTTTCGTAAATTGATATGCTGCAGTCAGTGAGAGATTGTGGGTTTTGTCATAATTTGCTCTGTACCATTCCCCGTTGTTGATTCCCGGTTCTTCGGCAGTTCTTCCCGGTGCTCTTTGTTCTGCTTTCGAAAGTGTGTAAGAAAGCCATCCCGTAAGTTTTCCCGTATTTTTTCTTAATAGAATTTCTAATCCGTAAGAACGGGCTTCACCTGTAAGTAATACTCTTTCAATAGCATCATTTGCAATTAGGTCTGCGCCATCCACGTAATCCGTTTTGTTTTTGACTTTTTTATAAAAGACTTCAGTTTCCAAAGAATATTTTCCTGATTTAAAATTTTGAAAATAACCTAATGCGACTTGGTCCAGAATCTCAGGTTTCAGATATTGGTCAGTTGGAGACCAGATATCAAGTGGCGAAATGGAAGCGGTATTGGATATTAAATGAACATACTGGCTCATCCTGTTATAGCTAGCCTTTATAGATTGATCATTATTGAACGAATAAGCGACTGCTAAACGAGGTTCCAAATTATCAAATGAAATAATTTTTTTGTTTTTTCCATAGTCAACAGTTCCGATCGGCGTTCCTTCTTCGTAAATTTTTAATTCCGGATTGTAAACCACAGCCTGACCGTTTTGATAAATATTTCTTTTTTCATCTCCCAATCTTTGAAAATTACTGTATCTGAGGCCGTAATTAACGGAGAGTTTATCAGATAATTTCTGTTCTGCATTAATGTATAGTGCGCTTTCGAACGCATATTTCTTCGCTATTTGTCTTGGAATTACCGGAGAATATTCATCAAAAGGATCAATTGTCCCAGGATTAAATTGATAATATATTGCATTGATACCATAGCTTAGATTGATCTTATCTGACAAATAATGTTTGAGATCGTATTTAAAATTATAATTCTTGATGTCAGAATTCCAGTTCAGCCCGGCGAATTTTATTTTCAAACCGTAATCGTATTTACTATAAATTAAGGAAGCATTCGAGAATAGTTTATCAGAAAAGATATGATTCCATCTTATATTGAAAAGTGAATTGCCATAATCATTCATCAGACTATTATTAAAGCTCATATCGTCTTTACCGAAATAACCGGAGAGATATAAATTGTTTTTATCATTGATCTTGTAATTCAATTTGGCATTCAGGTCATAGAAATAAGCAGAATTGGGTTCATCTGCCAGTTTCAGGAAAAGATGGGCATAGGAAGCTCTTCCTGCAATCACGAACGAAGCTTTTTCTTTCGCAATTGGACCTTCTACGAGCAATCTGCTCGATACAGCACCAATTCCTCCATTGGCGTGAAATTCTTTGTTATTTCCTTCTTTCTGATAAATATCTAAAACCGACGAAATCCTTCCTCCGAAATTAGAGGGAATCCCGCCTTTGTACAATTTTAAATCCTTAATCACATCCGAATTGAAAACCGAGAAAAACCCAAATAAATGGGATGTATTATAAACCACAGCTTCATCCAGAAGAACAAGATTCCCGTCCGCAGAACCACCTCTCACATTGAAGCCCGAACCGCCTTCCTGCGCATTGGATACACCAGGGAGCTGAAGAATGGATTTCAAAACGTCCACTTCTCCCATCACTGCAGGCATTTTTTTTATGGCTGCTATAGAAAGTTTATTCACGCTCATTTCCGGTGTGCGGATATTGGCTTTTGTTGTGTTTTTTGTGAGAACAACTTCGTCAATATTTTTGGTACGACTATTTTCATTGAGAACGAAATTTCTTTTTGTGTTTTCGGTTAATGAAATTCTTTCTTCGAAAGTTTCAAATTCCGAATTGCTTATCACAATAGTATAATTACCATGTGGAAGGGTGATAGAATAAAAACCATAAGAGTTTGTAACCACCGTAATATTGGCTTCCGGAATAGAAATAATTGCGCCAATAAGGGTTTCGTTGTTAGATTTGTTGGCAATGGTGCCGCTGAGTGTTACCTTCTCTTGTGCAATAGCAGTCATTGAAATCGCTAGAAACAACGGGATGTAAAGTTTGTTCTTCATTATCGTTTTAGATTCATTTAAATTCTGAAGCAAAGCTATCTTTGGACAAACCTCATTATCTTGTAATTATACGAAAGTGATTGATTTTTATATGAAAGTATATGTTTCAACGACTAAATTTTTTTGGCTTAAATGATTTCTCATTTGAGAATGATGTTATTTTGGTTTTCGTATAATAAAGACATACTCTTGTATAAAAAATCCGGTTATAATTGTTGTAAACTTTACATTTGTTATTATTAATTTTTTTGATGGAATGAACAAAAATTTACAGAATAAGTTTATCAATGAAAATCGGATCTTCCAATTTATCATTTCTCCGGAACATCGGATCTATAGACATCTATTACTTATTGTTTTCAGTCTTGTGGTTTTATATTACAGTAATCCTGAATATTTTGAACCAATAGAGACATACAATCGGCTGTTGATTTTTTTTCAGGTTTTTTTGCTTTCTTATATCAATATGTATGTTTGGGTTCCCAGGTATCTTTTCAAAAGCAAATATTCTATCTATGGATTGTTTGTGTTTTTATATGTCATTTTTTGGGCATTTACACATCATTTGGCAGCATATTTTTTCAAACCCTATCTTTTGCCTTATCAGGATGACAAAATTAATTTCCTGTCATTGTCTTTTGTTGTGATCGTGCTCAGTATTGCTTCTGCATTTATAAAATTATTTCAGCAATGGATCATCGATGCACAACTTATCAATGAATTGGTAAAAGCTAATGCCCGTACCGAATTAGAACAATTAAAAAATCAAATCAATCCACATTTTCTATTCAATATGTTGAATAATGCTAACGTGTTGACTCAAAAAGACCCTAAAAAAGCTTCTCAGGTTTTGTTTAAGTTAAGTGATCTGCTGCGCTACCAACTATATGACAGTACAAGAGAGAAAGTTTTGCTAACAGCGGATATTCATTTTGTAGAAGATTTTCTTAATTTAGAACAGATAAGACGTGACAATTTCAGTTTTCTTATCTCGAAAGAAGGTGCAATAAGTGGGGTGCAGATTCCACCTTTACTGTTTATTTCATTCGTAGAAAATGCAGTAAAACATAATAACGATTCTGTAAAATCATCTTACGTCCATGTTTTTTTTGAAGTAAAGAATGAAGCATTGATCTTTCGATGCATCAATTCAAAACCGCTACAAAAAACCATTTCTCAATCCGGAGGTCTAGGATTAGTGAATGTTAAACGAAGACTAGAATTATTATTTCCAGCCACCCATTCACTAACAATTGAGAATAATGAGCAAACCTTTTCCGTTTATTTATCGATGACATTTTAAGATCGCTACATACTAATTTGTTGAGTAAAATTGAAAGTAATTATTATCTTATAAATTTAAAGAAATGAAATGTATTATTGTTGATGATGAGCCTCTTGCAAGAGAAGCAATACATATGTTAATTGAGAAAACACCGAATTTGATTTTACTGGATACTTTTAATGGTGCAGAATCTGCGGGAATTTTTCTAAACAACAATCCGAACACTGTGGATTTAGTCTTTCTCGATATTCAGATGCCAGGAACCAACGGAATCGAATTTTCCAATCGTATCCCAAAAGAAACGCTTGTCGTTTTTACTACTGCATTTTCAGAATTTGCTGTTGATAGTTATGAAGTAGATGCGGTAGATTATCTTATTAAACCCATACGATTAGAACGTTTCCAAAAAGCGGTAGAAAAAGCCAAAATCTATTCTAAGCTTCTAAAACCTAAAAATGAAACCTCAAATATAGAGCCTGCTACAGATGATTATCTATTTGTGAAAGCAGAACGCAAAATGTTTAAACTTTATTTTAACGAAATTTTTTTTATTCAGGGTTTGAAAGATTATGTGATTTTGCATACTGAAAATCAAAAAATAATTACTGCGATGAATATCAAAACAATTCAGGAACAATTACCAAAAAATATTTTTGCCAGAGTGAGTAAATCATATATTATAAACTCAAATAGTATAGATTCTTTAGATAACAATACTATTTACATTGGTGAAAACGAAATTCCCATAGGAAATATTTACAGAGACTTATTTTTTAATGAATTCATAACTAAAAAACTTTTGGGTAGATAATTTATTGGAAGCTATCAATTTATCAAAATACCTGACAAATTCGTAAAATTTCTAGTGTTATAAACTCCTTTTGTTGATAAATTGACCCCTGCATTATTAACTATGATATCAAGTTTTCCAAAGTTTTTAATTATATCCCATAGTATAATATCACCACTATTGCTCAAAGAAGCTTCTGGAGATTCAGTCAAATTATTTGACTGGAAGTGACATATACGAACATAAACAAAAGTGATTTGGACTTTATATCGTACAACAAATTGTAAAAATGCATTCTGGAAAATTAGGTTTCATGGAAAACGGCTTAGGAGGATTGGAGGTAATTATCGAGCTTCCGATATTAAGGTAGCTTATTATTTTATAGTTTAATCTCTGTTAAGTACTTATAGTTCATTTGGTCTAGTGCAACGTGTATATATTGATACAGTTTCATTTTACTATAATATAATTAATCTACTTGAGAAGCATCACTATAACTAATTGTTAATTTGCTCTATTTTTTTCATCAAATTTCAGATTGCGTTCCTGTGCTTTTACTTTTTTATTTCCAAAATTGTAAGTTAAAGAGACTGTAAGGTTTTGTCCATCATAGTAATTGTCGAATGAGTGGACAGAATTCTGATAATAGATCTCTCCATGGCTTTTCGCTTGACGGAAAATATCAGAAACATAGACATTTATCTGAAGATCTTTGTTCATCAAATTCATTTTTACACCGGAAGTTAAATTTCCGACAAAATAAGAATAGACATTCCCAATATTTGAAGGCAGACGGAACCAGTAATTCATAAAAAACTGAATTGTTTTGTCTTTTTTTAAAGCAAAGCTATTCTGTAGGTTAAAAGACGTGCTGTTTCCTTTTCTGGAAGCTGCGTCGGTCGTAAAAACCTGAGTTTGCATATGAGAGAAATCACCTGAGTAATTCACTTCCCAGAAATTAAATAAATTATCGGAAAAACTCAAGGAAATTCCTGTACTGTTTTTATTGAAGAAATTATAGAAATTGCTTGTCTTATTTTCTCCATCCAAAACTACGAGCTGGCTGTAAGCATCTAATTCTCTCTGAAAATACGCCGAGGCAGAAAATTTTCCTTTATACAGGTAAGAAAGTTCAACATTATGATTGATAGAAGGATTTAAAGCTGGGTTTCCTGAATAGTAAGAATTAATATTCGTGTACCAGCGAAATGGATTGATTGCACGGAAGCCCGGTCGATTGATCCTTTTGGAATAATTGATGTTAAAGGTATTATTTTCATCGGCTTTGTAGGTCAGATAGGCAGTGGGAAACAATTTACCATAAGAGTTTTCTGTTTTCTGTCCAGTGGAAGCAGATGCGCCGATTACGGTAGAATATTCATATCTTAAGCCTGCTTTTACGGTCCATTTTTCAGCTAGTTCCTTTTCAAGGCTCATATATGCAGCATAATTCTTTTCTTGATATTTAAAAAGATTAGTTCTCAGCGGATCTGTAATATAAGTTCCATTGATCAGATTCTGATACTTGACGTCTGAATTGTTATCGAAAGTTGTGAATTTGATTCCGGTTTCTGTCTTTGCAAATTCAAACGGAAGCGTGAGATCGGCCTGACCGGAATATATTTTGTAATTCAGTTCGGACGGGGTTTTTACGATGAAAAAATTGCCGGAATTGTCTTTCGTTGTGAAATCAATATTGCTTGCGGGCGTATTGGAAAAGTAATTTCCTGTAATGCTCACTTTGTTATCCCGTTTTCCGAATTTCAGGTCATAGTAGGCGCTTATGGTGTTGTTTTTATTTTTGGTGCGGTGTTCTGCATAGGTAAACAGCGAGTTGGTATAGTTTCCATTTTGAAAATAATCTGAAGTGTTCGTTATATCCATCCCTGAATTTCCCAGTCCGTAATCGTACACCAATCCTACAGTTGATTTTTTATTGAACTCATAGTCCAGACTGTAATTAAGACCTCCGCCGTTCCAGAAATCTCTCCTGTCATCTGAGCTTGCCATCCCATCTGAACCCGCGATCTTGTAGTTCTCATACGAATGTTTCTGACTGTCGTATTGTCTCAACTTCAGTGATGACCTCAGTTTTTCACCTTGATAATTGACCGTCGCGGAATTGGAAAACCCTGCATACGTGGTCTGAAAAAGACTGGTTGTCAGATTACCATTCCAGCCCATGTTTTGGTTTTTCTTCAAAACAATATTGATCAGTCCGCTGTTTCCCTGCGCCTCATATTTGGATGGTGGTGCGGTGATCACCTCTATTTTTTCAATATTTTCCGAACGCAGACCTTTGAGGTAATTAATGAGTTCTGTTCCGGAAAGGTTCAGCATTCTATCATTGATCATCACTGCGATCCCGCTTTTCCCGACCATAGAGATCCCCGCATTTTCATCAACTTTGATCTGTGGTGTATTGTTAAGTGCTTCTATGCCGTCCATCCCCTGCGAGGCTAGTGAATTGGCGATATTAAAGACCAACCGGTCTGCTTTTCTTTCGATCAATTTCTTTTTCGCCGTTACGACTATGCCTTCGATCTCTTTTATAGGGTTGTTTTCAAAAGCAAGATCGTACTTTGTACTTCCGTTGACAGTGATATCATCTTTTGAAACTTCGATTCCGTCGAGAATACAAACTATTTGATAAATTCCATTTTCAGGAAGCTTCAGAGCAAAATTTCCTTGTTCGTCAGAGATGGCAGTTTGTTTGAGTTGATCTTTTACCGCGATGATCTCTACATATGAAACCTGTTTCCCTGATTGTGTGATCTTCCCTGTGATACTTTGTGAGAAAGCAAGGAAAGGTATTATTAAAATAATTGAAAGCAATGTCTTCTTCTTCATGATTCTATTAATAGTTCATTATTATGACAATCCTGAGCTATTTATTGTTACATGCCATCAGTCCATTTTATGATGTATGTGCTGTTGCTTCAAGCTACATGCTTTTTGAAGTAAATAAATAAGATTCTGAAAAATGCACTTTCATGAACTGCTTTTAATTAGAAAGAAAATGTTTCAATAACCTATAAATCTACTTGAAAGGTAAAACCATTATTATTGGAGTGGCCGCTGACCCTGTGAAATGGTTGAAATAAATGATCTATCATTGATTCAGGAATTGGTGTTCCGATGTTAATCAATGATATTTCCAAAAACGATCATTCACAGTTGCTTTTAAAAGTACTGGTGTATTTACCGATCCGTGTGAGAGAGCGTTGGATAATAGGTTGAAGATCATTTGGGAAAGGCCAGCTGGGTCACATTGAACTGGCTGGTCAATGTTAAAATTAAATTCAACAATCCTTTCCGGCCAGGAAACTTAGAAACTGTAATTACTTTGTTCTAAAAATTATTTTTCACTTTTTATCATAGTTTTATTAATCTCATTCTAAAATTTAATTAATCAGAAAATGTGAACTTGCTTATATTTGCTTATTATTTCTTGTTTTTTTAAACGACAATAAATTAATGCTATTAAATAAAAATATAATCACAATTCAACACCCTGAATCTATTCATCATACAAATGGTATGATAGGTTCATTGACGGACTGGGAACTGACTGAGAAAGGAGCAATGCAGGCAGAAAACATTGCATGCCAAATAAAGGAAGAATTTCAGGACATCAATTATACAATTTATACATCACCCCTTAAGAGGACAAGACAAACTGCTGAGATTCTTGGAAAAGAGTTAAATATGACTGCCAACCTGAGAGATGCGCTAAAAGAAAGAAGCTTAGGCAAAGCTATCGGAAAATCTGTTCAATGGCTGAAAGAAAACATTGAAAACGAAGAGAAAACAATCTTTGATAAATGCTTCAGCGATGCAGAATCCAGATTTGATGTCTGGAATAGATTACTGCCTTTCTACAATGAAATAATGGACAGTGACAACGAAAACATAATCATTGTTTCTCACGGAGATACCCTAAGCATCTTCAATATAATGTGGTTAGGGTTAGATCCGGAAGCACTCAATGATATTGACTTGTCCGGAGTCAGCGGTGGTGTTTCTTTCCTATACCGAAAAACGTGTGGTAAGAGAATCATTAAAAGGTTAAGCGATACTTCGTATATCTTGCCTTTTTAATACTTTCTGCTATTTTAGATTTTCTGCAAACTTATTTCTGAAAGCTGGATGGATGTCGTTGGAATTCCATAAGGAATTAGCCTGTCTATAAGGTTTTCAAGGTGAGAGCTGTCTCTTAGGATACATTCAGTAATTAGACAGTACTCGCCTGTCACTCTTTTGCAGTTCAGAACTTCAGGAAATTTTTCCAGATCAGCAATAAATTTTCTGAAAT
Source organism: Chryseobacterium formosense (assembly GCF_900116415.1). Classification (GTDB taxonomy): domain Bacteria; phylum Bacteroidota; class Bacteroidia; order Flavobacteriales; family Weeksellaceae; genus Chryseobacterium; species Chryseobacterium formosense. The sequence goes on along the minus strand of NZ_FPAP01000003.1, from coordinate 688,172 downwards.
CATCATTTTTAAATTTCATACTTATAAGTACCTTCAAATCATACCCTAATTTCTGATAGTCTATCTCCATGCTAAACTGACGAATTATTCCGTTATCTATCAAATTCATCACGCGTTCTTTTGTAGCTGATTGTGACAGCGAAATAATTCTACCTATTTCTGCATAGCTAAGCCTTGAATTCTTTCTTAAGATCTGAAGGATCTTGTGATCAAAATCATCTAAAGTTATTTTCATTTTAAAATTAATTATTAACAATTAAATCAAGCAAAAATAACGGAAATTTCAGTTAATTTCGTTTTTCTATGTTCAGTTAAATATTGAAATTTGTGATATAAATAAGAAAGATATGGTAAGAATACAATTTTCAAACAATGGAAATACTCCATTTGAAAGGCTTATTGGGCATAATAAAGATTTTCTTAAAAAATGGAATAATCTGGAAGAAACTTTGTGGGAGGGAAATTCGCTGGACACAGAGTTGCTGGAGCAGGTGCGTAGGACAATGGCCTTTGAAAATGGCTGTGAATACTGCATGGTAAAGGGCGGAAAACCTGACTTCGACAAGTCGCAAATGAAAATCTCCATGGCGGCTGCCTTCGCAGAATTATTTTGCAAGAACCATCATTCTATTTCGGAAGCACATTTTGATATGCTTAGGGAATATTTTTCGGATAGAGAAATTTCGGAATTATGTGTGTTTATTACTTTTGTAAATGCATCACAAAAGCTAGGAAAAACACTGAACTTAACAGAGGAGATGCAATCAAATGCAGTTGTAAAATTAAAAGATATAGAATAATGCAGATCGTTGTTTTAAACAAAGCCAATCTCAGCGCAGGCGTCCAAGATCAGGTTTATGAACTATTCAAGCAACTAAGCCCTAACAAAAAACAGTTGAAACTGAACGAGATTTTAATAGAGAACAACCATGTGACATTACTTGGCTGCCTCATAGAAGATAAGATCGTGGGAATTGCTTCAATGGCAGTATATAAAGTGATTTCTGGTAGCAAAGGCTGGATCGAAGATGTGATCGTGGATGAGAATCATCGTGAACTGGGGATCGGGAAAAAGCTTATAGAAAAACTATTGTCCATTTCTAACGATCTACAATTGAGTGAAGTATTGCTTTTTACTGAAGAACACCGGATTTCGGCCATCAGCTTATATAAAAAGTTAGGTTTCAGTAAAAAGAAAAGCAACATCTATACACTCAAGAAATAATAAAAATTAGAAAAATGCGTCTTTCTGATACTGAAAAGATATCTGATATTCGATTAGAGACTTTTTGGTTACTCATTATTTTATTTCTTAAAAATATTAGAGGGACAATAAGCTTCTGATAGAGAGAATCCCAATTCAGATTTATATGTTGCCGAAGGCACGACCTATTATGGCCAATGTATATTACTCATAATAGATTATTTTGCTCTTACTTATTCAAATTACATTCCTATTCTTATCGTTTATGTAAAAATAATTGCTGCTTTATAATTGTAGATACTAATTATATTTTCTTTAAAATAAACATATACCACATCTGATTTTGTTGGAATAATCCTTGTAATAAATGTATTATTAATGCCAAATCGGGCACGATATGCCATACTTGTTATATCAACACCATTAACTTAAAATATATATTATGGAAAAATTAACGTCAAAAGACGCAGAAGTATTAATTAGTAAACAGGGTAATGCATTAGAAGACCCAAGGTCAAAATATCCTAAACCACCTTTCGAAAGACAATTTCAACCATTTCCGGGTCTGGCTCATAAAATGAATCCTGTTCCGGATCACGGTGAGGAAACTTATGTTGGATCGAATAGATTAAAAGGTAGAAAAGCGTTAATTACTGGTGGTGATTCAGGAATTGGCCGAGCTGCTGCTATTGCTTATGCTCGCGAAGGAGCTGATGTCGTTATCAGTTATCTCCCAGAGGAACAATCTGATGCTGATCAGGTTCTTGAGCATATGAGGAAAGCAGGAGTCAAAGCCTTTGGAATTCCGGGCGACCTTCGTGAAGAATCTTTTTGTAAGGAGTTGATTGAACAAGCTGTTGAAAAGCTTGATGGATTGGATATTCTCGTTAACAACGCAGGACATCAAAAATCCAATGAATCTATTTTAGATATAAGTACTGAAGCATTTGACAGAACAATGAAGACTAATGTTTATGCGCCGTTTTGGTTGATAAAATCAGCATTGCCTCATCTAAAGCCAGGTTCAAGCATTATAGGCCTATCATCTGTTCAGGCTTACGATCCATCCGAGGATTTATATGATTATGCGCAGACAAAAGCAGCAACCACAAGCTACGTAAAATCTTTGGCTAAGCAATTAGGACCAAAAGGAATCAGAGTAAATGGTGTAGCACCGGGTCCTGTTTGGACTGCACTGGAAATAAGTGGTGGTCAGACTCAGGAAAATATTGAGGTTTTTGGTCAGGATACAGCCTTTGAAAGACCTGGTCAACCAGCGGAGTTGGCATCCATTTTTGTGCAACTTGCAGCAAACGATGCTAGTTTCGCAACAGGACAAATTTATGGTTCAGCAGGCGGAAGCGGGCAACCGTAACAAAAAAAACAACTGATCATCATTGTTCAGTTGTTTTTTTTCTATTTATCTGGGTTTATTTAAAAATCGATTTGTATTACTAAAGGGCGTTGGGAGTTGCTAATTCTATAACTGTTGGGAGAAACTCTGTTTGCAGATTTGAAATATTTTCCAAAATCCTGAATAGAAATGGTGCAGTATCTCCCTGATCTCAAATTTACCCGTAGGCTTAGATTCTCCAGTTCCTATTTTTGCCACGGTTTTATTGGTGGATAAGGCAAAGCTGATGGGCAAACCTGTATTTTTAGTAACAGCGTTTGCAATTTCATTGGTCCATTAGTAGCATCCAAAAAACTTGTCCATTCCTGAAAGATCAAGGTAAAACTCGTCAATACTCGCTTTTTCCAATACTGGAACTTTTTCCTGAATAACCTCTGTAACCACATGAGATATTTTAGAATACATTTCCATATCACCTTTAATAACCCTTGCTTCGGGGCATAGCTTTAATGCCATTTTAATGGGCATTGCACTTCGCACACCAAAAAGCGGGTTTCATAATAGCAGGATGCCACGACACCACGGTCTCCGCCTCCAATGATGATAGGCTTTTTCTCCAGTTCGGAGTTTTTTAGCCGCTCACAGGAAACAAAAAACGTATCCAAATCCATATGCACTATTGCTCTTTCCATGCTGTAAAATTATTACGATTTGTAGCAAAAAATTGTATATTTGTTGCTATAAATTATAGCAATGTCAATTTTATCCGAAAACATGCGGTTTCTCAGAGACAGGCAAAAAGTATCTCAGCAGAAAATTTCTGATGATCTTTCCATCACAAGAGGTCGGTATGCAACTTATGAGGAAGATCGTTCTGAGCCGCCTCTTGAAGTGCTGATCAGGATTTCCAAATATTTTAAAATCAGCATTGATTTACTGCTGACTGTCGATATCAGAAAATATCCTGTTGATGAGATGTTGAACCTTCCGGATAATAGAGTTATCCTACCGATAGTTGTCAATGAAACGGGTGAAAATTACATAGAGATTGTTCCGCAAAAAGCATCGATGGGATATTTAAGTGGCTACAGTGATCCTGAATTTATTGACAATTTGCAGAAAATGCAACTGCCTTTTCTTAAGAACGGAAAGTTCAGAGCATTCCTTGCAGATGGTGATTCCATGCCGCCTTTTGCAGATGGTTCAATTATCATTGGAGAATATGTTGAAAATTTGGAACAGCTAAAAACAAACAAGGAATATATTTTTGTGACCAACGACGGAATCACATACAAAATTTTTTTAGGGAAAGCAGGAAAATCAATTACTGTAAAATCTGATAATTCATTTTACCAGCCTTATGATATTGCAATGGAGGATGTTTTGGAAGTTTGGAGTTATTCCTACGGAATATTACCTAAGAATTACAAACCTTTCCTGCCGGATCAAAATGAATTAAATGGGATGATTGATGATCTTAAAAAGACCGTTCAGAAAATGGAACATAAAATTTCAGGGTTTACCTCTTAAAATAAAAAACTTCCCGGAAGAGAAGTAAACACACAAATGATGAAAAAATGCTATTATAACAAAGAATAGAATCTTATACAATTAATATTAAAGTTAATATCACAATGGGTCAACTCAGTTTATTCAGCGCAGAGGAATTTTATACTTTTCCAAAGGATTTGTTGGAATTCAGAGAACACTTCTTAACATCTGAAGAATCAGATTTACTTTTTGCAAAACTTCTTGATAATACACCATGGAAACAGCGGGTTCAGACGATATATGACAAAAAGGTGGTAACTCCGCGCCTGACAGCATGGTATGGCGATAGTGAGAAATCCTACAAATTAGGAGGCAGTGAATTTGAAGTAAATGCCTGGACACCTGAGTTACTTTCCTTGAAAAGTAGAATAGAGGAAGCTTTTGGCTATGAGTTCAATTCAGTTCTTCTTAATCTGTACAGGGATCACAACGATTCCGTGGCTTGGCACAGAGATAAGGAAAGCAGGTATGGAAATCGCCCAGTTATCGCATCACTAAGCCTCGGACAAACAAGGAGATTTGATTTCAGAAAGCTGAACCACCATCAGAGCAGGCATAGTATTCCGCTTCCCCATGGCTCGTTGCTGATGATGAAAGGGGACCTTCAGGAACATTGGGAACATCGTATTGCCAAATCATCTAAATTAATGAAAGAACGAATCAATCTTACTTTTCGTAAGGTGAATGAGATTGCCTCATAGTGATCCAGGTCATCCAATATTACAAAGTGTTAACGAATTTAATCAATTGACAACAAAGGCTTTTAGTTCCGCCAACTTACCATTTTCAAATCTCCATACATCGCAATACTCATAATCTATCCATAAAGAGTTTGTGTTTACAATGCTTATTGTACCTACTGCTGTTAAATAATTTCCTTCTTCTATCATTATATCAACCTTAAACTTAGGTGGTTTAATATAGGCTTCATTCATATAATCCCTGACTTCATCAATTCCTGTTAGAGATGTTTCTCCTACGAATGTCCAGTGGGTATCAATTGTACAATATGTTAAAAATTGATCGTAGTTACCATTAGCTATGCACGCATTGGCTTCTTTTAGTATTTGTTTTAAATTCATTGTATTTGTTTTTTAATGAATGAAAATTAAAGTAATCTAAAAACATGCCTTTAATTTAAATGATCGTAGTCGAATATAGTACAATGTAAATTAGAGAAAGGAAAAATAATTTCGATTATTAGTTGTAAATTCTGAACTGTAAATACACTTGTGTTTCACTATTTCTATAAGCAGAATATTTTTATCGTTATTCGATATACTTTAAAAATTTTTTATTTATTTCATCTTTGATATAATCTTCATCTTCTTTACTTAAAAAACCTAGCGGGGCATAGTCTGTATATTTCTTTTTAAAATCTTCCACCGCTTTATAATATACGTTGTCTTTTTGAATGTAGGGAGAATGGTATCGGCTAATTTCTTCAAATTCTCTCTGAATATCATTAAAAAATATCTTAAAATATATTCTGTCTTTAATTTCCCTTTTCCACATTAGCAGCCAATTGATTTGACTTGCTATTGTATTGGTGTTTTCGGGATATCTTAAGTCCTGCAGTAAAAAAAATCTAGGATGGTCGTTTGTAAACCTACAAAGAAGATCATAGTCTTTTCCCATTCTTTTGTTAAAATCTGAAAGATTGAGTTGAGCAATTTTTAAATTCTCCCGATTGTTATCGATTGTTTCCCGAGAAACATTTTTTTCAAATGATATTATATTCACCTGTACTTATTTGAACAGTTAATAGTAGTTTAATCGTATACAAATTATGCTGGGTTTCAGTTGCCATTGTTACACCAATACATTGCATTATAGACATTATCGGTGGAAAAAATTCTGAACTTATTTGTATGTAAGGCGGTAATCTTTTGCAATCCGAAATCATCACTTATAATGGCAGCACGATTGCAAGATGAAATTTTATTTAGTTTTAAAAGAGATTGGGATAACCATACATCGACATCAGTTTTTGGTAAATCATTATTAAGATAGAGGAGGTAGTTTAATTCATTAAACCTTTCCATTTTCTTTTCCACATGAGGAATGATAATGTTTTCAAAATCAGTTAGACTAATATCGCCGCTTGCACTGAATGCTGCCACGTTTTCCGGAGCATCGTTGAGTAAAGAAATCATATGAATATTTTTGGTGTAGGAGAGAGGTATCAAATATAGAACCAAAGCAATTATGATATCATAAAAAAATCTTAATAGTAAATTTTGCTGTGTTCGATTCTTAAGATTTGCAGAGCCTGCATTTTTTTAATGACCCTGATGATTGTTTCCACTCGTAAACCAGTAAGGCTTGCCAGCTGATGTCTGGTAAATGGCACAGGGAAGCTATAGGGTTCAGAGTAACCATAATAATCTTTTAGATGATCAAGTAGCTTTTGAATCCTCATCAACGGATCACTTATCGCTAAAAAAGAAGATATCAAGTATCTGAAATGAAGACGCTCTGCCGTGTAGCGATTAACATCACGCAACACTTCCAGATTATTTTTTACGAGATTCAGATATGCATCCTTAGCTAAGCAGATTATTGTACATGCAGTCAAGGCTGTTGCACTGATTGCATACGGTTTATCGGTCAGTAAGTACGACTCACCGAAACAATGACCTTTAAAAGGAAAACCGTGAACGAATTCTTTACCATCACCAAAAATATTGCTGATTTTTACAGTACCTTCCTGTATCTGATAATAATATTTCGAACTATGGCCTTCACTGAAAATAATTTCAGATTCAGAATAGTTTTTAACTACTGCTCCATGTTGAAATAAAAGTTCTTCCGGTATGATCATAGCTTTGCTTTGAGACTAAAATAAAAATTATTTTCGAAAAATTCCTATTCATACCTGCGCGTAATCATAATCATAAATTATATTTTCCACTCCTATTGTAGTTTCCATCATAGAGAATTCTAAGAATTGAATTCTATGATCTCGGTTATTGATCCTGCTAATACTTTTATTGTTCGTCCGCTGATAGATACTTATTACAGGATTTTGATTTTTTCTATATCAATATCAACACATACAAAATCAAAGGCTTCCTGTAGGAAGCCTTCGAAACACCAAATCACAAAATATTAATATGAAAAAATTTATTTATAAAGCAGTTGCAGTATAAGTTACTGTTTGCGTATAAGTTCCTGCTGGTTTACCTAAAATATCCGAAGATGATGATTTCGAAGCTGGAATCATGTAATCCAAATTCAATGTCAATGCACTTCCTAGTGGAGCATTTGACACTAAAGTCTGATCAGTTGCAGATAAAACGACAGCCGTTTTTGTTCCGCCCATTGTTCCGGCCGCTGCAGCTGCTTTGATGGTTAAAACATTTACAGGAATTGTATTTGTTCCGTTCAAGAAATTAGCACCTCCTGCTTTTACTTTTACATTGAAGTTCTTTGTTGAAGTCACTTTCAAAGAGTTGGCTTTGGTAACGGTTTGATCAGAGTTGTAGTCTGCTGCAGTAGCATAGTTGAAGTCAACCGTATTACCGATTGCAGTACTTCCGGCGTCGATGGAGATCACATCATTCAGGGTAATATTTACTGTTGTTGTTGCATTTGTATTTTGAGCCTGAACATTATTAGTTCCTAATATGATTGCTGCTATAGTTAAGACTGCGGTTGCTATTTGTTTTGTCATGATCGTATTTTTTATTTTTTTATTTAGTTATCCTCTTTTGAACAATACAAATCTACGGCAGCGATAAAAGTTTCTTTGTAGTGGAAAATGGAAGTTTATGTAGTAAAATAACTACACGGTTTATTCATTTGTTTTAAATAGAAAAAGCCACCAAAACTTTGAAGGTGTTTAGGTATTTAAATTTGCTGCTATTTTTAATATAAAGGTTTTGTAATACAAAGTACCATTCCTTAAAAACAATAAAACCGAAATCTCTAATGAGAAATTTTCAAGTTTATAGAATAAAAATCATTTTTTCGTTTTTATCAAGATTTAAATGAGCAATTAATTGAAGCATATTATTTTGATAAACGAATGCTGACGCACCAGACATCATGTATCGGTATGCATTTTGGTTTGTGCTAGCAAAGCAGATCAATTCCTTGATATTTGTGAACTCAGGATATGATCACCACTAAACCAAAATATCAGTATTATGAAAAAAGCATCATTGAAAACCATTGCAGAAAGAATGAAGAACCTCGATTTCTGTATGATGGTCACGCAGGACAAAAAACAGGTCTCCCATTCAAGGCCTATGAGCAACAACGGTAAAGTTGAGTATGATGGCGACTCCTGGTTCTTTTCCTATGAGGACAGCCATAAAGTCGACCAGATCATGAACAATCATCATGTCAATCTTATTTACCAGACTGATGACCTGTTATTTATCGAATGTACCGGTACCGGTGAAATTATTAAGGATAAGGACACGCTTAAAGAAAAATGGATTGAAGGCCTTGACCAATGGTTTCCGCAAGGAATTGAGACTCCCGGGATTTGTCTGATCAAAGTGCGTGCAACCGAGGTGCGATTCTGGCATAAAGAGGAAGAAGGTGAATATACCGCGTAATTGTCAATAATTGATGATAGCCTAGAATGGAATAGAGAATTAACCTATTGAATAACACAAATCCCGACATTCGTCGGGATTTGTCATGAATTTAAAATTTGTTAGTATGCCTTATCTAATCACCTTTTTTATGGTGATGAGGTTTTAAAGCGGTTTTGTTTATCTATATCAGAACAAGAAATTACTTATCCGGTCTATTCTCCCACATCGGTCATCGGGATTTTCAGCAATGCACTGAAGCTTAATGCTATAGTAAGTATCATCTATCTTGAAGAGAAAGTTTTGACGATACGTTCCAAAACATTATCAATACGGTTGGCGTACCGCTAGGAAGGATTGCAGAACCAAGTGAAGTCGCTACTATCGTTGCCTTTCTGGCTTCTTCCGAAGCTCAATATATAACAGGAGCGAATTTCTGTAGATAGCGGATCATCGCCTACAGTTTGATATTTTTAGGAGACTAATAGTAATATAACCAACCATTATGAATTTTTTCTAAAGCAATGATTTGACTGCATAGTCAAATCATTGCTTTTTAATTTCCGGTGTTAAGAAAAAGACAGGTCACTAAAAATAAAAAATCTTTAGCTCCTATCATAATTATTTGGTATATAATCCTATATAGTTGCTTACTGGCCGTACATTGAACAGAGGTGAGACATAAAGAACGTTTATCTGTAAGATTTATTCCAGTCAGAATTTTTAAGATTTGATCAAATTTTGGTTACAAATAACCATTGACTTTATTGGGGTAATAATTGTAGATTTGTTTAGAATTAATTATTTAAATCATATAACATAAAGTTCTATGAAGAGATCCAGACCCGCCAATCTATCTATTCCTGCCGGTCATTAAAATAAATAATATACTTAATGAAAATTTTCTTTCTGCGCTGTATCTTAATGTTTGCTTTCATCTTCTCAGTCCACAGTAAAGCATGCTCGGCATTCTTGCTGACAGGTAAAGATTATAACGTTGTTGGCTTTAACGAAAACTGGAAAACCATGCCGGGAATGGTTGTGATCAACAAGCGCGATATCCCAAAAAGGAATATCAGCTGGCAGAATTTGACAACTGATCAGCTACAAGCTCAGAAAAGATGGACGTCAAAATTCGGATCTGTCACCTTTAATCTTTTGGGATATGATTTCCCTTGTTACGGAGTTAATGAAAAAGGTCTCTTTCTGGTTGAATTATATCTGGAAGAGACCAGTAAAGTATATCATCCAAAACAGCCTGATATGTTCTGGGCACAATGGATCCAATACCAGTTGGATAACTACAAAAGTGTAGAAGAAGTGGTGGATCATCTGAATGATGGGCCTAACATCAACTGGTGGCCCAACGCGGCCGGAAGCCATTTTTTCCTGACTGATGCCAAAGGAAATTCTGCAACAATTGCCCTGTTAGATGGTCAATATAAAGTCCTTACAAATAAGGAAATGCCAGTACCTTTACTATGCAATAATCAGTATCATAAAGATCTCACGGCTGCTAAAAAATATGATTTTCTGGGCGGAAATGAAAAATTTGATTTCGACAAAAACAAAAATTGGGAAGATCGCTATAACCGGGCATATTACATGCTGAAAAATTATACCTATGATGAAAAGCCTGTCGACTATGCCTGGAATATTTTAAATTCAATACATCCCGGCGAATGGCAAACGGTCATCGATACCAAGAAAATGAATCTGTATTTTAGATCTGATCTGAAGAAAGAGATTAAGACCATCAATATCAGAAAGTTAAATTTTTCCAAAAATACTTCTATAAAATACTTGGATATTCATACCGATAAAATTGGATTTGTGAACGATGGCTTTCAAAATCTTACCACTGAGAAAAACAATCAATATGTAGAAAAGGGTTTTCCAATAGGCTATGATAATAAGGAATTTGGTGAATCGGGCATTTTTAAAAAATTGAAAAAGAATATTGCGAAGTTCTTTGAAGATATCCTGCCGGCATCTTAGATGTTCAAACTATATTTTTAGAATGATGACAATGAAATTGCTGTCACTAGTTGCTTACCCTGTCTTTTCTGTTCATATACAATCCATTGACTAAATTTCCGTATAGTTTCTGTGTTATCATTATATTTATTTTGACCAGTACCTACTTGCAAAATGGAAATCTACAACCACTTAACTTCAAGATTCTCAAATCAGGCGACATCAAGAATATTCTGATCTCATATCTGATCTTAGGATTGAGTGTGGATTTTATTATCAAGCCGCAGGTGAATTGGCATTGTAACAAACCAACTGATTATTCTTAATAGAGACATAAGATTGTAATATATATTCCAAGATATTATAAAGATGCTTTTGCAGCCTATAAAATACCGCAAATATGGACGGAATACTTACAAGGAGCGTTCACAGAAATGTTTGTTTGATTTTATTTCCGATTAGAATAAAAGGGATAATTCCCGCGAGCAATAATGCCCAGAACCATAACGGATGAATGACAATTATCCATAGCCAGATAATCACTGACATAATGCTTATTCCCACAACAATTAGCTGTCTCTTTTCACCTCCGAACAACGCTGTTACAATACCTCCTGTGATACAGCTTACATAAACACAAACTAATTTGATAATAAGCTGAATGATATCATCAGAAGTCCAGATGGTCTGTTCAAACAGCTGCATAGAAGTCGGAAACAAAACCCCTTGTATTTTTGCAAGTACCGAACTTAAAACACCAATGCTTCCAAAACCCATGATGATGGAAAGTATTTTTTTAAAACTCATAACCTAACTGGTTTTAAAATTCAACTGGTCTTCGGTGAGTATGATCGGATCGGTCATTATTCCTTTTATTTCCTTGTCGGAAGCAGACCTGAAAGATTCTATAAAGTGATCAAGCTTTTGCGTATCATGAGGGATAAACGAAGACGCGTTATTTCTGGCATTGCTCTGGAATTTACTGATGATGGGTTGCATCAATCTATTATAATTGCTGCAGGCGGATGTTAAATCATCAGGTGTTTTGCTGATAAAATGCGATAATGCCTTCGCTCCATAGATAGAAAGCGATGCTCCCATACCGGATAGAGCCGTGGGACAGTATCCAGCATCACCCAGCAGAACCATATTTCCGTTAACAAGATCAGGCGCGTCTACCATGCCCATTTTATCAACAAACATTAAGCCTTCTTCAGTAAAACGATCGAGCAGATCCCTTACCTCGATGCTATAATCATTGAAAGAATTAAGTAACAGGTCTGCTGATTTTTGCTTTATTGTTGCAATATCACTCATATGACGAATGTAGCACTGGATAGCGATTTCATTGTTTGCAATCGGGTAGATAGAGAGCATTTTGTTCACATCAATATAAATTTTAAAATTGCCCACTGTCAACGAGTGTTTCGTCTTTAGTCTTCCACCCATGTACAACGTATTGAAATCTTCCATTTGTGAATCTGTAAAATAACATTCCCTCGTTGATGAACGTAAGCCTTCAGAAACAATAACAAGATCGGCTTCCATACTGTTTCCGTCAGATAACATCACCTCGCTTTTATTACCTCTTGAAGAAATCCCGGAAATCGTGGTGTTGAAAAGAATATCCACCTGATCTTTTAGATTATCATACAACACGTTATGAAGTCCACCGCGGGAGATCAGCACTGAACGTTCAATATTCTGGTTCATTTTTTTGTAGCTGATGCGTTGAATAAGTTGCTCATCTTTTTCTAAAAAACTCACGAACTCAGATGGGGAGGAGGCGGCTTGAAGTTCTTCTATCAATCCAAGTTCTTCCATTATCCGGATACCAAAACTCTTCAGAGAGATGAGGAAACCTGCCTTCGTAAAAGAAGGAGCCCTGTCGATCACCGTTATGTGATGTCCTTGTTTTGATAGAAATTTTGCGGCTGTCAGTCCTGCAATTCCGCCACCCGATATTAAAATATTCTTTTTCATTTTTATAATTTTTAAATGCTTATTACAAAATTAGTTTTACATTTAAGAATAAAATAGTCCTTTTTGGAATAAAAATAGTCCATAAAATGAATTTGACTGATAATAAGAAACAGATGCTTGAGCTGGCAGAGAAATTGGGAATGCCTGCATCTGAATTCGGCAATACGCTGGATCTTTTACGACTCAATGAGATTCATATCGTTGATATGCTTCCGGAAATGCTGTTAATGATTCGTTCTGTCATTGCGAAAGAGACATTTACATATCGAAGGAAACCTATTGATGCTGTAAAAAAAGGTCTGCTTTTTTCTTTCCAGAACATTTTTAGCCATTCTTCAGATGATCGTCAGAAGCATAATGAAGAAAAATCAATTCAGGCCCGACCTCACATCCGGATATCTCCCTTACATATGGAAAGTGAAGTGGTATTTCCTAAAGCAATCACGATCACCCAAATTACGATACTGATCGATCTTGATTTTCTCAAACGTTTTATCGGCAAAGATCAGGAGGCATTCCGTTATCTCTTTAATGATGACAAAACATTGTTAATAGAAGAATTCATGTCTCCGGAGATGGCAGATCTTGTTAATATAATTGCCACAATTGCGGAATTGGACATACTGTCCGAAGCGTACTACAAATTGAAAACATTGGAGCTGCTGTATCTGCTTTTTAAGAATCTTTCTAAACGGCAACATATCAAATATCAAAGTCTCCGAAAAGACGAGATAGCCGCTCTTTACCGTGTGCGGGATGCGATTTCGAATTCATCAGAAAAGCGTTTGCCACAGGATGAGATGGTAAAAATCAGTGGTATGAATGTACTTAAACTGCGAAAGCTTTTTACACAAATTTTTGGGAAAGGTATTTATGAGTATAGTCAATTTCTACGGATGCAGGAGGCAGCGAGATTGATGAAGGATGATTATCTGTCGGTTTCTGAAACAGGATATCAGTTAGGTTTTACCAATTTGAGTTATTTCGGAAGGTTGTTTGAGCAACATCACGGGATGAAACCCAAGAAATGGAGTGCGCAGCATCGGTTGAAAGACAAGTAAGTTTAATAATGTAGACGAGCAGTAATTTGTTAAATTATAATAGTCATTTCGGTACTTCATCATAAAATCTGCAAAAGTTTATCGTATAAGACAAGCCTCTTGTACCAACTAAATTATTGTTTTTATAACTATCATTCTTATGATGTCCTAATTAAATGAAAAAAGTTTTAAATGCTAAAAATCCAGAATTGCAGTTTTTCCTACTGCAGAAGGGTTTTATGATTATATAAAAGATCAGAATATTTACCAATACAAAGATCATTTGGGAAATGTAATAGTTTCTTATGGCAGAAACAGCGCAGGAGTTCTTGAGATTGTAGACGCTAATGATTATTACCCTTTTGGAATGAATCACCTAAAAACTGGCGGAGCATATTATGGTGCAGAAGCATACCAAAACTACAAGTATAACGGCAAAGAACTACAAGAGACAGGAATGTATGATTATGGAGCAAGGATGTATATGGCTGATATTGGTAGATGGGGTGTGAATGATCCACTGGCGGAAAGACACAGAAGACATAGTCCCTATAATTATGCAGTTAATAATCCTATATTATTTGTTGATCCAGATAGTAGGGATATTCGAATTGGCGAGCATGTATATTCATATGAAAAAGATAGAGATTACAGTAAATACAATGATTTTGAAGCAAATACTTATAAAGCTCTTGATCATCTATATTCTACAGGTGCTTTAACTGTTACTATTGGTGAAGGTGAAAATCTACAACAATAAATGTTTTAGATGTATTGATTAAACGTTTAAGAGTTTTTCTTTTGAAGTAATTTCTTCAGCTTCGTTTACTTCAGCCGCAAGTTCAACAGATTTTAGAAACAAGTTAACGAGCATTTGTTTCTCAATCTGCTCAAAGCTGGCAAAGTAATCATAGAAGTTTTTTTTTTCAAACTCATTGTCTTTGGCAAAACGATAAATGTTTTTTGGCTTTTCACCGTGATTGAGGACATAATCTCCGTACAATTCGAGTATTATTTCTTCTGAGATTGATTTTCTTTTTCCATAATACAATTTATTGTAACAAAATCAGTAATTAATTTTACTAAATTTTAAAAAGTAGTAATATGTATTTCAAAAATAAATGATTGAAGAAAACGATCGACAGCCTTAAATGGTCACATGAAGAAAAGGACTACAATACTATTGTTCGAAAGAGGTATTGATATATTTGATTTTGTGGATATTACTTCTTAAAATTGTAAATTATTATTTATTGTTGCTAACTTTCAAATTGCGTTTCTGTAAGTATAAAATTTAGAGTAAGTTTATACTAAAACAAGTTTTTAGATGCAAGTTGTGTTTTTTTTAATTTAATTACTTAAAACGGTAGTTCTTAAGGAAAATTTAAGAGAAATGCTCTACTATTATCGTATATTTGTAATACAATAATGATATTTGTTGCACAATTATATATTTAAATATTACAATAATGGTATTTATATCGCCAGCAAAAGCTCAAAGAAAACTAGCACAAAGTATACGTGCTAGAAGATTGAATTTGGAACTTACACAAGAGGGGTTAGCAGAACGTTCAGGAGTTGCTTTATCTACATTAAGAAAATATGAGCAGAAAGGTGTGATATCATTGAACTCCTTTCTAAAATTACTTTCCGTAGTTGGAGGGCTAGAAGAATTAGTGACTAGTCTTGAACCTCCCAAAATCAATTTTAAGACAATAGATGATGTCTTGAAAGAAAATGATAATGTAGCCAAAAGACAAAGAGGTAGAAAGAAATAATGCAAAGTATAAAAGAGATAAAAGTAGCACTGGACTTCGGATCCAAGGCAGATCCAGTAGGTCGTTTGGCTATCAGGGATAATATCATATATTTTGAATATGATGAAGAGTTTGTACAGAGGGGATTAGAAATATCACCTTTTCATCTTCCTCTTAAAAATGGTCTGTCAGAATTGCCACAGACTCCTTTTGATGGTTTAGCGGGGGTGTTTGGTGATAGTTTGCCTGACGGCTGGGGGCGATTATTATTCGACCGTATAATGCGAGCTAAAGGAATTTTGCCGACCGATATTAATTCACTTGACCGCTTGGCTAATGTTGGATTATATGGCATGGGAGCTTTGGTATATGAACCTGACAATAGTCACTCATTGGAAGATGAGTTAATTGATTTAGATCAACTTGCTAGTCAAGCGGAACAAGTTTTGGAAGGGAACTCAGAAGAAGTACTCAAAGAGCTTTTAGTTTTAAATGGATCTTCAGCAGGAGCTAGGCCTAAAGCATTAATTGGGGTTGATTTTGATAGAAAAAATATTTCATACGGAGCAAAAAAATTAGGCGAAGGTTTTGAAAACTGGTTAGTCAAATTTCCTAATTCGCAGGATGGCTTAGATGCTGGTGCAATCGAATATGTGTATGCTTTGATGGCTAAAGAGGCAGGTTTAGATATTCCTGATGTGCACTTATTTAAGGCAAAGAAAGGTTGTGGTTACTTTGCGGTAAAAAGATTTGATAGAGATGGTAATAGAAGGTTGCATATGCATACAGTAGCAGGCTTGATACATACTAATTTCAGATATCCGTCACTAGACTACGAAGACCTCATAGGGCTTACATTTGCTTTAACTAAAGATGCCAGGGAAGTTGAAAAAATGTTTCGTATGGCTGTTTTTAATGTGTTTGCAAATAACCGTGATGACCATGCTAAAAATTTTAGTTTTTTAATGGATGAAACAGGGGAATGGAAATTATCACCTGCGTACGATCTTACTTTTTCTAGTGGACCTGGTGGTGAGCAGAGTATGATGGTAATGGGAGAAGGGCGAAATATAGAGGTTAAGCATCTTATAAAACTCGGTGAAGAAGCAAAGCTCTCAAATGCAATTATTAATGGTATTATTGAACAAACACGGTTTGCATTGAGCTATTGGCCATATTTAGCTAAAGAATATGGAATTTTGGATTCTAATATTGAATTAATCTCTCGCGCGATTACAAAACTGTAATATTGCTTACTATCATAAGTAGATGCTAAATGAGATTCAAAAGATTTTCAGCTAGAAGTTCACACCAAATAGTAAAATCAATTAAAAAGAGCTAAAATGTAGCAATATTTAATTCTGAAACAAGTAATTATTCTTTTATACTATTTTTTAAACCGTAATGCCCTGATTTATTGCGTATGTGCCTTCTGATGCTGAATTTTGTTTTCATATTAATATCAGATTTATGGAAAACGAAACTATTATCCAGAAACTAAATCGTATTGAGAGATTTATTTTTGGATTAAAAGAAATCTTAAATGTTGAAGAGCTATCCGATTATACTGGATTTACCAAGTCTTACATCTACAAGTTGGTGCATACATCTCAAATTCCATCTTCAAAACCTGGTGGAAAAGTTCTGTTCTTCGAAAGAAAAAAGATTGATTTGTGGTTGTTACAAAACAGCAGCAAATCAAATTCTGAAATAACAGAAGAAGCTTCACTTTATGTACGGTCAAAAAAATAGTATGGAATCATTTCTGTATCAACTTTATTTTTCAGATTGGGAACAAAAAATATTTCAAATATATTTTTTGGGGAAGGCTAGATATCAATATCTAACTGTGGTATATTTCAGCTGCCTCTTTCATTTTTTCATCCACAATTTTAGCATAAATTGCTGTTGTTCTGATCTCTCTGTGTCCCAGTCTCTTAGAAACTGTATAGATATCTGCTCCATTCTCTAACAATAGGACAGCATTGGTGTGCCTGGCACTGTGAAAAGTTATATGCTTTGAAATTTCTGCCCTATTGCACCATCTCACTATTTCATTATTAAAAACGACACCATATTTTAAACCTTTAAAAACTCTCACTTTCCTAAACCCCTTTCTCCAAGTAACTGTCTTGCCTGTTTTGGTATGTAAAGATATTCAACACCGTCCGTCTTTTCTTGCCTAAAGTTAATCCTACTAACATCTCCCTCGTCCCTAACCTCTGACCACAATAAAGAATTGATATCAGACCATCTCAATCCGGTAAGACATAAAAAAATAAATGCTTTCTTCAAAACTTCGTATTTACAAGAAGTTGTTGCCAGTTTTTGTAGCTCACTATGTGTTAGATATTCTCTCTGACTTTTTGCTTGTTCAAACGATTTTATTTTTGCTGAATAGTTAATCGGTAAATAACCCTCATCAAAAGCTCTTCTTAAAGATGCTTTGAATTTATTGAAGTAGGAGTATTTTGAGTTTGTTGATAACGGAAGATCGCTTTTTGTTCTAGCATTATTATCGATATAATTCTTTACTTTTTTTATAAAGTTTTCATCAATTTCTTCGAATAGAAAATTGGCTGGAATAATCTTTTTGAGGTGCACTAATGTAGAAGTCAGTTACCGTAGTTATTTAAAGAATTTATTTTCTCTTCAGTTATCTCTTCAAAGTAATCTAGAAATCTCTTTTTATCTTTTGCTTTATCTCGGATTTTAAACTTACCCTGAAGGTACTCGGCATTTCGAATTGCCAAAATACTTTCCGCTAATTTTTGATTTTCCTTGTTTTCTTTTTTTTCAGCTGGTGTTTTAGGATTGGCATGTAGATATATTTTTAGATATTCAAAATCTCTTATATGTATACGTTTCCCCTGTTCGTCAATATTCGAACCTTTATAATATTCGATGAAGAGACTTATTATTCCATCTTTTAGTTTTTTTTTGCTTTAGTGTTATTAACATATTACTTCTTTATATTTGGAGGTGTACAAAGGTGTACAGATTTTTGTTTCGAGTTGTACATAAGTTGTACCAAATATAAAAATAAAGATTAATATGGGAAAATGTTTATTGTATAAATGCTTGTAAATCAAACAAAAGACAAAATAAGAAACTAAAAGAAACTGTATTTATTTGCCGATACAAAACTTAGAAAAAATATTTCCTAAAACTTCATCATTCGTCACTTCACCTGAAATTTCGCCAAGATGTTCCAGAGCATTTCTCAGTTCATAAGCCAAAAGCTCGGTTGAAATCTGAAAATTAATAGCTTCTTTCACTTTATTCACGGCATCCAAAGACTTTTGTAGTGCCTGAAAGTGTCGTTGATTGGTAATGATGACATTATTTTCGGAAGTTTTCAATTGCTCTACAAAAGAAGATAATTCGTTCTTCAAATCCTGAATGTTTTGATTTTCAACGGCGGATATTTTTATAAAATCAAACTCATGGGCAATTTCATTTCTGAAAATTTCTTCAGTTTTTTCGTGTAGAGTAGGAATAACTTCATCAATTTTTGTTGCACAGATAATAAGTTTCAGATCATCTCTCAGTAAAGACTTTATCATCTCAATATCTTCAGAAAAATCTTCTGTTGCTGCATCAGCTAGGTACACCAAAATATCTGCATTTTCCACTTTTTCTTTGGCCTTTTTCACTCCGATGGCTTCAATTTCATCAACTGTTTCACGCAAACCTGCAGTGTCGATTAAGCGGAAAGCATGACCTTTAATGTGAAGAATTTCCTCAATCGTATCTCTCGTTGTTCCTGCAATATTGCTCACAATCGCTCTTTCTTCCTTTAGTAAAGCATTCAGAAGGGTAGATTTTCCGGCATTCGGTTTTCCGATGATGGCAACGGCAGTTCCGTTTTTAATGGCGTTTCCGTATTGGAAACTTTCAATCAGGGAATTTAATTTTAATTCAATTTTATCTAAAAGCTGATTCAATGCAGAACGGTCTGCAAATTCAACGTCTTCTTCGGCAAAATCAAGTTCCAATTCAATTAAAGAAACAAAATTTAGCAGATCGGTTCTCAAAAACGAAATTTCATTGGTAATTCCACCTTTAAGCTGATTGATTGCCACTTTTCTTGAAGCCTCATTTTCGGAAGCAATCACATCGGCAATTGCTTCAGCCTGAGAAAGATCAATTCTTCCATTGATGAAAGCACGGAGTGTAAATTCTCCCGCCTTTGCCATTCTGGCTCCGTTTTTAATAAGTGTTTCCAGAATACGTTTACCAATATGCGGCGAACCGTGGAAGGTTATTTCCACAGAATTTTCCGTCGTGAAAGTTCTCGGAGCCAAAAAAATCGAAAGCATCACTTCATCAATCGCCTCTTCCTCATCCATAAAATAACCGTAGTGAATGGTGTGAGATTTTTGTTTTTCAAGATTTTTTGAAGGAAAACATTTCTGAACCACAGTTAATGCTTCATCTCCTGAAACTCTGATGATTCCTAGAGCTCCTATTCCGTTGGCGGTTGCAAGCGCGCAAATGGTATCGTTATTCATGCTGCAAAATTACGGAAATTTAAATGGCAAAACAGTCAAAATTTCATGTTCAAAATTCAGTTATTTAAATACTCTAATTACTTAAGATTCTCAACTCTCAAAACCTTCAAACTCTTCTACATTCCAACTTTTTTAAGAGCCGGGAACCTGCTTTCACTACTCGCTTTTCCGGGATTTTTGGCGGCGGCAAAGCCGCCGCCAAAAATCCCGGAAAGAGCTCAAACATGCCGTTCAATCAGGGCTAAAAAGTAGTGTGTAACTTAAAAATTTCTCCAAAGTATGAAAAATCATCAATTTTTTGTAGATTTAGATAAAGCAAATGCAATTTCAAAATGCAGATTATATTTTCATTCAATTTTAAAACAAATACATAAAAAGACTTAGAAAATGGGTATTGCAGCATTATTTTTAATTGTCATTTTAGTCTTGATATTCTTTATTCTAAGAATTCCAAAACTGACTATTGCAAAGAAGATTCTCATTGTTATTTCTGTTTTGTTATTGTGCATAATTATCATGGCTTTTATTTTCATAACAGGTTTTGAACGTGGCCGAATGCCCAAAAGGGAAGAAATACAATCTGTTCAGGAGAATTTCGATACGATAAAAAAAACCGACACCAAAGCGGTCGCTGAAGACACCAATAATGTAGAAAAGAATTATGAAACCCCAAAAACAATATTCAGTATTGAAGGTAATTATGAATTTAAAAAAGGAAATTCAACCTGCAAAATGAATATGACATTATATTATCAAAAAAATCAGTTGAAATATAAGTTAGAAACAGATTCCCATAAATTTTCAGATCATGCCGAAATTGAATTGAATGAGAAAAAAGACGGTTATTATATTACGTTCAAAAATATTGAATGGAGCGAATATTTGGGCGGACTGGATAATGAAGGCAAACCCCTCGAGAAAGATTTACCACTTCCTCGAAACGTGTCGGGAACATTGTATAAAGAAGAAATTATTATTCAAAATTATGGCAACTCAATGAATTATTATGTCGTATTTGAAGAATGTGGGGAAAAATATATTGAATTAGTAAAAAAGTAAAAATCATCCCATATTCAGAGATGATTTTTCAAAGAAATAAACTTTCTTATATATAAAGTGGTCGGTTGATGCAAAGCTAAAGTAGTGCTGTGAAATATTTCTCAGGATTTCCACTGAAAATAAAACCGTGAAAATACGGTTGCAAAAACAAATTGTCCTGCAAAGTTATTTACAGGACAATTTTTATATGTTTAATCAATCTTAATAATCTAAACTTCTTAATTTGATCTCAATGGTTTAAATTTACAATTGACCATTCGCAATTCACTGTTAAATCGGGCTTACCAATTCTAAAAACCATTCCTTCACTTCACCTTCCAAATGTGGGGCAAGCTTTTCTTCACAGGTTTTATGATAAGCATTCAGCCAGTTGATTTCTTCTTCAGAAAGAATTTCTTTTACAATATCATTTTTAAAGAACGGGCAGAACGTCAATGTCTCAAACTCATAAAAAGTTCCATGCAAACTAGTTTCAGATTCTTTCACGGCAATCAGATTCTCATGACGGATTCCGTAGTCGCCTTCCAGATAATAACCGGGCTCATTAGAAACAACCATTCCCACCAAAAGTTCCTGTGGATTCATATCTTTTCTGATATTTTGCGGTCCTTCATGAACGTTCATAAAACTTCCTACACCGTGTCCTGTTCCATGGTTATAATCTTTTGCTTTCATCCATAAAGGAAGTCTTGCAATGGCATCAAGCTGAACGCCTCTCGTTCCTTTCGGAAACTTCACCATCGATAAACGGATCATTCCCTGCAAAACCAATGTTGAATTGATTTTAAATTCTTCCGAAACTGCTCCTAAAGCCAAAGTTCTCGTAATATCGGTTGTGCCTTCAAGATATTGACCTCCTGAATCTACCAAAATACTGGCGTCATTCGTCACGTCTTTACTTCCTTCAGATTTTGCAGAATAGTGCATCATTGCTCCATTTTCTTTAAAACCAACAATGCTTCCGAAACTTTCACCCACAAAATTTTCTCCTGCAGCACGGAATTCTCTCAGTTTTTGTCCGATAGAATATTCATTCATTGCTTCTTTTCCTGCATTGTGAGTCAGCCAGTAAAGGAATTTCACCATCGCAACGCCGTCTCTTACCATCACTTTTCTGAAACCTTCAAGCTCGGTTTCGTTTTTCTGAGCTTTCATCAGATTTCCCGGAACAGCGGCTTTTACAAAGGTATTTTCAATTTTTAAAGCTTTAAAAATCGATTGGTTGCTGTTGGGTGATACTAAAATATTTTCGTTTTTAATGGTTCTCAGATGATTGTAGAATTCTTCGTAAGGCATCATTTTTACCCAAGCTTCATCCATTTGTTTTCTGGCTTCAACTTCCATTTTTTCAAGGTCGGTGAAGAGAATTGCATCATTTTTAGTAATTAAAATATATCCTAAAAATACAGGATTGCTTTCTACATCGCTTCCTCTTAGGTTCAAAGTCCATGCAACGTCATCAAGACTTGAGATGACATGAACACCAACTTCCTGCTCTTCCATTTTCTGTCGGATCGCAGAAATTTTATCAGTCACAGATTTCCCTGCTCTTTCTACTGGATGAGTATAAATAGGTTTTTTTGAAGGAGTTCCTCTTTCTTTCCAGACTTCTTTCAATAAAGGAAGATCAGCTAAAGTTATGTTTTTTGCATTCAGTTTTTGATACAGAAGCTCCCAGTTAGAATGTGATGTTGCCAAAGCATTGACAGCCACTTTTCCGTTTGCAGGAATTTCAGAAATAATCCAGTCGATATAATTGGGCGTTCCTTCCATTCCGTCTTTAAAAAGATCAATTCCTGAACCTTCCAATTCAATCGGAGCCTGAGTGAAATATCTTCCGTCTGTCCAAAGTCCGGCTTTATCTTTTGTAATTACCACAAAACCTGCAGAACCAAGAAAACCTGAAATCCAGGCTCTTTCCTGCCATTCTTCAGGCAAGTATTCGCTCATGTGAGGATCTGCCGAGTATACTATAAATGCATCAACATTGTTTTTCTGCATTTCTACACGAAGTGCAGCTACTTTTTCCTTTGAAGTCATTATTTTAATAATTTTAAAGACGTGAAGTTACGCATTTTTGAGGCTCAAAGATCAATCGGAAAGTTAAAATATCTAAGAAAGTTTTGTAAGGTGAAGATAGATGCTGGAAGCTGGACGAGGGAAGTTTAATTAGGATATAGTATTAATTTTTTTTCATTTTTTTAGAAAATTTCTTGTAAAAAATACATCACAAATTTGCAGACCAAAAATTACTTCCAGCTTCCGACACCCAGCTTCCAGCCCAAATAAATACCACAAATTAATAAGTCAAAACATTTTGGAAAGGTTCTTGCTACTATACCTCTATGGAAACACAGAATTACACCAATCACAGGAAATATTATCCACCCCATCACTTTATTTTTCTTCCATTGTTATTCTTTTTAGAAATATTTGGAATTTATAAAGTTTTTAAAGATTCAGAACATGAGCTTTTATGGATTCTTTTCTCTGTCATTATTTTCCTGATTCTGTATCTCGCCATTATGGTTCGTCAACATTATGCTCTCGGACTTCAGAACCGTTTAGTGAGACTTGAGTTTAAGCAAAGATATTTTGAACTGTTCAGTAAAAGGTCGGATGAAGTAGAAGAGAAGCTGAATTTCAGTCAGATTGCAGCACTGCGTTTTGCTTATGATGATGAATTTAAAGAGCTTTTATATAAAGCTTTGCATGAAAATATTTCAGGAGATGAAATTAAGAAATCTATCAAAAAATGGAGAGAAGACCGGAATAGGATTTAAGATTTGAAGTTTGAGATTCGAAATTTTGGTTAATTAAGCAAATATCAAATATCAAATATCAAATTTATTGATTATACATCCCTCATCCAACAAATAATATTAAACCTAAAAAATAAATTATTATGAAAAAAATAACTTTATACAGCATGACTATTATTAGTCTGATGCTTTTGACAAGTTGTGAAGCGGTAGAAACGATCTTTAAAGCAGGAATGTGGTGGGGAATAATTCTGGTTGTCGGCGTAGTAGGCATTTTATTATGGCTATTTTCTCGGGGTAAAAACTCTTAACCAACTTTTATGGATCAATCAGATTTAGATATTATTTCTCATCTTAAGCCATCGAAGATTGTCAAAATTATGAAGGATCCGGTAGCTTCTGCAAAGGCGGTAAATCTTATTTATACCACTGATGCTGAAGCTTCCGGTATTATTCGCCGAAAAAGAGGTAAAAAGTTTCAGTATTTTAAAGGTGATGAAAGAATTAAGGATAAAGAAGAAATTAAAAGAATAAATAGCTTAGTTATTCCGCCGGCCTGGGAAAATGTATGGATCTGTGCTTTAGACAACGGTCATCTTCAGGCAACAGGTTTTGATGTGAAAAACAGAAAGCAATACCGTTATCATCCGTTGTGGAGTGCACTGAGAAACCATACTAAGTTTTACAGAATGCTTCAGTTTGGGTATGCCTTGCCTGAAATTCGTTTGCAGCTAGAAAAAGATTTAGCCCTAAGAAATTTTGAAAAAAGAAAAATTTTGGCATTAATTGTCAGCTTGATGCAGCGAACCAATATCCGTATCGGAAATAATATTTACGAAAAATTGTATGGTTCTTTCGGTTTAACAACTTTGAAAGAAAAACACGTGAAAATCGAGGGACAAAAAATAAAATTCTCATTCAAAGGGAAAAAAGGAATTATGCATAATGTCAGTCTGAAAAGCAAAAGATTGGCTAAGTTAATTATGAAATGCAAAGAAATTCCGGGAAAAGAATTGTTTCAGTATTTTGATGATGAAGGAAAAAGACATTCTGTGGATTCAGGCATGGTGAATGATTATATTAAAGAATTAAGCGGTGAAGATTTTACAGCTAAAGATTTTAGAACATGGAGTGGAACAGTAAATGCCCTAATTGCTTTTAAAGAAATCGGTTATGCCGAAAACAATTCTCAGTACAAAAAGAAAGTAAAAGCCGCTTTAGATATTGTTGCTGAACATTTGGGAAATACAAGTACGGTTTGCCGAAAATATTATGTACACCCTTTAGTCATCAACCTTTACGAAAATAATACGATTAAAAAATATCTTGACGAATTGGAAATCATTGAAGAAAATGATGGAAAAGCCGGATTAACTCACGAAGAAAAATTAGTGTTAAAAATTCTTGAAACGGAGAAGATGTGAAAAAGTGAATTGAACGGTCAATTCGCTTCGCTTGTCAATTTTTTGGATTGCGAATTTCATATTATAAATATCTTTTAACGCTAAGTCCGTAAAGAAATTTTCACTAAAAAACTTTTTGTTTCCGTCCGAAAAGGCGTTTCACTCAGCTATGGTGCATATTTCATTTGCTGAACGAAGTGCCTTTGCGAACGGAAAATATTTTCAATTCTAAAAAATCTCAGCGCTCATTGCGTTAATATTTTTTTCTAATATTTCCACTCACACAAAAATTGACTATTTGCATTTCCTAGAAGTAAATTTTAAATGTTGTAAATTTGTAAAAAGCAAAAACAAACAATACAACTATATGTCAAAAGCAATTTCGCAAGTACCATTTGCAGTAAATGAGCCGGTAACTTCTTACGAACCGGGATCAGCAGAAGTAAAATCTCTACTTGCAACGTACAAAAAAATGTGGGCAGAAAAGACAGAAATCCCAATGATTATCAACGGTAAAGAAGTGAAAACGGGCGATACTGTTCAGCTTCAGTCTCCACAGGATCATTCACACGATTTCGGTTTTTATCATAAAGGAACAATGCAGCATGTAGATGATGCAATCAACTCGGCTTTAGCAGCAAAAAAGCAATGGAATGAGCTTGGATGGGAACACCGTGCAGCGATTTTCTTAAAAGCGGCTGATCTTTTGGCTGGACCTTACAGAGATGTGATCAATGCAGCAACCATGATCGGGCAGTCTAAAAATGTTCATCAAACTGAAATTGATGCAGCTTGTGAATTTATTGACTTCCTGAGATTCAATGTAGAATTTATGACAGAAATGTATTCTGAGCAACCGGTTTCTGATGCAGGAATCTGGAACAGAGTAGAGTACAGACCATTGGAAGGATTCTGTTTTGCAGTAACTCCATTCAACTTTACAGCAATTTCAGGAAACTTGCCAACATGTATGGCAATGCTTGGAAACGTTGTGGTCTGGAAGCCTTCAGACAAACAAATCTATTCTGCAAAAGTAATCATGGATGTTTTGATCGAAGCTGGTCTTCCTGCAGGCGTTATCAACATGATTTTTACGGATGGAAAAGAAACGGCTGATAAAGTTTTAGCGCACAGAGATTTTGCAGGACTTCATTTTACAGGTTCTACAAAAGTTTTCCAGGGAATGTGGAAGATGATTGGTGACAATATTCACAATTACAGAACATATCCGAGAATTGTTGGAGAAACTGGTGGAAAAGATTTTGTAATTGCACATCCTTCTGCAAATGTAGAAGCGGTGGCAACGGCTTTGGTAAGAGGTGCTTTCGAATATCAGGGTCAGAAATGTTCTGCTGCTTCAAGAGCGTATATTCCTCAGTCTCTTTGGGCTGATGTGAAAAAAGTGATGGAAACTCAGATCGCTTCAATTAAAGTCGGTTCTCCTGAAGATCCTTCAAATTTTGTAAATGCCGTAATCGATAAAAATTCTTTCGAAAAATGTAAAGGATACATCGACAGAGCAAATGCTTCAAACGAAGCAAATGTTGTGATTGGTGGAAAAGTAGATGATTCTAAAGGATGGTTTGTAAACCCGACAGTTATCGAAACTACTAATCCTCAGTACGAAAGTATGGTGGAAGAAATTTTCGGTCCAATCTTGTCGATTTATGTTTACGAAGACGCAAAATGGGCAGAAACTTTACAATTGGTAGATTCTTCTTCACCATATTCATTAACAGGTTCTGTTTTCGCACAAGACAGATATGCTGTAAATGAAGCTTTCAAAGCATTAGAAAATGCTTCAGGAAACTTCTATATCAACGACAAACCAACTGGTGCGGTTGTTGGTCAACAACCTTTCGGTGGTGGTAGAGCTTCAGGAACTAATGATAAAGCAGGTTCTAAAATGAACTTACTGAGATGGACTTCTGTAAGATCGATTAAAGAAACTTTCGTTTCTCCTAAAGATTACAAATACCCATATCTTGGTTAATGAGTAATAAATAATAGGTAATGAGTAATTTTTGCCTGTATAAATATAGCCCCGGAATTTTATTTCGGGGCTTTTGTTTTTATATTTTAAGCTAAGACATTTTTATTATTTGAGAGCCCTGAAAGGGCGACCTCATAAAGCATCGGGTAAAGCCCGATGAAATAATTAATAAAAACAAAAAAAGTGACTCAACGAATCACTTTTAATTTTGAATAATATGTAAAACAAATTTACCAGTCTCTTTTCTTTAAAATCAAATAAGATCCCAAAATAAATAAACCACACCAAACCAAGCAAGCAATTAAGCTTTCTGTAGGATAGGTAAATTCATACTTTAAACCGAGTGCTTTTGCCATATTTAATCTTAACATTGGGTTAGGTATTAAATTAGATATGCTTTCCAGTGGGAAAAGTTTGCTGAAGAAAAAATCATTTTGTAGAATTTCGTTTCTTTGAGCCGCCTGTGTTCCTGCAACTTTTGTGTAAGTTTCAATTCCTCCAAGAATAGATTCTCCTACCCAAAGTACAAAAAATGCAAGGAATACAAAAACTGATTTTCTTAACAGAATTGATAAAAACATTAATAAACAGAAGAATGCAAAAAGTTTCAGAAAATAATTTCCAATAAAAAATATTTCTTTATAAACCAACGACGACTCTGTTGAGGTTGAATATCGGTATCCTAAAAACATCGTAATTCCAAACACAAGAACAGTTGAAATGAATGTGAAAATAATAATGGTTAAAAGTTTTGAACCAATAAATTCTTCTCTGCTTAAACCATCAATGGTATTTTGTTTAAACATTCTGTTGCTGAATTCCTGACAGATTGAAAATACAATAATCAACCCTAAAAATATCTTCAGTAAAGCGACGGTCCAGGTTGTAAAATTCCAGATTTCCGGGAAATTGTACATTCCTTGTTCTTTTAGGTTGATGGTATCTCCGAAGAGCTTTAAATCAATCAATCCGATACAAAGGAAAATAATCAATATCACAAAATATAAAATCGTGAAAACCTTGAACGGTGTATAATTCAGATTTTTATAATATTCTAATTTTAATAATTTCATCATGATTAATTAGTGTTTTTTACAAGTTCAAGGAATTGATTTTCAAGCGATTGTTTTTTCTTGGCTAAATGCGACAAGAAAATACCTTTTTCGGCAAGTTTCTGGTTTAGTGTTGATGCAGAAATCGACGCGTCATCGCGAACCTGTGCTTTTACTAGTTCGCCTTCTGCAAAAACTGAAGTAAACCACTGAAGTTCTTCCAAAGCACTCAAAAGAGCGGAATTATTATCTGCTTTCAATTCAAAAAAGCCTTGGTTGCTGGTAATTTCATCTACTCTTCCCGAATAAATGGCATTTCCTTCTTTTAAAACAATTACATGACTGCAGATTTTTTCGATTTCATCCAAAAGGTGACTCGCAATAATGATCGTAATACCCTGTTTTGCAATAGTACCAATGATTTCTCTGATCTGGATAATTCCTTCAGGATCTAAACCGTTTGTAGGCTCATCCAAAATCAAAACTTCAGGATTGTTGAGTAAAGCCGAAGCAATAGCCAGACGTTGCTTCATTCCTAAAGAATACGTTTTGAACGTGTCTTTTTTTCTTTCTAAAAGTTTCACGGTATTCAGAACTTCGTCAATTCTTGAATAAGGAGTTCCTTTGATCTGGGCAACAATTCTTAAGTTGGTTTCTGCGCTTAAATAAGGGTAGAAATTGGGTTGTTCAATAATCGCTCCTATTTTTTTCAGTGTTTCGGGATCAGTTCCCTTTTTACCAAACCAAAACCAGTCGCCACTCGTAGGATTGATGGTTGAAAGGAGCATCCCAAAAGTAGTAGATTTTCCACTTCCGTTGGGACCGAGAAGTCCGTAAACATTACCTCTTTCCACATCGAAAGAAATATTGTTAACAACGACTCTCTTGAATTTTTTTGTCAGATTCTTTACTGATAAAATTTTTTCCATGTAGTTCAGTTATATATTTTGATAAGTTTCTCTTTTTTGTGAAATGTTACAATTTTTTTTAAGAAAAAAGTAAAAAGTAGAAAGAATCAAGTAAAAGTGCTAAACATCTATATCCCGAATCTCGAATTTCAAATCCCAAATCTCAAAAATTTTTCATTATATTTGAGTTAAAGATGTTTGTATGAAGTTAATCCAGCTTGCAAAAGAATTAAATGTTTCCGCTGAAGCCATTAAGCAGTTTATTCAGGATTTTGATCTCGATTTGATCGACTGTATCACCACCAATTTCGAAGTGAAAGAAGATTTTGAAAAATTTGCCCGTGAAAATGTAGATTTTTTAAAATTATATGAAAAAGATCTGGATGAGAACAAAACTGTAGAGCAGATCGCAGAAACCATCAATCAGCCCAAAGAAAAGGTAGAAAAAGCGATTAAGGAAACCGATGCAAATATTTTTGATAACGGATTATTCCGTTCATCTATTTCAAGTTATGGAATTGATCAGAAATTGGGCGGAAATTATAAGTTTGTTTATAATTATTTCGGAACTAAAACCAGTTTACAGCAACGTGATTTCATCGGTTACAGGGATCTTTATTTTCATATTTCGGGAATTTTGGAACCTTTTCTAAATCCACAGCAGATAAAAGACTGGGGAATAAACAAACCCGCAGGGATTGTTTTGTATGGCCCTCCCGGAAGCGGGAAAATTTTTTGGGCGAATAAAATTGCAGAAATCATCAATTATAAATTTAAAGAAGTCAAAAAATATTATCTCGGAACTTCTTTTGTGGATGGAAATCAGACTAATTTCAACGATTATCTTGTGGCAATGATGAAACAAGACAAAGTTTTACTTTTTCTTGAAGACTTTGATGATATTATGATGGAAAGAAGAGCAGAAAACAATGTCGCTTCCTGTAATCTTGAAACTCAGGAAATTATTCTCCATTATATTTCTAAATTTGAAAGTGAGGATGTTTTAATGGTGGGCTCTGCAAATACAGTTGTTGATATTGATGAGGAAATTTTGGCTCCCGGAAGATTTGATGTTTTGATTCCCGTTTTTCCGCCAAATGCTGCCGAAAGATCAGAAATTATCCTGTATTCGATGACCAAAAATTTGGATAAAGATTCTCTGCTTTTTAAAATTCTTAAAAATAATAAAGCCGATAAAATTCCTTTCTGGAACAATATTGCATCCAAAATGAAGGTTTTCAGCAACACCATGCTGATTGATTTTACCCAAAGTCTGAAAAAACGAATTAAAAACCGCTATCAGAGAGTCAAAAACGAGAAAATGGTTATTGATGAGGTTCTTCTGAATGGTGCTTTGCGAGATGCAGCTGCAAAACTTACCGAAGAATACCTTAATCAGATTGCTCAGTTTTTAAATGATGTTATTATCAATAATCTCGATGATTTCCAAATGAGAATTCGTGCCCTGAAATCTGAACTCGAAACTTATCAGGCTGTGGAAACACCGAGAAGAGAAATTGGTTTTCAGCATAATGATGCGGAAGAGAAAGATCAATAAACTATTCTCAAGAAATTATATTTTTCCATCACTTTTATTAGTGGTGGATTTTTTTTAATAAATATTTGATGACTTTATTTGTTGTAAATTTTTTATAGTATTTTGTTGATTGGTAATAATTGTTTCTTTTATTATTGTTTTTATTGTTAAATATTATCTAATTTATTTGAAATGTTGTTTTTAAAGCAATTCAAAGATGGGTGAGTATGTGTTGAGTAGGTAATTCTGCGCTTAGAGTAGCTTTTTTTGTGGTTCGTCTTCTATATTTGTTGAGGTTTTTGATTCTGAAAAAACTCATCTTTTTCTTAAAACTAATCAACAATAATATAATCTATGAAAAGAAAACTCCTTTCTCTTGGTGCCGTTTTAGCTTTAACTCAATTAAATGCACAGACTTATCAGCCTTTAACCGTTACAGGATTTAATGCAGATGTTATTGCAAACGGAGTCGGACCTTCTTTGAATTCTACAACCATGAGTTTAGACAAAGACACCGACAATTTTGCGTATATGTCGAAAGATTTTAAAGTAAATTCTTCCGCAACAGCATTAACTTACGGATTGCCCGAAAACGGACTCATTACTTCTGCAGTAACGGCAACAAGTGGTTTAACCTATCAGTTGGCTTCTTACTCAGGAAATAACTCTCTGAGACTTCCCAATGCAAATGACACAGGAACGCTTACTTTAGTAACACCAACTTCAACAAATAATTTATATGTTCTTGCCGTAAGTGGAAGTGGTCCTTCTACCGGAGATATTACGGTTAATTTTTCAGACGGGTCATTTCAGGTTTTTACGAATATCAATTTTCAGGATTGGTATGGCGGAACAAGTGCAGCTATTCAGGGAATCGGAAGAATCAATAGAGCTACAAATGCTTTGGATGCAGCAGGAGGTACAAATCCAAGAATTTACCAGATCCCTTTAGCAATAAGCCCGGTAAGTTATAACAGATTAATTACTTCAGTGAATATTAAAAAAACATCTACAGCGACAACAGTAATAAATGTCTTTGCAGTTTCTGCTCAAGTTACTAATCTCTCTGTTTCTGACGCGAAAAAATCAAACGAAATCGCAATTTACCCTAATCCGTTTGCAAGTGAATTGAATTTGAGGAACTCTTCAGAGATTGCTTCAATTGAAGTTTTAGATTTTGCAGGGAAAACAATTAAAGCTAATATTCAACCCGAATCAAAACTGAATCTTTCATTCTTGGATAAAGGATATTACATCCTTGTTCTAAAAAACAAAAATGGAACTTTAACTTCTCAAAAAGTAGTTAAAAAATAATATGAAGTATTTTTTTGCTTTTATTATTACACAAAATAGAAAAAATGATTGTACAATAAGCCGGTTTTAATTAACTGGCTTATTTTTTAGATTTTGATGAATATTTGGTTAAATTTAACGTGTAATTGTGATTGAAATTTATGTTCAATGATTACCTTCACCAATAATTCTTACTCATGAATAACAGCATTTGGGAGCTTGAAACATTTTACAGAAAACATGATGTAATTATAATCGGAGCCGGTTTTACAGGATTGTGGACTGCAATTTCCATCAAAGAAAAATATCCTAAAAAATCAGTTGTAATTATTGAACGAAATTCTATTCCGTTGGGAGCATCTACCAGAAATGCAGGTTTTGCATGCTTTGGAAGTTTAACCGAAGTCATTGCCGATTCTGAGAAAATGGGATGGGAAAAGACATTGGATTTGGTAAAAATGAGGTTTAATGGTTTACGAAAAATTCAGTCTTATTTTAAAAGCACAGAAATTGATTTTGAATTAAACGGTGGTTTCGAAATTCTAAATGATAATGAACCATTGCAAAAAATTGATGAGGTTAATGAAAAGCTTAAATCAATTACAGGATCAGAAAAAACTTACTTTCTTAATCAGAAAAAAATCAAAGAATCCGGACTTGGAAAATCTGAATATTTAATTGAGAACACATTTGAAGGCAGTCTTCATTCCGGAAAATTACTGCAAAGATTATTAGAAAAATGTTATCAGCTCCAAATTGAATTTCTCTTTGGAACTGAGGTTAAGAATATTGTAGAAAATACAGATGATGTTGAAGTTCAGCTTTCGCAAAGTCTTTCCATAAAATCCAATCAAATTATTCATTGTACCAATGCATTTGCCTCAAAATTTTTAGAAAAAGAAGAAATTATTCCGTCTCGCGGACAAATTATTTTAACCGAACCTATTGAAAATTTAAAAATAAAAGGAACCTTCCATTACGATGAGGGGTTTTATTATTTCAGAAATCTCGGAAATCGCGTGCTATTGGGTGGCGGAAGAAATAAAGATTTTGAAACAGAACAAACAACTGATTTCGAGACGACAGAATTTCTTCAAAATCATCTGGAATTTTTTTTGAAAGAAGTCATTTTGCCCAATCAAGACTTTAAAATTTTCATGTGCTGGTCAGGAATTATGGCAATGGGCTCAGAAAAAACGCCAATCGTAAAACAAATTTCTGAAAGACAATTCTGTGCAGTGAGACTTTCAGGAATGGGAGTTGCGCTGGCTCCGAAAATAGGAGAGATGGTTGCGGAGATGATTTGAGAGTTGGATTTTGAAAATCAATCTAAAAACATAATAAAAGATCTGCGCAATCCGTCAAATCTGCGAGATAAAAATTTAATTTTACCTTCACTAATCAGTTATGTTCCCACAAGTCCAAAATATCTTTAGCAATGTTTTCAGAGTCAAATTCAGAATGAAAAAGACCATATCCAACAACTAATTCATATTCTAAAACTTCTTTCATTTTATTGTAATCGACTCCTTTTTCAAGTTGTACCAAAACTTTTTCCGAAAGCCTAAGATATTCATTTTGATTTGTTCCTTTAAATAGATCAATTGTATAAAATAATTTGTTTAAACGTGATAATGAAGATTTTCGTTGATTAATAATATCATTGATTTCATTTCTACTCATATATTTTAAATTTTAATCCAATAAATATAGTTTAAAAGTATTACTCATTGCACATTATTCATTTCTCATGATTTTATCCGTATTTTTGCAAAAAGAAAAAATTCGTGATCAACAACGACCAGATAAAAGAAGTTCAGTCAAGAATTGAAGATTTACACCGATATCTTCAGATCGACAAAAAAAAGATAGAAATTTCCAACGATGATGAAAAAACTGCTGCCCCGGAATTTTGGGATAATCCTAAAACAGCAGAAATATTTCTGAAGCAGCTTCGTTCGAAAAAAAAATGGGTAGAAGATTATGAAGAGATCAATACTCAGTTTGAAGATTTACAGGTTTTAATGGAATTCGCTAAAGAAGATCCTGATTCTGAAAAAGAATTGGATGAAACCTTTCCTCAGCTTTTAGAAAAAATCGAAGACCTTGAATTTAAAAACATGCTTTCCAACGAGGGTGATGAGCTTTCGGCTGTTCTTCAGATTACAGCAGGAGCAGGAGGAACAGAAAGTTGTGACTGGGCATCGATGCTGATGAGAATGTACACGATGTGGGCGGAAAAACAAGGCTACAAAA
Source organism: Chryseobacterium formosense (assembly GCF_900116415.1). GTDB lineage: Bacteria > Bacteroidota > Bacteroidia > Flavobacteriales > Weeksellaceae > Chryseobacterium > Chryseobacterium formosense. Next base: position 653,982 of record NZ_FPAP01000003.1, on the reverse strand, counting down.
TCAGAGAACTGAATTTTCAGGAAGGTGATGTTGCCGGTGTGAAAACGGTGACTTTAGAAATCGACGGCGAATATGCTTTTGGTTATCTTAAAGGCGAAAACGGGGTGCACAGATTGGTGAGAATTTCTCCTTTTGATTCCAATGCGAAACGTCATACAAGTTTTGTATCGGTATACGTTTATCCGTTGGTGGATGATACGATTGAAATCAACATCAACCCTGCCGATATTTCATTTGAAACTATGCGAAGCTCAGGAGCAGGTGGCCAAAACGTAAACAAAGTGGAAACAGCAGTTCGTCTTCGTCACGCTCCGACAGGAATTATCATCGAAAACTCAGAATCCCGCTCTCAGCTTCAGAATAAAGAGAAAGCAATGCAGTTGCTTCGTTCAAGACTCTATGAAATGGAGTTGGAGGAACGTATGAAAGCTCGAAATGAGATTGAAGCCGGAAAAATGAAAATCGAGTGGGGAAGTCAAATCCGTAATTATGTGATGCATCCTTATAAACTGATAAAAGATGTTCGTTCTGCTCACGAAACTTCAGATGTTGATGGGGTGATGAACGGAAACCTTACCCCTTTCCTGAAAGCTTATCTGATGGCAGACGGAACAGCCGTTTCGGATGACGATTTAGACCTATAAAAAATCATGTTTGAATTTTCGTTAAAATATGCTAATAAATTTCCTTGTATAGGGGATTAAGCTTATTTTTGTGAGATAGCATTATATATGGAAGATTTCAATAGTTGGAAAGATTTATTAAACCCAGAATTTTATATAAAAATGGGTGGGTTTTGGCTGATTTTGTTTATCGTTTTCGCCGAAACTGGTTTGTTCGTAGGGTTTTTCCTTCCGGGAGATTCATTACTTTTCGTGTCGGGGATTTATGCGGTAGAAATTATTAAAGAAACTTTTGGATCTACAGGAAGTGACCTTCTAGATACAACTATCTTAGCAACTGCCGTTGCTCTTGCTGCAATTGTTGGTAATCAGGTAGGGTATTGGTTCGGAAGAAAAACTGGTCCGGCTTTATACAACAAAAAAGATACAATGCTTTTCAAGAAAAAATATTTGTATCAGGCGCATGATTTTTTTGAAAAAAACGGTGCCTTAGCAATTATTATGGCGAGATTTTTACCGGTGGTAAGAACGTTTATGCCGATTGTTGCGGGTATTGTGAAAATGGATAGAAAAGAGTTTGTACGAGACAACATCATTGGTGGTGTTCTTTGGTCTTTTATCTTGATTTTTGCAGGGCATTATCTTAATGAATTATTCATGGCTCAATTTGGTATTAACCTTAAAGAAAAGCTTGAATTTATTATCATTGTAATTGTTTTGATCACTACCGTTCCAGTAATTCTTAAATTTATGTTCGGCGCTCCTAAAGGTGACCCAAAAACGGAAGATGAAGTTTTGGATGATTTAATTGACAAAGAAAAATAATCAATTTTTAAATTATATAAATGACCTGCTTTTTAGCGGGTTATTTTTTGATTAAATATTTGCAAGCCCTGAAAGGGCGACATATTAAAGCGCAGGCTAAAACCCTGTGAAATAGAAAATGATGTCAAATTGATCCCTGAAAGGACGAAAGAAAATCAATCCCGTATCCACTCCAAAATATTTGGATAAATTATACTGTCTCTTTTTTTCTTATTGAAAAATCTTGGTGCATGACCGGTTTTATCCATAAAAATCAATTTATGTGGCACATTCATCTTCGTTAAAACAGAATCCAGCGCTAAACCCTGTTTCTGATTCACCAGAAAATCCTGATTTCCCTGAAACAAAAGGGTCGGAACATTCGTCACATTTGCAACCGGACTTGCTTTTTGGAAATCTTCAGACAAACTTTTGCGGTTAAACTTAGTTCCCACCATTTTTTGAATCGTTCCCGAAGTATATTTCGAGTAAAACGATTTTAAATATTGTTCAGAATAAAAATCTGTCGGGCCACTCAGAGAAATAATTTTTTTTATTTTATCGGGATTTTGATAGCCGTACAATAAAGCTAAATGCCCACCTGCACTTTCACCAAGCAGAATATAATTGTTAGGAAGAAGTTCGGCGTTATCTGAAAGCGAATTGAACTTTTCAATCACAGCATTGATATCCTCCAGCTGTTCTTTGTAAGTAAGATGCTTAGAAACCAATCTGTAATTCATATTAATGCTCGGAATATTACTGTTAAAAAGCAATTTCTGAATCTGGATCATGTGTTCTTTTCTGCCATATTTCCATGCTCCACCATGAACAATCAAAACGACAGGAGAATCTTGCGGATAATCTGCCGGAAGAAAAACATCCATTTTCTGGCGTTTATGTTCACCGTATTTGAGATTGTAGATTTTCTGGCTGTCTTTTCCCACCCAAACCCTGAATTTTGTATTACATGAATTCAGAATGCAGCTCATTAAGCCCAAAACAAAAAAATGGTAATTGAGAACCAGCTTCTTCATAGAGTAAAGGTAAGGAGAAAATGAAATTTAGTCTATTCTTTTGAAATGATTTTTGTGGTCTAAAAGATATTTTTTTGGAAAATATATCCATCCCGACATATATTCACAATCCAAATTTACTAAAGTCTGTTTTATCGATTTATTATCTTCTTTTAGGGCAATTAAATATCCATAACCGCACGATTTTATATCGGACTTATATTTAAAAACCCATTGTCTTTTCATTTTATTTAAAGTCAGTGGATCATCAATATAAAAATTTCTAAAATCATCAATAAGTTCTCCTTCAACCTGGTGAATTTCCAGTTTATATCTTCCGGAACTAACATCATAATTTTCGAAAAATGAAACAGGCTCTTCCAGTTTTTCTCTGCAGTTGGTAAATAATAAAAAAATTACCATCTGAATAAAAATACTTGCAAATGATTTCATTAAAATTGTTTAAACGTATTATAAAATTACTGTTTTAATCCGATAATTGAATTTCAAAATATCTTTAAATCCCAAATTAAATCTATATTTTTGTAAGACTTAACATTTATTAAAAAAATATTAAAATACTATGGCTTCTGGTTTTTTTGCGATTTTGGATGACATCGCTGCTTTGATGGATGATGTGGCAGTAACAAGTAAAATTGCGACTCAGAAAACAGCTGGGATTTTAGGGGATGATCTTGCCGTAAATGCTGAAAAAGCGACCGGTTTCCTTTCTTCAAGAGAAATTCCTGTTTTGATGAAAATTATGAAAGGTTCTTTCGTCAATAAGCTGATTATTGTTCCTATCGTTTTTCTTCTGGAATGGCTTTATTCACCGGCTATAAAAATTATTCTGATTATTGGCGGATTTTACCTTGCCTATGAAGGTGTTGAAAAAATTGTGGAATTTTTATTTCACAGAGAGAAAAAAGGGCATGAAGTTATTGAAGAATCTGATGATATTGTGGAAGATGGTGAAGTTGCAGAAAAGGCTAAAGTAAAATCTGCCGTTACTACAGATTTTATCTTATCTCTTGAGATTGTAATTATTGCATTGGCAGCTGCAAAAGATGGTTATGAAGCATTAAAATCACAGTTTGATCCGTTTCTTGTAGAAGTTGTTACCGTTTCTGTTGTTTCCATTATTGCGACAGTAGGAGTTTACGGGATTGTTGCATTAATTGTAAGAATGGATGATGCCGGTTTTAAATTAATTAAAAAAAGCAACGATAAAGGTTTCTTCGGAAAGTTAGGGCATTTGCTGGTAAAGGCACTTCCTTTTGTAATAAAGGCTTTGGGAGTAATAGGAACAATTGCACTTATACTTGTTGCCGGAGGAATTTTTGATCATAATATTGATCAGCTTCATCACGCATTACCGACTTGGCATGAGACTTTAAAACAGGTAATTTTCGGCATTGTAGGTGGATTGATCGCTCTGTTTTTAATCAGTGGTGGTAAAAAAGTTTATGCATTAGCAACGAAAAAATAATTGTTAGATCCTTATAAAAAATCCTGCTTCAATATTTTGGAGCAGGATTTTCTTTTTTATACGAAATGAATGACTAATATTTCATAGGCTTTACAGGAAATATTTATTTTTGCACCATAAAAGGGATACCATCATGTTTCTCTTGGTTTATTTATGGGTAGAAATTTAAGCATTGATGTTTTAAAAATAATTCTGGCATTATTTGTCGTATTTCTGCACATGAATTTTCTTAAAGAAACCCATCCAATGCTTAGTTTTTTATTGGTTAATGGTATTTTCAGAATGGCGGTTCCTGTTTTTTTGGTGATTACGGGATTTTATTTTTTTCATATTGATACAGGTAAAAAGCTTCAGAAATGGTTGTTCAGAACATTTTTACTCTATGCAATCTGGATGCTTATTTATTTTTCGTATTGGAAAGATAACGATCAGGTTTGGCTTACCGTAATTTTTGGGTATCATCATTTATGGTATTTGATCGGAACTTTTTTTTCGGGAATTATTTTATTTCTTTTGAGAAATCAAAAAGCTGTTTTACTTTTTGCTTTTGCTTTTCTGTTGTTTGGAATTGGCTATATTGTCCAGATTTTAGGAAATGCACATTATTTTAAAGGAGAACAGGATTCGGTTTTAAATGATTATCTTATCTACCGGAATTTTCTTTTTGTATGCTTTCCTTTCCTGACGATTGGCTTTTTAATAAATAAAATGAAAATCAGTTTCGAAAAATACAGATATTCTTATTTACTGATTGTTTTTTCAGTATTAATGATCGTTGCGGAAGCTTACTTCAATTATATAATGGTCAGCTCGGAAAGTACAGACATATTGTTTTCCTTGTTTTTTGTAAGTCCGATTCTCTTTTTATATTGTCAGAAAATCTATGTTAAAACGCAATCGAAAGTTTTGGCAAGCCTGTCAACGGCAATTTATGTAGTACATCCTTTCATTATGAAATCGGATTTTTATAAGGATATGACTTCGGAATATAAAATTCTAATTTTCTTATTAATTCTAATTCCTGTAAGTTTATTATTGGTTTTATTAAATAGAAAACTGAAGTATTTGCTGTAATTAATCCTGTCCGTTCATTGTTTGAATCAAACCATTTTCATCATATTTCAATTCTCTGATTTTTAAACTTCTCAGATAACTTTTTCCGCCTGATTTTTTGCTGTCGTGATAAAATAAATACCACTTTTTATTGATTTCAACGATGCTGTGATGAGTTGTCCACCCCACAACCGGAGTCAGAATTTCTCCTTTAAAGGTAAATGGTCCGTAAGGATTGTCTCCAATTGCATAGACGAGCTTATGAGTTTCTCCGGTAGAATAGGAAAGGTAATATTTGTTGTTGTATTGATGAACCCAGATTCCTTCAAAAAAACGACGATGCTGATCGCCGGATTTTAGCTGATTTCCGTTTTCGTCTAAAATCAAAACATCTTTTGGCGCTTCAGCAAGCTCTTTCATATTATCTTTCAGCCTTGCTATTTTTGGAAGCAAAGCATTCTCATCTTTCTGAAGTTCAGGATAATTTTCTGAGTATTGATTGTTTCTGTAATTCTGAAGTTGCCCACCTTTCAAGCCTCCAAAATAAATGTAATATTTACCTTGATCATCTAAAACAGTCGGATCAATACTATATGTTCCTGTAATCGGATTTTTTTCGGATTTAAAAGGACCTGTAGGACTTTTGCTTACAGCAACACCGATTTTAAATAAATCGTCTTTATCTTTTGCCGGAAAATACAGATAATATTTGTTTCCTTTTTTTACGGCATCGGGAGCCCAAAGCTGCTGTTTTGCCCAAGGAATATCTTCGAGTTTTAAAGCAACTCCGTTATCTTTTGCTTTTTCATTGATATTATCCAACGTAAGAACATTATAATCTTTCATATTAAAATGTGCTCCGTTGGCTGCATCTTTTACATCTGTCTGAATGTCGTGAGAAGCATAAATGTATATTTTATCATCAAATATTCGGGTAGAAGGATCTGCAAAATACAAATCATCAAAAAGATACTTCGGATTTTCTTGTGCGTAACCGATTGCACACATGAATGAAAGAACAAATGCTTTTCCCATAAAATATATTTTCGCAGTTAGAATACTACGAAAATAGAGAAAATTTTTAGTTTAATTCATAATTCATAATCACCATTCTCAGGAAGAAATGAACGAAATCCTGTTCTGCATCTCTTCTGCTGATCAAACGGTTTTTATAATCGTAAGATTTAAATACTTTCAGTAATCTTTGATAGGTTTCAAGCTCTTCATCTTTGATGCGGATCTTTACATGACCATCTCTTCTTTTGATGATCTGATCATCCAGAGTTCTTACTCTGAACAATACATCACATAACAATGGTTTTACACCACAATATCTTTCTACAATGTTTACTTTGAAAGAATCAAACGTTATTGCATGAAAGATCAATTTTGGTTGAGAATCGGGTGTACGCAGTTCAAGCTTATAATTCATGAGATGTTTTTTACTATATCCTTTAGGAAATATGTCAAATTAAAAATTGATGTAAATTTAAAAATAAAAGAGACTTTTTACAAGCCTCTTTTTTAGTATTTTTAATTAAATAAATCTTTTACTTTATCAAAGAAGGTCTTTTCTTTTCCGGAGGGCTCTGCAACCATTTCTCCGCTGCTCATTTGTTTTTCGAAGAATTCCTTCTGGTCTTTGGTGAGTTTTTGCGGCGTCCATACATTGATGTGAATAAACATATCGCCTTTTCCGTAGCTATCGATGCTTGGTAAACCTTTTCCTGCCAATCTTAAGATTTTTCCGGATTGTGTACCTGCATCAACGGTGATTTTTACTTTTCCGCCAACGGTAGGAATTTCTTTTTTCGTTCCTAATGCGGCTTCAGCAAACGAAACATAAAGTTCCTGATGAAGATTGTCGCCTTCTCTTTTGATGGTCTTATCTACTTCTTCCTCCACAATCACCAAAAGATCTCCCGGAATACCTCCAAACGGAGCGTCATTACCTTTTCCTCTTACATTAAGCTGGATTCCGTCTCTTGCTCCTGCAGGAATATTGATCGTAATTTCTTCTTCGTCTTTTATTAAACCCTGTGCATTGGCTCCTGCCGGAATTTTGTCGGCAACTTTACCGATTCCCTGACAAGTTCCACACGTGGTTTGGGTTTGCATTTGTCCGAACATCGTATTCATCACCTTCATCTGCACTCCGGCTCCGTTACACGTAGGACAAGTTTTAGAAGTGGCGCCTTCCGCCATCTTCATTTTTTTTACTTTAAGAGTTTTTTGGGTTCCGTTCACCATTTCTTCAAGATTCAGCTTTATTCTGATTCTCAAATTGGATCCTTTAGCTTGTTGACTACCACCGCCGCCACCGCCAAATCCTCCGAAACCACCACCGAAAATATCTCCAAACTGGCTGAAAATATCTTCCATGTTCATACCGCCGCCGAAACCGCCTCCTCCGAAGCCTCCGTTTCCGCTCATTCCTGCATGACCGAATTGATCATAGCGGGCTTTCTTGTTATCGTCACTCAGGACTTCGTAAGCTTCTGCAGCTTCTTTAAATTTTTCTTCGGCTTCTTTATCTCCCGGATTTTTATCTGGGTGATATTTAATAGCCATTTTACGGTATGCTTTCTTTATTTCGTCGGCACTTGCAGATTTGCTGATCTCAAGAACTTCGTAATAATCTCTTTTTGACATCTTTTTATATGAGTAATTGGTAATAAGTAATTGGTAATCTGCAATTGCTCATTACCCATTACTCATTACTTATATTGTTAGTTTCCTGTTACAACTTTTGCAAAACGAATCACTTTATCACCTAAAGTATATCCTGTTTCGATAACATCTACGATTTTACCTTTTAGCTCTTCAGAAGGAGCAGGGATCTGGGTAATTGCCTCGTGGAAATCTACATCAAAGTTATCTCCGGCTTTTACTTCCATCGTTTTCAGTCCTTTTTCGGTCAGTTTGTTTTTGAATTTGTTGTAAATCAATTCAACACCCTGAAGGTCTGCTTCGTTACCGTTTTTAGCAATTTCTTTCAAAGCTCTTTCAAAATCATCCAAAATGCCCAACATAGAAATCATCATATCCTGATTCGCATACTGGAAGAATTCCATCTTTTCTTTTGAAGTTCTTTTTTTATAGTTTTCAAACTCTGCATACAATCTGATGTAACGGTCTTTTTCTACTGCCAAAAGTTCTTCTGGAGTAGGCGTTTCTGTCACATTTTCCTGAGCTGTTGCTTCAGTCTGGGTATTGTTTTCTTCTTGTTTATTGATGTTTTCTTCGTTGATATCCTGATTTTCCATATTTCAATAACTTTTTACAAGGTTGTTTCACAAACATTCTGCCAAATAAAAAAGCGTGACATTTAGGCAGGAAAAAAGTCAAGGTAAAAGTAAAAAGAATCAAGTAAAAAGATTCACATGAAAATTAAGTAAAGATTCTTAATATATTTTTAGGAGCTTAATCCGGCTATCCACTGTATCTTTTTTGTGACCATCTCCTCCCGAAGCTTCGGGATCTGTCTGCCACAAAAAAGGATGTCGTTTCTATCCGGGCTATTTGAAAGCAGTAAAATTGAGATTTTAAGGATAAAATTGTAAGAAAGAACGAACATCTTAGCCCCGATTGCAGCAATTGTCTGAGCTCATTTTAAGAATTAGGCTGCGGCGGCGAAGCCGCCGCAGCCTAATTCTTAAATAGCGAGTGCGGAAAGCGGGAAAAAGCTTCAAATAAAAATTAAACATTAGCTTTTCGATGTAATCAAATAGCTTCTAAAAATTATTCTCCAAAAAATGTCTGAAACAATAGATAAAGATTCAGAACAATGATAATCGCAGTAATAATCCAGACGCAGGTTTTTAAGAATGGTTTATTCACAAATTCACCCATTTTGGCTTTGTCGCTGGTAAACATCACTAATGGAACAACCGCAAAACTCAGTTGCATCGAAAGAATAACCTGGCTCAAAACCAAAAGATCTGTTGTTCCTTCTTCGCCATAAATAATAGTGACGATCAAAGCGGGAATTACAGCAATTAGTCTGGTAATTAATCTACGTAACCAAGGTTTTAGGCGAATATTCAAAAAACCTTCCATCACAATTTGTCCGGCAAGAGTTCCTGTTAAGGTCGAGTTTTGTCCTGAAGCTAAAAGTGCAACAGCGAAAGCAATACTTGCCATGGAAGCTCCTAAAATTGGAGTCAGCATTTTGTAAGCATCATGAATATCTGCAATGTGTTGATTTCCTGTTGTATGAAAAGTTGCTGCGGCTAAAATCAAAATAGCGGCATTAATAAAAAATGCAAGTAATAAAGAAACGGTGCTGTCTAAAGTGGCAAACTTTATCGCTTCTTTTTTTCCTTCACTATCTCTTGTATAATCTCTTGTCTGTACGATGCTACTGTGAAGGTAAAGGTTGTGCGGCATTACGGTAGCTCCGAGAATTCCTATCCCGATATAGAGCATTGCAGGGTTGGTAATAATTTCTTTTTGCGGAACAAGTCCTCCCAAGATAGCATTGATTTCCGGTTTTGAAATGATGACTTCATATCCGAAACATACGAGAATGATAAACATTAATCCGGCAACAATACTTTCTATCCAGCGGAAACCTTTTGCCTGAAGCAATAGGATAATTAATACATCAATAGTTGTAATCACAATTCCCCACGTTAAAGGAATTCCAAAAAGTAAATTTAATGCAATGGCAGAACCTATAACTTCTGCCAAATCACAAGCAGCAATGGCAATCTCACAAAATATCCAAAGGATGAAATTGGTAGTCGGTTTAAAATGATCCCGGCAAGCCTGAGCCAAATCTCTTTCGGCAACAACCCCTAATTTTACAGAAAGATGCTGCAAAACCATTGCGAAAATATTGGAAATAAGAATAACTGAGAGTAGAGTATAACCAAACTGAGATCCTCCAGCAATATCGGTTGCCCAGTTTCCCGGATCCATGTACCCGACAGCAACCATTAGTCCGGGACCTGCAAATGCAAGATACTTTCTCCAAAAAGTAGATTTTTTCGGAACCGGAATGGAAGAAAATACTTCCGGTAGGGAGTGCGAGGTTTTATCTTTACGCCAGGCGTTTTTTAAATTGAAATTCATAAATGTTAGAAATGACTAACAAATTTAATTAAATAAATGAAAAGGAAATCTATTTTACCAAAAAATCCCGAAAATATTTTCGGGATTTTAAGTATTTACCTTGAAATCAGATTATTTTGCAAATCTTACGGACATTTTTCTGTCTATCGCTCTTTCTTCATTAGAAGCAGATGCATCAACTTTTGCGAATTCACTACCGTAACCATCAGCAGCAATAACTTGTGCTCCTACACCTTGTTTTGATAACCAATCTTTGATAAAATTAGCTCTGTCTGCAGAAAGCTTTTTGTTTTTAGCTTCGTCTCCGGTTTTATCTGTATATCCACCAATTTTAATTTTTGCATCAGGATATGCTTTCAAAATGGCAACCAAGTTCTTTAATTGTTCTTCAGAACCTGCTTCTAAAGCATTAGCACTTCCTATTTTAAAATTAACATGGTCAAAATCATACCATCTATCTTTTAAAGCTTCATCGTTGGCTGCATTTTTATAGCCGTCAGTTTTTAAGAAAGTGATCATCTGATCTTCCATTCCGCCTCTGTAACCTTTTAGCACAGTTCCATTTAGATCAATATCTTCGTCAACTCTTGTCGTCATTGATGTTGATGTTGTATCCGACATTGTAGAAGAGGTATCATTTGTCGTGTTTAGAGAATCACCGGTAACTGTTGTCGTAGTGGTGCTTTCTTTTTTCTCACATTGTTTCCATAAAAAGTATCCTGCTGCAATTAATAACAATAGAGGAAGCAACCATTTCCAGATTGAACCACCTTCTGAAGATGTTGGTCTGTCCGGAAAAGTTCCGCCTTCTGCAACACTTCTGGTTACTTCAGGTTTTGGTTCTTCATGAGTTACAGGTTTTATCTCGTCCTGGTCATTGTCAAATTCATAGCGTTTTGCCCAGTCTCCGACATTTAAAGACGCTAAAGAAAGTCCTGCAGGCAATAATATTGAAACAATCCCTTTCTGATCGTCTAATAAAGAAGATATTGATGATTTATCCAGATTATTGTCAGCTGCATATTTTCCGATAGATCCTACGGTTGCACCAGTGACAAGATTAAGGAGGGAAGAAGAAGAATGGTTGCTGATTCCCGCATAAGTAGCAATCGCATTAACAATTCCGTTCAGTTTGTCGCCAAATAATGAAGACAAAATTCCGGTAATCCAAGAATTACCCATTGCGCTTTCCCAAATATTGCCCAAAACACTGTTTGATGATGTGTTTGAAATAGAATCCAACACGACCGGATTGTCAGAATTGTTGGCTAATCCGCCCACAATGACCGGAAGTAATCCTGAAATTGCTTTTGAAATTCCGGCTTCACTTTCTCCAAGTTGCGATGCAGCCTGAGAAACAAGGGTAGAGCCCAATTGCCCTTTGATTAGATCGATGATGTTTAATGACATAATAAAATATTTTGAAATTAATGTTGTATAAATTTAAACAAAAATCTATCCAAATCTTAAATTATAAAAAAAATCTGCAAAAAAATAGATAATTTTTGCAGATTCAATAATTTATTATGTTAAGTTTTAATAAGCTTTTGCGAATAAAACCCTTCTTTTTGATGGTTTTCCGGAGATTAGAGAAACCCCTTCTTCAATATCGTCATCCTGAGGAATGCACCTGATGGTTGCTTTGGTTTCTTCTTTGATCTGCTCTTCTTCTTCAGCTGTTCCGTCCCAATGAGCATAGATAAATCCTCCTTTTTCTTCTAAAACTTTTTTAAACTCTTCATAAGAATCTACTTTTGTAAAATTATCTTTTCTAAATTGAAAAGCTTTAGTATACATATCCTGCTGAATAGTTTTCAATAAATCTTCGATGTATGAATCTAATCCTTCCAAAGGACGCGTTTCTTTTGTGAGACTATCTCTTCTGGCAATTTCTACAGATTTGTTTTCTAAATCTCTAGGACCCATTGCAATTCTCAAAGGAACTCCTTTTAATTCATATTCTGCGAATTTCCAGCCCGGTTTGTTTTGAGTATCATTATCAAATTTCACGGAAATTCCTTTCAGTTTTAATTTATTCTGAATTTCCAATGCTACCTCACTGATTTGATTTAACTGCTCTTCTCCTTTAAAAATAGGAACAATTACCACCTGAATCGGTGCCAAAGTTGGTGGAAGCACAAGACCGAAATCATCAGAGTGTGTCATAATTAAAGCACCCATTAAACGTGTTGAAGTTCCCCATGAAGTTGCCCAAGCGTGCTCGATTTTACCTTCTTTGTTGGTAAATTTTACATCGAATGCTTTTGCAAAATTCTGTCCAAGGAAATGTGAGGTTCCTGCCTGTAGCGCTTTTCCATCCTGCATTAATGCTTCAATACAATAGGTTTCATCTGCTCCTGCAAATCTTTCTGATGGAGTTTTTATTCCTTGTACCACAGGCATTGCCATAAAGTTTTCTGCAAAATCAGCATATACTTTATTCATTTTTTCAGCTTCTTCCACCGCTTCATCTCTTGTCGCATGCGCAGTGTGACCTTCCTGCCACAAAAATTCTGAAGTTCTCAGGAATAAACGGGTTCTCATTTCCCAACGAACAACATTCGCCCATTGATTAATAAGGATAGGTAGATCTCTGTATGATTGAATCCATCCTTTATAGGTATTCCAGATGATCGCTTCAGAAGTCGGACGAACGATTAGCTCTTCTTCCAGTTTAGCTTCCGGATCTACAATGAGTTTTCCTGGGTTGTCCGGATCATTTTTTAATCTGTAATGAGTTACTACAGCACATTCTTTAGCAAAACCTTCAGCGTTTTTTTCTTCTGCTTCAAATAAGCTTTTGGGTACGAAAAGCGGGAAATAAGCATTCACGTGACCTGTTTCTTTGAACTTCTTATCCATTTCATCACGCATTTTCTCCCAGATCGCATAGCCATATGGTTTAATAACCATAGAACCTCTCACTCCTGAGTTTTCAGCTAAATCTGCTTTTACAACCAGTTCATTATACCATTTGCTGTAATCTTCGCTTCTTGAAGTTAATTTTGCCATTAATTTTTTTTTAATTTTTTAACTTTTCTAAAATTATGTAATCTAAAAATAAAAATCTATTTTTGATAGATTTTTGTTGCCAATAAATTGGTATATTTTTGGTACAGAATGCAAATATAATTTAAATTAAAAAAATTTTACATTATCATGAAAAGAAATATACATAAAAGTTTGTTTGGAATGCTAAAATCGAAAGGTATTTTGGCTGTTTCAAGTGGGCTGCTATTAATGTCTTGTGGTGCACAGATGGGCGGATACAGCGAGACAGATGGGGTGTATTATGACCCGAATAAAGATACGTTGCCGGAAGGTGTTATCATCAATGGTAATGAAGGTAACAGAGTAGGAGAATATTATGACTACTACCAGGATGATTCTAATGTTATCTACAATTCACAATTAAATACATCAGAGCAAAACAACCGTTACAACAACTGGAGCGATTCAGATTGGAATTCTACTGCAACCGATTCAGACTGGGGTAATTTTGCCGGTAATGAAACCAACTACTACGACAACTCTTGGGGTTGGGGTATGGGAATGGGTTGGGGCTCACCTTGGGGATGGGGCTACAATCCTTACTGGAGTTCTGGCTGGGGCATGGGAATGTCATTTGGTTGGGGCTGGGGTAATTCTTGGGGTTGGGGCGGCTATCCTTATTGGGGAATGGGCTGGAACAATTATTGGGGATACAACCCTTACTGGGGAGGTTACTACGGAAGCCCTTATTGGGGTGGTGCCGGTTACTGGGGTTATAACAGAGTTCCTTATGTAAGAAGTGGTGCTAACGGAAGAGTGGGAGCATTCAGAAACAGTAATAATCTTTCTTCATACAGAAGACCTAATACATCAGGTTTCAGAAACAATAATGATTCCGGCTTCAGAAACAACAACGGTTACAGAAACGGGAATGGTTACAGAAACGGAAACGGGATGAACAATGGCGGTTTCAGAAATGGAAACTCCAATGGTGGCTACAGAAATGGTCAGGGAGGATTCCGTAATCCGAATATGAATAATGGGGTAAGACCTTCAAGACCAAATTATAATTATAACCAGCAGCAATCTACTCCTAGAAGAAATGAAAGCTATACACCACGAGACAATGGTGGTTTCAGATCTGGCGGATTTAATTCCGGAAGCAGCGGCGGTGGATTCAGAGGTGGTTCTTCCGGCGGTGGCGGTGGAATGAGATCCGGCGGCGGTGGCGGCGGTTTCAGATCGGGAGGTAGATAATTTAAACTTAATAACTATTCTAAAAAATAATGTTAAAAAAATCTCTAGTATTAATGGGTATTACTGCAGCATTTTATCTGCAGGCTCAGGATATATCAGTTATAAGAAATTCTGTTGATGTATATTCTAATACACCAATGGTTGGTTCATCTAAATTCAATGCTATGGCGGGTTCCAATGGAGCTTTAGGTGGTGATGCAACTTCGTTGCTTACCAACCCGGCAGGTCTTGGGGTAGCGATTGCAGGTGATGTTTCTGTTACTTTATCAGTTGATAACAACAAAAATACAGGCTCTTTAGCTGGTGCTTCTTCCAACTATACAATTAATAAAGCAAACATCGGTAATGTTGGTGGGGTTGCAACCTTTCAGTTGATGACTGAATCTCCTTGGAAATTTATTAACCTCGGTGCTAGTTTGTCTACACAAACAATTGAAAACTATGTAGAATCTCCGGGAAATACCAATATCTCCATTGCAAAAGACCTTGTTGACAGCAACGGAAATGCTGTTGTGGGTAATCTTGCTTATTTAGGACACGCCTATAACAGATATGGAACTCAGACTAAATTTAATTTAGGGGTTGGTGCAAATTATAACAACTCTTTATACTTGGGTGCGAGTATCAACATGCATTATGTAGATCTTGAACAATATGATAGCGCAAAATTTGGGTTAGATTTAGATAATACAGCTTATTCATTCGATAAACAATATACTCCGTATTCAGAAAAATCAAATGGTTTCTCTGCAAGTGTGGGGGTTATTGGGAAAATTACCAATCAATTAAGATTGGGAGCATCGATTGAATCTCCAACCTGGTGGTCTTTAGACAGAATTTATACAGATTATTATACTGGAACTGACGGCTATATTTATGCAGATAATTTCGTTGAAGACAGAAGATTCAGATCTCCTATGAAAGCAACGTTGAGTGGTGCATTTGTTCCGACTAAAAACTTTGCGATCAATGTAGACTATACTTTAGGATTAACAAAACCTCAGTATAAAGTTCAGGGTGAAGCTGAAAGTGAATTGAATTCTTTCTTCAGTGATTCTTACAAAAATTTGTCTGAAATAAAAGTGGGTGCAGAATACAGAATCAAATCATTACGATTGAGAGGAGGTTATTCTTACGCATCAAGTCCGTTTGATAATTTGACAATCAGTGCATTTGACAATAACGGAAATGCAGGAGATCGTAGTTACAGTAACCTGATCTTGGGAGATAGAAATACTATCGGGGCAGGTGTAGGTTATGACTTCGGAAAATTCTTTATTGATGCTGCTTACCAGAACATTACTTCAGAATACAAGAATCCTTTTATAAGCGGAAACGAAAGTTTCGGAACAGGATATTATTCTGGAGATTTCGATGTAGCAACTCCTAATTCTATAGTTTCAGATGTGAAAAACGTAAGAAATAATTTCTTCGTAACAGTAGGATGGAAATTCTAAATTAATATTTTAATACATACAAAAGGCTTCGAGAAAATTTTCTCGAAGCCTTTTATTTTATTTTTATCTTAATTGAAATTAAATCAATGATGATGTCCTACGTGGGAATGATCATGGAATAAATGCATCATTAAAGCTAATGAAACACCCAAAATAACCAAACCGATTTTAGACCAATTGATGTTGTGGTTTTTATTACTTTCAAAAATAATAACTGATGAAATGTGAAGGAAAATCCCGCCAACAATCGCTAAAAAGTAAGGTTGCCAATCTGGGTTAAAATAATTTCCTAAAAGCATTCCGAAAGGTGATGCCAAGGCAAATAATGCTACAATTAAAATTGATGGATAAGACGCCTTTGAACCCGTTCTGTTAAATAAAAATGCTCCCAAAATAAATGAAATCGGAAGGTTGTGAAACAAAATTCCCAATAAATAAGGAGAAAGCGGATTCGTTTCATTAGCCAAAGGAATTCCTTCAATAAAAGCGTGAATGAAAAGCCCGACCATCAAAGCCATCGGAAGAATACTGTTTTCATTGTGGTGATGGAAATGCCCGTGTTCGAAACCTTTTGTCAAAGCTTCAAGAATCATTTGAAGTAAAACTCCACCAATGACGAAAATTCCCAAATTCCCGATATCTGAAGCATAAACCTGCGGGAAAACTTCATTCAGGCAGATGGTAATTAAAAAACCGGCACTTAGAATTAACAGATTTTTGGCAAACTTTTCCTTCTGACCAAAATATTTCCCTAACAGTACTCCGGCTACAACGCTTAAAATAAGTAAAATGAAAATCATTATTTCTTTTTAAACAAATTAATACAACGTGGCGAAATCTCTTTATCAAAATCATTCAGTTGATAATCTCCCCATATTTTAATTCTTTCAAAACCGCTTTCTTCAGCGTAATTTTTAATGGTTTCCAAGGTATGAAGTTTTACTTTTTCAAAATAATGATGAGATTTTCCGTCTGCTTCAAACTTAATGTCCTTTACAATATGTCTGCCTTCAATTTTTTTTGAAATTTTAAAATCAATTCCTTTTCTATGAATACTGCTTTCAGGAACCAGATTGTTTCTCACGAACTCTTCATTCAGATAATCTAAAACAAAATACCCCTCTCTTTTTAAAGCATTGCTAACCGATTTGAAAACCTTCTTGTCATCTTCTTCATTGTCGAAATATCCGAAACTTGTAAAAAGATTAAAAACCGCATCTACAGGATCATAATCAATAGGATTTCTCATGTCATGTACATCAAAAATCAAGGTCTGATTTTCAAATTGTTTGTTATGCTCAATGCTTTGTCTCGAAAGATCCAAACCTAAAACATCATATCCCAGTTTATTCAAAAAAACCGAATGCCTTCCTTTTCCACAAGCCAGATCAATGATTTTCGCCGATTGAGGAAGCTGTAGCTCTGAGGTAAGCTTTGTAATAAAATTTTCAGCTTCTGTATAGTCTCTGTTGCTGTACAGCAAGTGATAATAAGGGGTGTCAAACCAAGATTCAAACCATTCCATCCTGCAAAAATAGTGTTTTTTGGTCGATGGTTCATTGTGGTTGGTTGATGGTTTTATTAATAATGATGATTTCTATCAACTATTAACTGACAACCAATAACTAAAATCGCTATTTTTGCAAAATGGATACAGAAAATCTAAAAATTCAGATAAAAACATTCTTTGGCTTGGAACCAATTCTTGCTGAGGAAGTTAAAAAATTAGGCGGAAGAAATGTAGAACTTAAAAACCGTGCCGTAAACTGCGAAGGCGATTTAGGTTTTTTATATAAAATCAATTACTCTGCACGAACTGCCCTTAAAATCCTTATTCCGATTGTAGAGTTTAAAGCGTTCAATGAAAGTAAATTTTACGATAAGCTTTTCAAATTTGAATGGGATGATTTTATGAGTGTTGACCAGACTTTTGCGATTGATTCTACCGTAAATTCTGAAAGATTCAAGCATTCTCAGTTCATGACTTTTAAAATGAAAGATGCTATCGTAGATTTCTTTCAGAATAGATACGGCAAAAGACCGAGTATTGAAACGAAATCTCCGGACATCAAATTTCATTTGCACATCGACAGAGAATTGGTAACCATTTCTTTAGATTCTTCGGGAGATCCTTTGTTTAAAAGAGGCTACAGAAAAGAGCAGGGTGAAGCACCAATCAATGAAGTTTTAGCAAGCGGAATGCTGCAATTGGCTGGTTGGGACGGAAAAGGAAATTTCCTTGATCCGATGTGTGGTTCAGGAACTTTGTTAATTGAAGCGGCAATGATTGCTTTAGACCTTCCTGCACAGATTTTCAGAAGGAGATTTGCTTTCCAGAACTGGAAAAATTATGACCACGAATTGTTTTCAAAAATAAAAGAGGTTCGTGTGAATCGTGTGAAAGAATTTACAGGAAAAATTGTTGGTTATGATATTGATGCAAGAATGCTGAATGCTGCAAGAACGAATATCGAATCTGCCGAAATGGAAGACATCATTGAAGTAAGAAAGCAGAATTTCTTTGATTCTAAAAAAGATATGTTCCCTTTATTGATGGTTTTCAATCCGCCGTATGACGAGAGGATTTCGATTAATGACGATGATTTCTACAAAAAAGTAGGAGATACTTTCAAAACGCATTATCCGAATACTTTAGCTTGGCTGATTTCTTCAGATCTGGAAGCGGTAAAGAAAATCGGACTTCGACCTTCAAGAAAAATAAAGCTTTTCAACGGAAAACTGGAAACAAGATTCTTGCAGTACGAAATGTATGAAGGAACGAAAAAAGTGCATAAACTTGGCGATAAAGAATAAGATTTAATCAAGCCTCATAGGTTTTTAAAACCTAAGAGGTTTCAAGTTAATAAAGAATAATTATGCCTTTTGATTTCTCGATGGTTTAGAATTTTTGCAGAAATGCTGATTTTGGATTTTTCTAAAAACTCATCAAAAAACGCTGAAGAGAAAAAATAATTATTCAAAAAAATCAAATTATACAAACAAATTATAGAGTGGAAGCTTTCTTGTAATTGCTTCCATTTTTTATGGTTTTCAAAATCATTCGGCGAAAGTAAATCTTACACAGACTTTATAATTAAATCATAAATTGTTTTAAAATACATTGTGATTCCTTTTCAAATCTTTAATTTTGAAAAATTTTCCATTTGAAACCTACTATTTCCATCGTTGTTGCCATATTTAACCGAAAAGATGAACTTTTCGAACTGCTTAATTCGCTCAATGCCCAAACGGATAAAGATTTTGAAGTAATCATTGTTGATGATGGTTCATTAATCGATTTGAAACCAACGGTTCATAATTTTGAAGAAATTTTAAACATCAAATATTTTAAAAAAACGAATTCAGGCCCCGGTTTGTCGAGAAATTATGGAGCAAAAAGAGCTGCAAACGAATGGTTGGTTTTTGTAGACAGTGACGTGATTGTGGAGAAAGATTATATTGAAAATATTAAAAACAGTATTCTTAGCATTCCTTGTGATGCCTTTGGTGGAGCCGATAAAGCACATAAAGGGTTCAACCTGATGCAAAAAGCAATTTCCTATTCGATGACTTCCGTTTTTACAACAGGCGGAATAAGAGGAAATAAAAAAGCGGTTTCTAAATTTCAGCCCAGAAGTTTTAATATGGGTGTAAAAAAGGAAGTTTTCGAGAAAGTTGGCGGTTTTTCAGAGATGAGAATCGGGGAAGATCCGGATTTATCGATGACACTTTGGGAAAATGGTTTTACAACGGCTTTTTTTGATACAATCGCAGTCTATCATAAACGAAGAGTTGATTTTGGAAAGTTCTCAAAACAAGTGTATCAGTTTGGTTGTGCAAGACCTATTCTGAATCAGAGACATCCGAACTATGTGAAAATTTCTTTTGCATTCCCGACTTTGTTTCTGTTGGGTTATGTTTTAGGATTTATAGAATATTTTATTTTAGGAAAAGGTTTTATTCTTGCTCTTTACGGACTATACACTTTTATGGTGCTGATTCATTCAATGATTGTTACTAAAAATATCGCCATCGCAGGAATGGCAGTTATTTCCACCTACATCCAAATGTTTTCTTACGGCTATGGATTTTTAAAATCCTGGATTCTGCTGAATATTTTCAGAATGAAACCAGAGAACGCATTCCCGAAACATTTTCATAAGGTTTAAACTAATCAAAAAAGTCTTATCGGATATTTTCTCGGTGTGAATTTTTTAAAGCAAAGATATTTTAGCAAAGCGCTGATTTTAGAGAGCAAGGGCAAATAAATTTGCTGCTCGAAACGGGAAACATACGCTTCATCAATCAACTCGTTGATTCCTTAAATAAGAAAGATAGGTTAAATTAGACTTTGCGTTAAAAAAACTATGATTTTTGATTGCAGTAAAATTTTGCTCCGTAGGAGCAAAACCTTTGTAGAAAATGATTTCGAATATATTGAGCTCCGTAGGAGCGAAACTTTTCAAACTAAATAAATTTACATTTTGTGAGCTTGTGAAGAGCTCAAAATATTACACAAAAATATCTTCTGTGACTTTTGCGGTTAAAAATAAATAATAAAAGCTGCCGAATATCGACAGCTTTTATACAATAATTAGAATATGGATGAAATGGTTTCATGGTTTAGAACGCCTGTTTTGAGCATGCATTCTTTCATCTTTTCGTATGTTCGTTCGATGTCATGATCGAGACCGATTGAGAATCTTATAAGTCCGTCTGAAATTCCCATAGCTTCACGTTCTTCTTCAGGAATTTCTGATGAGGTTGAACTTCCGGAGCATGAAAATAATGTTTTATAAAAGCCTAAACTAACCGCTAAATATCCAAGATTTTCCTGCTGCATCATTTCCATCAATTCGTTGGCTTTTTCGGTTGTTCCTGCATCTAAAGTCAGTAATCCGCCAAATCCGTACTCTTCATGCATCATGCTTTTCATTAAATCGTGATTCTTGTGAGATTTCAAACCGGGATAAGAAACTTTTAAACCATCTTCTTCGAATCTTTTAGCAAGATACATTGCATTATGACTGTGCTGTTTCATTCTAATGTGAAGCGTTCTCAGGTTTTTAAGAATACTTGCCGATCGAAAACTGTCCATTGTAGGTCCCAGAAGCATACATGCTCCGTTGTTTACATTTTTGGTATCATTGATAAATTCCTGAGTTCCGCAATAAACGCCGCCAACAGTATCGCTGCTTCCGTTAATAAATTTGGTTAAAGAATGAATGACAATATCGGCTCCCAAAAGAGTAGGTGATATAGAAAGCGGAGAGAAAGTATTATCTACGATCAGTTTTAAGTTGTGTTTTTTACAGATTTCCGATAACTTTCTCAGATCCGCAACCTCCAAAAGCGGATTGCTCAAACTTTCGCAATATATTATTTTTGTGTTAGGCTGAATAGCGTTTTCAATAGATTCAAAATTGTTGATATCTACAAACGAAGTTTCAATTTGAAATGGTGGCAGAAAATTTTTCAGGAAAGCGTACGTTCCACCATAAATAGTTCTGCTCGAAATAATATGGTCTCCCGACTTACAAACCTGCATCAAAACAGAAGTAATTGCGCCCATTCCCGAAGCGGTAACGTTTGCGGTTTCGGTATTTTCCATTTTTGCTAAAGCTTGTGAAAGATAAAGATTCATCGGCGACGAATGTCTTGAATACAGATAGCAACCGTCTGCATTTCCTTCAAAGGTATCAAACATTGTTTTTGCTGAAAGAAAAGTGTACGTAGAGCTGTCTGAAATTGAAGGATTTACTCCTCCGAATTCTCCGAAATACTGAAGATCCTGTATCTCATTTGCCGCATTGAATCGATCCATATTTTTTTGTTTTAAAAATGAATCTTTCTGGTAATTATTACAATGATAAATTAGATTTTTAGAAAATAAAACTATATAAATTTATTCTTATAGAATAAAAGTTGGTTATATTTGTTTTAATCTAAACTTTACTAAAAAATTATCTATGCAATTTGACGAAACCGATAAAAAACTACTGCAATTTTTACAGGAAGACTGTAAACAAACCACCAAAGAACTATCTTACAAGCTAGGATTGTCGGTAACGGCTGTTTATGAACGGATTAAAAAGCTTGAACATTCTGGGGTGATTTCCAAATATGTGGCGTTGGTCGATAAAACAAAAATTGATAAAAAGTTTCTTATTTTATGTCATGTAAAACTTACTCAGCACAAAAAAGAGTATCTGATGCAGTTTGAAAAAGAAGTTTTGAATTTACAGGAAGTCACAGAATGTTTCCACGTAAGCGGAGACTACGATTATATTCTTAAAATCAGCCTGAAAGATATGGATGATTACCGGAATTTTATGGTAACCAAACTCACAACTTTACAGCATATTGCAAGTACGCACAGCTCTTTCACGATTTCTGAAGTGAAAAATACGACAGAAATTGTTTTGTAAATATTTTTTAGGAGCTTTTTCCCGCTTTCCGCACGCGCTATTTTATTTATTTCGGCGCGGCAGCGAAGCTGCCGCGCCGAAATAAATAAAATGAGCTCAGACAAGTATACAATCGGAGCTAGGGTCGCAGTTATTCAAATAAAATATAGAAAAATCCGAAATGATAAAAATTATGTAAATAATTTAAATTAAAAAATAACTTTTAAGTAAAACTAAACCAAAACCCCATTCTTAGAAGTAATAGCATCCGGTAAATCGGTTTCTCCTGCCATTTGAAGAAGGTCAATTTCAATAGCTCGACAAATCGAAAGCATCGGGATATCAAACATCAAGCCTTCGAAAGGATTTTCAGAATAATCTCCCACCAATTCCATAATAATATAAATCCAGCCAATGGTGATACAAAACGGAATGGATGCCCAGATTCCCCAATCTCCCAATTTGGCAAATTCACTTACCAAACCTAATGGAAGCAACATAATAAAAATTATATTAAACACAAAAGCGGTACTCGCAAACTGTCTCGGTAAAGGGAATTTTTTAATTCTTTCGGCCTGTCCCTGCAAAGTATAAAATTCATTCAAACAATCCTGTAACTGTATCTGATTGAATTCTGAAATCGCATTCATGTTTTTCAGCTCGTTCACATCTTTCGATTGTTGCGCAATGAGATACGTGGCAAAATTTTTATATTGAGATTGTAATTCTACTTCTTCTTCACTCAGATATTTATTAAGAAAAATCGGAGTTCTTCCATAATCGGGAAATCCTGCTTTAATTAATCTGTTACGCTTGTGGTCAATATTCTTAAAATGTTCTTCCTCTACTTTAATGTGCTCCCATTCTGCCGGAATCAAAAGTTGGTCACGAAACTGGTATAACCATGCAATATGACGGAAAACGATCTTTTTTCTTCGGTCTTCAAGATCAAATTTCCCAATAACTTCATTCGCAGTATCGAAAGAATATACCATCGAGCCCAACATTCGGCTGGAATTAACGATTCCGCCCCAGATTTTTCTTGCTTCCCATAATCTGTCATATGCCTGATTATTTTTAAAACCCACCAAAAAGGCCTCAGCTGTACCAATCAGCGCCACCGGAACCCAAGGAATAATCATCCAGTCCCAATGGAAATAATGAAAAAGAATTGCGATCAAAGTACACCAAATGGAAATCAGAATAAGATGAAATCCCGATAAGTTGAGAACCTGTTTATAATTGACGTATTTTGTGGTAATCATTTAGAGCAAAAAATTTATTCAATCCAAGTTAGCAAAAAGTGTACAAAAAAACCTCTAAAAAATTTTAGAGGTTTAAATTTATTTTTGTCTGAATTAATATTTCAGCATTTCTTCGATTTTTGTAGCCAGCTTTTCTGCATTTGGAAGCATTTCTTTTTCCAAAACCAAGTTGATCGGAACTGCAGGAGTATCTAAAGATCCCATCGTTTCCACCGGAGCATCAAGATGTTTGAAACAGTTCTTTGAAATTCTGTGTGCAAATGCTTCTGCAAATGAATTGTTTAATTGTTCTTCCGTAAGAACGATACATTTTCCGTGAGCTTTTACTCTTTCGAAAACCAATTCTTCATCAAGAGGAATCAGAGTTCTCAAGTCAATCACTTCAACTCTTCCATTAAAGTTTTTCGAAGCTTCTTTTGCCCAATAAACGCCCATTCCATAAGTTACTACCAATAAAGTTCTTCCTTTTTCTGTTTCATTTTTATCAGCTTCAATGATTACTTTTCCTTTTCCGAAAGGTAAAATATAATCTTCTGCCGGTTCTATCGTTTTAGCGTCTTCAGTTCCCGGAACCTTGCTCCAATACAAACCTTTATGCTCCAACATCACAACCGGATTCGGGTCATAATAAGCTGCTTTTAATAAACCTTTAAAGTCAGCTGCATTACTTGGATAAGCGATTTTAATTCCTTTAATATTCGCTAAAATACTTTCAACGCTTCCGCTGTGATAAGGGCCGCCACCTCCGTAAGCTCCAATCGGAACACGGATGATATTGCTTACAGGGAATTTACCCTGACTTAAATAGCTGGATTTTGAGATCTCAGTAATCAACTGATTGATTCCCGGATAAATATAATCTGCAAACTGTACTTCAACAATCGGTTTTAAACCAACTGCACTCATACCCGTTGTAGAACCAATAATATAAGCTTCCTGAATAGCTGTATTGAAAACTCTTTTACTCCCGAATTTTTTTCCTAAAGTCACGGTCTCACGGAAAACTCCACCAATTCTTTCTCCAACATCCTGTCCGTACAACAAAGCTTCCGGATGCTTCCACATCAATTCCTGAATCGCATGAATCGCAGCGTCTACCATTACAATTTTTTCTCCACCTTCTGGTTCACGAGTTCCCACCTCTTCCGTAATCGGAGTTGGTGCGAAAACATGATTCATTACCGTCTCAGGTTTTGGATCTTCAGCTTTTTGAGCCCTTTCGAAAGCTTCTTCAGCTTCAAGACGAGCTTTTTTGGTGATTTGTTTTAATAGTTCTTCATCAACACCCGCATCAAGCAATTGATTTCTAAGGATTTCTCCCGGATCTTTGGCTCTGTGTTTTGTTAAATCTTCTTCATCTCTATAGAATTCTCTTCTTACTCCTGAAGTGTGATGACCAATCAAAACAGTTTTTGCACAAACAACGATAGGTTTTCTTTCAGTACGTACGAAATCCACTGCTTTTTTCATCGCTTCAAAACTTTCAACGAAATCTGTTCCGTCGACTCTCATTCTGCTTAAACCAGTGAATCCTGAAACAAAATCATAAGCGTCGCATGTTCTCGCTTCTTCTTTCGTTACAGAAATTCCCCATTCGTTATCCTGAACTAAGAAAATAATCGGAAGTTGGTGTAATGCTGAAAACTGAAGTGCTTCACTCACTTCACCTTCCGTCACAGAATTGTCTCCAAGGCTGCAAACCACAACCGGATTGTTTTCAAATTGCTGTAAATTGAAATCCTGAATATATTTTATCCCTTGCGCAACTCCCGCAGTTGGAATTGTCTGCATGCCTGTTGCCGAACTTTGGTGAATAATTTTTGGTTTGTCTTCATCTCTGCTCGAAGGGTGAGAGTAGTAAGATCTGCCTCCAGAAAAAGGATCATCAGCTTTTGCCAATAACTGCAGCATCAATTGGTAAGGTTCGAAACCAATTCCCAACAAAATACTTTCGTCTCTGTAATATGGAGAAACCCAGTCTTCTTTTTTTAGCTGATAAGCGGTTGCCAACTGAATCGCTTCATGACCTCTTGATGTACTATGAACATATTTACAAACATTTCTGTTTTCTTCGTAAATATCTGCCATCGCTTTGGCAAGCATCATGTGGTTATAAGCCTTTAATAATATATCCTGAGAAACTTTTTCGTGAAGTGTATTTTCCATAGAAAGCAAATATACATAAAAATAGAAATCCGAACAATTGTTAGTTATTGTGTTTATCTGATTGGTTTTTAACATTTTGTTTTAAATATTAAAGTTTTAGGCTGGATTAATAATTACCAAAATGCTGTTGAGAAACGGATAATATTTTAGCCAAAACAAATTCCAAAACACAAAAAATTACCCTAACTTTACATTCTCTTTTGATAAATAAAAACGGCGAATAATTTAGATGTATTTAGTTTTTGACACAGAAACCACAGGTTTACCAAAGAATTTCAACGCACCGCTTTCAGATTCAGACAACTGGCCAAGAATGGTACAGATTGCGTGGCAGTTGCATGATGATGACGGAACATTAATTGAAAATCAGGATTATATTATAAAACCTGAAGGGTACGATATTCCCTTCAACGCTGCAAGAATTCATGGGATTACTACCAAAATTGCCAATGAGGAAGGTCGTGATCTTGAAGAAATTTTGAATGAATTTTCCAAAGTTTTAGAAAGAGTAAGAGTTGTTTCCGGTCACAATGTTGAATTCGATTACAACATCGTGGGAGCCGAATTTTTTAGAAAAAATATAAAGGATAACCTTCAGGAAAAGCCAAAAGCCGATACCATGATTTTGGGAACCGATTTTTGTCAGCTTGGAGGCGGTCGTGGAGGAAGGTTCAAACCTCCAAAATTGGAGGAGCTTTACGAAAAATTATACGGTCATAAGTTTGATGAAGCGCATAACGCGGCAGCCGACGTAAATGCAACGGCTCAGGTTTTCTTCGAGATGATGCGTATCGGAATAATTCCTGCTGAAGTTTTAAAAACTTCGGAAGACCAGTTAGCGTATTTCAAAACGCTGTATCCTGATCCGATCAAGCCTTTCAATATTATTATCAGAAGACAGGTTGCTGACTTTAATAATAAGAAAAAACAACAGGATTTTGGGAGTGTCGATGAGATTGATTTAGGTAAATATTTCAATTTCAACAATCACAGTGTTTTCTCTACGTTGATGGCTACTTCAAGCATTAATGATCTGATTAAAAAAGCTTCAGATGACAATTTCCCTGCCGTCGGAATGGTGGATTTGGGAAATATGATGGGTGCTTTTAAATTTGTTTCAGCAGTTGAAGGAGCGAATAGTGACCGCGCCAAAAAACATAAAGAATATTTAATCAAAAAACAGGAAGCGGAAGAAAATGGAACAGAATTTAATGAAGAAGAACCTGTTTCAGAACCTTTAATTCCTGTAGTTGGGTGTGAATTTTATATTTCAGACCGTTACGAACAGAAGCAGTTTACCAAAGACGATCCCGATAGAAGAACGCAGGTTGTTTTATTGGCAAAGGATTTTAATGGATATAAAAATTTGGCAAAACTTTCAAGTATTGGTTTTCTTAAAGGATTTTATTTTGGAGTTCCGAGGATCAGTCGTGAACTGATTGCCGAATATAAAGAAGGTATTATCGCTTTAACATCCGGTATTCACGGAGATATTCCGGATGCAATTTTAAATACCGGTGAGCAAAAAGGGGAGGAGCTTTTCAAATGGTGGAAAGATACTTTTGAGGATGATTTTTATGTTCAGATTCAAAATCATAAATTGCCCGAAGAGGAGCATTTGAATGATGTCCTTCTACATTTTGCCGATAAATATAATGTTAAAATTTTAGCGCAGAACGAAACGTTTTATTCCAACAAAGACGATTCTAATATTCAGGATATTGTAAGCTGTATTAAGGATGGTGAAAAATTAACAACACCTGTCGGAAAAGGCTTTGGAAAGAGAAGAGGTCTGGCTACCGGAGAATACTATATCAAAAATTCAGATGAAATAAAAGAAGCATTTTTGGCTTATCCCGATGCTTTTGATGCGTATGAAGAATTTACGGCAAAATTTAAACCTTATACTTTAAAAAGAGACGTTCTCCTTCCAAAATTCGATATTCCGGAACGGTTTATTCACGCAGAAGATGAAATTGATGGTGGGAAACGAGGGGAAATGGCTTACTTGACGCATTTAACTTATGAAGGAGCTAAAAAAAGATATGAAATAATTACTGATGAAATTAAAGAACGTCTGGATTTTGAACTTGAAGTAGTTGCAAATACAGGTTACCCCGGTTACTTTTTGATTGTACAGGATTTCTGTAATGAGGCAAGAAAAATGGGAGTTTGGGTTGGCCCTGGTCGTGGTTCTGCTGCAGGTTCTGCAGTTGCATATTGTACCGGAATTACCAATGTTGATCCTATTAAATATGACCTCCTTTTTGAGCGTTTCCTGAATCCGGAAAGGATTTCTATGCCCGATATTGATATCGATTTTGATGATGAAGGGCGGGATAAAATCATCAAATGGGTAGTTGAAAAATACGGTAAAAATCAGGTGGCGCAGATCATTACGTATTCCGTTTTGGGTGGAAAATCTGCCATCAAAGACGCGGGAAGAGTTTTGGATGTTCCGATTCCTGATACCAATAATATTGCGAAACTGATTCCTCCAAGTCCGGGGATGAATATTGCAAAAGCTTTATCTAAATATGATAAATTAAAACCCGAAGAACAGCAACTCGTCGATGAGATGAAATATGTTCTGAATACACCAGATGATGCACGTCACGATGTTTTGGCGAGTGCAAAAAAAATGGAAGGCTGTATCCGAAATACAGGAATTCATGCTTGTGGTGTGATCATTACACCGGAAGATGTAAGTAATCTTGTTCCGGTAACTATTGCTGCGAAAGATGCTGATATTTTGGTATCTCAGTTTGATAACTCGGTAGCCGAAAGTGCAGGTCTTTTAAAGATGGATTTCCTTGGTCTTAGGACTTTAACGATCATTAAAGATGCTTTAAAATTAGTAAAAGAAAGACATGGAATTGATATTAATCCTGATGAAATAGGTCTTGAAGATACCAAGACCTATCAGTTATTTAAAGAAGGAAGAACGATTGGGATTTTTCAGTACGAAAGTCCGGGAATGCAGAAGTACATGAGGGAACTTAAGCCTACGGTTTTTGCAGATTTGATTGCGATGAATGCTCTTTACCGACCGGGTCCGATTAAGTATATTCCAAACTTTATTAATAGAAAACACGGAATCGAGGAAATTGTCTACGATTTGCCGGAAACTGAAGAATATTTAAAGGAAACCTACGGAATTACGGTTTATCAGGAGCAGGTAATGTTGCTGTCTCAGAAATTGGCCAACTTTACCAAGGGTGAAGCCGATACTTTGAGAAAAGCGATGGGTAAAAAGCAGATTGAAGTTCTTAATAAAATGTACCCTAAATTTATCGAAGGCGGGAGAAAAAATAATCTTGATGAAGGTCCTTTAGAAAAAATCTGGAACGACTGGAAAGCCTTTGCGGAGTACGCTTTCAACAAATCTCACTCAACCTGCTATGCTTTAATTGCTTATCAGACAGCCTATTTAAAGGCTAATTATCCTGCTGAATACATGGCGAGTGTGATGAGTAATAACATTAACAATACCGATTCTATCACGATGTTCATGGAAGATTGTAAAAGTATGGGTGTTGATGTTTTGGGACCTGATGTTAATGAATCTCAATATAAATTTTCGGTAAACGAAAAAGGCCAAATCCGTTTCGGCCTGGGTGCGATTAAAGGTATTGGTGAAGGACCAAGTGAGGCGATTACCCGTGAAAGACAAAACGGAAGATTTAAAAATATTTATGATTTCTTTGAAAGGATTCTGCCTTCACAGATGAATAAAAGAGTTGCGGAAAGTTTGGTTGTTGCAGGAGCTTTCGATGAGTTGGATTCTTTCCATAGAGGTCAGTATTTTGATATTGATATGGCGGGAAGAACAAATCTCGAAAGATTAATCCGATACGGACAAAGCTTTCAGGAAAGTAAAAATGAGATGGAGAATTCTCTTTTCGCAGACTTCGCGGAGGAAGTTCAGATTGAACAGCCGAAATTGGCACCATGTCCGGAATGGCCAAATATGCATAAATTAAATAAAGAAAAAGAAACCATCGGATTTTACCTTTCTGCACATCCTTTGGACGAATTCAAATATCAGTTTCAATTTATGCAGGGAAGTCTTTCTAAAAAATCTGTTTTAGAAAAAGATGAAGAAGCAAAAATTGTTATCGATGAAACTCCTGTTCTGGAAAAAGACTCTGTGGATGAAGTGGCAGATTTAATAGAAATTGTTGCTGATGATATCGTAGCAGGAGAAGAAGAGGAAATTATCGAAGAAGTTATAAAAAAAGCAGAACCAAAAGGTGTTTTCGGGTTTCTAAATCTTGATGAGGTGGATGCTTATAAAGAACTGGCTTTTGCCAATAAGCAGGAAGAACTTTTTGAAGAAAAGAAAAAAGACTGGAAGACTTTACAAAAGGAAAGAGAAAACGGCGGGGGCGGAAAAGAGTATACTGTTGCGGGCTTAATCACAGAATATGTCGTAAAAGATGGTTTTCGTAGTGGTGAAAAGGTGGCTTTTCTGACATTGGAGGATTACTCGGGATCATATTCTTTCAGATTGGGAGACAGGGATTATATGAAACTGAAAGAAAAGCTGGAAGTTCAGCGTTTTGTTATTTTAAAAATAAAATTTGCTCAGGTAAAAGACGGAAGGGTTTTTGTGAATGTTATTGATGTTATTGAATTACAGGAAGCTTTCGAACGATTTGCAAAAAGTATTTCTCTGGTGATGGATGTGATGGATTTCCGACCGGAAGATCTGAGTTTCTTCAGATCTGTTTTAGAGAGGAATCAAGGTGATCAAAAGCTGAAGTTTTATATAAAAAATGTTGATGAAGATTTAAATACGGAACATCTGGAAGTTCAATCGATGAAACATTCGGTTAATCTGAACGGTGATTTGATAAAACAGATTCAACTGTTGAATAAATATGAGTTTTATTTGAATTAATATTCGATATTTATAATTTAAAAACAATCGCAACCTTATTTTTTTGGGTTGCGATTGTTTTTATAGAGCCTGATTTATTTACTGAAAAAAATGAAAATTCTTATTTGTTGTAGAGGTGGGTTTTGGGACTTAAAGTCTTGATATTGCATTGTTTCCAATAAATTACAATTGTCATTTTTAAAAAATAATTAAATGTTTGTTTAATGATTTTGTAATCATTTTTGATAGATATTAATATATTTTTAAAATATTAACATTTTTTTTGAATTTGAATGTTAATATTTATTAATTTAGCCCTCTAATTTTAATTTAACTGAGTATGAAAAAAACTTATCTTTGGCTCTCATTGTTGGGCGGTTTTGCCACAATGACAGCACAAACGACGTACTATTCAAAAGCCTCGGCCACGGATTTTACAGCTGTGAGCAGTTGGGGTACCGCAACAGATGGTACCGGTACTTCACCAACCAGCATTAGCAATGCAGACAATTTTGTTATACAAAATGCTTCTGTGATGACGCTTCCTAGTAGCGCATCTGTCAGACAACTAACCATTAATTCCGGAAGTTTAACTGTTGCAGCAAATACCCTTACGGTGAGTAAAGCGGGAACATTTGACTCTACATTAAATGTAGCTGGTGGAACATTAGATGTTTCGGGAGGGAATTTGAATGTTAATGGAAACATGATTGTTTCAGGTACCAGTACATTCAATCAATCTGGAGGTACTATCACAATAGATCCGAATAATGGAGGCAATACCACAGGAAGTGTAGCCAGTGGCACAGCTACATTAAGTATTACCAGCTCAAACATCAACTGGACATCTGGCTTACTCATTATTGTTGATCCCAACGCTGGATCAGGAGATGCTATCAGTTATAGCAGCGGTTCGATGGCTAATCCATCCAATACATCGACACATACTTTGCAATTTGGAGATGGAGTATCTACTGACGCTACTACGAACACAGCGGGTTTTAACTTGAATACTTTTGTCAGCTCAGGTCGACTATACTTTGGCAATTTTACTCTGAATACAGCAGGAACAGGCAATAGAAGACTTTGTTCTACAACATATTCATTGGGTTTTAGTGGAGATTTCAGAGTTACTCTTGGAGAAGTTCGATTTAGCTCAATAAATAGAATAGGAGGTAATCTGATTAATAACGATACGTACACAAACACGAGTACAACATCTTTTCAGTTTTACTCCAATGGTGTTGATGCACCTTCCACAAAAACTCAAACTATCTCTGGTAGTGGCGTTTTTAGAAATTTAGCAGCTTCTCCAACCGCTAATTTTACAAGTTTAACCATCAATAATACAAGTACAGGCGGTGTTACTTTCGCAGATGCCAACTCCTTATTGACTGGCACAAATACAGGTACGGTATCAGGAACATTAACTTTTACAAATGGTATTGTTAATACGGGCTCTAATACATTTGTACTTGGAGTTTCCGGTGCAAGTGTAGGAACTTTAAGTTATACAGCAGGAGGATTCAGTTCAGGTTCTACATTCAGCAGATGGTACGGAACAGCAGGATCAGGAACAACAATAGCTGCATCTACAGTTCCATCTCCAGGTGCAGGAACATATCCTTTTGTAATGGGAAATCCTGCAATTGGACTTTCGACTGATCATTTTCATAAAGCTACAGCAGCCTTAACAGCGGCAGGTCAAATGGCGGTTAAATTTAATGGTGCTACCGGTACTTCTGCGATAACTCCGTTAACCGAAGGTTCATTGACTTACGATAGACAGACTAACGCTAATTGGGTAGTGACTACTTCTGCAGGATATGCATCTTCCACGGCACATACTTTTGCTATTCAAGGGCAAGGAACATATACGGCTATCACTCCAAATGTTACAGTTTTAAACAACGGAGCATTGGTAGGTACTGCACAAGCAGGTACAAACCAGCCTATGGGACAAAGAGTTTCAGTACCTGCTGCAAATATAGCTGCAACATATAAATTGGCTTCGATTACATCAGAAGCTCCTATAGAGTCTGCACAATCAGGTCCATGGGAAAGTGCAAGTACATGGGTAGGCGGAGTAGTACCTTCTTGTGTGACTGTAGGTATTGCTCCGGGGCATACAGTTACTGTATCTTCTTCTACAACTGCAACTCCAAGTAATGTAATTATTAATCCAGGGGGGGCTTTAGCTGTTACAGGGGGGTCTATTACGGTTGGCTGTACTAGTAAAAACAATTATATTAATAACGGTGGTACTTTATCAGTAACTGGAGGAAATCTAGCTGTAAATGGTAATTTGAATAATGCATCGGGATCTATTTTCTCTCAAACAGGAGGAAATATAAATGTAGATGGAAACGATGCAGGTACTGCTGCAACAAGTGTAGCTTCAGGTACAAATATTGTAAACATAGCTACTGGTAACGTAACACTTACTGGTGGAACAATGACGATAGTTGATCCTCATGCAGCGAATAGTACAAGTTCGTACGCATTCTCTTATTCTGGTGGAACAGCTATTGATAATACAACTGGCTGGACACTGAAGTTTGGTGATGGAGTTTCTACTGACGCAGGAGGAACTGCTGCAACTGCTACAGCAGCTGGAGGATTTATTTGGAATAATGCTGGAAGCAAAATATATTTTGAGAATGTAATCATTGATGGAGCTTCAGGTACAAATAGATATGTATCGAACTCTGCTACAACGATCGGTATTAATACTTTAACGATTAATGCCAATGGTGAGTTTAGAATGCCAACATCTGGAATTAGTATTGCTGGTAATTTTACCAATAACGGTACATTTACGCACACTGCTTCCACTTTGAGCTTCCAAAATTTCAAAAATGCAACTGCTTCAGCTTCTACTACACCTCAGACTATTTCAGGAACTGGTGTATTTAGAAATAATATTGTTACAGCAAGTTCTACTGCTAATTTTAATTCAGTAACAATTAATAATAGCTCTTCAACTGGTGTTACTTTTGCCAATGCAAATTCATTATTGAGCGGTGCAAATACGGGTACAGCATCAGGAACTTTAACCTTTACAACAGGATTTTTAAATACGGGTGCTAATACATTTGTTTTAGGAACTTCAGCTACTTCTAACGGAACTTTATCTTATACTGCAGGTGGCTTTAGCACAGGAAGTACTTTTGCAAGATGGTGGCCTACTACAACAGGAGGGGCAACTATTACAGCTAATACTACTCCTTCTGGAACAGGAACTGGTGTTTATCCTTTTGCTGCAGGAGCCTCAACCGCTCTTGTTGCAAGAAACCTTTACTTAAACCAAACGGCTGCTGCTACAACTGGTGGAAAAATTGCAGTAAAATACAATGATGTTGCAGGAACTAATAGTGTAAATATTGTAGATGGAACTTATACTGTAGATACGCAGGCAAAATCTAATTGGATTGTTTCTCAATCTGGGATTACAGGAACGCCTACTTATAATATGGCGATAAATGGACAAGATATTTATCTAGCTGGTAATGGAAACAGCAGAATCACATTGGTTGCGGCTCCGGCTTCAGGAACACATCAGGCAGGAACAGTTTATGTGAATGCTCAAAGAACAGCTGTTCCATTGGCTAATTTAGCTGATACTTATTATTTAGGTATCTCTGCTTCGGATGTTCCTTTTGTATCTGTTGCCAATGGTAATTGGGGCACTGGTTCTACCTGGAACAAAGGAACTGTACCAACTTGTACGGGTATAGTGCAAATTGCAGCGGGTACAACGGTAACAGTAAATTCTACCGGAAATGTTTCTAAAAATGTTACTATTAATACAGGAGGAACATTAGTAAATGCATCCGGTGATCTTACAATAGGTTGTACTCTTAAAAATAATTCATTAGTAAATAATGGAACATTAACAGTTTCAGGTGGTATACTAAATGTAAATGGTAATGTAAATAATGTAAATGGATCAACATTTAATCAATCAGGTGGAGATATTATTGTAGATGGTAATGATGCAGGTGTAGTAGCTAATTCTGTTGCCTCTGGTACTAATATATTTGGTTTTGGTACTTCGGGAACAGGTGCTACATTAAATTTAACAGGCGGTAAAATTGTTATTGTAGATCCGCATGTTGCAACTTCAGCAGCTGGAGGTACTTCAAATGGACACGCTTTCGCTTATTGGGGTAATGGTTACCGTGCAGGAGCAAATCATACAATTCAATTAGGAGACGGAGTTTCTACTGACGCAGGTGGAAATACAAGTGGTCTTCAGTATAATACTTGGCCAGGCACTGGATATTTTATTGCGGGTAATTTAGTTATTAATTTATCGACAGGTACAAATAGATTTGTTGTACCTCCTTATGCAGTAGGTGTTGAAAAAGATTTAACAATTACTTCTGGTGAGATAAGATTACCTAGTTCAAAAATTAATGGTAATATTGTAAATAATGGTACACTTACTTCTACTGGAACTTTAGAATTAGCATTATGGGGAGCAGATTTAACATCTTCTACTTCTAGCGTGGCATCTACAAATGCACAAACTATATCTGGTACAGGTGTATTTAGAAATTTAGCTGCATCGCCTACTGCTAGTTTAACTAGTTTCACTATAAATAATACCAGCACAGGTGGAGTGACATTAAATGTACCTTTATCAGTAAGTGGTACATTAACTTTAACTCAAGGTTTGGTAACTACAACCAACACCAATTTGTTAACATTAGGTACAGCAACAGCTGCCGGAACTTTATCAGGAGGTTCACCTACTGCTTATATTAGTGGACCTTTTGCAAGAACTATTGGTAATTCTAACACGGCTTATATCCATTATCCGGTTGGTAAAACTGCTTATGCTCCGGTTTGGTTATCACCGGCTACTACAGCTGTTTCAGTGATGAAAGCTGAAGCATTTGATTCTAACTCAGGTACTGCAGGTTTTGGTGTAATAAACCTTTCTGCAACAAGAAGATGGGAAGCTCCATTAGTTTCTGGAACAATGACAGGTATTAATGTAAGATTAGGTGACAGTAATATTCAAACAGGATATATTCCTGTACATGCTCCGGCTGCATCAGGTGCTTACTTAAATCTTTTTGGAGATACTGCTGCATATGTTGCAGGAACTGCTACAGTGCCTAATAATATTCAGTCTGCTGTTGCTATGAATAATATTGATTATACAGGATTCTTATCATATGCACAAAAAGATCCTAGTTTAGGTACGGTTGAGAATGTATCAAACAAAAACAATATCAAAGCATATCCAAACCCATTTGCTGATGTCTTGAATATTTCAGACATTTCAAATGTAAAATCTATCTCTGTGGTAGATATCTCTGGTAAATTGGTTAAAACGTTTGATAAACCAGAATCTACGCTTCATTTAAGAGAATTAAATTCAGGAATGTATTTAGTTATCCTTAATATGAAGGATGGTTCTAAACAAGCTATAAAAGCAATTAAAAAATAGTATATTATTATATTATTACTTTTAGAGATCGATTTATATCGATCTCTTTTTTTTATTAATGAATTATTAAAATATTTACCATTTTAAAAGTATTTTATTTAATTTAGTAATAACAAATAATTTATATTGATAATGAAAAAAAATCTACTTGTCGGAGCCGCTGCTCTGTTTTCATCATTTTTGTATTCTCAAACTTATTGCACACCTAGTTTTGCTTCAGGTTGCACTTATGGAGATCAGATTGATAGTTTCCAAATCCCAAGTGTTGCATTCAGTCATACGGATACAGTATGCTCTACAGGAGCGTATGGAGATTTTACATCACAGTCTATTAACTTGAATGCTGGAGTCAATTACCCTTTTCAGATTACCCATGGGTTTGGAGATCAAATCGTTAAAATCTGGATCGATTTTGATAATAACGGAACATTTACGGATGCAGCTCCGGAACTTGTTGCAACAGCTTCAAGTATTTTACAGGGTAATGATAATATTACTTACGGTAACCTTTCGATTCCGGCGACAGTAACACCTGGAACATATAGAATGCGTGTAGGCGACCGATATAGTACAGATCCAATACCTTGTAATACAGACGGATATGGAGAAGCGCATGATTACACCGTTGTTGTGGGAGCGGCTCCTAGTTGCATTGCTCCTACGGCTCCTACAGTTTCAGCAATAACGGCCAGTGGTGCCACACTTTCGTGGACAGCTTCTTCAAGTGCTGTAGGGGTAGGTTACGAGTATTACGTTTCGACCTCTCAAACAGCACCTACAAATACGACGCAGGCAACAGGATCAGTAACAGGATCTGCGGTTCTCACAACCCCACTATCTAATTTAGCGCCTGTAACAAATTATTATGTATGGGTAAGATCTGTCTGTACTGCTACCACAAAAAGCAGCTGGTCTGTTTCAACGATATTTAAAACATTGTGTGCTGTAGAAGTACCAAACTACACTTTTGATTTTACTGGTGGTGTAACTGAGTGCTGGCAACGTGCAGATGCAGGAACGCCTGCTGGAACACCGTCAGGAAATGATTCGAACTGGTATGAAGATGGATTCTTAAATAACGGATATGAAGGTGCCATGAAAGTTAACCTTTACTCAAATGCATGGGTAGGTAGATTTGATTCATGGCTGATAACTCCTGCCTTTAACCTTTCGGGAGGAGCGTATCAGGTGAAGTTTGATTATGGTTTAACTCAGTATAATAGCACAGATCCAAGTTCTTTGGGATCTGATGATCTTGTTCAGTTTGTGATCTCTCAAGACGGTGGTACAACGTGGAACGTACTCCAAACTTGGGATGCCTCAAGCGCAGTGTCAAATACTTCAACACCATATTCGTTTAGTTTGGCCAATTATCCTGGCGCCAACACGAAATTTGCTTTCTATGCAACCAATGGGGATGTTATAGATCAGAACGATACAGAATTTTTCATTGATAATTTTACGGTTGAAAATACAACACTGTCAACAAGCGAAACAAATAAAATAAAAGATAAAATCCAGGCATATCCTAATCCTTTTGCTGACGTTTTAAACATTACGGATATATCGGGCGTACAGACAATTTCTGTAGTGGATGTTTCTGGTAAAATTATTAAGTCGTTTAATAAACCGGAAACAAGGATTTATTTGGCAGGTTTACCATCAGGGATGTATATGATTGTCTTACAGATGAAAGATGGTTCTAAGCAAACTATTAAAGCAATTAAAAAATAATTTATTTTTAAAATCCTTTTTAGAAGAGGCTGGTCAATAGATCAGTCTCTTTTTTATTTAGCTTAAAATAAAAAAGCTTTCCATTAATACAGAAAGCTCTAATTTTTATTAGAAGTACCATTATTCATTTGGCTTCACAGGTTGTACTTCTCCGGTCGGCATCGTTTGAAATAACTCAGGTAAAACCATTTGCAGGATAAAATAAACAACTACGGTAAGTACAATTAAAGAGAATAGAATGATAATAGCTTTATTAGGCGTATTTTTCTTTTGTGGTTCCATGATTTTGTCGATTTAGGTTAATAGATCAATTCGTATAAAATCTACTAAGCCAATTTCTTGCCACACTGTTTGCAGTAGCGCGCATCATCGTCAATATCTTCATTTCCGCAACGTTCACAGATAAGCTCCAGATTCTGTCTTTTATTTCTCATTTCGGCAGTTACGATTCCGGTAGGAACAGCAATAATTGAATAACCGGCAAGCATCAAAATAACAGCAAAAAATTTCCCCATCGGAGTTATGGGTGAAACATCTCCATATCCTACCGTTGTTACCGTCACTACAGCCCAATAAATAGATTGTGGAATCGTTTCAAAACCAGGTCTTCCGCCTTCCACCATAAACATTAATGAACCAACAATAACTGAGAAAATAATAAGAAACAATAAAAAGATATAAATTTTTCTTGAACTGTTTTTCAAAGCTCTCACAATCACAGTTCCGTCGTTCATGAAATCCAAAAGATTGAAAACCCTGAAAACTCTCAGCATTCTCAACATTCTGAAAATTAAAAAATATTTGGTTACCGGGAAAAAGAAGCTCAGATAAAAAGGAATTAATGCTAGAAAATCAATAATCCCGAAGAAACTGAAGATGTAATGTTTTTTGTTTTTTACAACTGCAATTCTCGACCAGTATTCTGCGGTGAAAAATATCGAAATAATCCATTCAGAAATGATAAAATACGTGTGAAACTTCTTGTCGAGTTTGGGCACACTTTCCATCATAATAATAAAAGTGCTCACCAATATGAGTGATAGAAGGATGACGTCGAAAAGTTTTCCGAGTTTCGTATCAGAGCGGTAGATGATTCGGTACAAAAACCTTTTCCAGAGCTTATCTTCCGGAACAAGATTGTGTTCTCTTTCCATGAGTGTTTTTGTTTTGAATAAAATTATAATTAATTTCGTAACAAACTTACAGAATAAAATGACAATAAAAGAAGTAATTTCTATCCTAGAAAGTCAGATTGCCATTCCTCAGGCGGAAGATTTCGATAATGTCGGACTTTTATGCGGAGTTCCCGATCGTAATGTGAGTGGAGTTTTGTTTTGTCATGATGCCTTGGAAAGTGTTATTGATGAGGCGGTTACCAGAAACTGTAACTTGGTTGTTTGTTTTCACCCGATTATTTTTTCAGGTTTAAAATCAATCACAGGAAAAAACTATGTTGAAAGAGCTGTTTTAAAAGCTATTGAAAATAAAATTGCGATTTATGCCATTCACACCGCTTTCGATAATGATTATTTTGGAGTCAATGCAGGAATCTGTCATCAGTTAGGTCTTAAAAACTTAAAAATACTTCAGCCTAAAAAAAATAATTTAAAGCAACTTACGGTATATGTTCCGAATGAACATTCTGAACAGTTAAAAGAAGCTCTTTTTTCAGCCGGAGCAGGAAATATCGGTTTTTATGACGAATGCAGCTTTAAGATTAACGGAAACGGAACTTTCAGACCGATTGAAGGTTCAAATCCTTTCTCAGGTCAACAAAATGTAACAGAAAATGCTGATGAAAGCATGATTTCTGTAATTTTTGAAGCGTACAAACAGAATCAGATCATTGCTGCGATGAAAAAAGCGCATCCTTATGAGGAAGTAGCACATCAGATTTATTCTTTAGACAATGAAAATCAATATTCAGGTTTGGGAATGTATGGCGAATTTGATATAGAAATGGATGAAAAAGATTTTCTGAAATTTATTAAAGATAAATTTAATGTTGAGGTGATTAAACATTCAGATTTTACAGATAAAAAAATCAAAAGAGTAGCGGTTTTGGGTGGTTCCGGAGCAAGCGGAATTAAATTTGCTCTGGCTAAAAAATGTGATGCATATATCACCGGAGATCTTAAATATCATGATT
This sequence comes from Chryseobacterium formosense, assembly GCF_900116415.1. Taxonomy (GTDB): domain Bacteria; phylum Bacteroidota; class Bacteroidia; order Flavobacteriales; family Weeksellaceae; genus Chryseobacterium; species Chryseobacterium formosense. Next base: position 614,152 of record NZ_FPAP01000003.1, on the reverse strand, counting down.
ATTTCCTGGCAGAATCTAAAATGCTGATTTGTGATGTAGGGCATTATGAATCAGAACAATGGGTTGCTCAACAATTATTTGAAATTTTGTCGCAAAAAATTAGTACATTTGCAATCTTAAAATCTAGTGAAAAAACAAACCCCGTAAATTATTTCCTTTAGATATGGCGAATATAACCGATATTTCAGTTGAAGAAAAATTAAGAGCTTTATATGATTTACAGATCATAGATTCAAGACTAGACGAGATCCGTAATACAAGAGGAGAATTGCCAATCGAAGTTGAAGATCTTGAAATCGAGATAGAAGGTCTTGAAACAAGAGCTGAAAAATTTCATGCAGATATTAAAGAGCAAAATGATCAGATCAACACCAAAAATGAAGTGATCAACCACGCAAAAACTCTTATCGAGAAATACAAATCTCAGCAGGATAATGTAAGAAACAATAAAGAGTTTGAAGCTTTAGGAAAAGAAATGGAATATCAGGAGCTTGAAATTCAGCTTTCTGAAAAAAGAATCAAAGAATTTGGTGCTAAAATCGCTCACAAAGAAGAAACTTTAGCAGAACTTAATAATAAAATCAACGATCTTAAGAATCACCTTAAATTCAAAAAAGAAGAATTAGAGGGTCTGATCGCTGAAACTCAGAAAGAAGAAGAATATCTTATCGAAAAATCTAAAGAATTCGCTTCTAAAATCGATGAAAGATTATTGGCTTCTTACAACAGAATCAGAACAAGTTCTTCTACAGGTTTAGCGGTTGTAGGTCTTGAAAGAGGTGCTCCGAAAGGATCGTTCTTCACAATTCCGCCACAAAAGCAAATGGAAATCGCTCAGAGAAAGAAAATCATTATTGATGAGCATTCAGGGAAAATCCTTGTTGACGACGAGTTGGTAATGGAAGAAAACGAAAAAATGAAATCTGTAATTAAGTTTTAATTATTTATTTCTAAAAATATAATAGCTGTCCCAAATTTTTGAGACAGCTTTTTTGTTTTTAAAACACGAATTGCACAAATGTTTTCACTAATAGCTCAAATCCTTTTCGTGAGATATTACATGATTTATATGTCCTACTTGTCATTCAGAACGGAACGAAGTGGAGTGAAGAATCTTTTTCAATAAAATTAGTGTTATTAGTGAAAACATTAGTGTCATTAGTGTTTAAATCAAAAAAAACCGCCTCAAAAGAAGCGGTTTCATATTATTCATGATGTTCATACATCTTATTATACAGATCAGTAAATTTCTCTTTAATTGCTTTTCTTTTCAACTTTAAAGTTGGTGTCAAAAGTCCGGATTCAATTGCCCAAACTTCAGGCGTCAGTTCAATTTTTTTGATTTTTTCCCAATTACCTAAATGTTCGTTGATATCATCAATCTCTTTTTCAATTCTCGCTTTTAATTCAGGACTTTTTGCAATTTCAGCGGGTGTTGTTCCGATGCTGAGATTGTTTCTCATTGCCCAGCTTTTAGCAAATTCAAAATCAGGCTGAACCAAAGCAGTCGGCATTTTCTCACCGTCTCCTACAACCATGATCTGTTCAATAAATTTTGAAGCTTTGGCTAAATTTTCAATCGTTTGCGGAGCAATATATTTTCCTCCGGAAGTTTTAAACATTTCCTTTTTACGGTCGGTAATCTGTAAAAATCCTTCGCTGTCGATGTGACCGATGTCCCCTGTTTTGAAAAATCCGTCTTCTGTGAACGTTTCTTTAGTTTGTTCTTCATTTTTAAAATAGCTTTTAAAAACAGAAGGACCTTTTACCGTAATTTCACCGTCTTCCTGAATTTTTACCGTTAAATTATCCAGAGGATGACCTACAGTTCCAATTTTCATTTTTCCGAAAGAATTTACCGAAATTACAGGCGAAGTTTCTGTTAAACCATAACCTTCCAGAATAGGAATTCCAGCGTTTTGAAACATCAAATTTAATCTTTTCGATAAAGCTGCTGAACCGGAAACCAAAGTGATGATCTCGCCGCCTAAACCTTCTCTCCATTTTTTAAAGACTAATTTATCGGCAATGATTTCAAACAATCCCGAAGGTTTTGAAACCTCTTTCTTTTTTTGGATTATATCTAATGCCCAGAAGAAAATTTTCTGTTTAATTCCGCCCGCAGAAGAACCGGTTGCATAGATTTTATCGTAAACTTTTTCTACCAGTCTTGGAACAACACTCATGTAATGAGGTTTTACTTCTTTTACATTTTCACCCATTTTTTCGATGCTCTCTGCAAACCAAATGGAGAAACCATTGTATTGGAAAAGATAAAACAGCATCCTTTCAAAAATATGGCAGATCGGTAAGAAGCTTAAAACACGTGTATCTTTATAATCTAAACTTTTTTTCTTAGGTATTCTAGGAATTGAACCTAAAACATTCGAAACAATATTTTCGTGAGTCAGCATTACGCCTTTCGGTTTTCCAGTTGTTCCGGAAGTATAAATTAAGGTTGCTAAATCTTCGGGATTAATGGCTTTTGAAAGATCTTCCACTTCAATTTGGGTAGAATCGTCTTCACCCAAGTCAAGAATCTCCTTCCAGTTGGCTGCTCCGCTGATGTTGTCGAAAGTGAAAACGCCCTGCAAGCTCGCAACATTATGTTTAATCTTCATGACTTTATCCAGAAGATCCTTATCGGAAACAAAGCAGTATTTAATTTCAGCATTATTAAAGATAAATTCATAGTCTTCCGGTGAAATACTCGGGTAAACGGGAACGGAAACCACACCGATCTGTGAAAGTCCAAGATCCATTACTGCCCATTCAGTACGGGAATTTGTGGTGATGAGCGCAATTTTATCACCAGGTTTAATGCCAAGCTTTAAAAGCCCTCTCGAAATTTTATTTCCCTGATTGATAAACTCCTGGGTCGACGTTTTTTTCCATTCTCCGTGATATTTTGTAACAAACATGTCACTTTTAGGAAAATGCTGTAGCGCATAATGGGGTATATCGAATAATCTTTTTATAGACATGGTATTTATTATATAGTTAGAATTTTAAATATAAGCATTTTTTTTAATTGCGGAAATTAGAACTAATGATTTAAAAATTAGTAAAATGTATGCCATAATATGTTCTATAATTTAATTTTAATTTGATTTTAATGAATATAATTTAATGAGCCTAATTTCAAATTATTAATTCTGTTTTCAGATTTGTACAAAAAGTGTAAATTAGCGACCATATAATAGAAAATTTTTATGGACTTTAATTTATCAGAAGAACAGCTGATGATTCAGCAGGCAGCGAGAGATTTTGCACAAAACGAGCTATTACCGGAGGTTATCGAAAGAGATCGTGATCAGAAATTTCCGACTGAGCAAGTGAAAAAAATGGGGGAGATGGGGCTTTTAGGAATGATGGTTGATCCTAAATACGGTGGTGCCGGAATGGATAGTGTTTCTTATGTTTTGGCGATGGAAGAGATTGCAAAAATTGATGCTTCTGCGGCTGTTGTAATGTCTGTAAACAACTCTTTGGTATGTGCAGGTCTTGAAAAATTTGCCTCTGAAGAACAAAAAGTAAAATATCTTACGCCGCTTGCAAGCGGACAGGTAATCGGAGCTTTTGCTTTGTCTGAACCTGAAGCAGGTTCTGATGCAACTTCTCAGAAAACGACTGCTGAAGATAAAGGAGATTACTATTTATTAAACGGTATCAAAAACTGGATCACCAATGGTGGAACGGCTTCTTATTATATCGTCATCGCTCAAACTGATCCTGAAAAAAAACATAAAGGAATCAATGCTTTCATCGTTGAAAGAGGTTGGGAAGGTTTCGAAATCGGATTAAAAGAAGACAAGTTGGGAATCAGAGGAAGTGATACGCATTCTTTGATCTTCAACAACGTAAAAGTACCGAAAGAAAACAGAATCGGTGAAGACGGTTTCGGATTCAATTTTGCAATGGCTGTATTGAACGGTGGTAGAATCGGTATTGCTTCTCAGGCTTTAGGTATCGCTTCTGGAGCTTACGAATTGGCTTTAAAATATGCTAAAACAAGAAAAGCTTTCAAAACTGAAATTATCAATCACCAGGCGATTGCTTTTAAATTGGCAGATATGGCAACTCAGATTACGGCTGCAAGAATGCTTTGCTTCAAGGCTGCTTGTGAAAAAGATGCCGGAAAAGACATTTCTGAAAGTGGAGCAATGGCAAAACTATACGCTTCTCAGGTTGCGATGGACACTACAATTGAAGCGGTGCAAATTCACGGTGGATACGGATATGTAAAAGAATATCACGTAGAAAGAATGATGAGAGATGCAAAAATCACTCAGATCTATGAAGGAACTTCTGAAATCCAGAAAATTGTGATTTCTAGAAGTATTTCAAAATAATTCTAATAATTAAATGATGAAAAAAATTCTTTTATCATTATTTTTTATGGCTTTAATAAATGGTTTTATTTCTGCTCAAGACTTAAAACTAACTAAAGATAAAGTTGTTATAGATAATAAAGAAGTCTTTAAATATGAAAAACAGAGTTTTGTTGAATATTCATTATTCGATTTAAAGAATGATGAAGTATTGAACCTTCAATTTAAAGATAACGGTACAGCTTATGAATCAGACGATTATATGGTATTTAATTTTGTTGGTATTGGCGTGAAATTTAGCTCAACCAATTTTGAAAAAATAGCTGGATTAGGTTCTAAGAGCATGATGAAAAACTTAATTCAATGGCTTTTGAAGGAAAAAGTTTTTTCAAATGACGGAAACTTAGATAAAGATAAATTAGAAATCTTTATTAACAAGTATGAAATGTAATTATATTTAAAACAAAACACTACTTATGAAAAAATCTTTGTGGATCACCGTTGGAGTAATTTTACTACTTGTTGGAGTTTTCGTCTGGTATAAATTTTTCTTCGTTTTCGGAGAAGGAGTGAAATCAGGTTACCTTAATTATGCAATTAAAAAAGGATATGTTTTTAAAACGTATGAAGGGAAATTAATTCAGGAAGGTTTTGGAAAAGGAAAAACCGGAACAATTACAAGCTATGAGTTTGAATTTTCTATTTCTGACCCGGAAGTTTTCAAACAATTGGAACTCAACAGCGGGAAAGTCTTTGATCTTCATTATAAAGAATACAAAGGCGCTCTGCCGTGGCGTGGAAACACAAGATATGTCGTAGACAAAGTAGTGAATATGAAATAACAGTATAACAGTAAAGGCTCTCAATCGAGAGCCTTTTACTTTCACCAAACCACAAATATTAATAATATTATGAGGTGATAAAATTAATAGAAAAACCGATTACTTGGTAAATTATTCCCTTAAAATTTACTTAAAAATTAATTTATTCTTAATTGGAATGATTTCCGGATTGATTACTGGTTTTCTTTTTGTAAAAATAATACCCAATTCCTGCGATTACAAAAAGTGGCCAAAGCGGGAGGATAAACAGGAAAATTGAGGTAATAACATTCCATCCGGAAGAAACGGCAGCAAGAGATTTTCCGCCAAAAGTTTCAGGTTCATTTTTTACCAAAGCAGTTTTTGTAATTCCGTAAAGCGTAATTTCAACATCACACATCGTATTATTTACAAAATCCTGTCCGGTTACATCAATTCCTTTATTTTCAACCTCACCGATGTTGTAGCTCAAATCATCCATCAGATAATCAAATTTCTGGATCGGAACTTTTACTCTTAAATAAGCCGTTTTATTTTCATTGTTGTTTAAAGAAATATTTTCGCTTTTTATAAAACCGTCATATTTTCTTACCTCTTCTTTTACAATTTCTTTTGCGGTTTCGGCATCATTCACATTCAATTCCAGAACACCTGTTTTTATCATTTTATTTTTAGAAATAGGTTCATGAACTTGTGGTTTGTTTTTATAAACAATTTTGGTTTCTTTAATGACTTTCGGAGCAGGAACGTTCACGACGATTTTCTTCTCAGCAGAATCTTTCTTTTCAGTTTTAGACTCAAGCTTCAGATGGATAATTTTATCTGATAAAGAATCAATGCTTTTGGAAGTTGCTTCGATTTTCTGTTCGGCTTCACTTTTTGTTTTTTCGAAGTCTTTAATTCGGATACTTGCAGAATCAAAAACTGCATTCGCTTCATCATTAATTGAATTAATTTTCTCACTAACCTTTGTAACGGCACTATCTGTGCTGCTTATCGCATCTTCTAACTGAGATGTTGCTGCTTCACCTTTTTTACACATGATAAACATGCTTGATACCGCAACTAATAAAATGAACTTTTTCATAAGATTATTTTTTTGTTGAAGTAAAATTATGGTTGAATTTTTTGTAATGATTGTAAAAGAAATGTATGATTTTGGTAAAATTTTATTTCATTGATAATGAGCTTTTTGTAAATTAAAATATGGTATTTTACAACGGATTTAATAAATTATAAAAAATGTTAAAAGTTTTTTTTCTTTGGAAATATAATAATATTTAACTTTGCTTTTTAAGAGTTTGATATGAAATTCCTTTGTCTGATTGTTTTCTCGTTTTTGTTTGTTGCGTTAGGGAATAATTGCACAAACTCTGCGGGCTTAAAAAATGATTTAAATCAAAGGGTTTCAATGACTGAAAAAAATAAATCGGTAGAGTTTTCCGAAGTGAGAAGGCTGAATAGAGAGGTATCATTAAAAGAGGCAACAATCATTACAACTTTTAATGAAACTTTAGCGATTTATAAACAACTGGATGATAAAAAATTTTCCAGATCAGCACCTATTCCTACAATTTCGGATGATGAATTTCTTTTAGTATTAAAACCAATAATGAAAAAGCAGATTTTCGGAGATATTGAGGTTACTGAAATAAAAGAAAATGACTCTGTCTTACATGTTTATTATAAAGAAGTTTCAAATGATGAATATTTAGCCGAGAAACAAAAAAATCCTATTCTGATTTTAAAAATAAAAGGAAATATTCCTAAAAGTGTAAAACTCGTAGCCGTTAATATTTAAAAAAATAAAAAAATATATGAAGAAAAAACTACTCGTTCTGGGTACTTTACTTTTGTTTTCTGCAGCAGGTTTTGCTCAGAAGAATCACTGGAAGAAATTTGATTCTAATATCAACAACAGTGAAGTTCGTGAGAATAATGTGAGAATTACAGACTATTCTCTTTTTACACTGAATATTCAGGATATTCAAAACCAATTGATGAATGTTGCTGACAGAGATTATAGCTCCAGTCGTAAAGGGATATTGATGAATTTCCCGAATCTTGCTGGAAGTTATGATACCTACGAAGTTTATGAGTCATCAACAATGCATCCTGATCTTCAGAACAGATATTCCGAAATCAAATCTTATATAGGATTTAAAAAAGGGGATAAATCATCTGCTATCAGATTTACCATTGATCCTTACTTCGGTTTTAACGGGATGATCTCGAATAACGAAGGGATTTATTACATTGATTCTTATACAAAAGATAATCAAGTGTATAAAATCTACGACCGAAAAAAAGCATCTTCTCTCAACCAGTTTGAATGTCTTTTTAATGGGGACAGCGAGCTGAAAGAATCTGCTCTCAATCAAAAAACGGTGATCGACGGATTAAACAGAAAGTATCGTCTTGCCATTACTACAACCACAGAATATACAGCTTACATTGCTGGACAGGCGGGTGTAGGTTCAGGAACGGATGCTCAGAAAAAAGCGGCTGTACTTGCGGCAGTAAATTTAGCGGTAACCAGATTAAATCAGGTTTTTGAAAGGGATATTGCGGTAAGATTACAGCTTATTGCCAATACAGATGCTTTGTTTTTTATCAGTACAGATACATTTAATGCGTTGGATGCAGGGCAGATGTTGAGTGAAAATATTACGGTTACAAATAATATTATAGGTGCGGCTAATTATGACATCGGTCACTTATTCTTCCAGGCAAACGCAGGAAATGACAATGGTCTTGCGGCAACACCTTCAATCTGCGGGGGAAGTAAAGCAGGTGGTGTAACGGGATCTGCCGTTCCGGTTGGAGATCCTTTCGTAATAGATTATGTTGCCCATGAAATGGGTCACCAGTTTGGCGCAATGCATACTCAAAACAATAACTGCAACAGAAATGTGCCTACGACTATTGAGCCGGGAAGTGCAAGTTCAATCATGGGGTATGCGGGTATTTGTCCTCCCAATGTTCAGTCAAACAGTGATGCATATTTCCATTCGATAAGCATTAATGAGATGTACACCAGACTGACATCAGGTGCTACATCAACTTGTGGAGTTAAAACTTCAATTGCAAACGGAGAACCGGTTGTAAATGCTGGTTTAGACAGAAATATTCCGAAGAGCACACCGTTTTTGTTAACAGCAACAGCAACAGATCCTAATAATGACCCGTTAACATATACATGGGAACAGATTGATGCGGGTGTTGCTCCAATGCCTCCTCAACCGACAAATACGGTCGGACCTCTTTTCAGATCTGTAATGCCTACAGCTTCACCATCAAGATATTTCCCAAGACTTTCAACGATTGTTTCGGGTTATAATCCAGCAATAGTGAATCCGGCAGATGTAAAAGCGTGGGAAAAACTTTCTTCTGTTGCCAGAGCTTTAAATTTCTCTGTCATGGTAAGAGATAATAATTCACTTGGAGGGCAAACGGGACGTGATGATGTAAAACTCACCGTTATTGATACGGCAGGTCCTTTTGTGGTAACTTCTCAAAATACTGTGGGAACTGTGTGGACGGAAGGACAATCTCAGACTGTAACTTGGGATGTTGCGAACACAACAACTGCTCCGGTAAGCACACCAAACGTAAGTATTTTGTTGTCGACTGACGGCGGTCTTACTTTCCCTCATATTTTGGTTGCAAGTACACCAAATGACGGAACTCATACGTTCAACGTTCCGGGAGGTTTAGGTAACAGTACCACTTCAAGAATCATGGTGAAAGCGGTAGAAAACGTGTTTTTAAATGTAAATTCACAGAATTTCACAGTTAATTCTTCTGCTGTTGTGGTGCCGCCAATTCCCAACCCTGGAACTCCGGGTACACCGGGTACTCCTGGAACACCGGGAACTTCACCTTCTATTGTTTACCAAGGTTTAATGATTTATCCTATTCCTTCTTATGACGGGTATGTTTACATCAAATTAGATTTCCCTAGACTAAGTCCGCTTGCACCTTATGCATTCTCGTATACTATTTATGCAATGGATGGGAAGCTTGTAATTCCTAAGAGAAATCGCCTTTTCTTCGCAGAGCATTTAGAGAAAATTGATCTGACACATTTACCTACTGAAGCTTACATGATCGAAGTTGAGCTACAGGGAGAGAAAATTGTTAAGAAGCTATTGATGCTTAGAAAATAAGATTATAATTATCAATAATAATAAACCCGCTAAGTAAAGACTTAGCGGGTTGTTATTTTAAACTCATCAGATTTAATACTGATTAAGCATTTTGAAATTCACTTATAAAATGCAGTTTCACATTTGGGAATTTTTCCTGTGTCATATGAATGGTAAAAGAAGAATCTGCCAGGAAAACCAATTGGTTATATTTATCTCTTGCCAAGAATCTTTGTTTCAATCTTGCAAATTCTTTGAATTCGTCTGATTTTTCATCAGCTTCAACCCAACAGGCTTTATGCATAGAAAGGGGTTCATAAGTACATTTTGCACCATATTCGTGCTCCAAACGATATTGGATAACTTCATACTGAAGGGCTCCAACGGTTCCGATGATTTTTCTGTTGTTCATCTCAAGCGTAAATAACTGGGCAACTCCCTCGTCCATCAGCTGATCGATACCTTTTGCCAATTGTTTTGCCTTCAATGGATCATTATTATTAATATATCTGAAATGTTCAGGGGAGAAGCTCGGAATACCTTTAAAGCTTAATTTCTCGCCACCTGTCAACGTATCACCAATTCTGAAGCTTCCTGTGTCATGAAGACCAACAATATCTCCAGGGAAGCTTTCGTCCACTACTTCTTTTTTGTCGGCGAAGAATGCGTTTGGAGAAGAGAATTTCATTTTTTTGCCTTCTCTTACCAATAAATAATTTTCGTTTCTTTTAAATGTTCCCGAAACAATTTTCACAAAGGCAAGCCTGTCTCTGTGCTTCGGATCCATATTTGCGTGGATTTTGAAAACAAACCCTGTGAAAGTGCTTTCTTCAGGCTTTACCAGACGGGTATCGCTTTCTTTTGGCTGTGGCATCGGAGCGATGTCGATGAAAGCGTTTAATAATTCACGAACTCCAAAATTATTCAAAGCAGAACCAAAGAAAACAGGCTGCAAATCACCTTTCATATAATCTTCACGATTAAATTCAGGATAAACCGATTGAATTAAATCTAATTCTTCTCTTAAAGTGGCAGCTGCTTTTTCACCGATCACCTCATCAATAGATGTGTCATTAATATCATCAAACTTAATAGAATCACCAACTTTCTGTTTTTTCTCTTCCAAGAATAACTGAATATTGTTTTCCCAGATATTGTAAATTCCCTGGAAGTCGCTACCCATACCGATTGGTAAAGAAAGCGGACAAACCGTTAATCCTAATTTTTGTTCAACTTCATCCAACAAATCGAAAGCGTCTTTCCCTTCACGGTCAAGCTTATTAATGAAAACCAACATCGGGATGTTTCTCATTCTACAAACCTGAACCAGTTTTTCAGTCTGTTCCTCAACTCCTTTTGCAACATCAATGACAACAATTACAGAATCAACCGCGGTCAAAGTTCTATAAGTATCTTCTGCAAAATCCTTGTGACCCGGAGTATCCAGAATATTGATTTTGTGATCTCTGTATTCGAAAGCCAACACGGACGTTGCCACAGAGATCCCTCTCTGCCTTTCAATTTCCATAAAATCGGAGGTTGCTCCTTTTTTTATTTTGTTGGATTTTACCGCGCCCGCTTCCTGAATCGCACCCCCGAAAAGTAGTAACTTCTCTGTAAGAGTGGTTTTTCCGGCATCGGGGTGAGAGATAATTCCGAAGGTTTTTCTTTTTTCTATTTCTTTGATTAAGTCTGACATATCGTATTTTGAAGTTGCAAAAATCGTGAATTTTGTCGAATCCTGAAAATTTGATTTTTTTATTTTTTCTTTAGAACTTATGATTAAGTTTAAATTTATTGGAAAAACGCAAAGGCGCAAGGTTTAATAAGAATTTTTCTGTTTTTAAGGCGCAAGGAGAAAATCGGAGATTTTCTTTTATAATGCAGATGATAATTTTATCGTAGATAAAATCTTTGCGCCTTAAAGTATGGCATTACATAAAAGCTTGGTGCCTTTGCGAAACACCAACCTGAAATTCAAATTATCAATTTTTATAAGAATAAATATGATAGATTTTAGAAAATACAATCACATTTTTGAAAGACATTCCTGTCATTAATGTTTTGCTGATTTCATTTTAAGGAAATACGCCAATCCCAATCCTATAAAAACCATTGCAGCACTGAACGGAAAGATAAACTGCATCCCGAAAAAATCAGCAACACTACCGATAATTGGTCCTGCAACGCCTAAAGATATATCAATGAAAAGTCCGTAACCTGCCAAAGCAGATCCTTGACTGGATGGAGAAACACTTTTTATGGCCATTACTCCCAAAGCCGGAAATATTAATGAAAATCCTAATCCTGTAATTCCTGCTCCGATTAATGCGATTTGTGCATTCGGGGCAAAGGCTATGAAAAGCAAGCCAATCGTTTCAACTAAAAGACAGGCAATAGCAACTTTAATTCCACCATAATTATTAATAACATTACTGAAAACCAGTCTTCCCGCAACAAATAATCCTCCAAAAACGGAAAGACACAACGCACCATTGTTCCAGTGAAAATGATTATAATATAAAGTAATAAATGTAGAAATACTTGCAAAACCAATTCCGCCTAAAGCAAGACAAACTCCGAAAGGAGCAACTTTTCCTAAGACTTTCCAGAAAGACTGGGCCTCCTGCGGATTGGTATTTGTTTTATTCTCTTTGGTTTTTGCAAAAAGAAATCCTAAAATTCCCAGAATTATGGAAAGAATCCCGATTCCATACAAACCGAATTCATGCTCAATGGTAACACCTAAAGAAGCTCCGATTGCCAACGCTCCGTAACAGGCAACACCATTATAAGAAATAATTTTTGCCGTATGCTTTTCGCCAACCGCCATCATTGCCCAGTTAATAGGACTTGCACCAATCATTCCTTCAGCACAGCCTGTCAATAAACGGGTAATAACCAAAAACGAAAGACTGATTAAAGGTGAGAGTTTAAAATAATAAGCTAAGATCAAAAAAACTCCGGTCAAAGAAAAGCTGATCATGCTGAATAAAACAGCAGGTTTTGGACCTTTTCCGTCAATGACCTTTCCCGAGTACGCTCTAAGAAAAAACGTTGAAACATATTGCAAGCTGATAACCAGTCCGGCAATTAAAAGACTGAAGCCTAAATTTTTGCTAATGAAGATCGGAAGAACCGATAATGATAAACCAATAATGAAATAACCGACAAATGTGAAACAGACGTATGTAAGGAGCTGAAGATTCACATTTTCTTTGCGGTGTAAAGAGCTGTCCATGTAAAAGAAAAAATTAAGCTGCAAAGATAGTTTGATGTGAGTTGAAATCGGTAAGAATATGATAGATAAAACTTATTGTTTCATATTGACAAAATGAAGCATCCGTAGAGTAAAATATTTTATTGCTCAAGATTTTGAGCTAAAATAAATTATCTTTGTTTCTTAAAAAAAATCAGACTTTATGGAGCGATCAAGGTATCCGAAATATATTTTTGACTGGATTGGCGGTTTAATACTCTTTGCAGGTTATATCGCAGGAAGTATTGCAGTTGGTTTTGTGGGATTAGGATCAAAATTTGTTTTCAGAGTAGATTTTATGCAAAAACCATGGTTTTTAATGCTTTCTAATGCTGTTGTTTTTTGTCTGATGATTGCAGCTTTTGATTTTCTGATGGTTCGTCCAAAGACGGGTAAAAAGCTCAATTTCAATTTTTCACCAACTAATTTTTATACCTATTTACTAATTTTTCCATTAATGTTGGGGATGATGTTTATCGGTGAGTTTGTTACGTCACAAATTCCGACAACCGGACCTTTTTTTGGTGATTATTATGAGTTTTTTGAAAATCTAATGTCAAATCTTGTTGATGACCCGATTGTTATGATCATTACTGCGGTTATTATGGCACCGATTTTTGAAGAAATTATTTTTAGGGGAATTATTCAGAAAGGTTTGATCAATAAAGGAGTAGAACCTTGGAAGGCAATTCTGCTTTCAAGTATTTTATTTGGTATTATTCATGCAAATCCGTGGCAATTTGTTGGTGCGACTTTATTGGGTGCTGTTCTAGGTTTAGTTTATTATAAAACAAAATCTTTGCTTCTGCCGATGCTTTTGCATGGATTCAATAATCTTTGCTCTTCGGCTTTAATATTTTATACAGAAAAAGAAAGCTTTGCCGAAGCTTTTAAAGTTTCAGAATACACTATTCTGGCTATAGGAATTGTGCTATTTTCTTTGTTTTACTATTTGTTTATGAGGAAAAACAAAGTGTATTATTCTGAAATCTAACTAAATACTAATCTCACGAATGCTTTCACAAGTTTCACAATGCAGGAATTGTGTTTTTTAGTGAAAAAATTAGTGCTTTTTGTGTTTAAAAAAAATAATTAAAAAAAAATGGAATTATTAGTTGCAACCCACAATCTGCATAAAAAAGAAGAAATTCAACAGATTTTAGGAAACGAATTTGTCGTAAAAAGCCTTACCGATTATAATCTTCATGAAGAAATCGTTGAAGATGGAGATTCTTTCAACGCCAATGCTTTAATTAAAGCTAAATACTGTTTCGAAAAAACAGGAATTCCGAGTTTGGGCGATGACAGTGGTTTGGTTGTAGAGTCTTTGGATGGAAGACCCGGGATTTTTTCTGCCCGTTATGCAGGAGACCATGATTTTGCGAAAAACATCGAAAAAGTTTTAAGCGAAATGGAAGGTGTTGAAAACAGAAAAGCTTATTTTATTACCGTTCTTTGTTATTATGATGAAAACGGAGCTCAATATTTCGACGGAAGAGTTCATGGGAATTTGCTGACAGAGAATAAAGGTTTCAAAGGTTTCGGTTATGATCCTATTTTCTTTCCTGAAGGTTATGAAATGACTTTCGCAGAAATGAATCCTGAAGATAAAAACAAAATCAGCCACAGAAAACAGGCTTTGGATCTGTTTCTTGAGTTTTTGAAAGGTTAAGGTTAAGGCTGAGCTTGCCGCTTAGTTTATTTTAATTTTTAATATTAGCCTAAACCTCAGCCTCGACCTAAATTCTCAACTTCAACCTTTTGTTGTACATTTGCTTTAATAAACTATTGATTTGAGTACTTATTTAACGATATTAGGCTTTAATTCGGCAATTCCTACTGTCAATACATCACCTACATCACAGATTCTGGAAATGGAGGAAAGATGTTTTTTGATTGATTGCGGGGAAGGAACGCAGGTTCAGCTGAGAAAAGCAAAAGCAAGATTTTCAAAAATCAATCATATATTTATTTCGCATCTTCACGGAGATCACTGTTTTGGTCTTCCTGGTTTGATTGCATCTTTCCGACTTTTGGGAAGAGAAAATCCATTACATGTTTATGGTCCGAAAGGAATTAAAAATATGCTCGAAACCATTTTTACGATTACGGAAACACATCGTGGTTTTGAAGTGATTTATCACGAGCTGGATAAAAATTATTCCGAGAAAATTTATGAGGATAATAGAGTAGAGGTGTTTACTATTCCGCTCGATCACAGGATTTACTGTAATGGTTATCTTTTCAGGGAAAAACCAAAAGACCGTCATATCAATATGAAAGAAGTGGCAAAATATGACGAGATTGAAACCTGCGATTATCACAATTTAAAAGCCGGGAAAGATTTTGTTTTAAGTGACGGCTATGTTCTGAAAAATGAAGTTCTGACGACCGAACCCGCGCCTTCAGTTTCCTACGCATTCTGTAGTGATACAAGATATTTGGAATCTGTAATCCCGATTGTGAAAAATGTGACCGTTTTGTACCACGAGTCGACTTTTCTACACGATTTAAAAGAAATGGCAGATTATACAGGTCACGCAACAGCTCTGGAAGCAGCAACAATTGCTAAAAAAGCGGAAGTTAAAAAACTTATTTTGGGACATTTTTCAAACCGTTACGGAGATTTGACGGTATTTACAGATGAAGCAAGACAGATTTTCCCGAATACGTATCTTCCTAAAGCTTTGGAATGTGTGAAATTTTAGTTTTGAAATTAAAAATATTTAAACATTAAGATTTTTAGTTTTAAGAATGTTTAAGGGGCAGATAAAGTGGAGTTAAGCAGTAGCTTAATAAATATCTGGAGATATTTTTCTTAAATTATCTATTAAACTTAACGAAATCTTAATGTTTCAATTAAAAATAGTTTGATAAAAGAAATGTTTAATAATGAAGTTGAATTTTTCAGAATTAAAAGATTTTCTCGATGAGAAAGCTGATGTTTACAATAATCCTGAGTTTATTCAGGATGACCCAGTTCAGATTCCGCATCGGTTTTCTTTGAAGCAGGATATTGAAATTGCAGGTTTTTTGGCAGCGACAATTTCTTGGGGAAACAGAAAATCAATTATAAAATCGGCTGAGAAAATGCTCGACATTATGGGAAACTCTCCGTATGATTTTGTTTTGAATCATTCTGAATCTGATTTAAATATAATTAAAGATAAAAGCATTCACAGAACATTTAACGGAGAAGATTTTTCTTATTTTATTAAACAGTTTCGCAAAATTTATCAGGAAAATCAAAGTCTTGAGGATTTGTTTTTAATTCATAAAGATGAAAACAATTTTTATCATTCGATTGAAAGATTCAGGGCTCATTTTTTAGGAATTGAAAAACACAGAACCCATAAACACGTAAGTTCTCCTTACAAGAATTCATCTTCAAAAAGAATCATCATGTTTTTGAGATGGATGACCAGAAAAGATAACCGCGGTGTAGATTTTGGAATCTGGGAAAACATTGATCCGAAATTTTTGTCGATTCCTTTGGATATTCACACCGGAAATATTTCGAGAAAACTCGGATTGATTTCCCGAACTCAGAATGACTGGAAAACAGTGGAAGAATTGGATCTCATCATCAGAAAATTTGATGAAAAAGATCCTGCAAAATATGATTTTGCATTGTTTGGATTGGGAGTAACGAAAGAATTATTTTAAATAAAGAATAATGAAAACACCGCACGAGAAAATAGAGTTTTTAGAAAAACTGGCAGACGGAATCACTTCCTGGATTGGATCTATTCCATCTCTTATTCTGCATACCTTATTCTTTATTACTGCATTTTTATTGCCTGCTTTAGGAATTATTGATTTTGATAAAATGCTGCTTGTTTTAACGACGGTTTTATCTCTGGAAGCTATTTATCTCTCGATTCTCATCCAGATGTCGGTGAACAAGAGTCACGAAAAAATTGAAGATATCCAGGAGGATATTGAAGATATTCAGGAAGATATTGAGGAAATCAGTGAAGACATTGAAGAAATTTCTGAGGATCTGGAAGAGATCAGCGAAGATATTGAAGATATTCAGGAAGACATTGAAGAAATCAACGAAGATGAAGACGATGAAGACCACAATGAAAGAGCAAAAAATGTGATCCTTAAAAGCAATGTAAGCTCTAATAAAAACGAAATCAAAGCTTTAAAAGATAAAATTGCTGAACTTCAGAATAAAATTGACGAAATGAAGAAAGATTAAAAAATTTCCTAAAAAAATTATCTAAAAATTTACCTTTTAAAAGTCTTTTTTATGTATCGAAATTAAATTTAAATTAAAATTTCATTAGAATTTAAGCAAATTACAATATTACTGCCAATAATGTCTGTAAAGGTGTGTTTTAAATCATTAAAAAATGGTAATTTTGAACAAACAATTACAAAATGTTAAAATATAGACTAAAAAATTATCTTTTTCTTTCAGTACTATTATTTGTTTCTACTTCAATTTTTGCTCAAAGAAAACCACCTAAAAATGTAGTCAACGAAATCAACAAAAAAGCCGGAGTATTTATAGATGTAAATGCAGCAGGGTATGCTCCTTCCAATTATACTCCAGAGCAATTGGTAAAAGACATTCTCATTAATGGGGGTTCTACCTGCTCTGTTCCTGATGTATCAAATGTGACAATTACTCCTGCACAACCGGTTACGAGTACAGATCGATTTTGGGGGTATTTTCATAAAGGTACGACAAACTTTCCTTTTACTGATGGAATTGTTTTGACAACAGGCCGAGCCAGAGAAGCAGGAAACGTTGCTTCCGGAGCCAGTTATACGATTCCGAATTCGGGAATCAATGATCCGGACTTGCTTGTAGCAGTACCCAATCCGAATCCTAATGATGATTATAATGATAACGTCATGTTGGAATTTGATTTTGTACCGAATTCCAATCAGGTGAAATTTAATTATATTTTTGCTTCAGAAGAATATTCGGGAACTTATCCTTGTCAGTACTCCGATGCATTCGCTTTATTGATCAAACCTGTTTCGGGTGGTCCGTATGTTAATCTGGCGGTATTGCCAAATAATGCCGGACCGGTTGCCATGACAAATATTCACCCTCTTATTCCTGGTAGTTTCGGTTGTCCTGCAATCAATGAGCAATATTTTGGAGGCTACAATTCTTCACCAAATATCGTAACCAATTATGATGGAAGAACGGTTCCTTTAACTGCTGTCGGAACGGTGACGCCCGGAGTGGCATATCATTTTAAAATGGTATTATCAGATTACAGAGATCACGGCTTTGATTCAGCAGTATTTATTGAGGGGGGATCTTTTGATATCGGGATTAAACTTGTAGATGGCAATGGTGTCGTATTGCCTTCAACTTTAAATATATGTGATAATGTACCTCAGACTTTAGTTGCACAGTTAAATGCAGTTCCGGGAGCGACTTATCAATGGTATTTAAATGATGCAATAATAAATGGTGCTACATCATCAACTTATATAGCAACTACACCTGGGAAATATGATGTAAAAGTTGTTGTGCCGGGGAATAACTGCCCCGCATCTGCCACAGTAACTATAGTTGGAGGTACAACTCCTGCAGCACAGAATGCTACTTTGAAACTTTGTACCACGCCAAGTATTATTGCTTTTAATTTAAATGATGCAAAACCGCAGATCAGTACAACAGCAGCAGCTGTATTCCGTTTTTATGTAAATCAGGCTGATGCTCAGGCACAGAACAGTAATTATCTTTCCGATGCAAGTTTAGCAGCCTATCCGGGTACAGATGGTCAGGTTTTACATGTTGTTGTTTCGAACGGCGGATTCTGTAGTAAACTTGTAACACTTACTCTTCATAAAGAAGCCACTCCGGTTGCTCTGCTTACCTCTTCAAAAGTGAAAATTTGTGTGGGTGAATCTATAACTTTAACTGCAACAGGAGGAGCTACCTATCAATGGAGTGATTCTGCAATCAGTACCGGAGTACGTACACTTTCTCCAACTCAGACCACAACTTATACCGTTTACGCTATCGGAGCGCAAGGATGTAAATCATTACAACCTGCAATCGTAACCGTGGAAGTAGTTCCGGCGATAACTTCAAACCTTAAAGGAGGGCTTATCTGTGAAGGAGACAGAATAATATTAGATGCAGGAGCAGGACCAAACTATACGTATACTTGGAGTAACGGAGCTACATCTCAGACGATCAGTGTTGAAACTCCTGGAACTTATTATGTAGACATCAGCAACGGAGTTTGTATGAAAAGATATACTACAGAAGTAAAGCTTGCTATCGTACCGGAAATTATTAATGTAAATTATAATCAAAGTGGTACTTTAATCATCACAGCGTCTAATCCGAGTAATGGTATTTTAGAATATTCTATAGATGGAGGATTAACTTGGCAAGGATCAAATGTATTCAACAACGTTGCAAATAATAAAATTGTTTCTATAAGAGTAAGAGTAAAAACAACAAGCTGTGTAGGCTTCCTTGAATATTTTACTTTTGTAATGCAGAATGTGATTACGCCAAACGGAGATAATGTAAATGATATGATCGACTTCCGTGGTGTGAGCGAATACAATAAATTCCAGGCTGTAATTTCAGACCGTTATGGAAAAGAAGTCTTCAAGGCAGAAAAAACAAGACCTTTCTGGGACGGATATTTCCAGGGCAAAAAATTACCAACAGCTTCTTACTGGTATCAGGTTACATTTGAAGACCCTGCAAGTAAGCAACTTACGGTAAAAACCGGCTGGATTTTGCTGAAAAACTTTGAATAATATTTAAAATGATAAATTCTAAAAAGACCGATTTTTCGGTCTTTTTTTGTTATGATGTAAAAGAAACTGAAAATATGTTGGTTGTACGATTGTAATAATACCAATATAAATGAACTTTGCTTTAATTTTAAATTAAAAAAATAGTATTTTTGTTGAAAATAGTTTAAAAATGTTAAATAGCAGAATACAAAATTTACTTCCGGTTTTGATTTTGATGTTTCTTGGCAACTTAGGTTTTTCTCAGCAGAGAATAAAAAATAAAAGTCTGCCAAGTCCTTCAAGTCAATCTATGAAGGCAGGGGCGTTTATCGATGTAAATACAGCAACTTACCCTGAATCTGCTTACAGTATTACTCAGCTTGTAAAAGATGTTTTAATTGCAGGTGGTTCTACCTGCTCAACGGCTAATGTATCGAACGTTGTAGTTTCTCCCAATCTTTCTGCAGGGGATCCAAACAGAAGCTGGGGTTTTTTTAATAAGGGTACTACCAATTTTCCTTTTGCAAAAGGTATTGTTTTATCGACAGGATATGCGAGAAAGTCTGGTAACTCATTAATATCAGGAGAACTAAGTGACCCTCTTTCTGTACAGGGAGATGCGGATCTTGCTGCTGCACTGGGAATTTCTACCAATCTTTTAAAAGATGCCAGTTACATAGAGTTTGATTTTATTCCTACAGCGACTGAAGTTAAATTTAGATATCTGTTTGCATCGGAGGAATATTTCAGCGATTTCCCTTGTAATTTTACAGATGGTTTTGCATTATTATTAAAGCCTAATACACCGGGTTCCACTTATACAAATTTGGCGGTATTACCTGGTGGTGCAGGTGTGGTAAGTGTGAAAAATATTCGCCCGGGAAATCAATTTGATGGCTCTTCTTTAATTTGCGGCGCATTGAATGCTTCTTATTTTGGAGGTTACAATACATCAAGCATAGAAACGAATTTCAGTGGAAGAACTATTCCGATGACAGCGCAGGCAACTGTAGTTCCGGGACAGTCTTATCATTTTAAAATGGTTTTGGCAGATTTTCAGGATCACCAATATGATTCAGGTGTTTTTTTAGAAGCGGGTTCATTTGATATCGGTGTGCAGATTTTAGGTCCGGGTGGTGTTCAATTACCGGCATCGATTAATGTTTGTGATAACGCACCTCAAACTTTAACCGCGTCCACTCAGATTCCGAATGCAACATATGTATGGTATTTAAATAATGGAGTTATTCCTGGAGCAACAGGAGCTTCTTATACCGCAACTCAACCGGGTGTTTATAAAGTTGAGGTTACAATTCCTGGAAATTCTTGTCCGGGATCGGCGACAGTTACAATTGTTGGAGGAACTTCACCAACAGTTCAGAATGCAACACTTACCAGTTGCTACGGTCCTGGAAATGTAAATTTTAATCTTACGGCAGCAGAATCAGCCATCAGTACAACATCCGGAGCAACGTTTTCTTACTATGTAAATCAGGCAGATGCAAATGCAGGAAATACAAGTACAATTTCTGCTCCTACGACTTTTTCAAGTGCAGGAGGGCAAACAATTTATGTATTGGTAAAAAATGGTTTTTGCTCAAAAGTTGCCGAGCTGCAATTGATTAAAGCCCCACAAATAACGGCTACGATTGCTACACCAACGACATTAACCTGTACAAATTCACAGATTACATTAAATGCTTCTGCTTCTGTTTATCCGGCAGGATCAACTTTTGCTTGGACTACAACCGGAGGTAATATTGTTTCCGGAGGTAATACTTTGAATCCTGTTGTAAATGCTGCAGGTACTTATACTTTAACAATATCAAATACTTTTCAGCCAGGAAACGTTGTTTGTACCGGTGCATCAACGGTTACCGTAGCTGGTAACAGTGCACCTCCGACAACTGGTTTGGCTGCAAGTAAAATATTAATATGTGCAGGAGAATCTGTTACACTTACTGCTTCAGGTGGAGCAACTTATAATTGGACGGCACCACTTACAGGAACAGGTAATACACAAACAGTAACTCCGGCTACAACGACTACCTATACCGTAACGGCGGTTGGTGCAAACGGATGTGTTTCTACGAATCCAGCAACAATCACGATAGAAGTTTCACAACCAATCACGGTACAAAATGCAACACTTTTAAAATGTTATCAGCCGGGAAATATCACTTATGATCTTACTTCAGCTCAAACTCAGATAACAACAGCTCCTTCCGCTACCTTTGCTTATTATTTAAATCAGGCGGATGCAAATGCAGGTAATACCAGTACAATTGCTGCTCCAACAACCTTTCCAAGTACCGGAAATCAGACAATTTATGTTCTTGTGAAAAATGGAGGATGTTCTTATGTAGTTACCCTACAATTATTAGCGACAGCGCCAACTAATTTAACGATTGCTGCGCCACAGACGATAACTTGTACAGTACCTCAGATTACACTGAATGCATCATCTTCAACAATTCCTACAGGATCTACAATACAATGGACAACAACGGGAGGTAACATTGTTTCGGGAGCGACTACATTGAATCCTGTAGTAAATGCAGGCGGTACCTATACCTTGACGGTAACTAATATTACCCAACCAGGAAATCTTACCTGTACTTTTACGGCGAATGTTACGGTTGTAGAAGATAAAGTTCTTCCTGTTGCTGCGCTAGCAACTTCTGTTGGGCAAATCTGTCCCGGAGAATCGGTTACACTTACTGCATCGGGTGGAGTTACTTACAATTGGTCAACCTTACCTGGAAATGGAAACACTCAGGTTGTATCACCGGCAACTACTACTGTTTATTCGGTTACTGCTGTTGGAGCAAACGGTTGCGTTTCTGCTACCCCAGCAACAATTACAGTGATCGTAGGACCGCCAACCGCTACATTATCGGCTTCTAAAATAAAAATTTGTGCAGGTGAACCAGTGACCTTAACGGCAGGGGGCGGTTTTACTTACAACTGGGTTGGTCTTACAGGAAATGGAAATACACAAATAGTAACACCTACAACCACAACCACTTATCAGGTATTTGCTTTGGGAGGAAACGGTTGCGTTTCTACGACCCCGGCAACAGTTACCATAGAGGTCGTTCCTGCGATTACTTCAACTTTAGCAGATGTAAATGTTTGCGCAGGAGATCCTGCAACACTTGATGCAGGAGCAGGTCCGGGTTATACCTATAATTGGAGTACGGGTGAAACGACACAGACAATTACGACAAATGTTCCGGGCTCATATTCTGTAACGATCAGTAACGGAACTTGTTCAAAATTATTTACGGCGCAAGTCATAAATCCTGATTTGCCGCAATTTACAAATGTGGTTTATGACAACAGTAATAACTCTCTTACGATTACAGCTACAAATCCAACAGGAGGAGCTTTAGAATACTCTATTGACGGTGGAGTAACTTGGCAGGCTTCTAATATATTCTATAATGCACTCAAAAACACGAATTATAATTTGGTGGTAAGAGCACAAGGAGCAAAATGTGCAACTTCTCTTCAGTATTTTACTTTTGTTTTAAATAATGCTATTACTCCAAATAATGATGGCTTAAATGATTTTATAGACTTCTCTGGAATAAGTGGTTACAAAAACTTTGCTGCATCAATTTTCGACAGATATGGTGCGGAATTGTTTAAAGCAAGTAAAGACAACACAATGTGGAACGGTTCTTTAAAAGGAATCAATCTTCCTACGGCAAGTTACTGGTATAGAGTACAATGGGAGAATCCTGCAAGCAAAAAACTTGAAATGAAATCAGGATGGATATTGTTGAAAAACAGAGAGTAAAAAACGATAATAATAATTTTTAAAGCTTTTCATCATTGAGAAGCTTTATTTTTTTATGTTAAAAAATTATAGTTATTTAGATAATATGCATAAAAAACATAAATTTGTTGAAACAAAATTTATTATGAATCGACAAATACTGCTTTTCTCACTCTTTTTATTAACTTTATTTAATTTCTCGTATTCTCAGACTAAAAGACCAATCCTCAAAAAAAGCATTCCGATCAATGCAAAAGCAGGTGACTATATAGATGTAAATGTTCCTCCTTATCCGGAAAGTAATTATACACCCACTCAACTGGTTACTGATGTATTGGTTGGTACTTCGGGTTCTTGTGGAACACCTAATATTTCGAATGTTACCATTACACCCAATCAACCTGTGTCAGACACCGATAGATTTTGGGGATACTTTAATAAATCAACTTCAGGATTCCCTTTTAATGAAGGTATTGTATTAACTACTGGTTATGCAAGACAGGCAGGTAATGATGCAATTGGTGATGTGCTTCTTGGAAGTACGGGTACAATGTCTGATCCCGATCTGGTTGCGGCAATTGGTACAACACAGCAGCTTTTTGATGCTGTCACTTTGGAATTTGACTTTGTACCTACAAGTACTCAGATGAAGTTTAATTATATATTTGCTTCAGAAGAATATACCGGAGGATTCCCATGTTCAAATTATGATGATGCATTTGCATTATTGTTAAAACCGAATATAGCAGGATCTACCTACACAAACTTGGCGGTTTTACCGGGTGGTGCAGGACCAGTTTCTGCCACCAATATTGTACCTCAGGATCCTTTGTTTTCTTGTGGACCTATTAATGCACAATACTTTGGTTCTTTACCACCAAATCAGGTAAACTATTACGGAAGAACAATACCTCTTACAGCAGAAGCAACGGTAATTCCGGGGCAAAGTTATCATATTAAAATGGTAATAGCAGATGCAAGAGACGGAAGTTATGATTCAGCGGTTTTCCTGGAAGCAGGTTCTTTCGATATTGGTGTAAATTTACAGGATCCGTCTGGTGCTGTCTTACCAGCAGAGATCAATGTATGTGATAATGAGCCACAGGTGATTACTGCTTCTACCAGCGGTCCTAATTTGGTATATCAGTGGTATTTCAATGGCGTTGCGATTCCGAATGCTACTACCAACACCATTACAGCAATTCAGCCGGGAGATTATAAAATTGAAGTAAGCATTCCTGGAAATCCTTGTCCTGGATCTGCGAGCATAAAAATCAATGGCGGAACAACGCCTGAAGCTCATAACGGAACCTATTTACTATGTGCTACACCGGATGTTAATACATTCAATTTAAATGCAACAAAACCGGCAATCAGTAATGATGCATTGACTGCAACATTCCATTTTTACGAAAATCAGGCAGATGCGTTAGCGCAAAACGGTAGTTTCATTTCCAATATATACGATTATAACGGTACAGACGGACAGATTTTGTATGTTGTAGTCTCAAACGGTGGCTTTTGTAGTGAATTGGTTGAACTTACCTTGTTGAAAGAGCAAACACCTGTAGCTGATCTTACAGCTTCGCAGTTCAGAATTTGTGCGGGAGAATCTGTTACACTTACCGCTTCTGGTGGTGTTACTTACGAATGGCCAAACTTTGGCGGAAACGGAAATACTCAGACCGTTACACTGTATCAGTCTACAGATTTTGAAGTATATGCGGTTGGAACCAAAGGATGTAAATCTTTGCAACCTGCAAAAGTACGAATCGAGGTGATTCCTGCCATTACTTCGCCTTTATTGGATGTTGAAATGTGTATAGGTGACAGTATTGTTTTAGATGCAGGAGCAGGTACAAACTATACGTATCTTTGGAACACCGGAGCAGAGACACAAACAATTGTTGCCGATGAGTTGGGAATTTACAGTGTAGTAATTGATAATGGAGTTTGTCAGGATGAGTTTAAAGTGAAAGTTCAGGCTGCAGCTTTGCCTTATTTCGTTAATATGAGTTATGATGATAACAAGACATTAACCGTTACAGCGCATAATCCGACAATCAACAATATTCCTCAAACTCTTGAATATTCAATTGATGGTGTGGTTTGGCAGGAGTCTAATGTTTTCTCAGGATTATTAGACAACACAAATTATACGCTGCATGTAAGAATCAAAGGGACAAGCTGTAGTAATTCTATAGAATTCTTTACATTAAAAATTAATAATGTCATTACTCCGAATAATGATGGGGTGAATGATGTATTGGATCTTACTTCTTTAGGAAGCTTCAAAAACTTTACGGGCTCAATCTATGACAGATATGGCGTTGAAGTATTTAAGTTTACAAAAGAAAACCCGGTTTGGAACGGTACTGTGGGTGGGAAAAGACTACCAACTGCGACTTACTGGTACAAATTCAATTTTGAATACAACAAGTCTAAAACTCAGATGAGCAGATCTGGTTGGATTATGTTGAAAAACAGAGAATAATTCTCAAGATTAAAATAAAAAATGCCTTTCGATATGAAAGGCATTTTTTATTTTTATTGATTTTCTATCCAAAGTTGGGTGAACGAAATAAAATCTGTCACGCTCAGCTCTTCTGCTCTTTTGTCTAAAAACTCATGAGCTTTTAAGGCTTCAGGAATGTTTAAAACTTTCAAGGCATTCGAAAGTTTTTTTCTTCTCTGGTTAAAACCTGCCTTTACAATTTGTTTAAAAAGGATTTCATTTCCGGCAAGACCTTCTTTAGGATTTCTTGTCAGCCTGATGACTCCCGATTTTACTTTTGGAGGCGGATTGAAAACATTTTCGTGAACTGTGAAAAGATATTTTACATCATAATAAGCCTGAATTAAAACAGATAAAATTCCGTAATCTTTCGTTCTTGGTACAGCAGCTGTTCTCTCTGCAACCTCTTTTTGAAACATTCCCACCATTTCAGGAATCTGTTTGTAATGATCGATAATTTTAAAAAGAATCTGTGACGAAATATTATAAGGAAAGTTTCCGATAATAGCAATTTGCTCTCCATTCAAATCAGCAAAATCATGCTTCAGAAAATCGCCAACGAATGTTTCTTCTTTAATTTTATCGTAATTCTGCTTCAGATATTCGATCGATTCTGTATCGATCTCGGCAAGATATACTTTTTGTTCTTTTTCAATCAGATATTTGGTAAGAACACCCATTCCGGGACCTACTTCAAGTACGTTTCCGTAGTTTTCAAAGCTAAGACCTTCTACAATTTTCCTTGCGATATTTTCATCGGTCAAAAAGTGCTGACCGAGATGTTTTTTTGCTTTTACACTCAATGTTTTTTATGATTTTGTTAACAATGATTTTCTTTAATTCGTCCCAAATTTCGGAAGATTTTTTCTATTTTAGCCAAAAATTTTAATATTAATGGCTAAATCTGTAGATGAGTTTAATAAGAAAAGGCTTCGGTCCAGCAATATTACAGTCGTAGTAAGTATCGCTTTAGTATTGTTTTTGTTGGGATTGATGGGGCTTATTTTGATCAATGCACAAAAATATTCAGACTATTTGAAAGAGCAGCTTGTAGTGAATGCTTATTTTGATGAAAACTACGATATTAAAGATTCAGCTAAAATAGCGAAACAGGAAGCCGTTGCCGTTGAAGTGATCAAAGGAATGGAATCGGTGAAGCGTACTACTTATATTTCAAAAAAACAGGCTTCTGAAGAAGCGAAGAAAAGTTTGGGCATCAATAGTGAAGCTCTTTTTGAAGAAGATATTTTCCCCGCTTCTGTTGAAATTGCTCTGAAACCTCAATATACGGATTCTACAAAAATTGGTGCGGTCTTGAAAGATATTAAAGCTGTTCCGGGAATTGTTGATGTTAAAAACGATTCAGATTCACAAAAAATCTATGATAACCTGAATAAAATTTTAAAATGGATTCTTGCATTCTGTGTTTTATTCTTGATTCTTGCTATCGTATTGATTAACAATTCGATTCGTTTGAAGGTTTTCTCCAAACGATTCATTATCAAAACAATGCAGTTGGTAGGAGCGAAAAGAAGATTCATTTTGACTCCGTTTATCAAAGAAGCACTTATTTTAGGACTTCTCGGAGCGGTAATCGGTCTTTTGGCGCTTTTCGGAATCTGGTATTATTTCACAACAACCATAAAGACTCCTTTTGTACAAGACACCAACCAATATGTTTGGCTAGTTGTTTCAATCTTCGGAGTGGGTATTTTTATTACAGTATTAAGTACAATTATTGCAACCTGGAGATTTTTGAGATCCAACGTTGACGATCTATATTATTCTTAAAAATGAGCAAAAAAACAAATAAATTTTCGGCATCAGATTATGGTAACGAAACAGAAGTTTCCAAAGAAAGTAATTTTTACTTCGGTAAAGAGAATTTTAAATGGATGCTGATCGGTCTTGCCTGCATCATTGTTGGTTTTCTTCTGATGATGGGACCCGATGCAAATACAGTTGACGGAAAGCTGGACCCCAATGTGTGGAACGACGATATTTTCTCGATCAGAAGAATCAGGATTGCTCCATTGTTGGTTGTCATTGGTTTCGCCATTGAAGTGTACGCAATTTTAAAAAGAAAATAAAATACTCTTATCAATAAAGATTAAAAAATTAAAAGATTTGAATACCTATTTGAATCTTTTAATTTTTTAGTCTTTTAATTTTTTTAACTCAATAAAATGGATTTAATCAAAGCAATCATTATTGCCATTGTAGAAGGACTTACAGAATATTTACCGATTTCATCGACCGCTCACATGGGCTTTACCGCCAATCTGATGGGCTTGAAAGAGGATGAATTTCTAAAAATGTTTCAGGTTTCCATACAGTTTGGAGCGATTTTGTCGGTGGTTGTTGCCTACTGGAAAAAATTTTTTGATCTCAAAAACCTTCAGTTTTACTATAAGCTTGCTTTTGCAGTGATCCCGGCTTTGGTTTTAGGTTATATTTTCGATGATAAGATCGAAGCAGTTCTTGGAAATCAGATTGCGATCTCATCCGTTTTAGTTTTAGGTGGGGTGGTTTTGCTTTTTGCGGATAAATGGTTTAAGAATCCTGTGATCAATGACGAGAAAGATATTTCGATTAAAAAAGCAGTAACTATCGGTTTTTGGCAGTGTCTTGCGATGATGCCCGGAACGAGCAGAAGTGCGGCTTCGATAATCGGTGGGATGACACAAGGTTTAAGCAGAAAAGCAGCGGCAGAATTTTCATTCTTTCTGGCGGTTCCTACCATGTTGGCGGTAACTGTTTATTCCGTTTTTGTAAAAACGTGGGGTAAAGGAACTCCAAACGAAAGTAAAGGTTATGAAATGATTCTTGAATCTCAGGATCACATCATCATTTTTATCGTTGGGAATGTTGTTGCATTTATTGTAGCACTTATTGCCATTAAAGCATTTATAGGTGTTCTAAACAAATATGGTTTCAAACCCTGGGGTTGGTATCGTATTTTTGTAGGGGTTGCATTGCTGATCTATTTTTATTATTTCAAATAATATCATTAATCATTACCAATTACACATTATTTATGTTTATTTGGGCAGCAATTTCCGCCTTCCGCTCCCGCTTTTTTGCCTCCGCTTCGCTACAGCAAAAAGAGCTCCGCTCAAGTCGGGCTGCAAGAAAGTCAGAATAAGAAATTTTTAATAAAACTTTAACTTCAGCTTCAATAATCTCGAATCTCGAATCTCGAACCTCAAATTTCAAATATCCCAATGACCGCAGAAGAATTACAGTCAGGACACATATTTTTATTAGACAAACCGCTGGATTGGACTTCTTTTCAGGCGGTCAATAAAATGAAATATAAGCTTAAACGTGAATTTAATCTTCCTAAAAAGTTTAAAATCGGTCATGCCGGAACTTTAGATCCGAGAGCAACAGGTTTGTTGATTGTCTGTACCGGGAAATTCACAAAAAAAATTCCGGAAATTCAGGATGCTCCGAAAGAATATTGGACGGAAATAAAAATAGGAGTTCAGACCGAATCATACGATACCGAAAAACCGGAAATCCTTCATCAGGATTTTTCAAGTGTTACTGAAGAGGATGTAAAGAATACATTAGACAAATTTTTAGGTGAAATTGAACAAAAACCACCTGTTTTTTCAGCCATAAAAATTGACGGTGAAAGAGCCTATAATTTAGCAAGAGCAGGAGAAGAAGTAGAAATGAAGTCCAGAAAAACGACCATTCATTATATAAAAGATATTGAAATTAATTTTCCTTTGATAAGTTTTATGGTTGGTTGTTCAAAAGGAACCTACATCAGAAGTTTAGCGCACGATATCGGTCAGGAATTGGGAGTTGGAGCCTATTTAACACAATTAAGAAGAACGAAAATCGGAGACTACCATGTTGACCGTGCAACGTCCGATTTTTTAAATAACGACTACAGATTTGAAATCTTATGATTAAAAATTTATTTATTTTATCCTTTCTTATTCTCTCAATTACCGCTTTTTCTCAGGTTGATACGGGGAAGAAAGAAAAAATGGGCTTTTATGTGAATCCATCTATCAACGCAGGTTTAAATTTAAAAAAGGAGCCTGAAATTCCAAATACAACTCAATACATTCAGCCCGAAAGAGTGAGGAAGTTTACTTATGGCATTACCGCTGTTGGTGGTTATCATTTTCTTCCTAATTTTGCACTGGGAACGGGTTTGAAGTATATGTATGCTGAAGATAATTTTCATCTGATGTATTGGGTGATTCAACCTAAAGTTATTTTCACTCCCGGTGATGAAGCTTTTTATATTGATTTAAATTATGGGAAGCAATTAAATAATTCTGCTGTTTCAAATTCTGAATTTTGGGGCGCAAGATTAGGAGTTCAGATGTCTTACTCAAAAAGGCTAAGCCAAGAAGGTGGTTTGTTTTTTGAAGGTCATAAATTGGGAGGAAATAATCCTTTTTTTATAGGCTTAAGCTACGGAATTACCATTTTCAGTAATAAGAATTATACAATAGAAGGAATAGATTAATGGAAAAGACACGTATCAATAAATATCTTTCAGAAGTTGGTTATTGCTCAAGAAGAGCAGCCGACAAACTCTTGGAAGAGGGCAGAATTACCATTAACGGTAAAATTCCTGAGCTGGGAACAAAAGTTTCAGACGAAGATATAATAGAAGTTGACGGGAAAACTATTCGTGATTCTGAAGAAAAACCTGTCTATATCGCTTTTAATAAACCTGTTGGGATTGTCTGTACTACAGATACCAAACGAGAAAAAGATAATATTATAGATTTTATCAATCATCCAAAAAGAATTTTCCCGATCGGAAGGTTAGATAAACCCAGTGAAGGTTTAATCTTGCTGACAAGCAACGGAGATATTGTAAATAAGATTCTAAGAGCAAGAAACAACCACGAAAAAGAATACTTGGTAAGAGTTGATAAGCCCATCAATCCTAAGTTTTTAGAGAAAATGAGAAATGGTGTTCCTATTTTGGATACTGTTACCAAGAAATGTGAAGTTGAAAAAATTGATGACATGACATTTCGTATTGTTCTCACCCAAGGTCTGAACAGACAGATTAGAAGAATGTGTGAATATCTCGGATACGATGTAAAGAAGCTGAAACGCATCAGAATAATGAATATTAAGCTGGATTTACCCGTTGGAAAATGGAGAGATCTCACAGATGAAGAAATGAAAAATCTGAATTTTTTATTACAGGATTCCAGCAAAACTTTCGAATAATAATTCTCCTGAAAATGACTATAAATAAAAGTTGCTTTATTGATTCTTTCAATAAAGCAACTTTTATTTATAAATTATTTTGCACATAATAGAATTAAGTGTATATTTGTTGGGTAATCAAAGTAATATTTGAAAAAGCTTTAAGCCTGATTATAAACACAAATGCATTCAAGATGAAAAAAAAGTTTCTATTGATGGCAGCTTATAGTTTGCTGTTTTTTAAGAATTATCAAGCTCAAGTAGGGATAGGTACAACTACGGTTGAAAATGATCTTTTATTGAAGATTTCTTCGGTAAATAAAGGGGTTCTTATTCCCAATCTTGCAATTCCTAATCTCAATGTTGCTAGTCCTGTGAGTTCTCCGACCTTAGGTTTACTTGCTTATAATAATTATAACGGTAAAAAAGGTTTTAATTTTTGGGACGGAAATAAATGGAATGAATTGGTAGATTCGAGAAATATTTATTCTGTTTTAGGCTTAACAATTTCTTACAGTACATCAAACTCGTCACCTACAAGTATCACAACTCTTTCCGGAGCATTGAATTATGCAGAAAACTCATTGCCCGGTACAATCTGGACTGAAGTTCCCGGTCTTGCAAAAGATATTACCATTACTCAGAGCAACAACAGTATTTTTGTTATTACGGAAGGCATGGTACAGTCTAATAATACGATTGCAAGCAGAACCAATACCTTTACTTATGCTGTAGGGATTTTTGTGGATGGCAAATTGGCCGGCGTAAGAAACTACTCAGCCAATTACGGTAAATCTTATCAATATGATTTCTTCTCAATAAATACGTTGTTTAAAAACCTGAGCTTAGGTAATCATACAATAAAAACGTATGTTACAGTGAGAGTAAATAATTACTCCAATGCTTCTTCGTGGAGATTTGGAGGGGCTGCAGATACTTCTTCGGTGAATGCAGATATGTCTAAGATAAATATGTTTATTAAACTAACAGAAAAATCGTAAGATAAAATACAAGCACAAATGGAAAAGTTATTTTTTAGTTTAATATTGATCTTTTTTTGGAGCAAAATTTTTGCTCAAACTGGATCGGTTGGGATTGGAACGAGTTCGCCGAATTCATCAGCAATATTAGATATGGTATCTTCTGATAAAGGAATTATGCTTCCTCAGATTTCTCTTAATCCTTCCAATGTTTCAGATTACAGTTTTATGGCTTCCGCACCTACAGAATCACTTCTGATATACAATACGAATGCTGGCTTTCCGGGTGGAAGAGGAATTTATTATTGGGATGGTGCAAGATGGAGCTATTACTTCAATTCGGCTAATATTAATCTTTTACTAGGCATCACAAAATATTATTCAAAAATTTATAATTCGGGAACTTCTACAAATGTTTATAATTCAGATGCAACTTCAGTTACTTCTTTCGTGAATGGAAGTTCACTGTCTTCTCCATGGCTTGAGATCACCGATGGTTCAACTTTAAATTTTACGGTCGACAGACCAGTGAATAACATAGTGGTTACTTTCACAGGAATGCTTCAGCTCAATAATACTTTATCAGCAGGAAGTAATTTAACTTATGGACTGGGAATATTTATCGACGATAAGCTTATTTCATCTAAATCTGCTTCGGTGAATGTAGATAATACGTGCGCTTTCCAGGAATTTACTATTACAGGATTAAAAGATAATCTTTTGATAGGTAATCATACCTTGCGATTGGCGGTCATGAACAGATCAAGCACAACAACTGCGGCAGTTTCTTACGGACAAAAGGCAGCCGGCTGTACAAATATTTCTAGCGATGAAACAAAAATAAGTGCTATTGTTTTAATTAATCAACCTTTACCTTATTAATTATGAAACGATCTATCAACCTATTTATTTTAATACTGTTTCCCATGTTTATGTTTTCGCAGGTTGTGATGACAGATAAAGCTCAGGCAATTGTAGATAAAAGTGCTATTTTAAAACTGGATTCTGATAAAAAAGGAATTTTGTACCCAAGAATTCCCTTGACTTCCAATACAGATATTACAACTGTTGCAAATCCTCAAAACGGGAACATTGTATTTAATACAAATTCTACCTCAACACTTCCACAAACCGTGGCTTATTTTGATAGTGGAAAATGGAATGCACTCTATACGAAAGAACATGTAGTTTCTAAACTTGATCTGGTAAGCGTAAGTGCTGTTTCTTCACCCGGAAATATTACAATTACCGGTTTCACTCCAGGAGCCATTTCTTTGGGAACTGGAACATCCGGCTGGACTTCTTTAGGAATTGCTGATACAAAAACGTTTTCGAGATCAAAAAATTCTCTGGCTTTTACAATTGAAGGCATGACGCAGCTTGACAAAAGTACAGACCAGTTTTATGAATATGCAATTGGAGTTTTTGTTGATGATAAGCTGGTTGTAGTGAGAAAGTATCATAAGCAGGCAGAAGCATTTACTTGTTCTTGGCACAAATTTATTCTAAACGGAGTGGTGAATGATTTGAGTATAGGAAATCATACAATAAAAGTGATGGCCAGAAATATCTCTTCAACAACAAATTCTTCTACACAACAAATTGTTTATGGAGGAGTTGCGAGATACGAAAATGGAAATCCTTGCGATAATATGAGTAATTTTTTATCTAAAATTTCTCTAAGTACTACGGTAGTAGAGTCTCTGAATTAGAGATTTTACATGATTTGTGTTTTTTTGTGAGGCTGTCTCAGGAGACAGCCTCTTTTGCTTTACTGACGGTTTGAAAATGAAATTATATTGAATTAATAAACTTTTGAATTTTTATTGTTAAAATAAAAAAATATCGTACTTTTGCAGTCACTTTTTGTGGGAAGGTTTGAAAAGTTAAATTATTATAAATTAATTACTTCCATATTTTTTAAATCCACATTTATTCAAACCATTAAGAAAGAAGGAATACAAATTTTATTAGAAAATGTCAAAAGAGACAAATTCAGCAGAGGTTATTTTAAACCAAAACGTAGCACCAGAACAATTTGATTGGGATTCTTTCGAATCAGGTCTTGATGCAGATGCGAGAAAAGAAAAAAGCGATTTAGAAGAAATCTACAACGGATCTCTTAACAACCTAAGCGATAACGACGTTTTAGTTGGTAAAGTTGTAAGATTAACTGACAAAGAAGCTATCGTAGACATCAACTTCAAATCTGAAGGTGTTATTTCTCTTAACGAATTCCGTTACAACCAAGGCCTAAGTGTAGGTGACGAAGTTGAAGTAATGGTAGACAGAAGAGAAGACAAAACAGGTCAGTTACAATTATCTCACAGAAAAGCTAGAACGCTTAAAGCTTGGGATAAAGTAAATGAGCTTCACGAAACTGGAGAAATTGTTAACGGTTTTGTGAAATCTAGAACTAAAGGAGGTATGATCGTTGACGTTCACGGAATCGAAGCATTCTTACCAGGTTCTCAAATTGATGTTAAGCCAATTAAAGATTACGATCAGTTCGTAGGTAAAACTATGGAATTCAAAGTTGTGAAAATCAACCCTGAGTTCAAAAACGTAGTAGTATCTCACAAAGCATTGATCGAAGCAGATATCGAAGGTCAGAAAAAAGAAATCATCGCTCAGCTTGAAAAAGGTCAGGTTCTTGAAGGTACTGTTAAGAATATTACTTCTTACGGTGTATTCATCGACTTAGGAGGTGTTGATGGATTGATCCACATTACAGACCTTTCTTGGTCTAGAGTGAACCACCCATCTGAAATCCTTGAGGACGGACAGACTGTAAAAGTTGTTATCCTTGATTTTGATGATGAGAAAACAAGAATCCAATTGGGTATGAAGCAGTTAGAAGCTCATCCTTGGGATGCTCTTTCTGCTGATATGAAAGTTGGTGACAGAGTAAAAGGAAAAGTAGTAGTTCTTGCTGATTATGGTGCATTCGTAGAAATCGCTCCAGGTGTAGAAGGATTGATCCACGTTTCTGAAATGTCTTGGTCTACTCACTTAAGATCTGCAGGTGATTTTGTGAAAGTAGGTGATGAAGTAGAAGCTGAAGTACTTACTTTAGATAGAGAAGACAGAAAAATCTCTCTTGGTATCAAGCAATTAAGCAAAGATCCATGGGAAAATATCGAAGCTAAATATCCGGTAGGATCTAAGCATGTAGGAACTGTAAGAAACTTCACAAACTTTGGTGTATTCGTAGAGTTAGAAGAAGGTATCGACGGTTTAATCTACATCTCTGATCTTTCTTGGACTAAGAAAATCAAGCACCCATCTGAGTTCTGTGCAGTTGGTGACAAATTAGATGTTATCGTTCTTGAACTAGACATCCAGGCTAGAAGATTATCTCTAGGTCACAAGCAATTGACTGACAACCCTTGGGATGCATTCGAAACTAAATATGCTGAAGGAACTGTACACACAGGAACTGCTGTAGAAGTTCACGATAAAGGAGCTTCTGTACAATTCGAAGATGCTGAAGTTGAAGCATTCTGCCCATCAAGATTATTAGAGAAGGAAGACGGATCTAAAATCAAGAAAGGTGAAACTGCTGAGTTCAAAGTAATCGAATTCAACAAAGAATTCAAGAGAGTAGTTGTTTCTCACACAGGTATCTTCAGAGACGAAGAGAAGAAAAATGTGAAAGAATCTTCTTCTAGAAATGTAACTTCTTCTGGTAATGAAGAAAGATCAACTCTTGGAGATATCGATGCTTTAGCAGAATTGAAAAAGAAAATGGAAGGAGGTAAATAATCCACCAGACTTTTTTGAAATATGAACCACTCGAAAGAGTGGTTTTTTTATTTACTATTTTGATGTAATCTGTTAGATTTTCTTATTTTATTTATTTTATGAATAATGTAAAAATATTATATTTTTATTATGGTTTTAATTGTACATTTGCGCCTTTAAAGTGAAAATGAAAAAAGTAATTCTGCCTCTTGTTATTGCTGTTTTTACAGCGGTGCCTTCAAAATCATTTGCTCAGACGAATGAAATACTTATAAAAAATTATATTTCTCAAAATAAGTCGAGAGAATATAAAAAATCAGATCTTAATCAATTTATTATAGAAAATACAGATTCTTCAAAATCATTAAATGGTGATATATTAAAGATTCAGCAGACTTACAACGGTTTTCCTGTATATGGTACAATTGCTACCACATTGATTAAGAATAATAATATAACTTACTTTACAGATAATTTTATAAAAGATTATAAGACTTCATCACCTGCAACTGCCTCATTAGATAAAAAAGCAGCATTAGATAAAATTTCGGCAGATCTTGGTAAGAGTGAAATTTCAGAACTTCCTATTTTAGATTTTTTTCAGAAAGGAGAAAATAAACATATTGCTGCTAAACAAAGATTGGTATATGCAATAGATGAAAATGAAAATCTACAATTTGCTTATGAATATTTAGTTCACGAGCCAAAAACTTCTAATCACTGGAATTATGTAATTGATGCTCATTCAGGAAAGATAATCAATAAATTAAACCTGAATTTATCTTGTAATTTTCACGAAGAGGCTTATTCGCATGACTCGCAGATTTTAGCTTTACCACAAAATAAAGATTATTATCCGGTTGTAGATAATAAAAATTTGCTTCTAATAGCGGATAATGCTTCATATAATGTATTCAAATTACCTATAGAAGCACCTACATTCGGATCTCGAAGCTTAGTTACGAATCCTTGGATTCTTGCTTCTTCACCGGAAGGATGGCATTCTAACGGAACAACACATTATACAATTACAAGAGGAAATAATGTGTATGCTTATGATGATAAAGATGATGATGAAACGACATTTGGAAGCTCTCCAGATGGTGGTACATTACGTAATTTTGATTTCCCATACAGCGCAAGTGCGAAAGCAATTAATAATTTACCTGCATCTACCACCAATT
Source organism: Chryseobacterium formosense (assembly GCF_900116415.1). GTDB lineage: Bacteria > Bacteroidota > Bacteroidia > Flavobacteriales > Weeksellaceae > Chryseobacterium > Chryseobacterium formosense. The sequence continues at coordinate 577,455 of NZ_FPAP01000003.1, read as the reverse complement.
TGTTTTACATAAGCAATATGGTGCATGATGTATTCTATAAATTTGGTTTTACTGAATCTGCCAAAAACTTCCAGAGCAACAATTTCGGAAATGGTGGATTGGATGATGATGAGGTTTTTGCACAATCTCAAGATGGAGGAGGTTACAATAATGCTAATTTTGCTCCTTATCCGGATAATTATAATCCGGTGATGCAGATGTATCTTTGGTTAGGGTCAAATAAAGTATTGTTTTACAATGCGCCTACGGATGCTGTATCTCGTACTGTGATTGGAGGGCAGGCTCAGTTTGGGCCTGGTCTTAATGATGTCGGAGTTACCGGAGAAGTAAAATTTGCCAGCAATATTACTGGTTGCACAGCATTCCCGGCTGGAGAATTTATAGGAAAAATTGGACTGATTGAAAGAGGTGGTGGTACAAATTGTGCTTTTTCTGTTAAAGTAAAAAACGCACAAAATGCAGGAGCAATTGGAGTTATTGTTTATAATGATACGACGAATGGTTCTAATTTAGGAAATATGGGCGGAACAGATACTACAATCACAATTCCTTCTATTCTGATTACCAATGCTGAAGGAGAGTATATCAAAACAAAACTGTCTTCAAATATTCCGGTAAATGTTGATCTGAGAGTAGACGCTAAGTATGACGGAAGTTTTGATAATGGTATTGTTACTCATGAGTACGGCCACGGTATTTCAAACAGATTAACGGGAACGGGATATAATTGTTTAAATGCAGGAGCAAGTAGAGAGCAGATGGGAGAAGGTTGGTCAGATTTTTTTGCATTAATGCTTACCAATAAACCAGGAGATAATGCTTCTGTACCAAGAGGAATGGGAACTTATCCTATCGGTCAGTCTATAACAGGAGGCGGAATCAGACCTGCAAAATATTCACCCGATTTCACGATTAATGATTATACTTATACCGATACCAATGGTATGGAATACAACAATGGTTCTGCCATAGTTCCGGATGTACATTCAATTGGCTTTGTATGGGCAACGATGCTTTGGGATCTTAATTGGGAATATGTTGCAAAATATGGCTATGCTTCTGATGTTACTGCAAATACGACGAGCGGAAGCGCGAGAGTGCTGCAATTAGTAACCGATGCTTTAAAGCTACAGGCATGTAATCCTACATTTGTAGACGGTAGAAATGCAATTTTGGCTGCAGAATTGGCAAAAACAAATGGTGCAGACCGATGCATGATCTGGAGAACTTTTGCGAAAAGAGGATTAGGTGTGAATGCATCTGCAGGACTTAAAACTAGCATAAATGATCAGGTTCAGGATTTTACAGTTCCTGCCGATTGTTTACTTTCTACATCAGAGACAAACAATGTTAAAAATGTTGGAATTTCAATTTATCCAAATCCGGCGAAGAATGAATTCTATATCAATTTCCCTAGCAATACTTTAGGAAAAGTAAATGTTGAAATTTACGATATGTCAGGAAAATTGGTTTCAACAGAAAGTAAAGTTTCTCCGGAATCGAAAAAGGCAATTTCTACTGATAAATTAATCAACGGAACTTATCTAGTAAAAGTAAAAGGTTTAGGAATCGACACAACTTCAAAAGTGATTATAAGCAAATAAAACTTTTTAAGTACTAATAATGAAAGCTGTCTTACCTATAAGGCAGCTTTTTTTAATAGTAAAGGAGAATATATTGCACAAAATCTCTTAATTTTATAAAGTAATACGATAACCATGATCAGAAACTTTATTTTGCACGTAAAATTTAAAAGAAGTCAGATCTTACTTCTTGTTTTTGCTTTATTACCACTATCGGCGTTTTCTCAGGATCACAAAAGAGTTTTACAAAATTATATCTCGACAAAACTTAATCAGAGCTTCAAAAAATCTGATCTCAGAGATTTTGAAATAGATAATGTTGATAAATCTGAATCCTTAAACGGAGATATTGTAAAAATTCAACAAAAATTTAAAGGCTATCCTGTGTACAATGCCGTCGGAACAGCTTTGATAAAAGACAATAAAGTTCTTTACTACTCAGATTCATTCATTAAAGATTATAATTCTTCGGCATCATTAACAACTGCAATAAATAAAGAAAAAGCACTTGAAAATATTGCTCTTGCTTTAAATAAAAATGAAATAGCAGATTTTCAGATTTTAGAAAGTTCTTCCCATGACTCAGGTTATAAAAATTTCGTTAAGCAGAGATTGGTTTTCTGGGAATTAAATTCAGATTTAAAACTTGCTTATGAATTTTCTTTGCAGGAACCTGATTCTCCAAACTATTGGAATGTTTTAGTGGATGCTAATTCGGGCAAGATTATTTCGAAAGAAAATTTAAATATATCCTGTAATTTTCATTCAGATGCCTATTCAAGAGGATCGGGTGATATTATAAAACCTCAAAATATTCAGGATAATTTTTTTAAGTTAGCAGATAACGCAAGTTATAATGTTTTTCCATTGCCAGTGGAAGCGCCAACTTTCGGAAGTCGATCTGTTGTTTCAAATCCATGGATTTTAAGTTCGTCACCTGAAGGATGGCACTCGACAGGAGCTGCAAATTATACGATCACAAGAGGAAACAATGTGTATGCTTATGAAGATACAGCAGATAAAAATTTGCCCGGTTTTTCTCCTGATGGTGGTGCTGCAAGAAATTTTGATTTTCCATTTTCGATAAACGGAACTCCTACTTTCAACAGAAACGCAGCCATCACGAATCTTTTTTATATTAATAATAAAGTACACGATATTTTCTACAAATTCGGATTTACAGAATCCGCCAGAAATTTTCAGCAAAATAATTTCGGAAAAGGAGGGATTGGAAACGATTATGTTTTGGCAGAAGCCCAGGATGGTGGTGGTTTGAATAACGCCAATTTCACAACTCCTTCCGACGGAAACAGACCTTTGATGCAAATGTATCTCTGGTCGACTGTAAACAGGTATTTCTTTTATAATGCGCCCATTACAGCAATTCCGAGAATTCCACAGGCAAGTTCTGCACAATTTGGCCCGCAACTCAACGGAACCGGAGTCACTGGAGATGTTGTTTTAGCCTCTGTGATTGATGGCTGTTCGGATTTACCTTCAGGTTCTTTAGCAGGAAAAATAGGCTTGATTGAAAGAGGAGGTGTAACAAACTGTACATTCGCTTCTAAAGTGAAAAACGCTCAAGCTGCAGGAGCTGTTGCGGCAATTATTTACAATAATCCGACTGCTGCAAATTTTCCTTCTTCAATGGGCGGAACAGATACTACAATTACAATTCCTTCAGTTTTAATTACCAATGACGAAGGTGAATTTATTAAAACCCAGCTCAATAATTCGTTAACTGTAAATGTAACTTTAAAAAGTGATCCGGCAACTGCACTAACACCAGACGGAAGTTTTGACAACGGAATTATTACTCACGAATACGGACACGGAATCTCCAATAGATTGACAGGAAATGGCTATACCTGTCTTTTAAAATCTGCAAGCAAAGAGCAAATGGGAGAAGGCTGGTCAGATTTTTTTGCTTTAATGCTTACAAATAAACCGGGCGATGATGCGAGTGTTCCAAGAAGTATCGGAACTTATGCAAGCGGACAATCTGTAAGCGGAGCAGGATTCAGACCTACAAAATATTCCCCTGATTTTTCAATTAATAATTACACTTACGGTGATACCAACGGAATGGAAATTGAGGAAGATGGCGAAATTGTTCCCGATGTGCACAGAATTGGTTTTATTTGGGCATCAATGCTTTGGGATCTGCATTGGCAATATGCTGCAAAATACGGCTATTCTTCAGATGTGACTTCAAGCATAAACAGCGGAAGTGCAAGAGTTTTACAATTGGTAACCGATGCCTTAAAATTACAGACTTGTAACCCTACATTTATCGACGGACGAAATGCAATTTTATCTGCTGAAATGCTCACAACCAAAGGAGAAGACCGTTGTATGATCTGGAAAACCTTTGCCAGAAGAGGTTTAGGATTAAATGCTTTGCCGGGAAATAAAATGAATATCAATGATCAGGTAGAAGATTTTTCGATTCCTAAAGACTGTACCGACGGAAATTCAAATGTTCAGCCGGATAAAAATTTAATATCAATTTATCCGAATCCGGCAAAAGATGAATTTTTTATTTATTTAAAAGATTTTACGATTGGAAGTCTTCATCTGCAGATTTACGATATCTCCGGAAAATTAGTGCTTTCTGAAAACAGATCTTCACAGGATGCAAGAATTCCGGTTTCTACCAAAGACTTTGAGAACGGAGTATATATTGTGAAAATTCAGGGTATCGGAATTGATTCCTCCACAAAAATTATAGTAAAAAAATAATCATCTAAATTTCATAATTATAAAATCACTTTAGAATTTCTAAGGTGATTTTTGTTATTACACAGTTATCTGATTTTTAAAATAATATGTTGTAACTTTGCCGGCCGTGAAAAAATTTATGAAGAAGAAAAATATTTTTAAAGGAGTATTGTTTGTTGGTTTGGGTGCAAGTATCTACGGAATGCTTGCAACCTTTGTGAAAATGGCATACAAAGACGGTTTTACAACATCAGAAGTTACAACCTCTCAGTTTGTATTGGGTTTGATCGGACTTTTGGTTTTAAATTTCATTCAGACCATTACCTCAAAAAAAAGATTATCATCACCAAGCCGTAAAGAATTCAGAATGCTCTTGTTGGCAGGAACTTCTTTGGGTTGTACAAGTTTGTTTTATTACATTGCAGTTCAGTATATTGCTGTTTCTATTGCGATTGTATTGTTAATGCAATCCGTTTGGTTCAGTGTGGTGGTAGAAAGTTTTATCACTAAAAAATTTCCGAATACCAAAAAAGTAGTGGCAACTTTAGTCGTTTTACTCGGAACGGTTTTAGCTACTAATCTCATCAATCTGGAAGTGAAATTAGACGGACACGGAATCTTTTGGGGATTAATGGCTGCAGCATCATTTACGATGACGATGTTTACATCCAATACTTTGGCAACACATTTACCGGTTCTCAGAAAAAGTATCATTATGCTTACAGGCGGTTCTGTAATCGTAATGCTGTTCTTGTTTTTTGCCCAGATCGGACCGTTGCATTCTGAAACTTTAAAGTCATTTTATTTAAATTTCACTGAAAACACCGAACACATAAGACCTTTTGATTACTCAATTTTTTGGTCGTATGGTTTTATACTGTCACTATTCGGAACTGTTCTTCCGCCGATTTTATTCAATTTAGGATTTCCAAATACAGGTTTGGGATTGGGAAGCATTATTTCATCACTTGAACTTCCGGTTTCCGTAACAATGGCTTTTGTTCTTTTAAGTGAAAAAGTAATCCTTATTCAATGGATTGGAATTATTCTGATTTTAATGGCAATCGTCTTGATGAATTTACCTTCCAAAAAAGAAAAACTGATTCCTCAAGAAATTTCTTAGAGCCAATGTTAAAATTTAAATTAGAAAATATTGCGGTCTTTGCTGAGTGAAACGCCTTTGCGAACGGAAATATTTTCAAACACATTAAAGAAAAATCTTAGCGAACTTTGCGTTTAAAAATTAATAACAACAATCATAATTAAATTATAAATAACACCCAAAACCGTTTCTTTTGAAGCGGTTTTTTTAAATTTATATCTAAATTCAATTTTCATGAACCATTTCAAAAATATAATCACCGGAATTTCACTAACCATCACATCAGCTTTAGCTTTTTCACAGATAAAACCTTTAGACGCAACACTTTCTAACTACCAATATCCTTTTGAAGTTCATTTTAAAGATTTGAATTCTCAGAAACAAATCCTGAAAATGGCATATATGGATGTTAATCCGAAAAAATCCAATGGGAAAACCATTATGCTTCTTCACGGGAAAAATTTTAATGGAGCGTATTGGGAAAAAACAGCAAAAGATCTTTCAGACAAAGGTTTCAGAGTGATAATTCCGGATCAGATTGGCTTTGGGAAATCTTCAAAACCTCAAAATTATCAGTTCTCTTTTGCACAATTGGCAGATAACACCAAAGCGATTTTAGATGAACTAAAAATCAATAAAGTCATTGTTTTAGGACATTCGATGGGTGGGATGGTTGCGACAAGATTCACTTTAATGTATCCCGAAACCGTAGAAAAATTAATTCTTGAAAATCCAATCGGATTAGAAGATTATAAAACTTTAGCAAAATATCAGACGGTCGATGAGGCGTATCAGTCTGAATTAAAAAACACTGCAGAAACCTATAAAAATTACCAGCTGAAATTTTATTACGATAACAAATGGAAATCAGAATATCAACCCTGGCTTGACTTAATCGCAGGTTGGACTTTACACAAAGATTATCCCCAAGTTGCCTGGAATGCTGCATTAACAAGTGATATTATTTTTAATCAGCCAGTTGTTTATGAATTTAAAAACATTAAAGCACCGACCTTACTGATCATCGGAACAAGAGACAGAACTGCCATCGGAAAAGACCGTGCTCCAAAAGAAATTCAGCCGACAATGGGACAATATCAAGAACTTGGTAAGAAAACCCAAAGAGAGATTACAGGTTCAAAACTCGTAGAATTAGAAAACGTAGGTCACCTTCCGCACATCGAAGTTTATGATAAATTCTGGAGTGCTTTGTATGATTTTATTAAGTAGGATGAAAGTTTGAAGTGAGGTGGGAAGTTTATAATACTGGAAATAAAACACTCGTGTTTTGCACACTTTCAAAATTCCCCTCCATTGGAGGGGTGGCGAAAATTTCACAGAAATTTTTGACGGGGTGGTTAAAAATAAATTATTTAAAAATACTTCCACGATAAGTCCCAAAGGAACGCTCTTCTAAATAATAAGATAAAATCCTATCAAAATGCAAATTGGAAAATACCAAAAATAAAAAGAGGCTCTCTAAAATAGAAAGCCTCTTTTCGTATGTGTTGTTGTCTGAATTACTTCTTGTAAGGAACGTCTTTAATTCTAGCCTTTTTACCTCTAAGATCTCTGAAGTAATAGATTCTAGATCTTCTAACTTTACCTCTTCTGTCAACTTCAATTTTTTGCAAAGCCGGCATGTTGATAGGGAAAACTCTTTCTACACCTACATCACCAGACATTTTTCTGATAGTGAAAGTTTTTGTAGCACCAGTTCCTCTCAATTGGATTACGGTTCCTTTGAAAAACTGAGTTCTCGTTTTTTGACCTTCTTTAATCTCGTAATACACAGTAATTGTGTCTCCTGCTTTAAATTCAGGGAATTCTTTTTTTGTAATGTACTGGTCTTGTACGTACTTTAATAAATCCATTATTAATAATATAAAAATGTTTAAAGCTAAGCAACTTACGCGTCTATCGCTAGAGGTTGAATAACAGATTGCAAAAATACAATTAAAAATCAATATAGCAAATATTATTATTAAAATATTTACAAACAATCCATTGTTGTAAATTGCTCATTATCCATTACTTATATTTTGGGCGTGTCCCTCTCAATCGCAATACCCACATCTCGGGTCGCTACGTCCGCTACAATCTTTTGTCTTGGCGGCGGCAAAGCCGCCGCCAAGACAAAAGGATTTTCACTACCATCGCTCACGCAAAACAAAATTCGTTTTTCTTTCGATATTAATTATCAAAGATGACATGATATATTTTCATACTGAATCTAGGAGGAGATGCTTACAGCATGACAATCTGCGTGAAGAATTATTTAAACTAATTCAATTAAAATCTGTGGAAATCCGTGAAATCTGTGGGAAATAAAAACATTTTCAATTTCGAATAAAAATACTAATTTAAGACCTTCAAATTTTATACTTAAAAATGATAGATAAAAGAGTAAAAAATGCGGTCGAAGCAATCGAAGGAATCAAAGACGGAATGACCTTAATGCTGGGCGGATTCGGACTTTGCGGAATTCCTGAAAATTCAATTAATGCTTTGGTAGAGAGTGATGTAAAAGACTTAACTTGTATTTCAAACAACGCAGGAGTCGATGATTTCGGATTGGGATTATTACTTCACAAAAGACAAATCAAGAAAATGATTTCTTCTTACGTTGGAGAAAACGCTGAGTTCGAAAGACAGATGCTTTCGGGAGAATTAGAGGTAGAACTGACTCCGCAGGGAACTTTAGCGGAAAAATGCAGAGCGGCACAAGCGGGAATTCCTGCTTTTTATACGCCTGCAGGTTTCGGAACTGAAGTAGCGGAAGGTAAGGAAGTAAAAAATTTCAAGGGAAAACCTCATATTTTAGAGCACGCTTACGAAGCAGATTACTCCATCGTAAAAGCCTGGAAAGGTGACCATGCAGGAAACCTTATTTTCAAAGGTTCGGCAAGAAATTTCAATCATCCGATGGCAGGAGCAGGAAAAATAACGATCGCTGAAGTGGAGGAACTGGTTGCACCGGGAGAACTAGACCCAAACCAGATTCACATTCCGGGAATTATGATCCAAAGAATTTTCCAGGGAGAAAAATTTGAAAAAAGAATCGAACAGAGAACCGTTAGAAAAAAAGATTAATTTCTAATCAATTTCCTGAAAAATAATACCCCGAAAGTCAATTTCGGGGTAATTTTATTTTATCAGTTATTTTAAACTGTCATTCATAACGAAGCAAAAGCGTGGTGAAGAATCTATTATTCTCAATCATATAAACTTCCATCATCCATCTTCCATCATCCATCTAAGCCAGAGTTTTCCTTTCTCCGATCTGCTGTCTCCACATCGCGTAGTATAATCCTTTTTCTTCTATTAATTGTAAATGTGAGCCTGTTTCTATAATATTTCCGCGTTCCAAAACAAAAATTCTGTCGGCGTGCATAATCGTACTTAATCTATGTGCAATAAGAACGGTAATTTGTTCCTTTTCTCTTGAAATTTCTTTAATGGTTGTCGTAATTTCTTCTTCTGTAATACTGTCCAAAGCAGAAGTTGCTTCATCAAAAATTAGCAAATGAGGCTTTCTCAATAAAGCTCGGGCAATGGCAATTCTCTGTTTTTCACCACCGCTTAATTTTAATCCACCTTCTCCGATTACCGTTTCAATTCCGTTTTCAGCACGTTCTAAAAGCGCAGTACAGCTTGATTTTTTTAAGGCTAATTGTAAATCTTCCTCAGTGGCAGAGGGGTTTACAAATAAAAGATTTTCCTTAATTGTTCCTGCAAAAAGTTGTGTATCCTGAGTTACAAAACCAATTTGGTTTCTCAATTCATCAAAATCAAATTCTTTTCCGTCAATATTATTGTAAAGAATAGAACCTTCCTGCGGTCTGTATAAACCGACTAGCAATTTCACCAATGTACTTTTTCCTGATCCACTTGGCCCTACAAAAGCAATCGTTTCGCCATTTTTTACATGAAATGAAATAGAATTTAAAGCTTTATAATGCGCACTTTGATGTTGAAAAGAAACTTTTTGAAATTCTAATTCTTCAATAGCTCCGATTTTCTTTGGAGTCAGCGGTTTTGGTTCAACTTCTTTTTTCATCACCCGGTCAAAATTATTTAATGAAGCTTGGGCTTCACGATACGAAATGATGATGTTCCCGATTTCCTGCATCGGTCCGAAAATGAAGAATCCGTAAAACATTAATGATAAATATTGTCCAGGAGTTACAATATTTTTAAAAATCAATAATAATAATGTGAAGGTGATTACCTGTTGCAGAAAATTAACCAAAGTTCCCTGCACAAAGCTCAAAGAACGAATACTTTTTACTTTTCGCAATTCCAGATTCAAGATTTTGTAGGTATTGTTATTCAGACGTTCAACCTCCTGATTGGTAAGTCCTAAACTTTTTACGATCTCAATGTTTCTAAGACTTTCTGTGGTACTTCCTGCCAAATTGGTAGTTTCAGTAACTATATTTTTCTGAATGTTTTTTATTCTTTTACTCAATAAATTGGTAACAACCGCAATGAAGATAATTCCGACTACATAAACCGGCATAATCGACCAGTGCAGACGAATGGCATACACAGAAACGAAAATAATGCTTACCAGAATTCCAAAAAATACATTGATGAAATTATTAATGAATTTCACTGAGTCTTCACGAACTTTTGTTAAAATAGAGAGTGTTTCACCACTTCTTTGGTCTTCAAACTCTTGAAAAGGCAGTCTCATCGAATGTTGGAGACCATCCGTGAAAATTTTTGCACCAAATTTTTGAATAATCACACTCACCACATAATCCTGAAAAGCCTTGGCAATTCGACTGATCATTGCGGTTCCTATCAAAAGTCCTAAAAAATAGAAAACACCGTGATAAATATCGGTTCCGTAAAGATATTGTTCTAAAGTTCTTGGAATCAGTTTTTCTTTATCAAAATGATTGGGCTGATTAACAAGTTTATCAAGAATATTCCCGGTAATTGCAGGAGCAAAAAGTGAAAACACTTGATTTATAGCGGCTAATAACAATGATGCGATGATAAGCCATTTATAGGGTTTTAAATATTGTAATAGAATTTTCATTTGTAAATTTAAAGCGCACAAATTTACAACAATTTACATCGAAAGATTTATCATAGGATAAGAAAAGAAACTATTTCGTAATTCTGAAAAAATGGCTAATTTGGCGGGATAAGATTATGCTATGCTAACGAAAGAACAAATTGCACAAAGAATTTCCAGAGAAGTAAAAGACGGGTATTATGTAAATTTAGGAATCGGAATTCCAACATTGGTTGCGAATTATGTTCCCAACAATCTTTCCGTAGAGTTTCAGAGTGAAAACGGAGTATTGGGAATGGGGCCTTTTCCTTTCGAAGGGGAAGAAGATGCAGACATCATCAACGCCGGAAAACAGACAATTACGATCTTGGATGGAGGTTCATTCTTCGATTCAGCCTTTAGTTTTGGGATGATCAGAGCTCAAAAAGTAGATTTAACGATTCTTGGAGCGATGGAAGTTTCAGAAAACGGAGATATTGCCAACTGGAAAATTCCCGGGAAAATGGTAAAAGGAATGGGGGGGGCAATGGATTTGGTAGCTTCTGCAGAAAATATTATCGTTGCAATGATGCACGTCAATAAAGCCGGAGAAAGTAAAATTCTCAAAAAATGTACACTTCCTTTAACTGGGGTTAACTGTGTGAAAAGGGTAGTAACTGAATTAGCAGTTTTAGATGTGACTCCGGAAGGTTTTAAGCTTATTGAAAGAGCTCCGGGAGTTTCAGTAGAGCACATTATTCAGTCAACAGAAGCAGATTTGATCATTGACGGAGAAATTCCTGAAATGCAATTTTAAGATAAAGAAAACCTTGTCCGCTCGACAAGGTTTTTTTTTATTGAAATATTTAAGGTTAGTAGTGAAAAACCGACATAGGAAATCGTAGCGTTAAGAAAATAAAATCTGTGAACGTTAAGAAAATTCTACTGTTTGAGTGCGGAACAAATATTCAACCGAATTAACAATATTAAATCCGCACGAGTTTTAGAATTTTTAGAAAACAGAATTTATTTTTAGCGAAGAGTTCCCAGTCTTGATTTTTTGGTTCGTTTTGCATCAAGGCAAAATGAACAATTTAAGAAAAAACTATTTACCATCCTGCGCTCCAAAAACCTTCTGCAAAAGACTTGTGGTTCTCATCACAGAATTATTTCTGATGCCGCTTTCCTTTTCTGCTACCATTTTGAAAACACCATTGATGGTTTCGTTGGTAACATATTCGTTAAGGTCTGTAGAAACAGCTTGTCCGGTTAATGTATTATATTTCGAAATTAGATTAGTCCATACTTTATCTGCACCCACTTTTCCCAATGAAGCTTTTACTTTCGGCTGAAATGCATTGAATAGCTGACTCTGGGTTTTACCCTGCAAATAACTTGTTGCAGCATTATCACTTCCCAATAAGATGTTTTTAGCATCGGTGATGGTCATTGAAGTAATAGCCTTTGTAAAGATTGGAGCAGCTTCTACAACTGCATCTTCAGCAGCTCTGTTTAGTAATTTCACGCCCTGATCTGCCAAACTTCCCATTCCTAAAGTACGAAGAGTAGTATCAATTTTTTTTAATTTTTCAGGCATTAGAATTTTTACTGCTTCATTTTTCAGGAAACCGTCTGTTACTCCTAATTTTTTTACTCCTTCATTTACTCCAAGATTTAAAGCTTCCTTTAAACCTGATGAAATCTGGGTTGAAGTTAGGCTTCCTAAGTTCACTGGCGAAGAAGAATTAGCTGGAGTTGTAGAATTGGTTTTCGTTGTAGTGGTTGTCGGTTTTTTGAGCTGATCTTTTACGGAAGATTTTATAGCTTCAAAAATTTGTGCGTTCGTAGAAACTGAAAATAATAACACGCTCGTCAATAAAATTGTTTTTTTCATCGTTTTATTTTATGCAAAATTAGATATTTTAAACACAGAAAAGTTAAATGCAGACTTTTATATTTAAACAAAAATTTAAATAATGCAGGTTTTTAGCGAGCTCCGGAGGAGCGACACCTTTATAGAAAAAGAAGTTTCAAAAATTTTGAGCTTCATAGGAGACACACATAGTAGGAATTATCCAAAAATCGTAAGAAAAGAATTATATTCGCTAAACTCAAATCAAATTCAGAATGCAGCGTATTTTACTAGTCTTTTGTCTATTATTTTCTACTGTTTTTTTCTCTCAGAATAGATTAAATTTAATTCCTTATCCACAAAAAGTGGAATTTCAAAAGGGAGAATTTATTATTCCTGAAACTTTTGTACTAAGTGGAAATCTTCCCGAAAAAGAAACAGATTACTTAAAAAAACAATTGAGTTCAATATTAAAATTTGAAAATAGAGTAAAGGAAGGAAATATTCAGCTTGAAAATTCTTCATTGCCTGCAAACCATTTAATGACTGAACAGGATAAAGAAAAGTATGTATTGGAAATTTCACCAAAATACATTCATATTAAATCGGTAACAGATCGGGGTTATTTTCTGGCACTTCAGACTCTAATCCAAATTATAGATCAGTTCAAAGATTCCAAAAAAATTCCTGCAATGGTTATAGAAGACCAGCCAAAATTCGCATGGCGTGGAATGCATCTCGATGTCTGCCGTCATTTCTTCACGGTTGAAGAAGTAAAACAATACATCGATTATTTAGCAATGTATAAATTGAATACTTTTCACTGGCATTTAACAGACGATCAGGGTTGGAGAATTGAAATTAAGAAATATCCGAAATTAACAACTGTAGGAGCAAAGCGTAAAGAATCCATGATTGGAGCGTATGTTGATAATACTTTTGACGGAAAACCTTACGGACCGTATTTTTATACTCAGGAACAAATTAAAGATGTTGTAAAATATGCGACAGAAAGGCATATCACAGTAGTTCCGGAAATAGAAATGCCGGGTCACGCTTTGGCGGCTTTATCTGCTTATCCGGAATTAGCTTGTACAAAAGGACCTTTCGAACCCGCAACAAAATGGGGCGTTTTTGATGATGTTTTTTGCCCGAAAGATGAAACATTTACATTTTTAGAAAATGTTTTGGATGAGGTAATCACGCTTTTCCCTTCTCAATACATTCACATCGGAGGTGACGAGTGTCCGAAAACAAGATGGAAAGAATGTGCTCATTGTCAGGAATTAATTAAGAAAAATAATCTGAAGGATGAACATGGTTTGCAAAGTTATTTCATTCATAGAATTGAAAAATATGTAAATTTAAAAGGAAGAAAAATCATAGGTTGGGACGAAATTTTGGAAGGCGGATTAGCTCCAAACGCAGCCGTAATGAGCTGGACAGGAATAAAAGGAGGAGTTGAGGCAGCAAAATCAGGACATTTCGCTGTTATGACACCAGGATCTTATTGTTATTTCGATCATTATCAAGGAGATCCGGCAACAGAGCCAAATGCTTTCGGAGGTTTTACACCTTTGGATAAAGTCTATTCTTACAACCCGATTCCGACTGAATTAAATGCAGAACAGGCAAAATACATCAAAGGTGTTCAGGCCAATTTATGGACGGAATATATTCTTGATTTCAAGCAGGTTCAATATATGATTTTCCCGAGATTGTTGGCACTTTCAGAAGTGGGTTGGGGAACAGCAGATCCTAAAAATTATAAAGAATTTGAAGGAAGAGTGATTAATGAATTCAAGGTGTTGGATAAAATGGGGGTAAATTATGCGAAAAGTATTTACAACATTTCAGGAAAAGCCGCAGCAGCAAATGATGGAGTTTCTTATGAATTGTCAACATCCCAAAATCAAAACGGAATCCGATATACGCTGGACGGAAAGGAGCCAAATGTAAATTCCCAAACGTATCAGAAGGTAATTCCTGTTTCAAAATCGATGACTATAAAATCTGCATATTTTGAAAACAGACAATTGAAAAGTGCAGTTTCTTCACAGACTTTCACAATTTCAAAAACGACTGGGAAAAAAATTACCTTAGAACAGCAACCTAGTGAAAATTATTCTTTCGGGGGAGCGTTTACTTTGGTTGACGGAATTATCGGAAATCAAAGACAACTGGGAAAAACTTGGTTGGGTTTCCAAGGAAAGGATGTAGTTGCAACCATTGATTTTGGACAAAAAACTCAGTTTTCGGAAATTTATTTCAATACTTTGGATAATAAAGGAAGCTGGATTCACTTTGCAAAATCAGCTCAGGTTTTTATTTCTGATGACGGAACGAATTTTAAAATGATTAAAGAGATAGGGAAAGATGAAATTCTTGCTGCAAAAGGTAAAATTAAATTAAATGTAGGAAATCAAAATTCGAAATATTTCAAAATTCAAATAGAAAATGCAGGAATTATTCCGGCAGGAAATCCCGGTGCAGATTCGAAAGCATGGCTTTTTGTTGATGAAATCGGTGCTAATTAATTCAATATTTAAAATTTAACATTCAAAATTAGTTGAAACTCAACCTTAACCTCAACCTCAATCTAAAATATGAATTCACGTAGAAAATTTCTAAAAAATACAGCAATAGCATCATCAGCATTATTATTGAATCCATTGGATTTAATTGCAAAAGATTTACCTGAAAACAATACAAAAACAGTTAACAAACCCATCGTTCTTTCTACATGGAATTTTGGTTTAAAAGCTAACGAAGAAGCCTGGACAATTCTTGGAAAAGGAGGTCGAGCTTTGGATGCTGTGGAAAAAGGAGTTCGTTTGGTTGAAAATGATCCTACAGAAAGAAGTGTGGGTTATGGAGGCCGCCCAGACAGAGACGGAAGAATAACGTTGGACGCCTGTATTATGGATGAAAATTATAATATTGGTTCAGTTGCTGCTTTGGAAAATATTAAAAATCCGATTTCAGTGGCAAGAGCCGTGATGGAAAAAACGCCTCATGTGATGTTGGTTGGGGATGGAGCTTTACAATTTGCAGTTTCTCAGGGTTTTAAAAAAGAAAATATTCTTACCGCTGAATCTGAAAAAGAATGGAAAGAATGGTTGAAAGACAGTAAATATCAACCTATTGTAAACATAGAAAATCATGATACGATTGGGATGGTTGCTTTGGATTCTAACGGGAATCTTTCCGGAGCATGTACAACCAGTGGAATGGCTTTCAAAATGCATGGAAGAGTGGGTGACTCGCCAATCATTGGAGCGGGTTTATTTGTTGATAATGAGGTAGGTGCAGCGACGGCGACAGGTCATGGTGAAGAAGTAATTCGAACGGTGGGAACTCATTTGGTTGTAGAATTAATGAGACAGGGCAGGAATCCACAACAGGCTTGTAAAGAAGCAGTTGAAAGGATCGTGAGAATTACAAAAGCAAGAAAGAAAAATCTAAAAGATATTCAGGTTGGTTTTATTGCGATCAATAAAAAGGGTGAATATGGTTCGTATTGTATTCAGGATGGGTTTAATTTTGCCGTTTACGACCAAAAAGGAAACCGTCTTGAAAAACCTGATTTTGTGTTGAGATCATAATTTTATACATTAAAATATCAATAGGAACGGGCTTTAGCCCGTTTTCAGAATATAAACAATCAATTGGCTTTAGCCAAAACTTAAAAGAAAACTAAATGTCAAAAATAGAAATAGCCTGCTTCAACCCCGAATCCGCAATCATTGCGTACGAAAACGGAGCAGACAGAATAGAATTATGCGACGGATTAAGCGAAGGCGGAACAACACCCGATTTTGAAACCACCAAACAGCTTAGAGAAAAAATAAACAGTCCCATTTTTGTAATGATTCGTCCTCGTGGAGGAGATTTCACCTATTCTGATGCTGAGTTTGAACAAATGAAATCAGAATTAATTCGATTAAAATCATTAAATGTCGACGGCTTCGTTTTTGGAATTTTAGATGAAAATAATGAGGTGAATATGGAACAAAATAAAGAATTGGTGGAGTTGGCAAAACCTTATCAATGTACTTTTCACCGTGCTTTCGACAGAGCAAAAAACTTAGAGAACTCTTTAGAAAAAGTAATTGAATGTGGTTTTAAAACCATTCTGACTTCAGGCCAAAAACCAAATGTTTTGGAGGGAAAAGAAAATCTGAAGAAGCTGGTTGAATTGTCCAACGGAAGAATCGAAATTCTTGTCGGTGGCGGACTTCGTTCAACAAATATTGAAGAAATCAGAGACTTTACAAAGGCCGGATATTTTCATTCTTCTGCGATTACGGATGGCGGCGCTTTTGCGGTTGCAGATGAGATTATTGCTTTGAAGAGTAAATAAACATTAAAAATATACGTTCACTTTGTCATTCTGAACGAAGCAAAGCGGAGTGAATAATCTCAATTTCCATTGCTTAGATTCTTCCTTCGTCAGAATGATAAAGATTGCGTTTAATTTAAATATAAATCAAAATATTGATGAACAAAATTTTACTTTTTTCTTTCATTTTCATACTAACTTTAGTCAACGCACAATCTTCTGAGCGAAATTTATCCTCAGAAAATTGGAAATTCAAAAATTCAAAAGATAAAAATTGGCTGACAGCCACGGTCCCGGGAACGGTTCATTTGGATTTAATGAAAAATAAAATTATTCCCGATCCTTATAAAGATGAAAATGAGAAAAAAGTACAGTGGATAGAAAATGAAGACTGGGATTATCAGACGAATTTTAAGATTTCTTCAAACGAATTAAAGAATCAAAATATTGAATTGGTTTTTAATGGATTGGATACGTTTTCTGAAATTTATTTAAACGGAAAGTTGATACAATCAACAGATAATATGTTCAGAAAATGGACGATTCCGGTGAAACAAAATTTAAAAATTGGCGAAAATATTTTACAGATCAAATTCAGCTCTGCTGTAAATGTAGGAAAAGAATTGGCGAAAAAAGTTCCTTTCACAACGCCAGAATCTCCAAGAAGTTATGTAAGAAAAGCGCAATATCAGTTTGGATGGGATTGGGGACCAAGATTGGTGACGGCAGGAATCTGGAAAGATGTAAAACTAAATTTCTGGAATCAGGCAAAACTTGAAAATGTAAAAATCGAACAAAAAGTTTTAACAGAGCAAAAAGCGGATTTAAATATTTACGCTGATATTGTAGCGGATAAAGAAGGGAAATGTTTGTTTTCGATTAACAATACAATCAATACTATTCAATTAAAAAAAGGAAAAAATACCATTTCGCTTCCTTTTACTATTGATAATCCGAAATTGTGGCAACCCAATGGTTGGGGTGATCCGAATTTATATCAATTAAAAATTTCCTTACAAAAAGATTCAAAATGGATTGATGAAAAATCTGAACGAATCGGATTGAGAACGGTTGAATTAATTCAGGAAAAAGACGAGAAAGGAAAATCTTTTTATTTTAAAATCAATGGAAATTCAATGTACGCGAAAGGCACAAACTGGATTCCTTCCGACAGCTTTACCCCGAGAATTACCAAAGAAAAATATCAGAAACTCATCAAAGATTCCAAAGAAGCAAATATGAATATGATCCGTGTCTGGGGCGGCGGAATTTATGAAGACGACGAATTTTATAAAGCCTGCGACGAAAACGGGATTTTAGTTTGGCAGGACTTTATGTTTGCAGGAAGTTTTTATCCATCAGATGAAAATTTTCAGAAAAATGTGGAATTTGAAGTTCGGGATCAGATCAATCGACTGCAAAATCATCCTTCATTGGCTTTATGGTGTGGAAATAATGAGGTGGACGAAGCGATTGTCAATTGGGGATATCAGAAACAATTTAAATATTCAAAAGAAGATTCTTTACAGGTTTGGAAAGATTACAAAAAAAATTTTCATGAAGTGATTCCAAATGCTATAAAAAAATACGCAACAAGCGACAAATCTATTTACTGGCCGAGTTCACCGTCAATCGGTTGGGGAAATAAAGAAAGTTTAACTGAAGGAGATTCTCATTATTGGGGCGTTTGGTGGGGCGAACAGCCATTTGAGATTTTTAATGAAAAAGTTCCGAGATTTGCTTCTGAATACGGATTTCAGGGAATGCCAACATTGGGAACGACAAAATCAATGTTCTCCGAAACTCCTGATTTAAGTTTACAAAATGGAACAATAAAAGCACACGAAAAACATTCCAGAGGTTGGGAAATCATCGATTTGTACATGAAAAGGGATTATATAATTCCGGCCGATTTTGTGAAATATAATTACGTTTCTCAACTGCTTCAGGCTCGCGGAATGCAGGTTGCCATTGAAGCGCATCGTCGTGCAAAACCTTATAATATGGGAACTTTGTATTGGCAATTGAATGATTGTTGGCCTGTGGTTTCGTGGGCTTCTATTGATTATTTGGGAAATTGGAAAGCGTTGCATTATCAGATCAAAAGAAGCTTTGAAAATCAAGTGGTTTTAACGGAGGAAAAAGATGATTTTTTGAATTTTTATGGCATTAATGATGAATTGAAAAAGTTTGAAGATATAAAAGTTGAAATTCAGGTTGTTGGTTTCAATGGAAAAGTTTTAAATGATCTGACAGCTGTTCAAAATGGAAAAACGTTGGACGGAATTGTAAAATTTGAGCATATTGAAATCAAAAATTTAATTAAATATTCCAATAAAAATGAAGTCTTTTTAAAATTAACCCTAAAAGACAAAAACAGGAAAATCATTGCTCAAAACAATCATTTCTTAGTAAAACCAAAAGATTTAAAATTATCAAAACCAACCATAAAAATCAAGAGGATTTCATCAACAGAAATTGAAGTTTCCACAGACGTTCTGGCGAAAGATGTTTATTTAATGGGAGATACTAATTTTAGCGATAATTTCTTCGATTTGCTTCCAAAAACTTCAAAGAGAATTACACTTTTTAAGCCTTTGGAGAAAGTTGAGGTGATGAGTCTTTGGGATACCATGAATAATTAAAAAGACCGATTTTAAAAACCGGCCTAATTCAAATTTATCTACCTCTACATGATTTGCAGTTAAAACATTTGTGTATCGGATGTCAATCTAACGTGAGAAATATCTATTTATTTTAAAAATTTTAAATTTTTTTTATTATAAAAAAACCTACTGACAAACTGTTGTCATCAACTGGGATTACCTTTGTCTTAACATTAACAAACAAAATAAAAACGTTATGACAACTACAGCAACAGCAACGAAACAATTTATCTCTTCAGACCAACTTTTAGAGCATTGGCAAGGTCACAGAAATCTAACAAGAAGAGTAATCGAATCATTTCCTGAAAAAGAATTATTTGAATTTTCAGTAGGCGGAATGAGACCTTTCGCAAAATTGGCGGTTGAATTGATCAGCATTGCAGGTCCTGCTTTGAAGGGAATTGTAGAACAGCAGATCGAAGGTTTTTCGGAGGAAGCTTTTCAGCCAAAAACAAAAGAAGAGCTTTTGGCAAAATGGGATTCTGAAACGCAGGTAATCAATCATTATTTCAATCAGATTTCTGAAGAAAGATTTCAGGAAACATTCAATTTATTTGGTCAGTACGAATTTCCGGTGTATCAGAATATTCTTTATTTTATTGATAATGAAGTTCATCATCGTGGGCAGGGTTATACCTATTTAAGAGCTTTAGGAATTGAGCCGCCTTTCTTTTGGGAAAGATTCTAAGCATTTTTTTTATACTTAAAATTTAAATCTCTCGCAGATTTTGCAAATTCAGCAGATTTTATTTTCAATCATCTGTGAGTATCTGTGAAATCAGTGGGAGATTTTTACTGTCATCAAGACACGAATATTTTATAATTAAAAATTCTTCGAAACTTTCTGAACCAATTCCCTCATTGTCGTTTTTAAAGACTCAGGTTCGATGATTTCGGCATAATCAGAAAAAGTAATCAACCAACGGGGAAATCCTTCGTCAATCCATTCAGTTTCAAAGGTTAATTCAAAACCATTTTCGGCTTCTTTTTCTTCGGTTAAACCATAATACACTTTGGAATTTCCCAAATGTCTCATGATTTTTTTATCGACTAAAAGCTTGACGATGGTTTTATTTCCATTCGGATTTTTTCGGTAATCGTTGATTTGTCCGTATTCCTGTAGAAAAGGAGTTTGCATTTTACTAAGCTTTAAAATACGGTCAATTCTGAATTGCCTGAAATCATTTCTTAACGTGCAGTACGCAATGATATACCAATAATTAAATTCAAAAAAAACACCGACCACTTCAACCGTTCGTGTAGAAATTTCTTCATTTACCGTTTTATAATCAATACAAATCTGTACTTTTTCGGCAATACTTTCCAAAATAGTCGGGATGATATTTTTAATTTTATCTTCAGTTTTTGGATAGTTATCAAAAATATCAATTTGCTTTTCGATGTTTGCCAATAGATTTCTGTCGGAATATTTCAGAACCGATCGAACCTTTTCCATCGCAGTTTTATAATGACTTCCAAGGCTTTCGTGTGAAAAACGCTGCATCAGTTTTTCAGCTGTAATGAAACTCAGAACTTCTTCTTTGGTAAACATCACAGGCGGAAGTTTGTAACCATCCATCAGAGAATATCCGCTTCCGGCTTCTCCAATAATTGGAATTCCCGCATTTTCCAGAGTTTTCACATCGCGGTAAATCGTTCTTATGCTCACGTCGAATTTTTCTGCCAAATCCTGTGCTCTTACAATCGGTTTTGATTGCAGTTGCGTAAGAATGGCGGTGACACGGTCGAGTTTCTTGAGGTAATGGTCGTTCATTTTTGAGTGATAAATTTGTAGTGAGAAGTGAAGAATTTGTTGATGTAAATTTACTTTAATGCAAATGAATATTAAACTTTTATTTACCACAAGGTATATAAAGGTTTTTCACAAAGAGCACAAAACTTTGAGTTCATTGTGAAATTCTTGGTGCACTTTGTGGTAAGAATCATTCATAAAAAATCGTTAATTCTTAAAAAATGACATATTAATTCTTAAAAGTATTCACCAATTTATCCAGATTCAGACTTCTCGCAGAAGCATCAAAAATTTCTCGGTAAGTTCCATTCATCTGTACCAATTCATCGTGAGTTCCGCTTTCTACAACTTCACCTTTTTTCATGACATAAATTTTATCCGAATCTAAAATCTGTGAAAGCGAGTGCGAAATAATTACAACGGTTCTGCCTTCTTTTATTGCATCCAAAGAATTTTTAATCTGTTCGGTAGCAATCGCATCAAGACTTGCAGTCGGTTCGTCAAGGAAAATAATGGGTGGGTTTTTCAGAAATAATCTTGCAATCGCAATTCTCTGTTGTTGTCCACCGGAAAGTTGAGTCGCATCGTGTTGATATTTTTCCGGAAGGTCTAAAATCTGTTCGTGCAGATAGGCTTTTTTGGCCGCTTCTTCAATTTCTTCAAAACTCGCATTCATATTTCCATAGCGAATATTATCTTCAATACTTCCCTGGAAAATGTGATTTTTCTGTAATACCAAACCTAGATCGTCTCTTAAAAAAGTATTGTTGTAATTGGTTAAATCAACTTTATCTAAAATAATTTCTCCGGAATCCGGAAGATAAAATTTACAAAGAAGATTGATAATGGTAGATTTTCCGGCACCGCTTAATCCTACTAAAGCCGTAGTTTTCCCGTTTTCTATTGTCATCGATACATTCTTCAAAGCTTTTGTTCCGTTTGGATATGTGAAATCTACGTTTCTCAGTTCAAAATTACCCTTGATTTCATTTTCTACAAAGGTTCCGTTCGGTTCAATCTCGTTTTCAGCATTTAAAATATCAAAATAACCTTCCGCATAAATCATCGCATCATTCATATCGTCATAGATTCTATGAAGCTGTCTTATGGGCGAAGAAACATTGTTGAAAAGCATGATGTGAAGCATGATGGCTCCAATCGTCATTTGTTGGTCTAAAACCAGATAAACCGTCAAAAGAATGATTAAAACAACCCCAAACTGCTCGATAAATGTTTTTAAACCGTCATAAATAAAATTGGTTTTTCGGGTAAACATTTGGCTATCCATCAACTGCAACTGCAAATCGTACTGCTTTTTACCTTCAAACTTTTCACGCACAAAACTTTTAATCACCATAATAGAATTGATTAGATTTAAAAGTCCTGAAGTTTTCTGTTCACGCTGATTTCTCAACGTTCGTCTCACACCGCCGAGTTTTTTTGCCTGTAACGAACTGATGTAAAAATAAATCGGAACAATAATCGTAGAAACCAGTCCAACATATACATTCTGAATGTACATGATAATCAAAGCAATTATCGCATTTGAGAAAAGCGGTAAAATATCAATGAAAAAGTTCTGAACCAATCTCGTTAAACTTTCAATTCCTCTGTCGATCCTAATTTGAAGCTTCCCTGATTCGTGGTTTTCGTCATTAAAATAAGCGACTCTATATGTAAGAATTTTATCAATGGCAGACTGTGCTAAAACCGAACTTACATTAATCCTGATTTTCTCACCATAAAATTTCTGCCCGAAATTGATGAAAATATTCAACAATTCTTTTCCCAATAAAATAATCGAAATAATAATTAAAATGTGAATTCCTTCACTCATTGGATTGGGTAAATGCGTCAGTTTTGTAACTTCATCCACCGTATATTTTAAAACTAAAGGGTTTACCTGAGCTGCCAAAGCGCCGAGAAAAGTAAGAAACAAAGTTCCGTAAATCATCGGTCGGTAAGGTTTTATAAACGGAACCAGCTGTCTGTAGATCCCGAATAAAGTCACTGTTCTGTTAAAAGGTTTTGCCATGATTTGGTTTTAATGAAAAACGTACCATTCTGAGAGAAAAGGTACGTTTTATTATTTTTTAGTACAAGAGGTTATTTGCTTTTAAATTCATCTTTTAAGTTCCCATTATCATTTATATATTTAAATTGATGATTTTGACTAATAACTTTTCCGCCCATCTGTTTAAAATTCCAAAACATCCCAATCCAATCTTCTTCATCAACTTCTTTTAAAGTATCCCATCTGATGATTCCAAAATTATTATTTCTCTCCTTATCGAGAATCACTCCGTATTCGTTATCTAAAAAGACTTTAAATCCTGAAATGAAGTCATCATCAATTTTCCAGTTGGTTGTAATGTTTAGAATTTTATGACCGAGTTCTTTACCGGTCAATCCTGTAAACTGATTCCATTCTTTGTTAGTTTGAAACCAATTCCAAATATTTGTAAAATCAGCTATATTATCTCCTTCCAATTCATAAATTTCTTCTACAAAAAGTTTTTTGAAATTTATAAAATCAGTATGTGAATTTTCTGAGCAAACTTCTTCAAGTAGTTCTTCGGCTTGATGTAATAGATTGAATAATTCTTTAAGCTGATATTTTTCAAAATATTCAATTTTCGATAGCCGATCTGTTTTATAATAAGCATTTGACTTATTATCTTTGAATAAATTCTTAAAAAACATCTTTAGTAAAATTAAAATCTATCCCTCAAAAACATACGTCGTCAGGTAATGCAATTCAGGATTGCTGGCCTTTTTAGACTCTGCCTTTGCCTGTTCCAATGAATAATTTGAATTGATTTCTTTTTTCTGGAAAACAAAAGAATTATTGGCATTTTTATCAACAACATCATTGAAAATATGCTGAATTTCTGAATTTCCTAATGAAGCAAAACTAATATCTTCAAATCCGTACATCAATCTCAAATCATCAAACTGACTAAGATTTTCATCAACAAAACTCTGAAGCTGTGATTTAGAATCAAAATTTCCAGCCCAGATATTGTAAGCATAGCTTTTCTTGCTTGGTTTGTCGAAAATACTCTGATAAACGAAGTTTTCACCCAAATATGCTTCTCTTACCTGCGGATCATTTGCCAAATCTTCGGGAAGACCTTCTTTCAGAATCTTTCCTTCAAACATGATGTATGTTTTGTTGGTAATTGCCAAAGTCTGCTGTACGTTGTGATCGGTAATCAGAATTCCGATATTTTTATCGGTCAAACTTCTTACGATTTTTTGAATATCTTCCACGGCAATCGGGTCAACTCCTGCAAATGGTTCATCCAGAAGAATGAAGCTCGGATCTGTTGCCAAACATCTTGCAATCTCTGTTCTACGTCTTTCCCCTCCGGAAAGAAGATCTCCTCTGTTTTTACGAACGTGTTGAAGAGAAAATTCTTCAATCAGCTCGTCACATTTGATCTGCTGCTCTCTTTTTGAAAGTTTAGTCAATTGTAAAACCCCAAGAATGTTATCTTCAACTGAAAGTTTCCTGAAAACCGAAGCTTCCTGAGCAAGATAACCGATACCTTTTTGGGCACGGCGATACATTGCATCATTGGTAATCTCTTGTTTGTCGAGGAAAATTCTTCCTGAAGTAGGCTTCACCAAACCTACGATCATATAAAATGAAGTGGTTTTTCCGGCACCATTCGGGCCAAGCAAACCTACAATTTCTCCCTGCTGAACCTGTACAGAAACGCCTTTTACAACTTTTTTGGGACCGTATTCTTTGATTAAGTTTTCTCCTCGTAAAATCATAGTCGCAAAGATAAAGTTTTTTTGAATTCTGAATGTAGTTTCAATATTGTTAATTGTTGCTGCAAAAACTAAACCTAACAGGTTTTTAAAGCCTGTTGGGTTTCAACCAAGGAAAACTTTTGTTTTTAAAAAGAAAAATCTAATTTTACACTTTAATTATTCCCTTGCAATACGCTCAAATTATTTTACCGCTCAACCTGAAAGGAACTTTCACCTATAAAGTTCCTGAAGAATTATTTTCTGTAATTCAACCCGGAATGAGAGTTTTAGTGCAGTTCGGCGGGAAGAAAATCTACACCGGAATTGTTTTTGAGTTTCATGATGAAGAACCGACTCAGTTTGTTCCCAAGGAAGTCATTAGTATTTTGGATGAACAGCCGATTTTGCCACCACAACAGATTAAATTCTGGAAATGGCTTTCAGATTATTATCTGTGCAATCTTGGCGAAATTTACAGGTTTGCTTTTCCTTCATCATTAAAACTGGAAAGTGAAACGTATCTTAAATTAAAACCTAATGTGACCGTTGAGTTTGAAAATTTGGATGTCAACGAAATGTACCTGATTCAGGCATTGGAAGTTCGACAGCTGATTAATTTAACGGATATTGAAGCGTTTATCCCGAAAAAAGATATTATTAAAACCATCAATTCACTTATTGATTTACAATACATTGAAATTGACGAGAAAATCGCTGAAAAATACAAAGCAAAAGAAGTTGCTTATGTGAAAATCAACGATGAGGTTTTAAAAAATAACAATCTTACCGAGATTCTTTTAAGCTTAAAAAGAGCCCAGAAACAGAAAGATCTTTTCCTTCATATTTTGGAAAAACAGACCGAAAACCCTGATTTGCCTATTAAAAAATCAGAATTATTTGAAGACGGTTATTTTGCGAGTTCACATTTTAAATCTTTAGCAGATAAAGATCTTGTTGAAGAATATTATATGCAGAAAGACCGAATCGAAAGTTATGAAGGTGAAATTGAAGAAGTTGAAGAGCTTACTGAAGTTCAAAAATCTGCAAA
Organism: Chryseobacterium formosense; assembly: GCF_900116415.1. Classification (GTDB taxonomy): domain Bacteria; phylum Bacteroidota; class Bacteroidia; order Flavobacteriales; family Weeksellaceae; genus Chryseobacterium; species Chryseobacterium formosense. The sequence continues at coordinate 551,618 of NZ_FPAP01000003.1, read as the reverse complement.
AATTGAAGTAGATGAAGCCTTTGAAGAAGGTCGAAATGTTTTGCTTCACGGCGTAACTTCTTCGGGAAAGACTCATATTTATTTAGAGAAAATCGAAGAATGTATTGCTGAAGGAAAGAATGTTCTGTTTTTGCTTCCTGAAATTTCTTTAACGAAACAAATTACCCAAAGATTAGAGAAAAAATACGGAAGACAACTTGGTTTTTATCATCAGAAACTCACCGATTTTGAAAAGGTTGAAATCTGGAGAAGAATTAAAAATAACGACATCAGAATCCTTATTGCGACAAGAAACTCTTTGTTTTTACCCTATCAGAATTTAGGATTAATTGTTGTGGATGAAGAACACGATTCTGGTTATAAACCAAGAGAAGTTTCTCCGTTTTTTAATGCAAAAGATTCTGCTTTAGTTTTGGCGAATTTTTATGGAGCGAATGTGATTTTAGGTTCTGCAACGCCTTCTGTGGAAAGCTATTATTTAGCACGAAAAGAGAAGATGAAATATATTTTTCTGAATGAAAGATTCGGAAATGTAAAGCTTCCTGAATTTGAGTTGATAAATTTTAAAGAAGCACAGGATTCGAAAAAAGTTTCCGGAAATTTTTCTTTGAAATTAATTGATGAGATCAAAAAAACTTTAGAAGAAAAAAATCAGACGATGATTCTTCACAACCGTCGTGGCTACGCTAGTGTTTTGGAATGTGAATCTTGCGGTTATGTAAATTACTGCTCAAATTGTGATGTTGTAATGACGTATCACAAGGCCGCAAACGAAATGAAATGCCATTATTGCGGACAAAGAGCCTCAAAACCAAAAGCCTGTCCGAAATGTTATTCTGAAAATTTAAATGAGAGAGGAGTAGGGGTAGAACAGATTCACGAAGAAATTTCCAAGATTTTTCCAGACAGTGAAGTTGATAGAATGGATGTCGATTCGATGCGGAAAAAGTTTGCCTACGAAAAATTATACGAGAAAATTGAAGAAGGAGAAACCGATATTGTTGTCGGAACGCAGATGATTTCAAAAGGTCTGGATTTTGATCATATCGAACTGGTTGCCATTCCAAAAGCGGATTCTATGCTTTATGTGCAGGATTTCAGAGCAGAAGAAAGAGCATATCAACTGATTACTCAGGTTTCCGGAAGAGCAGGAAGAGTCTCGGGGCAGGGAAGAATTTTAATTCAGACCTTCAATCCGGATCATTCTGTTTTTCAGTTGATTAAAATGAATAATATTTCTAAGATTTATAAATATTTTCTTACAGAACGCCAGAAATTTCTTTATCCGCCTTTCACAAAATTAATTATGATTGAGCTGAAACACAGAAAAGACGAAAAAGTGAATCGTGCTTCTCAGTTTTTAGGTTCGATTTTAAGAAAATATCTTCCTGAAGATTGTATTTTAGGTCCTGAAAGAGCGCAGATTGCAAGATTGAATAACCTCTACCAGTTTCAGATTTTGCTTAAACTTCCACGCGGAAAAAATTATGAGAAGTTTAAAAGTTTAGTTTTACTAAGTTTGAAAGAATTTGACGAAATCACTGCCTATCAAAGTATTAAAAAAGATGTTTTTGTGGATTTTTAACAAACTTTAACAAACTTTATGGTGTTTTATAATAGTCTACTGAACTGCCATACAACAATAATTTCTACATTTGGACGTTGATTATATGTTTGGATTTTAACTAATGATTTAACCAATCGTTTTTTAACCCATCCAAAATATGACAAAAAGAAAAATTAGATGGTAAATTTCAGAAAATATATTTCAGGTATTACGGTCTTGACTGCTGGTTTTCTACTTGCTCAATCGACCGTTTCTACAGTTCTTTACTCTCAGAATTATGACAATCAGAAAAGTAGCTTAAACCTTCCTTCGCCTGCTGCGTATGTGGAGAAAGCTATTTTGTCGCCCAAAGAGCTTGTAGATATCAGTGTAAATACAATGATAGCTGATCCCGTGCTGAAAAATGCAACTTGGGGATTTGTAGTATATGACCCAAAAACAAAGAAAGTAATTTCTTCGTACAACGAAAATACTCCGCTTGTTCCTGCTTCTACAACGAAATTGTTGACCACCGAAACGGCTATGAGTATGTTGGGTGAAAACTACCGTTGGATGACGCAGTTGGAATATTCTGGAGAAATTGATGAGAATGGAGTTCTAAACGGTAATCTTTACATCGTAGGAAGTGGTGACCCGAGTTTGGGAACCAATAAAGCAGGAGCTTGGTCTTACAAAGATATTGTTTCGGATTTTGCAGGCGGTATTGCACGTGAAGGCATCAAAAAGGTAAATGGTGATATTATTATTCAGACAGCGCTTTTCAAAGGTAACATTTCGAGACTTCCGGAAAATGTTGTGTGGTTAGAAAGCAATAATTACTACTTACCAGTTGGTACAACCCGTGAAATTAACCCGGCAAATGAGAAGCTGATCGTAAAAAAATCTATGAATTCTGCTTCAGACAAAAAATTCTTTTATGTTTCTCCTTATGCCAATCAAATGGTGTATGCTGAAAAATATGACGGAGACGGAACTTTAACCACAAAATTACCGGATGCTCCGGCTTTTTTAGCAAATTCATTTAAAGCAAGCTTAATAAAAAGTGGAGTAGCAGTTACAGGAAAAGTAACACCTAAAACGACTGATGCTTCCCCGGAAGTGAGAAAAATGATTTCTGCCTATAAATCTCCGACTTTAGGTGATATTATTTATTACACAAATCAAAGAAGTGATAATTCGTTAGCGGAAGCTTTATTAAAAACTGTGGGTTATTTCAAAATGGGTGACCAGACTTCAGAATCAGGTAGAATCGTTGTTAATAATCACCTTAAAGATATTGAATTTGACCTTGAAGGTTTAAATTATATGGATGGAAGCGGCTTGTCAAGAAGCAATCATGTAACGCCAATTTCTCAGGTGAAATTTTTAACTTCTCTGATGAATGAGAAATATTACAAAACCTATTTTAATTCTTTGCCAATTGGCGGACAATCGGGAACGTTGAAAAGTATGTTTGTAACAGAAGGAAACGGGCAGGTTTTTGCAAAAACAGGAACTTTAAATAAAGTAAAAACTTTGGCAGGATATTTAAAAACCAATTCAGGAAGAACACTTTGTTTTTCATTAATGGTTAATAATTATGCAGGCTCAGTTGGTCAGGTGAAAAGTAAAATGGAACAAATACTGAAACCGGCTTTGGATTTATAAATAAAATTAATTTCATATAAAACCTTTTAATCTCTGATTGAAAGGTTTTTTTTATCTTTATTGCCTAATTATCTGACTATGAGAAAATTTTACCTTCTATGTTTAAGTATTTTTGCTGTTCATGCATTATCAGCTCAAAACTCACATGAAAACATTGAAAAGAAGGGTTTAATTAAAAAAGAAATGAAATCTTACGCAGCAAAAATGACTGCAGGAAATATTAATCCGAATACTTTAAATTACGATTTACAGTATCAGCGAATGGATGTTTCCATTGATCCTGCGGTTTATAATATCTCGGGTTCTGTGACTTCTCATTTCAAGCCGAACCAGGTAATGAGCAATATTTATTTTGATTTAAATAATAACATGAATGTTTCTCAGGTGAGTTATCATGGTCAGAACCTTACTTTTCAGCAGCTTTCTACGAAAGAATTGAAAATTAATTTTACAACTGCCTTAGCTGCAAATGTTCTCGATTCACTTACCATTCAGTATAATGGTGCTCCTTCAACTGCAAATAATGCTTTTTTTAATGGTACACAAGGAGGTACTGCTGTCTTATCTACTTTAAATGAGCCTTACGGAGCGCAAGACTGGTTTCCGACAAAGCAAAGTTTAAATGACAAGATTGAAAAATTTGATATTAAAATAACCACTCCAAGTCAATACAGTGTTGCGGCAAACGGAAAATTAATGTCTGAAACCAATTTAGGAAACGGGCAAAAAAGAACATTCTGGAGAACACAATATCCTGTAACTGCTTATCTCGTAGCAATTTCAGTTACCAATTTTGTTAAACTGAATGATACGATGGGAACGCCGCCTTTTCCATTCGTCAATTATATTTTCCCTTCTACTAATGCTGATGCAGGAAGTATGGCAAATATTAACTGGACGAAAACCGTTATGGATACTTTCGAAAATTATTTTGGACCTTATCCCTTCAGAAATGAAAAATACGGTCACATGGAATTTCAGGCCGGAGGTGGAATGGAGCACCAAACCATGTCTTCGATGGGATCATGGAGTAAGCAATTAATCGCTCATGAATTGGCGCATCAATGGTTTGGCGATAAAGTTACTTGCGGTGCATGGAATGATATTTGGCTGAATGAGGGTTTTGCAACATTTGGTGAGCATGTAGCTTATGAAAAACTCATCATGAGCAATGCCGATTTTCTAAACTATCTTTTAGGTGAAAAAAATTATATCACAAGTGTAGCAGGAGGAGGTAGTGTTTATGTTCCTGACAGCAGTTTAGGTAATATTGGTTCTATTTTTAATGGCAGATTAACCTATTCTAAAGGAGGATACGTTGTAAGAATGATGAAATGGATCTTAGGTGATACCGTATTTTATCAGGCACTGAAAGATTATCATGCAAGACCGAATTTAGCATATGGTTATGCAAAAACTTCAGATTTAAATGCTTCTTTTTTAGCTTCAACAGGAAAAGATTTCACCGAATTCTTTAATGACTGGATTTACGGACAAGGTCATCCAAGCTATGATATTCGTTGGAAACAAGTGGGAAATCAGGTAACGTTCAAGGCTTCACAAACACAAAGTCATTCTTCTGTTGGCTTTTTCGAGATGCCATTGCCTATCAAGGTAACCGGAACAGGAGGTCAGACTGCTTTTTTTGCTTTAAATAATACTTCAAACAATCAATACTTTACAGAAACAGTGAGTTTTCCGATTTCAAGCGTTCAGTTCAATTATGAATACCAGATTTTGGAGAGAAATTCGACGGTTACGCAGGATAATACTTTGAGCACAGTTGATTTTATTACTGAAAAATTTAGCATTTATCCAAATCCCGCAAAAAATGAGTTATTTGTTTCAGGATTGAAAAAAGAAACGGAGTACCAGATTTTTACAGCTGATGGAAGATTGGTGAAAAAAGGAAAAACAGATAAGAAGATTGATATTTCTCTTTTAGAAAAAGGAGTTTATCTTATTACAGTTGCCAATTCGAATTTTAAATTTGTAAAAGAATAGAGAAAATTATTCTTTTTATTATTCATATTAAAGCTTTCATTTTTTGAAAGCTTTTGTTTTCTCTATTTTGTGAAATTAATTTCGTGAAAATATTTATCAGACGTTAATGATGAAGGTGTTATATGTTTTAAAGTTTGAATATTAAATAAATATAATAAGAAATTATTAAATTATTGAAAATAAGGTATTAATTTTGCAGCCTTGTGAAATTATAACTTGTTGATTCATTAATTGTTAAATATTTTCTATGATGAAAACTTTATTTACTTTAATGGCATTTATGTCGTTTGGAGCGTTTTATTTTAAAGCGCAGGTGCAAAAAATATCTTTTGAAAGTTCAGAAGGATATGCTGTTGGAAATTTAGCCGGCCAACAAGGTTGGGTTGCTTGGGGTGGACTTCCTGTTGGAAATGCACAGGTTGTAAGTACACTTCCGACAGATGGAACAAGGTCTTTTAGCATGATTAGTAATGGATTGATACTGGAGCCATGTGGAGTTGAGAAAAATATAACCAGTTTTGTGACCAGTAGCGATGTAGAAATTTCGTTTGATTATAATTTTGGCGGACTTAATTCGTCATCTTATGAAATTGCTATATACAATAATGCATTAGTCTCAGATTACACGGCTTCTTTTCAAATAGATTATCAAACCGGAATGCTGAAGTACAGAACCGCAACAGGACTGGCAAACGGACCTGTATTAACGGCTAATACATGGAATAATTTAAAAATAATTATTAAGCAGTCGGATAATACGCTTCAGTACTTTTCAAATGGAAATCAAATTTATTCCGGAGCTTTAGGAACCAATAAAAATGTACAGGCAATCGACTTTGTGTACGACGATTTTGGAACGGGCTTCAGAGTTGATAATATTCAGATCAATAATCTTCCGGTATTGTCTACTAATGAAGTTTCAAAAAAAGAATTGATTAAAATTTATCCTAATCCCACAACTGAAAGATTAAATATACAAACCGAGGAAAAAATCAATTCAATTACAGTTTTTGATGCTAAAGGAAGTTTGATTAAAAATATTCAGGAAAATGGAATTTCGAACGGAAGAGCTATTAATGTTTCGGAATTTGCTGCTGGAGTTTATCTAATTAAAGTGAAAACCAAAACATCAGAATTTACCAAAAAGTTTATCAAGAAATAAAATGGTACATTATAATAAACCTTTCGGAATTACGGCAGATTTATTTTAATACGAGAATCTTTGCCCGGTTTAAAGCGTTTTTATTAAATTAGCGCAACTTAAATTTAATTATAATGATCTCCGGAAAATATCTTGAAAATCTACAGAACGAACTGAAAAATATCGAAAACGATGGGCTTTACAAAAGAGAAAGAATTATCACGTCTCAGCAAAGCGCAGAAATTGAAGCCAACGGAAAAAAGCTGTTAAACTTCTGTGCCAACAACTATTTGGGACTTTCCAATCATCCTGAAGTAATGAAAGCTTCGCAGGATATGATCGAATCTCATGGTTACGGAATGTCTTCTGTACGTTTTATCTGCGGAACTCAGGATATTCACAAGCAGTTGGAGGAAAAAATTGCTGAATTTTTAGGTCTTGAAGATACTATTCTTTATGCAGCATGTTTTGATGCGAACGGAGGAGTTTTTGAACCTTTATTTACAGAAGAAGATGCAATTATTTCTGATGAACTGAATCATGCATCGATTATCGACGGAGTTCGTCTTTGCAAAGCAGCAAGATACCGTTATAAAAACAACAATATGGCAGATCTTGAAGCCCAGTTGATTGCTGCTTCAGAAAAAAATCATAGATTTAAAATCATCGTTACAGACGGCGTTTTCTCAATGGACGGAATCGTTGTAGATTTAAAAGGAGTTTGTGATTTGGCAGATAAATATGATGCTTTGGTAATGGTTGATGATTCTCATGCAACTGGTTTCATTGGAAAAACTGGTCGTGGAACTCACGAAGCCAATGAAGTGATGGGCAGAGTAGATATTATTACCTCTACATTAGGAAAAGCTTTGGGTGGTGCTTTAGGCGGATTTACTTCCGGTAAAAAAGAGATTATCGATATGTTGAGACAGCGTTCAAGACCCTATTTGTTTTCAAATTCTTTGGCTCCGGGAATTGTAGGTGCAGCTTTGAAAGTTTTAGAAATGATTTCTGACGATACTTCACTTCGTGATACCGTAATGGAAAATGCGGAATATTTCAGAACAGAAATGAAGGCGAAAGGTTTCGACATTCCTGACGGAGATGCTGCCATTGTTCCAGTAATGTTATACGATGCAAAATTAGCTCAAAAAATGGCTGAGAAATTGATGGATGAAGGAATTTATGTAATTGGTTTCTTCTATCCGGTTGTACCAAAAGAGAAAGCGAGAATCAGAGTGCAGCTTTCTGCAGCGCATACAAGAGAACATTTGGATAAAGCCATTGCTGCTTTTGAAAAAGTTGGAAAAGATTTGGGAGTAATTTCATAAAATAAACACTTCTACATTTGTAGAATAAGACAGAATTTCTATCTTTACAGAAATTCTGTTTTTTTATGCTTAAAAATTTCTTATTAATAATAATTTCGGCGACAGTTTTTATTTCTTGTAAAACCAAGATGAATCAATATATCAAGATTTCGGAAAAGTCTCAAAAACGCCACGGGAAATGGAAAGAAGAATATCCGGTAGAAAAAGATACTTTAGTCACTTTCGGAAAATATAAAAAAGGAGAAAGAGTAGGAGTCTGGAAAACATTTTTAGGAAACAGGCTTTATCAAAAAGAAAAAATAGGGAAGAAGCAAACCAAAATGTTCGTTTATCACAAGAATGGCAATATCATGGAGCGTGGACAAAGCAAACTCGATATTTCAGAAAACGAACGTCACTGGTATTATTTCGGCGACTGGAAATTTTACGATGAAAACGGCAAACTTAAATATATTAAAAAATATACCGACGGTAAGAAAGTTGACAGTCTTTCTTTTCATCAATAATTTTTAATCAGTAAATAATGTCTCATGCTTTTGTATATAAAAGCCAGAATAGCTAGTGCCTCCTCTGTTTGGAGGTATAACTAATAAACGTTTGTCAAAATTTGGTTTATTTTTCAAACTATCATATAATTTTTTATAATCAGGAGTTTTTTCTTTGATTCTTATTCCATAGATTAAATATGTGTCATTAAAATAAATCAATTCTGCATTAGGTAATTTGTTTCTAACTTTTGAAGTGTTCACGTTAATATTTACAATATCATTAGGCTTCTTTTCTGAAAAGAAGATATAAGCTATACATAGAATAAAAAAGGATATTGAAATTATTCTCCCATCATACTTTGATTCGTAATCAATTTGAACTTCATTTTTAGAATTAATATATATTGCTGTAAAAAGCATACCCATAATAATTATAATAAATAGGTTAACAATCACAAATCCTAGATTTGAAATTTTAGATAAAGTTAATGGGATAAATAAAAGTGCTTGTAAAAGAGAGAAAAATATAATATGTCTTAATCTACCATAATAATTAAAGAGGCTTAAGTAAAAAAATATTCCTAAAAGAAAAATACAAAATTTAATTATTAAAGCAATGCCATCAATTAGAACTTGAGAAACTGAAAAGTATTGAGTTAAGTTGGATGAGTAATAAAATAAAACCGCAAATTGTTTTGCTCCTCCTAGAATAGTTATTATTAAAAGAAAAAAAGAAGAATAATCCTTGATTAAAGAAACTATCTTATTATCATTTAGCTTTTGTAAAATTTTATTCATATACTCTTCTCTTGTTCTAATTTTAAATCAATACTTAAAAATAAATATAATTTTCATAAGTATTAAAAGTATATATTCTATTTTTTTGTACATATCTTTATCATTAATACTATCTTTGCACACAAATTTTTACGATGCTTTATACCATCATCAAGGCGTTGCACATTATTTTTATGGTCAGTTATTTTGCGGGAGTTTTTTATCTCGTCAGAATTTTTGTGTACTATAAAGATACTGATGCTTTCTCAGAAGAAAAAAAGCTGATTCTCAGAGAGCAATACACTTTCATGGCGAGAAGATTATGGAATATCATTACCGTTCCTGCAGGAATTATCATGGCTGTTTGTGGCATTATCATGATATTTCTGAATACAGGTTTAATGAAAACGCCGTGGTTTCATTTAAAACTTACCTTTCTTGTAGGGTTGGCAATTTATCATTACTGGTGCTGGAAAAAAGTGAAACAATTAGTCCAGTTTAAAGGAAATACTTTAGAAACAGCCAATTTAAAATTGAGACAGGCAAACGAAATTGCCACATTTATTTTATTTTTGGTCGTGTTTACGGTTATCTTAAAATCTCAGGTCATAGAATATTGGTGGCAATTAATTACCGGATTTTTCGTTCTTGTGTTTTTAATCATGATGACAGTGAAGCTGGTGAATAAAAGTAAAAGAGACAAGTAAAAAGTAAAAAAGAGCCAGATGGAAAGAGTCATTGAGAAAAGAGAATGTAAAATGTAGTGACAGGATGAATCTCAAATATCAAACTTCGAATCTCAAATCTGATTATTAATCTTAAATTTCAAATCAACATATGATTGCAATATTAAAAAAAGAACTTTGGAGTTATTTCGGGAACTGGAGCGCATGGATCATCATTGCGGCATTCAGTCTGATAACGACTCTGTTTCTGTTTTTTTTCGAGAATGATTCTAATATTTTCGACATTGGATTAGCTTCCTTACAGAGCTACTTCGTTTTAGTACCTTGGTTGCTGATGTTTATTATTCCGGCTTTGTCGATGAAAACTTTTGCGGAAGAACAACAAACAGGAACTTTAAACTGGTTATTTTCTCAGCCTCTGAAAGTTTCAGAATTGGTTTCAGGGAAATTTCTTTCGGTTTGGGTTGTCGGAATATTGTGTCTGATCCCTTCGATCATTTATTTTTATACAGTGTATGTTTTGGGAGTTCCGGAAGGTAATATCGATATGGGAATGACTTTTGGGAGTTATTTTGGCTTAATTATTCTGATTGCAGCATTTTCCGGAGTGGGAATTTTAGCTTCTTCACTTTCTCAGAACCAGATTATGGCTTATCTTTTGGGAGTTCTCATGTGTTTCATTATGTATTTTGGGATTGAGCAGTTGGCAAGTTATAAATTGTTGGGCGGAGCAGATTTTATTTTGCAGAATGTAGGTTTTTACCAGCATTTCTTAGGCTTTACAAGAGGTCTTATCGATTTTAAAGATGTTGCCTATTTTGTTTTCATCATCGGTCTTACGCTAACGTTGTCTAATCATTTTATCAATAAAAAGAAGTAAAAACATGAAGAAGATCAACCTAAAATCTCCATCTGCTATTTTATTGATAGGAACTTTTGTCATTGCATTGGTTCTTGCATTTTCGGGCATCAGATTAGATTTAACCAAAGAAAAAAGATATACTCTTTCAGAAAGTACCATCAAAGTTTTAAAATCAGTAAAAAAGCCTTTAACCGTTGATGTTTACCTTGAAGGAGATTTTCCGGCAAGCTTTAAACAGCTTCAGAGTGAGACTAAATTTATGCTCGAAGAATTCAGAAAGATCAATCCGAAGATTGATTTTAAATTCATAGATCCCATGAAAACCAAAATGTCTCAGGATACTTTGATGGCAATGGGAATGCAGCCTTCAGTGCTTCCGGATTTCAAAGATGGTAAAATGACGCAGATCTATTTGTTTCCTTATGCAGTGGTAAAATACAACCAAAGAGGAATTTCTATTCCGTTGGTGGTGCAGCAGGCGAATATCAATGCAGATGATCAGCTAAGAAAGTCGATAGAAAATTTAGAATATAATTTAGTTTCAAATATAAAATCAGTTGCGACAGATAAAAGAAAAAAAGTCGGAATTCTGGTTAATCAGGACGAATTAAGCCCTACAGAATTTGAAAGCTTTATGAGATTGGCAACCGAGAGCTATGACGCAGGTCCGATTGTTCCTAAAAACAATGTCGAAATTATTCAGGCAGACATTCCGTTACTGAAACAAATGAGTGCCCTGGTGATTGCAAAACCTAGAAAAGCTTTTACAGACGGCGAGAAAGTAATTTTGGATCAGTATATCATGAACGGTGGTAAAACACTTTGGATGATCGATGCTGTAAATGCCGAAATGGATACGCTGACAAGAGCTAAAAAAGTGATGCCTTTCCCAGTCGATATCAACATGACTGATTTCTTTTTCAATTATGGTTTAAGAATCAATCCGGCTTTGGTAAAAGATGTGAAAAAATATGCGCTTTTAAAATTAGTAACCGGTGAAGTGGGTGGAAATGCTCAATATTCAAGTCTGCCATGGCCGTATTTTCCTTTAGGAATTGCAGAACACGACCATCCGATTACAAAAAATATCAATCCTGTAAAATTAGAATTTCCAACTTCTATTGATACTTTAGGCGGAAAGAAATTTAAAACCCATGTTTTATTTGAATCGAGTGAAAGAACTTTATTAAAGCAGGTTCCGAATTATGTTGAACTCAAAGAAATTGCAAGCGTCGACAGTCTCGGACAAATGGAAAAACCAAGCACTCCAAAGATTTTTGCAGTGGCTTTGGAAGGGAAATTTAATTCGGCATATGCTTCAAGAATTGAAAGAAAATCGTATCCAGGCTTTAAAGCAACTAGTCCTGAAAATAAAATGATTGTGATTGCAGACGGAGATGTGGGTAGAAATAAAGTCATCAAAGGTCAGGCTTTACCTTTAGGAGTTGATATGCTGACTGACGAACAGTTTGGTAACGAACAGTTCCTGAGAAATGCTTTAGATTATCTTCTCGATGACAGCAATCTGATGGAACTGCGAAACAGAAACATCGAAGAACGTCTTCTCGACAGAAAAAGAATTAATGATGAGAGAACAAACTGGCAATACCTGAATTTACTGTTGCCTTTAACAATCATCGGACTTTTAGGAGGATTGTTCTTCTGGTTGAGAAAAAAGAAATTTGGATAGAATGTATAAGAAAGAGAAACTGTGAGGTTTCTCTTTTTTTGTTTAAAATATTATTTCCAAACATAATTTTTGCTCCAATCATAAAAACGCTGAATTTCTTTTGCGTTATCCTGATGATATTTTTTTACATCTTCAGTCTGGGAAGGTAGAAAAGCAATATAGGTAAAAGGCTCTGTTAATTTTTGCTCTTTCATTTTAATAAAATAAGGTGCTAAAAATTCCCAATAGAAACCTTTATTGTCATTTTGCCCTTCTTTCAAAACGGCAAAAATACTTTCAAACTTATCAATAGCTTTCTCGCACTGTGTTTTGTTTCTGTTTTTCTCGTCAAAATCCAATGCAGCAGTCATTGATAAAACCATATCAACTGTCGAAAAATTATCCATTCCTTTCTTATTCTTACCCGCATCTTCAACTGTTTTTGGGTCAATAGTTAAAGTGATGTTTTTTTCATCAGTTTGGGAAACACCTAATTTCATTAGATCAATTACAGAATTTAAATTTCCTTGTGCCCGTGAAGTTTTATTATCAACAGAAAGATATCTTAAAGAAGCTAAAATAGATATGATTCTTTTGTCGCGGTTTAGTGCTGCTAAAGCATTGAGAGAACCAGCGTGATTAGGATTCAACGTCACTGATTTTTGAAACAATTCTAAAGATTTTTCGATTTGTTTTTCTTTCACGAGAGTAATTCCTTTATTGAAATAAAGCTGATAATATTCCGGGTATTTCTTTATTCCTTCATCATAAATTTTTATTGCGTCTTTTGGTTTCTGCGCTTGATCTAAACTGTTGCCATAAGTAAGATAAATGGTTTTTATATCTTCTTTTGGGTGTGTTGCGATTGCTAATTTGCAAATATCGATAGCTTCGTCGTATCTTTTTGAAGCTTCAAGGGTCATTGCTTTTTCTGAAAGTGCAAGCAGATTATTTTTATCAAGTTTTAGGGCTTCGTCATATTTGTCAAGAGCTTCACTAAATTTACCTTCATCGTGAAGAGTAACGCCGTCAGTAACTTTTCTTTCAGCGGCATCTCTGTCTTGAGAAAAACTTAAAATCGGAATAATGGTAAACAGCAAAAATTTTCGCATTGTTTTTAGTTTTAGTAATTCTTCAAATATAGAAAAATCTTTAAGTAAAATCACCTGTGAAAGAAAAGTTATACCTTCTGAATTGTCGTCAATTATTCATATTTCTTTAATTTAATAATGATTTAAACACAGTTTTTCAAATCTTTTTTATAATTTTAGTTTTCTTACCCTATGTTAATGATTCGGATCATGTTTTTTTCGGAGGTTTGCAAAGTCGAAACAATAAAATAATTGTTTTGTGGTTTTAACAGTAACAACAAATAATATTAATATTAAATACTTTAAAAAATGAAGAAAATTGGCGTAATCGCTTTGGCAAGTTTAGGTTTACTTCTTGCATCGTGTGGTGATAAAAAAGAAGCTGCAACTGCAGGTCAGGAACAAACTGTAGCTGAAAAGCAAGGTAATGTATTCACTGTTGATACTACAGCTTCTAAAGTAAACTGGAAAGCTTTCCACAAAGGAGGTTTTGCTCCACGTTGGGGAACGCTTAACGTAAGTACAGGAGAATTATCTGTTAATGACAATCAATTGGCATCCGGAGAATTTGTAATCGACATGAAATCTCTAAAAGTAGACCCAGCTTCTGTAACTGAAAAAGACAAGAAATACACAGATCTTGAAGGTCACCTAAAAAATGCTGATTTCTTTGATGTTGAAAAACATCCAACGGCTGATTTCAAAATCACTAAAGTGGAAGATCTTGCAACTCCTGGAGCAGATGCTGTAGCTGGAGCAAACAAAACAGTAAGTGGAAACCTTACTCTTCTTGGTAAAACAATGAACGTAACTTTCCCTGCAAAAGTAGATATCGTTGAAAAATCTGCAACTGTAAAAGCTCAATTCACAGTAAATCGTGCTGATTGGGGAATTAAATTCGGAACCGACGAAACTGATCCTGCAGAGTGGATGATCAGCAAAGACATCGAAATTGCTATCGATGTAAAAGCTGACCAAAAATAATCTGATCAGTAATAAAAATAGGAAGACATCTGTAGAAATGCAGATGTCTTTTTCATTTGTAAAATGACAGATTTTACTTTCTCCGGAGAAGTAAAATCTTTGTAGAATGATTGTGTATTTTGGATGGCGCGCTCCGTAGGAGCGCTACCTTTGTAGTTTAAAATTTAAAATGTTTCAGCTCTTCAAACCTATCTTTCTCAAAAATATTGCTGATCTTTCCGTTTTCTAAAGTGACGATTCTGTCGCAGGTGTGAAAAAGCGTTTCAATAATATGAGAACTGATAATAACGGTTTTATTGTTTTGTTTTAATTCTAAAATAATATCATACAATAAATGAACACCTTCAAAATCAACTCCATTAAAAGGTTCGTCTAAAATATTGATCGGTTTATCAAGCATCAACATTCCGATCAAAGCCAGTTTTTTCTTCATTCCGCTCGAATAATATTGCACGTATTTATCTAGCGGAAGCTGGAATTTTTCAGCCAATTCAATAGTTTTTGCAAGCTTTTCTTTTGAAAAATAAGACAGATATTCTCTTCCGGTAATGTATGGATAGAAATAGTTCTCAGTTTCAAGGTAAGAGATATTTTCACGAAGAATTTTTTTGTTTTGCCACAAAATTTCTCCATTGTATTTCTGACTTTGATACAATGATTCAAAAAAAGTAGTTTTTCCGGCTCCGTTTTTACCTAAAATGCCTAAAATTTTTCCTTCTTCAATTTTTAAATTTAAATCCTGAAGTACATTTTTATCTTTAAAACTGACCGAAAGATTTCTAATTTCCAACATATTGATTAATGTTTTGCTGAGCTTCTTTCATATGTAAACGAATCATAATAAATGCAGGGATAATCAACATGCTGTACGTGAAAAATTCAATAAATACGATGATGCTGAAGTAACTTGACTTTTCGTGATGATGATACAATTTATATTTTCTCGTAATAATCAGCAAGAAATAAAGATTCATAAAGAAAATATAATAAAGCAGATACAGACTTTCGTTAAAATTTATGATTATAAAAACGATGTAAGTCGGTAAAAGGAGTGAGTTGAAGAATATCAGATTTTTATAGATTTTATCTTTAAAAGACATCTTTTTGAAATACACTTCAAGCATTTCTTTGTTCTCGTTATGTTCGTAAACATGAGATAAATAATCAAGCAGGAAAATTCCGCATAAAATAAGACTTGCAGGATAATAAGCAGATGCAATTATAATAAGGTAAGTCAAAATAAACATCCATGTATTTTTTCTGAGATAGCTTTTCCATTCAAATAAATCATTAGAAATAAAATTCCATTGCAGAGTAGGGAAAGGTTTGGGTTTTGGCTGTAAAAAACACAATAAAACTACTGATCCAAACATCATTAAACCAAATTTTTCAATCTTGTAATTGATGTTTGCCATTAGAAAAATAGTATAAATAATGGCAGATTCGAGGAAAATGATTAGTCTCCAGTTATGTATAAATATTTTCTTCAGAAACGGAATGTCTTTTCTGTTAATATGAAAAACTAACACCAACGAAAAATAAAGTAGAGGATAAAGATATATTTCGGGTAATTCAATGATCATCAATACTCCAAAAATCAGAAATACAGGCAGGCTGACTTTCGGATTAAAATTAAAAATCCTGAAACTCTGATTAAATCTGAATTGAAAATGTCTGTAAATTTTATGCAAGTAAATATTCTTTATTTAAAAACTAATGAGTCAATTGGCTAAATCTTTTATTGATCATTATTTCAAGCATCCAAAGATATAAAAAGCTTATTTAAATATCACCAATTAAGGAAAAATTATGAAACAAAAAAGAGAAACCCGAAAGCTTCTCTTTTAAATTAATTTTCCAAAACCGGGATCAGATGTTCCCAATTAAGTTGCTTTGCATAATCCAAAGCTGTTTTTCCCTTATTGGTTTTTAAATTTTTATCAGCTCCTGACTGAAGAAGAATTTCTACCGAGCTTAGATTTCCTGCAATGGTTTCTGTGTGAAGAAGCGTGAATCCGTTTTCATCAGCATTTGTTAGTTCTGTTGGATAATCACTTAGAAATTTCACAAAACTTTCCTGCATATTTTTGCTCATCGGATGTTCAATGAGGTTTTCGGGATACTCTTTTTGTTCGTTGACAATTTCGATGTCATTAAAATCTCCAAAATCCAGTTGCCAAGCTTCGTCATGCTCTCTTCTTTCGGTTTCAGACATATCGGCACGCATTTTTTGGATGGTAAATCCGCCATAAGCTTTTGGAATAGGTTCTGATGAAGATGAAAATAATTTAGAAAGTCCTTTGGTTTTCTTTTGAGCTGGCGTAATTGCAAAAAGCCAGTCGCTGATTTCATTCAGAGGAATTTCAAAATAATCTCCCGGTTGTATTGTGATAAGGTTATTGGGTTCATTAATTAGAAAACCGCTCACGGTGTCGCCATCAAAACTAATGTCATTCAGCCACATATGCTCTACGATTTTTTCACCGGAATCGGGATGATTTTCAGAAAACTGAGCTTTTACACAAGCCAGATTCAATGCGGGAATAACTCTTCGGTATTCCCAAGACAATTCTCTCCAGAAATATTTAAAGGTTTCCTGTGCTTTTTTGTATGCTGCAATCATTTTGGGGTCTGCTCCGTCTGAGAAAATAAACGAGTTGTTTTCCATTGTATTGTAAAGATTTGTGATTTAGTTTAAAATAAACATCAAAAGATATTCTGCCCAAAAGCTTGATGAATAGATAGATTTTAATGTTTTGGATTACTAAAATACGGAAATAAATTAAACAGGAGTTTAATTTTATTTATTTTAAATTTTTTTAACTATAAATTTTCTAAGTCTGTCAGAAGATTTTCGGGATTGTACTGATAATCTTTGGGAAGCTCTGAACCATAAACCAAATGATCAAAATATAACGGGGGCAAACCTACGGATTTTCTTCTTTTATCCAGGTTTTTGATATCTATGAAATCGGTGTTGCGATTTATATTTCCAAGACTTTGTAAAGTATAAAGTGAACCAGACTTTGTTTGGTTTCTAAAATCATTCATCGATTTATCAAACTCTTCAAAGTCAACAAAAAAATCTTTATTAACGTTGTCTTTCTTAATTTCACTTTCCAAATAAGGTTTGAAAAAATCCCAAACAAATTTTTGATTTTCTGTAAATCCTCTATGGTGCCAAAGTAAAAGCCATGCTCTTGGTTCCCAACCATACTTTATTGTAAGCTCTTTAAGTCTCACAATATTTACAGAGTCTACCTTATCAGATAATTTTAGAAAAGTATTTTCTTCTTCTCTGATGAGTTGATCTAAAGCAATCATGTTTTGAATTTCCATGTAGGCTGCAGGATTTTTAAGCTCTCTGTAATACTGGTTTTCCAAATCGTCATATTGAGACAGAACTTCTTTCATTTCTTTTGAATCCTTATAAGGCTGAAGGCTTTTAAATTCTCTTAAAAAATCGAAAGGAGCTAATTGTTTGGTAATACTTTGTGTAAGTAATTCTTTAGCTGTTTTATTGTCATTTAATTTAAATGCTATTGATGCAGCTTCTAAATATGAATCACTTATCAGTACTTTAGGATTGATTTTAATTGCTTCCAAATAATGCTTCAAAGCTTTTTTATCCTCTTTTTGATGGGCATAATATTCAGCTAAGTAGATTTGTTTTTGTGATTTGAAAACGTTTTGAGCTGAAAATAAGGGAAATACCAATAGAAATAGCAGTAAAATAATTTTTTTCATAAGTGTGTTTTTGTTAGACTAAAGTTTTATTATCTATATTTCTCTTTTATTTCCACATTTAGGACAAAAAGTAGCAGTTTCAGTTCTGTAAGGTTTCCCACAGTTTTCACAATCCGGACCATACATATCTATAAAATGGTGCATAATTGCATTAGGGTTTGTTTCTTCATAACCTGTTAAATCTTTATAATAATCAAGCAATTTTCTGAAATTTTCAGGTGAATGCTTTCTTTGTCTTTTACTTTCCTTAAATCCTTCAGCCAATAACTTTGAAGCAATTTTTCCTTCCTCAGAATCTAGCATAGGAACATCTGTTCTGCATCTCCAGCAATATCTGATTTTCATGGTTTATTTAGAGTATTTTTTTAATTTTATTTTTCCTGATAAAAAAACAATTTTGCTTTCCTGTAAATGTAAAAAGGAAACTTGAAAAAAATCAGTTCAAATAATATTTCTGCTAAAATTTCTAAAATCATGATTTAAACATCCTTTATAAAATCCTCAAATTCATAATAAAACCTTTCAAAGCCATCCATCTTTTCAACAAAGAATTCAAAGGTTTGCTGCCATGTGTTTTTATTGAAAACAGAAACTCCTTCTTTTTCAACCCAGATTCTGCTGATGACTTTTCCGTTTTCCAAAGTGTAAAACTCTTCTTTATGAAAATCACCGATATAATCTTTCAGCATATCTTCGAGCGACCAGATTTTATTGTAATAAGCATCTCTGAAAACTTCATCTTTCATTTCAATATCCAAAGAAACTTCTGCCTTTTTCTTGTCAGCGTAAAACTTAAACGAAAGATTCTTAATTTTAGTATCATACAAAATCCATTTTCTCGGAAACGATTTTCCGAAGGCCGTCCAAAATTCTTTCTTTAATTGCTGTGCTTCCTGTTTACTGAACATGGAACAAATTTAAGTAAAAAGAGCCAAGTGAAAAGTAAAAAGAGCCAGGTAAAATTCCCTACGATAGATTGCAGAAGAATTATCCTTGAATCTTTTTACTTTTGCCTTGGTTCTTTAAAAAAACTTTTTCCTATTTTTGCTGAAATGCTGTCAAAAAAATCTCAATATGCTTTTAAGGCGCTTTCGTATCTCGTAGAAAAGAGAAATGAAGGCCCGATTCTTATTTCGGAAATCGCAGAACATAAGAAAATTCCGTTGAAATTTCTTGAAAATATTCTTCTCGAGCTGAAAAAAGCTGACATCCTCGACAGTAAAAAAGGAAAAGGAGGCGGTTATTTTTTTAAAGAAAATCCTCAAAATGTAAATCTTGCAAAGATTATACGTCTCGTGAATGGTCCGATTGCCATGCTTCCTTGCGTAAGTCTTAATTTTTACGAAAAATGTGCAGATTGCAATGAAGCACATTGCAGCTTACACGATGTTTTGATAGAGGTAAGAGATGCTTCACTCAAGATTCTGGAAGAGAAAACATTGCTGGATTTGATTGATTAAATAAATCATAAATTTCAAATTCACAAGTCTACTTATTTGGTAGGATAATATTTTTGTTCGATATTTGTTGGTATCAAACAAAAAATTATGTTTTCAAAAGAAGATATAAATACCTTACAGCAGCTTAGTTTAGAAGGCGGATTACAGTTTATTTCGTCTAAAATTTTAGAAGGAGTTGTTTTCTCAACTTCACTTGGTCAGGAAGATCAGGTTATTACCGATGCTATTTTTAAAAATGATTTACCGATAAAAGTTTTCACCTTAGACACAGGTCGACTTTTTTATGAGCATTACGATTTACTTTCAAAAAACAATTCACGTTACAAAAAGAAAACTGAAGTTTATTTTCCTGAATCTGCCGATGTTGAAAAATATGTTGTAGAAAAAGGAATTAACGCTTTCTATCATTCCGTAGAAAATAGGAAGGAATGTTGTTTCATTCGAAAAGTGAAGCCTTTAAAACGTGCTTTAGAAAGTGCTAAAGTCTGGATTACCGGACTTCGTGCCGAACAATCGGAAAACCGTGAAAATATGCCGATTCTGGAGTGGGATGAGCAAAGAAATCTATACAAATACAACCCATTAATCAACTGGACTTATCAGGACGTTCTCAATTATCTGGAACAAAATAAAGTTCAGGAACTAGCTTTACACAAAAAGGGCTTCATAAGTGTAGGTTGCCAACCTTGTACTCGAGCTATTGAAGAAGGCGAAAATCCCAGAGCAGGACGTTGGTGGTGGGAAACTTCACAAAAAGAATGCGGTCTGCATTCACATTAATTCACATTTAATCTTTCAAATAATAATGAGTGACTATAAACTAAATTATCTCGAACAACTGGAAGCCGAAAGCATTTACATTATGCGCGAAATTGCGGCTCAGTTTGAAAAACCTGCCTTGCTTTTCAGTGGCGGAAAAGATTCAATTACCTTGGTTCATTTGGCGAAAAAAGCTTTTGCTCCGATGAAAATTCCTTTTCCATTTGTACATATCGATACAGGACACAATTTTCCGGAAGCATTGCAGTTCAGAGATTATTTTACCGAAAGTCTTGGCGCCGAATTAATTGTGCGAAAAGTAGAAGATACGATTAAAGCTAAAAAATTAACCGAACCCAAAGGCAAATTTGCTTCAAGAAACTGGCTTCAAACACATACTTTATTAGACACCATTGAAGAATTTCAGTTTGATGCATGTATTGGAGGAGCAAGAAGAGACGAAGAAAAAGCCAGAGCTAAAGAACGTTTTTTCTCAGTTCGTGATGAGTTCGGACAATGGGATCCAAAACTTCAGCGTCCCGAATTGTGGAATATTTACAACGGAAGAATCAATAAAGGAGAAAACGTAAGAGTTTTTCCGATTTCAAACTGGACAGAATTGGATGTCTGGAATTATATTAAAAAAGAAAACATACAACTCCCGTCAATTTACTTTGCCCACAACCGTGATGTGATTGAATATGACGGACAATTGATTGCCGTTTCAGATTTTATCCAGATTGATGAAAGCGATACGATTGTGAATAAAAAAGTTCGTTACAGAACAGTAGGAGACATGACCTGTACTGCAGCTGTTGAAAGTTCAGCCGAAACTTTGGATGAGGTAGTCAACGAAATTACTGCTTCAAAAATTTCCGAACGTGGCGAAACCCGAATCGATGATAAAGTGACAGAAGCTGCGATGGAAGATAGAAAAAAAGGAGGTTATTTTTAAGCTGGAAGATGGATGAGGGAAGCTGGAAGTTTACAAAATTAAGTTTTCAACCTTAGCTTTAATCTCAACCTTAACCTTAACCTAATTACTCATCACCAATTACTCATTACTAATAAAATAAACGTGGACATACTAAGATTTATAACTGCAGGAAGTGTAGACGACGGCAAAAGTACGCTGATTGGAAGACTTCTCTACGACAGCAAAAATATACTGATTGATCAGCTTGAAGCATTGGAAAAACAATCAAAAAATAAAAACGAAAACGGAATTGATCTTGCGATTCTAACGGACGGTTTGAGAGCCGAAAGAGAGCAGGGAATCACGATTGATGTGGCGTACCGATATTTTTCGACGCCGAAAAGAAAGTTTATTATTGCGGATGCACCTGGACATATTCAGTACACCAGAAATATGATTACGGGAGCTTCAAATTCACAATTAATTGTCATTCTGATTGATGCAAGACAAGGAGTAATTGAACAGACAAGAAGACATTCGATTATTGCTTCATTATTAAAGATGAAAAATGTTGTCGTGGCCATTAATAAAATGGATTTGGTTGATTATTCCGAAGAAGTTTTCAATGATATTAAAGCACAATATGAACTGGTTGCTAAAAAACTGAAGCTGGAAAACGTTAATTATTTTCCGATTTCGGCATTTCATGGAGATAATATTGTTTCTAAATCTGAAAAAACCGATTGGTACAACGGAGAAACTCTTTTAAACTTTCTGGAAAATGTAGAGATCAACGGCAATCAGGAAAATGAAAACCCTAGATTTCAGGTGCAGTATGTGATTCGTCCGCAAACCGATGAACTGCATGATTACAGAGGTTATGCCGGAGAAGTGATTTCTGGAATTTATAAAAAGGGAGACGAGATTACAGTTCTGCCACAAAATATTCAGACCAAAATTTCAAAAATAGAAACAGGGGGAAAAGAAACCGAATTTGTATTTACCAACCAACCTGCAGTGATTCATGTTGAAGATAATATAGACATCAGTCGTGGTGATTTTTTAGTGAAAACCAATCAGCAGCCTAAAGTTGAAAATGAGTTTGAAGCCGTTGTTTGCTGGCTCGACAAAAAAGAACTGAATGAAGGCAACAAATATTTTATTCAGCATAAAAGCAAAACCCTGAAAGCAATCATCAAAGAAATCGAATATAAAATTGATGTGAATACTCTTGAACAAACGCCAATTACAGAAAGTATCAAACTGAATGAAGTGGTAAAATTAAGATTAAAAACGGCGTCACCTTTGGTTTTTGACAGTTTCGAAGAAAGCAAATCAACCGGAAATGCTATTCTGATTGATGAAACAAGCAATTCAACCGTTGGTGCGGTGATGATTTTATAAATTTTAAAACCTAAACATTTAACCATTAAGATTGATAAGTTATAAAGAATGATTAAGATTTGTAAACAAATTAAATTCTTAAAAAATTAAATCCCTTAATGTTTCATTTTTTTAAACATTATATTTTATGGTAATAACCCCGAAAATTCAGTTCAGGCTCAATGTACTTCTGATCACCGTCATTGTTTTGGTCATTGCATTTATATCGCTTTACAGCTTGGGATATTTAGATGAACTTCAGATAATTCTTGCCACAGACAACTACATTTTTTATTGGATGCTTTTGGTTGGAGTTTTTGCTGAAGTTGTTGCCGGCTCAATGGGAATGGGATATGGTGTGATCTGTACAACGACGCTTTTATTTTTGGGAATTCCTCCGCATGCAGTAAGTGCGAGTATTCATTCCGCGGAAAGTTTTACGACGGCAGCAGGAAGTATCAGTCATATTAAATTGAAAAATGTCAGCAAAAGTTTGGTTAAAAAATTGGCCATTCCTGCTATAATTGGAGCGATTATCGGAGCTATTTCTCTCACTTATTTAGGAGAATATTATTCTAAAATTACC
Source organism: Chryseobacterium formosense (assembly GCF_900116415.1). Lineage (GTDB taxonomy): Bacteria > Bacteroidota > Bacteroidia > Flavobacteriales > Weeksellaceae > Chryseobacterium > Chryseobacterium formosense. Next base: position 528,520 of record NZ_FPAP01000003.1, on the reverse strand, counting down.
AAAACAATTATTTCTTTCTACACCTTGTATCTTGGATTTAAAATTTTCTCGAATGCTTTTAAACCAAAACAGAATAAATCTTTAAAGAAAAAAACAAATCTTACAAGATTGGGAATCATCGGCGGATTTATCGATTCATTTGCAGGTGGAGGATGGGGACCTTTGGTAACGGGAACTTTAATTAAAAATTCTTTTACGCCAAGATTTGCAGTGGGAAGTTCGACGGTTGCTAAATTTATTTTAACCATTACAGCAGCAGTAACTTTCTTTTTTACTTTGGGAATTCAACACTGGAATATTATTTTAGGACTTTTAATTGGCGGAATTATTACTGCGCCTTTTTCCGCAATGCTTACTGCAAAGCTTCCTGTGAAAAACATGTTCATCATCATCGGAACTTTGGTGATTGTAATGAGCTCAATCACGATTTTTAAATCAGTTTTTTAATTCAAGATTTAAAATTTAAAGTTCAAGATTTAGCTTGTCATCTGAATGTGTTACAAACCTTAGCTGAGTGAAATAGAAGATTCGACGAAGTCAAACGCCTTTGCGAACGGAAAATATACAAGCTGATATTAAAAAAACTTTGCGCCCTTTGCGTTTAAAATAAAGACATTATTTTTTTTTGTGAAAAATTTAGCAGAATTGTTTTTAGAATAAAATCAAAAATAATTTACATTTATAGCCTAAAAATAATACATGAATTTACATATCATTGCATTGTTCAGGTTTAAAGAGAATCACTTGATGGAAGCTGTAGAATTGTTCCAGACTTTGGTAAGAGAAACCAGAAAAGAAGCGGGTTGCCTGCAATACGACCTTATCGAAGACAAAGAAAATAAAGGAACTTTTTTCCTTGTTGAACTTTGGGAAAGTGTAGAGCATCACAATGCTCACAACGGAACAGATCATTTAATGGAATTCAGAAAAAATGCATCCAAAATCTCTGAAGAATCGGCGCAGGTTTACAAAGGTTTTAAGATTTATTAATTTTGCTAGAAGCTAGAAGCTAGAAGCTAGAAGTCAAAAGGCAGTTTCATCATTCTTTGAAACTGCCTTTTTATTAGAAAAAATAGAAAGTATTAATTAAAAAAGTAAATTGTTAATTTGCTTTGCAGATAATTGTCAATTTTAAAATTTAATCTTGACAGCAAAGCTGATTCACTATTTACATCGTCTTATTTTACAATAAGTTTTTTTGCTTCTGTTTTGCCTCCGTAAGAAATTTTCACGATGTAATTTCCTGACGGAAGGTGAGATAAATTCATATCTTGTTTGTAGAAGCCTGTCTGATTGCTTAATTCTGCATTGTAAACACTCTTACCTGTAAGATCATAAACTTCAACGCTTCCTTTGTTGTTTGCTTTTTCTTTTACATCAAATAAAACCGTAACTTTTTTATCAGCAGTCGTCGGGTTCGGATAAATTCCGAAAGATGCTTTTTTGCTTACTTCGGTAATATCTAATGTTGAGGTAATATTTTTGTATTTGAAGTACATATTTCCGTTGGTTGTACCACCGTTTGAAATAAAATACATTCTGTAATATTCAGAACCCTGTTTTACATAATAAACTGCATCGGTGTAAAAACCAGTCGTTGGCTTCCAAGAGTGACCAATTGTTGTAATGTTGTTTGAATATGCGGTTGATGCAGGAGCTGTAAATGTAGCGGTTTCCTGTGTTTCTGGTCTTACCATCGCAACGGTTGTGTTCGGGCTCTGAATTACACCTGCCATTTTATACATCATAGAACCCATTGGAGAAGTATAATAGGTATAATATCTTGTAAACATTAAGTCCCAGTTAGCTTTTGGTGGTTCCATATTTGGAACTTTATCTCCTGTAGTAAAAGAGAAATAGTTGAAGTAAGCATCATCTGTACCGTTTGCTAAAGTCTTAGTTTGTGTAGCGCCCCAAGATGTTCCATTCCATTGTGCATATTTAAATGCATAACCGGCAGAAAATTCAGAAATAAAGAATTTGTAATAATTTTCATTACCATAATCAATTACAAAAACTACCTGTCCGTTTACTTTATGTGTTAAGATATCATAGTTGCCCCATCCGAAATTGAAAGGACCTGCAGGTAATAAATTTGACTGATCAAATGCTCCGTCCTGAATACGTGTCGTAATATCAGGATTGTAAAGTGGACTACCCCAAGTGCTTTTCTGAGATGGTAAAACGGTGTCGAAATCTGATGGAGTAGCAGAAACCTGATACACAGTTGCATTTTTCGCATCATTAATCTTTACACCCACATCCATTGCACTGTTTCTATAGAAAGCAATATCCCAGTTGTCTCCTACCTGAGAAACGGTATTATTACCAGAAAAATCAAAGAATACGCGATTTGCATAAGCAGGCCCCATTGTAAGGTTTACGGTGGTGTAACCCAATGCATCTGTTTGTGCAAGCACGGTTTGTTGTACACCGACAGCTAATAGAGAGGCTAATAGTAGCTTTGTTTTCATAAGTAAAATATTTATTTTATGTTTATTTAGAATTATTCTACAAAAGTAAATAATTATTTTTAATTGTTCTAAATAAAACGCTATATTTGTCAAAATTTTTTTGCATCCATGAAGAAGAAAGTACTTTCTATACTTACAATGTCTGTGTTTTTATGTATAAAAGCGCAGGTGCAAGATTCTCTAAAACAGAAAAAAATAGAAGAAGTTATTATTACCGGACAATATATGCAGCAATCAATCGATAAGTCTATTTATAAAGTAGAAGTGATCGATGCTCAGAAGATTAAAAATTTGGCCGCTACAAATGTTGCAGAAGTTTTAAACCAAAGTTTAAACATATTGATCACACCGGATACTGATTCCGGAAACTCGACAGCAAATATTTTAGGACTTGGAGGAGATTACGTAAAGATTTTGATAGATAATATTCCGGTTGTTGGTGATACAGGCTTGGGAAGCAATATCGACCTTACTAAACTGAGCCTTAATAATATCGAAAGAATAGAAATTGTACAAGGAAGCATGGGGGTTGAATATGGGAATGGTGCTCTTGCAGGAGTAATCAATATCATTACAAGGAAAAATACAACAAAAAAAATCAGCGTAAGAGCATCTTTACAGGAGGAAACTGTACGTGATAGCTATGATATAAAGAAGAAAGGAAACGGCAGGCATATTCAGAATCTTAATGTTGATTATAATTTAAATTCAAACTGGTTTGCAGGAATCAGCTTTAATCATAATCAGTTCATGGGATATGAAGGAAGTAGAGAAGGGTATAAGTTCTTTGACAGTTCAGATAAAACCAGAACCAGAGGGATGGACTGGAATCCGAAAGACCAATATGATGCATCAGCTATTCTCCGATACACAAAAAATAAAACATCATTATTCTACAAAGTTTCTTATTTAAACGAAAAATTCAATTTTTATAATCCAATTGTGATTCGCGAACCTCTTAACGACGGAATGGGAGGTGTCACTTACGAAAGTACAGACAGAGAATACAATACGGAGAGATGGATTCATCAGCTAAATGTTCAGTCGAAATTAGGGCATATCAACTATATGGGAGATTTCTCTTATCAGACTCAGGATAGAAGATATTTTGATTATAACTATGATATTCCTAAAAGATCTGTCAGAACAAAGGGGGAGGAGAGATCTTATTACAATACGGATGTTATCTATTCTAGAGGAATGTTCAGTAATTTTTTAGATAATAAAAAGTTTGATTTCCAGCTTGGGTATGAATTAGATCATACAAACGGATTTGCTGCGCTTATTGCTGGTGAATTTAACAGTGAAAATATCAACCGCGCAATTTTTACCTATTCAAATTTTCTTTCAGCGGAGTGGAATGTTTCAGATAAATTCTCATTAAGACCCGGAGCACGATTTTCAGCAAGCAACCGATTTGATAATCAGTTTAATTACTCAATTTCCACACGTCTGAAAACCACAGAAAATTCTAATTTAAGAGCTGTTTTTGGTACTGCGAACAGATATCCTACTTATGATGAGCTGTTTACTTATATGGTGAATATTAATCACGATATTCAGGGAGATCCAAACCTGAATCCTGAAAAAGGATACTCCATCAGTGCACTCTGGGATCAGCGCTTTACTGCATCGAACGACTGGAAGATTTCTTACGGAGCGAACGCTTTATATCTGGATGTAAAAGACAGAATAGAAATGGTGATGGTAAAAGAACCTTCAACATATAAGTTTATGAATCTTGATAAGTACAAGAGCATGCTATTTTCTGCAAACGTAGACTTCAATAAAAATCAGTTTGCTTTAGGATTGAGAGCTTCATTATTGGGTACTTCTGTTGATATGACAGAGCTTGAGTATTCTACTCCTACAGATTTTTATTACAACTTTCAGGCAGGAGCATCAGCTACTTATAGGCTGAAAGATATTTTAACTTCTTTTGCGCTATATTATAAATTCACAGGTCCGGCAAGAAGATATGTAAATACAGGCGAAGGTTTCCGTTTGGGTACAGTGGATGATTTTCATATGATGGATTTTATCGTGAGCCAGCCGTTTTGGAACAAACGGTTAGAACTTTCTGTAGGTGTGAAAAATATATTTGATGTGACGAGTGTAAACAATTCTACTGCTTCATCTACAGGTCATAATGCCGGAACAGACAGGTTAAATCTATTCTACGGAAGAAGTTATTTCGCAAGGTTAATGTTTCAGTTTTAAAAAATAAAATCAGATATGAAATATTTAAAAATATTATTTATTCTTAGCATTGTAGCAGTACAGTCTTGTCTTCCTGCAGATGAAGATATTGTTATAGTACCACCAATGACAGGTTCTGTAGTAGCACCCAATGTTCACGGTGATGAGCAGAATATGGGCGGAACACAGCCTAATCAGGTTTGGATCGATCTTAGTAACGTGAGCGATTCACGTGTCAATAAAAGAACAGACTGGGATTTTGGGTTTTATAACGGTGATGAATTCAGAATTATTATGAACGGATCAATTGCGATGGCAGCAGGTGAAATTTCGGGCGCTACAAATATTGATAATGTAAAACAGACCGACGTTAATGCTTTAATGACACAAGTACAGGTCGGAACATTCACAAGCACCAATTTACAATTTGTAGATAATCCGAACGGAAATTTTTTAGCACAGACTTCAGGAATTGCCGAGGTTAAAACAAATGAGAATGAAAACCCGATCTATCTTGTAAATATGGGTAGAGGTCTTCCTACAAGCGGCACTGTAGTGGCTCCCGGATCGGTTACCTTAGTTGGTGATGCGAGAGGCTGGAAAAAAGTACAGTTTATAAGAATAGCGAATGGCTATAAAATTAAATACGCCAATATTAATGATACTACACATCAGGAGTTTATCATGACAAAAGATCCTGATTATAACTTTAATTTTTTCAGTATCGAAAAAGGGGCAAAAGTAAATATTCATCCTACAAAAAATAACTGGGATTTAGGATTTACAACTTTTATTAATGAAGTATTCCTAAATGGCGTAAGTCAGGGAACCTATTTCTATGCAGATTACGTAATTACAAATACAGCAAGTGGTGTTGGTGCTTATCAGGTTACAGTAAGCTCAAACTTAGATCAGGAATACAACAATTTTAAACTGGCAAATATAGACGAGACAAAGTTTATTTTTAATGATCACAGAGCTATCGGTGAGAAATGGAGAACTACAACCGGGGATAATACCACATCAAGTGCATTTGTTCATACCGATCGATTCTTTGTGATAAAAGATGCCGAAGGATTTTATTTTAAATTAAGATTTAATAAAATGAAAAATGATAGCGGAGAACGTGGTCATCCGAACTTTGAATTTGAACCTTTGTAATAATCCAATAATAATCAGTATAAAATGAAAAAATTCATCCTTGCAGCTTCTGTTTTAATGGCAGTGTATTCTTGCAAAAAAGAAGCTTATAAACCTACCGAAAACGGAAATGAAGTGGTTGCTGAAACTCCGAAATCAAATCATAAAATTGTAACCTTAAATGGAGGAATTACAGAAATCGTAGCGGCTTTAGGCCACGAAAAGGAAATTGTAGCAACAGATGTTACAAGTACCTATCCTGAATCTTTAAAGTCTTCTGCTGAGAATTTAGGTCACGTAAGATCAATTACTATTGAGCCGATCATGGCAGTGAGTCCTACGTTGATTTTAGCTTCAGATAAAGACATCAATCCGGAATTGATGGGCAAAATCAAGGCTTCAGGAATCAAAACCGAGACTTTCAAGCAGGAATATTCGGTAGAAGGAACCAAAAAATTGATTACTGATGTAGCAAAAGCTATCGGCAACACAGATTATCAGAAATTAAACGATAAAATTGATGCAGATTTTAAGCAAATTCAGCCATTAGCTAAAAAACCGAAAGTCTTATTTATCTACGCAAGAGGTAATATGATGATGGTTTCCGGTAAAAATACGCCAATGGCCGCTTTGATCGGTCTTGCAGGAGGTGAAAACGCAATAAATGATTTTGAAGATTTCAAACCTTTAACTCCGGAAGCGGTTGTGAAAGCCAACCCGGACGTATTATTCTTTTTCTCATCAGGTCTTGAAAGTTCTGGTGGAAATAAGGGCGCTTTGGAAATGCCTGGTGTTTCTCAAACCAATGCGGGTAAAAACAAGAGAATTATCGCTATGGACGGAGGTTTAGTTTCAGGTTTCGGACCTAGATTGGGTGAGGCTGCAGTTGCATTAAACAAATTATTAGTTGAAAACACAAAATAAATTATATTTTTATTTCGTCACGAGTGTCCTTTTGCTGGTTATACTGGCAATTGTGGCACTTTATGTTGGCGTTTATGATTTCAATGGGGTTTCGCCTTTTACGGTTTTAATTCAGTTTATTCAGGGAGATCCGAATTTACAGTTAAGCGATAAATATGTGATCTGGGATGTGAGAGCGTCTCGAATTGTGATGGCGATTTTAGTTGGGAGTATGTTGGCGGTTTCAGGAACAAGCTTACAGGGATTATTCAAAAATCCTTTGGCAACGGGAGATTTAATAGGTCTTACTTCGGGAGCGACTTTACTTGCCGCAATTTCAATTGTTTTAGGAGGGTATTTCAAAGAATATCTTCCTGAGATGGTTCAGTTTTCACTCACAGGTATCGCGGCTTTTATAGGAGCTTTATTGGCAATGATGCTGGTTTACAGGATTTCTACAAGCGGTGGAAAAACCAATGTTGTCATGATGTTGCTGAGTGGTGTTGCGATTACGGCAATCGGTTTTTCGATCACCGGGTTTTTGATTTATATATCTAAAGATGAGCAGTTAAGAGACCTTACTTTCTGGAATATGGGAAGTTTGGCAGCTGCAACTTGGACGAAAAATATTGTTTTGGCAGTCGTTGTTATCATTTCCTACACGGTTCTTCTTCCAAAAGGGAAAGCTTTAAATGCAATGATGTTGGGTGAAAAAGATGCACAGCATTTAGGAATCAATGTTGAAAAACTAAAAAAGCAGATTGTGATTATAACGGCTTTAATGGTCGGAACTTGTGTCGCTTTTTCAGGGACGATTGGTTTTGTAGGTTTGATTGTGCCTTACATTTTAAGGCTTTTATTTAAATCAAATTATACCTTCATTTTGCCTTTGTCTGCAGTTTGCGGAAGTATTTTGCTTTTGGTTGCCGATACATTCAGCAGAAGTATTGTACAGCCTTCGGAATTACCGATCGGTATTTTGACGGCATTGATGGGTGGTCCGATTTTCATTGCTATTTTAATTAAATTTAAAAAATCACTCTAATGATAAAAGCGCATCAGATCAATTATCTTCACAAAGATTTCCATATTTTGGATGGTGTAGATGTGTCATTAAATTATGGTGAATTTCTGGCTATTGTTGGTCCGAACGGAGCCGGAAAATCAAGCTTGCTCAGTATTCTTGCCAATGAAGTAAAGCAATGGAAGCAGAACATTCTGTTTAAAGATAAATCGATCTATGAATGGGAAGTCAGAGAATTATCGGTTCATAAAGCTAAATTTTCTCAGCACAATTCCAATGAAATTCCTTTACAGGTAAAAGATGTAGTAATGATGGGGCGATATCCTTATTTTGATTCTCAACCTAGAAAAGAGGATTTCGAAGCGATGAACAAATTGATGTACGAAACTGATGTTTATCATCTGAAAGAAAGAGATTATAACACTTTATCAGGAGGCGAAAAACAAAGGGTGCATCTTTCGAGAGTAATGGCTCAGCTTGAAAATGAAATCGAGCAAAAGCTTGTTTTTTTGGACGAACCTTTAAACAATCTTGATGTAAAACATCAGTATAAAGCTTTGGAAATCATTAAAAAATTTACAAACAATGCCAATTCAGCGATCGTAGTTTTGCATGACCTGAATCTTGCTGCCCAGTTTGCAGATAAAATTCTGTTGATGAAAGGCGGGAAAGTTTCGGCTTACGGAACTCCGGGAGAGGTGTTTACCTCAGAGAATATTTCTCAAGCTTATAACTTTCCATGCACGATCTGTCCGCATCCTGTGAATGCTACCCCAATGATTATTTTTGGATAAAATGGAAGCAAAAGATTTAAAAATATTAGCACAGAACCTTGCCAATCCACAGGGTGAAAAAGGCATTGAGATCGGTGAAATGATGAATGCCACCAATATTGGGATGACGCTGGAAAGCATCAAAACACTTTTAATTGAAGATAATGAGCACATCCTTGAAATTGGTCACGGAAATGCAGGACATCTTAAAAATATTTTAGATAAAGCCAAAGAACTGAAGTACACAGGAATTGATATTTCTGAAACCATGAATAAAGAAGCCAGAAATCTGAATAAAGAGTTTAAAGATCAGGCTGAATTTATTTTATATGAAGGAAAAAAACTTCCTTTTGAGGATGAGGTTTTCGATAAAATTTTTACGGTAAATACGGTTTATTTCTGGGAGAATCCTGTCGATTTTCTGAACGAGATTTACAGGGTTCTAAAAGACAGCGGAACTTTTGTTTTAACGTTTGCCCAAAAAGATTTTATGGAGAAATTACCATTTACGGCTTATGATTTTAGGCTTTACAACAACTCCGAACTGGAAGAATTGATTTCTCAAAGTCATTTTAAAAGAATGAAAATCTCCGAAAAAGGAGAAGAAATAAAAAGCAAAACGGGTAACGAAACCATTAATAGAATTTACACAGTTTTAACCATAAAAAAATAAATAATGAGCACATTAGTTAACGATTTAAAAGAAAAGTGGGAAGCTCTGAAAGCAGAAAATCCACATTTAAGAATAAGAAATGCTGCCGATCAGTTGGGAGTAAGCGAAGCTGAATTGTTGGCAACGAACGTAGGAGAAAGTGTAACAGTTTTAAAACCTGAATTTCAAAATATCTTAACGGAGGTTGAAAAATTAGGTAAAGTAATGGCTCTTACAAGAAATGATGAATGTGTTCACGAAAGAAAAGGAACTTACCTGAATGGTGATTTCAGCAGTCCTCATGCGCAGCTTTTCGTAGGTGAAGAGATTGATTTGAGAATCTTTATGAACCACTGGAAGTTTGCTTTTGCGGTGGTGGAAGGCGATAAAAGAAGTCTTCAGTTCTTCGGAAAAGACGGTTTAGCACTTCATAAAATTTACCTTACAAAAGACAGCAATGTTGAAGCATTCGACGTTATCGTTGATCAGTTTAAAGCTGAAAATCAAAATGAAGTTTCAGAATTTGAAGCAGTCGCTCCAAAAGCTCCTGAAAAAGCAGATTCAGAAATTGATGCTGAAGGTTTCAAAAAAGCATGGACAGAACTAAAAGATACGCACGATTTCTTTATGATGACCAGAAAATTCGGAGTATCAAGAACTCAGGCTTTGAGACTCGCTCCGGAAGGTTATGCTAAGAAAATTGATCCTTCAAAAGTGGTGAATGTGTTGGAAGATGCTTCAGAAAAACAACTTCCGATCATGATCTTTGTTGGAAACAGAGGAATTATTCAGATTCATACAGGAAATGTGAAGAAAACCTTATGGCATCAGCAATGGTTCAACGTAATGGATCCTGATTTCAACTTGCATTTAGACGTAACTAAAATTGCAGAAGCGTGGATCGTGAAAAAACCGACTGAAGATGGTGAAGTGACAGCAATTGAAGTATTCAACAAAGACGGAGAATTCATCGTACAGTTCTTCGGAAAAAGAAAACCGGGAATCCCTGAACTGCAGGAATGGAAAGATCTTGTAGCAGATTTAGAAAAATAAGAATTAAATGATTTGCCGAGACCGTTTTGTATGAAAATTCAAAGCGGTCTTTTTTGCTTTATTTGAAACATAAATTGCACAAGTATTCTTCACTAACGACACTAATTTGTAAATTTATAATTATTTGATAATGTAATATTCGTGTTGGAAAACGCAAAGACGCAAAAGTTTTGAAATCTTACGTTTTTAAGGCGCAAGGATTTTATCGAAGATAAAATTTAAAAACTGCATATTTACTTAATTCGATTAGTTAATTATTTGCTGAAAATCTTTGATTTTCTTGCGCCTTAAAAAAGAATGGAAGTAAAAACATCTTTGCGCCTTTGCGAAAAACTAACAAGTCTTTAATCAGTTTAATTGTGATATTTGTGAAAATTATTAGTGTCATTAGTGTTTAAACCTTTGCAAAATAACATTTTAACGATGTAAATTCACATTTATGTGTTGCAACTTTACATTTTCGCATTGTAGGTTTACATTCTTGTAATGTAAGTTCACATTTTTGCATTGTAGGTTTACATTCTTAAGTTGTAACTTCACTTTTTAGCTATGTGACTTTACTTTTTCTTATTGTAAATTTACATTCATGCGATGGGAAAAACAAATATCGATTTATCGAAAAGATATCCAATAATAATTTTTGATATTTGTGAAATAATTTGTGCCCTTCGTGTTTAATAACCAAAAAATATAAGATGAAAAATATACTTATTGCCATATTAGTTTTATCATTCTCTGCATTTAAAGCCCAGAATTTTAAGCCTTACCAGTTTTATAACCAAAAAGGAAAAGCGGTTAAAACCGAGAAAATGATCAAACAGCTTGCCGATTATGATGTGGTTTTCTTTGGTGAGCTGCACAATAATTCAATCGTTCACTGGCTTCAGTTGAAAGTGACAGAAGCTTTGTATGAGAAAAAAAATAAGCAGATTACTTTGGGAGCTGAAATGTTTGAAAGAGACAATCAGATTCAGCTTAATAAATATCTTGCAGGTAAAATAGAAGCCAAAAACCTGAAAGATTCAGTACGTTTATGGAACAATTATACAACAGATTACAAGCCTCTGGTTGATTTTGCAAAAGATAAAAATCTGAATTTTATCGCAACCAATATTCCGAGACGATACGCTTCTCAAACGGCAAAAGAAGGTCTTGAATCTTTGAATAAATTAAGCGAAAAAGAAAAATCCTACATCGCTCAGTTGCCGATCAATGTAACGCTAGATACTCCCGGCTATCAGGAAATGAAAAAAATGATGGGTGATCACGCAGAAGGAACGAAAGTGATGAATTTTATTTCAGCTCAGGCAACAAAAGATGCTACAATGGCAGAATCTATTCTGAAAAATCTTCAACCCGGAAAAACCTTCATTCATTACAACGGAAATTTCCACAGCAAAGAATTTGGTGGAATCTACTGGTACATCAAACAGAAAAACCCGAATCTGAAAATGGCAGTGATCTCCGTTTTCGAATCTGAAAATTCTGAATTGAAAGTTCCTGAAAAAGATTATATCCCAACAGATTTTAATCTGATTGTTCCGGCGGATATGACGAAAACCTATTAAGTTTAAAGAGACAAGTAAAAAGTAGAAAGAGCCAATTTTAAAACTCTGGAAGATTGAGCAAATTAAGCAGAAAAAAATCTGCGAAATCTCCTAAATCTGCGAGAAAAAAAATGGTGAGGTCTGTCATTCATGCTGTGTCAGAATGGCAAATTGAAATATTCAATAAAAACGGGCTTTAGCCCGTTTTTTAATTTGAAAAATTCCATTGGCTTTAGCCAAAACTTAAAAACATCTTTATCTTTGTTTGATATAATTTAAAAATGAAAAAACTCTCCATACTTTTCGTTCTATTCATCGGTTTCATCAACGCACAAAAATTTTCAAAATCTGAGATAGAACTGATTAATCAGGGAAATATCAATTCAGCGTTACCTATTTATCAGACAACGGATGAACATCAGCATAAAACTTTACTTAGTCTTTCCACAGAAATCGATCCACTGGATAAAAACACGGCGACTTTGGTGAAAAGAATGAAAGAATCCCTTTTGTCTACCGACGGTGGAGTAGGAATTGCTGCACCACAAGTCGGGATCAATAGAAAAGTAATTTGGGTACAGCGTTTTGATAAAGAAGGTGAACCGTTGGAATATTTCATCAATCCGGTCATTACATGGAGATCAGAATTACAGAATCTCGGTCCGGAAGGAGATTTGTCGATTCCAGAATTTAGAGACCAGTTTTACAGAAGCAAAGTGATTCAGCTGGAATATGTTGATTTAAAAGGTCAGAAATTTTCAGAAATGGTAGAGGGTTTTACAGCGGTTATTTTCCAACATGAAATAGACCATCTTTTTGGAATTTTAATTTCAGATAAAAAAGAAAAAGAAAAGAATGATTCTTATCAACCTGTTGATGCGTTTAAGAAAAGTGATGCTGTGGGGAGGTAAAATCTTTGCATCATTTTCAAAATAATAGAATTAAATATTTTACGTCTTTGTGTTTTCCAACAAGACTCCAAAAATTTTCAAGAAAATAAATTTATCTGATAATAGTTTTTCTTCAATCCAAATAAGCGTTTATATGATTTTTTTAACCTTTTTGAATTTCGGTATTTCTTAAAAAAACACGACATTTGTAGACGCAAAATTCAGAGGTATTGCTTGTTGTTAAAAACAGCGAATATAAATCTGAAGATTAATTTTTATAAAATTTCTACTAATGAAAATATCAAGCAACTGGCTGAAAGACTACATCAAAACAGATTTGAAAACCGAGAGAATCGGCGAATTTCTTACGGATATTGGTCTTGAAGTTGAGGGAATAGAAAAGTTTGAAAGTGTAAAAGGAAGTCTTGAAGGCATCGTTGTAGGAAAAGTTCTGACTTGCGAGAAACATCCGAATGCGGATAAATTAAACAAAACAACTGTAGATGTTGGGAACGGGAAAGTTTTAAACATCGTTTGTGGTGCTCCGAATGTTGCAGAAGGACAAACCGTACCTGTTGCTGTAGTGGGAACTAAAATTTATGCTAAAGACGGAAGTTTTTTTGAAATTAAAGAAGCTAAAATCAGAGGTGAAGTTTCTCAGGGAATGATCTGTGCAGAAGATGAGTTAGGTTTGAGCAACGATCACGGTGGAATTATGGTTTTAGACGAAACAAAATACGAAGTCGGGAAAAACTTTGCAGATTATTTTGAATTAACGAATGATGAAGTTCTGGAAATCGGGTTAACGCCAAACAGAACCGACGCCATGTCACACTATGGTGTTGCAAGAGATCTTTATGCCTTTCTTTCAACAAACAAGCAGAAATCCGACTTTGAAAAAGTGTCTTCAGTGGCTTTAAACAACGAAGGTTCCCACGATTTTACTCTTGAAGTTGAAGATACAGAATTAACGCCAAGATATATCGGTGCCGTTATTGAAAACGTAAAAGTGGCAGATTCTCCATCTTGGTTAAAAAACAGATTAAAAGCTATCGGCTTGAGCCCGATCAACAATATTGTAGATATTACAAACTATATTCTTCACGGTTTCGGACAGCCGCTTCACGCTTTTGATGCCGATAAAATTGCAGACAAAAAAGTAAAAGTAGGAACCGTTACAGAAGGTACAAAATTCACAACTTTGGATGGTGTTGAAAGAACGCTGAACGGTTCTGAAATAATCATTAAAGACGGTCAGGACAACCCAATGTGTATTGCCGGAGTTTTCGGTGGTGCGAATTCTGGAGTTTCTGACGAGACAAAAACGATCTTCCTGGAAAGCGCTTATTTTAATCCGGTTGCAGTAAGAAAAGGTGCAAAATTCCATGGTTTGAATACGGATGCTTCTTTCAGATTTGAAAGAGGGGTTGATCCGAATATTACAAGAACAGCAATTACTCATGCCATTAAATTAATTGAAGAATTAGCAGAAGGAAAATTAGTAGGAGAGTTGTTGGAAGAATATCCTAAGAAAATCGAAGATAATTATGTGATCATCAGATTTTCAAAAATCGAACAGATTTTAGGAACAAAAATTCACAGAGAAAAAGTAAAAGAAATTTTAAAAGCACTTGAAATTCAGGTATTGAATGAAATTCAAAATGGCTTTGAAATCTCTGTTCCTGCTTACAGAGCTGATGTAACTAGAGAAATCGATGTTATTGAAGAGATTTTAAGAATCTACGGATACAACAAAATTGATGCTCCCCAAAAAATCTCTTTTACCCCTGTAAAATTAAGCGCAAACGACCAGGATGAACTGGAGAATTCTTGGGCAAGAAATTTACAGAGTTTAGGTTTCAACGAAGTGATGAACAATTCATTAACTTCTGTAAAAGATGAAACTGATGCTGTGAAATTATTAAACCCTTTAAGCGGAGATTTGGCATTTATGAGAAAGTCTTTATTGGAAGGTCTTTTGCAGAATGCAGTGTACAATATCAACAGAAAAAACCAGGATATTAAGTTTTTCGAATTCGGAAAAATCTATCACAAAAGAGAAAAGTACGAAGAGAGAAAGCAGTTGGCAATTTTAGTTTCCGGAAGAAATGTTGCTGAAAACTGGTTGCAGCCAAAATCAGCGACCGATTTCTACAATCTGAAAGCTTATGTAAAAGTTTTGTTGGAGAGACTGACCATTGATTATAAAGAAGTTGCTTTGGATGACGAAAGATTCTCTGATGCGATTGCTTATGAAGCTGAAGGTAAAACTTTGGTAAGAATAGGAAAAGTTGCTCCTCAGATGCTGAAAGATTTCGATGTAGACCAGGAGTGTTTCTATGCAGAAATCGAGCTTGAATTTGCTCAGGAATTGCGTTCTAAGAATGAACTGAAATTCAAAGATATTCCTAAATTCAACAAGATCAGAAGAGATTTGGCATTGTTGATTGATAAAAATATTACCTACCAGGAACTGTATCAGACCGCTAAAAAGAATAAATCTCCTTTCATTAAAAACATTAATCTTTTTGATGTTTACGAAGGGAAAAATCTTCCGGAAGGCAAAAAATCGTATGCAATGAGTTTTGAATTATTAAACGAAGAAAAAACGCTTGAGGAAAAAGAAATTTCTCAGGTAATGGATTCTTTAATTAAGTCTTTCCAGAAAGAATTCAATGCAGAATTGAGAGGATAAAAATATTCATTTCATATATACTAAAGACTATCTTTTAAGGTAGTCTTTTTATTTGTTCGGAGTTTTTATCAATAATTTCCGTAAATTTGAGCTAAATCAAAAAGTAACATGAAAAATATAGTTCTAGGAATATTCGCAATGGCGCTTGTAGCATCGTGCGGAACAATGAAAAATTCGTCAACATCGAAAGTGGGTAAAGCACAACCCTCGATTGCCAATACAAAATGGACTTTAGCGGATAACGTAAAAGGACAGACTCCTACATTGAATATTGAAGGATCAAAACTGAATGGTAATGCAGGTTGCAACAGATATTTCGGTTCTGTAGTGATGGAAACCGCTTCGGGAACTTTCACTCCGTCGCAGATGGGATCTACCAAAATGGCTTGCGAAAATATGAGCGTTGAGAAAAACTTTATGGATATGATTCAGAAAGCCAATAAATATGTAGTTTCTGGAACTACTTTAGAATTGTATCAGGATAATCTGTTGTTATTGAAATTCAATAAAACTGAATAAATAGAATAAAATAAAAAAGGAACTCGCAATGAGTTCCTTTCTTTTTATAAGTGAATTTTCTTATTCTTCCTCTTCTTCGTCGTACTTAGCCAACTCTTCGTCGCACCACTTGAAAGCTGCTTCCACTACTTTAGTAGCTTCGTCTGCCATTGTTTCTTCATCGTCACCTTCCAAATCATCAAGCCACTCAACTTCCTCTTCTTCAACGTTTAAGATGAATCTTGGATATTCTGTATGAACTACAAATAAATCTTCAGGAAATTCCGAATTGTCTGCTAATAAAAACTTTGGTAATTTCATTTTTTTAATGTTTTAACTTTAAATCAAAGATAATAAAATTATTGGTATTTGTTCTCTTTGAGGTATAATTTTGTTGAATTCAATTTTTTAAACTGAGCGAATGTCTCAAAACAATGAATAAAAATTTACTTTAAAATTCAGAGTTCAAATCACTGAGGATTTTTCTTATTTTGAAAACATTTTCGCTACTTTCTCGGCTTTTTTGCTCTCAGAATAATCGTAGAAACCTTCTCCCGATTTTACACCTAATTTTCCTGCCATTACCATGTTTACCAATAAAGGGTTTGGTGCATATTTAGGATTTTTGAAGCCGTCATACATAACGTTTAAGATCGCTAAACAAACATCCAAACCTATGAAGTCTGCTAGTTGAAGTGGTCCCATCGGATGAGCCATTCCTAATTTCATTACGGTATCGATTTCTTCAACACCTGCAACGCCATTATACAATGTTTCGATCGATTCATTGATCATCGGCATCAGAATTCTGTTGGCCACAAAACCAGGATAATCATTCACTTCTACCGGAACTTTTCCTAAAGTTTTGCTCATTTCATAAATCGAAGCAAAAGTTTCTTTTGAAGTAGAGTAGCCTTTGATAATTTCTACCAATTTCATAATCGGCACAGGATTCATGAAGTGCATTCCGATTACTTTGTCGGCTCTTTTTGTCGCAGCAGCAATTTTTGTAATAGAAATTGAAGAAGTGTTGGTTGATAAAATGCAGTTTTCAGGGGCAAACTCATCCATCTGAGCGAAAATTTTCAGTTTCAGATCCTGATTTTCAGTCGCAGCTTCTACAACTAAATCAGCATTGGTTACCGCATTTTTCAGTTCCGTGAAGGTCGTAATATTTCCTAAGGTTTCAGCTTTTTGCTCTTCTGTAAGATTTCCTTTGGCAATTATTCTGTCAAGATTAGTGGTTATCGTTTTTAATCCTCTGTCTAAAGCGTCCTGAGATACATCAACTAAATTTACTTTAAAACCGCTTTGTGCGAAAGTGTGTGCAATACCATTTCCCATGGTTCCTGCTCCGATAACGACAATGTTTTTGATCATTTTACTTTTTCTTTTTTATATATAGTTAAATTATTAATTTGCTTAAGATTTTCTTTTTTTACAGGCTGAGAACTGAAGTTCACGATTCCGTCACTGTTTTGGTTTTTTGCATTATTCTGCGAATTTACTGCTGTTTCCAGACCTTTTAAGAACTTACTTCTTTGAGATTTCGAAAGTGCATCAATTCCGATAAACAGTTTAAATTCGCCTTCTCTTCCCAAACCTGACTGTCTGAAGATTTCAATCGCTTTTCTTTTGTTTTTGCTTTGAAAAGTTTCAACATAATTCATCACCGGAGCTGTGGAGGGCGGTCCGCAACAAATACTGTTGTAGCTTATTTCATAGAAGTTTTCACTTTTCTGGGCAAAGAAAAATGTACTTACAAAGACTCCGAAAACTAAAAATATTTTTTTCATTTTAATGGTTTTAAAATTAAGCTTAAAATTTTACTTATTAAAATAATCCCAAACGATCTTTGAAATGTCTGAAATCATCTTACAATTTACAACATCTGTTTCTGTAGAATTGTTTACAAATACAGCTATTGCATAATGTTTGCCATTCGGTAAGGTTACAATTCCCATATCGTTTTCTGCAACCGTTAAATCATCATCATATTTCCCGGAAGCTCCTGTTTTATGGGCAACAGGAGTGTTTTTAGGAAGCTGTTCTACCAGTTTATTCATTCCGGTTTTTGTTCCAAGCATGATTTTCATTAAATAATCAGTTGATTTTTTCGAGAGAATTTTTCCGGCATCAAAATTTTTAAGGAGAGTTACAGCAGATTTTGTAGTGCTGTAATTTTTGTATTGATTTTTCCAGTCTTTGTGCATTTCGTCTTCATTTACTTTGATCTGAAAGCCTTTTACACCTTTAGAATCCATAAATTTCTGAACAGTTTGTGTTCCACCGATCATTTTTAATAATTTGTCGCAGCCGTTATTATCACTTAATGCAACGGTGTAGTCGATAATTTCATCCAAAGTCAGTTCAATATCACCTGTAGGATATTTTTCTTTTATCGGTGACCAGGTTTTTGGTAATAATTCAGATTCTTTTAAAACAACTTTTTGATTTAAGGATAATTTTCCCTGATCAACAAGATCTAAGACCGCGCAAGCAATGTGAAACTTGAAAACACTTAAAGTCGGCAGTTTTTTATTGGCATTTTTATCATATTTAAATCCATCCTCAAATCCTAAAACAGAAACTCCTACGGTTGCTTTTTTATCTTTAATAATGGAGCTTATTTTCTGGTCTAAAACAGATTGCT
This sequence comes from Chryseobacterium formosense, assembly GCF_900116415.1. Lineage (GTDB taxonomy): Bacteria > Bacteroidota > Bacteroidia > Flavobacteriales > Weeksellaceae > Chryseobacterium > Chryseobacterium formosense. The sequence goes on along the minus strand of NZ_FPAP01000003.1, from coordinate 510,019 downwards.
GGGCAAAAGCAAATGCCGAGATCAAAAGGAAAAGAAAGCTTATTTTTTTCATATTATTTTGATTAAAATTGAATCTGAAAGTGATTTGCAATTTAAGACTTTTTAGAAATAAGCAGACGAAATTTTAATCTGAAATAAAAGAAAACAGTTTCTACTTTCCGAACATTTCCATCAAAGAATTTCTATATGTTTCACCAATATGAAGCTTTAGAAACTGATCAGAATCTGTAGAAATTGTGGTGATAATTTCGTTGGTAGATAAAACTTTTACCGATGATAAAGCAATGATCTCTTTTTTATTTACCTGTGCAAAATCCTTTGAAGGAAGCATCTCCAGAAGAGATTTGAAATTGAGATTTTTTAGAACGATCATTGTACCGTCTTTCAGGATAATATCTTTGTCTCGACTGTCGATTTCCGAAGTTTTGATGTAAGCAATCTGCTCTGTGAAAATGGTAGATTTACCAATATTGGTATTCCATTCAATGAATTCCTTCTTTTGAGTACTGCTTAAAAGATCGGCTGCCTTTTCAAATGCCTGAATCAGCCTTTCTTTTTTGATCGGTTTTCTTACGTAATCCACAACATTGAGGTCAAAAGCTTCGGCTGCATATTCTTTGTATGCAGTGGTGAAAATGATTTTTTTTGAGCCTGAAATCAGTTCTGCAACCTGTAAGCCGGTCATTCCCGGCATTTCGATATCTAAAATACAGAGGTTACAATCAATGTTTTCAATTTCATTCAAAAAGATTTTAGGATCATTAAAAGCTCTTACAACTTCTACATTATCAATTTGTTCGCAGAGAAGTTTAAGATAGCTTATCGCTAACAATTCATCATCAAGAATAACGCATTTTATCATAGAATTCTCCTAAATTGATTGTTAATTCTGCCGTGAAGATACCGTTTTTTGAGTTTTTCTGAAGCGAATAAAAATTGGTATAAATCATTTTAAGCCTTTGATCTAAAGACTGGCTTCCGAATCCGCTGTTTTCTTTGGGCAAAACATTTTTCAGGGAAGCTTTATTGCTTACTTTCATGGAGAAAATTCCGCCTTCGAGTTCCATTTGTATAGAAATAAATGAATCCTGTGCTAAAAAATCGGTGTGTTTAAAAGCATTTTCAATTAGATCAACCGAAATAAGCGGTGCAAAAACTTTTTCCTCAAAAATAGAATCTGACTTGTCAATTTTAGACTTAATTCTGAAATCAAAAAGCGGGTTGATCTTTATCTTATTAATTTCTATAAGGCTCAAAGCAAACTGCAGCTCTTCTTTTGGGCTTACAAATTTGTTGTTGCTTTCATACAAAATGTAATCCAGAACATTTGCCAATTTATCAAGCGACATATAGGTCTGATAAGCGTGTGACTGTACAGAATTGAGAATGTTTTTAAATAAATGCGGATTGAGCTTTGTACCGATATGCTCAAGCTGTACATCGTTTAGTTTCTGCTCTATTAATTTGTTGGCTGCGTTTAGCTTTAGATTTCTGTTTTTTAAACGCTGATTTTGCCCGAAAAGATAAATACTTGCTGCAAGAAAAAGGAAAATGGCAAAAACTCCGATGAAAATCAGATAATCCTGAACCAGATAGAGATTGCCTTCCATTTTAATTAAGAATTGAGACTTATTTAAGCTTTTTCAGATTGTTCAGAACTGCTTTTTCCTCACACTTTTCAAATGTAACTTCATAAACAGGATTTTTTTCAGGATAGGTTATAACGTAATCCGGACAAGGCTTTTTCTGAGCATGGCTACGGTCAAAATCTATTTTTCCTAAAGTAATGATGCTGTCTTTTAAGAATTTTTCGTTAATCTTTAAAGTTGTCATTTCAGCTTTAAACTGATCAGAATACGTAAAATCTTTTGAAAGTGTTTCTGCAATCACACGGCTGTTTGGTAAATAACCGCTGCAGCTAACCCCTTTTTTATTAAGAACAAAAAATACAATAATCAATCCCGGAACAAGACCGATTAAAAAGAATTTTATTTTTTTCATGAAGAAAATTAGAAAATTAAAAGATTGATGTCGTGATAGGTAAGTCCGAAACGGTCGCAGATCACTTTCTTGGTGTGTCTTCCTTTATACATATACAGACTTTGTTTCATTTCGTTTTTACGGATCAGCATATTTTCAAAACCACCTTCTTCATCGTAATTCAAAATATAAGAAAGGAAGAAATTGGAGATTGCTTTTGTGGTTGTTCTTGGCATTTTCGAAGTAAGATTGGGTAATCCGCAGTGAATAACGCCATGTTTGATGATATAAGGATCTTCCATTGTCGTCAGCTCGGAAGTTTCGATGGCTTTTCCGTTGTCGATCACAATGTCGATAATAACGCTGCCTTTTTTCATTTTCATGACCATATCTTCGGTTACGATTGGCTGCATATTGAGTCTTGGTAAAGCTCCGATAACGACATCGGCTCTTCTTAAGCTTTTGCTTAATTCTTTAGGATCGATAATCGATGTCGGAACACGGCTGTCAACCAATGTGTGAAGTCTTCTAAGTTTTGAAAGTGAATTATCAAAAACTTTTACACTCGCTCCCAAACCGATTGCGGCTTTTGTGGCAAATTCACCCACAATTCCTGCTCCTAAAACGACAACTTCGGTAGGTCTTACACCTGTAATTCCGCCCAGCATTAAGCCATTTGAAAGGGCTAATAATTCTGATGCATATAAAATAGAAACGGATCCTGCAATTTCGCCAATCAGTCTTACCAATGCCAATTGTTTGTATTCGTCAGCAATAAATTCAAAAGCAATTGCGTTGACTTTTTTTTCTGCTAATTTTAAGAAATAATCTTTGTCTCTTAAATTGATCTGAAGGGCAGAAACCAGATACGTATTGGGTTTAAAATAATCTATTTCCTCTTCTGTAGGAGGATTTACTTTTAAAACCAGATCCTGAGAAAAAGCTTCTTTTGCATCCTGCGTAATTCTTGCACCTGATTCTGAATACTGTAAGTCTGTAAAAAATGAGCCCTGTCCTGCACCGGATTCGATGATAATTTCGTGGCCGTGCTCTACTAAAACCTGTACCGCATCTGGTGTAATACATGCTCTTCTTTCGTTGAGGCAGGTCTCTTTAGGAATTCCTATACTGAATTGTTTCCCTTTTTTTATAACTTCTAACTTCTCCTCCTTTGGCATTAATTCTTCCTCGGAAAAAGGAGTAAAAATATTTGTCGTACTCATTTTTGATACAATTATGGCTTACAGAAAATTATTTTGTACAATCGATTTCTTTAAGCAAAGATATACTATTTATTCGAATGTGATTTCTCTGCTTTCACCTGTATTATTGATGCTCATTGAATGGTATTCTAAACCGTAAAGCTCGTCTTCATACACTTCCGGCCATTCTATGATGCACAGGAATGAATTGTCGAGATATTCTTCGATACCAATATCGTACACTTCATCAATATTTTTTAGACGATATAAATCAAAATGATAAATTTTTCCTTTGGGTGATTTGTATTCGTTTACAATCGAGTAAGTAGGGGAGTTTACTTCATCTTCACTGCCAAGATTTTTCAATAAAAACTGTGTAAAGGTTGTTTTTCCGGCTCCTAAATTTCCTTTTAATAAAAGAATATTGTGTTTCAGTTCGGGTAAAATTGAGTTTACGACATTTTGCCAGTCGCTGATGTTTTTAATTTCGAAATGCATGAAATTTATTTAAGACTACAAAATTAATAAACCTTTTAGGTATAAATAAATTTTAAACAGAATTATTAATTGTTTGAGTTTTTTAAATACAACTGATATAACTGTTCAGTTCTTTTCTTGGCATTTGCAGGATTTCTATTTCGGTTATTTTTTAAAGGTTTTTCATATAATGCGAAAACTTCTGCAACTTCAATAGGTTTTAAATTTTCAACTGATTTATTGAATAAAGATTTTGAAACACTTTCAATTCCCTTTCTATTTTCTAAAAAATCAAAACTGCTTAAATTAAAGTTTAAACATTCATTTTGGCTAAAATTATGTTCTATATATCGTGTCACAAGGATGTAATCAAGTGCAGATAGATTTTTGATATTTAATTGAGGCATAATTTTATGCGTCATTTGATAACAAGGGCAATCTTTTTGAGAATAGGAATTAAGAAGAAAGTTCCACGAATTTTTTGATAACGAATTTTTGTAAATAGTATTGTAAAAGCTGGTTATGTTTTGCGGAAGACTTTTATTAGTTTTTAAATTATTAGTTATCATTCTTTTTGCATCTATATTTAAGATATAATTTCCGCCAAATCCTAGATATAAAATAAACAGAGAAATTAATGTAAGAAACAGAAAAAATATTCTTTTGAGATATTTCATCATTAAATTATTTTACTTCAATAAACACATCTCCTTCCGCAAGATTTGCCTTTACACTGCTGTTTCCACAAGCTTCCCAAACCATTGGATTTGTATCTGAAATAGGATAGCTTTGAAGTATGTTCTGCTTCTTAATTATATTTTGAAGTGAAAAAGTATCATCAAAATAAATTAAAAAATCTCCTGTTTCCTGAGGAATGAGTTTAACTTCATATCGAAAAAGTTTTGATCCCGTATCTTCTGTTGCAGAGTTATACAGCATAGAGTTAGGGCAGTTTACATAATTATCGATCTGAAAATCTTTTGATATAATTTTAAATTTATCGAGCGAATATTTTAAATTATAAGCACTCTGATTTTTTAATAACTTAGAAGCAGAAATCATGAAAAGTGGATTTCCTTCCATTTTCACCGAATCTTTTGAAACCACATTAAATCCTTTTACAGAAACACGACCGTAAATGGTAATGGTATCATTTACATGATATACTTTCGAATTATCTAAACTGATTTTTATTTTATTCGGTACTACTTCAATATCTTCCTCATGAAAGCCTGAACAATCTGTAGACATCAAAAGGTGAAGACTCAAAATAAAAACTAAAACAGAATAAATTTTCTTCATTTATTTTTTTTGCTAAAAATACACTAAAAAACAATGACTTAAACTGAAATTTTTGCAATTAGATGTAAATTAGCTTGAGCTCAAAATCATTTCATTATTTTTGCAGTATGATTTCCAAACAGACGATCGATAAAATATTTTCAACAATCCGCGTAGAAGAGATTGTTGGTGAATATGTGCAGCTGAAAAGAGCGGGATCAAATTTTAAAGGTTTGAGTCCGTTTCATGAAGAAAAGTCGCCCAGTTTTGTAGTTTCACCGAGTAAACAGATTTGGAAAGATTTCTCGACAGGAAAAGGAGGAACAGCGATTTCTTTTTTAATGGAAATCGAAAATTTTACCTATCCTGAGGCACTTCGCCACGCTGCCAAAAAATACGGAATTGAAATTGAAGAAGATCAGCGTGAATTTTCAGAGGAAGCAAAAAATGCCCAATCTGAAAGAGATTTGCTTTATAAAATTCATGAAGTAGCGAACGATTTTTTTCAGAATATACTTTGGGAAAACGAAGAGGGTAGAGCAATCGGACTTTCGTATTTCAGAGAGCGTGAACTGAAAGATGATATTATCAGAAAGTTCCAGCTTGGTTTTTCGCCCGAAAAGAAAAATGCTTTTACAGAATTTGCGATTGAAAAAGGTTATACCAAAGAAGTTTTAGAGAAATCCGGACTTTCTATTTTTCCTGAAAATGCTCCGAATGGAATCGACCGTTTCCGTGAAAGAGTGATGTTCCCGATTCACAGTTTTTCGGGAAGGGTTTTAGGTTTTGGCGCAAGAATTCTTAAGAATAATATTAAAACTGCCAAATATCTCAACTCACCTGAAACCGAGATTTATCATAAATCGAATGTTCTTTATGGCTTAAATCAAAGCAAACAGGCAATTTCAAGAAAAAATGTCTGTCTTTTGGTCGAAGGTTATATGGATGTAATTTCACTTCATATGTCCGGAATTGAGAATGTTGTCGCAAGTTCGGGAACTTCTTTAACGACGGAACAAATTAAACTTATAAAAAGGCTTACGGAAAATGTAACGATTCTTTTTGATGGTGATAATGCAGGAATAAAAGCGAGTTTCAGAAGTATCGATATGCTTTTAACGGAAGGAATGAACATCAGAGTGCTGCTTTTTCCTGATGGTGACGATCCGGATTCTTTTGCCCGAAAACATTCGCAGGAATATGTGGAGAAATTCATCGAAAATCAGGCGATGGATTTTATTGATTTTAAAGCGGAAATTCTTTTAAAAGAAGTCGGAAATGACCCGATCAAAAAAGCTGAAGCAATCAGGGATATTGTAAAATCGGTTTCTTTTGTTCAGAATGCTTTGAAAAAGGAAGTTTATCTAAAAGAAGTTTCCACAAAATTCGGACTGTCGGAGCAGAGTTTATTTAATGAACTTGATATTCAGAAACAGATTACCCAAAATCAGACTCAGAAAGCTCAGGCAAAAGCGGAAGAAAAACCGATTCAGCTGAAAGTTTCCGATGAGCCTGTTTCAGAATTAGATTTAATTCTTTTTCCTGTAACAAAACTCGAAAATGATTTAATAAAACATATTCTGAATTATGGTGACATGATTCTTCATCGAACTACACCCGACAATCAAAAGTATGACATCACGGTGATTGAAGAGATTCTGCATCATTTCGAAGAAGATAACTATGAGTTCCAGGTTGAAATCAATAAAGAGATTGTAAGACACATCAAAGAAGGGATTGACAATGAAGAGCTCCGCAAAGGAAGTTTCTTTTTTACCTTGATGGATGAAGAAATAAGCTCTGCAGCCGCCAATTCGATGAATATCTACAATGATCTTCAGGACTGGACGACCAGAAATATTGATGCACCCAATTATGGTGATAAAATGCCTGAACAGGTTGCCGGAGATATTCTGATTCACAAATTCAGATACGTTAATTTCCTCATTGCTAAATTTACAAAAGAACTTTCTGAAATTCCCGATCCGGAATTCTATTTTGCGGCGATAAAAAAAATACAGATGCTTTCTGAAGTTCGTGTAGAGCTTGCCAAAATTCTGGATTATTCTGCAATTACGGGTATTTACACTTACAAATAACTCTAACTTTTTAATTTTAAAAGCTTAAAATCGGACAAAAAGTCTTATAAATTTTTAGGAATAAAAGTTGTAATTTAGAGTTTAAATAAATTTTAAAAATACCAATAGAAATATGGACATTAAAAAAGAATTCAGAGATTTTTCTACAAAACATTTAGGAAACAACGGTTTGGTAACCGATCAGTATATGGGAATGTTCAACCCAACCAATCTTACACCGTACATCATGGAAGAAAGAAGATTGAACGTTGCACAGATGGACGTTTTCTCTCGTTTAATGATGGACAGAATTATTTTCTTAGGAACAGGGATTGATGATCAGGTTGCAAACATCGTTACTGCTCAGTTGCTATTCTTAGAAAGTGCTGATCCTTCGAAAGATATTCAGATCTACATCAATTCTCCAGGAGGAAGTGTTTATGCTGGTTTAGGAATTTACGATACCATGCAGATTATTAAACCGGATGTTGCTACAATCTGTACCGGTATTGCCGCTTCAATGGGAGCTGTTTTATTGGTTGCAGGTGAAAAAGGGAAACGTTCTGCGCTGAAACACTCAAGAGTGATGATTCACCAACCTTCCGGTGGAGCTCAAGGTGTTGCTTCTGATATGGAAATCAATTTGAGAGAGATGTTGAAGCTTAAAAAAGAGCTTTACGATATCATTTCAGATCATTCGGGACAGACTTACGAGTGGGTTGAAAAAGCTTCAGACAGAGACTACTGGATGACTTCTACCGAAGCGAAAGAGTTTGGAATGGTAGATGAAGTTCTACAAAGATCTAAAGAAAAATAGTTTTTTTGGTTTAAAAATAAGTTTCGGCGCGCCCAAAGGGCGCGCCGAAAATGTTTATAGATGATTCTTTAGAATTATTTTTTGATAATTTTATGAGTTGTTGTTGATTTGTCGGTTTTAATTTCAACCCAATAAACTCCTTTCTGTAAATTCTGAATATTGATTTTTTTATTCTGGGTATTCATTACTTTTTGCCCGGAAACCGAGTAGATGTTGATGTCTTTAATAGTATCCTTTGTTTCGATAACAATAAAGTTGCTTGCAGGATTCGGATAAATTTTAAATTTTTCCTTCACGACATCTGAAACGCTTAGTGTAACGTTTGCTTCCGTTGGGGTAAAAGGTCTTCTTGTTCCGAAGCTTAATCCGAACCAATCGTTATTATTTAAAGTAACAGTAGAAAGATTGGTGTTGGTTTTCCAGTTGGATAAATTGCTTCCTTTATACAGTTTCCATGAATCTGTTCCGTTTGCTGTTCCTGAAAAAGAATTTAGAGATAGAGCTGAAACCTGATTTGCTGTTGAAGTGTAATTAAATGAACTTGTTTGCGCATCAATGAGCTGTAAAGCCTGTTCAGCCGTGATCGTTCCGTTGTATTGAATTCCGAAAACAAAGGAATTGGCATTTCCGTTTGAATCATTAGTTCCAAAATCTACAACAACTAAACTTTTATTGGAACCTGAACCAATCCAGTTGGTGATCTGAGAAGAATTGTACCATAAAGAACTGTATGCTGGAATTGGCATTGCAGGAGCTTGAGCGGTAGGATTACTAAAACCGTAACTTGCTCCATACCATTTTCCGTCTGAAAGGGTTCCACTGTTCATCCATCCCACTGTTGACCAGCTATTGGTATCATTTCCTACCCATAAACTCCACCAGTCAGGAGATGATTGTGCGGTGTGATCATTGAAGGTTACTTTGTCAAGAAATCCATTATTAAAAGTCAAATTATAATCAAACGCAGGTTCTGCATTTTTTATCATTTGAAGCATTTGTGGTCCGGTAGGATTTTGTCCGGGATTGAATCTTATACCCCATGCATAAGATCTGTCATCTGTTCCGTCTTTAAAATCTGCTACAAAGTAAGCAGTCTGAGAACCTGTTCCTACAAAAAACTTTACATCATTTGCGGTAAATTGTGCGAAACAAAATCCAACAATAAGAGTAAATATAAAACTTAATATTTTTGGCATTTTAATCTTATTTAATGATTAATTTTTCTGAGAAACTATTGTTCTTACCGGAGATTTTCACAACATAAACTCCTTTAGAAAGTGCAGTTACATCAATTCCGTTTTGAGTGTATTGAGTGTTGATAATCATTCTTCCGTTAACATCATAAACCTGAATATTTCCTGAATTTAAGCCTTGAACAAAGAATCTGTTACTTGTAGGATTTGGATATAATGATAATTTAGAAGCTTTTGTGTTTTCAACTGTTGAAAGTGAAGCACTATTGTAAGCAATAATTTGATTAGGTAAAGAAGTTACCGTGAAAGTATTTTGTAAAGTACCCTGCAAATTGTAGGCATAAATTTTCCCGGGAGCAATATATCCGGAAGGATCTGCTGCGTAAATGGTATTATTCACAACATTAAATCCGTATGCGGTACCATAACTGTTTACGGTAATCGGCGTAACAGCTATTGGTTGAGTATTAATTGATGGCGAAGCAATCGGTGTTTTGTAGATAGAAGCTTCATTCATATAGTAAATATTTGTTCCGTCGGTGTCCATATAAGAAGGTTTTACCCCTACAGGAAATGTTGTGCTTGAGGCGGTACTTTGAGTGTTTGTATTATATACCGTAAGTGTTCCGAAAGATGTTGCAGAATAAGGATCTCCCGAACTCATAATGTACAGTAAATTATCTTTTTCAAAAATACTGTTCGGTGAGTCTCCTACATTTACCTGTGATTCTACACTATTGGTTGTAGTGTTGATGACATCCATAAAATGGTTGAGTCCGTAACCCCCTTTCAGTAAAACATATAATTTGTTGTTTTTGCTGAAGATTTTTTCAGGACCATTTCCCACAGGAATATTGGCTTCGTGAGCGTATGTATTCAGGTCATAAACCGCCACATAGTTTGCCATGTTGTTGTTTCCCCAATTGGTAACATAAAATTTATTTCCGCTGAATGCGATGTATCTTGGATTGGCAACATTTGTTGAAATCGTAGTAATCAAAGAAAAATCAGATTTGTTGATGACTTTGATCGTATTGGAAATATTGAGAACCACAAAAATCTTATCGCCAAAAATTTTAATGTCTTGCGCCGTATCGCCTAACGTTGCATTATTATTTTTAAGCTTAAAATAGTTGTTGGTAACAACCGACTGATTGTTGATGAACGAAATTTCAGCAGTATTGCTTCCTGCTCCGCCCTCGTTAAGAACGAGAATTCCTTCAGTTTGTGCATTGGTAAAAAAGACTACAAATGCAAGAATAAGAAAATAGATTTTCTTCATGATATAATTTAAATTAAAGTTTTATTCCCGAAACTTCACTGCAGGACAAAACATTCATGAAAAAATATCCGAAGATTTGATCTCATAAACTTTTATTCCCGAAAGTTGAAATTCATCTAAGGCAGGTCTCCTGGCTTGCATCTTATTATAACCTTCCCAAACCTGAGTTCAGTGGTGTTTTTATAATAATTTGATTAGCTTACAGTTGCGGGTACAGCTCAAGAATTATGTTACTTCACTTGATTCCCTATTAATGAACGCTATGGTTCAACCTTAAACTTCTGCAAAGATATTATTTAAATTTTGATTGTTATTTTATTAATAATTCAATGATCTTTAAATTAATATAGATAATTGTCGTTTTTTGAATATCTATTTTGATAAATAAATTAAAAAAGACATACCAAACGATATGTCTTTACTATTTTTAATATGAATTAAATCTTAATTGAAACCTTCAATAATTTTTGAGAAATCTTCCAGTTTCAAAGCAGCACCGCCGATAAGACCACCGTCAATATCCGGTTGAGAGAAAATTTCTTTTGCATTATCAGGTTTTACCGAACCTCCGTAAAGAATCGAAATTTCGTCAGCAACTTCTTTTCCGTATTTTTCAGCAATAATTCCTCTGATGTGTGCATGAATTTCCTGCGCCTGTTCCGGAGTTGCAGTTTCTCCCGTTCCGATTGCCCAAACTGGTTCGTAGGCGATTACCACTTTCTTGATTTCTTCAGCAGAAAGCGTGAAAAGAGCTTTTTCAGTCTGAGTTTTTACTACGTCAAAATGTTGTCTGGCTTTTCTTTGCTCTAAAGTTTCACCGTTACAGTAAACAGGAATTAAACCTTTATCTAAAGCCAGTTTTACTTTTTTGTTGCAGCTTTCGTCAGTTTCTCCGTGATATTGTCTTCTTTCAGAATGACCGATTAAAGATCCTGTTGCATCGATCGATTCAAGCATATCTGCAGAAAGTTCACCAGTGTAAGCTCCGCTTTCAAATTCGCTCATATCCTGAGAAAAAACTCCGATTTCGTCTTTCTCAAAAATATCTTTAGCCATCATTAAATACAGTGAAGGTGGTGCGATCCACACTTCACAATTAGTAGCGTTGCTGTTTTTATAGCTTAGTAATTGAATCATTAATTGCTGAGCATCAATTACATTTTTGTTCATTTTCCAGTTTCCTGCAACTATTTTTCTTCTCATAGTTCTATATTATCTTTTTGTTCTTTTGTTTTTATCTAAACATTAAATTTTATTTAAACGCAATGCTCGCAAAGTTCTTTTTTAGCTACTTGAAAATATTTTTCGTTCGCAAAGGCGTTTCACTCAGCTATGTTCGCAATTAGCCTTTGCTGAACGAAGTGCCTTTGTGAACGAAATAATGATTACTATCTAATTTACTTTGCGAACGTTGCGTTAAAAATAAGTCTTAATTGTAATTTTAACTCGTTTTTACTATTTATTAATTCCCTCCAGTTTAAACATGAAAGCATATTCCAAAGCAATATCTTTCAGGTAATCAAATCTTCCGGAAGCTCCACCATGACCATAATCCATATCTGTTTTTAAGAATAAAACATTCTTATCGGTTTTCAGATCTCTTAATTTGGCTACCCATTTTGCAGGCTCGAAATATTGTACCTGAGAATCATGCAAGCCTGTTGTTACCAATAAATTAGGATAGTTTTTTCTCTCAATATTTTCGTACGGAGAATACGATTTCATGTAATCGTATGCTTCTTTGTTATTAGGATTTCCCCATTCATCGTATTCGTTTGTTGTCAAAGGAATACTTTCATCCAACATTGTATTGATGACATCCACAAACGGAACCTGAGCAATTGCGCCATTCCAAAGTTCTGGTTTCATATTCACAACAGCTCCCATCAAAAGTCCTCCTGCACTTCCTCCTTGTGCGTACAAATGTTTTGGAGAAGTATATTTTTCTTTTACTAAATATTCTCCGGCTTCGATGAAATCGGTAAATGTATTTTTCTTTTTCATCATTTTGCCGTCTTCATACCATTGTCTTCCCATTTCCTGCCCCCCGCGAATGTGAGCAATTGCAAAGGCAAAACCACGGTTTAGAAGACTAAGCCTTGTACTGCTGAAAGTGGCATCCATCGAGTTTCCGTAAGAACCATAAGCATAAAGTAGGAGCGGGCTGTTTCCGTCTTTTTTATACCCTTTTTTATAAACGATGGAAATTGGAATTTTTGTGCCGTCTTTTGCTGTTGCAAAAAGCCTTTCGGTTACATAATTGTCTTTATTGTAGCCGCCTAAAATTTCCTGTTGCTTTAGTAAAGTTCTTTTTCCTGTTTTTAAATCCTGTTCAAATTGCGAACTTGGTGTAATCATCGAAGTATAACCAAATCTGAAATTATCGGTATTATATTCAGGGTTTCCTGAAGGGTATACGGTATATGTTGGTTCATCGAATTTCAGAAATTCCTTTTTATTGGTTTTTCTGTCAAAAATAACCAATTGAGAAAGCCCGTTTTGTCTTTCACTGAAGACCAGATAATTTTTAAACTCACTGATTCCTTCCATCAAAACATCTTTTCTGTGCGGAATAAAATCTTTCCAGTTTTCAACGCCTGTTTTATCCAAAGGAGTTTCCATTACCTTGAAATTCAGTGCGTCTTTGTTGGTTGTGATCAAAAACTTATCCTCCAAAGGCGTTACATCATACAAAACATCCTTCATTCTCGGCTGAAAAACTTTGAAAGCTGCTTTCGGTTCATCAGCACTTAAATACAGTGTTTCCGAAGAAGTTGTAGCGCCTGAATAAATCATGATGAACTTTTCGTTCTTAGATTTTCCTACGCCAATGTAATTGCTTTTATCTTTTTCTTCGTAAACCATTGCATCTTTCGACGGATCGGTACCTAAAGAATGTCTGAAAATTTTCTCCGTTAAAAGCGTTTCAGGATTTTTTCCGGTGTAGAAAATGGTTTTGTTGTCATTTGCCCAGGTTGCAGAGCCTGTGGTATTTTTAATTCCTAAATCGGTTGTTTTCCCCGTATTAAGGTCTTTTAAAAACAATTTATACTGTCTTCTTGAAACATCATCGACCCCGTAAATCATTTTAGAATTATCAGGACTGATGCTGAAACCCGATGCAGAGTAATATGCATGTCCTTCCGCAAGCTGATCTACATCAAGCAGTATTTCTTCAGGCGCATTGAGATTGCCCTTTTTTCTGCAATATTTGAAGTATTGTTTTCCGGTTTCAGTTCTCGTATAGTAATAATAGCCTTTTCTTAAAACAGGTACAGATTCGTCTTTTTCTTTAATTCTTGCCTTCATCTCCTTAAAAAGATTCTCTCTGAATGGCTCAGTATCTTTCATCATTCTTTCCCAGTAAGAGTTTTCAGATTTCAGATAATCTACAACCTGTGTAGAGTCTTTTCCTTTTTTAAAATAGTCGATCATCCAGTAATAAGGATCATTTACCTTATCACCGTGAATTTCACGAAGATGTTGTTTTTTTTCGGCAACCGGAGCTTTAAGATCCGGAAATATCTGAGACTGGAACATCGCTGCACTCATAACTAATAAGGAGAAATAAATTTTTTTCATTTTATATATTTGGTTTTTTAGTACTAATTTAAATTCCAAAGATTCTTCAGAAGCTTATAAAATGTATGTTCTTCATCGGTCACAATGTTATCTGCCTTGATAAGCGATTTTGCAAATTCAGCAAATTTTACACGTTCATCTTCCGTAGAATCGTCTAAAAAACAACGTGCATGGAATTCAAAATGATCTTTCCATTCTTCCGGCTGAAGCAATGCGATGGTTTCCAATTCATTATCCAAATTCATCTTAAAAGGAAATTCGTCAGCAAGATATTGCTGTACCAACATTCCTTCTTCGGGAGCAAATTCTCCGTCAACAGATGAAAGAATCATTAACAAGTGATACCCGGCAATAGGCTTATTTGATTTATGCATTTTTTTTAGATTTAAAATTCCAGATTCAATATTTAAAATTGACAATTCACCATTTCACAATTAACTAAAATTAGTTAACATAGTTTTTTGCAGGCTTTTTGTCAACAATTTTTCCTTTTTCCAATGTTAAAACAAACGGGTTGCTTCTTGCAATAGTTTTAATGGCAGTTCCGTCCATCATTGCATTTTTAATGGTTTTAAAAGTGCTTTGTTCGGTAGAAACTCCATAGATCACAGCTCCTTTTTGAGTATTTACTTTAGTTTCCACTTTCTTCAGTAATTCCGGCGAAACATCTTTGGGATGATAAGCAAATACAATTACTGCTTTTGGTGCATTGATGATTTCGTCAGTTAAGTCAACTCCGGTCGGATCTTCGATTTTAAATTTTACAATCTCAGATTTATAACCTTCTTTTACGAGAACAGATTCATTTTTACCTTCTTCAATTTTCCATGGCGAACCTTCTTCCCAATACTCTGTTTTATTGACGTAATCATCCTGATTTACCTTTAAAACTTCCCCTGTTTTAGAATTTTTCAAAGTATAAAAAGTTTTGTATTCAGAAGGATTTTTATTGATTTTAGCTTTTTCTGCTTTTAAGTCTGTTCCGATTTTATAATCACGAAAATCGATAATCGGCTCATTGATGATTCCCATCGACATAATAACAATCATGATTCCACAGAAAACTCCCAAAGCAACTGATTTAAATTTATTGTTTTCAGGCTTATTGTTTTCTCCATAAGGATCTTTTTTGCTAAATTCTTTTCTGTATAAAACAAAAAGAATGATTAAACCAACCAAAAGAACAACGTCTTTCACGAAGCTTTCCCAAGGTGTAAATTTAATCGCATCTCCGAAACATCCGCAATCTGTAACAACATTGAAATATGCCGAATAAAAAGTTAAAAATCCGAAGAAAACACACAGCGCAATCAATGCTGAAAGCGTGAATTTCAGTTTTAATTTTAATAACAATAAAAAGCCAAGAAACAATTCCAGCACCACCACAATGATTGAAAATAGCAGGGCAAATTTTTCAAGAAACGGCATATTAAAAACCGAAGGTGAAAAATATTCTTCCATTTTAAAGGAAAAACCTACCAAGTCCACAGCTTTTACAAAACCTGAAGCGATGAAAATGATAGCAATAATGATACGTAATAAACCTTTGATCATACTTTTGTTTTTATTTTGGTTGATGTGTTTGTTCAGAAAATTTAATCAGACAGAAAACGGCATAATTCAGCATGTCAAAATAATTGGCATCCAAACCTTCGGAAACTAATGTTTTTCCCTGATTGTCTTCAATCTGTTTGGTTCTCAGTACTTTTTGGTAAATCAAATCGGTGATGGATGAAATTCTCATATCTCTCCAAGCTTCGCCGTAATCATGATTTTTCTTTTCCATTAAAGCCTGAGCTTCAGCAGAATATTTGTCGTAAAGATTTAAAATTTCTTCAGGATTTTCATTAAAATCATTTGAAAGACCTTTCTCCAGCTGAATCAGCCCGATAATTGAGTAATTGACGATAGCAATAAATTCTCCTTCTTCGCTTTCGTCAATCATTTTAACGTCGGTCATCTGTAGTGTACGGATTCTGTTGACTTTAATGTAGATCTGATCGGTAATCGAACTTGGTCGCAAAACTCGCCATGCTGCACCGTAATCATGCATTTTTTTACTGAAAAGATCACGACATTCACTGATAACTTTACCGAACTGTTCTGAAGTTTTTGACATAAATTTGCTTAATCTTTCAAATATACAAATTTTTAGGTTTTTGAGGTGGGATTTGAAGTTTGAGAGTTGTAGAATTTACGTGTTTTGAAAAGTATTTTGATTAATTTTACAGCAATAAAATTTGACCGATTTAAATGTTCATAAATAACTCCTCCGGATTAAACTCAAACTCTCAAACTCTAAAATTCTCCCACTCAATAAACTGCAACGGGAAATTGGTTGATTTAAGCTACCCAAAAATCATGGGAATTTTAAATATCACTCCTGATTCTTTCTCTGATGGCGGAAAATTTAATAATGAACAATCAGCGCTGAAACATGCTGAAAAATTATTGAAAGACGGAGCGGAATTTATTGACATTGGTCCGCAATCGACAAGACCGAATGCTGAATTTCTGAACAGTAATGAGGAAATCAGAAGAATAGGAACGGTGATTTCTGAAATTAAAAAGGAATTTCCCGAAGCTTTAATTTCGCTGGATACTTTTTATGCAGAAACGGTAAAATTTGGCTTTAATGAAGGAATTGATCTGGTCAATGATGTTTCGGGCGGACAATTTGATGAAAATATGTTCGATGTTGTTGCTGAAACGAGACTTCCATATATTTTGATGCACGTCAATCCTTCATACGGAACGATGCACGATAAAATTAAATTTAATGATATTACACTGACGATCAATCAGTATTTTACAAAAAAAACAAAAGAGCTATTAGAAAAAGGAGTTAAAGATATTATTCTTGATCCTGGATTCGGATTCGGAAAAACGGTTGAAGATCAGATGAAAATGATTAACGAGACCCAGTTTTTCGGGTTCGGAAAATTTCCTTTGCTGATTGGAATTTCGAGAAAATCTTTTATTTATAAGCCTTTAGGAAAATCGGCTTTAGAGATTAACGAAGAAACTCAGAAATTACATGTACAGGTTTTGAAACAAGGTGCGAAAATTTTAAGAGTTCACGATGTTGCAGAAGCGAAGAAAAGCATTTTGAAGTGGGAAAGTAGTCGTGTTTGAGAGTCTTAGAGTATTTTGATGAAGATTTACTCTAAAACTCACAAACTCTCAAGCCCTCCAACTCAATTCAGGTTCGTCAGTTTATCTGAAAATTGTTTTGAAAATTCTTTTCGGTCTTCCTCAAGTTTTTCAGCATTTGAAGGGAGAATGTAATTGAAAAGAATCTTTTCTTCATTATCTAAAAAAATGATTTCTTTTTCTTCACCATCAATCATTTGGGAGAAAACCGACCACATTGATGTGTCTTTTAATTTTAATAATTCAAAAAACTGTTCTGCTTTTATTTCTATTTTTTTCATTTCTTTAGAATTACTTATTATTTATTGCTCATTACTAATGTTAAAATTCAAGAAGTTTTAATTTAAACTGTACCGCAAAATTCTGTTTAAAATTCGTAGTTGTATAATATCCGACTCTGTAAAACAACCCAAGATTGAAATAAGATGAAAGGAAATTATTCCACTCCAGACCGACTTCCTGATATAGATGATCCAGCTTTCTGAACCTGAAATCATGATATTCGGGATGTTTCATATCGCCAATCGTTCCTCTAAGCACAAAATCAAAACTTGTAACATTCTGACCAATGCTTTTGAAGTAAAAAGGCAGTTTGTGGGTAAAATAATAGGCAATAAATTTATCATTATAATATTTCCCCCCTTCTAGGGTTGCAAAACCGAGGTAAGAGGTTAGGTTAAAATTAATATCGCGACTGGGAGAAGCCAAACCGTTCGTTGTGAAATTTTTCCAGATCGGAGCTTCACCTAAAAGAACACCACCATACAGACGAACTCCTGTTGTTCCCAGTCTTGTTTTGAAATTGTGAACAAACAGTGCATCAAACCGGGTATAATTAAAATCTCCACCAAAAACTCTTGCACTTTGCTCGTAATTAAAATAAAGTTCAGGATATTTCTGATCGATCAGCGATTTTCCCTGTGGTGTCATGATGTTGGTTGAGTTTGGCGAATATTTCAAGGTAACTAAAGTATTAAAATTTTCAAAAGCACCCTGTTTTCCACGGAAAGTGTAATCAAATAGGGCTTCTTCGGTATTTCTTCTGGTCGCAAAAGCCAGTGTCAAACCATTGGTAATATCATTTAAATAAGACAAAGAAGCACCTTTGTAACGGTAATATTTGTCGTTGTTGATATTATTTCCATAGTTCATCATCCGCATTCTGAACGTCCAGAGTCTGCGGTAAAATTCTCCCGAAGAATTTACATCATCATAATACTCAATTCTGAAATAGGAATTTTTGTCGAGGGTCGTTTTCATATCAAGCCCGATCCCATATTTGAATTTATCATCACCCAAACCGTAGGCAAAATAATAATCGGGCGAAAAATACGGATCAAAATTTTCATTGAGCTTTCCTTTGAGCCCAAATCTGAAACCTTCATACAGGTTGTAATTGACGATTTCTCCAATATCAAAATCTAAATTTCCAACACGAACCTGCCCATTGATCAAACCGGTTAAAACCCTTGCTGTGCGGTCAATTTTATAAACTTTCCCCAGACTGTCAATGGTTTTGTAGGTATGACTTTCTCTTGCTGATAAAGGTTCTGTCCTGTAGAAATGAAGCGTTTTTCCGTCAGTGTTTTTCACAGAAAAAGAATAGCCTTTAAAATCATCAGGGTTTTCTTCGATAGGAGAGGTGTAGTTAAAATATTTTGAATAGAGATAAGCATACGTCCCGAAACTGCTCTTTTTTTCTTTCTCTTTTTCAGGATTTTCATTGTCCTGACCCATCATCATTCGACTCATTCGAAGTTTTACGTTTTCTTCGGATAAAAACCATTTATTGTTGAAAAAAATCCATGTACTGGTTATGTTTCCTTCGTTTTTTTCTTTGCTGATGCTTTCGATTTTTTTAATTCCGTACGTTTCGGTGTCGATATAAATGGTTCCGCTGAATTTTCTTTTCTTCATCGGTTTTTTGTAGTTCACTTCACGAAAACGAATCACATACGTCTGTCTTCCGTCAACTTCAATGCTGTCAGTAAGAAAAAAACGATAAAGACCACGATTTTCCTGTTTGATTTGGTTCGGAATTTTGTTTCGGTTACTCTGCAAGGCAATCATTTCGTAGATGGGTTGTTTAAGTCCGGAAATCCTGTTGTCGAGAATATTTATTTTTTCACCGTATTTTTTAGAATACAAAAATTCCTGAGCTCTTTCCCAAAGAAAAAGCTTGCTGTTGGCGAAAATCTTTTTGGCCGAAATATCTTTTAGAGAATCTTCTTTTTTACTTTTTTTAAATAATCCTAAATTATTGGTAAAAACATTGTTAAATGCCGTAATACTATCCTGATCAATATCCAATGAAACCTTTTCGTAGGATTTATAAGCATAAGAATCAAGACTTTCGGGGGAATTGCTTTTAAAAAGTTTATCAACTTTTCTGAGGATTTCCAAAGCTCGTGGATCACTTTTATCCTCAAGAATTACCGTTTCTATAGCATGGGTTTGAGATGAAGTTTTTGTAAGCATCACTTTCGTCTGATCTTCAACCAAAGTGCTTTCTTTATAAAAACCTGGAGCTTCAATCTGAATATTTCTGCATTTTGTTTTGAATTCCAAAAAGCCTTCAGCATTGGTTTTGCCTAAAATTTTATTGTCACACGAAACAATTGCATTCGTTACAGGAGTGTGGTCTGCATCATTATAAACAGAAACTTTTGATTGTGAAAAACCAAAAATAAATGCCCATAAAAAGATAAAACCCAGACTCCTTTTCATACAGAAATTCTCAGTTCAAAATTACTATTATTTCTTGTGTTGAGAAAGTTTTAGAATGAACTTATCTTCAATATAAAATAAAAAATCCCGGAATTTCCGGGACTGTAATTTCTGCGAAAAATACAATTTATAAATTAGCTTCTTCTTTAGTAATAGTAATTTCTTTTAATACTTTACCGCTTTTATCGGTGTATAGATATTTAATATGATTAATTCCTAAAACTGAAGTTTGCGAAAACACCTGTCTGATTTGCCCTGACTGCAGCATTGCTTCTTTCATGGCTTTTTCTGTTCCTTCAATTGCTAAAGCAGTTTTAAAACTATCAGGAACTTCACAGGTATAAACCAAATTATTTTCTGCATCAGCTTTGATGCTGGTAATTTTTGTCCCTGTTGAAGGGTCTTCAATCGGAAGATTTTTATTAAATGATTCAAGAATGCTGTTCAGTTGGTCACTGTTTGGCTTATCACCTTTTGCAATGGCTTTAAAATCTACATCTTTTGATAAATTTTTATTATCGATGGCTTTATCTAAAAGAACCTGTGCGTTTTTACCATATACTTTGATATTGAATTTCACGCCGCTGTCGAAAAGTTCTTTTCCTAATTTTTCACTTTTAATCGCCTGTCCGATAAGGTCTGGAAGTGCACTGGTTACAAGATCGCTTTCCATTTCGCCTTTTTCGTAATCTGTTTCAACCGAAATATCGATCTGATCCTGAGAAACGGCCGTAGCTTTGGTTGCTTTGATTTTATTATTTGCGATCATGTTCGATGAGCGGTTGTACATATCCACAAAATCCTGAACCTTGTCTTTTTTTGTCTGACATGCCATTAACAGCATTGAAGCCATTAAAACAAAGAGTAATTTTTTCATATAATAATATTTTAGAAAAGATAGTAAAAAAACAGAAGCCATTCAACTTCTGTTTGAACTTTTAGTAATTATTCTCTATTATTAATAATTTATTCTTACCAGCATGTTTGTCATTCCGGAGGAATCTAAACTAATTTATTTTCAGTGTGTAGAGATTCCTACGGAAATCTATGATTCGACGTAGTCAATGACAAAATAACTGCTGATTTTAGTATTATGCTTAAAGAGGGACATTCATATAAAGATTAATTCAAAACATTAAATCTCAGCTTAATCCCAAAATTATCTTTAAACTCAGACGTTTGATAATGTCCTAATCTATAAGAAAAACCTACGCCGAAATTTCTTCCCAGAAAACGGTTCCAGATGATTCCGACTTCCTGATAATAATGATCCAGAACCTGAAAATCGAACTGATGATCGCTGCGGTTTTTAAAATCCCCAATGGCAGATTGGTATTCTACCTCAAGATTGGAATATCTTGATCCGAAAGTTTTAAATCTGAAAGGTAAATATTGTGAAATTTTAAATCCAACAAATTTATCCGCATAAAAAGTTCCTGCAGGCATTGTTGTAAATCCTAGATTGGATGGCGTGTTGATATTCTGATACCACTTATCCGGGCTTCCGTCTCTATGACCTGCGATTTCAAAGTTTTTCCAGATCGGAGCTGTTCCCGAAGAAAGTCCTCCAAACAATTTGATATTTGTGTAGCCTAATTTTGATCTAAACTGATGAATGATCAATGCATCTAATCTGTGATAATCCAAATCGCCGCCTAAAGCGTTAAATCCTTTTTCAAAATTCATAAATATCTGTGGAAATGCCTTTTCGTAAGTATATTTTCCGGTTGGTGTCATAATATTTTTATCATTCGGAGCGAACTTTAAAGATAAAGTAGCACTTGTATTGTCGAAGCTGTTGCCTAAATTTTTGTACTGATAATCAAAAACAGCAGACTGTTTTTCTTTATTTAAGCTCAATTTCATGCTTAAAGAATTCGAAATATCATAAAGATAAGATGCTCCCCATTTTTGGTTTTTATAGAAATTGGCATTGTGAATATCAAGATTCAAATCATTAATTCTGGTCATCATATCCCACATATTGTTGCTAAATCTTCCTGCAGCAAAAACATCATCCACATAATCTATCCTGAAAACAGAAGTTCTTTTATCTGATAATTTCACATCTAAACCTAGACCGTATTTCCAGGTATGATCCTTAAATCCGTACCCGAAATAACCATCCGGAGAAAATGTTTTACTGAATCTCTCATTCAGCTTCAGACCTGCTCCCAAACGAACACCTTGGTATTTATCGTAGCTGAAAAGTTTGGTAATATCGAAATCAATCATTTTGTAGCGCAGATTTCCTCTCATTAATTGGGTTAAAAAGCTTAGTTTTTTCTCGAAGTCATGTTTTTGTACAAAACTGTCGATTTTGGTGTAGGTTGCGCTTTCTCTTGCAGTTAGACTGTCGGTTCTGTACTGATCGAGAAGACTTCCGTCAGAATTTTTCATTTCCAGAGAATAACCTTTGAACTCTGACGCTTTTTGCTCTTCATTAATGTTAAAATCAAAAAAACGGTTTTTAACATATAAATAATTTCCGAATTTTTTTCTGTTGTATTTTGCGGTTTGTCCGGGTTTTATACTGTCTTTTTTTGATGTATTGAAACTTTGGCTTCCCATTTTGACTTTAATGTCTTCATAGTCTAAAAACCATTTTCCATTAACAGGTTTCCAAACAGAAACAATGTCGCCTTCGTTTTGTTTCTTATTTTGGCTTTCAAATTTTTTCAAGGCATAAGTTTCGGAATCGATATATATTTTTCCGTTAAATTTTCGGGGATTTTGCTTCTTTTTGTCTGTGATTTCCTTGAATTTAATAACAAAAGTTTTTCTTCCGTCCAGCTGCAAAGTATCAGAAAGATAAAAATTAAATAATTTTCTATTTTCCGGTCTAAGCTGTCTTGGAACACGATCCAAATTAGAAATGTTAATGGCTAAAGCTTCATAGATCGGATTTTTGAAACCGGACATCCTATTGTCGATGATATTGGTTTTCTCACCAAACTTCTGAGAATATTTGTATTCCGTAGCTTTTTCCCAAAGAAACATCTGACTTTCTTCCGTAGCCCCAATGAAATCTTCGGCGGTAAGAGAATCTTTTTTGTCTTTTTCTTTCTGAATAAAATCTTTCTTATCAACTTTTGAAAGCGAATCTTTTCTGATTGCTAAAAAGTTTTTGTAGACATCGACAGAATCTTTGTCTACATCGATAGAAAATTTAGAATAAGATTTGAAATGATAAGAATCTAAAGACTTCGGAGAATTTTCTTTTGCTTTTTTATTCACTTCATCCAGAATCCTCAATGCTCTTGGATCACTTTTATCCTGAATAACCACGCGGTCGATATTGCTTCTTTTTTCAGAAAGCGGAATCATTGAGATTTCCATATTCTTTTTCACATCTACGGAAATATCTTCAAAATTACTGGCAAGAATTTCTACTTTTTTACATTTTGTTTTCAAACTGAGATTCCCGCTGTAATCGGTTTTCCCAAGCAGTTCATCATCGCAGTAAACCGCCGCATTGGGAACCGGTTCTTTGGTTGATTTGCTTAAAACTTTCAATTGTGTTTGCCCGAAAAACAAGAGCGTGGACAATAAAAACAGAGCAGATAAAAGTTTGGTCATGTAGCTTTTTATTAATTAGACAAAACTATTGATAAGAAAGTTACAAAATGAAGGAAGAAAATATAATCTTTTGTTAAAAATAAAATCAGCTGTACTTCAATGCAATACCGCTGATTTTTATATTATTCAATTCCCGTAGGAATGAGAAATGATATTTTGTTTAAGAGTTTTTAAGGTATTTTACTTAAATATTTTTCTATTGTCAAATCTCCGTCAGTTAGAGTAGAAATTTTTTCATTTTGGTTTGAATTAAAAAGGTGTTCTTTAAAAAGAATTATTTATTTTAGCGAAAGTGATAGTTAGGATTTAAATAATCAATAACTCATATATAATATATTACAGTTAACAAAAATATTAAGATAAGATAAGAAATGAAATTATTTATTCTAGGGAATGGTTTTGACATTAGTCATCAAATACCTTGCAGATACTCTGATTTTTATAGCTACTTACTGGAAAACAGAAACGACATCTTAGAAGTAATGGAAAAATTCTATTACGTTGAAAGCGATTCCGATTTATGGTCTGATTTTGAAACCAGCTTAGAAGAAGACATCATTTATGATTCATTAAAAGAAATTATTGGTGAAAATAGCCCAAATTGTGGATCTGACGATTTCAGTGATGGTGATTGGTATACTGCACAAGTTTATGTAGAAGATGAATGCGAAGAATTATTAGTAAATATCAGAAATGGATTTGAGGAGTGGATTAATTCTTTGGATATTAGTGATATAAATAGGATTTATAAATTAGATAAGTCAGATTTTTACATTACTTTTAACTATACAGAAATTTTGGAAAGGATTTATAATATACCATTGCTTAAAATTATGCATATTCATAATAAAGTTGGTGAAGAATTAATTTTTGGTCACGGTAAAAATTCTGAAAATTTCAATGTTAGGCAAGCATTATATGGTGATGAAAATGCGTTTCTTACAATAGATGAGGATGGCAATGTTGAGTCTGGAGAAATGGGGCATGAAAAGTTTGCAGAAAATGCAGTTGATTCATTTTATGATATGATGCGTAAACCAACAGAAAAAATAATAGAAAATAATTTTGAGTATTTTAATAACTTAAGAGATATTGATGAAATTGTTGTTATTGGACATTCTTATAATGAAATTGATTTCCCATACTTTAAAAGAATTTCGGAACAAATAGGTGATTCTGTGAATTGGACTCTATGTTACTATTCTGATAATGATTTACAATCAGCTAAAGAAATAATGCGGCAACTTGGCATTAGCACAGATTTACAATCTTATAAACATAGTACTGAATTAGAAATTAAGGATAACCAATTAAATCTTTTTTAAAAAATATTAGTCATTGTTTAATGAAGACAAAGAAAAAAAATATGCTTCTCAGTTTAGAAAATGTACTTGCTTATTATATATATTACTTAAAATATGCAAATCATTTTAGTAAAGTTAAGTAAAGAAATTAGTTCTATAATTTTAATAAATATAGATATTTGCAAAAAATTAAAACCAAGTATAATGTTTAAACAATTTTTTAATTGTAAAAAAATACTCTTTTTTCTACTTTTAGTTGTCTCTTTCTTAGTGTCTGCACAAAAGATGGTTTTATTGCCTACAGGGTTAATGGATGCAGAAAACGTAGAAGTCAGAAAAAATTATATTGTTCTTAATATTGCGAACAAAACATCAAAACAATTATATGATGAATCTATTAAATTCATAAATAAGAATTACAAAAATCCTGATGAGGTCATTAAAGGTAAAACCGAAGGTGAATATCTCAAATTTGTAACTTACGCACCTCACTTTATAAATGTTAAAAACGGATTAGCAAAAGTTCCATTTAATGTAGAATATACAACGGAGTTGTCGTTTAAAGATGGTAGAGTTAAATATGAAATTATTGACTTGAGAATATTTAATGATTCAAATTATACCCTTAATATTACAGGAGGCGGTATCTCGTTTTTTATTTTTAACAAAAAGGGAGAATTAAAAAAGGAAGAAACAAAAATCGATATTGAAAATTATTTTAATAAAAATATCTCAATTCTTTCTGATTTTTTAAAAGGAGAAAATTCTGAAAATTGGTAAAATCAATTTAAATATAATAATATCATTTTTTCTCAACAATAATCTTTAAATAAAATAAAAGCCTCGCCCATGCGAGGTTTTTCCATTTCAAAAAAATAAAACTTTCCAATCTCATACTATCCAAAATATTTTTATATTTGTTTGAAGAACAACAAAAAACAAAATGATGATTTATAAAAATAATCCCGCAGTTCATGCGCAGGTTTCCTGCACCACAGGATTCCACAGCAATCCAAATTCTAAACAACAACGTTTTAACCTCAAAACCCAATAAATCATTCCGTTTGATCGCTCAAGGAGTTCGAAGACCGCTTCAACCGTTTAGAAAAGGTTCTCAAGTATTCCGTTGAGGCAATCAACCCTTCCGAAAGGTCGTTCAAGTGTTCTGTAAAGGCAATCAACCATTCCGAAGAGCCAGTCAAGTACTCCGAAGAGCCGTTCAACCGTTCCGAAGAAGCAATCAACCACTCCGAAGAGCCAATCAAGTACAATTTATTATTTATCAGTGCTTTACAGGCTTTTTGTAAAAGCTGACGCATAAGTGCAAATGAGAAATTGAGATTTCAGAACTATATTTTAAACACAAAAACAAATCCATTATGAAAAAAGAACAGGTAGTACGTAATTTCAAATTAGCAGATTCCGTATTGAAACAAAAAGCAGATGAATTCATCGCTCTCATCGATAGAGATATTGCAGAATTCACCGACCGTGGCTACAGTCCCGCAAAAAAGACCGAGCTGATGGCTGCACGAAGTACCGTAGACAGTTTTCCAAGCGATGAACAGCTCGAAGCCATTAAAATCAATCTCACCGAACAGAAGGATACCGCCAGAAAAGCCTTGGAAAAATCCATGCGCAGTATTTTCAATATGGCAGAAAATGTTTTCGGGCAGTTCAGTGCCAAATACAAAGAATTCGGCAATGCCTTAATCAGTCAGCAAAGCGATGCCGAGATTGTCCGTGTCGCCAAAATCATGAGCAGCACCGCAGAAAAGTACCTTACCGAACTTTCGGAAGAAGGTCTGACCTCAGATAAAATCAACACCCTCATTACCCAACGCGACGCGCTGGATCTCGCCATCGATGCACAGGCTCAGGGAATTTCCGACCGTGATGTTGCCGCCGAAGGTAGGGTAGAAGCCCTCAATATTCTATACCAACTGCTCACCAAATACGCGGGCATCGGTCAGGATATTTTCTACGAAACCAACGAAGCCAAATACAATGACTACATCATCTACGACACCCCAAGCGGTTTGCCGGAAGTACCACCGACAGATCCGGTGCAGGTTAACATTTAGTGAGTTTGCGCTGCGTCAGTCGTACGTCAGTTCGAGTGTTTTTCGTAGCGAAGCGGAGAAAAATGTATCGAGAACTAGCGAATTGAAGGATATTTAGTTCACTTATCACAAACTTCTCGATACGATTTTCTTCAAAAATCTACTCGAAGTGACGTAAGGAAAATCGCGTCGTCAGTTCGAGTGTTTTTCTGTAACACAGTGGAAGAAAAATGTATCGAGAATTTAGTGAATTGGAGGATATTTTGTTTTCTTATCACAAACTTCTCGATACGGTTTTCTTCAAAAACCTACTCGAAGTGACGGATTATGAATCAGACTATTAAACAATTAATCATGCAAATATCATTTGTCTACATCTTACTTTGTTCTGATAACACATTCTACACTGGAGTAACCGAAAATGTCTACAAACGCTTTGACGAACATCAGGATGGAAAATATTTTGGCTCTTATACTTTCTCAAGACGTCCATTACAATTAGTCTATTTTACTCAATTTATGGATATAGAACAAGCAATTGTTTTTGAGAAAAAGATAAAAAAATGGTCTCAAGCGAAAAAATTAGCATTGATTGAAGGAAGATATGAAGACTTACCCAATCTTGCGAAAAAGAAGTTTAAATAAAAAGATTAATATGCAGTCGAGTCGTCGGTTCGAGTGTTTTTCTGCAACGAAGTGGAAGAAAAATGTATCGAGAACCTATGAACGAAAGCACGAAATCTGTCTGTTCATCAAAAAGTTCTCGATACGCTCCATTGCATTCCGCTACTCGAACTGACGATTTGTTAAAATAAGATATTATCACTGTCAGTTGAACCGTCAGTTCGAGTGTTTTTCTGCAACGCAGTGGAAGAAAATGTATCGAGAACTCGTTAACCGAAGTACAAAATTTGTTTTCTAAACAAAAACTTCTCGATACACTCCGCTTCGTTGCATTACTAGAAGTGACGACGTACGATTCATGTTGTAGAATAAAACAATCCCTCTCAAACTGAAAGGGATTGTTAATTTATAAAAAATCAAATATTTTAAACCACAATATGGTCTATTTTACCAAGAATTAATTAAACATTCAACGCCTTCTGGTATGCATTTTCCAGACCATCAAGATTTTTTCCGCCTGCTGTTGCAAAGCCCGGATTTCCGCCGCCGCCACCTTGGATTTCTTTTGCTAAATCTTTTACGATGGTTCCGGCTTGATAACTTGCTGCCAAATCATCTGAAACACCAACGGTAATCATTGGTTTTCCGTCTGCATCAGAAAGAATGATCGTTACTGAAGTTGGGATTTCTTTCTTCAACTGGAACACGATATCTTTTACAGAACCTGCATCAAGAGAGGTTTTCTTTACCAAAAGTTGCTTGTCTCCTTTGTGTTCGTAAGCGTTTTTCCAGTCACCGATTTCGCCTTTCGCTTTTTCTTTTTTGAATGCTTCAACTTCGGATTTCAATGATGCGTTTTCTTCGATTAATTTCTCGATAGATTTCACAACATCTTTAGATTTTAGCAATTGAGAAAGTTCAGTAATCTGTTTTTCTAAATTTTTAAAATATTCTGCAGATTTATCACCTGAAATCGCTTCAATTCTTCTGATTCCCGCTGCTGCAGAGCTTTCAGAAACAATTTTAAAATGACCAATTTCGCTGGTGTTTTTCACGTGAGTTCCACCACAAAGCTCTTTTGAACTTCCAAACTGGATCATTCTCACACTGTCTCCATATTTTTCACCAAACAAGGCCATCGCACCTTTGTCAATCGCTTCTTGAATTGGAATATTTCTGAATTCCTGTAAAGCAATACTTTCTTTGATTTTAGTATTCACTTTTTCTTCAACCAAAGCCAGTTCTTCTTCCGTCATTTTATTGAAATGGGAGAAATCAAAACGAAGATAATCTGGACCAACGTAAGAACCTTTCTGCTCAACGTGCGTTCCTAAAACTTCTCTTAAAGCTTCATGCAACAAATGTGTAACAGAGTGGTTCGCCTGAGAATTTTTTCTGTCGGTTGCATTTACTTTAGCATAAAAAACAGCACCTGCATCTTTCGGAAGTCCGCTGATTAAAGAAATAATCAATCCATTTTCCTTTTTAGTTTCTAAAACCTCAAAGCTTTCGGTAGCATTTTCAAGGACACCTTTATCTCCGATTTGTCCACCACCTTCCGGATAGAAAGGCGATTCGCTCAACACCACCTGATAAAATTCTCCGTCTTTATTTTCTACTTTTCTGTATCTTGTAATGTAGGTTTCAGATTCGATTTTATCATAACCAACAAAGTTTTCTTCTCTTTCTTCTAAAGTTACCCAATCATAAACTTTCTGGGCAGAATCCGCTTTTGAACGTTGTTTTTGTTCGTTTAAAGCTTGTTCAAATCCTTTTTCGTCGATGGTTAAACCTTTTTCTTCAGCAATAATTCTCGTTAAATCATCCGGGAAACCGTAAGTATCATATAACTCGAAAACTTCTTCTGTTGGCAATACTTTTTTACCTTCAGAAATCGTCTGCTGAATTAATTTATCAACCCTTATTAATCCTGTTTCAATCGTTCTTAAGAAAGATTCTTCCTCACTTTTAATTACTTCCGTAACCAAAGTTCCCTGTTTTTCAAGCTCTGGGAAGAATTTACCCATTTGTTCCTGAAGAACTGCAACCAATTGATAAAGGAAAGGTTCTTTTTGGTCTAAAAATCGGTAAGCGTAAGAAATTCCTCTTCTTAAAATTCTTCTGATCACATAACCCGCTCCTCCGTTTGAAGGCAGCTGTCCGTCTGCAATTGCAAACGAAACGGCTCTGATGTGGTCAACCACAACACGAATGGCGATGTCTTTTTCGTTTGTTAAAATTCCTGTATATTTTTTACCTGAAAGCTCTTCAACCTTAGCAATTAGAGGCGTGAAAACATCCGTGTCATAATTGGATTCTTTCTGCTGTAAAGCCATACAAAGACGCTCGAATCCCATTCCGGTATCGATGTGTTTTGCCGGAAGATTTTCCAGAGAACCGTCTGCTTTTCTGTTGAACTGCATGAAAACGAGATTCCAGATTTCTACCACTTGTGGATGGTCGTTGTTCACCAATTCCAATCCTGAAACTTTTACTTTTTCTTCAGCACTTCTCAAATCAACATGGATTTCTGAACATGGTCCACAAGGTCCGCTTGCGCCCATTTCCCAGAAATTATCTTTCTTGTTTCCGTTGATAATTCGGTCTTGAGAAATGAACTGTTTCCACAAATCATAAGCTTCTGTATCTCTTTCAAGATTTTCTTTTTCGTCACCTTCAAAAATGGTTACGTAAAGATTTTCTTTCGGAATTCCGTATACTTCAGTCAGTAATTCCCAAGCCCAAGTAATCGCTTCTTTTTTGAAATAATCACCAAAAGACCAGTTCCCAAGCATTTCAAACATCGTATGGTGATAGGTGTCGCGACCTACATCATCCAAATCATTATGCTTCCCGGAAACTCTTAAACATTTCTGCGTATCGGCAATTCTTGAGGCTTTAGGTTCTTTATATCCTAAAAAATAATCTTTGAACTGCGTCATTCCTGAGTTGGAAAACATTAAGGTCGGATCATCTTTCAGCACAATCGGTGCAGAAGGAACGATAAGATGTTCTTTTGATTGAAAGTAGTCTAAAAACTTTTGTCTTATTTCCTGTGAAGTCATTTTATATAGAGCTTTGCTTTTTAAATTTTTGATAAGATGCAAATTTAATGTTTTTAGCTGATTTAGTTTTAAATATTTTTTAGGAGCTCTTTCCCGCTTTCCGCACTCGCTATTTCGTATGTTTCTACGGCGTGGCGAAGCCACGCCGTAGAAACATACGAAATGAGCTCAAACAAAGCTGCAATCGGGGCTAGGATTTTGGTTGTTATTACAATTTTTGTCATTTCGACGAAGGAAAAATCTAAATTCAACTATTTTGAGTACGCATACAAAAACCACCCCGTCAAAAATTCTTTCGAATTTTCGCCACCAGTGCCTCATTATTTTTTATTTATTTTTTGTTTCGGCGAATCTCGTTCCTCGATTTCCAAGGGAGGGGAATTTTGATGCCGTATATTTTTTTGCTATTTGCCTTTTAACTTATTATCTTCGTTACGATCTGAAAAGATAAAAGTTTAGCATGACAAAAAATGAAACCCTCAAAAGCTGGATCGAGCAATACTCAGAAGCATTGTTAAGACGTGCAGTTTATCTGGTTTCAGATAAAGTGGAGGCGGAAGATATTGTTCAGGAGGTTTTTATTTCGGCTTTTTCGTCGTTTGATTCTTTTGAAGGGAAAAGCAAACCTATAACCTGGTTGATGACGATTCTTAGTTATAAAGTCGCTGATTTTTACCGGAAAAAATATAAATCGGAACCGGAAATTAAACTCGACCATTTTTTTGAAGAAAACGGTTCTTGGAGAAATAATGATGTTTTAAATAACTGGAACACCGAAAATAGAGAAGCCGAGCTTCTTGACGACAGGGACTTTAATCAAACATTAGAGAATTGTCTTGAAGATTTACCTTCCAGATGGAAGATTCCGGTGAAAATGTATTATCTTGAAGAAAAAAAAGCACCGGAAGTAAGTCAGGAATTGAATATTTCTACGACTAATCTATGGAAGATTCTGCAAAGAAGCAGAATGCAGCTGAGAGAATGTCTGGAATTTAACTGGTTTGCCAAGTCATAAATGATTTAAAAGATGCTAAGAAAACTAATCCATATCATATTTTTACCATGCAGTGAAGCAACTTTACTGATGGAAAAACGAAATGCAGAAAATATTTCCTCAAAAGAAAACTGGAAATTGTCTTTGCATTTAAAAATCTGTAAATGGTGCAGAGCTTACAAGCAGAAATTGGAAATTTTAGACGATATTCTGAAAAGAAAGATTGCTCAGGAAAATAGTACTAAAATTAATGATTCTGAAATTCAGTCATTTAAAGATAAAATCATTAAAAATTTAGATATTTAATAAAATTTTTGTCAGGATTTTGAATTTGTTCCGACTATACTTTTGAAAACAACAAAGTATTAATTCAAATCTTAAAAAATGAACGGAACGATCTTAAAAATTAACCAAGATAATCGAGATATTAAACACTCGGTGATGAATTTCATTCTCAATGAAAGTTCTCCTTATTTAAAACCACATTTCAACTTTCATCGTATATAATTCTAGGTAAATTGAAGGTAATTTCACTATTGTTTTAATAGAAATTATCAGTAATTGATCATGAGTTATAGTCCGAAATTTGCAATAAGAATTGCGGATTTAATTGAACAAAAAGAATTAAAATGAATAAAAAGATAAAAATGAAAAACATATTTATATTACTCGGAATGATTCTGAGTATAGCAGTATTTGCAACAAGCTGTGGAGATTCAAAGAAACTGAAATCCACAGAAACTAAAAAAGAAAATGAGACCATTATGGACAACAAAAATGTAAAAGAAGTTTATTTTGCAGGCGGATGTTTTTGGGGAACTGAACATTTTTTTCAACAAATTCGTGGCGTGGTAGGAACGGAAGTGGGATATGCGAACGGAAACAAGAAAAATCCGACTTACGAGGAAGTAATCAGCCATACAACGGGTTTTGCAGAAACCGTAAAAGTAAAATACGATCCCGAACAGGTTGATCTTGCACTTTTAATTGATCTTTATTTTAAAACAATCGATCCTACAAGTTTAAACAAACAGGGAAATGACAGAGGAGATCAGTACAGAACCGGAATTTATTCTACCGATAAAGAAACAGAGGCAATCGTAAAGCAGGAAGTGGCAAAATTAGCTAAAAATTACAGCAAGCCTATTTTAGTAGAAACGATTCCGTTGAAAAATTTCTACAGTGCTGAAGATTATCATCAGGATTATTTAGATAAAAATCCGGGAGGTTACTGCCATATCGAACCGGGACTTTTTGAAATGGCAAAAAATGCAAACCCTCCTAAAAAAGTAACGAAATATCAAAAGCAGGACAAAAACGTTTTGAAACAGAAACTGACTTCTGAGCAGTATAAAGTAACCCAGGAAAATGCTACGGAAATGCCTTTCAAAAATGAATATTGGGATGAGACAAGAGAAGGAATTTATGTGGATATTACAACCGGTGAACCATTATTTATTTCGACCGATAAGTTTGAATCTGGTTGCGGATGGCCAAGTTTTTCAAAACCGATTAGCCAGAAACTGATTGACGAAAAAGTGGATAATACAGTTGGAATGACGAGAACCGAGGTGAGAAGTAAAACCGGAGATGCACATTTGGGACATGTTTTCGATGACGGACCAAAAGATAAAGGCGGATTGAGATATTGCATCAATTCAGCATCTTTGAAATTTATTCCCAAAGCTGAAATGAAAGACAAAGGTTACGGAGATTATATTTCTCTTTTAGATAAGAAATAAGTGTCTTATAAAGTAAAATGAAAGGACTGTCGAAAGGCAGTCTTTTTTGTTTAAGATAGTTGAAACCTTTCTTTAATACTCAGCAGTGAAATATTTAGGAATAATAAAAAACCAAAAATTATGGGAAAGCTTCCTGTAGGAAGTTGAACAATTTTTTCTGAAAAGATATTTACAAATTTTCTGTCTGCGAAGTCATTCAGATAATTCCAGATATTTTTATTTGGCGCATCAACGATTTCAAAAATTTCGATGCACATTTGCACATTATCAGTATTTACCCCTTGTTGTGGTACGCTATAATTGGTACTTGCAACCAAGTTTCCGCTTTCCAAATCTATACCGTAATATTCATGCTTTGAAATATGAAAATCATTCAATAATGATACAAAATCGCCGTATGTATTGTTTTTATTTAAAACAAATTCAATTCCTTTGTTTTCTGAATTTTGGTTCCTGAGTTTTCTGATTTCTGAAACATATAAATCAGAATTCTTTTTTGCTTCATTACCGCTAACAGTTATTTTCGAATAATGGTCACGTTGTAAAGGCAAGAAATTTCCGATACTATTTTCTTCCTGATTGATATTTGCATTTTTATCTTTTGAAGGAAGCTGTACATCAATAACATTGGTTACCGTGAAGTCTATATAAGGTGTAATGTAATACCAAAGCAAAACAGGAAGTAGCAACGCACTGATTAATCCCGGAACATAATAAATTTTTCTC
Organism: Chryseobacterium formosense; assembly: GCF_900116415.1. GTDB lineage: Bacteria > Bacteroidota > Bacteroidia > Flavobacteriales > Weeksellaceae > Chryseobacterium > Chryseobacterium formosense. The sequence continues at coordinate 476,150 of NZ_FPAP01000003.1, read as the reverse complement.
ATGGCAATAATTTGCAGAAACCGGATGAAAGTTTTAAGCCAAATCTAAGTAATAAAACAAACTGTATTTTCATCGAAAAGATGATGATTCAATATCAGTTTCTGTTATTTTGTTTATCTCTAAATTAGTTTTAAACCTTAATTACGATTGATTATTTAAGTATATTTGAAAGATATGATGTTTTTATTTAAAGATAAAGACTTTTTTCAATTTTTCATTTAAATACAAAAATACATCATACAATTTGAATTTAAAATTCTACTGCAATGCCTGAAAAATCAAATTACAGCAGAAGGCTCTTCCTCAAAACTTCTGCAATGGCCGCTTTATTGGCTGCAATACCATCGTCAGTCAAAGCTTTTTACAATGATGTGAAAACGTTTATACTTCCCAGAAAAACCGTACTTCCCGTAAAAATCTCTGTCAATAAAAAATCATACGAACTGAAAAGTGATTCCCGTACAACACTTTTAGATGTCTTAAGAGAAGATTTAAATCTTACAGGAACGAAAAAAGGCTGTGATCACGGTCAATGTGGAGCTTGTACAGTTCATATTGACGGAGAAAGAGCTTTAAGCTGTCTTACTTTGGCGGTGATGGTTCCCGGAAAGGAAGTGACAACAATTGAAGGTCTTGCCGATGGAGAAAAACTTCATCCAATGCAGGAAGCTTTTATTGAATGTGACGGTTTTCAATGCGGATATTGTACTCCGGGACAGATTATGTCTGCCGTTGCCTGTGTGAACGAAGGTCATACCAATTCGGTAGAAGAAATAAAAGAATTTATGAGCGGAAATCTCTGCCGTTGCGGAGCATATAACGGAATTGTTCAATCTATCCAAAAAGTTGCAGCACGATGAAACCTTATACTTTTGAAAAAGCAGCCAATACAAATGCTGCATTACGCTCGAAAAATGAAAAAGCACATTTTGTTGCAGGCGGTACGAACTTGGTTGACCTTCTGAAAAAAAACATTGCTCAACCGGATGCTTTGATAGACATTACGTCAGCTGTTTCCAGTGAAATCGTTGTGTCGAAAAAGAACATCAGCATTGGCGGAATGGTTCGGAATACGGCATTAACAACCGATAAAAATATTCTGCAAAATACACCACTGATTGCAAAAGCAGTTTTGGCAGGAGCTTCACCGCAGATTCGAAATATGGCAAGTACGGCAGGAAACTTATTGCAGCGTACAAGATGTGTCTATTTTTACGACATCACAATGCCTTGTAATAAGAGAAATCCTGGAAGCGGTTGCAGTGCGTTGAAGGGTGAGAATAGCATGAGTGCCTTGGTAGGTTATAATGAAAATTGTGTTGCGGTGCATCCTTCCGATTTATGTGTTGGACTTGCTGCTCTTGATGCTGAAGTTTTTGCAACTTCTGAAAACAAAAAGAAAATAAAAATTCCTTTTAAAGATTTTCATAAGTTGCCGGAAAATACACCTTCACTGGATAATACACTTCCTCAAAATGCATTAATTACGCATATTGAAATTCCGATAGGACCTTTCTCTAAAAACTTTGCGTATGTGAAACTTCGTGAGCGTACATCGTATGCTTTTGCATTGGTTTCGGTTGCTTCGGCTTTGCATCTAGATGGTGATAAAATTATTGAAGCAAGATTAGCTTCAGGTGGAGTTGCCCACAAACCTTGGCGTTGGTATGAAGCGGAAAATTATTTAAAAGGAAAGAAACCTTCTGCAGAAATTTTTGCAAAAGCAGCTTCCATAGCAACAGAAAATATTAAACCACTTTCAAAAAACGGATATAAAATTCCGATGCTGAAAGGTGCAATTGAAACGGCTTTACAAAACAGCTTGAAATCTTAAATAAGTAAAGAGTATTTAATTTAAAATTAAAAGAATGGGATTTTTTGACGAAACAGGAAAGTATCCAATTCCTGTTGATGGAAGGGTAGAAGCTTTGGCGAAAGTGACTGGAAAAGGAAAATATGCTGCAGAATATGAAGTAGAAAATGTTTGTTATGCTGTATTGGTGACAAGCGAAATTCCTTCGGGTAAGATTAAGTCTTTACAGCTTGAACAGGCGAAACAAGCAGAGGGGGTTATTGATATTATTTCACACTTGAAAAAACCTGAAGTTCCCGGATTTGCAGATGAAGCAAAAATAAAAGAGTCCAAATTCGGATTACCGGTTTTTCATACCGATACGATTTATTTCAAAGGTCAGCCAATTGCTCTGGTTATTGCCAATACTTTTGAGGAAGCGGTGTATGCTGCCTCTTTGGTAAAAGCAGAATATGAAAAAGCCCCTTTCGAAGTTGATTTTAATAAAGCAAGAATTAATACAGAATTAAAACCTGCCGGAAAAGAAAGAGGAAGCCTTGAAACCTGGAAAAATCTTCCGTTTTCGGTGGAGCAGGAATACAATATTGCGGAAGAAGTTCACAATCCTATGGAAATGCATGCAACAATTGCGCAATGGGATGGAAACAAACTAAAATTGTACGACAAGAATCAGGGAGTGAATAGTGTTCAGAAAACGATTTCAGGATTATTTAATTTACCGACAGATAATATTCAGGTTTTCAGTGAATTTGTTGGCGGTGGCTTTGGTTCAGGCTTAAAAGTCTGGCCTCATGTTTTGGCTGCGGTTTTAGGAGCGAAACAGGTTAATCGGCCTGTGAAATTGATGTTGACAAGACCTCAAATGTTTCATTCTGTTGGTTACAGACCTGCTTCGTGGCAGAAAATAAAATTGGGCGCAGATTCTACAGGAAAGATTCAAGGAATACATCATCAGGCAAAAAACGGATGTGCGATTTATGACCCTTTCAGTGACGGAATTACCCGTGTTACAAGATTAATTTATCAGTTTGATAATTTAAAAACTGAAAATGCTGTCGTTCCGCTCAATCTCAGTGCGCCAACCTGGATGCGTGGTCCGGGAGATTGTACAGGAGATTTTGCTGTGGAATCAGCGATAGATGAATTAAGTTATCAGCTTAAAATGGATCCGGTTGAACTTAGGTATAAGAATTTAGCTTTAGATAAAAACCCGGATACAGGTTTGCCTTGGTCAACGAATTATTTAAAAGAGGCCATCCAAAAAGGGGCTGAAATGATTGGCTGGAATCAAAGAAAAGCAGTTCCAAATTCACAAACGGAAGGTGACTGGAAAATCGGCTACGGAATGGCAGTCGGAATGTGGAATGCCGGAAGAAATAAAGCCAGTGCAGGAATTATCATGGATAAGGAAGGAAATATTATCCTTCAAACTGCAATGACTGATATTGGCACGGGAACGGGAACAGGAATGCTGAACATTCTGCACGACGCTACAGGGATTTCAAAATCAAAAATTAAAATACAGTTAGGAAACTCAGATTTGCCTCCCGCAGGAAGTCAGGGTGGAAGTACTGGGATGTCTTCCATCAGTGGAGCCGTGGTTGCGGTAATTGATGTTTTAAAACTAAAACTTTCAGAATATGTTACAAAATTAGATTCGGCTTATAAAAATGCTATAGCAAAAGATATCATTCTTTCTGATACCGGAGTTTCACTGAAAACAGCGGGTCAGCGTTTTGTTCCGTATCAAAAAATATGGGAAGCAAATAATCTTACACTTATTGAGGTAGAAGCCAGTTCAGGTCCGGGAGACGAAAGGTCAAAATACGCATTCTGCTCTTCAGCAGCGCATTTCTGCAAGGTAAAAGTTAATTCTAAAACAGGAAAAATCGTTGTAGAAAAAATGGTTGCTGTCGTTGATGGCGGAAAAGTTATTAATCCGAAGCCCGCAACCAATCAGATTACGGGTGCTGCAGTAGGGGGAATTGGTATGGCGTTAATGGAAAAACAATTAATTGACGAAAGATTGGGAAGCTTGGTTGGAAATGATCTTGCTGGTTATCATTTTCCTGTGAATGCAGATGCGCCGATTATTGAGGTTGCATTTATTAACAAACCCGATCCAAACATCAATCCGAGTGGTGCAAAAGGTTTGGGAGAAGTTGGAATTATCGGGGTTGCTCCTGCGATTGCCAATGCAGTTTTTAATGCGACAGGAAAACGTTTCAGAGATTTGCCGATTACGCCTGAAAAGTTTTTTGCTCAATCTTAAAATACAGCTTTGTTTATAATTTATCAGTTCAATAGAGATAAACCTCAGCAATCATAAGCTGAGGTTTTTGATCTTTTATTATTATACCCATCGAAGGTTTTTAATTCTTATTTTCTGCTAATTTGATTATTGACTAAATTCAGCGCTAAATGATTTAATATTATCAAGATTTGGTAGTGTGTTGACTGTAATTTCTCTCTGATTTTTTTTCGATTTTTTCGAACCCGTTTTTTTGGTAATTTCTGTTATCGTTCCGGCGATTAAATCAGTTTTTGTTTCGATAGTTGCATTTTCGTCCGATTTAATTTTAAAAACAGAAATAAGCTCAAATTTTCCTTTGTTGTGGCGGAAAGTCTGTTCCTGTTTTTCACCATTTATTTCTTTAGAAATAACAAGATTGTTGTTTTCTACACGAATATCCGGAATCTGATTACTGTTGTTTTCTCCTTCATGATTTTGCGGCTCAAATACCTCTGTAGAACTGAATGCAGATTTGAATTTTCTATCCGATCCCAGAAAAAATATCTGAAGTCTTAATGGCCGTTTTGCATTGGAGGTATCTTCAGAAAGGATAATCTTATCCTGCAATCCGTCTTTGTTCAGGTCACCGATAGCTTGTTTTATAAGAGTGAAACTATTTTTATTGCCTTGTTGCTGGGCGAAAATTTGTGTTGCTAAGAAAAGGGATAAAAAAATAAATGTTTTTTTCATGGTTGTGAAACGGTATGGCTGTTTTTTGTTTGAATAACTAAACTACAAAAAAAAATATGATTCTCAATACGGAGTTTTAACTTTTAAAAATTTTTATGAATCAATAAAAAAGGACGCATTAAGCGCCCCTGTGTTATTCTTTATATTCCGGTTCATTACCATTGTTGCACCAATAGAGTGCGTTGTAGACATTATCCTTCGGAAAGAATTTAAAGTTTGAAAATCCCGGAATATCCGTAAATTTCTGTATTTCGTTATCATTGCTTACAATAGCGGCACGGTTGTAGTGTGAGATATTATTAATCTCGGAAAGAGAACTTTTGAGCCAGGATTTTACATCAGTATTGGTAAAATCGGTGTCTAGATATAAAAGATAATTCAGTTCGTCGAACTTTTCAACTTTATTTCTTACGTGGGGAATAACCAGATTATCAAAATCTTCTCGGTTAATTTCGCCTGTAGCATTGAATGCAGCTACGTTTTCGGGTGCATCATTAAGTATCGTAATCATAATAATATAATTTTGGTGGTGAGATTGACTAAACAATAATCAAACCATAAATTATTTTTGATATAAATTTGATTTAAATAATATATTATGATTAAAAAAAGTGCATTTTTAATTTAAAAAATCACCATTACTAATTCTTACACAGTACTCGCTCCCTAAGTATAGAGGATTGCCGTGTTTTTCAGACCAAAAACCATCCAGAATATCTTTAGTAATGCATCGATAAACGGCAACACCTTTATAAATTTTACGATCTTCACTTTCATAATTAAAATTAATGACCAAAATCTCATCTTTGTAAAAGCCAGTACCATTTTGAATATGGTCACCAATCATCCATTGTGCGACAATACGATTATTTTCGTCAAGAGATAATGTCAGAATACCTTGGTAACTGATATGATTTTCTGCTTCCTGATTGCTTCCCTGAACGGAATAGTTACCCACCAGATCTTCTATTGTCATTGATTCATTTAAAAAAAACAAATTTAAAAACTTTTAGACGATGATAATAAGAATGCGGTATTCGTTTTTATATTTAGATTTGCGATATGTTATATTTTCTTTTAATCATTAATCTCATCACTTTCATCATTTTTTCGTTGGATAAATGGAAGGCAACCAAACATAAAAGAAGAATTTCAGAATTTAATTTATTGATTCTCACTTTTTTTGGAGGTACAGCAGGAGCAATTTCGGCCATGCTCATATTCAGACATAAGATTTCTAAGAGAAGCTTTTTGTGGAAGTTTTTTGGAATTATTCTATTGCAGATCCTGATTGTTGTTGGATATACTAAATTTTTGCCCGAAAATTTAAATTTGCTATAAAAACCAATAATCAGGAACTAAAAACCGAAAACCAATTTAACATTTTTTAAATACCACATCCTCGTACCACGGCATTATATTTTCTTAGTTATAGGCATTAACACTAAAAATAAAATATTATGTCTAAGAAAATTGCAATTTTAGCAACCAACGGATTTGAAGAAAGCGAATTGAAATCTCCGAAAGAACATCTGGAACAACAGGGCTGGACAGCACAGATTGTGAGTCCTAAATCCGGAACCATCAAAGCATGGGCTGAAAAGGATTGGGGAAAAGAGTATACCGTTGACAAAACCTTGGATGAGGTTTCAGCTTCAGAATATGATGCACTTGTACTTCCGGGCGGAGTTATTAATCCCGATCAGCTACGAACCAATAAAACAGCTTTGTCTTTTGTTCAGGATTTTTTTAATCAGCATAAACCGGTCGCAGCAATCTGTCACGGACCGCAAATTTTAATCAGTGCAGATGCTGTGAATGGCAGAAAAATGACTTCTGTAAACTCGATCAGCATTGATCTTAAAAATGCCGGAGCAGTTTGGGAAGATAGTGAAGTAGTGGTCGATAACGGATTGGTAACCAGCCGTACTCCTGAAGATCTTCCTGCTTTTAATGCAAAAATGGTTGAAGAAATTAATGAAGGGAAGCATGAGGACCAGAATCTAAATTAATTTACATATGAAATATTGATTTTATTTGAATTAAATTTCAGGATATTAAATAAAAATCCCCAAGGCTCGAATAGTCATGGGGATTTCTGTTAATATGAGTAAAATAAAGGAATTACTGGAGGGTAAATTTCACTTTTGTTTTAATTGCATCAGAGGAATTTCCGATCTGCGCTTCAAAATCTCCAGGTTCTGCAACCCAGTCGTGCTTTTGGGCATCAAAAAAGCTTAACGCTGTTTTGTCGATCGTAAATGTGACTTCTTTTTGTTCACCAGGATTTAAAAATACTTTCTCAAAACCTTTCAGCTCTTTTGCAGGACGCTCAACAGACGATTTTATATCGGTAATATAAAGTTGTGCAACTTCAGCACCAGCTTTTTTACCGGTATTTTTCACGGTTACAGTGAAGGTAATTTTATCATTTTGAGTCATTGTAGATTTATCAGCTTTTGCTTTTCCGAACTCAAAAGTGGTGTAGCTTAAACCGTGACCGAAACTAAATAATGGCTTGATCTTTTTCGTGTCATGCCAACGATAACCTACAAAAATTCCTTCGTTGTATTTGATGTTGATAGGGTTTTTTTGGTCTTTTCCTTTTCCTGCAGCTAATTCTTCTTTATTTCCCGGATATTCTCCCATTGCATGAGCAGAATTATCTTCCAGTTTTACGGGGAAAGTAAATGGAAGTTTTCCTGAAGGGTTTGCATCACCTGCTAAAATTGAAGCAATAGAATTTCCTGCTTCAGAACCTAAATACCAACCCTGAACAATTGAAGGAACTTCCTTAATCCACGGCATTGCAACGGCATTTCCGGTTACCAGAACGACAGTGAAATTTTTATTGGATTTTGCCAAAGCTGAAATAACATTATCCTGATTGTAAGGAAGTCCGTAGCTTTTTCTGTCGTTTCCTTCACTATCCTGGAAATCTGCTTTGTTTAAACCTCCAACGAAAATTACATAGTCAGATTTTTTAGCCAACTCAACGGCTTCATTCAATAATTCTTCAGGCGAGCGGCTGTCTTTTAAATCCTGTCCTGATTTTACACCATTATATTCACCGCCGATATCTCCTACATAACCTCTTGCGTACTGTACATCAGAATTTTTACCGAATTTCGCTTTAATTCCGTCTAAAGGTAATGTTTCGTATTTTACTTTTAATGAAGATGAACCACCGCCAACAGTCATCACTTTGATAGCATTTTCACCAATAACGGCAATTTTTTTAGCTTTATTAATGTCGATAGGAAGTACGTTTCCCTGGTTTTTTAACAAAACAATTCCTTCTTCACCGATTTCTTTTGCAACCGCTTTATGTTCGTCAGAAGCAATGTTTCCGAAAGGTTTCTTGGTATTCATTGTTGTTTTGTAAGCCAAACGCAAAAGTCTTGTCACTTTATCATCAAGCTCTTTGGTACCCACTTTCCCTGATTTAATTAAATCTAAATAGGGTTTTGCTAAATAATAGTTGTCGTAAGCATTTCTGGTTCCGGCAGAAAGACCGTTTGTCCAGCTTCCGAATTCAACATCTAAACCATTATGAATTGCCTGTTCGGTATTATTCACGGCACCCCAGTCTGAAACAACCACGCCTTTGTATTTCCATTCTCCTTTAAGAATATCATTTAAAAGATATTGGTTCTGACTTGCGTACTGATTTTTGTACATATCATAAGCTCCCATAATTGTCCAAGAATCTCCTTCAGTCACGGCAGCTTTGAAAGGCGGAAGGTAAATTTCATACAACGTTCTGTCATCCACAATCACATTGCTCGTATGACGGAACATTTCCTGATTGTTTAAGGCAAAATGCTTCACAGAAGTAGCTACTCCGTTGGATTGTACTCCCTGAATGTAAGGAACCACCATTTTTGAAGTTAAATAGGGATCTTCTCCCATATATTCGAAATTTCTTCCATTGAGTGGAGTTCTGTAAATGTTTACTCCGGGACCTAAAAGAATATCTTTCTTACGGTATCTTGCTTCTTCGCCTAAAGCTTTTCCGTAATTCCATGACATTTTTTTGTTCCATGTTGCGGATAAAGCAGTCAGGGCAGGGTAAGCGATAATGGAGTCATTCGTCCATCCGGCTTGATCCCATTCATCCCACATTACTTCAGGACGAACTCCGTGTGGACCATCGGTTGTCCAGAATTCAGGAATTCCCAATCTTGGAACTCCTGGTGAACTGAATTTTGACTGTGCGTGAAGCATGGCCACTTTTTCTTCCAGTGTCATTCTGGAAAGTGCATCCTGAATTCGCTTTTCAACAGGTTTAGTTTCATCCAAATAAACAGGAACCGTCGTATTTTGAGCCATAGAAGAGGCAGATATAAGCGTAAACAAACTTAGAATTACAGTTTTCTTCAACATAAAAAACTTTTTATTGATTGTTTACAAAAATAGGGAAAATATTTATTTTCTCAAATTGAGATAATATATTTTTCAACAAATGGTTATTTATAACCAATACTTATAAGGAGATCAAACAAGTTTTTTGACTCTCGCAGATTTTATGGATTACGCAGATAAAGGGGAAATCTATTTCATTTAACTAATCAAAAAGATAATTTTTAAACACTAAAGTATGAATGTGTTTAAGTTTAAAACAAAAACACCGCTTCGGAGGCAAAGGTTTTTTCCGAAACGATGTTCACATATAATAATAGAATCTCTTGCAGGTTCAGGGTTTAGTATTCAATGTTTAAAGTTTTGGGATGAAAAATTCAAGACTTCAGATATTCACACTACCGGTCTTTTTGCTTTCGCAAAAATCCACCCTTTCAGAGAAGGGGAATTTAAAAGCCATCAACTATCAACCAACAACATGACTACCAACCTTTGATAGCACCACCTTTGAAAATATCTCTTGCTTTATCTTCCACTTCTTTAGACTGATAGGCTTTCAGAAAGTTTTTTACTTTATCTGTATTTTTATTATCTTCTCTTGAGACCACAACATTCATATACGGCGAATCTTTATCTTCTTTAAAAATTCCATTTTTGTCGGCATCCAATCCGGCTTGAGCGGCAAAATTATTGTTGATAATCGCAATGACCACTTCTTTGTCATCCAAAACTCGCGGAAGTTGTGGTGCTTCAATTTCAAGGATTTTTAGCTGTCTTGGATTTTCAACGATGTCGGTTACTTTTGGTAATAAGCCAACATTGTCTTTTAGTTTTAACAATCCGTTTTTCTGCAAAAGTAGGAGAGAGCGACCGCCATTTGTAGGGTCATTTGGAATAACAATCGTGCTTCCATTCTGAAGTTCACTGATGTTTTTTATCTTTTTGGAATACGCTACAATCGGATATACAAAAGTATTTCCGATAACCGCTAATTTGTAACCACGCTGCTTCGACTGTTCATTCAAATAAGGAACGTGCTGAAAAGCATTAGCATCAATGTCACCGTTATTCAATGCTTCATTGGGAACGACGTAATCGTTGAACGAAACCAGTTCGACTTCAAGATTGTATTTTTCTTTGGCCACTTTTTTAGCAGTTTCGGCAATTTCATGTTCAGGTCCTGAAGTGATTCCGACTTTAATAAAATTTGGATCATCTTTTTTTGGAGAATTACAAGCTCCAAATAACAGCAATCCCGCTGCTAAGCTTAAAATTTTGATATTTTTCATTGTTAATTATTTTTTATTTTTTTTAGTTGGGTGTTGGATGATGGAAGTTGGGTGTTTATTCAGTAATACCATACGATTAGAGATTGTATGATTAAAATTTTGTCAATCGACTTTTCATTCTTAATAACCCTAAAACTCTCAAACACTCAAACTTACCTATGATCAAATCTTTTCGCCAATCGGTCACCGGAAAACTGGATGATAAAAACCAAAGCGACCAACAAGCCAAGAACAAGATTCATAATCAAAGCATCATAACCGATGTAACCGTATTGATAACCAATCTGTCCCAATCCGCCGGCTCCGACAGCTCCGCCCATTGCAGAATATCCGACAAGCGTAATCAAAGTAATTGTTGCATTATTGATGAGCGAAGGCAATGCTTCAGGAAGTAAAACTTTTCTGATGATCTGTAACGGACTTGCTCCTAAAGCTCTCGCTGTTTCAATCAATCCGTTGGGAATTTCCAACAAACTGTTCTCAACGAGTCTTGCAATAAACGGAGCTGCACCGATGCTTAACGGAACGAGTGCGGCATTCATACCAATAGAAGTTCCAACCAAAGATCTGGTAAAAGGAATCATCCAAACAATCAGGATAATGAAAGGAATTGACCTGAAAATATTAACTAAAACCGATAAGATTCTGTTGTAAATTTTATTTTCTAAAAGCTGTCCTTTTCGTGTTAAAAATAGAAGAATTCCAACGGGAAGTCCGAGAACAAAACCGAAAAATCCTGAAACGAAAGTCATAAAAACTGTTTCCCAAACTCCTTTCGAAAGAAGCGAAATTAGCGTGTCACTAAGCATATCCTCTTACCGTATTTTGAATTTTGTTTTGATTAAAATAATAGATGGCTTTCTGGTTGTCCTCATCTTCTCCTTTAAGCTGTAACAACAATTTCCCGAAATTTGAGTCGCCAAGATATTCCACATCAGCTTTCAGAAGCTTGTAAGGGATTTTATATTTATCATAAACTATAGAAAGCAATTCTTCAACAGAAATTTGTTCGTTAAGCTCAACTTCAATCAATGGAAACAAGCCGTCTTTTGGTTCTTTTTCAAGTTTTTTATTCAGTTCTTGTGGTATAGTCATAGCACCAGATTTTAAAAATTGTTTGATGATCGGGTTTTCTTTGTCAGAAATAATTTCACTCAAAGTTCCCTTTGTTACTAATTGTCCTTTATCGATTACTGCAACATGGTTACAGACGGTTTTTACCACTTCCATTTCGTGTGTAATCAGCAAAATGGTAATTCCTAACCGATAATTGATGTCCCTTAATAATTCTAAAATAGATTGTGTTGTTGCCGGATCGAGCGCACTTGTTGCTTCATCACACAGCAAAAGATAAGGATCGTTTGCGAGTGCTCTTGCAATTGCAACTCTCTGTTTTTGTCCACCGGAAAGACTCTTCGGATAATCATTGGCTTTATCTTCCAATCCGACTATTTTTAAAAGCTCATTTACTTTCTTTCTGATTTTCTCTTTACCTGAGTTGTCCAATTCTAATGGAAGTGCAATATTTTCAAAAACCGTTCTTGACGAAAGTAGATTGAAATGTTGAAAGATCATTCCGATTTTCTTTCTTTCAGAAGCTAATTGTTTTGAATTTAATTTTGTAAAATCTTTCCCGTTGATGATGATTTGCCCTTCATCCGGTCTTTCAAGCAAATTAACCGTTCTGATTAAAGTACTTTTTCCTGCACCTGAAAAACCGATGATTCCGACAATATCACCTTTTTCAATCGTTAGGTTAATATTATCTAAAGCTTTAAATGCTTTTTCTTTCTGATGAAATGTCTTTGAAATGTTTTTTATTTCTATCATTTTTTTTCTGCAATTTTTTTAATAAAAAAGGCTCTACAACGTGGTAGAGCCTTTAAAAATATGTCATAATAAAAGTAAGGTCACCCACAAAAATTCCTATATAAAGGCATACAGCAATACATCATCATTAATCTGATGTTCATCTTCGTCATAAAATTGTTATTGGATTTTGATTTCATCTTCATTTCCATACTTGAATACGGTTGCAAATATAAAACATATATTTTTATTAGTCCATTAAAATTATAGACTTTTTAGTGATTATTTTTAAGTTTAATTTTAATATGTTGTAAATCAGTTAATTATTTTTAAAATTCATTTATCAAAGATGATTGATCAAAAGAAATCATATTTTAGATTTATGAAAATTCAAATCATTAGCGATTTACATCAGGAATTTGGGTTCAGCGATTTGTCTTTTGACAATGCTGATGTTGTTGTATTGGCAGGAGATGTTAATTTAGGTACAAAAGGAATTGAATGGATTAAAAATAAAATTCCCGACAAGCCGGTTATTTATGTCTTAGGAAACCATGAATATTACAAAGGTTCTTATCCAAAAACTCTGAATAAAATTTTAGAAGCTGCGGAAAATTCTAATGTATCTGTTTTGGAAAATTCTTTTGTGGATATCCAAGATATTAGATTTCACGGTGCAACTTTATGGACAGATTTCTCATTATTCGGAAGTCCGATGGCTTATGGAAGTCTTTGTCAGACTCAGATGAATGCTTATAAATTAATACGAAGAGATCCTTCTTACTCTAAGCTGCGAACTATTGATACATTTAAAATTCATCAAATTTCAAGACATTGGCTAAAGGAAAGTCTGGAAAATTCAAAAGGAATGAGAAATATCGTCGTTACGCATCATGCACCAAGTTTACAATCGGTTCCTGAGCATTTTAAAACCGATCCCGTTACTTCAGCTTATGCTTCCAATCTTGAAGATTTTATTGAAGAACATCAACCTCTTTATTGGATTCATGGTCATATTCATACCCCGACAAGATACAAAATCGGAGAGACAGAAATTATCTGTAATCCGCATGGTTACATCTCTGAAAAGTATAATGGTTATAATAAAGAGCTGATTATCGAAATTTAACTTTAAATATTTAAAAAAATTAAAGTAAAATAAACTCTTTTCCGTCTGTATTTAAAAGGTTTTTAACCTAAAAATTATGGAAAATACAAACGCACAAAACGGAATTATTTTGATTCCCGATTTCAGTGGATTTACTGAATTTGTGTTCAATACAAAACTTTATACCGGCGAATATATTGTAAGACAACTACTTTCTATTTTAATTGATGTAAACCATCAGTATTTTGATATTTCGGAAATTGAAGGCGATGCGATTTTATTTTATCGTTACGACAGCAAACCTTCCTATAAAAAGATTTCACAAATGCTGAGCAACATGAGAAAGGCTTTCAATATGAAGATTGAGGAATTAAGTGAGATGTTGAATACCACGATTGATCTGTCATTAAAGTTTATCGTTCATTATGGAAAATTTTCGCAGTACAACATCGGTAATTTCAGAAAACTCTACGGAAAACCCATTGTAGAAGCTCATCAAATGCTGAAAAATGGTTTCGCAGAACAGCCATCTTATGCTTTATACAGCCATTCTTTTTTGAAAAATTCTCAAAAAGAAGATCATAATTCATGCGAAGAAATGCAGGTGTCGGAAGTGGGAGCGATTCAGTATTTTGGAAATTCATTAGCTTAATTTTTATTGGCTGGATGTAATTGTTTAATTATTGATCAGTGTGTTTGTCATTCTGAAAGAATCTCAATATATTAAAAAATGATAGTTTAGATTCCTCCGGAATGACAAATTGGATGTTAAAGTAGAAAAGAAAAACTTTTTACTAATCTGTTGTTTTCTTTTGCAAGTTCTTTAACAGCATAAAAATCTTTTGCTTCATGTGTGGTTAAAAAATGGAGTTTTAATATCAACTAAATTGATAATCCAAAAAAAATCCCGACTTTTGCCCCCTCTTCAAAAATTCCGAAAATTCATGAAACTTTGTATTGCCGAAAAACCAAGTGTTGCCAGAGATATTGCCAAAGTTTTAGGTGCGACTACGCCTAAACAGGGCTATATGGAAGGAAACGGCTATTGCGTGACATGGACTTTCGGACATCTTTGCACCCTCAAAGAGCCTCACGATTACGGTCCGCAATACAAATCCTGGAATCTGTTTTTGCTGCCGATTATTCCTCAAAATTTCGGAATCAAATTAATTCCAAACAAAGGCGTTGAAAATCAGTTTAAAGTGATTGAAAGATTGGTAGAAGAATGTGATGAGGTTATCAATTGCGGGGATGCCGGTCAAGAGGGAGAGCTGATTCAGAGATGGGTTTTACAGAAAGCGAAATGCAATAAACCGACTCAGCGTTTGTGGATTTCCTCGTTGACGGAAGAAGCCATTAAAGAAGGTTTTGCCAATTTAAAACCGGCTGAAGATTACAAAAACCTTTATCTTGCCGGAAATGCAAGAGCAATAGGAGATTGGTTGTTGGGAATCAATGCAACACGACTTTTTACCAAAAAGTTTGGTGGAAATAAAGCGGTTTTGTCCATTGGAAGAGTTCAGACGCCAACTTTAGCGATGCTGGTTCAGCGTCAGAAAGAAATTGATGCTTTTACCACGGAAGAATATTGGGAACTGAAAACAAAATACCGCGACGTCATCTTTAACGCTGCAATCGACCGTCTCAAAACTTTAGAACGTGCCGAAAAAGGTTTAGAATATCTGAAAGTCAATCCTTTTGAAATTGTTTCATTTGAAATTAAAGAAGGAAAAGAAAAAAATCCGAGACTGTTCGATTTGACCGGACTTCAGGTGGAAGCCAATAAAAAATACGGTTATTCTGCAGAAAATACTTTAAATTATATTCAGAGTCTTTACGAGAAAAAACATGTGACATATCCTCGTGTCGATACAACCTATCTATCCGAAAGCTTGTATCCGAAAATCGAAGGAATTCTAAGGAAAATGACTCCATATCAGGATTTGATAGTCCCTTTGTTGCAGGAACCAATTCCAAAATCGAAAGCGGTTTTTGATGATACCAAAGTAACCGATCACCACGCCATTATTCCGACTGAGGTGACGCCTGCTCAGAATTTAACGAGAGAAGAAAAATTCATTTATGATTTAATTGCAAAACGCTTTATTTCTGTTTTTTACCCTGAATGTAAAATTTCAAATACTTTGGTGGAAGGAAAAGTAGGAACAATTCCATTCAAAACCAGTGGAAAGCAAATCCTCGAACCGGGATGGAGAGCAGTTTATGCGAAAGAACCGAAAGAAGAATCGACTGATAAAGAAAAAGAGAAGGAAGAAGAACAGACGATTCCTGAATTTGTGGTCGGAGAAACAGGACCACACGAACCGATGATTCACCAAGGAAAAACTTCGCCTCCCAAACCTTACACCGAAGCAACACTTCTTCGTGCCATGGAAACTGCCGGAAAGCAGATTGATGACGAAGAACTTCGCGAAATGATGAAGAACAACGGGATCGGAAGACCTTCAACCCGCGCGAATATCATCGAAACACTTTTCAAACGAAAATATATCGAAAAGAAAAGAAAAAATCTTATCGCTACTCAAACCGGAATTCAATTGATCGACACGATTGAAGACGAACTCTTGAAAAGCCCTGAATTAACGGGAGAATGGGAATTTAAGCTTCGTAAAATTGAAAGCGGAGAATATGAAGCCAATCAGTTTAAAGACGAATTGATTCAGATGGTGACAGAATTAACCAAAAAAGTAGTCGATGGGAAGGGAAAAGTCATTAATCTTGAAGAAGAAAAACCTCAAATTCAAGAAAAGAAAAAACGTGAACCTGCTGTGAAAAAAGAACTGCAGTCTTGGGAAGAAACGCAATGTCCGAAATGTAAAAACCACAATCTGATGAAAGGTAAAACTGCAGTCGGATGTTCCGATTTTAAAAACTGCGGCTTTAAAGTTTCATTTGAAATTTTCGGCAAAAAACTTTCCGATAAACAGTTAATGGATTTGGTTTTAAAAGGTAAAACTTCAAAGTTAAAAGGTTTTACTGGCCATCCTGAAAATGTAACGGAAGGTGTTGTTACTTTATCTCCGGAATTTCAAATCATTCTCAGTTCATAATTAATAAACTTTTATAGAGCTTTAAAGATTTTGAACCATTAAGATTTATTAAGTATTTTAGATAAATTAAGTTGAGCTTTGCTTTAAGAATATGCTTATAAAATCTTTAGATTTTTCTTAAACTATCTCAATTTCTAAACAAATCTTAATGCTTAAATTTTAAATAATTTTACTATCAACTATCAACTATCAACTATCAACTATTTAACGTAAAGCCTCATCCTCGCCTCATATTCCGGCTTAGTTTTCAATAATTTCCAAATCTTTTTGTCATCGGGATTGCTGATTCTGTAATAAATAATTTTGTCGGCAGAATATTTAAAATAGGGATGATTTTTCAGCCATTCTTCGGGAGCATTAACCAAAGAATACCGTTCCACTTTTGAATTGTCGAGTGGAGCAATACTTAAAAGTTTTTGAACCAATTCTTTATCAATATTATAGGTTTCCAAAATCTGCTCTTTCGTCATAAATCCGCCTAATTTTTTTCTGAAACCAATCATCGAACCTGCACTTTTTTCATCCAAGCCAAATTCTAAAAGTTGTTTAAAAGTAATAGAATTCAGTTCTGTTTTAGAGAAATCTGTTTTTTCCTGTTTGAATTCAGGCTTTTTATCATCAGATTTTTTTGACATTGTTGAAGGATTTAATCTAATAAATGGTTTTAATTCTTCGAACTTTTCAGGAGAAATAACGAAACAGTTTTTTATATCCTCTAAAGTTTTAAAACTACCTTTCAGATTTCTGTCACGGTAATTAACGATAACATTCGCCTGTTTTTCGGAGAATCCTAAAGCTATCCAATCTTCTACATTTAAAAGATTGGGGTCAAAATTGGTATGCTGAAATTTATTTTTTGATGAACCTGATTTTACTAAATAAGGATTGAAATTCACTGGAGTTTTTGCAGGAAGAATGAGATACGGTTCAAGTTTCTGATAATTTTCATCATTGATAATAAAACATTCTTTGAATTTTTCTTTGCTCACAAAGCTTCCACCAAGGTAATTTTTATATTTTAAAATTGCTGCAGCCTGTCTTTCCGAAAAGCCTATTTTCTCCCAATCAATTTGTGAAAGTTGGTCAGGATTAAATTTCTTTGTTACGTTTATAGATTTCTTTTCAAAACTCTTAAAATTTGAACTTCCTTTCGCTTCAGTATTTGTTTCAGGAAGTAAAATAAGGTTTTCAAGCTGAGCATATTTCTCTTCGGAAACCGCAAAACATTTTTTGAATTGTTGTTTCGATAGGAACTTTCCACCGACAATTTTTTTGTATTTTAAAATTGTAGCCGTTTGTTTTTCTGAAAATCCGAGTTTTTGCCATTGAGCTTCATCAAGGTCATTTGGATCAAATTCAGAGAGGGATTCTGAGGGTAAATCTTCGGAAATAAAAGTGAGTTCAGGAAATTTTTCATCACTTTTATCGGTGTAATTTTGAAAGACAGTTAATGCCAAAAGCAGCATTCCTAAAACTGCCATTTTCTGATAGTAAGTTTTTTTCATCGTGTTTTATGTTTTGGTAAGATTTCAATTTCTCGAAATCATCATAAGATAAAGTTATGAATTAATTTTTAATTCAAAATACAATTAAATGAAAAAAAGATAATTAAAGGGTTGTTATACAGTGATTTGTGATGCAAACTTGGTATTGGGAATAAATGAATTATGAAGATTATCTGATTAAGATATTCTTTTCTTGTGAATAAACATTTGTACAAGTGAACCTACAAAAACTCCAATCGTTGCACTCATTAAAAATCTATTAACATTAAAAATGGCACCCAAAATGATGAGCAATAATGAGATTCCTGCAATGATTTTTAAATGCTTTCGGTTTTTTAAATTAATCATAAGAAATCTTTTATTCAGAATCTTTGTCTGCTAAAGATTCTTTTAGTTTTAATAATTCGGCTTTTACAAATTCTAGGCGATCGATTAAAGTAACGGTTTCCGAAATTTTCGAGTTTGTTGTTAACGCAATTTTTGCACCGTCAAGTGTATAACCCTTTTCTTTCACCAAATGATAGATGATCTGTAGGTTTTTAATGTCTTCGGGAGTGAAGTAACGGTTTCCTTTTTTATTTTTTTTAGGCTTAATGATTGGGAATTCCTGCTCCCAATATCTTATCAATGAAGCGTTTACGTCGAATGCTTTGGCTACTTCTCCTATTGAATAATACAGTTTGTCGGGTAAATTGATCTTCATTGTCGTTATACAGAAAATTCAAAGATAATTATTTTTTAAACTACACAGCAAATCGTAAATTGTAAACTTTAAATTTTAGCAGCATGAAAAATATATGGAGTTTGGGCGTAGTTGGTTTGGTTTTCGCATTACAGGGTTGCCAATCAACAAATTATACCACTATGTTTTATGAAAATACAGAGCCGAAATTAGTTTCGGATCAGTTTACTTTTACGGAAGGTCCGGCAACGGATAAATCAGGAAATGTTTATTTTACAGATCAGCCTAATGACAAAATTTATGTCTGGGATTGGAAAACGGATAAGATTTCTTTATTTATGGATAAAACAGGTCGTGCCAACGGAACTTATTTTGATGAAAACGACAATTTGATTACCTGTTCCGATAACCAGGGTGAGATCTGGAAAATTTCGAAAGACAAATCAATAAAGGTTTTGTCTAAAGGTTTTGAAGGAAAAAGATTAAACGGACCCAATGATCTCTGGCTTGATGACGAGGGAGGAATTTATTTCACTGATCCTTTGTATAAAAGAGATTACTGGGAAAATTTTAAAGTTGAAATTCCTGAAAAAAATCTGTATTACCGAAATAAAAACGGAGAAATTTCAAAGCTTGAGACTTTTGTTCAACCGAATGGAATTATCGGAAGTACAAAGTCAAAAAAACTGTACGTTTCGGATATTGATGCCGGAAAAACCTACGTTTATGATATTTTAGGTGAAGGAAAACTTTCTGAAAAGAAATTGTTTTGCGAAATGGGTTCAGACGGAATGACATTGGATCAAGAAGGAAATCTATACCTTACGGGAGATGGAATAACTGTTTTCAATCCTAAAGGCGAGAAAATTCATCACATCAAAATTACTGAAGACTGGACGGGAAATGTCACTTTTGGCGGTGAGAAAAATAATATTCTGTTTATTACCGCTTCGAAATCGGTGTATACTTTGCCGACGAAAACTTCTGCTTTGAAGTAGGTGAATTTTAACCACAAAAGTCACAAAAGCTTTTAAAGATTAAATTTTAATCTATAAGAATGAAAGATCAAAAAAGGTAAATTATTATTTAAGCTTTTTTGATCTTTATAAAATAATTCATTATACTTTAAAAAATTCTTTTGTGAATTTTGTGGTGAAAAATTGTACAGATTAATAAGCAATTTCCATTTTTACTTTCTTGCCTTTCAGTTTTTCGGTGCTTAATTTTTTGAGTAAATCTTTTACTTTATTTCTTGAAACCGCAACATAAGAAGTGGTGTCTTTTACTTCGATCAGCCCCAAATCTTCTTTTTGAAGTTCTCCTTTTTTAAGCAAATATCCTACAATATCAACTTTGTTGACTTTATCTTTTTTTCCTGCACTGATATAAATCGTCTGAAATGGCGAATTTGCAGGAACTTTTGTAAATTCAATTACGCTTTCTACAGGAACATCGTGTTTAATGAAAGGGAAATTTTCTTCTTCCTTCATAATGAGATACACAAAACCTTTCGCATTCATCCTTGCCGTTCTTCCGTTTCTGTGGATGAAAGCATCTTCTTTTGGCGGAAGCTGATAATGCACGATAGATTCAACTTCTGGAACGTCTAAACCTCTTGCAGCTAGATCGGTGGTAATTAAAACTCTCGCAGAATCGTTTCTGAATTTTAGTAAAGCACGCTCTCTTTCGTCCTGTTCCATTCCGCCGTGAAAGGTTTCTCTGTCGATTCCTTTTTCACGCAGAAGTTCTGAAATTCGGTCAACTGCTTCTCGGTGATTGCAGAAAATCAACGTTCTTTTATTACCAATTTTACAAATCAGATGGAATAAAGTATCGAGTTTTTCCTCAGAAATGGTCATTACTTTTCTCAGCTGAATATCCGGTTTGTTTTCTCCTAATTTAAGGAAATCAACCATTTTTTCATTCTGAAGTCCGGTAAATTTCGGAATTTCATCCATTGCTGTTGCAGAAGTAAGAATTCTTTGGGATAAGCCTCTTAATCTTCCTATGATATAATCCATATCTTCCTGAAAACCAAGTTCAAGAGCTTTGTCAAATTCATCTAAAACCAAAGTTTTAATGGTTGAAGGATCAAAATTTTCATTCTGAAGGTGATACCTGATTCTTCCGGGAGTTCCGATCAAAACTGCGGGAGCTTCGATCAGGTTGTTCATTTCAATCTTTTTATCATGACCACCGTAGCAAACCGTCACTTTAAAATCAGTACCCATCGATTTGAAAACCTGCTCGATTTGTAAAGCCAGTTCTCTCGCCGGAACCAAAACAATTGCCTGAATTCCTTTTGCTTCTTTTTTTAGATTTCTTAAAACCGGAAGAAGAAAAGCCAGTGTTTTTCCCGAACCTGTCGGAGAAAGTAAAATAACATCGTTGTTGTTCTCGGTTGCTTTAAAAGTAGATTTCTGCATCTGATTCATCTCCTGAATCTGAAGCTTTTGATAAATTGACTGTAAATCCATGATGCAAAGGTAGGGCATTTTGGGAGGAAATCTTTAATAGCTCTAAAAGCGATTTTTTTAAATTTCACAATACTTTAATTTTTCGAAAGAGATATCGTCTTCAAAAGTCAAATCAAATATGGGTATTATGTCGTTGAAATAATTTACATTTTTAATATTTTCGGCCATCAAAGATTTGTCAGGTTGTGTAATTAAATCATACTGATTAATTTTATCTACTCTGTGTGCATCCTGATAATCAAAACCAAAAATTCCTTTCTCAGAATATGAGATCCAATCTGAAAAATTCCCTTTTTCTTGGGTGTATATTTTAGCTGTTGTAATTTTAGGTAAATCTAAAATCAGTTGTTGAAGCTTTAAATATTTTTCCAACGATAAAAGAACTTTTTTAGGAACATAACCTCTGTTAAAGGATGAAAAAACTGAAATCTGTCCTGCTTTGTCAATTCCAAACCAATCAAATTCTAAGTCATAAGCTTGATTTTTAATTGCATTCCAAATTTCATTTGTCATAATTTTAGTATATTTTAGTTATTAAACAGCAATTTCTCTATAATAGTTTGTTTAAATATAATCAATAATTCAAAGCAATAAAATTAAATCATTTACTAACCGAATTCAAAATAATTTAAAGAAATTTGCTAAACCTAAACCTAAACCTAAACCTAAACCTAAACCTAAACCTAAACCTAAACCTATGTCTCCCGAAAAAACAAAACTTATCACCGACAGTTTCATCCGTTCCGAAACTTTAAAATTCTATAAAGCCGAATTATTGGGAGTTGAAACCGATTTCGTTTCTATTAAAATTCCAAAAATGGAACTGATGACGAGAAAAGCGGGTATGTTCAACGGAGCGATGATTGCTTCTTTGGTAGATGTTTCTTCAGGTTACGCAGCAGTGAGTCATTATGAAGAAGATTGTTATGTGGTAACGGTAGAGTTGAAAGTAAATTATTTAAGACCCGCAATCGGAGATGCTTTGGTTTCAAAATCTTATGTGGTGAAAGGCGGTGCAAAAATTTCTGTGATTCGCACGGAAATTTATACAGTGAATGAAAATCATCATTCGGAAAGTCACGTGGCAACTTCGTTGGTAACGATGATGAGAATAAAGTAATAAAATCTTACAAACTTAGTATTCATCAATGTTTAAATTGGATTGGAATAAGTTTTGTTGCTCAAGAATCCATAACATAAAAATTACACACTATGAACTTAATTATCCGTTTGCTGATCACTGCAATAGTCGCTTTTCTGTTGACTAAAATTTTACCGGGCGTGCATTTCGAAGGCTTTTCTACAGCAGTTATTTTTGCTATTGTTTTAGGACTTTTAAACCTTATTGTAAAACCTGTTTTGAGTCTTTTTGGTTTGCCTCTTACAATTATTACTTTAGGCTTTTTTGCTTTGGTCATTAATGCGATCATTATCCTGATTGCTGATTATTTTATCGACAGCATGACCGTTGATGGATTTTGGTGGGCATTTATTTTCAGTATTTTGCTTTCTATCATTACATCACTTGCCAATTCTATGTTTGCAGATAAAGATTAGTAAAAAAATATAGAAATTACAGAGGTGGAAATTGAAAAATTTCCACTTTTTTTGTTTTGGGAATGAAATTATTATTAATTAATAAGCTGTTTAGAGGAATTTTTACATAATGATCTATTATGAAAGAGCTGTAAAAGAATGATGTATAGTTTTGTATTAATTGATTTTTAATAAATTATAAATAAATATTTATGCTTATATATTTTATAGTTAAAAAGTGTTAATTTTGTAAAATAATTATCGGTAATCGATTTATTATAAATAATAATTTTTTACACCAAATCAATGACGAAATATTTACAGTTTTTTTTGCTGTTTATCAGTTTTTATGTCTTTTCTCAGGTTCCGGCAAGTGTTACCATTAAAGATTCTTCAGGTAATGAAAATTTTAATGTGACTTGTACCAACGATCTTGATGCCAATGGTTGTATTGCTCTTCATGTAGAGTATCCTGTTATAAGACAGGCTACCAATTATCAGATTACACAGGGAACTTATAATCCTCCCGTTCCGTTGAATCAGGGGACGTCTCTCAATGCCAATTTTGATGATGTTTTCACTTCAAAAATAGATCTTCCTTTCAAGTTTTGTTTTTTTAATCAGTATTTTGAATCTTTGGTCATTGGTTCAAACGGGATGGTCAGCTTTGATCTGAATCAGCAGGGAAACATCAATTATCCAAATGTTGCATGGCAAAATCCGAATATGAATCTGCCGAAAAATTCCATTTTCGGAGTATATCACGATATGGTTTTTTCATCAGGCGACAGTTCCGAAATTTATTATTCTGTCATAGGAACAGCACCGTACAGAAAATTTGTGGTAAGCTTTTATGACGGAAGGGTAGCAGGTTGTACCGATCGCTCTTCTTCACAAATCGTTCTTCACGAAACCACCAATATTATTGAGGTTTTTGTAGATAAAAAACTGACACCCTGCCCTACAAGAAAGTTTGAAAATGCTTTGATCGGAATAATGAATAATGACGGAACTGTGGGATATTCTCCGGCATCCAGAAATACAGGAAACTGGCAGGCTTTGCAGGAATCATGGGTTTTTACCCCAACCGGAAATGTTATTCAGCCAACCGTAACCTGGACAAATTCTGCAGGACAGACTGTAGGAACAGGTATTCAGACGGTTTTATGCCCGACTCAGAACGAAGTTTATACGGCAAATGTCAATTTTAATGTCTGCGGAAACAGTAACCTTACATTCACTGATGATTTTACGCTTAACTTTGATCCTTCTTATCCCGTTGCAAGAAATTATGCCCAGGATTTTTGCGGAAATGCACCCGTTCAGCTTAATTTAAATGATTTTAAGCCCAATCTGACTTCGCAAAACCCGGCTAATTTCAATTTTACGTTCCATAATTCTTTGATTGATGCTCAGAATAATCAGAATAATATTTCAAACAATTATTCATTAACTGCAAATACCGTCATTTATGTAAGAATCCAGAATCCGAATGTTCCGGGATGTTTCAGGGTAGCGGTGCTTACTTTAAATTTCCTTACGAAAAACCTTCTCACCAATTCTCTTTTACTTTGCGATACCAATAATGACGGAATTGAGCAGAATTATAATCTGAGTCTTTTCAATGAACTGCTTTTACCTTCAGGAACAACATCAGCTTCTTATTATTTGAGCCAGTCAAATGCACAAAACAATACGAACGCTGTCACTACAGCTGATATTACGGCCAATACCAATCTCTGGGTTAGAATTCAGGACGGAACGTGTACGTATGTTTTAGGACCTGTTACTTTTACTTTTCAGATGGGTGTTAATGCCAATTCACCTGTTAATTTTTCCTACACAATGTGTGATATCAATGCGGATAATCAGGAAATATTTGATTTTACATTAAATATCGGCCCGCTGATTAGTACACAATCCGGAGCAACATTTACTGTTTATGAGACTTTTGCAGAAGCCTATAATGATTCAGGTACAACCATTCAAACAATTAAAGAAGGAATTTATACTGTTTTTGTAAGAGTGGAGATTCCGGGCGGATGTTTTACAGTGGTTCCGGTAAATTTAAATATTACGTTCACAAAAATTATAGCCAACGTTAAAAATGAGTATATCTGCTTCAACGGAACTGATGATATAACGGTGAATCTGAATACGTTGTCTGCAAATATGCTTATTTCACCACCAACAGTTCCTTTTACAAAGTTTTATGCTAATTTTGATGATGCCACTTTGGATGTAAATACGATTTCTGCAACGCAAACCATTACTGAAAACGGAAATCTTGTAACCAAAACTTTTTATGTGAGATTTGAGCAGAGTGCCACTTGCTACACGATTAGAGCCATCAATGTAAATCTGGTTCATCCTGTAATCGTCACTTCAAATTTTACGGTATGCGATTTTAACAATGACAATACGGAAACCGTTTCTTTAGCACAGTTTTCATCTGCAATTATCGGAAACCAGAATGCAGCAACAACATTCTATCTTACTCAGTCTGATGCTCAGAACGGAACAAATCCTGTAACCAGTACAGATGTTGTGGGAACGAAACAGCTTTTTGTGAAAATTACTTCTTACAACTGTACACAAATTTATCCGTTTAACATCAGTCTGGTATCAACACCATCTGTAAATCCATTGGTAAATATTTCGCTCACGAATATTTGTGATAACAATAATGATGGAGTAGAGGTTTATAATCTTCTTTCTGCCCAATCGCAGATTTATTCCGGAACATCAGGCGTGAGCTTCACCTATTATCAAAATTACAATGCTACGGATCACACTTTCTGGAATGAAATAACCAACCCCGATACTTTTCCGGTTACAGGAAATGCAACGGTTTATGTAAAGGTGAAATTTAATAATAATGAATGTTTTTCTGCATCTCAACTGAATATTCAAATGACTTTTTTACCGACAGTAGTTTTAACCAATGCAGTTCTGAATACCTGTGACGAAGATTTTAATCTGAGCGAAACTTTCCAGCTGAATGATGCAGTTCCGCAGATGTTTTCGGCTTCTCAGAACACCTATCCGCTTTCTGATATGAATATCTCATATTATTATACTGCTGCAGAAGCGAATATCGGCAATCCTTCTACTCAGATCGGGAACAGTATTGTGACGAATGTTTCAACCGTTCAGGTTTGGGCAAGATTTCAATCACAAACAACGGGTTGTTTTTCAGTTGCGCCCATTCAGCTGAATACCTATTTCCCACCGAAAGCGATCAACTCCAGTATTACGGTTTGTGACGATAATCTTGACGGAATTTATGAGGTTAATCTGATGAATTACACCAATCTTTATGTGGATATTCCCAATATAATTAATACTTTCACATTTTATTTGACTCAAACCGATGCTCAGAACGGAACCAATGCCATTACCAATCCGCAAATTTTTACAGCAAATCCTTTTCCACAGCAGATTTGGGTTAAGGTGATGAATATTTCTGGTTGTGACGATATTGCAAGTATTAATTTTGTGATCGGAACCAAAGTGGTGCTTCAAAATTCCGGTCCGTTTTTGTTGAATGATGTTTGTGATACTTTAAATGACGGAATTGAAAATGTGAATCTTACCCAATTCCAACCACAGATTTACTCAGGAAGTAATGCGACTTTTACCTACTATGCTTCTTTAGCTGACCTGAATGCAGGAACAAATGCCATTACAAATGCTTCCAGTTATCCTTTTAATCAGAATTTGGGATCAGATATTGTTTATGTTAAAGTCAGCGTTCCCGGATTTTGTCCTGAAATAGCCACCATAAAAATCACGCTGAAGCAGGTGCCAATTTTTACGATTCCGACACAATATTTTTGTCCGGATGCGACATTTACCTATACCTTAGTGGTAAAAGACCATACAATTATAAGTTATGTTTGGACAAATCCTGCGGGACAGGTCGTTTCGAATACAGATACAATTAGCGGCGTCGGAATGGTAGGAACATACACCGTAACGGCAACATCGAGCAACGGATGTTCTTACACAACTACGTTTGAAGCGAAACATTATGATGTCCCGGTTATTCAGAATATGGTGGCAAACGGGAATGCTTACACGATAACTGCGACAGGTTCACAGCCGATCGTTTATTCCATCGATGGGGTAAACTGGCAGGAATCTAATGTTTTCCTTAATTTACCAACAGGAATAATCACTTTCTATGTAAAATATGTTGAAGGCGAATGTATCGTAAAACAGGATGGAGTAATTTTAGATATTAAAAATACAATCACTCCAAACGGTGACGGAAAGAACGATAAATGGATTGTCAGAAACCTTCACGTTTTCGGAACCAGAATGACGAATGTAAAAGTATTTGACCGTTATCAATACCTTATTTTCGAACAGAATACCAATACTCAGATTGTGTGGGACGGAACAATTTCCGGAAGACCAATTCCAACCTCAAGTTATTGGTACGTCATCACACTTCCGGACGGAAGAACGTTTACAGGATGGATCTTGGTGAAAAATAATAATTAAGACTTTTTTGGATAATAATAAATACCTCATTGAAATTCAGTGAGGTATTTCCTTTTAGTAAAACATTTATAAATCAGCATTCTTTTTGTCATTTCGCAGGAATCTAAGCAAAGTTTAAAAAGCAGTCTAGATTCCTGCGGAATGACAAACACTCAGTAGAGTTAAAAAAAATACGAATTTCCATTACTCTGTATATTTTCTTTCTTTATTTGCAGGGATTTTCTAATTTGAATATCTTTAAAACCACAAAAATCCAACAACCATCAACAAAAAACCATCGACGAGATAATGACTTTTAAAGAACAGATACAGCAGGGAATTCCAAGCGAATTACCGCAGCCAAAACCATACGAACAAAACATCAATCATGCTCCAAAACGTAAAGAAATTTTAACGGACGAAGAGAAAAAACTCGCTCTGAAAAACGCTTTACGTTATTTCGAACCAAAATTCCATGCGGAATTATTACCGGAATTTAAAGAAGAATTAGAAAAATACGGAAGAATTTACATGTATCGTTTTCGTCCGGATTATGAGATGAAAGCGAGAGATATTGCAGAATATCCCGGAAAATCTGAGCAGGCAAAAGCGATTATGCTGATGATTCAAAACAATCTGGATTATGCGGTGGCGCAACATCCTCACGAATTGATTACGTATGGTGGAAATGGTGCTGTCTTTTCCAACTGGGCACAGTATCTTTTAACGATGAAATATCTGTCTGAAATGACGGACGAACAAACATTAACCATGTATTCAGGTCATCCAATGGGATTGTTTCCTTCGCACAAAGATGCACCGAGAGTTGTGGTGACGAACGGAATGATGATTCCGAATTATTCCAAACAGGATGATTGGGAAAAATTTAATGCACTTGGAGTAACGCAGTACGGACAAATGACGGCGGGAAGTTATATGTACATCGGTCCGCAGGGAATTGTTCACGGAACAACGATTACGGTTTTAAATGCGTTCAGAAAAATAAATAAAGAACCAAAAGGCGGATTATTCGTTACTTCAGGTTTGGGAGGAATGTCCGGAGCTCAGCCGAAAGCAGGAAATATTGCGGGATGTGTTACGGTCATTGCAGAAGTGAATCCAAAGATTACCAAAATTCGTCACGACCAGAAATGGGTGAATGAAATCCACGAAAATCTGGATGAATTGGTTGCAAGAGTCAGAAAAGCTCAGGGAAATCAGGAAACGGTTTCTCTGGCTTATCTTGGAAATATCGTAGAAGTTTGGGAGAAGTTTGATAAAGAAAATTTAAGAATCGATATCGGTTCAGACCAGACTTCGCTTCACAATCCTTGGGCGGGAGGTTATTATCCGGTCGGACAAACCTTTGAGAAATCTAATACCATGATGGCTGAAAACCCTGAATTATTCAAAGAAAAAGTTCAGGAAACCTTGAGAAGACACGCAGCGGCAATCAACAAACATACAGCAAAAGGAACTTATTTCTTCGATTATGGAAACGCCTTTTTACTCGAAGCTTCAAGAGCCGGAGCCGACGTAATGGCAGAAAACCCTACGTTGGGAAGAGAGTTTAAATACCCAAGCTACGTTCAGGATATTATGGGACCGATGTGTTTTGATTATGGTTTCGGGCCGTTCCGTTGGGTTTGTACCAGTGGAAAACCGGAAGATTTACAGAAAACAGACGAAATTGCCTGTCAGGTTTTAGAGGAAATGATCAAAAATTCTCCAAGCGAAATCCAACAGCAGATGAAGGATAATATTCAGTGGATCAAAGGTGCGCAAGAAAATAAATTGGTAGTAGGTTCACAGGCAAGAATTTTATACGCCGATGCAGAAGGAAGAATGAAAATAGCAGAAGCCTTTAATAAAGCAATCAAAAACGGAGAAATCGGAGCGGTGGTTTTAGGTAGAGACCATCATGATGTTTCGGGGACGGATTCTCCGTACAGAGAGACTTCCAATATTTATGACGGTTCGAGATTTACGGCAGATATGGCGATTCACAATGTGATTGGCGATAGTTTTCGTGGGGCGACTTGGGTTTCTATTCACAATGGAGGCGGCGTTGGCTGGGGAGAAGTGATCAACGGAGGTTTCGGGATGTTGCTCGATGGAAGCGATGATGCCGACAGAAGATTAAAATCTATGCTGTTCTGGGACGTGAACAACGGAATCTCCAGACGAAGCTGGGCAAGAAATGAAGGCGCTGTTTTCGCCATTAAAAGAGCAATGGAAGCCGAACCTAATCTGAAAGTGACGTTGCCGAATTTTGTAGATGAAAGTTTGTTTTAAAACTTTTTAGATATGGAAACCTGCTGTGAGGCAGGTTTTTTTGTTTTTACTTATATAAGACTATATATCCATTAGGAATTCTTTCCATCAAATCAATATTTAAATCATCAACATCAGCAATATTTTCAATATTATAAACTCTTTTGATTTTGTACTTATCCCTATTATTGCTTAGGACATTATACTCATTATTAGTTATATAAAATTGTTTTGATAGTGGGTCTTCTTTTTTTCTTGTTGTTGTTTTAACCTCTATGAATTGATCATTACCATTATCATCTAATGATAAAATATCAAATCCATAATGAGCTGATTCTAATGCAAGATGTCTTGGGTATCCTTTTTTTAAAAGTCCTAATTTATTTAGTCTTTCTGTTTCATATTTTAATATGAATAACTCACCTTTTAGACCAATTTGGGCATTTCTTTCAGCTTTTTTTGCGCTTTGTTCTGGCGTTAATGGCTTTATCTTTTTTTCTGAATTAGTTGAAGTAATTGCATTCATTAAGAAAATTATTTGAGAAACATAAAAATCCAAAATTGAGTTTTCAATGACTCCAAATTCATTAGTAAAAACTTTAACGGTTATTTGAGAGTTGTCTGGATTATATTTAATTGAATTTATCCATTTATCAGGTAATACTTCACCGTTTGAATATGCATTGAATCCTATTTCAAAAAGTGAATTATATTGATTTCTAAATTCTAAATTATTTTGTAATGTATATGATAATTCAAGCCCAAGTTTTTTTAGTTCATTTTCTAAAACCTTTTTTTCATTATGTTTTTTACTTCTAGTAGAAGATCTTCCAAAATAAAAGCCGACATTTAAGTATGGAGATCCTTTTTCAATTACAAAACTTATTTGAGCAGCATATTGCTTGTTAGAAGAGCCCTTGAATAAAGTTGACCATACGTTGTGAAGTGTCTCTCCAAGTGTTATTGGATTAGCTTCTGGAGAAACGTTTGTACTAAAAGGACCATAAAAAGATTCATATTTATTTGCAAAATACAATGCAATATTTCTTAATTTGACTTTTATCGAATTAAATTTAATTCGCTCCAATTCATTTGTGTTGGATGTGAGTTTTTTTCCAGGATATTTTCTTTTACTCAATTCATTGATAAATTTTAAATCTTCGAGAGTTATTGTTTCCATAGTTATTTTATAAAAATATTATTAAATTGAAATTCTTCTAAAATATAAATCTTCTAACCAAATATAAGAAAACATTATATGTTTTTTAACTCAGAAGAGAGCCCTTAAAACAAACCTCCCAACCCCTCCGTTGGTTTAAAACAAGCTTGTTTATAACTTCCCGATAACTCCAGAAGTCTCCCACAAGTTGCGGGGAACCTCCGGAGAGCTTCTTTGGTTTAAAACAATAGTGTTTGAGACTTCTGGAGGACTAAGTAAGTTTCCTGCAAGTTGTAGGAAACCTTCGGAGCCCTCCGTTTATTTAAAATAAGATTGTTTGTAATCTCCGTAGTACTACGTTTGTTTAAAGCAATACTATTTATAATCACAGGAATTTTTCTGATAATGTATAGATAATAACTTCTCTTAAATCTTAGCACATAAGAGTTAATTTAAATTTTTGATTATTTATTAAGTATAGACTGAATTTCAGATTTAGATATACCAAAACTTTCAGAGATATTCCAATCTTCATTTTCACTTAAAGTTATATGTATGGTCTTTATCTGCTGATTAATAGTGTAAAAAAACATTATTGTTCCCTTATCATTGATTGCAGATTTATTACTATACCAAACTAGAAGACAATACTCAGCAGGAGGAAATTTATAATTTTTTGAACTTAAATGATCTGATTGAATAAAAAGATATTCTCCCTGTTTTCTTTTTTTTATGTAATCTGAAACTGTACTTGGTATATAATAACCTCTATAGCTGTTATTATAAATAGAAATTGAACTTATTAATCCAGGATGAAATAAAGAAATTATGAGTTCTTCACTGAGAGTCCAAAAAGCAAATACATTTTCTTGAGGATTTTCTGCCCATCCACTATCAAACGTGTCAATAGTCTTAATAATAAACAATTCTCTGGGCTTCCATAAACTAATCCTATTCCCAATAATTTTTTCGCAATTATGTATAAAATTAGGATCATCACTATCATCATTAATTATAAATTTCATTTTCTATGATTTCTTGGAACAATAATTTTAAAATCAATTCAAACACAATATTTTGAATATCATTCAAATATAAAAAATAATTGATACTTTATTGAAGCTTGTTTTCGCTCGAGCGAGTGTTTTGCCTATTAAATAGAAAACGTATAATACATAGAAATTAAATTTTTATATATTTGGTTCATAATTTATTAATTAAAAATACAAACAGATGAAAATTGCACTCACTAAGTTGAGCACTAAAGATCTTGCGACTTTGGCTCAGAGAATTATTTCAAACATTCAGTCAGGAAAATATCCTGTGATTTCCAATCATCCACTTGCTGCGACTATGCAGACTTCCTACACCGATTACGATCAGGTCTATACCAAACAAATCTACAGCGGAAAAGGAAAAGATGTTGCCACGGCAGACCACGAAAGGGATGTTGCCTACACCAATCTGAAAGCCTTTCTCAACGGTTACCGACAGCTTTCTACAGCACCCAATTATCAATCGGCAGAAGATTTGTACGGCGTATTCAAAACCTTCGGACTGAATCTTGACCGTTTAAGTTATTCATCACAAACCGCTCAGATGAAAAAGCTGATCGAAGAACTGGAAACCCCGGATAATCTGCAGAAAATAGCCGTTCTTTCTATTACTCCTGCTTTTAACGAAATAAAAACAAAGCATGAAGATTTTGAAGTGATGTTTGCAGATCAGGCAGAAGCCAATGCAGACCTCAGACAAATGACGAGTGCATCTGCCATTCGAAAAGATCTGGAGAAAAACCTGAAAGCCTATCTCAATCTGTTAACAGCCATGAAAGAAGTTCCGGGTTGGGAACTGCTCTACAGCGATACCAACGAGCTGGTAAAAGCAGCGAAAAATTCGGAGGTTCAAAAGTAGTAGAAGAAAAAAACAGAATAAATAGTAGAAAAACTCAGAGGAAAGCTGAGTTTTTTGTTTAGAAAAAATAGGGCACTTAGTTTGTCATCCTGCAAGAATATTTCCAAGTAATTCTCTAATACTATGTTGGGATTCCTACGGGATGACACAGTGTGCGCAGAATTGGGTGTAGAAGTTGCCTTTGTTCGGAGAAAACATAACCACACTGTTTGTCATTCTGAAAGAATCTAAGCACGAATCTTTCCAAGCAATTCTCTAATGCTATATAGAAATCCCTACGGGATGACAAAGTGTGCGCAGAAGTATGTTTGTGAATATTGACTTTTGAGTTTAGCAAAAAAAAGGATAACGTTTGTTATCTTTTAAGGATCTGAACACGAATCTTTTCATGCTAAGTATTTATTACAAATTAGATATATTTGTTTTACTTAAATAAACACATAATGATTGAATTTACAGAAGGAATATATACTTTTTACGTTTATATTCTTACTAATAAAAACGAAACTGTTCTCTATACGGGTGTTACAAATAATTTGCATAAAAGGTTACACTAACATAAGACAAAGTCAAATCCTAATTCATTTACCGCAAAATACAATGTCGAATTCTTAGTTTACTATGAAAAATTTGGGTGGATTCAGCAAGCAATTGAACGGGAAAAAGAAATAAAAAATTTATCTCGGATTAAGAAATTAGAGCTGATAAGAATTCAAAATCCCAATATGGGTTTTTTGAATGATTTGTTTCAACTGGAACTTTAATTGCCATTGCGAGAATGAAATAAAGTACTTATGAGTGAATCTTTACATGCTACTTTTTTAATACTACGTTGAGATCCCTACGGGATGACAAACTGTGTGTGGAAGTTTTTGAATATTCTATTATTTGTGCAAGAAGATAAATACACTCTTTGTCATCCTGAGAGGATCTAAGTGCGAATCTTGCCAAGTAATTTTCAAATACTATGTTGATAACAATGAATGAGAAATAATATATAAAGCATGTGTAAGAAAATTATTTATTCCCTTTAAACGTCACACCCAAAGAAAAAACAGGTTTGGTAAACTGGTTTCCATTAATAAAATCACCGTTCCCGAAAACGAACTGATAACCTGCGCGGGAGGTGAGGTAGATGCCAAGATCATCGTCGTCGATAGAAGTTAATTTTACGGAAAAATCCAGTCCGCCCTGCATATTGTAGAAAATGCTGCGGCTGAGTTTTTTAGGAACTTCATATTCATTTTCATACCACACTCCATCGACTTCATTGTGGGTGATTTCGGTAGTTTTTTCATCCGGATTGACGAGACTGAAAAAGTACAAACCTGTAGAAAGATAGGTACTGAAAACAACTTTTTTGGTATTGATAAAATCATTTTGCGCCAGAAAATTAAGAATAATATGATTGGATCGGGTTCTGTCTGCGGCATAACCGAAATTTTCATTATATCTTTTACTGGTAAAGCTTAATGCTCCACCCAATGAAATACGGTCATTGATGTATGATCTCCCGTTAACATGTATTGCAGGTTGGTGCTTATAAATGGTTGGTTGCAATTCTGCTCCAAAATAGAAAGCTAGCTTTTCTTTTTGTGCGAAAAATAGGGGACAGCTCAGTAAAAACGCTAAAAATGGATATACTTTTTTCATGATTCAGAATTTTAGGGTTTAAAAGGAAATGAAAAATACTTAAAATATTTGTTATTTCTCTTACTCATAAGACTCTGGAATTTCTAAAAGGTTGTCTAGAAATACTATATTTCTTTGAAATTATAAACTGTATAAAAATTAATTAATACTTTTGAAATCATAAATAATCATCATAATTTAATAATTAGGTATTTAAATGAAAAAACTGGGAATTATCTTCATTCTTATCTTTAATTTTTGTTTTTCCCAAACAAATTATACTTTGAAACTAAAGTTTGAAGAAAAATATTTTCTTTCAAACTTTATCACGAGTAAGACAACAAATGAGTTTGTATTAAAAGTATTCAAAGAAAGTGATTCCGTATCTACATTTGATAAAAGTAGAAATTATATAGATATTTTAGATGCTACTTTAAGAGCAAACATTAATGTTATCTACAACAAAGAATTTACTAAAGCTGAACGAATAGAATATGATTCTTTAAATGCTGAAATAAAAAATGGAGATCTTATTAAGATCTTTAAGAGTGCCGTGAAAGCAAATTTTGGTACAGAATTTTTGGAAGAAGCCTTTAAGAATTTTGGAATTACTAATTTCAAAATTGTTTCAACAGATTATAATCGATTTTCAATAGATTTCTCGGACAAAGCAAACTTTGAAAAAGCTCAAGATTTATTTGGTAATAACCGATTGACATTTCATAATGAGATTGAAAACAATGAATTAGAAAAAATACAGAATTGTTTTATGAAAGAAAATGATTCGTTGGTTAAAAATAATTATTTAAAAAAACAGAAAAATTATTTACTTATTTATAAAGACGATGCAAATCTATTTGGAGATTCTTATAAGCATTCAAAATGTTTTGACTCAAATAAGATAAGTTTTCTTTTAAACGACGGGGAAGAATATGATGTTTTTTCTAAATTATTTTTTGTAAAAAACACTACCGAATTAGAAAAGAATCTTATAAATTCTATTGTTAGCTTTGATTTTGGACCAGAGAATAATATAAATTCTGATGGAACATTCATTTTCATAACTATCTTGTTAAATAAAAATGGGCAGGATTTTTTAAAAAAATACTCCCATTTAAATGTAGGAAAGAATATTTTTTTTGGTAATAAATAAGAATTCTTACTAAACCCAATGATTACGGAAAAATTAGAAGATGGAAATATTTTATTGAAATTTAACCTATTTGAAGAAAATTGGCAAAAAACTTTCGAATTCATAAGATTGGCTGCTTTTAATAATTCATTAACAGTTCAATAGATAATATTAAAGTATGAAAAAACTAGGAATCATCGGTTGCGGCTGGCTCGGAACACATATCGCAGAACGATTATCAAACCAATACGAAATATTTGTAACAACAACGACAGAATCAAAAATTGAAAGATTAAAATCTAAAAATTTTCATACCGATTTAGTAAGCTTTTCTGATGAAATTGATACCGGAATGAAAGAGTGGGAAGTTGCATCAGAATTGGATGCTATTATGGTAAGTGTTCCTTTCTCCGGAATCAGAGGAGCGCAGATTTCGATGACTGAAAAGCGTCAAAATCTGCTAAACTTTCTTGGAGATTATAAAGGACAATTATTTTACACGAGTTCAACAGGCGTTTATCCACAAACCGAAAAAGATTTCAAAGAAGATGATGTTCCTGCAAAAGATGTGGAAAGTGAAAATTTTATTTTAGAGAAATTTCCTCAAACCAATATCTTGAGATTAGGAGGATTAATGGGCGATCAGAGACTTTTAAAAAACTACAATATTTCTCAACTGGATCAACTGGTGAATCATATTCATTATGCAGATATTTGTTCGGTCGTTGAAAAAATGCTTGACAATCATTCTGAATATAAAGTATATAATGTTGTCGCTCCGATTCATCCAAACAAAGAGGAAGTGATTAATGCGCAGAAAGATTTACCGTATTCAGGAGAAAGAACAGATCAGGGAAGGACGATTTCTCCTAAAAGATTAATAGAAGAGCTGAATTTCGAATTTCAATATCCTGATCCGAGGTATTTTCATTTGTAGAATTTTCTAACGCAACGTTCGCGAGGATTTTTATTTAAAACCTTCATGTTTTTTCGTTCGCAAAGGCACTTTGTTCAGCTAAGGCTTTGGTCAATCATTACTGAGTGAAACGCCTTTACGGACGAAAAAATATTCTCAATCATTTAACTAAACTTTGCGAGTCTAACGCTAAAAATTATTAGCTTAAATTATATTGATTAAATATTTTTATTAAATTTGTCTCATAAATTGATACTAAATTTATAAAATTATGATAGCTGAAATAGAAAAATATATTGAGATTCAAAATAATATTGATGAGATTCTGAAAAATTCACCTTTTAAAATGTCTTATATTATTGAGAAATCAGGAATTAAGAAACCAACATTCTTTAAAAAATTAAAAGAGAAAAGATTTACTCCGGAAGAACTTTTGGTGATTTCAAAAACAATTGAACCTCGGTGGAGAAACGAAACTCAGGAAGAAATTTTGGAGTCTTTGAAACAAGCTGAAATAGATATTAAGAATGGTAATACTACAGATTTTTATGAATTTGTGGCTGAGCGCAGAGAGAGATTAAAAACTTTAAAAGATGCGAAAGGTTAGAATTTCTTCGAAAGCAAAGTTAGATTTAATAAGAATTGAAGAATATTTATTAAATAAATGGAACGAAGAAGTAGCAGATAATTTTTACCAAAAATTAATTGATGCGATTGATATTTTAGAAACGGCAAATGTTCAATTTGAAAAGTATCATAATACTGATTTTAGAAAATATCTTTTAACAAAGCATAATACAATAATCTATAGAGTTGAAAATAACGAAATAAATATTGTCCGTATCCTCCAAAACTTCCAAGATCCTGATGAAAATTACCAATCTCTGAATGATTAAATCCATTTTAAAACCTTTTCTTACCATCTGTTTTCTGCTGTTGATATTTTCATACAGTTTGCAGGATTTATCATTGATTTATCCGTCTTATTTTCCGAAACCGGTTTATGATTTTAAGAAAAATCCTTTGAAATCATCAATGGTTCAATTGGGCAGAAAATTGTTTTATGATCCGGTTTTATCGAGAGACAATACTATTTCCTGCTCGTCGTGCCATTTATCCAATCAGGCTTTTTCGCACGTCGGAAACCATTTAAGCAAAGGTATTGAAAATGGGATTGGCGACAGAAATTCTCCGGCGATTTTCAATCTGGCTTGGCAAAAAACATTTATGTGGGATGGTTCGGTTGTGAATATCGATGTTCAGGCTTTAGCGCCGATTAATCACCCGGCGGAAATGGGGGAAGATATTAATGCGGTCGTAAGAAAACTCAATAAATCGAAAGAATATAAAACACTTTTTTACAAAAGCTTTGGCGATAGTATGGCAACTTCAGAACGCCTGATGAAAGCACTTTCACAGTTTCAACTGACGATTGTTTCAGCGAATTCTAAATATGATAAAGTGAAACAGGGAAGAGCAAAGTTTTCTCAATCTGAAAAAAACGGGTATCAATTATTTAAACGAAACTGCAGTTCATGTCATCAGGAACCGTTGTTTTCAACGTATGAATTTGCCAACAACGGCCTTTCGTACGATCCGGAATTAAAAGATTACGGAAAATGGAACAAAACCTTTGAACCAGCCGATAAAATGATGTTTAAAATTCCGAGTCTGAGAAATCTTGAATACACTTATCCTTATATGCACGACGGAAGATTCAAAACATTGTACGATGTTATCGATCATTATGAAAAAGGAATTGAGAGA
The DNA here is from genome assembly GCF_900116415.1 of Chryseobacterium formosense. Taxonomy (GTDB): domain Bacteria; phylum Bacteroidota; class Bacteroidia; order Flavobacteriales; family Weeksellaceae; genus Chryseobacterium; species Chryseobacterium formosense. Next base: position 438,233 of record NZ_FPAP01000003.1, on the reverse strand, counting down.
AATCCGAATTTAGCCAAACAGCTGGAAAAACCGATTGTTTTTAATGTAAAGGAAAAAGAAGATTTATTGGCTTTTTTAGCTGCTTTGAATGATTCTGTTTTGGTTTCTAATGTGGAGTATCAAAAGGTGAAATAATTTGTAAACTACAAAAAATTGAAAAATTATACTGCTCACTACTTAAAAAAAGATATTCTTCTTACTAATGAAAGTCAAAAATTAGTTGGGAAAATTGTTGATGAATGTACATGGTTTAAGATACGGCATTCTATAGATTATTTGTCACGCACCTACGAAATAAAAAATGTTGGTTTTCTTAAAAATGATGTTGAGCTAAGTCTTTCAAAACGTGTTATTTATTTTACTGATTTAGAAAAAGACAGAATTATTAAATCAGGGCAGGGTGTAAGAATATATTATTTCAAATTAGCCAAGATCAATCAGCTTTTTGAAAAAGGGAAATTGCTTATTGAGATTGTAGAAAACATCAAGAAAGAGACTAAAGAATCCATTTTAGATATAAAAGCAGATGATTCTGTTGAAGATTTATTGATTTTACTTTTCTTGCATTATTCAACAAAAGAATTCAACAGTCTTGGTGGTAGTGATTAATGGATAATAAAATTCTAAGAAAAATTTCACATTATTTATTCATCAAAATATTTTCAACCGACTCCAGAACTTCTTTTTCGATAATTTCTTCATTAATCGTTTCAAACGTATAAGTCTGTTCTTTCATCGCTGCGAAACCGGTTCCGTTCTGAAAAATCGTATCCTGATGAATGCCGATTCTTTTTAAATTTTTATCAGCAACAAACATAATGTGCGGAAACTTATCATTCGCATAAAAATTAGAATCTACATTTCGAGAGATTTGTAATCTGATATGGGTTTGAGAGTGAATACCTAAACCATTTTTAACCTCTTCATTGAATGAAATCTTACAGCCAAATCCGTTTTCTCTCAACATTCTTCGGAATTCCTGCATTTTAGGATCGATGAGATTTTTACACAACATTCTGAAATCTTCAATGAAAAGATCTTCTTCACTTTTCTTTTTCTCCAGACTTTCCTTAAGCTTTTGCTCTTCTGTCTTTAAGTTATGAAACAAATGATTCAGTCTGCTGATGTTTTCTTCTTTCATTGGATTATATTTTCAGTTTGCTTAGTTTTAAATATTTCAAATATAAATTAAATTATGAAGATTTTGAAGAGGCTCAATGAACAAGTTTGGAAGATTATTGATTAACATTCCAACCTTTTTATAAAACAAAGCATCTTTAATAAAAAAGCCTCTATGAAAATTACAATACCAAAGCCTTGTCATGAAAATTGGGAAACAATGACTCCCCAGGAAAAAGGAAGATTCTGTTCGGTTTGCTCAAAAACAGTGAGAGATTTTACAATTGTTCCTGATAATGAAATAATCAATGTGTTTTCTAATTCTACTGAAGAAATCTGCGGCAAGTTCAATGAATCTCAACTGAACAGAAATATGCAATATTCTTCTATCAATTCTGTTTTTGTAAAATTTGCGGTGGGTTTTATTCTTACCACTGGAGGTTTAGTTTCTGTACAGGCACAAAATATAACAAATGATACTTTAAAGGTAGAAGAGATTGGTGATGTAGTGATATTTCCGGATACATATCAAAATAAGAAAAAGTTTGTCGGATCAGTTACTATTATTCCACAAGAAAGTTTAATTAAAGCTCAAAAAATTGATTCAAAAGTTGATCCTTCGATTTTGAGAGGTCTAAAGATAAATCCACCAAAAGATAGTTTAAATAAAAAACAGATTAGGATCGGAGGGGCACAAACAACTTTGATAAATGAGGAAAAACCGCTGGTAGTTTTAGATGGGAAAATAATTGATTTTAATGATTTACAAAAAACAGATCCTTATTCAATTAAAGATATACATATCCTGAAAGATCATTCTGCAACTGCATTATATGGTCAAAAGGCTTTGAACGGCGTTATTGTAGTAACTACAAAAAAGAAATTTAAAAAGAAGAAGTAATTTTTGATTTTGTTGAAATGAATTAAAATTTATCTAATGTTAATTCTCATTCAAATACCCTTTAGATAGAGCGAATCTATTAATTTCCTCTTTTATAAACGGATTTTTACGGCTAACTTTATTCTTTCAAATTTCAAACTATTAAATTTTTAATGTATGAGCTTAGCCAATAATAGGTCATTTCTTGACCTTTTCAAATCCGAAAACGAAATTCCAGAAGAATATAAAGTTCCAGAAATCCATCAGAGAGAATATCTCCTTAATGGAGAATTGGTAGAATGGGAAGGAGAGGTTCAAAATATCTACTCGCCGGTTTGCCTTCAGACAGAGAACGGTTTAGAGAGAAAGTTGTTGGGAAGCATTCCGAATATCGGTCCTCAAGAAGCAATGAAAGTTCTTGATGCCTGTGTAAAAGCTTATGACAATGGGTTGGGAGAGTGGCCGACCATGTCTGTAGAGGGAAGAATCAAATGCATGCAGAAGTTCGTTTATCTGATGATTAAAGAGCGTGATTTAATTATCAAATTACTGATGTGGGAAATCGGAAAAACTTTAGCAGATTCCACAAAAGAATTCGACAGAACGGTAGATTACATCAACCAGACTATTGACGCACTGAAAGATTTAGACAGAGAATCTTCGCGTTTTCAACAGGCAGAAGGAACCATTGCGCAAATCAGAAGAGCCCCACTTGGTGTGGTTTTGAGCATGGGACCGTTTAATTATCCTTTAAACGAAATTTTTACAACATTGATTCCTGCTTTGATTATGGGAAATACGATTTTGTTTAAACTTCCAAAACACGGTGTTTTAGCACATTATCCTTTATTAAAAGCATTTAAAGAAGCCTTCCCAAAAGGAACGGTGAATACTTTATACGGAAAAGGTTCGGAAATTATTACTCCGATTATGGAAAGCGGAAAAGTAAATGTCTTGGCTTTCATCGGTTCAAGTAAAGTTGCGAATGGTTTAAAAAAATTACATCCGAAAGTGAACCGTTTAAGAGCAATTTTAAGTCTTGATGCAAAAAATGCTGCCATTGTTACGAAGAATGCGAATCTTGATATTGCCGTGAATGAAATTATTCTTGGAGCGCTTTCTTTCAACGGGCAAAGATGTACTGCTTTGAAACTTATTTTTGTTCAAAAGGATGTTGCAGAAGAATTCACTCAAAAATTAACAGCTGCAGTTTCTGCTTTAAAGCCTGGACTTCCTTGGGAAAAAGATGTGAAAATTACGCCGCTTCCGGAAGTCAATAAACCTCCTTACTTAAAAGAATGCATTGATGATGCTTTGTCAAAAGGTGCAAAAGTTCTGAATGAAAATGGTGGATTTACGGAAGAATCTTTCGTTTTTCCAGCGGTTGTTTATCCTGTGAACAGTGAAATGAAGCTGTATCATGAAGAACAATTTGGTCCCGTAATTCCGGTGGTTCCTTTTGATGATATTGAAGAGCCGATCGATTATCAGGTCAATGCAGATCATGGGATGCAGGTAAGTATTTTCAGTGAAGATGCTCAAGAAGTTTCACAATTAATTGATCCTTTTGTGAATTTGGTAAGCCGTGTAAATATTAATTGTCAGGCTCAGAGAGGGCCGGATGTTTTCCCGTTTACCGGAAGAAAAGACAGTGCGGAAGGTACACTTTCTGTATTTGATGCGCTTCGTTCGTTTTCAATTCGTTCTTTGGTTGCTGCGAAAGTGACAGATTCCAACAAAGAGTTGCTGAATACGATTGTAAGAGATCACGATTCTAATTTTCTGAGTACGGATTATATTTTTTAAGCATTTATATTTCGACATAAAATATAAAACCGCAGTAAAACCTACTGCGGTTTTCTGATCATTAAAATCAGAATATATTGAAAAAAGATTTAATTGTTTGTCAGAAATTTGGTGAGAATTTGATTCAGGTGTTCAGCGTGCGTAATGTTTAATCCATGCGGACCGCCTTCTATCGTTACGAAATCGTTGTCTGCAATTCCTTTTGCAGCTTGTTGTGCAGAAGTTTCTATAGGTACAATCTGATCATTGTCTCCGTGTACAATTAGTGTTTTTACCTTCACATTTCCAAGTTCTGGTCTGAAGTCTGTATTTGCCCAGCTTTCTGCACATCTTATTGTTGCTATAGGAGAAGCACATGATGCAATGCTCCAATCATAGTCGAGCTGCTTCTGGCTGACTGTCTGGGAAAGCAATCCGTAATTGTAAAAGTTTTTGTGGAATGTTTCCAGAAAGGTAACCCTGTCTTTTTTCAGATTCTCCATAATCCCGTCAAGATCTTCCTGCGGAACGCCTTGCGGATTGTTATCTTTTTGTTTTACCAAAGGAATGATAGAAGATATTAAAGCTACTTTATCCACATTTTCAGAACCATAATTTGTTAGATAACGAACAACTTCGCCTCCGCCCATTGAAAAGCCGAAAAGAATAACATTTTTTAGATCTAATTGTGTAATAATTTCATGCAGATCTGCTGCAAGACCATCATAATCGTAACCTTCTAAAGTCGGGACAGATTTTCCGAAACCTTTTCTGTCATAAGAAATGACTCGGTATCCTAAATTTAAAAGAACAGGAATCTGGAGTTCCCATGATTTTCCGCTTAAAGGCCATCCGTGAATAAGAATAATCGGCTGTCCGGAACCGAAATCTTCATAATAAAGTTCAAAACTTTTGTCGTCTTGTTTTTTAATGTAAGGCATATTTATATTTTTTTGGTGTGATACGAAAAACACAAATTTTAAGCCATGAGATGATTTTAAATAAAGATGTGGTACTTTGTTTTAAATTTATTTGAAATTTTTAATAAAAACTGTAACAATTATTTTGATGCGTTACTAACTCTACAGAGCACAAGAAAAAACAATGACCTCACAACAGGAATTTATAAACAAAATCGAAAAGCATAAGGGAATCATTTTTAAGATTTCTAAAATGTACATGGACGATAAAGACGACCGGGATGATCTCTTCCAGGAGATTACGTACCAGGTTTGGAAGGCTTATCCGAAATTTAAAGGCGAGAGTGAATTTTCGACTTGGCTGTACAGAATTGCGCTGAATACCTCAATTATTTTCTTGAAATCTAAGAAAAAAAGAAGTTTTATTGCTAATGAAGACTTTTCGAATTATAAAATTATAGAGGATGAATACGATCATGAAAAAGAAGAGAAATTAAACAAAATGTATACAGCGATCAATCAGCTGAGCCCAATCGATAAAGCATTCATCTTCTATTATCTCGAAGATTTTTCCGGAAGAGAAATTGCCGAACAAATGGGTATTTCTGAAGGAAACGTGAGAGTGAAAATGAACCGCGCAAAAAATAAACTGAAAGAAATTTTAAGTAATAAATAAGCTGGAACCCGGAAGTTTGAAGCTGGAAGACTTCCAACATCCATCTCCCAACTTCCAGCAAAGAATTAAAAACAAACATTATGAATATAGATGAACTAAAAAATGCATGGAGTGAAGATGTTTCAGACGAAACACCGGAAATCAGCACCGAACATACAAACAAGATCAACCTTCCTTTAGAAAAAATCAGAAAAAATATGAGAATGGAATTTTGGTCAACGGTCGGAATTTTAATTTTCGGGTTTCTGGTAGTCTGGGTTCCGGTTCCTGAAGCTCCGTTTAAGTTTAAATTTTATTTAACGGTCTTGCTGTTTTCAATGGTAATCGTGGTTTCGTTTTTCTTCAGCAAGTTTTTTAAATTGTATAGAGACATCAGTAATCCGATGCAGAAAACATATGAATCTCTTCAGGATCTGATGTTTCAGTTTAAATTGAATGAACAGTATTATCTGTCTTTTATGCTTTCATTTGTCCCGTTTTTGGTTTGTGAACTGATTATTGTGATTGAGTTTATTCCGCATCGTGTTCCTTTGAGTGACTTTCAAATTGCAACAACGATTATTTCTACACTTGCAATTGGTCTTTTCGGACTTTTTTTGCTCGGAAAATATTGGTATAAAGGTTTTTACGGCAAATATGTTAACCAGATTGAGAATCTTCTGAATGATCTTAGAAAATAAGGTTTAAACGGTTTCGGCGGGCTGAAAGCCCGCCGAAACCGTTTTTCTTTAAGAAATTATTGAGTAGAATATGTCGGCAATTTTCTCAAAACAGAAATAATTTAATTCTCAACTTTACTGTCTTTCAGTCTCTGAATATCATTTTTTACCCAATCCAGTTGTACATCTTTTTTATCGATAATATCCTGCATATTTTCGTTAATTTCTACATCAGGAACAACACCTTTTTGCTTATTTTCAAACGTGATATTTGGCTGTACCAAAAGTAATCCGATCGGTAAATCGATTTTAGAATTCGGAAGTTTCTGATAAGAATAAAATCCTGCAACCGTTCCGTCATTTGCACCACCTGTTTCTTCACCAACTAAGGTGACGCGCTGATCAAATTTTAATTTAGATGAAATAATCGATGATGCTGAGAAACTTCCGCCATTAATTAAAACATACACTTTTCCTTTGAAAGCATTATCTTTTGGTTTCGTCGACTTGTTTTCCTTCATTTTATAATAAGCAATTCCGTCTTTTCCTTTATAAACATTAAAAGCCTGATATAAAAAATACCCGGGATAAGTCAGACTTTTGTAGGCATATTGAAGCGGATTTGATGTTTTGAAGTAATTGGTTTTCAAAGGGGTAACTCTTGAAGCCAGTTGCGAAGGTTTTATCAATACAAAAGGTTCGGGAGCTAAGTAAGAGTACAATTGATTGATCTCATAAAGCGAACCGCCGTAGTTTTCACGAATATCAATGATGAGATATGAAGATTCTGCATTTTTTATTTTCGCAAAAGATTCTTTATAGAACCTGTCGGCAAAAGATCTTGAGAAACTTTTAATTTTCATGTAAGCAATTGTACTGTCTTTGTCGAGAAATTTAAAGTTCCTGTTGTAAGAACTTGTAGAAACCACATAATCATTCAGCTTTTTTTCAGGACTGCGTTTTTTCTCGGCTTTGTCTTTCTCAAGGTCTTTTTTATCTTTGGTCTCGCGTTTTAAAGTCAAAATCTGCCTTTCGTTATTGTAAAGCGTTTCGATTTTTGCGCTGTCCATAATTCCTTTCTCGGCAACAAAAAAATTGAAGAAAACATCTTTCAGATAATAAGGATAGAAAGTCTTATTGTAACCGTCACTGCTGATTAATTCACGATATTTTTTAAGATAATCTGAAACAGGAACATTATTAATACTTAACAGTTCAGTTCCCGGTTTTATATTTTGTATGGAATCTTTATTTTCTATAAAATACAAGTGATCTCCTTTCACATGATACTCAAATCTTCCAAAAAGTCCTTTTTTGTTTTTTAACGCCCTAATTTCTTTTTTTGAAAACCTTTTTGCAGGAATTCTCAACGAGAGATGTCCTTCACGGATTTTCGCAATAACCGGCTGCAATTTAAAGTAAAACTGAGTCGGAGTTAAAGGTTTCGTAATGGTGGTTTTTAAACTGTCAAATTTAAAATCAAGTTCTTCTTTTGAAATATACCAATTAAGCTTTGGGTGCATTTCCTGAAGTTTCAGATATGTAAAATCTACATCTTCACGAAGTTTTTCAGGCGGAATCAAGCTTAATCTTTGTTCGTTATATTTTGTCACGGAAGTGCATGAAAAAACTGACAAAATTAGGATTATGAATAATATATATTTCAAAATATGAACTTTTTTAGTCAAACGAAATTAAAAAACTTTTAAATATATTCAGAAATAAAAAGTAAAATTCATTTTCATGCGTCATTGATGGAAGAGTATCAATTTTGAGAGATTTTTTTTTTGCTATTAAGATTGTTGAGTTTTAAGCACAAAAGTAATTCAGATTTATTTAGATTCACTAAAGTGATCGATTTAAAAGTATGCTTACATCAATTTATTGATTCTTAAGACATCTTAAATATTTAATGATCTTAATGTTTAAAAATGTTTTACAAAATTATCAGATGCTCTTAGAAAGTTTTTTACATTTGAATTTGAAATTTTTACAATGATTTATTTTATCATATTGATTGCGGTTATTGCAATTGCAACATATTTAGTATTATCGATGGATGTTTTTGGAGCAGAACCGAAAGGTAAACGCCTGGAAAGAATGCTGAAATCTAAGAATTATAAAAACAAACAATTCCAGAATCAGAGTTTTACACCATCTTTTGCGGAAGGTTACAGCATGCCGAAAGTAATGTTTGATTTTTTCTTTTCCAAAAAAGATCCTTTACTGAAACCTTTACATATAATTCCGAATGTACAAACCGATTTGAAAAACCTTCCTGAGGATGAAGATGTATTTATCTGGATGGGGCACTCTTCTTATTTCATAAAAATCGATGGTGTTTCTTTTCTGATAGATCCTGTTTTAAGCACTTTTGGTTCACCTTTTAAGTTTTTCAATAAAGCTTTTGAAGGTGCAGATTTATTTAAGCCTAAAGATATTCCCAATATCGATTATCTCGTTATCACACATGATCATTACGATCATTTAGATTTTCCGACGGTAAAAGCAATCCGCGAGAAAGTAGGAAAGGTTATTATGCCTTTAGGAGTGGGTGCACATTTCGAAAAATGGGGCTATTCTCCAGAACAGTTGATTGAAGAAGATTGGGAAACTGTTGTCGATTTAAAAAATAATTTCAAAATTACTTTTACTCCTGCAAGACATTTTTCAGGAAGAAAATTCCACAGAAACAATACATTATGGACTTCTTATGTTCTTGAAACGCCAACAAAAAAACTGTTTTTAGGTGGCGACAGTGGTTATGACAATCATTTTAAAACAATTGGCGAAAAATACGGTCCGTTTGATTACGCCATCCTGGAAAACGGACAATATAATCCTGCCTGGAAATACATCCATGCTTTACCGGAAGATGTAATTCAGGCAAGTATCGATATTCAGGCGAAAAATATTATTCCTGTTCACTCCGGGAAATTTGCATTGGCGTTACATCCTTGGAATGAGCCGTTGCAGAAAGTAACCACACTCGGAAAAAAGAAAAATCTGCACATTCTCACTCCGAAAATCGGAGAGATTTTAGATTTAAATAAATCAGATCAACATTTTCAGAACTGGTGGGAATAATTTATTCATGCCAGATTCCTTTGTATCTTTTCGGATGATTTTCAAGCTGCTGTCTTACAAAATCGCATTCCGGATCGATCATCAGATCTTTTTCTTCGGCATAATTTACCAATTTATCTAAAAGCAATTTTGCATAACCGTGACCTTCAAGATCTTCGTTGACTTTGGTATAATACACATTGAGGAGTCTTCCGTCAACAGAAATCGACATGTAGCCGACCTTTTTACCGTCAATTAATAATTGCAGTTCGTCCTGATAAGGTGTTATTTCAAACGTTATATTTTCCATAATTTCTGATGTTTATTGGTGAAACTCTCCCTTAAAATTACAAATTAAAATTTTACGCAGCGAAGATTTAAGAGATTTTAAAATAATTTATAATGATTTAAATTAAGTTATTCGTTCAGAATAGTTTCATCAACGTTCAGAATTTTGCTGGCTAAAATTTTATCAACACGGTTTCCGTCTTTATCTACGATTTCTAAAAGCAGATTTCCGATTTTCACCGTATCGCCGGTTTTGGGCATATCATCATAATCATGAAAAAACAATCCTGAAACGCTCACAAATTTCTTTTCAACTTCCTGATCAATTTCGATATTAAAGTATTTTTTAAAGTCATGAATGGAGCATTTTCCGTCGATAAGCCATGAAGTTTCATTTCGTTTAATAATTTCAGGCTCGTTATCACTTCCGTCGGGAATATTTCCAACCAAATCATCAAGAATGTCATTCAGTGTAATAATTCCTTTGGTCGTTCCGTATTCATCGATGACAATGGCAATATGTGATCGGTTGTTCTGAAAACTTTCCAAAAGTGGGTAAATGAATGAGGTTTCGCTCACAAAGACAGCTTTTTTTAGATGTTCTTTCAACGAAAAATTCTGTTGCGAAAAATCAAAAAGGTCTTTCATTTTTACAATTCCGATGATATTGTCGAGATTGTTTCCATCAGTTACAGGATAGGTAGAGTAGGAGCAGCTTTTAATCTTTGTTTTAATGGTTTCGTAATCGTCACTTGCATCAAGAGCTACAATTCTTGAACGGTGCGTTGCCAGAGAATTTACTTTTCTGTCACCCAGAGCAAATGCATTTTTAAGAATATCGTGTTCTTTTTCTTCAATAATCCCGCCTTCATTTCCTTCTTTAATGATTGATTTAATCTCTTCTTCGGTGACGGTTTCTTTTTTATCATTTTTAATTCCGAAAAGTTTTAAGATTCCTTCGTTCGTAATCGTTAAAAGCCAGACAAAAGGCGAAGTGATTGCAGAAAGCCAATACATTGGTTTTGCAATGAAGATAGATATTCTTTCAGGAAATTTCAAACCTAATCTTTTAGGAATCAATTCACCAAACACGATGGATAGAAAGGTTACGAAGGTAACAATTAAAACAGAAGCAATACCTTTGGAATACTCAGAAAAAACCTCAAATTGAGAAATGTATTTTGCAAAATCGGCGGTAAGTTTATCTCCGGAATAAATTCCCAGCAAAATACCGATAAGCGTAATGCCAATCTGAACAGTGGAAAGAAATTTATTCGGATTTTCAGATAGCTTAATTGCTGTTTTAGCATTGGAGTTTCCTTTTTTTTTGATGCTGTTGAGTTTGAATTTCCTGGAAGATACCAATGCCATTTCCGACATTGAAAATATCCCATTGAGGAGAATGAGAAGAATGATGATGAAAATTTCCATAGGTAGATTTGGTAATGAGATAAAGTTAGAGAAAAAAGATAAGGAAATCAACAGTCTTTTCCGATTGAATTTAAATATCGAATATTTAAGATTTATTTATCTTAAAACAGCATTAACAGCGAAAAAATGTCGGACTTTTGTCGCTTGAAATTTCTATGAAGATGTTAAAAGAGAAAAACAAATTTTTAGCAACCATTCTTGCATTTGCCGTAATTCCAATGTCGGGTCTTGCAACCGATATTTATCTGCCTTCGATGCCGAGTATGGCAACCGAACTTCATCAGCCGGAAAGTAATATTCAGCTTACTTTATCGATATTTTTGATTAGTTATGGTTTGACGCAGTTTTTTGCAGGAAGTATTGTCGATTCTTTCGGAAGGTACAAGGTTTCCATGGCTTCTTTGGCATTATTTGTCGTTTCATTCATTATTACTGCAACCACTCAGAACTTATTTGTAATCTATGCGATGCGTGTGTTGCAGGGTATTTTGTCAGGATTTGCAGTGGTTTCTAAGAGGGCATTTTTTGTCGATGTTTATGAAGGAGACGAGCGGAAACATTACTTAAGCATTATGACAATCGTCTGGTCGGTCGGGCCAATTATCGCGCCATTTATTGGAGGTTATCTGCAGAAAATTTTCGGATGGCAGTCGAATTTTTATGTGTTGGCAGGATACAGTTTAATTCTTCTTATTCTTGAATTCTTTTTTTCAGGCGAAACTTTGAAGAAAAGAAATCCTTTCCACATTGAATTTTTGCTGAAAGAATACAACTCCATGTTTAAAGCCAAAGATTTCTTTTATGGAATGGTGATGTGCGGATTGAGTTATTCGATGATTATGTTTTTCAATCTTTGCGGATCATTTATTATTGAACATAAAATGGGGTATTCTGAAGTGGTTGCAGGGTACGTTTCTTTAATCCTAGGATTTGCTTGGATGACAGGTGGTTTTTTAGGAAAAGCATTGATTAATAAAGCTTTTTTACCCAAAATTCGTTATGCTAATTTCATTCAGTTATTTTTAATTGTCTTGATGTTTATTGCATCCTATTTTTCAAATAATATTTACAGTCTGGTGGCATTTGCTTTTGTAATTCACGTGACAGCCGGCTTTATCTTTAATAATTATTTCTCCTACTGTATCGGAAGATTCCCGAATTCAGCAGGGATTGCAGGTGGTTTAACAGGCGGAATTGCCTTTATCATCACATCCGCCATCAGTTACGGAATTGTTGCGATCATCAAACCTCAGGTTCAGCTGGAAGTAGCAGAAGGATATTTCGTATTGGGAATTTTAGGACTATTTATTTTAAGTATGATTAAATTAAGAAAGGCACATGTTTAATAGTTGTTTTAATCTCAAATACCTGGAACTTTTAGACATAGTTTTATACGATTAATCCTCCCGAATAAAGGAGGATTTATTTTAAATCAGATTTAAATCATGGGATTTTTTCGTATTTTCAAACTACAAAATCATTCCGCCATCGATAAGGATTTCAGTTCCTGTCATGAAGCTCGCTACATTATTATCCGATAAATAAACAACTGCTTTTGCTACATCTTCAGCAGTTCCCATTTTCTTTAAAGGAATTAAATCGGTCAGCCAAGCATCAAGACCTTTCAAAGTTTTTTCGTCTAATCCTGCTTTAGTCATAATTTCCGTTTTCGTAGGTCCCGGATTTACCATATTGACTCGGATTTTTCTTGGCGCCAATTCTGCAGCGGCTGTTTTTGCAATTGAATTCAGTGCTGCTTTGCTTGCCTGATAAACCGAACTGTTGGGTTTGAAAGTTGTTGCAACGTTGGATGATAAAAAGACAACAGAAGCACCGTCATTCAAGAGCGGAGTAAATTTGCTTAAAGTGAAATACGCTCCTCTGAAATTAATATTCATCACTTGATCGAAGTTTTCAGAGTCCATATTTTCTATTGAATTCAAAGTTCCGGTGATTCCTGCATTGATAAACAAGATATCAACTTTCCCGAATTGATTTTCAACTTCTGTTTTAAAACTTTCAATGTCTTCCAGTTTTCCCTGATCCGCCACAAACGGAATTGCTCCTAATTCTTCTGCTGCTTTTTCAATGGCTTCTTTTCTTCTTCCCGTGATGATTACCTTTGCACCATTTGCAATTAATTCTTTTGCGGTTGCAAATCCAATTCCACTGTTTCCGCCAGTTACGATGGCTAGTTTGTTATTAAATGTACTCATTGTTTTAAATTTTTTGACAAAGCTATTGTAAATTGGTATACTTTTGTAATCAGTATCACAGAGTATATCAGTATCATCAATTATATCATTTAACTTTGCACTCATGGAAAGAGATCAGACAGAAGAGCTTAGAGCTTTACAAGATACCCTTTATTTCATTGGCGGAAAGTGGAGAATTCCTATTATTAATGCCATTTGCAACGGCAACAGACGTTTCCGCGAAATTGAAAGAAGCATCCCCGGAATTACCACAAGAATGCTTTCAAAAGAGTTGAAAGAAATGGAAATGAATAAGCTGGTAAAGCGAACCGTTTATCCAGAAACTCCTGTTTTAATTGAATATGAACCGACCGGGTATTGCAGAACTTTCGGGAATATTATTTCGGAAATGATCAATTGGGGAAGGGAGCATAGAAGAGTGATTGTGGAGGATAAAATTTAGTTTTATAAAAATAATGATTTTATTGATAATGAATTTAAATATCAATAGGAACGGGCTTTAGCCCGTTTAAATTTTTACATAATATCAATTGGCTTTAGCCAAAACTTAAAATAATACTTTGCCTAGATTCTTCCTTCGTCAGAATGACAAACGGGACGTTTAAAAATTACTACTTAAAAAAAGCCCCTTTAAAAAAGGAGCTTTCAATCTATATTAAATCCGAAAATTAAATTCCGTCGATAATTTCATTTAAAACTGTGCTTGGTCTCATTGCTGCGTAAGTTTTGTACTTATCAGTTTTGTAGTATCCTTCAATATCCTGAGGTTTACCTTGAGCACCAATTAATTCTGAATTAATTACATCTTCATTTTCCTGCATTGCAGCGGCAACCGGAGCAAATTGTTTAGCCAATTCAGCATCAGCAGTTTGGTTTGCTAAAGCTTCAGCCCAATACATTGCTAAATAGAAATGGGAACCTCTGTTATCGATTTGCCCGACTTTTCTTGCAGGAGACTTATCGGTAGCTAAGAATTTAGCATTAGCCTCATCCAATGCATCGGCTAAAACCTGAGATTTTGTATTGTTTTGAGTTTGTGCTAAATGCTCTAAAGAAGCCTGTAAAGCCAGGAATTCACCTAAAGAATCCCATCTTAAATAACCTTCTTCGACGAATTGCTCAACGTGTTTCGGAGCAGAACCTCCAGCTCCTGTTTCGAATAAACCACCACCGTTCATTAATGGAACGATAGAAAGCATTTTAGCAGAAGTTCCAAGTTCAAGAATTGGGAAAAGATCAGTTAAATAATCTCTCAATACGTTTCCTGAAACAGAAATCGTATCTTTTCCTTCTCTTGCTCTTTTTAAAGTTTCCGTCATTGCATCTTTTACGTCAAGAATTTTAATATCAAGACCAGTTGTATCGTGATCAGCTAAATATTTTTCAACTTTTTTGATCATTTCTCTGTCGTGTGCTCTTCCTTTATCTAACCAGAAAATGGCAGGCGTATCAGATAATCTTGCTCTGTTTACAGCTAATTTTACCCAATCCTGGATTGGAGCATCTTTAGTCTGACACATTCTGAAAATATCACCCGCTTCAACTTTCTGAGAAAGAAGAACATTTCCGTTTTCGTCCTGAACTTCAACTATTCCTTCCGCAGAAGCCTGGAAAGTTTTATCGTGAGAACCGTATTCTTCAGCTTTTTGAGCCATCAAACCAACGTTTGGAACAGAACCCATTGTAGTAGGATCTAATTTTCCATGAGCTTTCATATCATCAATAACTGATTGATAAAAACCTGCATAAGAACGGTCTGGAATGATACAAACCGTATCTTCTTCGTTTCCGTCTTTGTTCCACATTTTTCCTCCGCCTCTTACCAAAGCAGCCATAGAAGCATCAACGATGATATCAGATGGAACGTGGAAATTCGTAATACCTTTGTCAGAATTTACCATCGCCACTCTTGGTCCGTTTGCCAAAGCAGCTTCAATATCAGCTTTGATATCAGCTTCCTGAGCGTTTCCTTTTATTTTATCAAAAAGATCTGCAAGACCGTTGTTTGGATTTACGTCTAAAGAATCAAAAGTCTCAGCATATTTAACGAAAACATCTTTGAAGAAAGTCTCAACAATAGCTCCAAATACGATTGGATCAGAGATTTTCATCATCGTCGCCTTAAGGTGAGCAGAAAGAAGAACGTTTCTGTTTTTAGCTTCGTCAATCGCTTGCTGAACGAAAGCTTTCAATGAATTTAAGTTCATTACAGAAGAATCTATTACTTCTCCGGCCTGAAGACCTGCAAAATCTTTTAATAAAGTTTCAGCACCGTCATTTCCTTTGAAAACGATTTTATATTTTGTAGCGTTTTCAAGCGTTGTAGATGTTTCTGTACCGTAGAAATCTCCAGTTTCCATATGAGCAACGTCAGTTTTGCTGTCAGAAGCCCAATCACCCATTCTGTGAGGGTTTGCTTTTGCGTAGTTTTTAACGGCTTTTGGAGCACGTCTGTCAGAATTTCCTTCTCTTAACACAGGGTTCACAGCACTTCCTAATACTTTAGCATATTTAGCTTTGATTGCTTTTTCTTCATCATTTTTAGGTTCAGCGGGATAATTTGGAACTGCAAAACCTTTTCCTTGCAATTCAGCGATAGCAGCATCCAATTGAGGTGCAGAAGCTGAAATATTTGGTAATTTGATAATGTTTGCATCAGGCTGAGTAGCCAATTCACCTAATTCAGCCAAAGCATCACCGATTTTTTGATTCTCATTCAAAAATTCAGGGAAGTTTGCTAAAATTCTTCCTGCCAAAGAAATATCCGGAACTGCAATCTCGATGTTTGCTGATTTTGTAAATGCTTTTACAATCGGTAAAAACGAGTGTGTCGCCAACATTGGAGCCTCATCCGTAAGGGTGTAATAGATTTTTGATTTTTCTGACATTATAATGTTAGTTTATTGTTTTAATTTTAAGATTCACAAATTTAGTTAAATTTTAATTTTTTCCACTTTAATAATCAATGAGATTTTCCACTTTAAGAATTATTTAACCTTTATTTCAAACAAAAACACTTGAAATTTGAATAAATTTGAGAAACTTTAAAAATTTAAATTATGTCTACAATTACTTTAAAAGGAAATCAGGTAAACACATTGGGTAGCCTTCCTCATGTTGGTTTTACAATAAAGGATTTTGCATTGGTAGATTCTGGCCTGAATGTGAAAACTCTTGAAAGCTTCGAAGGAAAGAAAAAGGTATTCAATATTTTCCCGAGTATCGATACACCGACTTGTGCATCTTCCGCAAGAAAATTCAATGAAGAAGCTTCAAATCTTGAAAACACTGTTGTTATTAATGTTTCTAAAGATCTTCCTTTTGCATTGACAAGATTTTGTGCTGCTGAAGGTTTAAATAATGTGGAAACACTTTCTGATTTTAGAGGAAGTTTCGGTGATGATTATGAAGTAACGATCACAGATTCTCCGATGAAGGGCCTTTTAAGCCGCGCTGTAATTGTAACTGACGAAAACAATAAAGTGCTTTACACCGAGCAGGTTTCTGAAATTGCTAACGAGCCTAATTATGAGGCTGCTTTGGCCGCTTTGAAATAGTAAAAAATATTTCTCAATAAATTGAAATCATTCTGTTGTTTAACAGAATGATTTTTTTATTTTTGTGCATCAACGCAATAACAAGCCATTGAAAAATAGATATACTCCAGTTCTTGTTTTATACTCACTATTTTCTGGGATTTTCTTTTCTCAGGCACAAGATTCTAAAGAGGTTTTAGAATTGAAGAAAAAAATAGAAAAAACCAGTAGTGACAGCGAAAAGCAAGAAATTCGAAGGAAAATAATTGCCACTTATTCAAATGAAAAAAAATTAGACAGTGTTGTTGTTTATACGAATAAGATGTTGCCGTTTTACGAAAGGATGAATGATCGCGCTAAAATCGGAAACATAGAATTAAATTTAGTTGGTATTTACCATGCTCTCAACAAAAAAGACTTAGAAATTTTACATTTCAAAAATGCTGAAAAGTATTATAATGATTTGACTTTGGAAAATAAGGTGCGTCTAAATGATATTGGTGGTTTTTTTCAATACAGCAATAAAAACTACGATAAATCACTGGATTATTATAATAGAAATATTACATTCTATAAAATAGATGAAAAAGTAAGCACGCAGAAAATTGATGAAACCTATCAAACTATCATCTCTTTATATTATTACAGAAAGTATGATTATGCTAAAACATTCAATGTTACAAACGATTACCTGCATTTTATTCAAAAAGAATTTCCAGAAAAGTTAGGAGACGTGCATGCTTACTTGGGAGGCATTTATTGGGGAGTAGGATTCAATAAAAAAAGTGTTGAGGAATTTGAAAAAGCAATAAAGCTTTATGAGAATCAGAAAGGCAGAGAGAAAGATATTTATGCTATCAAACGTACTTTGGGAGCGAACTATATGAATATGAAAGAGTTTGCTAAAGCAAAAAATTATGCTCAAGAGTCATTTGATTATTATACAAAAATAAAAGATGTTCCTTCTCTTTCTCATACTTATAATTTATTAGCTCATATTGCATTTGGAGAAAATAAACTTGCCGAATCGAAAGAACATATTCTTAATGCGATTAAAATTATTCCGGATACAGCTCAGGCTAATCTTTATAATAAAGCCTACTTAGGAACTATTAAGTATAAAATGTTGATGCAAACAGATAGCATAAACATAAAAACTGATAAATCGAAGTATAATGAATTAGAAAAAATTGCAAAAGAGCTATCAGATAATTTTGAAAAAATTGAGGCAAATAAAGATGAAATGACATCAGGGGTACTTATACATAACTATAATTTACTTTCAGATGCTTATGGAATGCTTGGAGATTACAATAAAGCTTATTATTATTTAGATAAAACAGTAAAGCAAAAAGAGAAATCGTATAGCGTACAAAAAATTAGAGCACTTTCTGAAGTTCAGGGAGAGCAAGAGCTTAATGATGAAAGACTTCGCATACAAGTTATTGAAGAAACCAAACGCATCCAACTTCAAAAGGAAATCGAATTAAAAGCACTCCGTTTTGAATATGAAAAAAAACAGGCTGCTGCAAAAACTGAGGAAGAGAGAAAAAGATTAGCCCTTGAAGAAGATCTAAAAAGAAAGGAAATTCAGATCAAATTCGAAGAAGAGCAAAAAGCGGTTACATTAAGGTACAATCAGGAAAAAAATATTGCCAGAATCAATCAGGAGAAAAAAGATGCCATCGCAAAAGCCGAGTTAGAAAGTTCTCAAAATCAGAAAAATATTTGGGCAGTCGGAGCTAGTTTGTCGCTTCTCTTATTAGGTTTTGCAGGATATTCATATAATCAAAAGCGAAAAGACAACAAAAAAATCGCCGAAGAAAAGAAAAAATCAGACGATTTACTTCTGAATATTCTTCCTTTCGAAGTTGCTGAAGAATTAAAAGAGAAAGGTAAAACCAATGCAAAGCATTTTGATGAAGTTTCCGTTTTGTTTACCGATTTTGTGAATTTTACGGCAAATTCAGAGCGAATCGGCGTTCAGGAAGTTTTAAATGAATTAAATATCTGCTTTACCGAATTCGACAGAATCATGGAAAAATATGGTTTGGAAAAAATTAAAACCATCGGCGATGCTTATTTGGCAGTAAGCGGATTGCCTGTTTCCAACGAGCAGCACGCAAAAAATGCAGTCAATGCAAGTCTGGAAATTCTTTCTTATATTCAACAAAGAAAAAAAAATAACCCAAATGCTTTAGATATCAGAATCGGAATTCATTCAGGACCGGTGATTGCAGGAATTGTCGGTGTGAAAAAATTCGCTTACGATATTTGGGGCGATACGGTAAATACGGCGGCGAGAATGGAACAGAACAGTTCTTTAGGAAAATTAAATGTTTCCGAAGCCACCTATCATTTAATAAAGAATGACTTTAGTTTTGAGTATCGTGGGAAAATCGAAACCAAAGGTAAAGGCGCAATGGATATGTATTTTGTAAATGAATCTTAATATTATCAGACTGAGCTAATTTCTATGAAACACAAGCAAAATATTTATTTATTTCTTTTCATTCTGATTTCATCATTTTTATCGTCACAAAAACTGACCGTAGATTCGTGCAGTGTTTTAATAACTGATAAATTTTTTAAAGAAAATCAATACATCAATCTCAATCAATCATGGAAATTCAAAATCGGAGATCATAAAATCTGGGCAAGTAAGAATTTAGATGATTCGAAATGGGAAGATTCGCTTACTGATGAATTTGTAAATTCAAAACTTCAAAAGAAAAATCCGAAGGACATCGTTTGGTTAAGAACTGTAGTCTGCATAGATTCTACTGCAGAATATCAAGCACTCGCTTTAGAGTTTAAAAGTGGTGCTGCAATGGATATTTATTGGGACGGAAAGTTGATCAGACGATATGGCAAATTTGCAAAAGAAGGAGAAGCAAAATACGTAAACCCGACTCTTCCGCTTATCCTTAATGGTGGCGATGCAGGTAGACATGTACTTGCCGTTAGATACGAAAATACGCAACCTATTGCAGAGCAGATAATAAAAGGATTTCAGATTTCGCTTTCAAATCCCAATTCGACGGTCGCGGTAATGATGAGCCAGATTCTCATTAGAGGAGTACTTATTCAGGGAATTGCTTTTATTTTTCTAACATTATTTTTAATTCATTTTCTTGCGTTTTTATTTTATAGAAAAGACCGTTCAAATCTACTGTTTTCCTTATTTAATTTTGGAATGTCTGTATTTTTGCTATCGTGGTTTTTCTCTTATGAAACAGACGATATTGATATGAATGCGCAACTTGGTTACATTAGTTCTTTTGCAGGTTTGGGTGCAGCTGTTTTGTTAAGTGTAATGTTGAATAGTCTTTTCGGTAAAATAGGGTTAAGATTTAAAATTTTAGTCGTCTTATCAGCGATTTTATGTTTTTTAATACTATTCCCAAGCATCGGATTCGGTTTTGAAAAGCCATTATTTATTTTCATAATAACTTCCGTATGCTTAGAAGCTTTATACCTTATAATTCGGGCAATTATAAAAAAAATACCAGGTTCACGAATAATAGGCATTGGTTTGCTTTTTTTCTTCATTGTTCTTATTGGTACTGTATTTTATTTAATTTATTCAGGCGGTAACTTACAGATTAACCCTGGAAACAGTTTAGGTGAAATGTCTGTTTTTATCATTTTCATCATTTTTATTTTCAGTCTTCCATTTACGCTTTCGACTTTTCTTGCATGGCGTTCTGCCAATGATAATAAAAATCTTCAATTACAGATTGAGCAGGTAAAAAATCTGTCTTTTGAAAAGCAACAGATCCTTCAAAATCAAAATGAATTGCTTGAAAATCAGGTAAACGAAAGAACTCGGGAGTTGCAAAAAGAAAAACAGAAAACTGAAGATCTTTTACTGAATATTCTTCCTCATGAAGTTGCTGAGGAATTAAAAGAAAAAGGAAGTTCCGAAGCCAAATATTATGATGAAGTTACTGTAATATTTACTGATTTCGTTGATTTTACTCAAAGTTCAGAAAAATTGGGTGCTGAAAAAATGTTGGCTGAGCTTAATGATTGTTTCACCGAATTCGACAGAATCATGGAGAAATATAATTTAGAAAAGATAAAAACCATCGGCGATGCGTATTTGGCTGTAAGTGGATTGCCGGTTTCGAATGAGCAACATGCAAAAAATGCTGTTGATGCAGGATTGGAAATTCTTTCTTATATTCAACAGCGGAAAAAAGACAACCCAAATGCTTTAGATATCAGGATCGGAATTCACTCCGGATCTGTGATTGCCGGGATTGTAGGTGTGAAAAAATTTGCTTACGATATTTGGGGTGATACGGTAAATACGGCTGCAAGAATGGAACAGAACAGTGTTTTAGGAAAGCTGAATGTTTCTGAAACAACCTATCAGTTAGTGAAAGACCACTTTACTTTTGAGCACAGAGGAAAAATAGAAACCAAAGGTAAAGGCGCAATGGAGATGTATTTTGTGAATCAGGTTTCATCTTAAAATTATAAAATTTTGAAAAAAAATATACTCATTATATCTTTACTCTTTGTATTTGCAGCACTGCAGAACTTCTGTTTTGCGCAAAATTCATTTGAGAAACCAACAGTTTTCACCGCTAAGCAAATCAAAGAAGGAGTTTCAATTGAAGAAGAAAGCAAGTTTTATGAAGGTGATAATCCTGCTTTTGCTTTACCTGATTTTGATGATTCAGCATGGAAATACATCAATTTTACCTCTAAAAAAGTTTATCATAAAGATGAGCCTCACTGGATCAGATATTATTTTAAGATAGATTCTGCCATGGTGAATGAATCTTTGTGCTTCAATATCAGTCAGCTTGGTGCTTCGGAGATTTTTTTAAACGGAAAAAAAATAGAAACTATCGGCAAAATAGGGAATGCAAAAACAACTGAATTCAGGATCAAAAATGAAGTTCCGTCCCTGTTTTCTTTGGACGATACCGGGGTAAATGTTTTGGCAATACGATTTCTTCCCATCACTAAAACCAAAAAAACGGTAGTCAATTACAGCCCGGTTGCATTAGATGTAGAGTTAAATGCTGCCAATGACTTTATGGATGAGAAGGTAGAGATGATGCAGGGGTTTAATTTTGTTGCCATGCTTATCTGCGGTATTTTTTTCGCACTCGGTTTTGTTCATTTACTGTTATTTTTATTTTACCGGAAAGCGATTTACAATTTATATTTCTCAACATACAATCTGTCCATCGGTTTGCTGAGTTATATGGTGCTTGCATTTTACGAAATGACAGATCCTGATAAAATTAATACATATTCTTTCCTGTCATTTTTATCAATTGTGGTATTTGGCGCATCATTAACCGGTTTTGTCAATACATTGTTTGGAAAAAGCAAGCTTAGGCTGAAAATTATGCTCGGTATTGCAGGAGTGTTTCTTATTCTCTTTTATTTCAGTGCGGCAGTTGCGGTAAGCTTCGTGTTTTTTTACATATTTATTGCTGCAATAGAATCTTTTTTCCTGATTGTAAGGGCAATGATCAGAAGAGAAAAATCTGCATTTATTGTAGGTGGAGGAGTTTTGACTTTCTTTCTCTTCGTCATTATGCTGATTGTTTTTCAGATTTTAGATTCTTTAAATATTGTTGATCCTGATCAGCTTTTCGGAGATGATTTTATGGGATATGTTTTAGGCTTTATATTTATCAGTTTTCCGATTTCAATTTCGGCTTACCTGGCTTGGGAATTTGCATCTACCAATTTGAGTTTGGTGAGACAGTTGGACGAAGTGAAAAGACTTTCGGATATCAATTTAAAGCAGGAACAGGAAAAACAGCAGATACTTCAGGATCAAAACGATTTGCTTGAACAACAGGTCGACGAGCGAACTTTTGAACTGCAGAAAGAAAAGCAGAAGACAGAAAATTTGTTATTGAATATCCTTCCGCATGAAGTAGCTGAAGAACTGAAAGAGAACGGAAGCTCAGAAGCCAAGTATTATGACGAAGTCAGTGTTTTATTTACGGATTTTGTTAATTTTACTCAGAGTTCAGAAAAAATGGGTGCTGAAAGAATGTTGGTTGAATTGAATGAATGTTTTACCGCTTTCGATTTAATCATGGAAAAACATGGTTTAGAAAAAATTAAAACCATTGGTGATGCTTATTTGGCAGTTTGTGGTTTGCCCATTAAAAATGAATGTCATGCTTACAAAACAGTTTTGGTCGCTTTGGATATTATAGATTTTATTGAAGAAAGAAAAAAGACCAATCCTGACGTTTTAGACATCAGAATTGGAATCAATTCGGGTTCTTTGATTGCGGGAATTGTCGGTGTGAAAAAATTCGCTTACGATATTTGGGGTGACACGGTAAACACAGCGGCAAGAATGGAGCAGAACAGCGAAAAAGGAAAAATAAATATATCGGAATCTACCTACCAATTGGTGAAAGATAAAATTGTCTGCGAATACAGAGGAAAAATCCACACCAAAGGAAAAGGTGATATGGATATGTACTTTGCATTGGAAATTAAAAACAATATATAATAGCCCTGTGGTCTTTGTTGAGTAGAACGCCTTTGCGAACTTAAAAACATGCAGTATTCAAAAAAAATCTTTGCGCTCTTTGCGTTTAAAAATTAGTATTATTATTAAAAAAACACTTTCTATTTAAAT
Source organism: Chryseobacterium formosense (assembly GCF_900116415.1). GTDB lineage: Bacteria > Bacteroidota > Bacteroidia > Flavobacteriales > Weeksellaceae > Chryseobacterium > Chryseobacterium formosense. The sequence goes on along the minus strand of NZ_FPAP01000003.1, from coordinate 415,023 downwards.
ATGGAATACGAAAAATTAAAAAAAATCATATTAAACAGGCTCAAAGAAAACCTTCCTGAGCATCTTTCTTATCACAGCGTAATGCACGTGAAGGATGTCATCGATTCCGTCGAAAAAATTGCACAATCCGAAGGTGTAAACGATGAAGATTTATTATTGCTGAAAACAGCTGCTTTATTTCATGATACAGGATTTCTATTTGGTTCAAAAAATCATGAAGAAAAATCTTGTGAAATTGCAGCTGAATATCTTTTAGATTATGGCTATTCTCAGGAGCAACTCGATAAAATAAAAGGAATGATCATGGCAACGAAAATTCCACAGACTCCGCATAATCATTTGGAACAAATTTTAGCTGATGCCGATTTAGATTATTTGGGAAGAAACGATTTCTTTGTAATTGGAGATAAATTATTCGAGGAACTTTCGATGTTTGGAATCGTCAATTCTGAGCGTGACTGGAACTTGTTGCAGGAGAAATTCCTGGAAAGTCATCATTATTTCACAAAAACTGCTATTAATAGCAGAAAAGATAAAAAACAGGACAACCTGAATATCATTAAAACAAAATTAAAAAACGACTAATCATTTTATGAGCTCAGCAACTAAACATGGCCCGCTATTTACCATTTCAGATGTTATTTATCTTGTTATGGGGGTAATTTCGGCAAGTTTTGCTTTAAAATCTTTTCTTGTTCCCAACCACTTTTTAGATGGTGGTGTGACGGGAATTTCACTTTTACTTCACGAAGTTTACCACTGGAATCTTGGTGTTATTTTATTAGTTTTAAACATTCCTTTCATCGTTTTAGCATATTTTCAGATCGGGAAACATTTTGCCATCAGAAGTTTTTTGACGATTTTATTAATCATTGTAACCATTTTTTTCGTTCCTTTTCCGGAAGTGACACACGACAAACTATTGGTTGCTGTATTTGGCGGATTTTTCATGGGAATAGGAATCGGACTTTCCATGCGTGGTGGTGGAACTTTCGACGGAATGGAAGTTTTAGCATTATTAACATTCAAAAAGAGCAGTTTCAGTATTACTGAAATTATTTTGGGAATGAATGTGATTATCTTTATCATCGCAACTGTTTTTCTTAAATTTGAAACCGCTTTATATGCGATTATGACGTACCTTGTAGCAAGTCAGATAACCAAATATGTGATTGAAGGAATTGAAGCATATACCGGAGTTACGATCATTTCAGGAAACAGTGAAGAAATAAAAAAAGCATTGGTTTTAACGATGAATAAAGGAATTACGGTTTACAGAGGAGAAAGAGGTTTTATGAAAGAATCTTTTGAGCAAAGCCAGGATGCAGATATTATTTTCACGATCGTTACAAGATTGGAAGTAAGAAAACTACAGAATATTGTGCGTTCGATCGATCCTAAAGCTTTCATTTTTACCCAAACGGTAAGAGAACCTCAAGGTGGAATTGTGAAGGAAATTGTAAAACATTAAATTATAATGAGATAATTTTACCGCAAAAGGAGCAAAAGAATTTATTGCTTTTAAAGCTGTTCAAAAGTTTGTAAAAAGAGATAACTTTTATATTTTGTAAACTTTGAATTACTATTTCTTTCAATTGTTTCTTTTGAATCTTTTGCGTTTAAAAAATAAAAATATGCTTAAAGCCTTATGATTTTAATTCGTAAGGCTTTAATTTTGTACAACCAACAACCAACAACCAACAACCAATTAAGCAATGAAACGATCCGGAACCGCAACATTACCTCTTCACTACGGCAAAGTACCGCCTTGGCTGTATGAAAGGATGTCTATTCTGGGACTTTCCATTGTTGAAGTAATTTTAGCAGATTATGGAAAAAATGAAGTGTTGAAAAGATTGGCAGACCCATTTTGGTTTCAGAGTTTTGGAGCGGTGATGGGAATGGATTGGCATTCTTCAGGGATCACAACTTCCGTGATGGGTGCTTTAAAACGCAGTGTTAATCCCAATTCTAAAGAGCTTGGATTGTATATCTGTGGTGGAAAAGGAAGGTTTTCAAAAGAAACTCCAAATGAATTATTAATCATTGCCGATAAGACCGGACTCAACGGAAATGATTTGGTTCGGGCAAGCAAATTGTCTGCAAAGGTTGATAATACGGCGATTCAGGATGGTTATCAACTGTATTTGCATAATTTTATTTTGTCTGATGAAGGAAGTTGGTCGGTGGTGCAGCAGGGAATGAACGATTCTGACGGAACGGCACGGCGTTATCATTGGCATTCCGAAAATCTGGAATCTTTTGTCGATGCACCACATAAAGGAATCCAAGGAACCAACCGTGGAAATATCCTGAATTTAACAGCACATGAAGCTCAGGAAAATCGAAAAGGGATTTTAGAGATTTCCCACACCAATTCAGAAAAAATAATGCAGGATTTTGCGAATTTAATTTTGCCTAATCATCATGATGTCCGTGCTTCCGACGTTGATTTAAAAAAACTGGGAACATTGTTGTATATGACGCGAGAAAACCAGCCTGAAAATTTCGAAGAATTATTATTACTGAAAGGAGTCGGACCAAGAACTTTACAAAGTTTAGCTTTGGTAAGCGAAGTGATTCACGGTGCCCCTTCAAGATTTCGAGATCCTGCGAGATTTTCGTTTGCTCATGGTGGAAAAGACGGTCATCCGTTTCCTGTCCCGATTAATGTATATGATGAAACGATTTCCATTTTACAGAAAGGAATTGAAAAATCAAAACTGGGAAATTCAGACAAATTACAGTCTATTAATAAGCTTCACACCATAATTTCTGAAGCTGAGAAAAATTTCACCCCTAATTTCGACATTAATGATGTGATTGAAGAAGAACGTCAAAACTCTTGGCGCTTCGGTGGAAAAACTGTTTTCGGAGACGCAGAAAAACCAGCTTCACCAAAACCAATTCAACTTTCTTTGTTTTGATTTTGTAATCAAGCAAATTTATTCTTACATAAAATTTATCCATAAAGTTTGTCATTCTGACGAAGGAAGAATCTAGACTTCGTATTTTAATTAGATTCTTCAATCTGCTTTGCTGCTTTCAGAATGACAAAACAGATAGCTTTAATAAATAATTAACAATGTTTAATAATTTATAACCAATACAAACAACCTCTAATACTAATGTGTAAAGGATTACACAAAAATTAACTGAGACAAATAAGCATTTTGTTTAACAGTTCTTTCATCAATTCCAATAAAAATTCTATTTTTAAAGCCTTAAAAAACATTTACTTGATGATCAGCAAAGCCTTAGAAATCTGCTATGATTTCCCTTTTTTTCTGGATGAAGAGCTTGAAGAGATATTTAATGCTCATGAAAAAGTAATTTTTCAAAAAGGAGATTTTATTCTTGAAGAAGGAAAAACGGCGAATGAATATTATATTCTGGAGAAAGGTTTGGCTCGTTCTTTTGTCAATGATTTTAACGGAAATGAAGTAACAACTAATTTTTTCGTTGATAACGAAATTATCATTGAAGTTTCTTCAATTTTTCAGAGAATTCCGACTCAGGAAAACATTGTCTGTATTACCGATTGCGAATGTTGGAAATTCGATTTTGAAACTTTTCAGGAATTATTTCATAAAATCCCGAATCTCAGGGAGTGGGGAAGAGCATGGATGTCGCAACAGCTTTTCGTCTACAAACAACGTTCAGTAGAAATGTTTACGCTATCTGCAACAAAGCGTTATCTCAATCTTTTAAAGCAAAAACCTCATGTTATACAATTTGCTCCCTTAAAACAAATTGCTTCCTATCTTGGTGTGACAGACACTTCCTTGAGCCGAATCCGTAAAGAATTGGTTTCACATCCAAAGAAAATTTAAATCTTGTCTTATGGCAAGTTGATTTTCATTGTGACTTGGTAATTTTGAATTAAAGTTTAACACTAAAAAAATTACAAAATGGAAATCAATCAGATTTATGTCAATCTTCCTGTACAGGATGTTCAGAAAACAAGAGAATTCTGGACGAAATTAGGATTTTCGGTAAACGAACAGTTTTCAGACGATAATGCTATTTGTGTAATCATGAAAGAAAATCATATTTACACGATGTTTCTAAAGGAAGAATATTTCAAAACCTTTACAAACAGATCTGTTGCAAAAGGTGAAACAACTCAGACGCTTCTTGCGATTGGTGTAAACAGTCGTGAGGAAGTAGATGGTATGGTAAAAACGGCTGTTGAAAACGGGGGCTCTACCTACAGTGAACCACAAGATCATGGCTGGATGTATCAAAGCGCTTTTTCTGATTTGAATGGCCATCAGTGGGAAGTAATGTTTGCTGATCCTTCTCAGTTTCCTGCGGAATAATTATTTCTAAGTTTAAAAATTACAAAAATGAAAATCAATCAGATTTATGTCAATCTTCCGGTAAAAGATGTTCAGAAAACTAAGGAATTCTGGACAAAAGTAGGATTCTCTATCAACGAACAGATTACTGATGAAAAAGCAGTTTGTGTGATGATGAACGACAATATTCAGATCATGTTTTTACAGGAAGACTATTTTCAGACATTTTCAGAAAGACCGGTTCCGAAAGGTGATACTACACAGGTTTTGGTGGCCATCGGTTTAGAAAGCCGTGAAGAAGTTGATCAGATTGTAAATGCAGCGGTCGCCAACGGAGCTTATCAGCATGAAGAACCACAGGATCACGGTTGGATGTATCAAAATTCTTTTTGGGATATCAACGGACACGGCTGGAATGTGATCTTTGCAGATCCTTCTCAAATACCAACAGAATAATTTAAACACTAATATTACCAATATTCTCCACAAATTTCACAAGTGTTTTTTGCAAGTAAACCTAAACATCTGCGTAATCAGCAAAATCTGCGAGAAAAATTAAACAGTCACAATCATCTGTGAAAATCCGTGAAATCTGTGGAAAAAATAAAAATCGAAAAAACAAACAAATGGATACACCAAAATCAAAAAAACTAGACATCATCATTCCTGCATTTCGAGGTCACAGTCAGAGCTTTCTGATGGTTCTTGACGGAATTTCAGAAGAAGATGCCTTGAAAAGAATTGAAGGACGAACCAATCATATCACTTGGATGGTCGGGAATTTCCTTGACATGCGTTACGCAATGGGAAATGTGTTAGGACTAAATGAAGAATTTGAATTCAAAGATTTTTTCTTTCAGGGAAAAGCACTGGATGAAAATTTAAATTATCCCTCTTTACAACAGTTGAAAGAGAGCTTTCATCAAATTTCGCCGTTAGTTTATCAGAAATTACTGGAAGTAAGCGATGAAGAATTGGACAAAGCTTTTCCGATGGGAATGAACATCGATTTCTTTCCTGAAACAGTTTTGAATTTCGTCGGAATGTGCATCGGCCGTGAAGATTATCTGTGCGGACAGATCGGATTAATGCGCAGAATTCTTAACTATGAAGGCATGAAATATGACTTCGATAAAGATTTAAAATATTAATATGGCTCCGGTTGAAAAAGGTCATAAACAGGTCAACGGAATCAGGATGTACTACGAGATCTATGGTTCGGGAAAACCTTTGGTTTTAATTCATGGAGGCGGAAGTTCGATTTTGTTTGATTTTAAAGAGGTTATTTCAAGGTTGGAAAATAAATTTCAATTAATTGGGATAGATCTGCAAAATCACGGAATGTCAGAACATCGTGATATTCCCGAAACTTTTGAACAGGATGCAAATGATGTTGCTGCTCTTTTAAAGGAAATCAATATTGAAAAAGCTTCATTCTGGGGTTTCAGTAATGGCGGAAATACAGTCATGCAGATTGCTCATCTTTATCCTGAAATGGTTGAAAAACTTGTTGTCGCCTCTGCATTTTTTAAAAGAAGTGGTATGATAGATGGTTTTTTCGAAGGCATGATGGAAGCAACTTTGGATTCAATGCCCGAACCGTTGAAAATTAATTTTCTAAACCTAAATCCGGGCGTTGAAGCACTGGAAAATATGTTCGACAAAGACAGCAAAAGAATGCAGACTTTCAAAGATTGGAATGAAGATATTTTAAAAGGTATAAATTCTCCAATCTTGTTCATTTCAGGTGATAAAGATGTGATGAAACCGGAACACATTGTCGAAATGTGGCGTTTGGTGAAAGATTCTCAACTGATGATTCTTCCTGCAACCCACGGTTCTTACATGATGGCTGACTTTGACGGAAATGCCGATGAAAAACTGATCGATTTTACGGTTAGTGAGGTTGAAAAGTTCTTGAATAATTAGTAAGACAAAATTTAAATATATTTATTAAATAGATTCTTCACTACGCTGCGCTTCGTTCTGAATGACAAACCGAATAAACAATATACATTGTTGTCTTTTGCTGAGTGAAACGCCTTTGCGAACGAAAAATATTTTCAAACATTAAAAAAAATCTTTGCGGACTTTGCGTTAAAAGTAGCATAAGATTGCCACGTCGCGAGCTCCTCGCAATGACACAAAACAAACAAAAAAAATATTAATTAAAAAAATAAAAATCATGGCTAAATTAAATCCTTATTTAAATTTTGACGGAAAAGCAGAAGAAGCTTTCAACTTTTACAAATCTGTTTTTGGTGGAGAATTTGTGGGTGAAATTCATAAAATGGGAAATGCTCCCGGAACTGAAAACCTATCCGACGAAGAGAAAAACAGAGTGATGCACATTGCACTTCCGATTGGCGGAGATTTACTGATGGCATCAGATATTGTTCCGAGTTTCGGACAAAACCTCACAGTAGGAAACAACAATTACGTTTCCATTTTTCCGGATTCTAAAGATGAAGCAGACAGATTGTTTAAAGGTCTTTCTGAAGGCGGAAATATTGAAATGCCGATTGAAGACCAGTTTTGGGGAGATTATTTCGGAAGTTTTCAGGATAAATATGGTGTTCACTGGATGATAAACTATAACGAAGAATACACAAAATAGTCTTATCTTTAAACTAAATTATAATGAAAAGGGTGGCTTTATGGGTTGCCCTTTTTGCCTCAACCACAAAATTATACGATATGGAACCAATTAAAATTGATATTACGATTTTAAAACCTGTTCAGCAAGTTTGGGAATATTACAACGACCCGAAACACATCACCAAATGGAATTTTGCCCATGAAACATGGCAATGCCCAAGTTCCGAAAACGATCTTCGTGTCGGTGGGAAATTCAAAAACAGAATGGAAGCAAAAGACGGAAGCTTCGGGTTTGATTTTGAAGGAACTTATGACGAAGTGATTTCCAATGAAAAAATAAAATATCATATGGAAGACGGGCGAAATGTTGATATTGATTTTCAGAAAATTGATGAAAATACTACAAAAGTAAATATCACTTTTGATCCTGAACAGCAAAATTCAGTGGAAATGCAGCGAGACGGATGGTATGCGATTCTGAATAATTTTCATAAGTACGTAGAAAATCATTAAATCTAAAGCTTTAGTCATGATCAATTTGGTAATAATGGCAAAATGTTTAAAACCCATTTGCACTGAGCATCATGTTGTGAAAAACAATTTTTTACACGGAATTATAGCTATGCCTGCAAGAAGAGCACTGGCAAGAGAGAAGATAGATTCTCTCGGAAAGCTTTCAGACTATTCTGAAAATGAGCTGATGAAATTTCACGGTTTCGGAAAAAATACAATGCTGAAGCTTAAAAATTATATGAAAGAAAATAATTTTTCTTTAAAATCTTAATTAAGTATGAATAATAATATTTTCCCATGTCTTTGGTACGATGGTGATGCCACAGAATCTGCTGAGTTTTACTGCAAGGTTTTCAATGGAAAAATTACGGCAGATACTCCGATGGTAATGAACATAGATCTTTTTGGTCAGAAACTGATGCTGTTGAACGGCGGACCACATTTTACAAAAAATGCTTCAGTCTCGTTCATGATAATTTGTGAAACTGAAGTTGAAGTTCAGAAATATTGGGATCAATTGATAGACGGAGGAATTGCTTTAATGGAAATTGGAGAATATCCCTGGAGCAAAAAATACGGTTGGGTTCGGGATAAATTTGGTGTTACTTGGCAAGTTTATTTGGGAGAAAATGGTGATGTTGAACAGAAAATTATACCAACCTTAATGTTCATTCATCAGAACAACGGAAAAGCGATGGAAGCAATGAAGCTTTATACTCAGATTTTTCCAAATTCAAAAATTGGTAATGTCCTGAAGTACGGAGACGGAGTTGGGAATGAAACTCACGAAATTCCTGAGAATGTACAGCACGCCCATTTTGAAATTGACGGTTACAGTTTCTTCTGTATGGATAATTCTTATGATCATCAATTCGATTTTAATGAAGGAATTTCAATAGTTGTGATGACTGATAGTCAGGATCAAACTGATAATTATTGGAATGCATTAACTATTGATGGAGGAAGAGAAAGCATGTGTGGCTGGTTAAAAGATAAATTTGGAATGAGTTGGCAGATTGTTCCCAAAAGATTGATCGAATTAATGAGTGACTCCGATCCGGAAAAAGCACAAAAAGTGATAATGGCGATGATGAAAATGCAGAAAATTGTCATTCAGGATTTGGAAGAAGCTTATGTTTCATAGCTGGATGATGAAAGCTGGATGTTAGAAATTATTTTTAGGGTGTCAAAAACTCCCAGCATTTATTCTTCGGCTTACTGTTTGATACATTTCTGAAAAAGATTTGCTTATGAAGACACAGAACAAGTCAAAATCATTATCAAAAGTTCCGAAAGACGGATTGTATCCGGAAATTATCAGAAAAAATTATTTAGGAAGTAAAAAACTACTGAACAAAAAAGCTCTAATTTCAGGAGGTGACAGTGGAATCGGACAAGCCGTTGCTGTACATTTTGCAAGAGAAGGAGCCGATATTGCCATCATTTATAAAGAAAATGTAAAAGATGCCAGAGAAACACAAAAGCTGGTCGAAAAGGAAGGCGGGAAATGTATTCTCCTTAAAGGGGACATTTCGAAAAAAACTTTTAGAGATAAAACTTTAGAAAAGATTGAAAAAGAGTGGAAAACAATTGATGTTTTGGTGAATAACGCGGGAATTCAGTTCCCGAAAAATGAAATAACCAAAATAAGTGACAAGCAAATTAAAGAAACATTCGATGTCAACATCATTTCAATGATTTCTTTCACAAGAGATTGTTTAGCTTTAATAAATAAAGGCGGAAGAATTATTTGTACAACATCCGTCACCGCTTATCGTGGAAGTGATCATTTGGTTGATTATTCGGCTACAAAGGGCGCTATTGCAACATTTATCCGTTCACTTTCTGTGAATCTTGCCGATCAGAAAATTTTGGTAAACGGAGTAGCTCCCGGTCCGATCTGGACACCTTTGGTGAAAGAGACTTTTGAAGATATTGCTTCATTTGGTAAAGATACCCCACTTAAAAGAGCAGGCCAGCCTTCAGAAGTTGCTCCGGCTTATGTTTTTCTTGCTTCCGATGATTCGAGTTTTATAACAGGAGAAATTATTCATATCAATGGCGGCGATTTTGTAGGTGGATAATAATATTTCTCAATCTCAACTTAAACCTCAATCTTAAAAATATGGAAACTTTAGAATTTGAAATTAAAATAAATGCCTCTCCTGAAAAAGTCTGGACAGTTCTTTGGGAAGACACCCACTACAGACAATGGACTTCTGCGTTCACAAAAGGTTCTTTTTATGTAGGAACCTGGGACGAGGGAAGTATTGTTAAATTTTTTGATCCTAATAATAATGGGATGTACAGCCGTGTTTTGAAAAATGATCCGAATAAGGAAATGTCTTTCCTTCACCTGGGTGAAATTTATGATGGCGTTGAAACTCCACAGGATTGGGGTGATGCCACAGAAACTTATCTTTTAGAGAAAACAGATGACGGCACTTTACTTAAAGCCAGAATTAAAACGTCAGAAGAATTCAAAGCGTTTTTTGAGGGTAAATTTCCACAGGCACTTCAGAATGTAAAGAATTTAGCTGAAAATCAGTTATAAATCACCACAAATGACACTAATGAATTTCACTAATAACATAATCTTTGTTCATTACAATTAGTTTTAAATTGTGTTATTTGTGCTAAAAATTTGTGTTTAAACTAAATCAAAAATTAAAATAATATGGAAACCTTATCTTACGAAATTATCATTAACGCTCCAAAACAGAAAATCTGGGATGTTCTGTGGGGAAACGATACATACAGCGAGTGGACGAAATTTTTCAATCCTAAATCTGCATCAATCATGAAATCAGATTGGCAGGTTGGCGGAAAAACCTATTTTACAAATGCTGAAGGCGAAGGAATGGTTTCTACCATCGACAGTCTTGAAAAGCCGGATCAGATCATCTTTAAACATTTGGGAATGGTAGATAAAGAAGGAAACGAAGACACCGAAAGCATGGAAGTAAAACAATGGAGCGGTTGTTACGAAAAGTACATCTTGATTGATTTTGATGGGAAAACAAAACTTCATGCTGAAGTTCAGACCGAAAAAGATTGGCGGGAACATATAGATCAAGGTTTTACAAAAGGTTTAGAGGTTGTGAAGAATCTTTCAGAATCAAATTAATATGAACTGAATAATTTCAATCAGGAGGTTTTTATGGGAACCTCTTTTTTTTGTTTAATTTTAAAAGCATTTTTTAAGAGGATAAAATAACCAAAGTATCATGAAATTACTTACCATCTTATTTATTACATTTATTTTAGCTTTAATTGGAACAAAAATCTTTCAGGGAAACTGGAATTTTCTGTTTTCAGGAAATTTAGGAATGGCAGTTTTCATTGTCTTCACTGGATTTGCCCATTTTAAATTTCAAAAAGGAATGGCTCTGATGATTCCTGAATTTGTTCCGGCAAAAATGTTTTGGGTTTATTTTACAGGTTTAATAGAAATTGCTGCAGGAATTGGTTTAATGATACCTTCAACTCGTGAACTGACTGCCGTTTTACTGATTATTTTCTTTATTTTAATTTTTATTGCGAATATAAATTCATCCAAAAAGAATATCAATATTTTTAAAGCAGATTATTCTGGTCCGGGAATGGGTTATCTGTACAAAGAAAGAATCCCGATGCAGATTATTTTAATAGGCTGGACGTGGTTTTTCGGGATTTATCTAAATTAAAAACAGTAGATAAATCAATGAAAATAGTTTTCATTTAAACAAAATTCAAATCCATCTTCACAATTTTTATCTCTCATCAAAAAACCTTACTTTTGCATATCTATAAAAAAGTAAAAGAAAAGAATGAATTCCTACAAAAATCCTTTGGAAGAACGCTATTCAAGCGAAGAAATGTTGTTTAACTTTTCTCATAACAATAAATTCCAGAACTGGAGAAAGCTTTGGATTGCTCTTGCTGAAATCGAAAAAGATTTAGGTCTTGACATCACAGACGAGCAAATCGCTGAACTAAAAGCTAATGCTAAAAACATTGATTACGATAAAGCAGCAGAATATGAGAAAAAATTCCGTCATGATGTGATGGCTCACGTTCACGCATATGGTGATGTGGCGCCTTCAGCAAAGGGAATTATTCATTTGGGAGCAACTTCGGCGTTTGTAGGAGACAATACAGATTTAATTCAAATCCGTGACGGACTTTTAATTTTAAAGAAAAAGTTGGTGAATGTGATGAAAAATCTTTCGGATTTTGCGATTCAATATAAAGATTTACCGACTTTAGGATTCACCCATTTCCAACCGGCTCAGTTGACGACTGTTGGAAAAAGAGCAACACTTTGGTTACAGAGTCTGGTTTTAGACATTGAAGAGCTTGATTTCTTCTTAGAAACACTACGTTTCAGAGGGGTAAAAGGAACGACAGGAACTGCTGCAAGTTTCCTTGAACTTTTCAACGGTGATTATTCTAAAGTAAAACATTTAGATAAAGAACTTTCAAAAAGGTTTGGTTTTGAGAAAGTTTTCGGAGTTTCCGGACAGACTTATGACAGAAAAATAGATGCAAAAGTGGTGGCTTTATTAGGAAATATCGCTCAATCTGCACATAAATTCACCAACGATTTACGTCTTCTTCAAAATTTGAAAGAAATTGAAGAACCATTCGAGAAAAACCAAATTGGTTCATCGGCAATGGCTTACAAACGTAACCCAATGAGAAGTGAAAGAATCGGAGCGTTGGCAAAATACGTTATGTCATTGACAACGAGTTCTGCAATGGTGGCTTCAACTCAATGGTTCGAAAGAACATTGGACGATTCTGCAAACAAAAGATTAACGATTCCTCAAGCGTTTTTAGCAGTTGATGCCATTTTATTGATCTGGAACAACATCATGAACGGAATTGTGGTGTACCCGAATAGAATCAACAAACATATTATGGAAGAACTTCCTTTCATGGCGACAGAATACATCATCATGGAAGAGGTGAAAGCTGGTGGCGACCGTCAGGAAATCCACGAAGTGATCAGAGTTCACTCAATGGAGGCTTCTAAACAGGTGAAAGAAGAAGGTAAAGAAAACGATTTGATCGAAAGAATCTTAAATGACCATTCTCTGAAACTTGATAAATCAAAATTAAAAGAAGTTCTGGATCCTAAAAATTTCATTGGTTTTGCACCAATTCAGACGGAAGAATTCATTGCCAATGAAGTTCAGCCGATTATTGATGCCAACAAAGATCTGATAGGATTAGAAGCTGATCTTAAAGTATAAATTGATATGCAGTCTTTTTGGGCTGCATATTTTGCTTTGTTCAATCTGTGATTGGTAAAGTTTGGAATAAATGAAATAATTATTTGGGCAGCTTTATCCGCCTACCGCTCCCGCTTTTTGCCTGCACTTCGTTTCGGCAAAAGAGCTCCGCTCAAGTCGGGCTGCAAAGGTTTGTCAATAAAATAAATTTCAGTTAAAAATTAAAAATAAACCTAATAAATATCTGACATCTAATGTCTCAAAACAAAAGAATTTTCGTAGAAAAAAGAGGAATTTTCGATGTAGAAAGTCCAAAAATTTTTGATGAAGTAAAAGCGGTGATTCCGTCGATCCAAAGCGTAAAAGTGTACAATGTGTACGATATTTTCAATTTGAACGATGGTGAATTCGAAAAAGTAGTAAACAGTACTTTCGTAGATCCGGTTACTGATATTTTAAACGAAGAAAATCCTGCAAAAGGAATCCATTTTGCAATGGAATTTTTACCTGGACAATATGATCAGCGTGCGGATTCTGCTCAACAGTGTATCGCCTTACTGACCGAAAATGAGAAGTCTAAAGTGAGAAGTGGAAAATTGATCGAATTCGAAGGTGTTTCTGAATCTGACTTAGTTAAAATCAAAGACCTTTTAATTAATAAAGTAGAATCTCAAGAAAAAGATTTATCAATTTTAGATATTCCTGCAGAAGAAACACCATCAAAAGTGATTGTTCACGAAGGTTTTATCAATTTTGATGATGCGCAGCTTGAGGAATTCTTTAACAATCACGGTTTTGCATTAGGTTTGGATGATTTAAAATTCATTCAGGAATATTTTAAAACTGAACAGAGAAATCCTACAGAAACGGAACTTAAAGTTTTAGACACTTATTGGAGTGACCACTGTCGTCACACAACGTTTGAAACAGAATTGTCGAATATTGAATTTGAAGGACAGTTTAAACATACATTGGAAACGATTTTCAATGATTATATCGAAAAAAGAAAATTCTTAGGACGCGAATTGAAACCAATTTCTTTGATGGATTTGGCAACCGTTTGCGGAAGATATTTCCATAAAACAGGTAATTTGGAGAACTTGGTGGTTTCTGACGAAATCAATGCTTGTACAATCCAAATTGAAGCTGAATACGATGGTAAAAAGGAACCTTGGTATTTATTATTCAAAAACGAAACCCACAATCACCCGACGGAAATCGAGCCTTTTGGTGGAGCTTCAACCTGTTTAGGAGGAGCGATCAGAGATCCTTTGTCTGGGCGTTCTTTCGTTTTCCAGGCGATGAGATTAACGGGTGCTGCTGATGTTTTGGAACCGGTTGACCAAACGTTACCGGGTAAATTACCTCAAAAAACAATCACAAAACAGGCGGCGAATGGATATTCTTCTTATGGTAACCAAATCGGTTTGGCGACTACGATGGTTTCCGAAATCTATGATGAAGGCTACAAAGCAAAAAGAATGGAAGTTGGTTTCGTTGCCGGCGCAGTTCCTGTGGATTGGGTAAGACGTGAAAAACCTGAAGCTGGCGATTCTATCATTATTTTAGGTGGTGCAACGGGTCGTGACGGTGTTGGTGGAGCAAGCGGAAGTTCAAAAGAACAGGACGAAACTTCGATCCACACGATGAGTTCTGAAGTTCAGAAAGGAAATGCCGTTGAAGAACGTAAAATCCAAAGATTATTCAGAAATCCTGGAGTGACTAGATTGATTAAAAAATCAAACGACTTTGGAGCGGGTGGAGTTTCTGTTGCGATCGGTGAAATCGCTGATTCATTGGAAGTTAATTTGGATGTTTTACCTTTAAAATACGAAGGTTTGAACGGAACTGAGCTTGCTATCTCTGAATCTCAGGAAAGAATGGCGGTTGTGGTTGAACCAAAAGATAAAGAACAGTTCATCAAATTCTGTGAAGCTGAAAACATTGTGGCTGTTGAGGTTGCAAAAGTAACAGATTCAGGAAGAATGCAGATGTTCTGGAAAGGTGATAAAATTGTTGACCTTTCAAGAGCATTTTTAGATACAAATGGATGTTCTAAAAGCCAGGAAGTTAAAATCACTCACCTCAATGAAATAAAAGAAGAAACTCAATCATTCAATGAAGAGAATTTCTTAAAAATATTAGGTGATAAAAACGTTGCTTCTCAAAAAGGTTTATTGGAAATGTTCGATTCATCTATCGGTGCGACTACGGTTGCGATGCCTTTAGGTGGAAAATATCAGCAGACTTTAATGGATGGAAGTGTTCAGACATTGCCGATTATCGGAGCAAAAAATATTGAAACAGTTTCTTTGGCAAGTTGGGGATTTGATGCGGAGATTTCTAAGCAGAATTCATTATTAGGAGCTTCTTACGCAGTTGTTGAAAGTGTTGCCAAAATCGTTGCGATGGGTGGCGATTACAAAAATATTAGATTCAGTTTCCAGGAATATTTCGAGAAATTAGGACAAAATCCAGAAAAGTGGGGGAAACCTTTGGCGTCTCTTTTGGGTGCTTATGATGCTCAGATCAATTTCGGTTTAGCAGCAATTGGAGGGAAAGATTCTATGAGTGGAACGTATCAGGATTTGAATGTTCCGCCAACATTGATTTCATTCGCTTGTGCTAATGGAGAAAAGAAAAATATTATCTCTCCAGAATTTAAACAGGCAGGTAATAAACTGTATTTCTTTAATCATATTCCGCAGGAAAATGGACTTCCGAACTATGATAAATTGAAAGCAGTTTACGAACTTATTTTCGAAAATATCAAAGCTGGAAAAATCGTTTCTGTAAAGACTGTGAAAGAAGGTGGCGTTGCGGTTGCTTTGGCAAAAATGAGCTTCGGAAACAGGTTGGGAGCTGAAATAAATATTGCTGATGAGAACGTTTTATTGGCAAAAAATATCGGAAGTTTAATTATAGAATCAACTGAAGAATTAAGTTCTGTTGATCTTCAATTAATCGGTGAAGTTAAAAATTCAAATATTTTGAAAATCAGTAATTTGGATTTTGAAATCGAAAAATTACTTGAAGCAAATACGAAAACTTTCGAAAACCTTTTTTCAACGGTTGAAAAAGAAAAAATAGTTGTTGAATTGGATTCAAAACTTAACTCAATTAATCCAAGAAATATCATTATTAAAAAACACGGCATTTCTCAGCCAAGAGTTTTTGCGCCGGTTTTTCCAGGAACAAATTGCGAATACGATACGCTGAATGCATTCCAAAAAGAAGGTGCAATTGTAAGCAGTTTGCCTTTGATTAATATCAATCATCAGTTGCTTGATGAGAGCATCGATGCATGGGTGGAAGAAATTAAACAGTCGCAAATTTTAGCATTCTCCGGAGGGTTTTCTGCGGGAGATGAACCGGACGGTTCAGCGAAATTTATCGTTAATGTTTTGAAGAATGAGAAGATGAGAAATGCAGTTCATGAACTACTCGACAGAGACGGTATGATCGTCGGAATCTGTAATGGTTTCCAGGCTTTAGTAAAATCTGGATTGTTACCTTACGGAAGAATCAAGGACTTGGATGAAAATTCTCCGACTTTGGCACACAATGCGATCAGAAGACATATCTCTCAAATGGTGAATGTGAAAGTTCTAAACGACGAATCTCCTTGGCTGAAAGGAATGAAAGACCAGGTTTTCACAATCCCGATTTCTCACGGTGAAGGTCGTTTTATGGCTTCGGAAGCGGAAATTCAGAAGTTGTATGAGAACGGACAGATTGCTACTCAATACTTAGATTTGGATGGAAACATCGCTCATGGAATGCCGTTTAATCCAAATAACTCATTATTCGGAATTGAAGGAATCACGAGTCCGGACGGAAAAATCTACGGTAGAATGGGACACCCGGAACGTTTTGCAGAAGGATTGATGAAAAACATTCCAACAGCGAATTACCATAATATCTTTAAAAACGGAGTTGAGTATTTTAAATAATCTTTAAGTTTAATTAAACAAATAATATTAGGAAAATGGCTGTCATTAGTGACAGTCATTTTTTATTAAAAATTGCAACATTTTTTCAAATTCTGCATCATTTTAATAGTAAGAAAATCAAAAACATCTATCATGAAATTCAAACTATTGGTCATTTTCTCTGCTCTGATTTGTTCTTTAAAAGCATTTTCGCAATCCTATAAAATTATTTATGATTTCAAATGGAAGACCGAAAAGCAAAGCAAAGACTACCATTCGGAACTAACTGTTCTTCTGAAAAATGATGAGAATTCTTATTTTGAATCTTTAGCGAAATTTAAATATGATTCAGTAAAAACAAAGCTTGTGAATCAGGGAAGCAGAAGTTTTCCCGCACCAAAACAACAATGGAAATTACAGACTTTAATTTTCAAAGATTTAAAATCACAAACTACCGTTACTGAAGAAAACTTTTTCGACAAAGTATATTTAACAACATATCATTGCAGACCAGAATGGGAAATTCTGCAGGAGAAAAGTAAACTGTTTAGCTATAATGTACAAAAGGCAGAAACGAATTTTGCCGGAAGAAAGTGGATAGCATGGTTTACTAACGAAATTCCGATCAGTGACGGACCACATAAATTCTATGGCTTACCAGGATTGATCTTGAAAATATATGATTCCGAGGAAAATTTTATTTTCGAAATCAAAGGACTCACCAAAGAGCAAAATAACATTGAAGAAAGAAATGCTAATACCGCGAAAGTAAATTTCACACCTAAGCAGTGGGAAACTTTTTGGGCTCAATATCAAAAAGATCCGTCTATGATCTTTGCCAATCTAAATTCTGCAACAGCTACATTTACTTATGTTTATTACGGGAAAAATGTTGACAGTAAGGAAGCGAAAGATGCTTACAATAAATCGGAAAAGGAGAAAATAGATGTTTTTAAGATTCCAATTGAACTTAAATCCTGTGAATAGTAATAGCAATTATAAGTACTTTAGCTAAAATTCAAATGTGAGTGAAAATTTTAAAAATATTTAAAATAAATTGCAACATTTAAAAAACAATTACGTCTACTAAGTAGAAAGTATAATAGGACTTAATAATTATTGAAAACAGCAACGGTAAATATCAGTGATAAAGAATTGTTGGAGCTATGCGGTTCCGGAAACAATTCAGGGTATTCTCTGCTTTATCAGCGCTATTCCAAAGCGGTTTTCAATTCTGTTTTTCGTCTTGTGAATGACAGGGAAGATGCAGAAGATATTCTTCAGGAAGTTTTTGTAAAAGCATTTTCTGAAATCAGATCTTTAAAAAATACGGATAGTTTTGGAGGTTGGATTAAAAGAATTGCTATTAACCATTCGCTTACCTTTCTTCGAAAAAAAAAAATCTATTTTACAGGGATTGAGGATGATAAAATGTACGATGTAAAAGATGATGAGCTGGAAGAAAAACTGGCGTTGGAATTTCGAATTGAAGAACTTCAAAATGCGATTGCAGAACTTCCGCTACAAATCAGAACCATTGTGAATCTTTTTCTTTTTGAAGAAATGCCGCAGGAAGAAATTGCAAAAACACTGGATATTCCCGCAGGTACGGTGAGAAGTTATTATCATCGTGCTAAAAAGAAAATTTTTGAAAAACTCACTCAAAAATGCCAAAATGAAAGATACGCTTAAAGAATATATAGAAAATCATCGTGAGGAATTTGATACACTTGAAGTTCCCGATGAAACGTTTGACAAAATCATGCTTAGGCTGAACGAACGGAACGCTTCAGATGAAAAAACAGTTCCATTGTTTGCCTTGAAAAAATGGGTCGCAGCTGCTTCTGTACTGATCTTTTTCAGCATTGGTCTTTATACTTTTTGGAATCAGAAAGAAAGCGAAAAACAGATAGTTTCAATTCAGGAAAAAAGTAAAGCGGAAGATAAGGGTTTAGTTGATATTTTAAGCCAAAAAAATATATCAGAAAATGCAAAAATAGAAACAGCTAAACAAGTAAACAGGAGCGAATCTTTTGTAAGCAATGATTCAGTTTTATCAAAAAAAACAGAGAAAACGAAAATTTTAGTTCAATACAATAACCTTTCTGAAAACGAAAATGGTTTTAATAAAATTAAAGCTTTAGAACTATTAAATAATGAATATTCTGCGAGTTCAAGATTACACGGAATTGCTTTGTTGAAAGATTTTTCGACTTCTGATAGACAAGTTGTAAAAATATTATCTGAGAAAGCACTTTCAGACGAAAATACGAATGTAAGACTGGCTGCAGTAGAAACTTTGTCGGCTCATATTCAAAATCCTGAAATCGGTAAAAACATCCGACTGATTTTTCTTCAGCAGGATGATGCGATGGTTCAGAAAGAATTAATTGCAATTTTGGCGAACCAAAAATCATCAGAATTCAATACAGAAGTGAATAAAAAACTGAAAGAACTTACTTCAAACCCTACGACAGCAGATTTCGTAAAAGATGAAGCCTATGCTGTTTTAATGAGATATTAAAAGCTTTTATATAAAACCAATAATTTAAATTTTTCAAATTAAACTTCATGAAAAAGATATATTTAATCTTGTTTGCATTAATGGCAATTTCTTTCCACGCACAGGAGAACGATGGAGAAGCTGATGCCACACAGGTAACTCCTAAAACCTATAAAATCAAAAAAAATAAAGGCAAATTACTTCTTAATCTTGGTAAAGTAACCGTAGAAGGCTATAAAGGAAATGAGATTGTTTTTTCACTGGAAGGCGGAACTTCGGCTGTCGACAAGCGTGCAGAAGGTCTTCAGATCGTTAATGCTTTGGGACTTGCCGATAATACAGGACTTGGGATCAACGTTAGTGAAAAAAATGAGGTAATGGAAGTCAATTCTCTGAAAAAAATGTCTTTCCCTGAGATTAAAATCCTGGTTCCTGAAGATATTATTGTTTCTTTTAAACATCAGTCAAAATACGGTGGAAATGTTGTTTTCCGAAATATGCAGAATGAAATTGAGGTTTCTACCACTTTTAACAATATTCAACTGGAAAATATTACAGGACCTGCAACCATAAACTCTATTTATGGTAAAATTGAAGCAGCTTTCAGTCAGAATGTAAAAGGGCCCTTGTCGATAATTTCTGTATACGGACTTGCCGACGTTACACTTCCAAAATCGGTAAAAGCGAACCTTAAAACGACAACCTCATATGGTGAAATTTATATGTCTCCGGATTTTAAAATTGATGTCGAGAAAAAAGAAGATTTAGCCAGTCATGGAAATGATTTAGCAGGAAAAATAAATGGTGGAGGAACGAATATTGAAGTCCGTTCTGACTACAGTAAAGTGTATTTAAGAGCAAAATAAAATCATTATCAATAGATCAGGAATTAATGGAAATGATTCGGATGATTTTCGTATTTTAGTTATGATAACATTCTTTATCTGAGAAATTGCGAAATGATTAATAAAAAACAAAACAAAGAAATGACTGTCATCAATGGCAGTCATTTTTCGGATCTGGAGGGTTTCTACGAAGAAATTTCCCTGCTTTTTATGAAAGATGAAGATTGGAAAGTCGGAACTTTGGATGGTTTTGATGATATATTGTATGGAATTCATTCTGATATTACCTGGAAGAATTCTCAGAAATCAAAAGAAGATTTGGGTTTTGAAGCAACCAGAGAATTTTATGAAAATAAAATCAGTCAGGGAAAGCCGTTTAACATAAAACTGATTCAGCAAAAGTTGGATGATTTGATTGCGGGAAACGGACAGACTCTTTTTGAGATTTTAGTTGAAATTATCGATTCACATCAAAATATACAATTGATTTTAGACTGATTTTTAAACTCAAATAACATAAATGTTTTTCACAAATATCACAAACATCTGTGAAAATCTGAGTAATCTGTGGGAAAAATTAAATAAAAATATATTTCCAGTACACCAAAACCCCGACAATCACGGACAGAATAGCCATTAAAATAACCGCTCCGGCAGCAATATCTTTTATAAAACCAATTCTTTTGTCAAAATCAGGTTGAATGATGTCGCAGATTTTTTCTATTGCAGTATTGAAAATTTCCGCAGCAAAAATGCCAAAAGAAACAATAAGAATCAGAATCGTATCAACAGATGAAAGTTTTAAATAAAAAATTAGAAATACATTTACAGCGAATGCCAACAATTCAAGCTGAAAATTCCTTTCGGATTTTATCATAAGCCAAAGCCCGTTGAAGGCATTCTCAAAACTTTTATGAATAGGCGGTTTACGCATGATTAAGTTTAAAATAGAAATTGATTTTAAGGAAGAATTGACACCCATCTTCTATCTTCCTACATCCATACTTCAAAGATAAACTTATTTTGATGGTTGTTAGTAACTCGAAGGATTATTCTTTTCTATCTGTTTTCTATTTATTATATTTGTAAAAACTTATTTTTAAATCTATGAAATTTATTATTTCAAGTGGTGAACTGCAGAAGGCTTTGCAAACTGTAAGTGGCGTAATATCAAGTTCTCAGTCGAGACCGATTTTAGAAAACTATCTTTTTGAACTAAACGAAAACAACCTTACCATTACTGCATCTGATGGCGAAACTACGCTGATTACTTCTTTGGAGGTAAAGTCGGACGATTCAGGTAAATTTGCTGTTCCTGCCAAGATTTTTCAAGATTTTATCAAAACGTATGGTGAGCAACCTCTTACTTTGGCAGTGAAAGATAATGCTGAAGGAACTGGAAGTCAGCTTGAGATTTTGGATGAGAAAGATAACTTTGCTGTTGCATTAGACAACGCAGATGATTATCCTGAACTTCCTGAATTTGATGCTGCACAGTCTGTAACAATGCCTGCAGGAGTTTTGTCTGAAGCTTTAACCAACACTCTTTTTGCAACAAGTAACGATTCTCTTCGTCCGGTAATGACGGGAGTTTTGTTCCAGTTTGGAGAGAACGAAACCAACTTTGTTTCTACAGATTCTCACCGATTGGTGGTGTATAAAAGAACAGACCTGATGAATGCCGAGCCAATGGAATTCATCATGCCTAAAAAACCTTTGAACATTTTCAAAAATATTTTAGCAAGCTCAAACGAAGATCTTACCATCGACTTCAACGAGAATATGGCTAAATTTACTTTTGGTAAACATATCTGGATTTGTAGATTAATTGACGGAAAATATCCTAATTATACTGCAGTAATCCCGAAAGAGAATCCGAATGTATTGACGATTAACAGAAACCTTTTATTGGGTGCAATCAAGAGAGCGTCGATCATGTCGAATAAATCGACAAATCAGGTTAGATTTAAATTGTCTGCCAATATTCTTCACCTTCACGCAGAAGACACAGAATATGCAAACAAAGCAGATATGCAGATTCCTTGCGATTACAATGGTGAAGACATCAACATCGGTTTCAGCTCTAAATTTTTAACAGAAATGTTGGGTATTTTAGGAGCGGATGATATTACAATGAAAATGTCTCAGCCAAACAGACCAGGAATCATCGAGCCTCTTGATGGTCTTGAAGAAAACGAAAATATCTTAATGCTTTCAATGCCGGTAATCGGATTGTAAAATTTAAGAAAATATAAAAAAGGATTTCAATTTTGAAATCCTTTTTTTGTCAATATAAAATTTTCTTTGTTTAATTTACTGTTTTCGATTTTAAGAAGTTTTACACTATCAATTAATTTTTTATTTATATCTATAAATTCTTGTTTTTCTTTATCAAATTTAGAATTTCCGTTGTCAAACCCAAGTTTATAAGATCCACCAATAACTACAACTAAAGTCGTCCAAAATACAGGATTTTTTATTAAACTAATTATCACATTTTCAGATTTTGATTTATTTGGCTTTAAGTGTTCACAAGATTTAATGGCTCCCTTGTATTTTTGTAATTCTCTATCGAATTCCGATAAATAATAACCGCTAAATTTAGATTTATCAGCTGTTTGTAACATTTTGTATGGTCCACTATTTTCATCAAAATTTGTGTATATAAAATTTTCAACTTTTGAAATCCAGGCTAAAAATTCAGGTGTAGCATCACTGAAATATTCACCATATTTTATTTTGCAATTATTTTCACTAGAATAATTATTTCCTTCATTAATTAATTCTTGTACATTAATATTTTTATTTTTTATTTTCATACTGTATCTCAGTTAAGATCTATATTTCTGTAAAGTAATTTTGCTAAAATAATAATAAAAATTATTGTAATTCAATAATTATAGATATAATAATAACTTTAAATGTTGATTTTAGATTAATGACCTTCTTTCAACTTCTCAATCAAATTCCCCTTTACCACCATAAAAGTATAATCCTTCGCTTTTGCAAAAGAAATTTCATACTTCCGCTCAATATGTCTAAAATCTTCAGGAAATTGAGATGAAAGATGATTGTAATATTCATTCAGAAATCTTTTGATGGCATTCTGTTTGGAGATTAATTTCTGCTAACGGAAAAAGTATTTGCGACTAGATATAACTAAGTTTAAAACTTTATTCTCAACCCCGCCTTTTTCAAATACAATGTTATGTGTAGTATTTTAATTAGGATTGAACTGAATATTGAATCTCTTTAAATAATCCTCTATGGGTTCCAATCCCATTTCTTTTCTTCTTTTGTTTACAGTTTCAGGATTTTCTAATGTATACAATTTACCATTTTCTATTTGTGAACCATATATTTGAGGTTTTCCTTCGTCCATTAGAATCCTGTCTTTCATCAATGCGTATTGTGGTTTAGATAAGTCTCCATTTTCAACCGCTTTCTCTATTTGTGGAAAATACTTTTTCCTGATTTCTTCAGTGCTATGTTGCAATCCCAACCAGATTGCATCCATATGTTTTTGATCCACCTCCTTCAATGTTGGCATACCACACTTTTCAATAATGCTAATCACTAATTCTTGATTTTTATGATCTTCTTTAGCATATTTGATGAGTTCATTTGATTTTCTAATCCTTTGGTCACTTTCTAAAACTTCGCTCAAGATTTGACGTTTTTTGCTGCAATCAACTTCAATAATATCTACTGAACCTACATAGACAAATTTATCTCTATTCATATAAAGGAATATTGATATTATTAAAACAAGAGCGATTAATATACTGAATACTATTTTTTTTATTTTCATTTCTATTTTTGGTTTATCTTACAAATAACGGAAAAAGTATTGGTGAAGTGCGGGATTTCGAAGAACTTTAGTTCAAGAATTTCCAATCGTAGCCGATATTTTTTTCGTGGAATAAACTTTCAAAAAAGCTATGGAACGAAAAATAGCGGCTGCTAATTATTACAAATAGTTCAACTCTGATTTAAACCTCGCATTTTGCCAATACAATGTTAGCAGAAGTTTTTTTATGGTTAATGGATTGCAATTAATTTTTTTGTTTTACGATCATAACTTAAAATCATGTCTTCAGCATTTTTGTCAAAAAGTATTACTTCTTTTACATTTATAAAGTTTCCACGATATACAGATTTATGGAAACTAAATCCTTGATTTTGAATTTCTTTAATATTTCCAAATTTTGATTTTCGTTGATCAAAGATATCTTTTAATTTATTTTCAGTAATACCAACACTAATTTCTCCATTTTGAGTTGCAAGAGATTTATAATCAGAATCTCTAATAAGAGATTTATAATCAGCATCTCTAATAAAATTATTTGTTTTTTCAATTTCAGAATATAATTCTTCAATTTCTTTCAATTCTGTGGTGGAAAAATTATATTCATGAGAAGTTCCGTTATCTAAATCGATTTTAACTCGTATTTCATTATAATTTGACTTCTCATCTTTTAAATTGGTGTAAAATATATAAGCAACATTTCCAGCTTGCTCTGTTAGATATCTTTGTTCATTATTCAATAAATCACTTTTACTTACTTGCAATTCAAAATAATTTGCTTTTTTTCCATTTGCGATTTTAAATCCTATTGAACGATTTACTTGCCCTCCATAAAATTGAAGAACTTTATCAACCGCTTCAACTTCAGTTTTAGAAACTTCAACTTTGCTGCAGGAAAAAATAATTAATAAGATTAAAATTTGTAAAATTTGTTTCATTACGTAATATTGGTTTAAAATTTCTGCTAACCGCTAACATCTGGCTTTACACATGCGCCAATCAAAACTATAATTACGCTAAAGTAATAATTTTCAATTTCAAAACAATTTAATTCAACACTAAAAGAAAAATCTTTATCCCATTATTATAATTGTATTGAATTTTTTGCTTCCAACTTCTCAATCAAATTCCCCTTTACCAACGTGAAAGTATGATCCTTAGCTTCCGCAAAAGAAATTTCATACTTCCTCTCCATATTTCTCAAATTCTCAGGAAATTGAGATAAAAGATGATTGTAATATTCATCCAGAAAATCTTTTGATGGCATTTTGTAGTTAATCTTCAGCTGAAAACGTCGCAGTAGAGCAGTATCAATAATTTCTGCATGATTTGTCGCACAAAGTAAAAGCGCATTTTCAGGGTAATAATCAATGAGCTGAATCAAGGTGTTGACGAGTCTTCTCATTTCTCCGACATCTTTATCGTCGCTTCCACGAGCTTTTCCGATTTGGTCTAACTCGTCAAGAAAAAGAACGGATCTTTCTCTTGCCGCTTTATCGAAAATCATTTTGATATTTTGAGAAGTTTCACCTATTCTGGAGGAGACGATATTGCTCAGATTAAGAATAATAATATTTTTGCCTAAAGCATTGGCAATGGCTTTTGCTGTCATGGTTTTACCACAACCCGAATTTCCCTGTAAAAGGATTTTGTTATTGACAGGAAGACCGTATTCCTGTAGCTCTTTAATATAGGTGTGTTCTTTGATGAGCTGTACAAATTGCTGTTTGTTTTGGGGTTCAAGATAAACTTCGTTGAGCGTTACTGCTTCTTTATCCTGAATGATAAGATCGTACAGATTCATAGTTACAAAACATTATATTGATTTGCAAAGATAATTCATTTCGAGAATTTTTTCTCAAAATGCATTATTATGAAAAGTAAGTATTGAAAAATCTTTTAAAAAATAAAAGATGTGAGAGTCTTATGTTTTGGGCTCTTTTACTCCGGGTGAGTAAAAGAGCAGCAGTTTAAAACTGCAAACATAAAAAATAATAAAATTTGTTAATAGGCTGAATGTTTTTTAATAAAAAACTAGTTCCCTTCTCTTTTTACTGTTGCAAAATATGAAGTAACTAAAATAGCACATGTTGCAATACCGATGTAAGCGATCATAATTATTGAATTTTTAATTAATTTAAATTTTGTTGCGAATTTTATAATGCAAATTTACGGCATTTTTTGTAATCCACAAACTCTCTCATATGATGTTTGTCACTGTTTTAGTTAGTTTTGAGGCTGTTTTAAGAGTTGTTTACATTGAGTTTTTATGATAATTGAAGTGATTTAAACTTATTATTTGATTATTTAATTGATAAAAATATGTAAAATTGATAATTATTATACATGGGGTGTTGGAGATTTGATAATTTAAAAATTATCAAAATAGTATGCCTTGCATTTAGAATTATGTAATTTTTAAGAGAGTGTTAATATACATTTGAAAGAATTTTAATATTAGATTCTCTACAGTAGGACTTGATCATTTATGCAGAAGAAACTTGTCCGTTTACTTTTTCCGGTATCTTTTTTAATGACTTCTGCGCCACAAATCGGGCAATTTTTCTGGTGATAAATCTGAAAATGTTTACTGAGGACATTGGCTTTTTTCCATTTTTTAAAATCGAAACCGTAATTTCTAGCTTCTGTGATAATTTCTTTTAATTTTTCAGGAGGTAAATTTCCAATCAGACTTTCCGGATGAATTCCCACTCTGAACAAAGCTTCATTTTTAATAATATTCCCAACGCCGGAGAATATATCCTGATTCATCAATGCATCACAGATCATCATTTTAGGAGCTGCTTTTAAAGTTTGCTCAGTTTTTTCAGGATTCCATTTCCTACTCATGATATCGGCTTCCCAATCGATTTTTAATAGAAAACTTTCATCAACGACTTTTACCACGCAGGTGTAAAAATACATTCCGCCATCTTCGAAAGTCAGTCCAAACCGTAACGTGTCAATATCTTTTCTTTTATATAAACTATAAGAACCGAACATCATGAGATGAATTTTGAAAATAATCTTATCAAAAATTAGAAACGTTTGTTTTCCAAAAGTTTTGATCTCACGGAGGATTTCTCCCTCAATTTCGAAGTTGTCCGGGACTTCACTTCCGCTAACTTCAATGACCTTTTCACCTACAAATTTTTGCAGATCTTCTTTCATAAGAACAATTGTTGGACCTTCAGGCATGACTTTGTTTTTAAGAAAAATTCAAATATTGTTCCTTTAAAAATAAAATTTGAAGTAATTTTGGAAAATGATGAATTTGAATCAGATTTTTACCAGTCAGAGAACAGGTAATAATCCTAATACTATTGCTTCAAGAACAGATTTTCAGAGAGATTTTGACCGAATTATCTTTTCATCGGCATTCCGAAGGCTGCAGAATAAGACCCAGGTTTTTCCGCTTCCGGGAAGTGTTTTTGTGCACAACCGTCTTACGCATTCGCTTGAAGTTT
The DNA here is from genome assembly GCF_900116415.1 of Chryseobacterium formosense. GTDB lineage: Bacteria > Bacteroidota > Bacteroidia > Flavobacteriales > Weeksellaceae > Chryseobacterium > Chryseobacterium formosense. Next base: position 387,840 of record NZ_FPAP01000003.1, on the reverse strand, counting down.
CGTCTGTTGGAAGAAGTTTGGGAAGTGTGATTGGAGAGTTTATTCATGATAATTTTAAGAATGATCTTAATGAAGATTCTAAAAGTTTTTACCTTCATAATTTAGGAAACGTAATTGCAGCGGCTTGTTTGTGTCACGATGTCGGAAATCCGGCTTTCGGGCATTCAGGTGAAGATGCAATTGCGAGTTATTTTGAAAGAAATGAAAATCAGATAAAATCTAAATTCTCAGAGAAAGAGTGGGCAGATCTTGTAAATTTTGAAGGAAATGCCAATGCAATCCGGGTACTTACTCACCAGCAACAGGGAAAAGATTTTGGTGGAACGCAGCTTACTTTTACTACTCTAGCAAGTATCGCAAAGTATCCGTGTGAAGCTGTTGCAAAAGAAAAAGGAATTATACACAGAAAGAAATTCGGTTTTTTCCAGAATGAAAAAGAGACTTTTCTTGAAATTGCAAAAGGAGTGAAGCTGCTTCAGGAAAATGATGAACCCTATATTTTTAAAAGACATCCTTTTGTCTGGCTTGTAGAAGCGGCAGATGATATTTGCTATAATATTATCGATATGGAAGATGCGCACCGTTTGGGAATCGTATCTACAGCAGACTGCAAGAATCTTTTCTTTGAACTGGTAAAATCGGAAACCGATGATATTAAAAGAGTTGATTCAAAACTGAATTCTATCGGTAATGAAAATGAGCAGATTTCTTATTTGAGAGCGAAAGTGATCAATGCATTAATTAATAAATCTGTTGAGCTTTATAGAAATAATTTTAATACGATTCTTGAAGGAAATTTAGATAAAGGACTTCTGGATATTTATAAGTCTGAAAATAACGCTTTGCAGGATATAGAATCTTTCTCTATAGAAAAAATTTATAATCACAGAGCAGTGGTGGAAATCGAAAACGCAGGCTACAATGTAATGTACGAATTGCTGGATCATTTCATTCCCTCAATTCTAAAGCATGGTGATGAAAGGAAATCTTATGATAAAAAAGCCCTGAAGCTTTTACCGCAGCAATTTGTGTATCAGGATGGAACCGATTATCAGAAAGTTTTGGGTGTGATCGACTTTGTTTCCGGAATGACGGATAATTATGCGACCGATCTTTACCGAAAAATCAAGGGAATTGATATCGGAATGACGGTGTAGGAAGTTGGGTAAGGAAGATGAAGGCTGAAAGCGGGAAGTTTTACAAGCGTTATAAACTTCAGACTTCCATCTTCAAACTTCCAGCAAATTAATTAAGTAACTCATTCGCTTCTTCTATTAATGATTTCATTAAAGTTGAAGCTTTTTTATGCTTTAAAATTGGTGCAATCTGACCAGACCAAAAGAAAACCAGATCATTTTTCTGCTGTTCCAAGGCGGCTTTTCTCAATGCACCCATGAATGTTGTCTGTAAAGGAAAAGGCAAAGTTTTATCAGTTGCAGCTAAGACGTTTCTTGTAATTTTAGTGGTAATTCCGCGTCCTAATCTTCCGGTATAAGCTCTGGATAGGGTGGTGGATTTTGCAGCATCGGAGAATAAAAATTCTTTGTGAATTGGTAAAGCTCCGGATTCTTCGGTTGCCAAAAATGCAGTTCCGATTTGTACGGCTTCAGCTCCTAATGTGAATGCTCCGGCAATTCCGCGCCCGTTGGCAATTCCTCCGGCTGCAACAACCGGGATTTTCACTTTATCTTTAATTAATTGAATTAAAACGAAAGTTCCCGTTGTAGAAAGTTCGGATTGATCTAAAAATGAAGGTCGATGACCGCCACTTTCAAAACCGGAAGCAACAATTACGTCAACTCCCAATTTTTCCAGAGCAATGGCTTCATCCAACGTTGTGGCATTTCCGAAAACGATAGTTCCCTGTTTGTGAAGGTCTTCAATAATGTTTACATCTAAAAGTCCGAACATAAAACTGAAAACTTTGGGTTTAATATCAAAAACTACTTGCAGCTGGTTTTGAAATCTTGATTCAAAAGAGGGTGGAGGTGCAGGAATTTCAGTATTTAAAATGTCAAAATAAGGTTTGAAAGTCTCAACTGCCTTTTCGTATTGCTTTTTAGTGTGTCCTTCATCGATGATGTCGTGATCGTTCACCCAAAGATTAAGGTTATAAGGTTTGTCGGTTTTCGACTGTATTTCTTTATGAATATCATAAATTTCCTGAGGTGATAAAGTATAGGCTCCAAATCCGCCCAAACCGCCAAGATTGCTTACTGTTGTTGTCAGTTCAACCGTTGATAAACCTCCGCCAAAAGGACCTTGCATAATGGGATAATCGATTCCCAATAATTCTGTAATTCTGTTTTTATTCCACATGATTTGATGATATTGGTTAAGAAATTATAGTTATAAATTATCGTTTTAGTATTGATTATAAATTTCCTTATAAAGATTGTTGTAAGAAATACCAATTTTTAGGTAGTAAGACAGATCTTCGATTTTATAATCACATATTTTTTGTAATTCAAAATTAACTTTTCCCAAATATTTTCTAGTTTAAAATATCAAATGATTTTTTAAATTAATTGTCAGTTAATCGATCACAACAGAACTTATATTTATTTTTAGTATATTTAAACAAAACACAAATGTAAGGTGTTTTAAAAAATAAAAATTATTACGACACATTTAAAAAGTTAAAATTTATGATCTATCTTGGTATTTTAGTCTTTTTCGGACTTATCACATTATTCGCTTCTTTTTTTACGGTAAAGCAAGAATCTGCTGCAGTGGTAGAAAGATTAGGCAAATTCTTAAAAGTAAGCCACGCCGGTTTGCATTTGAAAATTCCTTTTTTTGATCAGATTTCAAAGCGTCTGAATCTTAGAATTCAGCAATTAGACGTTATTATTGATACTAAAACTCTGGATAACGTATTCATTAAAATGAAAGTTTCTGTACAGTATCAGGTAATCAGAGAAAATGTGAAAGATGCTTATTATCGTTTGGAAAATCCTGAAAATCAGATTACTTCTTACGTATTTGATGTTGTACGAGCTGAAGTTCCCAAAACAAAATTAGACGATGTATTCGTAAGAAAAGATGATATTGCAATTGCTGTAAAAAGTGAATTGCAGGAAGCAATGCAAAGTTACGGATATGATATCATTAAGGCTTTGGTAACCGATATCGATCCGGATGAACAGGTAAAACATGCGATGAACAGAATCAACGCTGCTGAACGTGAAAAAACTGCCGCAGAATACGAATCTGAAGCACAAAGAATTAGGATTGTAGCTGTTGCAAAAGCTGAAGCAGAATCTAAAAAATTGCAGGGACAAGGTATTGCAGACCAAAGAAGGGAGATTGCAAAAGGTCTGGAAGAGTCTGTAAAAATGCTGAACGCCGCAAACATCAATGCGCAGGAAGCTTCTGCGCTGATTGTTGTGACACAACATTACGATACTTTGAATTCTATTGGAGCTAATAACAGAAGTAATTTGGTTTTACTGCCGAATTCTCCCACAGCAGCGAGTTCAATGCTGAATGATTTGGTTGTCTCAATGGCTGCAACGCAGAAAATGGATGAACTAAATACAGCTAATTATCCGAAGCCGCCGAAAGATTTTGGACAATCTGGACACTAAAATAAAAAACCTCTCAGAAATTCATACTGAGAGGTTTTTTTTATTTCTTGGTTTTTGAAACCTGTTTTACTAAAGTGTATTTTATTGAAGAACCGTCCATCGGTGGATTTTCAATTTTTTCTGTTTTTACTTTTAAAACATATTCAAATCCCGGTTCGTACGTGAAGCCTTCGATATTGCTATAGAAATTCCCCCAACTGTCAGATTCTTTTTCTTTTACCTGAAGGCATTTCATGGGAGCAACTCCTGTGCAATCTGTTGTTTCTGAAGCGATGATCATTGTCTTTTCATCTTTTCCGGATTCACTTGGCATAGGTTTGCATTGAGAGAAGATCAAAAAAACTGAAGCTGCTAAACTTCCTTTTAAAAGCATTGCTATATTTTTCATACTGAATATTTTAGTTTGAATAAAACTTCTGTTTTCCTGTAAGAAGTTCAAAAAATAACCTGAAATCTGAAATCAAAGACCAAAGCGGATATTTGAAAGTGGCGGGTTTATTCTTTTCAATGATGACATGACTCAACCATGCAAAACCGTATCCGAAGATCGGAACATACCATAAAAACCGCTCTTTCCCTGAATAAATAACGTATCCAATTACAAAAAATACCAACAGCGTTCCAATAAAATGAAAAACTCGTGTTCCGATTTTGCTGTGCTCAGTAAGGTAAAACTGATAAAACTCGGCGAAGGTTTTTATTCTTTCAGACATGGCATTAAGATTTAGTTTAAATATCTCAAAGCAATAAATCAGCCATTTCAGAAAAAAACGAATCATATGATGACTCGTTTTTTTATTTTTTTAAGCTTTACTGTTTCTAAGCTTACTGTTTTTTCTGCCATAAATAAAATAGAAAATCAAGCCTAAAACAAGCCAGATTCCGAACCAAGACCAGTTTTCGGTACTCATTCCTGTCAAAAGATAACAACAAGAAACCAATCCTAAAATCGGAATTAAAGACAATCTTTTAATGAAGGCTAAAAACGAAATAACCACACAAACTAAGTAAAAACTAATGACCGGAATGTTTGCGATAACATCTTTAAAAATGTCTGAAAAATAGGTCGGGAATAGGTAATTAACCAAGATCAAACTCAAAACGAACCCAATCGGGAAAATGAATTTTGAATTGATGTAAGGGATTTTAAACTTTCCTTTTCTTTCCTCCATTTCTTCTTCACTTTGTGGCGAAAGCATCAAAACTCCACCGCAAACAAGTACAAATGCAAACAAAGTTCCGATACTGGTGAAGTCTAAAATTAAATTTTCATCGGTAAAAAATATGGGAAGCCCCACAACAATACCGGTAAGAATTGTTGCAAACCCCGGCGTTTTATATTTAGGATGAATTTCAGATAATTTTTTGGGCATCAAACCATCTCGGCTCATTGTCATCCAGATTCTTGGCTGTCCCATTTGGAAAACCAGTAAAACACTGGTCATCGCTACAACTGCAGAGATTGAAACGATGAAAAGCATCCATTTCACCCCTTTTAAAGCAAATATTTCTGCTAAAGGATCTGAAACTCCTAATTCTGTATAAGAAACCATTCCGGTAAGAACCAAGGCCAAAATAATATAAACAACGGTACAGATTACCAAAGAATAAATCATTCCTCTCGGTAAATCTTTCTGAGGATTTTTGGCTTCTTCCGCCAAAGTAGAAACAGCATCGAAACCAATATAGGCATAGAAAACTGCAGAAACTCCCGCCATAACACCTCCAAAACCATTCGGCATAAAAGGCGTCCAATTATCAATATCAACATACATAAAACCAACAATAATTACCAAAACAATTACAGCCAATTTGATGTAAACCATTAAATTACTCAAGTTTTTAGATTCTTTCGTTCCTCTGTAAACCAGATACGTAATTAAAACATTAATCATTAAAGCGGGTAAATCAAAAATCACTTTTAAGCTTCCCAAAAGAGGTGAGTTTTTCCATGCTAAAAAACCTTCAGCATTTTGTAGAGCTGTTGCCTTTTTTTGCAGAATAGATGTCATGTTTTGCCCTTCTTTAAGGCTTTCTTTCACTTCATTTGAAGCTAAGTAATTTCCTAAAGCCGAATCTTTTACAAGACTTGCTTTATTAGCGAGATAATCATTAATGCTTTGAACAAAAGCGGTATTGTTATCAAAAATTGAATGTGCAGATTTATAGTTTATCGTAAGCCATTCCGGTAAGTGTAGCCCAAATGTATCTAATAAATTGGTAAAATAACCACTCCATGAAAAGGCGATGTAAATATTTCCGATAGAATATTCCATAATCAAAGCCCAACCAATAATCCACGCAAAAATTTCTCCGAAAGAAACATAAGCATACGTATAAGCACTACCAGAAACGGGAACTCGTGATGCAAATTCTGCATAACACATTGCCGTAAATCCGCAGGCAACTGCACAAATAGCATATAAGAAAATAACTCCCGGACCGCCGGAAAAACAGGCATTACCAATTGCACTGAAAATACCACCACCAATAATGGCAGCAATACCAAAAAAAGTTAAATCTTTTACGCTTAAAACCTTTTTCAAAGAATGGATTTCACCATTATTCTCATCCAAAGTTGTAGAACTCAATGGTTTCCTTCTAAAAAGTTGATTCATGAAATATGATATATAAGTTGAAAAAAACAAATGTAATTATTTCTGTTAAATAATTAATATTTTCTTAATATTTCTTATACAAAAGTTAATTAGTATTAAAAAATAATCCACATACTAACATTATGTAAAAAGACTTGTTTATACAATATCTTTTCGATATTTTCGTTGATAATTTGTGGATAAAATCTTATCTGAAATTTAAAATAAATGGTCTCATTTTTGAAGCCTTCCCATTTTAAAATTTGATATTAATGAAATCAAAAAAAATATTTTTAGCGGCTGCTGTTTTCTATTTTGGAGTTTCCGAAGCGCAACAGTCTCAATACTTTACCCAAAAGGAAAACTACAGGTTTAATCTTGCCCAGAATCTTTATCAGACCAAAATATACAACGCTTCCCAATACGAATATGCACGACAGTATTTCTACAATCAGAATCTGGTGCAGTCTAAAAAAGAAGCAGCGCAGTTTTTTGATAATGTGATTGGCGTTATCCTTCAGAAAAATCATGCGGAAGAAGGTTTAACGGCTTTTATGAAAGAATATCCTAATTCGGCTTATTTTGCACAGGCGAATTTACCTTTGGCAGATTATTATCTGGCTAAAAAAGATTTTAAGGAGGCTTTAAAAACTTTAAAGAAAGTTAATCAATATCAGCTGACCCGTGAAGAAAATACGCAATATATTCTGAAACTGGGGTATGCTAAATTTATGATGGGCGACGCAAAAGGTGCGATTGATGCATTGGAAGAAGCTTACAAAACTGCCGATGAATCGCAGAAAGGTGATATTGCTTATATGTTGGGACATTTGTATTATTCCAAAAGAGACAACGTTCAGGCGTTCCAATATTTTGATTCGGTAAAAGATCAGCCTAAATTTTCAAAACTGGTGCGTCCGTATTATGTACAGATGTACTACAACGATAAAGATTATGATAAAGCGATTTCGGAAGGAACTGCTCTATTAAATGAAGATATTTCAGAATCATACAAAGCAGAGGTTCACAAAATCATCGGTGAATCTTATTTCATGAAGAATGATTACAATTCTGCTTATCCGCATCTGAAAGATTATCTGGCGGTACAATTGAATCCTTCAGAAAATGATTTGTACGAAATGGGATTTGTAGCGGCACAGCTGAAAAAGTATGATGAAGCCGTTTCATATTACAACCAGTTACTGAACAGCAATTCAGCTTTGGCTCAGAATGCATATTATCAGTTAGGAAATGCTTATTTAGCGGTTGACAAAAAGCAGGAAGCTCTTTCCGCGTTCCGTTCGTCTTATCAGATGGATTATGATGCGAATGTGAAAAAGCTGGCGCACGAACAGTATGCAAAATTAAGCTACGACATCGGAAACCCGTTTGAAAATCCTACAAACGTTATCCAGAACTATATTACCATCAACAATAATGATGCGAAAACTTCGGAAATGAGATCACTTTTGGTGAAATCGTATCTGTATTCCGGGAACTTTAAAGAGACATTGAATGCGATCGATAAATTGCCGAATTCTACCCCTGAAACCGATAAAGTAGATCAGGAAGTTTCTTATTTATTGGGAACTGAGGAATTCAACAAAGGTAATTTTGACGAAGCGGAAAGATATTTCTTAAGAAGTCTGGAGTTTGATTTAAATAAAGAATTCCACAGCAGAGCGTTATACTGGTTGGGTCAGGTGTATTATCAGAAAGGAAATTATCCTTCGGCAATTGCCCGTTACGAGAAATTAGCGAATGAAAGTTTCCCTGAAAAACAGCAGTTACCTTACGATTTGGGATACGCTTATTTTAAATCTAAAAAATTCGATCAGGCTGAACAGTATTTCACCCAATATTTAAAAGATCCAAAACCTGAGTTTAAAAATGATGCTGAGCTTCGTTTAGCAGACATTAATTATGCTAATAACGATCTGGATCAGGCAATTGCGATTTACGATAAAAACGAAGACGCTACAGATTATACTTTATACCAAAAAGCTTTGGCTTTAGGATTTAAAAATGATCATGCAGCGAAAATCACGAACTTAAAATCATTGATTTCAAAATATCCTGCTTCCGAATACATCGATGATGCGCAATATGAAATCGGAGTAGCTTATGCAGCTCAGAATGATTACAGCAATTCAAACGATTTCTTCGGAAAAGTTGTTAAATCTTCTTCAGACAGAGATTTGGTGGCAAATGCAGCGATTTACAGAGCGCAGAATTATATCGATCAGAATCAAAATGATAAAGCGCTATCTGAACTGAAATCTTTAGGCGAACAGTATAAAAATACAGCTTATGCACAAAAAATTGTTCAGGCAGCAAAACCTATTTTTACGAAAAATGGTGATGTTTCAGGATATGAAAGTTTTGCAAGAAATATCGGGGTGAATGTTGAAGCATCAGAAATCGATGAAATCAACCTATCAACCGGAAAACAGTACTTCACAAAGAAAGATTACAAAAATGCAATTTCTTATTACGAGAAATATTTAACCCAAAATCCTACCGGAGAAGGTCTTTATCAGGCTAAATACGAGTTAGGAGAAAGTTATTATCAGACCAATAATCCTACAAAAGCACTCTTGGTTCTTCAGGAAGTAGGAAATGTTCAGAACGATTATCAGGATGATGCGCAGACCCGTTTAGCACAAATTTATTTGGCTCAGGGGAATTCTGCAGAAGCTAAGAAGTATTTAGAGAATATCAGAAATTCGTCAGACGTTAATGTGAAAAATTATGCGAATGTAGAATTGATGAAAGTGTATGCGGAAGAAAAGAATTTCTCAGAAGCAGAAAAATTAGCCAATGCCGTAATCAGCAACAACAAAAACTCTGCAGCGGTAATTGAAACTGCAAAAGTAATCAAGGCGAGAAGTCTGATGAATTCAGGAAAAGAAAAAGACGCTCAGACGGCTTATACGGCTCTTGAAAAATCATCAAACACCGAAGTTGCAGCTGAAGCACTTTACGCAAAAGCATTCTATCAGAATAAAGCAAAAGCATTTAAATCATCTAACGAGACCATCTTTAAAATTGCCAACAATTACGCATCAGAAGATTATTGGGGAGCAAAAGCTTTGGTGTTGATGGCTAAAAATTATGTCGGTCTGAAAGATAATTATCAGGCAAGTTATACCTGTGACCAGATTATTGCAAACTATGCTGATTTCCCTGAAATTGTAGCGGAAGCGAAAGAGGTTAAAAAGACTATTAAAAAGTAAAATGTACTCATGTATTCAGTACAGCAGATTATTAATTTTAAATCATTAATCCTTTGTACATCAATACTTAATACAATAAGCAATGAACAAGAAAATTCAAATATTATCTATACTATTCTTAGGAATTTCGTCGGTAGCGTTTTCTCAGATCAAAGAAGAGAAGCTTATTCTTAATAAAAAAAGAGAGCCGGAAGTAAAGAAAATCGAGAAGAAAAAAACTTCTGTGGTGACGGAAAAAAATTATCCGCCGGAAGAGAAATCAGCAAATCCTGTGAAATATACCATTACGGATGTTCCTGCCGTTTCAGATTTTAAAACTTCTACGATTCAGGGTGAAGATGTAGCTCCGAAATTTGACGGAACGGCTCAGAATAACTATTTCCAGCTCGGAATGGGGAACTATGGGAAGATTTTAGCGGATGCTAATGTCTCTACAACGCTTGAAAATAAACTGGAAGTGGGTGCAGATGTTCATGTTTTATCAACCAACGGTCTGAAAAAAGACTACGATTGGGATTCCAAACAAAGTTCTGCAACTCTTGGAGCTTTTTTAAATTCTTACGGAGAGAAAGGTAAGATCAATGTGAATGCTGAATATGGTTTAAATAACTATAATTACTATGGAATTTATGCTTTAACACCTTCAGCAGATGTTGATTTGAAACAGAAAGTGAACCAGTTTAAGGTAAACGGTTATTATGATTTTTATTCAAATGAAATTCTGAATGACGTAAGAGTAAAATCTTCATTTTTATCGGATCATTTTGATGCAAAAGAAAATCAGGCTTCCATATTGGCAAACCTCTCAAAACACGCGGTTGAGATTGCAAAAAGTGGAATCGTGATGAATGCTGACTTAGGTTTAGGCTTAGAAACGGTAAAGACTGATTTTAATCTTTTAAATAAAAATTCTGCAACATTTTTCAACGCTAATATTACGCCTAAACTGACTTTTGCCAAAGGAGAATCTTATTTGATGCTCGGTTCTGGAATTACTTTCCTGAATGCAAGAAATTCAAACTTAATTTTAGCGGAAGAATTAAAGAATAACAAAACATATTGGTTTCCGCAGGCTGAATTTCAGGTGGCTGCTTCAAAAGAATTCAAATTCTATGGTGGAGTTGACGGTGGTTTAAAATTAAACACATACGCTGAACTTTTGCAGGAAAATCCTTTTTTGGTATCTGACCAGATGTTGAGACCAACAGAAACCCAATATCATATTTATGCAGGTTTGAGAGGAGATATTGATGAGACTTTCAAATATGATGTTTCTGCAGGATTCGGAAAAATGAGAAATATTATGTTCTTCGGAGCCAATAATCTTTTCAATAATGAATTTACTTTAGACAGACCGGGATATGATTTTGCAAATACTTTTTCTGCCATTTATGATGACGGAAATGTAAGCGATATTAAAGGTAGTTTGCAGTATTTCCCATTAGAAAATCTTATTGTGGATGCTGATGTGAGATTTTTGAAGTATGATCTGAAGAATTATGAAAACATTTATAATGTTCCTTTAGTGAGCGGAAGTATTGGTGCAAAATATACGATGTTGGAGAAAAAATTGTCTTTAGGGTTCAAAGGAATTTTTGCAACAGACAGAACGACAAATTCTTACATGCTTGAAGGAACGGGAAGTCCTGCATTAATTTTCCAGTCTACGGAAGATACCAATGATAAAGTTGGTGGTTATGCAGATTTAAACTTGTCTGCAGAGTATAAAATTCACAAAAATTTCAGTATTTTCGCACTCGGAAACAATCTTCTGAGCTCAAAATATCAAACGTACAAAGGATATAAAGTTCTTGGTGCACAGATTTTGGGAGGTGTGAAGATCACGTTCTAAATATGGGTAATGAGTAATTAGTAATGGGGCAATATTTGCATTATTTATTACTAATTCCTCATCACTTATAAAAAAATAGGCTTCGTAGTTCAACTGGATAGAATATCGGATTTCGGCTCCGAGGGTTGGGGGTTCGAATCCCTCCGAGGTCACCCAATAAGAGAAAGCATTTTTAAATAATGCTTTCTCTTTTTTTATGTTGGAATTAATTGCTAATCAATTTTTTTTTAATAATTCAAAGTTTAATTGTGTTGTTTGAAATGCATTTTCATAGAATTTTAGTTTTAAAATAGATTACAGCACAGTTTTTTTGTCTTCATCATCTTTATTTTGATCTTAGTGAGTTTTTTTTGAAATTTCATCTCTTGATCAAGTTCTTCTTTGATCTCAATATTTTTGTGAGTTAAGTTTGATTTTGCAGATCCATTTCTGGTGCATTGCTCTTCTTTTTTACAGTTGCTTCTTATAGGATAATTAAATTTTTTAATGTTAAAAATAAACTAATATGAATTGTAAATATTTCACATATTTTTGATATTTTTACCCCGGGATCTTTTGTAATTATTCGTTCCTAAGATTATGAGATACGTAAAAACTAATAACCAGATCATCTTATGAAAAAAAACCTACTCATTATTTATTTTTTATTTCAGGCAAGTTTATTCCTATCACAGACCTATCAATGGCAATGGGCTAAACAGGGTGGAGGCAATAATGGTCATGATGTTTTCGCATCTACTTCTGCAGATGAAAATATCAAAGCGATTACGACTGACAATAATGGCAATTATTATTTTCTTACCTGGATTTATAATAACCAGCCATTAGTAAATGACTCTCCTGTAACAGTATATGGGACTCGGGATTTGTTGTTATATTCTACGGATTGTGTTGGGAATCTGCGATGGAAAACCGTTATTGGTGGATATACCAATTCAGAATTTGCCATGAAAATAGAAGTAGATAACAACGGCGGAATATATTTAATGGCCAATCTTTCAAATAATGTCGCTGTGGATTCTCCTTCGAACTTCAGCCCAACACATTTGGATACGAATGTTACATTGCCGGTTATTTCTGCTCTTCCTGCACCGCCTTATCCGTACGGTAATGCAATAGATCCCGCTTTTAAAACAATGTACCTTCTCAAATACAATACTGCTACCGGTAATTTGGTTTGGTATAAAGCTTTGCAGGGAGATGTAACGTTTCCTGTAGGAAGAGGTGATAACGGTCTTTGGGACATGGATGGCAATAAAAATATTCATGCTGTTCTTGGTTTTTACAAAGGAACTCATCTTGATGGGAAAATTACGGTACCCAATTCGTTTGATTATGATATGGCTTTAGGGAATAACAATGTAGGTCCTCAATATTATCTTGTAAAATTTAATTATGACAATGGAAATATGACCGTTGCCCCAAATCCGATGTTGCTTCCTATTACCGGTGATTTTGGAGGAACATCTATTGACGGTCAGGCAAAATTGCTGTATGATGAAAATCTGAATCGATATTATATTACAGGCAGGAGAATGTACGGAACCGGTAGTTTTCAATATACCAATCTATCTTATGGCGGATTACCATTCAACAATGAAGGTTTTATTTTTACGTTTGACGGAGCTACAGGAAACGAGATATGGAGGAAAGAATTTGTGTTTCCATTCATGGGACCGGGGCAGAAGCAGTTCGAAAAAATTTTCGACATCAAAAAAGATCAAAACTCCAATATTTATATTTGTGGGCACTATTCTAAATTTCCGGTAAATAATGTAAATGGCTGGTCACCAACCTGTACTTTTGGCAATTTCACCTTGCCCTCAACCAATTTGAATAATACAATTCCTTTTGTTGCTAAAATGAACCCTTCAGGAAATGTGCTTTGGATGACAGTGCCGCTTGAGAACGGATTAAACGGTATTCATGATGACCAGTCGCTCTCCGTAAATTTCATTGGAGGCTTGGCGATCAATGGTGATGAAATAGCTTTTACAAAAGGAGCAATTCGTGAAAAATGGGCTAATTTTCCGCTGACAAAACCATTAAATGCAAGATCAGATCCCTTTATGGTACGATTGAATCTTCAAACCGGAGCTGTCATCGCAACACATGAAATTGAAAGTAATTATTCTACCGAGGATCAGATTACGGCTGTTACAGTTGATAAAGATGGGAATTATATTGTCGGAGGTTTTTTTACCGATCAATTATTTGCTGCTTCTAATGATGGGATTCCTACTTTATACAGTACAAGTATGACCGGGTATTCTCAATTCTTTATTGCCAAATTGGGAAGTAGCTCCAATTGTTCACTCAATACTGGTGAAGTTAAAGCTGATGTTGCCGGAATTGATATATATCCGAATCCAATTACAGATATCTTAAATATAAGAAGCAAAAATAAGCTGGAAAGCTTTGAATTGTATTCTTCAGTAGGACAGAGAATTTCTGGCGGTAAATTGCAAGATAATAATGCGAAAATTAATTTCAATTCGTTTAGTGCTGGTATTTATTATTTAAAGATTAGAACTGATAAATCTGTAGTGACAGAAAAAGTGGTGAAGAAATAATATGAAAAATTTTTGCGGCTTATAGTTGGGTTTAATTGAAAATTATACAGATAACTTGAATTTCCATCTAATTAATTAAGTATATTTTATTTAATATATATCACTTAATTTTGATATTTATTATTGAAAGTTGCTGATTACAAACAGGTTCGTTATCTTTGAAAACAATAGGGTAGTGATACGAATACTTTTAGCCCATGATTTGATTGATCCATTATTCAATCGAAAACCAAAAAACAAATTACTATGAAAAGCACTTTTATTGTAGCACTTTTATTTATTTTTAATTTTTTCTATTCGCAAAGTGTTTTTGAATTTGAACGTAGCTGGGGAACTTATTTCGGAGCAAATGGCGGTCAGATAGCCGGTATACATACCACAAAAGGAATTTTATTTGATTCTCAACAAAATCTTCATGTAAGAGGCAGTATGTGGAATCAGCAAAACATGACTGGTAGCTATTTTAATCAGTTTTTACTAGGCGGTGGTAGTTCTTGGGGCAATCAACAAAATGATATTTACGGTTTTGATGCAAATTTATCTTCATCGGGTATGCTTTCTTATTATGGATATCTCAATGCATTAGATTCAAAATCTTTAGAAAAAGTTGATCAGCAGGATAATAAATATTACTTGTTTTTTGGAAGTCCGCCATCAGTACAAACTACAGCAGGAGTATATTTACCCAATGATCCACAACCATCTTCTACTCATAAGGTAATACTGGCGAAGTATTCTTCCGCAGGAGTTTTGATTTGGGCTTCGTATTTACCATCTATTTCCAGAGCTATAAATCTTGAATTGGATGAAGCAGGCAATGTTTACGTATCTGGAGAAACACAAATGCTGCAGAATATTTCAAATCCGGGTGTATTGCAGGAAAATTACGATATTATTTATGATTCTGCAGGACAATTAATTCCTAGCGGCTATTTGATGAAACTCTCTCCAGGCGGGCAGAAAATTTGGGGTACGTATATGCCTACAGGTTTAAGCATTTCTATGCAATATTTTAACGGAGCATTGTATATGCTTACCGGTATGAATACTAATTCAGCATTGAGTACAATGGCGACTTCCGGCGCATTTCAGACATCTCCGTCAAATAATTCTATCACCAAAATGAATACTTCGGACGGAACAAGAATGTGGGGCACTTACTACGGCGGAGCTCCATCGGTCGGATTTGCAATGTTTACTGATTTAGCCGTAAATGAAACCGGACTTTATGTAACGGGTACAGATTATAATTTTGATGGTTCAAGTTTTTTCGGAACTCCAGCCAGTTTTAAGCAGAATGTAACCGGAGGCTCAGATATTTTTCTCTCGAAATTTTCATTATCTGGTAATCGTGAATGGAGTACCTATTTCGGATCATCCGGTGAAGATATGAATGAATTCGACAAAGTAATCGCTCTCGATGGTAATCAGATTTACATTACCGGAACTACGTTTGGAGGAGGAAATAATATTGCGACTCCCAATTCTTATCAGTCTGCTCCGGAATCTAATAGTGTGGGATCGCACAATTTTTATTTTGCAAAATTCAACGCATCAGGAAGTTTGTCCTGGGCATCGTATTATGGAGGCTCTTCAGCAGCTGCGGGTATTGCTATACCCATTAATGTAGCATTCAAGAATAATACACTGTATCTGTTTGGAAGCACCAATTCAAATAACGGTTACACTACAGAAGGAGCTTGGATGCCAGCAAGAAATCCCTCGAATACGAGTGGATTAACCTGTTTTATGGCAAAATTTAATAAAACAACATTAGCTGTAAATGAAACAAAAAAAGAAAATGAATTGATGCTGTACAATAATCCAAATAACGGAAATTTTACGTTAGAAGGTATTGTTTTGGCTAAAAAGAACTGCACAATGAAGATTCACGACGCTTCGGGAAGATTAATTGATACAAAAAAGCTAAGCAATCAGAAAAAGCAAACGTTTGAAATGCACTCTATACTGCAAAAAGGAAATTATATTCTTGAAATATCCGATGGAACAATGTTGATTAAATCATTTAAGATGATTGTAAAATAAGCGATGAACTTTTATCACTAGATAATTGCTCATTAAATCTTTATAAATTCAATAATAAAGATTTAATGAGCAATTTGTTTTTATAGGTCTTAGAATGTCGCTGCAGGAGCAGTATCATTATTCAGTTTTCTGTTGACTTCATTCTTTTTACCTTTGGCAAAATCATAGCCGATTCCTATTATAAACATATTTCTGTTGTTGTAAATGTTGGTTGTTCCCACATAGTTGACTAAACTTTCGTCAAGAGTTTTTGTTTTATATCTTGAAGGCATTCCCAACCAGTACATTCCTGTTGTCAGCGTCCAATCTTTCAGTTTATAGTTGGCAAAAATGTGATTCTGATTTTCATTTGTATTTAAAAATGCACCACTCAGCGTATAGACAGGAATATTAAACATATACGTTACGCTCAGGTTCTTATACTCGGAAGAAATGGTAAAATTATTTCCGAAATAATTGTTTTTCAGCAAAACTCCCGCATTTGTTTTTACACGCTGCATAGTAGGATAGATATTGGCCTTAATGACCAATAATCTGTTCCCAAATGGCTTTACCGAACCAGTCAGCTGAATTCCGGCACGAGAACTAAACTGTGCATTTTCATAGGTTAAAGCATATTGTGTGTAGTTATTATACAAAACATACATACTATTGATAGCATTATCTACATAATTGTAGAAAGCATTAGCGTTAAAATCAAAAAACTTATTGTTGTAAGAATAGTTTAAATTGTTATTCCATGCTTTTTGTATAGTGAGAAAAGGGTTTCCCGTAGATACAATGTTGGGAACCACCTGATTGATATTCGGGCTCAATGTGGCACTTCCCGGGCTGTATGGAGTATAGCTGCTCGTTAATCGTAAGCTTTGATTTTTTTTAAGTTCGTAACCAAGAATAATTTTAGGAGTAATCGTCCAGTCATCATCCGTTGTTGTGGCTGTTTTATTGTGGATATTGGTTAAACCTAAACCTACCCGATACATCAGCTTTTTACTTTTCCCGGCAAATTCTGAGTATAAATATTGAGTTAAATAATTAACCGAAAAATCAAAATTTCCGGCTAAATTCTTTAGGTTGTTGTCTACATTATTATTATCGATTCTGTATCCTGCGCTTAATTTTCCCGCTTTGAAATCATGAGTATAAGCAACTTCTCCTACAATACTGTTTTGTTTTGCCTGTAAATTCATATCATTATCGAAAACAATATTTCCTGTATTGATTACCCATTCTTTATCAATCTGGAAGCTTTCACTTGTGTAGGAAGATCCGACAACATTAAAGCTGATTTCGTCCTTTTTGCTCAGTTTTTTCGAAAAATAAAGGTCAAGTTTGGGTGGATTATAGTTTTCGCCGCTGTATTGTGAAGTTCCGTGCAGCTCAGAATTATTGTCTTTTGTGAAAATACTCTGACCGTTTCCTTTAGAGAAATAATTGAAGATATTCATTGAGAATTTTGCCTGAAAAACATAATTATCCATCAGTGAATTTGTATATCTTAAAGCAATATCCTGATAGGTATATCCGAAATGATCTGTTTTGTTTTCGTTGGTATTGTAATGAGAATTCTGAAGCGTGTAATCGTACACTCTGTTGCTAACCCGATTGTCATAATCTCTGAAATTGATCCCATATTCAAGCCCTAAATTGTTTCTTCCGTTGGTGTAATTGGCATACGCCTGTCCGTTCACGAAACCTGTTGTCAGTGCACTGCTCACCGAAGCTCCCGCTGCAAAACCGACTTCAGGATTTCTGGTGATAATATTCACTACAGTATCTGCTCTGGTTGCCCATCGAGTGGGAGGATTGTCGTAATATTCAACCCGAACCACATTTTCCGGTCGGATTCCTCTTGCCTGAAGCTCTGTCGATTCCACACCATTGATTAAAAGTAAAAATTTACCACCTTTAATACTGGTAATTGTACTCGATATGGGATCGAACTGAAGTTCAGGTAAAGTTTGCAACAGGTCATTTGCATATCGTGCTTTTTTCAAAGCTTCTTCATCAAAACTGTAGACTGCTTTATCTACAAATTGTTTTTTGCGTTGTGCTTTTATCAGGACTTCCTGGATGTCTTTTGTATTCTGTACCGAATCCTGAACGGGTGATGTTGTATTCTCTTGTGCAAAAGCTAAGCTGCCTATTATAATTAAGGCTAAACTTATTTGTTTTTTCATTGTAATTTCTTGGAAAAGATTAGCGACGACAAATTTAAAACAACTGTTTGGTTTATCAAAAGAAATTTCACTTTACTTGGAATTTTTTATATTTTAAAAACTGAGTGATAATAATGTTTTATCAATATTTAAATTTTAATAAGTAAATAAAATGAAAATCCGCTTCTAGGCTGTGAGTGATTTAATTCTAACTATTAAATTTTATTTGCTAAGCTATTAATGTAGTTTTCCAGATTGGTATAGCCTGCTGATGTTATAATTTTTGCATCGGAAGCATCGTTTGTATTGAGTTTGTGTTTCGTTTCCCATTTATCGGGTATGCCATCACCATCTGAATCTTTTAGTTTTAAAATCTGTGGTTTTACTTCTGGTTGTCCACCGGCAGCTGCTTCAGTTTTAA
Source organism: Chryseobacterium formosense (assembly GCF_900116415.1). Taxonomy (GTDB): domain Bacteria; phylum Bacteroidota; class Bacteroidia; order Flavobacteriales; family Weeksellaceae; genus Chryseobacterium; species Chryseobacterium formosense. The sequence goes on along the minus strand of NZ_FPAP01000003.1, from coordinate 369,366 downwards.
AAATCTGACCCTTTTTGCCAAGACTTTTAAAATAACTGATGATTCTCTTATCAACCGCATCCCGTTTTAAGGAACTACCGGCTTCTTTCATGACCACTTTCCAGGAATCTGCAGCAGCATTGATCTTAACATTGCTTCTTGAGATAACCGATGGTTCTTTTACCAGTGTTGCGGTTTGTTTTATGAAATCTTCATCGGTAATCAATCGACCATTTACTTTGCCGTCTTTATTGAGATCGGCATAATTATCTTTATGGTAAACATGATCTGTAGCACTGAACATGCTTAAAAACTCATCCGTTGAACTGGGTCCGGCAATAAAGTAATTTCCCACAATATCCTGGTAATGGTCTGTAGCAGAATGTCCTCCCACGAAAGCACTTTTTCCCCAGTTGTAGACTACATTATTAAGGTATTCGATCTTTGCTTTTGCTTTCGGATTCCTGCTTTGGTTTCCAGTCCACAAACTGTGATGTACGGTAATATCTACAGGATTTTCCAGAAGAGCTCCGAAACGCTGAGGATCTATACTTTCTCCAACAAGACAGTATTGTAAGGTAATATTTGTGCTGTTTTTGATATGCAGATTATCCCATCTTCCCCATTCAATAGAAACATGATCAAATATAATATCTTTCAGATCATCTGCTACAACAGTACATGCACCTTTCGGCATACTAATGCTTCCCCGGAAGCGCATATATCTTATAATACTGTTGCCACTAAAAGATACACCGTTACCATAGACGGTAATGCCGTTTCCGGGCGCGGTCTGACCTGCGATCGTAATTTCGGGTGCGGCAGAAATCTTTTCTTTAATTTTAATGACTCCGGCAACATCAAAAACAATTGTTCTCCCGCTTTGACTTACTGCATCTCTGAATGAACCCGCTCCTGAATCATTAAGATTGGTTACATGATAAACAGTACCACCACGACCGCCTATAGCAAAACGCCCAAAACCTTCCGCTCCGGGAAAAGCCAATTGTTGGGCTTGAAATAATCCACAACCTGAACTTAATAAGATGATGGACAAATATAATTTTCTAAGCATACCTAGTTATTTAAAAAAAATCTAAAGAGATCAAAGATTCAATTTTTGCATCAAATTGATTTACAGCTAAGTTACTATGAGTATCTTAATAAAGTATCCTGCTCTTGAGGTGTCGGAAATATTTTATTAATGATTTTTGAATTTGCTTTGCTTTTAGATGACTGGAAGAATCTAAAATTTTAAATCATTAGTTCAGAAAAAAAATAAATCATTACGATTAAATAAAATTATGATGAATTTATTAAATCTAATATGCTATTCTACTAATCTATTTTAATTTAAATACTGTTATTTTGAAGCGAACTTGTATTATTAAATATTCAATAAAATGATGAAAAAACTTATTTGTTATTCATCCAAGCTTTTATTGGTAATGGAATAATTGTTGCAAAATATGATCTACCGTTTACAAATAATTCTTAACAAACCATAAAAATTATTATTATGCTTATATCACCGGAACTCTTAAAAAAATACGGGGCTGAAACTGAAGATTTTGAACCATCTCATATAATCTTTAATGAAGGAGACATTCCTAAATATTACTATCAGGTGCTGGAAGGAAGAATTAAGCTGAATAATTATAATGAAGACGGCAAGGAGCTTATTTTTGCCATTTTAGACAAAGGGCTCAGCGTTTGTGAGTTGCTTTTATTTATCGACAAAACGTATCCGGTAAATGCCATTACTTTTGAAAAATGTACAGTGATAAAACTTCCAAAATTGAGTTTTGAGAAAATGCTGGATGAAAACCCTGCTGTTTCGCGTGATATCAATAAATTTCTGTCAGAAAGGCTGTATTATAAATATATTATGCTGGAAAATAACTCTTCATTGCGTCCTGATGTTCGTGTACAGGGCGCTTTAGATTATTATAAAAGTTATACTGGCAAAACAGAGAAATTCTCTTATGAAATCCCTTTAACGAGACAGCAATTGGCTTCCCTCACTGCATTAAGAGTTGAAACAGTAATCAGAACAGTAAAGAAACTTGAGAAAGAAGGTGCGTTGAAGATTGTTAACAGAAAGATTTTTGTTTAATAAATTGTATGATTTTATAATTTCTGAAGAAAAATAGCCGCTCCCCGATATTTCTGTAAAATTGTACCACATCTTATACGATTGTAATTTTTTTCTAATGATTTGGCAGATAAATTGTTACTGCTACGATAATGCAAAATTTGCATTTCACCAAAACCATTTTAAATAATAATATGAAAAATTCAATCTTAAGCATTCTGGCGTTTACAGCCATCGTTGCATGCAAAAAAAGCGACACAACAAACACTGAATCATTAACTGACACCTCAACTGTTACAGCTCCGGCTGATACAGGCGCGATGACAAACGATTCTACAGCTGTTTCTAATGATACAGAAACACAAACAACACTAAGTGATCAGGACAAAAAATTTGCAGATGCAACTGCCAAAGGAGGAATGATGGAAGTAATGGCAGGACAGCTTACCGCGACCAATTCAACAAACGAAAAAGTAAAAGCTTTTGGCGAAATGATGGTAAAAGATCACACAAAAGCAAATGATGAACTGAAAAGCTGGGCTGCGAAAGTAGGTTACCAGTTGCCAATAGGTTTAGATGCAGAGAAGCAAAAAGCGTATGATGATCTGAAAGTCAAAAAAGGCGTTGATTTCGACCGCAAATATGCTGATATGATGGTCAATGATCACAAAACAACAATTGCAGATTTCAAAAAGCAAGCTGCTGATGGAACTGAAGCTTCATTAAAATCTTTTGCGGAAAAAACAATTCCTGCTCTTGAGCATCATTTAATGGAATCTGAAAAAACAAAAGCAGCAGTAAAATAACAGATCAAAATCGCAGGATTTAATCTTATTTAATGATAAAAGTTATTCTGAGGAAAACTGATTTTATCGGCAACCTCGGAATAACTTTTTGTTTTAATAAATTTTTATTGAGTTTAAAACTTACCAACTATAATATTTTCTTTAGCCGATATTCTACTTATATCTGAGCTCTTTTACAAAGGAGATTGAGCTTTTTTACAAAATGAAAGAATTGTGCCTGCTTTACCTTTGTTTTATTAAAATTAAATAAAATGAAAAAGGTAAATAAAATTTACATTAATGGTGAATTTGTAACACCACAAGGAACGGAAATTTTCGATCTCATTAATCCTTCAAATAATAAAAAAATTGGTGAAGTGATACTCGCTGATAAAGTGGATGCCCAAAAAGCAATTACCGCAGCAAAGCAAGCTTTCAAAACATTTTCACAAACCACTGTTTCCGAACGTATTCATTATCTTGAAAAGTTGAAAAAAGCAGTGAATGAAAAAAAGGAGGAACTTATTGAAGTCATGATTAAAGAATATGGAGGAACACGACAGTTTGTAACAATGAGTAATCAACACACCGGAAGTTGGTTCGACAGTATGATTGATGTTCTTCAGAATTTTGAATTTACAAGAAATATCAATTCTTCAACTATAAAATTACAACCGGTTGGTGTAGTTGCCATTATTACTCCATGGAATGCAAGCAACAGTTCCATAACAAGCAAAGTAGCGACGGCAATTGCAGCAGGATGTACTGTTGTCATAAAACCAAGCGAAATGAGCAGTTTGCAAACACAGGTTCTGATGGATGCATTTCACAATGCAGGTTTACCAGAAGGAGTCGTGAATTTTGTGACCGGGCTCGGAAATGTTGTAGGAACAGAATTAACTAACAATCCCGATATTACTAAAATTTCTTTTACCGGATCAACGGCTGTAGGAAAATTAATTGCTAAAAATGCAGTCGATACTATGAAGCGTGTCACCTTAGAACTGGGTGGGAAATCTCCAAATATTATTCTGGATGATGCAGATCTGCATCAGGTAATTCCGATGGCAATTTATGGAGCGTACATGAACAGCGGACAAGCCTGTATTGCTCCGACCAGACTTTTAGTTCCTCAGAATAAACTTGATGAGGTGAATGCAATTGCAAAATCTGTAGCTGAAAAAATCATTGTAGGTTTACCGGATCATGAAGAAACCAACATCGGACCTATGGTGAGCGTAAAACAATTTGAAAGGGTTCAGAATTATATTAAAATAGGAATTGATGAAGGCGCAAACATATTAACTGGCGGTCTGGGAAAACCAAAAGGACTAGAAGCTGGAAATTTTGTGCAAGCAACTATTTTTACCAATGTAAAAAACGAAATGAGAATTGCTCAGGAAGAAATTTTCGGCCCTGTTCTATGTATTATTCCTTACAAAGATGAAGAAGATGCGATAAAAATTGCCAATGATACTCCCTATGGTTTGGCAGCTTATATCAGTTCGGCAGATCCTGAAAGAGCAGAAAAGGTAGCTTCAAAAATAGATGCAGGAAGAATTTGCATCAACGGATTCCGTCATGATCCGATGGTTCCGTTTGGTGGTTTTAAACAATCGGGAATCGGTCGGGAATACGGTGAATATGGATTAATGCCTTATTTAGAAACAAAAGCTATTCTAAAGTAATAATGTGTAAATTTGATAAAGCGTTATCTCAACGATAGCGTTTTATCGTTTATTATTAAAATCATGAGCGAAAAATCAGACATTCTGTATACCTGTTATCACGAAATCAGCAGGAAAGGTGAAAATTTTGTTCCTCAACATACAATTTCGTATCAGTTGTCGGGAAGTTTTGCATTGGCAGATGGTAAAAAAACATATCTTGCTGAAGAAGGGCATCTGAACCTGATCCGTAAAAACCAGCTCGTGAAATTTGTAAAATATCCACCCCAAAATGGTGTTTTTGAGAGCATGAATATTTATCTGAGCGAAGAAAATCTTAGAAATGCTGCAAAAGAATACAACTTCACGTCCGAACTTTTTGAAGAGACGAAACCGCTTGTTTCCATTACAATTAATGAACTGATTGAGAGTTTTTTTATTTCTTTAAAAAGTATCATTCAAAGTGACAGTTTTAATAATAAACATCTTGTCGATCTGAAAATAAAAGAACTCATACTTATTTTGGTGCAGTCTCAACCGGAACTCAAAAATATTCTTTTTAATTTTTCTGAGCCGCATAAAATTGATTTGGAAGCTTTTATGATTCAAAATTATCGTTACAATGTTCATCTTGAACGTTTCGCATATCTTACAGGAAGAAGTTTGGCAACTTTTAAAAGAGATTTTGAAAAAACATTTCACACTTCACCCCACCAATGGATTCTTCAAAAACGACTGGATGAAGCTCACTTTTTGATCAAAGAAAAAGAAAAATTAGCATCCGATATTTTTATTGATCTTGGGTTTGAAGACCTGTCGCATTTTTCATATGCATTCAAAAAATATTTTGGCTATAGCCCTACGCAAACAGTTAAAACTAATTAATATTTAATCTTTTATCAATGATTTATGAATTGACAACGCTATTTTAAGTTGGCTTAAACTTCAAATCCCAGGATGAGATAAAAACTGTGGTACACTATTTGTAACCATTAGCTAAAATAAAAAATGGGTCATGAGGTATATTAGAATAAAATATTTTTCACTTTTAAAATATATTAAGAAGGTGGTTTTTATAGATAATAATGTTGTCTGAAAGTATATATAATGGAATATGTTTTTTATAAATAATAAGTATTGTATTGTTTTATTCTTAATTCTCAAAAAGCTTTTTAAAGTGACATTCGATAAATAAATTTAGCTAAATTTCTTATTTTAATGATTTCTTGCATTTATTGTGAGATTTTTTTTGCTTAAATTTTTATTTACAAAGGCTTCTTCGTAAGAAATCATACCCTAATTTTTATCTTCTGAATTATTCAATAGGTCGATAAATCACCTTTTTACCTGTGTTTTTGTTGTAATATGTTGATCTCTAATGTGTAGACAGGATGGGGCAGGATGCTGCACTTTACGTTTGTTGTTAGATTAGTTAACACAAAATTAATATTATGAAAAAATCACTACTATCTGGTAAAGTTCTCAAATCTTTGCTGTTTTGTGGATTAGTATTTTCCACTGCAGAATTACACGCTCAGACGCTCGCTTTTCCTGAAGCTACGGGTTTCGGAAGATTTACAACAGGAGCAAGAGGGGCTGCGAATCCACAAATTTATTTGGTTACGAATTTAAATGACAGCGGTCCCGGTTCATTTCGTGACGCAGTAAGCCAACCGGGCAGATTTGTTATTTTTAAAGTCGGAGGAATTATCAATTTACAATCCGTAGTAGCGGTAGCAAGCAATACAACCATTGCGGGACAAACCGCTCCCGGAGAAGGTGTTTTGTTTTTAGGACCAAGAGTATCTTTTTCTGGAGCCAACAACACGATCGCAAGATTTCTTCGTCTTCGTTATGGTGGAACTTCTCAGAATCAGGACGCTTCCGGAATTGCAAACGGCGCAAACATCATTCTGGATCACATGACTTTCAGTTGGGGTACGGATGAGGTATTTTCTATAAATTGGGACAATAACGGAACAAGCCCGGATAATATCACCATTCAGAATTCTATTATCGGACAGGGATTGCATCGTCATAATCATTCAGCAGGTGGATTAATTCAGCCTCCTGCAGGCGGAAAAGTCAGTCTGATCGGAAATTTATATATATGCAATAAAACCAGAAATAATAAAATAAAAGGAATTAACGAATTTGTAAACAACGTCGTATACAACTGGGGAAATTACGGAAATACTTATGGACACACGCAATCTGGTGAAGCATACATTATGGGTGGAGATTCGGCGGGTGCATCATATGCTAATATCATCAACAATTATTTTATTGGAGGTCCCAATACAAGCAGTACAGTTTTTACACCCTTCAGTGTAGGAAATGCTAATTTTAATTTATACGGCGAAGGAAATTATTTTGATAATAACAAAAACGGAATCTTAGACGGAGCTTTAGTTCCTCAGGATTTAACAGGTTATCCTGTAGGAGATTTAACAGCAATACAGTCAACAGCTTATGATTATCCGATGAAAAATCCTGTGTTAACCGCTCAGGCTGCGTTCGATAATATTGTTGCAAAAGTAGGAGCTTCTTTCCCAAAGCGTGATCAGGTAGATCAGTTGATGGTTTCAGATCTGATGTCTAAAGGAACAACAGCAACTTATGTATATATACAAAGTGATCTTACAACTCAGTTTGGGTTTACCAATGGCGGAGCAGGACATATTTATGGCGCTCCGGCTCCGCTGGATACAGATAATGACGGTATGCCCGATGCATGGGAAACTGCAAATGGACTGAATCCAAATGTTTTTGATGCTTTGGCAGTGAGTACAGCTCATGCTCCGTATCTGAATATCGAGGTTTACATCAACAGTTTGCCAAACAGCACACCTCCTGCTTTTATCATCCCGCCAACCAATCTGAATTTTACCAATGCCGTTTCAACTCAGGTTCCCCCTTCAAGTTCTTTAACAGTGAATTGGTTGGATAATGCAAATAATGAAACCAACTATATCGTTGAACGTTCAGGGGATGGAACAAATTTTACCGTAATTGCAACACTTCCGGCTGATACAACAAGTTATAACGATTCGGGATTAACGCCCAATACCCAATATTATTACAGGGTAAAAGCTACAAATGCTACGGAGTCATCGGTTTACACATCCAATGCTTCAATTACTACTCCGCCAATTCCGTCTGCGCCTACAAAAGCAACAAATCCTGTTCCTGCAAATATGAATAATCAGGTAGAGCTTACAAACGGTAATTTATCGTTAAAATGGTCAGGAAGTACAAACACAACCACATATTCTGTCTATTTAGGAACAGATCCTCAGAATTTAGTTAATGTTGGAACAGTGACTTACAGTGCGATACCTTCATATCAACTTAACAATTTAAACACATCAACAGATTATTATTGGAGAATTGATGCAGTAAATAATCTTGGTACAACTACAGGAGATGTTTGGAAATTCCGTGCACTCACTCCAGTTCTTGTTGGGAACTGGCCATTCTCAGAAGCACCAGCTACAGGAGCACAGATCGCAGATATAAGTTCATTTGCCAATCACGGAGTTTTAGATACTGCCTTTGATAACAGCAGTGTAAGAATACCGGGTAAAGAAAATAATGCACTGGATTTTGCAACAGCATCAAATAATATGTATATCGCAAGTATTCCGCATCAGGATCAGATCTTATTCAACAATAACTCTTTTACGATTTCTTTCTGGATGAAAGCGCCGACAACCATGATTCCGTCGTCGTCTTCCACGAGTCTTTATGTGTTGTGTAAAGGATCATTTACTAAAAATATAACGACTGGTGCAACAGGAAAACGTTTTAATATAGAAATTAAAGGCGGTCAGCTTAGATATGCGATTGATGATGACATTACGAAAAAAGAAATCACTTCACCGATCGCCAATTATTTTACAGGCAATTGGGTTCATGTGGTAATCCAGAGAGATATTACTTCGCATAAAATGAGAATTTATACAAACGGTGTTCTTAGCAGTGAAGGTGATGAAACTGTAGTTACAGGTATCGGTGAGCCAAGTGATCTGGTTCTTGGAAATATCGGCGAGCTGGAATTTTTATCAACCGCTAATGCTTCTGCTCCGTATAAAGGTGCTTTTGATGAGCTTAAAATGTATAACTATGCGCTAACTTCTACGGAAATAAATGCTTTATACAATCAGGCAGTCTTAGGAAATGCAGAATTCAGTATCAGTAAAAATGCAGGAACAGTATATCCGAATCCCGTTAAAGACCAGCTTTTCATCAAACTACCGGATTATAAAAGATCAGATCTTACCGCTACAGTACTCGATATGAGCGGGAAAATTATGATGAAAGAAAAAATCAATACTGATGGAAATGGTATTTTCAAACTGAATATCGCCAACACAAAAATATCTGGTAACTACATCCTGAATGTTTCCGGAGAAAATCTAAACAGTAATTTTAAAATAATTTTTGAATAATCTACTTAAATTTCATTCATATTATATTAATAAATCCTTTCAAAGCTATTTGAAGGGATTTATATTTTAAATTGTTTTTTTTAGTTTAAAATTCCCAACATGAAAGAGCAGGATGCTTCAAATTGCCAAAAACTCTATTTTTATTTTCGTTTATTAGCTATACAAAATCGATTATGACATTTCAAAATATATCAAAGCTTTTCTTAGCTTTTTCATTGTTCTTTTCTTTTTCGGAATTAAAAAGCCAGGATAAATTCCCGGACGGAACAGCCATTCCGAAATGGTTCAAAGAAAACAAACCAACCGACATCAGTAAATTAGGAAAAAAATACATCATTACTGAAAACGGAATGAAGAATGACAGTACGGTTCTTCAGACCAAAAAGCTTCAGGAGATTATTGATTTAGCTGCGAAAAACGGAGGCGGTGTCATCTTCGTGCCGAAAGGAACCTTCTTGATCAGTTCGGTTTTCTTTAAACAGGGAACTCATTTATATTTAGAAAACGGAGCAAAACTGAAAGGAAGCGATGATATCAACGATTTTCCGGTAATGACAACCAGAATGGAAGGACAAACCGTAAAATATTTTCCGGCTTTAATTAATGCAGACGGATTAGATGGTTTCACAATTTCAGGTAAAGGAACCTTGGATGGAAACGGACTTCGTTTCTGGAAATCATTCTGGAAAAGACGAGAGTGGAATCCTAAATGCACCAATATGGATGAAATGAGACCTCGAATTATTTATGTTTCAAACTCAAAAAATATTCAGATTGAAGGAATTACCGTCAAAAATTCGCCGTTCTGGAGCACACATTATTACAAATCTCATTTTGTTAAATTGTTAAACCTGACAATTGTAGCCCCGAAAGAACCAGTAAAGGCACCAAGTACAGATGCCGTAGATATCGATGCCTGCACGAATTTTCTGATTAAAAATTGTTATATGTCGGTAAATGACGACGCCATTGCATTAAAAGGGGGAAAAGGTCCGAAAGCCGATGTTGATCCAAACAACGGAGAAAACAGAAATATTTTGATTGAAGACAACAATTTCGGATTTTGCCACTCGGTTTTGACTTGTGGAAGTGAATCGATTCACAATTACAATGTGATTTTAAGAAATTCTACCGTGAAAGATGCATCAAGATTGCTACACTTAAAAATGCGTCCCGATACGCCTCAACATTACGAATATCTTACTGTTGACAATATTAAAGGAAACGTAAAAACCTTTATTTATGTAAAAGGATGGAATCAGTTTTTTGATTTAAAAGGTGAAGCAAGACCGAGAAAAGGTTTGGCAAATAATATTACGGTTAAAAACATCGATTTAATTTGCGAAACGGCATTTTCCATTGAAAAGTCAGATTTGTTTGATTTAAAAGATTTCACTTTTGAAAACTTAAAAATCAAGGCTTTAAAACCAGAAATTGAAAATTTAAGTAACATTCAAAATTTAAAGCAAACCAAAGTTAATGTAACGAAAGTAGCTTCTCTTACGCAATCTTACGACAAAAAAGACGACTCCGACATTGCTGCGAAATAATGAGTTTTTCTTCCAAAATATTTGCTCTTTTATGTGTCTGTTCACAGCTTTTGTTTTCTCAGTCTAAAGAAATTCAATTCTTAACTGGGAAAGACGCTGAACACACCAAAGAATGGGATTTTTGGATAAATTCAGGGAGAAAATCAGGAAGTTGGAGCAAAATAAACGTGCCTTCTCATTGGGAACAACAAGGTTTCGGTTCTTACAATTACGGTCGGGATTATGTAACGTATGGTAAAAACTTCAAGTTTCACGACGAAACCGGTTTGTACGAACACAAATTCACCGTTCCTAATTCCTGGAAAGGAAAAACCATTAACATCGTTTTTGAAGGCTCGATGACCGATACCGAAGTGAAAATCAACGGAAAATTGGCCGGAGAAATTCATGAGGGCGCTTTTTACGAATTTAAATATGATATTTCAGATAAAATTCAGTTCGGAAAAGAAAATATTCTTGAAGTAAAAGTTTCCAAAATGTCGGCTGATAAATCTGTCAACAATGCAGAAAGGTTAGCAGATTACTGGATTTTAGGTGGAATTTTCCGTCCTGTTTATTTAGAAGCCAACTCAAAAGAACATATTTCATCAACATCAATCGATGCCAAAGCAGATGGAACTTTCCGTTCTGATATTCATTTAAAAGGAATCAACTCTGTCAATAGTTTAAAAGTTGAAATTTTTGATGTTAAAAATAATCTGGTTGGCGAATCTCAGGTGACCATTCAGAAAGGCGATACTTTAAAACAGATTCAGTTTTCAGTTAAAAATCCAAAACTCTGGACGGCTGAAACTCCGAATTTATACAAAGCAAAATTTACTTTAAATAAAAACAAAAAAACAATCAGCCACACCGAAGAAAAATTCGGTTTCCGAACGATTGAAATCCGCAAAGGCGACGGCATTTACATCAACGGAACCAAAATCAAAATGAAAGGCATCAACCGTCACGTCTGGTGGCCGGAAACGGGTAGAGCAGTCACGGAAAATGTAGATTTGATGGATGTTCAACTCATCAAAGAAATGAATATGAATGCCGTTCGCTGTGCTCATTATCCACCGAATAAATCGTTTTTGAAAATTTGCGATTCTCTCGGTTTATATGTTTTGGATGAATTGGCGGGTTGGCAAAAAAAATACAGCACCGGAGTTGGCAAAAAGCTTGTGAAAGAAATGGTTGCGAGAGATGCAAACCATCCATCCATCATTTTCTGGAGCAACGGAAATGAAGGCGGACATAATTTTGATTTGGATTCAGAATATGCAAAATATGACCTGTCAAACCGACCAGTAATTCACGCGCATCACAAGCCAGGAAACGCTTTCAACGGAATAGACTGCAATCATTACGAAGATTATTACAGCACAAAAAAAATCCTCGAAGGTGAAAATATTTATATGCCGACTGAGTTTCTTCACGCTCAGGACGATGGCGGTGGCGGAACTTCTCTAGCCGATTATTGGGAACTTCACTGGAATTCTAAAAAAGGAGCAGGCGGTTTTCTGTGGGCTTTTGTAGATGAGGGTTTGGTGCGAACAGATTTCAATAATCAGATTGATGTGAATGCAATCAATGCACCCGACGGAGTTTTGGGACCGCATCGTGAAAAAGAGGGAAGTTTTTATGCTATCCGTGAAATTTACAGTCCGGTAAAAATTGATTTAAAAACCTTGCCTAATAATTTTAACGGAAATATTCCTGTGGAAAACCGGTATCATTTTACGAATCTAAAGGAGTGTCAGTTTGAATGGAAATTAATTAAGTTTAAAACACCATTTTCGTCTGAATCTGGTTTTGATATTATTAAAACAGGAAAAGCAGAATCGCCAAATATTAAACCAACTGAAAAAGGAAATGTCAATTTAAATCTTCCTACAAACTGGAAAGAAAATGAAGGTTTGTTATTAACGGCAACCGATTCTTTCGGAAAAGAAATTTACACGTGGACTTGGAAATTGAAGTCTAATGATGAAATTTCAAAACGGTTTTCTACATCTTTAATTAAGACAAATCAGGTTTCTGTTGTTGAAAATGATTCATTATTTATTTTAAAATCAGACGAAAAAGAATTTGCTATTGGAAAAAAAGATGGACTTTTAAAGTCAGTGATTGTTGATAAAAAAGGCAAAAAAATGACCTTCAAAAATGGCCCTGTTTTCGTAAACGGAACAATGGAATTATCTTCCATAAAATCTTTTGCAGAAGAACAAAATCAACTGATTGAAGTCAATTACAAAAACGGAAATAAAATAATTTGGAAACTCAATCCAAACGGAATTTTAGAATTAAATTATGAATATTCTTTATCAGGAGATTATCCGTTTTCAGGCGTAAGCTTCGATTATCCTGAGAATTACGTTATCAATTCAAAATGGCTCGGAAAAGGACCTTACCACGTTTGGAAAAACAGAACTCAAGGACAGACTTACAACGTTTGGCAAAATCTGAAAAACTCAACCAGAACTGGTTTTTCACCTTGGATTTATCCTGAATTTAAAGGCTATTTTGATGATGTTTCGTGGTTGCAATTGGATACAGCAGAAGGAAAAATTACGGTCGGAACCAAAGAAGAAAAAATGTTCGTCAGACTTTTTGATTTTTACGGAATTTACGGAGCGGAAGGTTATCCGAAATTGCCAAGCGGAAATATTTCATTTTTGGATGCAATTCCACCTTTGGGAACTGTTTTAGCGTTTAACATTAACGATAAAACCGAATCTTTAGGATTAGAAAGCGAACCCAATCATCTGAATGGGACATTCAAAAGAACCTTATATTTCTACTTCGGATTGCCGGATTTAGGAGATGAAAACAAGCAGTTTACAATGCCAAAAGAAAATATATTAACGGATTAAATTATGAAAAATAGAGTAGGATTTTTAATGATTTTTATTTGTTCGTGGATGTTTTCTCAACAAACTACTTTCAAGTTTGATTTTGGTGGCGAAAGAGTGGAAAAAGGATTTATTCCAATTAATCCAACTTCAAAATTTGATAAGAAACTGGGTTACGGATTTATGGATATTTCCGGTTTAAAATCTGTTGACAATGGAGGAAATGCTTTGACGGGAGATTTTATTACGAACGACAAACCTTTCTATTTTTCGGTGGCAATTCCTGAAGGAAATTATGATATTAAATTGAATTTAGGCGATACAAAAGGAATTTCAGAAACAACAGTTCGGGTAGAAAACCGTCGATTGATATTGAATGATATCAAAACAAAACAAGGTGAAATTGTTGAAAAAACAATCACTGTTCACGTAAAAGACAGCATCATTCGAAATCAAAACGGCGAAAATATCGGAATTGTAAAATTAAAGCCAAGAGAAACAAAATATTTACATTGGGACAATCTTTTAACGATTGAATTTAATGATAAAGCTCCAAAAGTTTGTTCGGTAATCATTCAGGCCAACAAAACAGTGAAGACGATTTACCTGACGGGCGATTCCACAGTTGTGGACGCGCAGTATGAACCATGGGCTTCTTGGGGACAGATGTTACCGTATTTTTTTGTTCCGAATGAACTTGTCATTGCCAATTATGCTGAAAGTGGAGAAACTTTGAAAGCCTTTGAAGACCGCCACCGAATCGATAAAATCTGGAATAAAATAAGGGCCGGAGATTATCTTTTCATTCAGTTTGGACACAACGACCAAAAAGCAGGCAACAGTACAAAATCAGGTTACAGAAAAAGATTGAAAGAATGGATTTTAAAGGCCAAAGAATTGGGAGCAATTCCTGTTTTGGTTACTTCAATGAACCGCAGAGTTTTTGATGAAAATAATAAAATCGTCAATACTTTAGATGATTTTCCAGATGCAATGAGAGAAATTGCCAAAGAAGAAAAAGTAGATTTAATTGATTTGAATGCATTAAGCAAAACATTATTCGAAGCCATGGGACCTGAAAATGCAAAGAAAGCTTTCGTTCATTATCCGGCAAATTCGTATCCGAATCAAAAAACTGCTTTGGCGGATGATACGCATTTCAATCCTTACGGAGCTTACGAATTGGCGCAATGCGTTGTAAAATCAATTGTAGATCAAAATTTATCTTTAAAAAAATATATTTCAAAGCATTATAAAAATTTTAACCCAAATAAACCTGATGATGTGGAAAAATTCCATTGGCCAGAATCTGTCTATATGGAATCTTTAAAACCGGATGGAAATTAAAATTTTTGTGAGTAATAATATGCAGCTTGTCATTCAGAACGAAACGAAGTGGAGTGAAGAATCTTAATTTTAAATAGATTTCTCGTTCCTCGAAATGACAAATGCTAAAAACAAAGGTTTAGAAATGAGCACCCAAGTTTTAAAGCTAATGTGTTCTTCTCAAAAGTCGAATCACAAACTTAAAAATAACTTATGTGTTAAATCTTTTGTGACTTTTGTGGTTAAAAATTAAAAGTTAAAAAATGAAAATTAAAAATATAGTCAAACTCAGCGTTCTCTGTTTTGCCTTCGGAAATCTCTCCGCACAAAATCCGTGGCCAAAAACCACCGAGACCGCAAAACCATGGACACGTTGGTGGTGGATGGGAAGTGCTGTTGACGAAAAAGGTTTAGACAAACAATTGACAACCCTTTCTAATGCAGGTTTCGGAGGCGTTGAAATTGTTCCGATTTACGGAGCAAAAGGGTTTGAAAGCCAATACATCAATTATCTTTCTCCGGAATGGATGAAAATGCTCCAGTTTACGACTGATAAAGCAAAAAGTTTGAAAATGGGCGTTGATATGGCAGTCGGAACAGGTTGGCCAATCGGCGGTCCGCAGGTTGACGAGCAGGATGCTGCAACAAAAATGGTTGTTCAGACCTACACAATTCAGTCGAATGAAAAATTTTCTGAAAGAATTGTTCTGAAAGACGAAAAACAGAAAAATTTAAAAACCATAAAACTCGATATTGTAACCGCTTATAACGAGAAAAATGAAGCGGTAATCTTAACAGATAAAGTGTCTCCAGACGGAACGTTAAACTGGAAACCAACCTCTGGAAAATGGAAAATTTATGCAGTTTTTATCGGTAAAACTTTACAAAAGGTAAAACGTGCCGCTCCTGGTGGCGATGGCTATACTTTAGACCATTTTTCTCCCGATGCGACCAAAGATTATCTGAAAACATTCGATACAGCTTTTGGAAATTCAAACTATGGAGTGCGTTCGTTTTTTAATGATAGTTATGAGGTTTACAATGCAGATTGGACTGCCGATTTTAAAGATGAATTCAAAAAAAGAAGAGGATATGACTTAGCTCCTTACATCAAATATTTGGTAGAGGATAATGAAAGTGAGATTGCCGGAAGGATAAAATCGGATTACCGTGAAACGATGAGCGAACTGATTATTGATAATTTTACAGAAAATTTCACGAATTGGGCGCATTCCAAAAACTCAAAAAATACCAATCAGGCGCACGGTTCGCCAGGGAATTTACTGGATTTATACGCTGCAGTCGATATTCCCGAATCTGAAACTTTTGGAAGTACGCCTTTCGATGTCGTAGGTTTGAAAAGAGACAGCGCAGATATTCAGAAATCTGATGTTCCGGATATTAATATGCTAAAATTTTCTTCTTCGGCAGCAAATGTGATGGGAAAAAAACTGATTTCAAACGAAACTTTTACTTGGCTGACTGAACATTTTAAAACCTCGTGGTCACAGGCAAAACCGGAAGTTGAGCAGGTGTTTTTATCAGGAATTAATCACGTTTTCTATCACGGAACGACTTACACTCCGGCGGATGTGAAATTCCCGGGTTGGCTTTTTTATGCATCGACCAATTTTGTTCCTGAAAACAGTTTGTGGTCACATTTAACGGGATTAAATTCTTACGTTGCGAGAACGCAAAGTGTTTTACAAAGCGGAAAATCGGATAATGAACTGTTGATTTATTGGCCAATATATGACCAATGGGCAAATCCGAAAGGTAAAGATGTGGCGTTTAAAATTCACAATATTGAAAAGTGGTTACAGCCGACAGAATTCTATAAAAACCTCGATAAATTAGGTAAATCCGGATATTCTTTGGATATGGTTTCTGACAAAATGATTGGCAAAGCAAAACTGGATAATCAAAATATTCAGGTTTCAAAAGAAGGAGGTTCTTACCAAGTTCTCATCATTCCTCAGCTTGATTATTTACCTGAATCAACCTTAAAAAACATTTTAAATTTAGCTCAAAACGGCGCATCTATCATATTTCAAAACGAGCCGAAAAATATTCCAGGATTTTTTGAGTCCGAAAAAAGAAAATCAGATTTACAGGCTTTATGGAAATCAATTCCTTTTCAGGAAAATGGGAATTTAAAATTGGCAACTTTCGGAAAAGGAAAAATCATATTAAGTTCTGATGTCAAAAAAGGTTTAGAATATTTAAAAATTGAAAGAGAAAAATTAACCGATACTGGATTGAAGTTTGTCAGAAGACAATTCGATGGCGGGAAATTTTATTACATTGTCAATCATACTTCGAAAGAAATGAATCAAAATATTCCATTAAATTATATTGGAAAACAAGTCGTTTTAATGAATCCTGAAAATGGAGATTTTGGAATTTCTGAAATTCAGAATAATTCAGTTAGGATTCAATTAAAATCAGGAGAATCTTTAATTATAAAAGCTTCAGAAAATACAGATTCATCGATTCCAAAATGGAAATATGTTGAAAAAACAGAAGCTCCAATTATTTTAAACCAAAATTGGCAACTAACTTTCAAAGAAGGCGGTCCTGAACTTCCGAAATCCAGAACGTTAACGAAACTTCAACCTTGGACGAATTTCACAGAAGAACCTTCAACGCAAAGCTTCTCCGGAACTGGAATTTATACAACAACTTTGAATTTAAAAAAGAAAAATGCAGATGATTATCAGTTGAAATTTGACAAACTCTACGAAAGTGCAAAAGTGATTGTCAATAGACAAGACGCTGGAATTGTTTGGAGCAATCCATTTGAAATCAATGTCGGAAAATATTTGAAAAAAGGGAAAAATACCATTCAGATTGAGGTTTCAAATCTGATGGCAAACCGAATCAGTTATATGGACCAGAATAAAATCCAATGGCGAAATTACCACGAAATTAACTTTGTGAATATTAACTATAAGCCTTTTGATGCATCCAATTGGAAAGTGCAACCTTCAGGATTGGATGGTGAAATTCAATTAATTCCTGTATATTTCTCAAAATAATTTTAAAAGAAGGAATTAATAAATAGAGACACTTCGACAAGCTCAGTGTGACATCTCTAATAATAAACGTTATATTTAGCTTTGTCAGGCTGAGATTGTCGAAGCCTTTTAGAAATAAAAATAAAGATTTATGAATAAAAATATCGTAAAAACATTTGCATTAGGAAGTCTTCTCGCATTCGGATTTTCCAGTGCTCAGAACAAACCGAAAGTTGTTTTAGACAACTTTTTCAACAACGAAAAAAGAGAAAATAAAGAAACCAAAGTTTTGGAATCCTCTCATTATACTTGGAATGATACAACCTATGGAGGATTTTCTTTGTTGGGCGAAATCTTCCAAAAGCAGGGTGCGGAAATCAGTACATTAACAACAGCTCCTTCAAAAAATGATTTAAAAAATGCCAATATTTACATCATTGTAGATGCCGATATCGACAAAGAAGCGTACGGTGGAAAAGCCAATTTGATTGATGCAAAATCTATTAAAAATTTAGTAAAATGGGTTGAAAAAGGAGGTGTTTTGGTTTTGCTAAGCAACGATAAAGGAAATTCTGAGTTCGAACATTTCAATCATTTAGCAGAAAAATTCGGCATTCATTTCAATGAAGACAGTTACAACAGAGTCCAGAAAAGAGAATTTGAACAAGGAAAAGTTATGGTTCCTGCCGGAAACGAAATTTTCTCTGAGCAAAAATTGTATATGAAAGAAGTGGCGACGATTTCTGTAAAAAGTCCGGCAAAAGAATTGTTGTCGGCGGAAGGTAAAAATATTGCAGCCATTGCAAAATTTGGTAAAGGAACTGTTTTCGCATTGGGTGACCCGTGGTGTTATAACGAATATATCGACGGCAAAAAATTACCCGCAGATTTTACCAATTATCAGGGAACTGAAGAATGGGTTAAATGGTTGTTGAAGCAAGTTTCTCAAAAATAAACAATTTTGTGCAATCGATTGAAATTTAGTGATTGGTATTATTTGGGCAGCTTAATCCGCCTTCCACTCCCAAACCTAACGAAGTGGTTCGACGAAGTCAATCTTTTTTGCACGACGATTTTGGTTTAGATAGAAATTAAAGTCATAGCAAAAAAGGATTTCCGTTCAAGTCGGGCTGCGAAAAATCGAGGAACGAGATTCATCGATTCAAAGTAAAAATAAAACAATAGAGATAAATTCAATGCAAAAAAAATCGAAGAATAGGAAGTTTATTTCGAAAGGCTACGGTTAAAATCTGGCTTTAGGTAAAAGGTAAAGTGATAAAAAATCGAAATACAATTAACAGGTCGCTCTTCTAGAGCTTTAATTCATTGAATGATTATTTTCTATTAACAGTCCGTTCTTAGTGGAACGTCTTGAAATCCCATCGGGATTTACTGTTAGTAGAAAAATGAAGACCATAAAAACAAGCTCCGGAGGAGCGACCCGTTACTTCTTCTTTTTTTATAGAAAAAAGTGAAAAAAGGTATAATTATGAAAATCAAATACATATTTATTACATCCGCATTATTTCTTTCGCAAACATTCTTTGCCCAAAGACAAATGGAATACCTGAAAAGAGGAATTGTTGCCATTCCGGCAGATTCAGGAGTTTTTGTAAGTTGGCGATTGCTGGGAACAGAAGCTCAGAATACCCATTTCGATGTATATCGTACAGAAAATAATCAGACGAAAAAGCTGAATGAAAAACCTTTGCTCAACGAAACGAATTTTTTAGATAAAACCGCTGACAAAAGGAAAAGCTATACGTATTTTGTAAAATCAAATACACAACATCAGGAAGTTGACCAGGATTTTGCAAAATATACGGCAAATCAAAAACCTTATTTTTCAATTCCATTGAAAACGCCGCAAGGTTACACTCCAAACGATGCTTCGATTGCCGACTTGGATGGGGACGGAGAATACGAAATTATTCTTCACCAAACCGGAAGGTCGAAAGATAACAGTCAAAAAGGAGAAACAGACCCGCCGATTATTCAGGCTTATAAATTAGATGGAACATTTTTATGGGAAATTAATTTAGGAAAAAATATCAGGGAAGGCGCACATTATACACAGTTTTTAGTCTATGATTTAGACCAGGACGGAAAAGCAGAAATCGTAATGAAAACTGCTGATGGGAGCAAAGACGGAAAGGGAAAATTCATTGGAGACCCAAACAAAAATTACGTCAACGAAAACGGAATGATTCTTTCCGGACCGGAATATTTGACAGTTTTTGACGGACAAACCGGTGCTGAAATTCACACCGTTAATTATGTAGTTCCACGATTTGCAGGAAGTTTAAACCCAAACAACGAAGAAATGACCGAAACTTGGGGCGATGCGAAAGGAAACCGCGTCGACCGATTTTTAGGTGCTGTTGCTTACCTCGATGGAAAAACGCCAAGTTTGATTATGTCGAGAGGCTATTATACAAGAACAGCGATTGCAGCTTGGAATTTTAAAGATAAAAAACTCAGTTTGCGATGGCTTTTTGATACCGAAAGTTCGGAAGAAAATAAACAATATCGTGGACAGGGAAATCATAATTTAACGGTTGCCGATGTTGATAATGACGGAAAAGATGAAATTGTTTTCGGTGCAATGACCGTTGATGATGACGGAAAAGTTTTGAACAGTACAGGTTACGGTCATGGCGATGCTTTGCACGTCGGAGATTTAGACCCAACCAATCCGGGATTGGAAATTTTTGATATTCAGGAAAGATTTGATGATGCGGGAGCGCATTTCAGAGATGGAAAATCGGGCAAAGTCTTGTGGAAATTACCTTCTAGTGTTTACAGTCAGGCAAGCAAGTTTCAGGGGCCCGGAAGAGGTTTATCTCTCAATATCGATCCTCGTTACGAAGGTTCAGAATCTTGGGCAGCCGGAGCTGGATTGAAAGGTGTTTACAACGCAAAAGGAAAAAAAATAAGTGATAAAAATCCGCCTGCCAATATGGGAATTTATTGGGACGGAGATTTTTTAAGCGAAATTTTAGACGGAACAGTTGTTTCAAAATGGGATTGGAAAAAGGAGAAATCAAATGTCATTTTTGATGCTAAAAATTATCAGTGTGAATCGAATAACGGGACGAAGAAAAATCCTGCTTTAGTTGCCGATTTATTCGGAGATTGGCGTGAGGAATTGATTTACAGAACAGCCGATAATCAGGAATTGAGGATTTTTTCTACAACAATTCCGACAAAACACAGATTATACACTTTGATGCACAATCCTCAATATCGATTGAGCATTGTGTGGCAAAATGTTGGGTACAACCAGCCGCCACATACAGATTACTACTTGGATGAATCGATTAAGGAAATGCCGAAACCGAATATTGTTACTAGAAAGAAATAAAATAGGCTGTATTTTAAACCGCAAAAGTCACAAAAGATTTAAATACATAAATTATTTTTAAGTTTTATGATTCGAATTTTAAAAAGAACACATAAGTTTTGAAAATCAAAGATTTTCATATTGACCTTCTATAAGCGAAGCGGCTCTGTGAAACGAAAAAAGAATATTTAAATAAAAACTCTGTTGAGCTTCGTGTTCAAAAAATAAAAGTATTATGAAAATAAAATTCATCATTCCAATTATTGCTTTGGTCATTTTGATTGGTGCATCATTTCAAAAACTCCAGGAT
Organism: Chryseobacterium formosense; assembly: GCF_900116415.1. Taxonomy (GTDB): domain Bacteria; phylum Bacteroidota; class Bacteroidia; order Flavobacteriales; family Weeksellaceae; genus Chryseobacterium; species Chryseobacterium formosense. Next base: position 348,009 of record NZ_FPAP01000003.1, on the reverse strand, counting down.
AAACCGGTGCTTTACATCATAGGAGATTCTACCGTACAAAATGGTTCTGGAAAAGGTGCGGATTCACTTTGGGGATGGGGAAGTTTTATGGGTTTATTTTTAAATACCAATAAAATTGAAATTCAGAATCATGCAAAAGGTGGTCGTAGCAGCAGAACTTTTTTAACAGAAGGTCGCTGGGATTCCATTATGAAAACCATTAAAAAAGGTGATTATGTGTTGATGCAGTTTGGTCATAATGATGGTGGCGAATTAGCGGATACGTTAAGAGCAAGAGGAACAATCAAAGGTATTGGAGAAGAATCGAAAGATATTTACAATCCGATTCGAAAGGTAAATGAAACTGTTTATACTTTCGGATATTATATGAGAAAATATGCGAACGAAGCGAAATCAAAAGGAGCGGTTCCTATTATTGTTTCGCCAGTTCCGAGGAATAAATTTAATGATAAAGGAAAAATAGAAAAGGATCAGTACGGAGTTTGGGCAAAAGAAGTCGCCCAGCAAACCGGAGCTTATTTTTTAGATTTAAATACAATGGTTATCGAAAAATATGAGAAAATGGGCGTTGAAAAAGTAAATGCTTATTTCCCAAAAGATCATACGCATACCAACAAAGAAGGAGCAATTGTAAATGCTGAACTGGTGGCGAAAGGAATTAAAGATTTAAAGAAATGTGAACTTAGAAGATACTTAAAGTAACACATGATTTTAAACGCTGAGATCGCAAGGAATTAAAAAAAAGAATCAGCAAATGTTTTCGTTCGCAAGGGCAGAACTTCGTTCGTAAACTTTCAGTTTATGTTCAGCAAATGATAGCATATACCTTAGCTGAGTGAAATCGGGAGATTCGACGCAGTCAAACGCCTTTGCGAACGGAAATATGCATTGTCTTGTTAAATATAACTTAGCGTTAAAGAAAATAATAAAGAAAAATAAATATATAATACTTATGAAAAAGCTATTAACAACAGGTTTTTTCGCACTGATTATCGCAGGAATGACCTCCTGTTCAGTACAGAAAAATACCACTGCGAAGGTTGAACTTCCTAACAAAAAAGAAGTTTTGGAAGTTTCGAGAAGAGCCAACCAATATTTTATGAACAAGTGGCCGGATACAAAAAAAGATATTGTCGGAAAAAAAGTATGGCCAAGTAATCTTTGGACGAGAGCGGTTTACTATGAAGGTTTGATGGCTTTGTATTCGGTAGATCCGAAAAAAGAATATTACGATTACGCAATGTCATGGGCAAACAATCATAATTGGGATTTACAACGTGGAACGTACACCAGAAATGCCGATCATCAGGCTTGTGGACAGACCTACATTGATTTGTATGAAATCGACGGAAGAAAAAATCCTGAAAGAATCAAAAACGTGAAATCAGCGATGGACAGTATGATTGCAACACCAAAGGTTGATGATTGGTGGTGGATTGATGCGCTACAAATGTCGATGCCGATTTTTACTAAACTGGGTAGAATCACAGGCGAGCAGAAGTATTTTGATAAAAACTACGAAATGTACGCTTATACGAAATACAAGCACGGTGGAAACGGACTTTATAATCAACAGGACAAAATCTGGTGGAGAGACAAAAGTTTTGTCCCGCCTTACAAAGAACCGAATGGTGAAGATTGTTACTGGAGCCGTGGAAACGGTTGGGTAGTGGCTGCATTAGCGAAAACGCTGCAGGATACTCCGAAAACAGATCCTCATTACCAGGAATATCTGAAGGATTATAAAGATTTGTTGGCAGCCTTACTTCCGATTCAGAGAGAAGACGGTTTCTGGAATGTAAGTCTTCATGATCCAACCAATTATGGCGGAAAAGAAACGACAGGAACTGCACTTTTTGTGTATGGAATGGCTTATGGAGTGAACAATAATTTAATTGACAGAGATACTTATTTACCGGTTTTAGTAAAAGCATGGAACGCAATGGTAAAAGATTCAGTTCAGCCCAACGGATTTTTAGGTTGGGTTCAGGGAACCGGAAAGGAGCCTAAGGACGGACAACCTTTAGCGGTTGATAAAATTCCTGATTTTGAAGATTATGGATTGGGATGCTTTTTATTGGCGGGAAGTGAGGTTTATAAATTGAAGTAGGTTTAAAGAAACAAGTAAAAAGTAAAAAGAACCAAGTATGATTACATGGTTTTTAAATAATTTGACCTGATGGATTTTTTAATTCATCAGGTTTTTTTATTTCCTCAAACCTAAGCGTTTTTCTAAGGTTTTTTGTAAACAATAATTTTAATATATGTTTTCAGTTGTCATTTGCTGAGCGGAGCGCCCTTGCGAACAGAAAAAATAAAGCATTCAAACATTAACTTTGCGAACATTGCGTTAAAATACTTTTACCTTTATTTCATTTTTGGAGATTTGATCTCATAACATTTTTTTATATGATAAGGTCAAATAATGCACACTGCTCTATGTTTTGGGAAATATTTTAGGTTTAAAATTAATATGAAATCTGTGTAAGTGTCAATAAGATAGTGTTTTAAATAACCTTTTTGAGACATTGCAAAAATTCTTATTTTATCGAAAATTTTAGCATGACACTACAAGATGCGCAATCGGTTTCATCTTGGTAATTTTCAACATCAATCAATTAGAATAAATTATGAATGCATTATTAGGAGTGATTTTCCATTTTCTCGGAGGCTTTGCTTCGGGCAGTTTTTATATGCCTTATAAAAAAGTAAAAGGTTGGCAATGGGAAACTTTTTGGTTGGTTGGCGGCGTATTTTCGTGGATTATTGTTCCGCCTTTGGCTGCATTTCTTACCATTCCCAATTTTTGGGAAATCATTCAGAATGAATCTTCATCAATTTTAGGATTGACCTTTTTGTTCGGTGCGCTTTGGGGAATCGGCGGTTTTATGTACGGTTTGGGTGTCCGTTATTTAGGAGTGGCACTTGGAAGCAGCATCATGTTGGGGTTGACGATGGTTATTGGTTCGCTCGTTCCATCTATTTATTATGAATTTTCTCCTGAAGCAGGAAAAGATAATATCGGTCTCATGTTTTCCAGCAGTTGGGGACAGTTTGTATTATTGGGACTTTTAGTTTGTGTTGTCGGGATTATCATCAGCGGGAAAGCGGGTGTGATGAAAGACAAAGAGCTTCAAACTGAATCTATTGATCCACATGGAGTGGAAGTAAAAACTGAATATAAATTTGGTTTAGGATTAACCGTTGCTATTATTTCCGGTGTTTTGAGTGCCTGTTTCAATTTCGGACTTGAGGCAGGAAAACCAATGGCATCTGTGGCAAACGAAGCCTGGAAACTGGCAAATCCGGGACAGGGAGAATTTTTATTTCAGAATAATGTTACCTATATCGTTGTGCTTTGGGGTGGGATGGCTTCCAATCTTATTGGTTGTCTTTATCTTTCATTTAAAAATAAATCATATACTGATTATTCTAAGAAAAATGTTCCCGTTGTAAAAAATATCATTTTCTGCGCTTTAGCAGGAACAATGTGGTTCTTACAATTCTTCTTCTACGGAATGGGGGAAAGTAAAATGGGGAACGGCCCAAGTTCATGGATTCTGCATATGGCATTTATTATTTTGATTGCCAATCTTTGGGGAGTTGTCATCAAAGAATGGAAAGGTGTTTCCAAAAAAACAATTTCTACAATTGTTGTCGGGATGATTGTAATGTTTGTTTCTATTTTAATTGTAGGATACGGGAATTCATTAAGATAATTAATGATGAGAAGAATTGCATTTAAAATGTTTCTTCATGAAGGTTTCGAAGAAGAATATAAAAGACGTCACAAAGAAATCTGGCCAGAGCTTAAAGTTCTTTTAAAAGAATCTGGAGTGGAAGATTATTCGATTTTTTTAGACGAAGAAACACATCTTTTATTTGGTGTTTTAAAATGCAGTAAAGAGATGGAATATCAAAATTTACCATTACAGCCTGTTATGCAAAAATGGTGGGAACATAATAAAGACATTATGCAGACCAACAAAGATAATTCTCCGAGAAGTATCAGTTTAGAAGAGGTATTTTATCTGGAATAATAAGAATTGCAACATTTTAAGATAAATAGTTTATTTTTTTTATCATATTCATATAGTTAAGAGTTAGAAGCTCAAAGACACCAAATTTTCTGGTGTCTTTTTTTGTGTTAATTAAAAATGAATTCCGGTGATCGTTTTTGGTTATATTAATTTAACACACACTGGTTAATAAATGTTTAAAAATTGATATTTAATTTTATTTTTCATAATTAAATCGATAATATTTGTATTTATTAAAGCGTTTTTATATAATTATTTATGATAAATTATGAATTTTCTTATGCAGGATATTGCAGGATGCCAAAACTTTTGTAACGGTGTACTTTGGTAACATAAAAAATTAATAGATATGTGTTTGATAATTAAACAGACGAATTTTAAGCCACTCATTGCGCCGCTATTTCTGCTTGCGTCCGGCTTTATGTTCGGGCAAAAAGCGGTAAGTGATACTGCTAAAACAGATACAAAAGATATTGAAGAGGTCGTTGTAATAGGTTATGGTAAAGTTAAAAAGTCTGATTTAACAGGATCTGTAGCATCCGTGTCAGCTAAAGACTTGGCCGCAACACCGGCAATGAACGCTTTACAGGCTTTGCAGGGTAGAGCTTCAGGTTTGAATATCGTTACTTCAGGTGGAGCGCCGGGAGCAAGTGCAAATGTTACCATTCGTGGAGGAGCATCAATCACACAGGGAACTTCACCATTATATATCGTTGATGGTTTCCAGCTTGATAATGCATTAAACGTAATCAACCCAAATGATATTGAAAGTATTGACGTTCTAAAAGGTGCTTCTGCGATTGCAATCTACGGAGCTCGTGGATCTAACGGTATTATCGTAATTAAAACTAAAAGCGGTAAAAAAGGGCGAACAACCATCAATTATAATTCTTTCATGATGTTTGATATGCTCTCTAAAAAGCTGGATATGATTTCCAACGCAGAGCAATATGTAAAATATCAGTATGAATTTGCCCAGCTTCAGAATAAAATGACAGGATGGAGCAGTGTTTTCGACAATGGTCTTCCATTAGATACTCCGGGATTCTATTCGGGTGCTTTCAACAGAATTTCCAATCGTTATGCATCGGCTTCGGATTTAGACTGGCAAGATAAAATGTTGGGCGGAACAGGGTTAACTCAGAATCAGAATGTTAATATTTCTACAGGAAACGAAAAAACTCAGGCTTTCATTAGTTATAACTACAATAAGCAGGAGGGTTTATTGCAAAATTCCAGTGAAACAAGAAATTCATTACGTGCAAACATCAATTCAGAATTATACAAAGGGGTAAGAGTAGATTTTAACTCAATGTTTAATTCGAATTCAACCAATGGAGGTGGAGCTTATAGCGGAATGAAAAAAATCCTACTTCAGCCGATCACGGGCGGTACACTTTTCAACCAGGATCAGTTGTTTAATACCCAGACTTTCCCGGACTTCTCAAGTCTTGATTCAGGTTTTGATACAGAAAACCCTTTTGTGGAAACCAGTGCGTCAACTTCAAACAACCGTTCCAGAACTTTTATTGCCAACGCAGGGATTGAGTTTGACTTCCTGAAAAATTTCACTTTCAGAACTGCAGGTCAGTACAACTGGAACCAAAGCAAATCTACTTCATTCTCAGATGAAAATTCTAGAGCGTATCTTACAGATCCTGTAAATACAGGTATCAATGGTAGTATTGGGAATAGTGAGTCTTACAGGTATCAGATTACCAATACTTTAACGTTCAATAAAACTTTCGCAGAAAAACATAGGGTGAATGTATTAGCGGGTTACGAAATTGTTTATTCACAATCTGAAAGTAACAGTATGCGACTAACAAAATTCCCATTCCCAAACTTTGGGCTTGATGATATATCTAATGCATTTGTACAGGAGAAATCTTCAGGTCGTTCGAGCAACAGTTTATTGTCTTATTTCGGTCGTGTAAACTATACGTATGATGATCGTTATTTATTAACTGCAACAGTGCGTAGAGATGGTTCTTCTAAATTCGGACCAAGCAATAAATGGGGAGTATTTCCATCTGTTGCGGCAGCATGGCGTGTTTCTCAGGAAAGTTTCTGGCAGGATTCTAAAATTGAAAAATTCATTAATGACTTAAAGTTAAGATTTGAATATGGTATTACGGGTAATAATGATATCGGAAACAATTTATTTGTAACAAATCTTTCATTAAGCGATTATCCGATGAATAATACGCCGGGAAATCCTGCATATGTAACAAGTACGAATTTAGGTAACCCTTTACTTCGGTGGGAAGAATTGAAAGCTACGAATTTAGGAGTTGATATCGCATTATTTAATAACAGAGTTAAATTAACTTCAGAATGGTATAATAATAATGTAAGCGGAATGTTATTGCAAAGTTTACTTCCGGTTTCAACAGGTTATTCAAGACAGTATCAGAATATTGGTTCTTTAAGAAACAGAGGTCTGGAATTTACTTTAAACACTGTGAACATTAAATCTGAAAACTTCAGATGGTCAACAGATTTCAATATTTCATTCAACAAATCTAAAGTAATGTCTCTGGAACAGGGGCAAACGAACAGAACATTCAGTGTAGGAGGAAACAGAACGGGTATGGTTACCTATTATGCCACAGTAGGCGAAGAATTAGGAGATATGTACGGATATGTTTATCAGGGAGTTTATACAACTGATGATTTTATTCAGAACGCCGATGGATCTCTTAGCTTAAAACCGGGTGTTGTAAAACCTGCAACTGGAACTCCAAAACCTGGTGATATGAAATTTGCTGCAGACAATGAAAAAGGTGATCAATTTACAAGAAAAATGCAAAAAATTGGTAATGGTACTCCTGATTTTATTGGAGGTATCAGTAATAGTTTTTCGTATAAAGGTTTTGATCTTAATATATTCATGAAATTCAGTGTAGGAAACGACATTTATAATGCGACAAAACACAGCTTAAGTCCGTATGCGATGTTTCAGAACGTGCCTTCAGAATTTGGAGATAATTACTACCGTTTAATTGATCCTAATACAGGTTTAATTACCAATAATCTTGCAAGATTGAGAGAATTGAATCCCGACGAAGGATCTCGTGTTTGGAGTTTAAGTGCGATCAACTCTCAAAACATTACTTATCCTTCATCATATTATGTAGAAGATGGTTCTTATTTGAGAATTGCACAGGTAACATTAGGATATAGCTTTGCGAGAGATTTTCTTGAGCATGTGAAACTAAGTAATGCTCGTATCTATTTTACAGTGAATAATCTGGCGACAATTACAGGATATTCAGGTTATGATCCTGAAGTTACAGCAGCAAGTGGTGTTGCAGTTACCCCTGGATTTGATAGTTCTACCTATCCACGTTCAAGAAGTTATGTTCTTGGTTTAAATTTAACCTTCTAAGAAAAAAATGTTTTAGATCATGAAAAATGCTAATAATAAATTAAGACTTTTAAAAAGACTGATCATTATTCCGTCTTTAATCTTGGCAACACAAATGATAAATTCATGCAGTGATGATTTTTTAGATCAGCCTGCATATGATGCGGCCGATACCGAATCTGTATTTGCAGATCTTGTTACTGCAGATATATTTGTTCAGGGTTGCTACAGAAGTTTGGTTCCTACAGAAATGTACTATCAGTTAGGAGCTGGTGATACAGTAATTCATTCCAGCGAAGATGGTTCTACAAACAATTCAAAATACAATATCTGTAATTATCAGTATGATGCTTATACGCCCAATACGGTTACAGGAATTTATGCAGCAATGTATGCATCCATTGAGAGAACAAATATTGCAATCAGCAGATTAGGACAAATGCCTGCAAGCGAAAAGCGAGATGCTTTATTGGCAGAAGTAAAAGCCATCAGAGCATATTGCTATTATAATTTGATCAGAGTTTATGGTGATGTTCCTGCAATCTGGACACAGCTTTTAGAACTAGATCCGAATGACCCAAATACATTATATCCGAAACGTGCTTCACGTGATGAAATATACGACCGTATCATTGCTGATCTTCAGGAATCGGTAAACGCAATGCCTAGTTTAGGACAGCCTGGTTTTCCTACTACAGAAAGATTAACAAAACCTGGAGTAAATGCTTTGCTTGCAAGAATTGCTTTATATGCTGCAGGATATTCTCTTCGTTGGCCGTTAAACTCTTCAACTCCCGGAACAATGTCAAGACGTCCGGATAATGCAAGAGTTCAGCAATTATATCAGATTGCAGACAATGCAGCTGCGGCGGTCATCAACGGAGGAGGACATTCTTTAATGCAGGCTTCTGGAGGAAAAAGCGGTTTCGAAAACTTATGGTTTAATTTCTGCAGAAGAAATTTATCGGCAGTAAATAATGAAATTATTTGGCAGATCGCTCAGTACGGACAAAATACCAATTCGGCATTTGGAGTATATGCACATCCCGGAACAAGAGGGGGAACTTATGGATCTCGTAAAGCGCTTCAGTTCGTCTTACCGACCTATTACTTATCTTTTGCTCCCGGAGATACCAGAAGAGACGTTTCTTGTACATCATACAGCATTTATTTCTTAAATAACGGAAATGCTGGTGATACATTCGTAGATGTGGGAACTACATTCTCATGTATTATGCCGGGTAAATTCAGAATTTCGTGGTGTGTAGAACCACAGGCTGCAGATGCAAGAAATCTAAATATTCCATTAATAAGATATGCAGATGTATTGTTAATGTATGCAGAAACCCAAAACTATCTAAACGGAGGTCCTACAGCACAGGGGATTGCTGCATTGATGCAGGTTAGAAATCGTGCGGGAATTGGCTCAATGCCTGTTCCAAGTGGTCAGGCTGCATTTGAGCAGGCTCTTGTTCAGGAGCGTAAATGGGAATTTGCGGGCGAGTTTAACCTTCGTACTGATTTAATCAGAATGAATAAACTTGAAAGCGAAATCAATGCTACAAGACAGGCAATGAAAAATTTATCAGATAAAACAGGTGCTTATGCCAATACGCCTGCGATTCGTTTGTATAAATTTCATAAAAATGCACAGGTTTACGGTGATCCATTCTTAGCGGTAACCTACATCAATATTACAGATCCTGCACAAATTGCAACGGTTTCGGCAATTCCAACGAACTCGGCTAACTATGCTGCATATCAAACAACTTTAAAAAGCATAGCATTAGCGAACGGACAGACTTCAACAACTGATGACAAGTGGTACCCTGTAAATATGTTCCAGGCATATACAAGTACTTTTAATGCTAATGCAAGAAGAACAGTTGGCTTTAGTACAGGTGCGGTAAACACATTACAAATCGGAAACATCATCTACACCAAACCAACTGGTTCAGCAGAAAACGGAGGAACTTATCCAAACTGGATTCAGGGTGGAGGAGATGGTCTTTTCTACGGATTTGTACCGAATAAGACAGAATTACTTCCGTTTGCAGCGCAATCTGCAGGTCATCCAATGGTTGATAATCCGAACTTAACTCAGCTTCCTGGGTATTAAGAAATTTACAAAACACCAAATCATAATATTAATTTACCATTTACCTAAATGAAATACCGTGCAGCTGAATCTTAGACATGATAAATGTCACTGTTAATTTATCTTTAAATCATAGATTCAGCAGTATAGTGCGGGATACTGTTGAAAATATTACAGTCTAAATTTGGGTTAAAATTCAGAAAACAAAAGAAATCAATGGAAAAAGTAAAAACATTCAAATACGTAGACTATTTGTGGGATGATGAAAAAGCAGCATCTTTCGGTGATGACCAGGTTGCTTTATTTTTATACCGCTCAAACATTTTAGGAGCAGACTTAAGAATTACAAACTACGGGGGTGGAAACACAAGCTGCAAAACCATCGAAAAAGATCCTTTAACGAATGAAGAAGTTGAAGTAATGTGGGTAAAAGGTTCAGGTGGTGACATCGGAACTTTGACAAGAAAAGGAATTGCCGGTTTATATACAGAAAGATTAAGAAATCTTAAAAATGTTTACGAAGGTTTGGCAGACGAAGACAGAATGGTAGGCTTGTTCGATCACTGTATCTTCGATCTTGACAGCAAAGCACCTTCTATTGATACGCCGCTTCACGGACTTCTTCCATTCAAACATATCGATCACCTTCATCCGGATGCTTTAATTGCAGTAGCTGCAGCAAAAGACAGCCAGGCAATTACCAAAGAAATCTGGGGCGATACAATGGGTTGGGTTCCTTGGCAAAGACCAGGTTTCGATTTAGGTTTACAGTTAGAAAAATGTTTGGCTGACAATCCTGGAATCAGAGGAATCGTTTTAGGAAGTCATGGTTTATTCACTTGGGGAGACACTTCTTACGAATCTTATATCAACAGTTTAGAAGTTATCGAAATGGCTTCTGAATATATTGCTAAAAAAATTGAAGAAAAAGGTCAGGTTTTTGGCGGACAAAAAGTAGAATCACTTCCTGCTGACGAACGTAAAAACAAGGCAGCTCAAATTATGCCTTTATTAAGAGGTTTGGCTTCTTCTGAAAACAGAATGGTGGGTCATTTCACAGACAGCGATGTCGTATTGGAGTTCATCAACAGTAATGATTTGGAAAGATTGGCTCCGCTTGGAACTTCTTGTCCGGATCACTTCTTGAGAACGAAAATTCAGCCTTTAGTTTTAACTTTAGATAAAAATGAAGATTTAACGGATTCTAAAGCAATTTTAGAAAAATTAAATCCACTTTTCGAACAGTACAGAAACGAGTACAAAGAATATTACGAAACTTGCAAACATCCAAACAGCCCTGCTATGCGTGATCCGAATCCGGTAATCATCATTTATCCGGGAGTGGGAATGTTCAGTTTCTCAAAAGATAAGCAGACAACGCGTGTTGCAAGCGAATTTTACGTAAATGCAATCAACGTAATGCGTGGTGCAGAAGCAATCTCAGAATACACATCACTACCAAGACAGGAAGCTTTCGACATCGAATACTGGTTGTTGGAAGAAGCTAAACTTCAGAGAATGCCGAAAGAAAAGCCATTATCCAGAAAAATTGCAATCGTAACCGGAGCCGGAGGTGGAATCGGACAGGCCATTGCGGATAAAATGGTTGCTGAAGGTGCAGTTGTGGTTTTCACAGACTTAAACAAAGAAGCTGCAGAATCTGTTACTTCAAAATACAGCAAAGATCAGGCAATCGCTGTTCAGTGTGACGTTACAAGCGAAGAAGGTATTGCAGATGCTTACAAAGAAGCTGTTTTGGCTTTCGGTGGAGTAGATATCATCGTTCATTCAGCTGGTTTGGCGATTTCTAAATCTTTGGAAGATACTACTACAAAAGACTGGGAATTGCTTGAAAATGTTTTAGTTAAAGGTCAGTTTATGATGGCTAAATCAGGAACTGAAATTTTCAAAAAGCAGAACTTAGGTGGTGACATCGTGAATATTGCAAGTAAAAACGGATTGGTTGCAGGACCTAATAACGTAGCGTACGGAACTGCAAAAGCAGCTCAGCAACACATGACAAGATTATTGGCGGCAGAATTGGCAGCAGATAAGATCAGAGTCAATGTGGTTAATCCGGACGGAGTAATCGTCGGAAGTAAAATCTGGGAAGGTTCTTGGGCAGAAGGTCGCGCAAAAGCAAACGGAATCACCGTTGAAGAATTGCCTGCTTTCTACGCAAAAAGAAATCTTCTGAACGAAATTATTCTACCTGAAGATATCGCAAACGGAGTTTTTGCTTGTGTGGCAATTTTAGATAAAAGTACTGGAAATATCATCAATGTAGATGGCGGAATGGCAAATGCGTTCCCAAGATAAAACTATAGAATAAGTAATTGGTTAAACTGCATTTGTGTAAGTTTAATCAATTGTTTCTCTCCAAGCCACGAAGTGGCGACATAATACAGCATAGGGTGAAGCCCTATGTAAAGGAAATATCATCAATGTAGATGGCGGAATGGCAAATGCATTCCCAAGATAAATTTTTAAAGCAAATTATTTTAAATTGATGAATTAAAATATTTTAACCATTAAGTTTTATTAAGAAGTTTAGAATGGTTAAGTTTAGCTTCGCTTTAAAAGATATGCTTAAAAAATCTATTTGATTTTTTCTTAAAAAAACTTAACAACTTAAATAATCTTAATGGTTTAAATTCAATATTTTAAACATATTAATTTAATCTAAAAATGTAAAAATAAAGTATGATTATAGGAAAAGATATTATTCAACAAAACAATAAAATCGAAGTAGGAAATTTCAATTCAGACTTCGCATATTTATCAGATAAACTAACAAAATCGGGAGCTAATGTTTCTGAGATTGTCAACAAAATTGCTGACTTTCAGGTAGCCATTCCAAGTTGGGCTTTAGGAGCAGGTGGAACCCGTTTCGGAAGATTTTCTTACGGTGGCGAACCTTCTTCTTTAGAACAAAAATTAGATGATGTAGGGCTAATTCATGCTTTGACACATTCTGCAGGAGCAATTTCATTGCATATTCCATGGGATATTCCAAATGATGTAGCGGCGATTAAAGAAAAAGCAGCTTCTCACGGATTGATTTTCGATGCGATGAATTCAAACACGTTCCAAGACCAGCCTAATGCAAAACAATCGTACAAATTCGGTTCTTTGAATGCAGCGAATGAAGAAGCAAGAGCGTATGCAGTTGAACACAATAAAGAAGTAATCAGAATCGGAAAAGAATTAGATTCAAAAAGCTTAACTGTTTGGTTGGCGGATGGAGCAAGTTTTCCGGGACAGTTGAATTTCCAGACGGCTTTGTCAAAAACTGAACAGAGTTTAAAAGAAATTTATTCGGATTTACCGGAAGACTGGAAATTATTCATCGAATACAAACCTTACGAACCAAATTTCTATTCAACAACAATCCAGGATTGGGGAACATCTTTCATGTTGGCAAATGCTTGTGGTGAAAGAGCCTATACTTTGGTAGATTTAGGACATCATTTGCCAAACTCAAACATTGAGCAAATCGTTGCAACCTTGATGTATAAAGGGAAATTAGGAGGTTTCCATTTCAACGATAGTAAATATGGAGATGATGATTTAACAGTAGGTTCTATCAAACCTTACGCGCTGTTCCTGATTTTCAACGAATTGGTTTACGGAATCGAGAACAATCCGAATAACCCATATCCGGCTTGGATGATCGATGCAAGTCACAACATCAAAGATCCGCTGGAAGATTTGATTCAGTCTTTAGAAGCGATTTTAATTGCTTATGCACAGGCTCTTTTAGTAGATCAGAAATCATTGAAAGATGCTCAATTGAATAACGATGTGGTTCGTGCTCAGGAAATTTTGCAGAATGCATACAGAACAGACGTTCGTCCGTTATTAAAAGCAGCAAGATTACAAACCGGTGCAGCATTAGACCCGATCGCAGCATACAGAAACCTTAAAGTAAGAGAAAATTTAATCTCCGAAAGAGGTTTAAATGTAAAAGCAACAGGATTATAAACCCTGTTTTAATTTGATAATTCTAACTTTCAGGTGCAATCGAAAGTTTTTATTATATGTATCCTTATATAGTTTCGTTAAGGGGAAAGTGTTTAGATTATTAAGTTTTTCTTAATATCTGAACACTCCTTAATGATTTTGTTTTTTTAATTAAAGTAAACAAGTTAGCGCCATTAGTCAAAACATCTGCGCTATTTATGTTTAAATAAATAATTCATCACAGGAATGTCCAAGAAAAAAAAGGTAACCATTGTATTTGATATTGGGAAAACCAATAAAAAATTCTTTCTATTTGATAAAAATTACAAAGAAGTTGTTCGTGAATATACAGAATTACCACTTACGACCGATGAAGACGGTTATCCAACGGAAGATTTAGTTGCTTTGCAAAACTGGATCAAAGATAATTTTAATGCCATTCTTGATGATGAAAATTTTGAAGTTAAGGCTATTAATTTCTCTACGTACGGAGCAAGTTTTGTACATCTGGATCAGAAAGGAAATGTTCTCACACCATTGTACAATTACACAAAACCAATCGAAGAGGAGATCCTGGATTTATTCTACGAAAAACACGGCAGCAAACTGAAAATTGCCCGTGAAACAGCTTCTCCACAAGCAGGAATGCTCAACTCAGGATTGCAGCTGTTTTGGTTAAAATATAAACATCCAGAAGTATTTAAAAAGATTCGCTACAGTCTTCATTTGCCTCAGTATTTATCATATCTGTTTACCGGAATTTGTGTGTCGGAATTCACTTCGATAGGCTGCCACACCAATTTGTGGGATTATGATAAAGCAGATTATCACGACTGGGTTTATGAAGAGGAAATCGATCATATGTTACCTCCGATTGTTCCTACTTCTGCAAGTATCAATACTTCGTACAGAAATCAAAAAATGAAAATCGGTGTTGGAATTCACGACAGTTCTTCAGCGCTTTTACCTTATATTTTAAGTAAAAAAGAGCCATTTTTACTGCTTTCAACCGGAACGTGGAGTATTTCTCTGAATCCTTTTAATGATGAAAGTTTAACCGATGAAGACATCGAAAACAATTGCCTGAACTATATGAGAATTGATGGGAAACGTGTAAAAGCATCCCGTTTTTTCATGGGGAATGAATATAAAATTCAGGTTGAAAAACTGTGTGCTCATTACGGAAAAGAATATGGTTATCACAGAGAAGTAAAATTTGATCAGGACTTGTATCTGCGTTTGATGAAGCATAAAGCAGTTTATTTCCGTTTTGAAGGCATTATTTTAAAGAGAAAAATGATAAGCGCAACAGATTTGAACTCTTTTTCAACCTTTGAAGAAGCATATCATCAGTTAATGATTGAGTTGATGGATTTACAGATTCACACCATCAAAAATGCCATCGGAAATTCTGAAATTCAAAACATTTACATCGACGGCGGATTTACAGATAATGATGTGTTTATGAAACTGATGTCGCATCATTTCCACCACTACAATGTAATGTCTACGCATTCTCCATTGGGTTCTGCTTTGGGAGCTTCCATGGTAATTTCCAACAAAAAAATAGACGAAACTTTTTTACAGCAGCATTATCAGATGAAAGTGCTTCAACCGTTAATTTTTAATTTATAAATTTTGTTGGAAGCTGGAAGTCAGATGCTGGAAGTTAAATGAAAATATACATATTAATTAATTTTGTATCGTCTATTATCAAACATCCATCAACCAACATCAAACATCAAACAAACTATGGCATTTCCATTTGATACCAAATATGCATCGCTTGAACTTTTAATTGAAAAAGCTCAAAAAAGAATGCCCCGTTTTGCCTTTGAATATCTAGACGGAGGCTGTAATGAAAACATCAACCGCGACCGAAATACAAGTGAACTAAGAGAGGTTTTGCTTCGTCCGCAATATCTGAACAACAACTACGCAGAAGCCAATATGGAAACCGAATTATTCGGAAAAACCTATTCTGCACCTTTCGGAATTTCTCCGGTAGGTTTACAGGGATTAATGTGGCCGAATGCTCCTGAAATTTTAGCAAAAGCTGCTTTTAAACATAATCTTCCTTTCATTTTAAGTACCGTAACGACAAGCAGTATCGAAAGAATTGCTGAACTGACGGAAGGTAACGCATGGTTTCAACTTTATCATCCGAGAGAAGAATGGTTAAGAGACGATATTCTCGACCGTTGTGAGGCTTCGGGTTATGATGTGCTGTGTGTGTTATCTGATGTTCCGACTTTTGGGTACAGAGCTAAAGAAATCCGAAATGGTTTGGCAATGCCGCCTCAACTGAATCTTAGAAATGTTTCTCAGGCGTTGGTAAAACCGCAGTGGTGTTTAGAAATGTTAAAACACGGTGTTCCAAGTTTTAAAACCATGGAAAAATACATGGATAAAAATATGAATGTGAAGCAATTGGGACAGTTCATGAACTCTACTTTTTCAGGAAGATTAAATTCAGACAGAATTAAAGCGATTCGTGACAAATGGAAAGGGAAATTGGTCATTAAAGGAGTTGCTTCAGACGAAGACGCTGCAGAAGCAGTACGTTTAGGGTTCGACGGAATGATTATTTCCAACCACGGCGGAAGACAGTTAGACGCCGGAGAATCCACGATTGCTGTGGTGAAAGATATCAGCGAAAAATATAAAGGTCAAATTAAAATCATGATGGACAGCGGGGTAAGAACCGGTCCGGATGTTGCCCGAGCTTTGAGTTGTGGTGCTGAATTTACCTTTATGGGAAGAACTTTTATGTACGCCGTCGGAGCTTTAGGCGAAAAAGGTGGGGATCACGTTATTGAAATGCTGAAAATGCAGTTCAGACAGGTTATGGAGCAGGTTTGCTGTGATAAACCGGAACAGTTGCAGAATTTTAGGGTGAAGTAGAAACCGAATAGTGAACTGTTTTGATGTAAAATATTCTGAGAAATTAATAAAAAATAGACTGTTCCAAAAGAGACGGTCTATTTTTTATATTAATTAGTTAATCAATAGATTACATAGTTCTGCAAATTCTGAATCATCATTATTTTCAGGGTTATTTCTGGTAACTAAATGATATTTTCCATCAATCAAAATTTCCAAAATCCATTCTTCACCATCTAAAACAATATTGGGGTCATGTGTATCCATGTTCCAAAAATTAATATCATTTGCTTTCGAAATAAAGTTATTCCATTTCTCTAAATTAACTTTCTTTGTGTGTTCCTTTATTATTTTTCCCGTTTGATATCCTCCTAAGCCATCAGTTTGTTTATAAGTCAAAATTATCTGACCAGTTTGATTTTCCATTTTATAAACAAATGGATTTGACCAAGTGCCTAAATTTGTATATCTAACAATTTTTAGATTTTCATCTTTTTTATCGAAAAGAGATATTTCTTTTAGTGAATTCAAATGTTTTGAATACCATTTGTTTCTGAATAATGAAAGCGAATCATTTGGACCATTATTGATTGTATCTCTAGGATATTTAGCTTCATTATAGGTCGCAAAATATAATTTCCCATCATATTGTCTTTCATCTTCTTTTGGCGAAATCATTTTTTTGCTTATACAGTTGGTAATTAAAATTAAAGTTATGAAAAGCAGTAATTGTTTTTTCATATTCAATAAAGATTAATATTTTAAAGTAAACGATTCATAAAGTTTACTTTACGAATCATTTTTATAGAGTTAAATTACTTTTTCTTCTCCACTTTCACCGCCTGTCTCGCCAGTAATTTCCAGTCGTTTTTCACCTTTGTCCAGACCAATAAAATATCCAAAGTCACATCACCCGGCTCCTTTCCCAAATCAGCAGTCGTTGCATAAAAATGATGACGAACAATCGCAGTGTTTCCTACAATCTGAACCTTTTGATTCGTAATATCAATCGTAACAAAATCAGATTTCTTGCTGACGAGTTTTTCAACAAATTCTTTCGCATCATCAACATGTCCGCCAGAATGTCCGTAAGTCAGTTCCGGTAAAATCAAAGATTCCAATTCTGTTTTTTCACCATTCACCATAGCTAATCTCAGCTTTTCTGCTGCTTCGGTGACAGCTTGTGTATCATCTTTCTTTTGAGCAGAAATAGAAATTACCATTAAAAAACTAAATGCAAAAATTATTTTTTTGATCATAATTAAATATATTTTTTTTAATGAACCGATTTAGTGTAATCGATTGCATGAATTTGTTTTAAATATTAATAAATCTTGGTTTATAATGAATCTCTTTGAATAAATTTAAATACATTATTCACAGATTCTTTTTTATTTTTAAGAATCATATAAGCAGCGGATTCGCCCATCGCTTTGAAATCTGTAGTGATAACTGTAATGCCAAGTAATTCTTTCAGTGGAGTTTCATTATAAGAAATTATTCCAATGTCTTCGCCCAATTTCAGGTTTTTCTGTCTGATCTGTTTCACTAAATTTACAAGGTCGCGTTCACGAATGGTGATGAAAATATCTCTATCCTGTAATTCCATATCGGGATAAATTTCATCAAGAATCTCATAATCAAGCTTATAGTCTCTACAGAAATTCTCAAAACCTCGTGCAATTCGGAAAGGATAGGGGTGAATATCTTTGTCAGGATATACCAAAATGATCTTCTCGTACTTCTGAATTTTATCTAAACCTTCTTTCAATGCGTTGTAAATATCATTCTCAAAATCCTGAAAAATAGAACCATATTCTCCCGAAATATCAGGTTTCGTGTTATCAAGCATTAATAATTTATTCTTCGGAATCTTCTCAATAATATCAATAACTTCTTTGGTGGAACTTGTATGTTTAGATTGCTCGTCACGGAAATGCGGCATAATCACATAATAATCAAAACCTCCAAGATTTTTTTTGAGTGAATTGATGAAAAGGGTCTCATCACAATGGTAAATGTACATTTCTACATTTCCTTTGCTACCGATAGCGTTCACAAAATAATTGTAGATCATCATTTTGTAAGTGCTTGGTTTATTAATGAGGAAGAAAATGTTAATGCTGTCGTTCTTATTGATGCGTGAAATATAGTATCCTTTACCTTTTACCGACTCGATGATCTGCCTTTTTCTAAGCTCTTTATAAGCTTTTTCAACAGTATCTCTCGAAAGAAAACATGATTCGCTAAGTTCGTTGATCGAAGGGATTTTCTCTCCGATCTTGATTTCGCCACCATCAATTCCGTTCAGAATAGAATCGACGATCTGCTTATATTTTGGAACTCTGGAGTTTTCGTTGATGTTTATTTCGAATGTTTCAGCCATGACTTGTCGTAATGAAATTATTTTAGTTTAACAAAATTTAATTTCAAAAAATGATTTTGTGACAGAAGACAAGTTACAAAAAATTACAATAACTGATAATCGTCATGTTTAAATATTTAATTATTTTTAAATATTTGATTTTCAGTGTGTTTTTATTTTTATTTAAATTATGTTTAAATCAAATAAATCACCAATTTCTTGATGTAGATTGAAATATAAGACTTTTGAACCAAAAAAGTATTTACTAAAAGCTTTGAATATTGAATTAAAAAAGCCTGCCTTTTTCAGGACAGACTTCAATTAATATGAATGTGAAATTTTTTAAGGCATCTTTTTAAAACCTTCCGCTTTTATTTTCCAGCTTCCGTCTTTCGGGAAACCTGGATATTGTCCAGTTGAACTGTCCCAACCTTCGAGCATCATTGCAACGGTTGTTAAAACACCGCCGTTTCCGGGAAGATAAATTCTAAGACGTTTGTCCTGGAAATTATGTCCGTTTTTCAGGTACGTATTGGTTTGAATATCCATAAACAAAGCATCCAACGCTTTATTTGGAAGTCCCAATCTTGCTGCATTCATTGCTGTCATCGGGAAATCCCAACCCCAGGTATGTTCCCAGTTCCATCTTTCCCAAACGATATCCAGCGTGTTTTTCATTATTTTTTTATCCAGTTTCGGAGATTCAGGAACCATTCCCAATGCACCTAAAACGGCAGGGTGGTCGGTCATCCATTTTGGAAATGTGAATGAATCCTTTGCAGATTCTGTCGATAAATAAACCCCATCCTGAACCGGAAGCGGAGCTAATTTATTGATGACATCATCCCATTTTTTATCTCTAGGCTGTCCCAATCTTTCTTTCCATTCCTGAGCGATTCTCAACGACCAATCCCAATATGCCACTTCGTAAGTTGGGTTGTACGTATCTTTTGCAGGGAAAACTTCCTGTGCAGGAATGACTCCTTTCCCTAAGTTGTAACGGTTTTTTTCTTTATCATAAGTTGCAAAATCAGCCATAAAATCAGCCGTTGCAAAAATCAAATCTTTATATTTTTCAAGAACTTTTTTATCCTTGCTGTTGCGGTACAAAAGTTCGGTCATATAAATGATGTGCGGTTGCTCCCAAATCAAAAATGCAGCAACAGAAGATGGACTTTCGTTACCTTCATTATCCGACATTTTAATCCAACGAACGCCTTTGTAACCCTGTCTTTCTGCTAATTTTTTAGCTTTATCAAATGACCTGAAATAATAATCGAGTTGTTTTTCTAAAATCTCCGGTCTTCCCCACAAAGCAAAGTGAACACCGTGCCACCAATGCATTTCGGTGTGCGGTTTTCCGTACCAACTGTTGAACGTCAAACCAGTTTCCTGTGGCGGATTGTTCCCACCACACTGAACTTTCGTTAAGTATTCTGACAATACAACTCTGCGCTCCAATTCATTGGCTCTTGGGTCTGTACTTCCTTCAAAATCAACAGCAGCACCGCTTTCCCAGAAGTTTTTCCAGCCAGTAGTACTTTCTTTTTCAGCATCACCGAATAAAGTTCTGTTAGATTTCGGACTTTTAGCCGAAAACTCTACACTTAACTCAACGGTTTTATTTTTCGAAGAAGGCTCGTAAACAAAATAATGTTTTCCTGCCTCACGAAGTTTTCCTTCCGTAAAATTGAATTGAGTATAATAATCCGTGCTTTGTAATTTATGCTGAATCAAACCCTGCGTCGACTGAGAAGAAACAATTTTCGTTGTATGTTCGTTTTCTCTTCCATAAAATGCGGCATCATCCAAAAACTGTCCCGATGGATGCGGGTATTTGGCAAAAACTTTAAGCTTGCCATTCGCCACCAAATCAGATTCAATTTTAACCCCGATTTTATCTGAATTTTGGAAAGAAGCCGTCCAGACTTTTACCGGAGTTCCTTCCAAAGAAAATTCGCTGGTAATAATTCCCGTCCACAAATCAATTTTCTGATTAATGTTGGTCAAATCTGAAATTTTTGCTTTCTGACCATCTTTTTTCGTCAGCTCAATCCCGATATTTCCCAACTGCAAACGGTGTTGGTTCACACGGAAATATTCCACAGCACCTTTATTCCTTTCCGGTTCTTTGATTTGTACAGAGTACAAAGCTTTTCGACCGTCATTATTGAAATCATAAGGCTTTAAAGTTTCCTCAAACTTGTAATTTTCTTTATTCGGAAAACTGTTCCAGCCCCATTCAGACTGGGTTCCGAGAGAAACTCCGTTTTTGTAATATTCAGGAAACGACTGCATTCCGGTGATGTCAACCGTATAGGCAAATTTTCCGTTTCCAACAGTCAAAGTTGAAAGGGTATCGGCTTTTGTGTTGACCACATTATGTCGCTGAACGACTTTCTTTCGGTCGATTTTCTGGGCATTCAGGGAAGAAAATCCCATCAGGAAAATCCCTAGATATATTGTAATTTTTTTCATTTTTCTTTTATTTCAGTAAATAAATTTGTTCAATGTTATATTTTGGGCAGCTATTGACTACCTCGAATGTTAATTTATTTTTTTTATGGCAGACATTTCCGCCTTCCACTCCCAATCTTTTGTTCGTCGTTCCTCCTCGCAAAAGGATTTCCGTTCAAGTCGGGCTGCAATATCTCACGTATCAAAATAGAACATCATTCATTTTGATTGTTATTTTCGAATATTTATCAATAGGAATGGGCTTTAGCCCATTTTATTAATGGTTAATAATCATTGGCTTTAGCCAAAATCTAAACTAAGTTTTGGCTAAAGCCAATGAATAATTATTTTTTCAGAACGGGCTAAAGCCCGTCCCTATTGATTTTAAATTTATTTCAAAACCGTCGCACTCATCATTCCAATCACCACATCATTGCTCACGGCCGTTAGTTTTATTGATTTTAATTCCTTACTCGCATCAATTGGCAAATCCAGAATTGTTGCAGAACCACCATCTACCTGACGGTCTGTAAATCCTTTAATACTTGAATATTTGCTCAAAGTTCCACCCTTGTACAATTCTCCAGTCTTCAGTTTCACGCGATACGGAATTTTATCATCCGGAATTTCAAACGCGAAATTATCATCAAACAAATCCTGCTCAATCGGCCACCAGTTCGTCGGATTTTTCAGCTCCAATTCGGTTGTCGAATCATCAACATACTGAACGGTAATTTTTCCATTCACAATCTGTGACTGCATCGGATTAGTAGAACCTGCCATCAGAAAATAGATTTTTTTTCCTTTTCCTGAAATCGGAATTTCAAGAGCATCTGAATAATTGTCCCACTGACTGACAAACGCAATGTTTTTATCCGTTTTATCAATTAAAAATGGAATTCCAAGGAAATCAACTTTGCCATTTTTTCTTTTGCTCATCAATCCGCTGTCATCGATTTGAGCTGTGATTAAAGGATAACACCAGTTTCCGATTCCCTGCCACGGAAGCTGTAAAGTCGGGACTTCCAGTCTCGGTGAAAGGTATTTTTGATTAAAAATCTCAGTCACTTTTTCATTGTATTTTGAAGCCAATGATATATTGTTAAACTGACCCTGATTCTCAATGTTCCAGTCTGTTATTTCAATATTCTGTTTAATTCCGTTGTAATCAAGAGTGATTGAATTGGTTCCTTTGCTTAAAATATTCGCCGGAATTTCAATGTTCGCATTTTGATTTTTTTGAATTGGAAAAGTTTTGTTTAAACCATTAACCGTCAGTTTTCCACTAATTGGATTGGATGATTTCGACTGAATCTGCAATTTTTTATTCACCCATTTTGTCTCCAAAGGAAAACGAATATCGACGTTCACAGGTTGCCACCAAGATGTTCCATTTTGCTCCACCTGAACGAAGAAAGTTCCTTTTCTTTCTTCCTGAGTTAAGTTAAACTGATTTCCGTTTCGGGTTTTAATCAATTGTTGTGGGTCAAGAACATCTTTAATTTTCTTTTTTGAATCAAAATTTAACTGAAGATTTTCAGAAATATAATTAACGTAATCGGTTTGCTCATTTTTCAATTCTTCTCCGGAATAGTTGATTTCAATTTTAAAATCTTTTCCTTTCGGCGTTTCAAGCTGAATAAATGGTTGTGAAATCGAATTGGGTTTAATGTTCCAATCCACTTTTTTACCGTTCACTTTCACCGATTTGATGTTGGAATAATTCACAGGAATCTGCATTTCCAAAGTCACCGGATTTTGATATTTTGATTTAAATATATATTCGGTTTTCTTCGAAGTTCTGGTAAACTGATATTCCCAATCCGGAAGTTTCAGTTCGGCAGAATTCCAGTCTTTCGGGAAGCCCGGTTTGATGCTGATTTTATTCTCCAATAAATTCGGATAAACCCCGAAAAGTCCTTCCGTCAAAGTTCTTGATGCCACACCAATCGGGTCGGCAAAATCACGGTACAATTCTCCACGGAACGCATCGTAATGAGAAAGCTGTTCGAAATTCCCCGGACTGATGCCGTAATACATCGACTCAACCAAATTTCCTTTCCAAAGTTGATAGGCATCTTCAGTTCTTCCTGCTTGCCAATACGCCAAAGCGGTCTGTAAATTTTCCGCCAAAGCCACATTGTTAATCGACCAGTCGTAAGGTTGCCAGTTTGTAGTTGCTAAAGTGAAATAGTCTTTATTATCTGCACCTTTTACCGTAATCGGGATTTTCGGCGTGTGATTGTTGATGTATTGCAAATTCTGATAATCCTCAAATTCATTCAGAATAAACGCATCGGAAACGTGATAAATTGACCAAATTCCAGGTTTGTCGTGAACGATTTGATTGCCTAAAGCATCTTTGTATTCAGCAAAATAACCTTTTTCTTTTATCCAAAGCTGGTTTTTCATTGCTTTTAAAATCGCATCAGCTTCCTGTTCGTAAGGTTGAGGATTTTCGCCAATGATTTTCGCCAGTTTTGACATTTCACGGTTAGCTCTGTAATTATAAGCCGACGTGTGCGTCACTTTTCCACCAGAATATTGAAGTGCATCACTTGCCCAAATTGCAGCGTAAGCATCATACAAATCACCACGTTTGAAATTCCGTTTTTCCCAATCCATATGGCGAACCATTGTCGGCCACATTTTTTTTAGGAATTCTTTGTCGCCGGTGTAATTGAAGTGCGAAAACATCTGGTCAAAAAATACCAGATTCATATCGTAATGATGCGGTTTTGTGTTATCATTCGGATTTCTGGAAATGTATCCGCTGGAAAAAACAGAAGTTCCCATTTTTTCCTCGTGTCGCGCAAGATGACGCATCGTATCCATTTCGACAGGTGCAGAATCGGGTTTCAGAACCTGCGAATTGGCATAACTTTCAAAATGTTCTTTCGCTCGGTCGTGCCAGTTCAATGCATCGGCTGTGTAAGCGCCACGCCACGCATTCAAACGCATTCTCCAGGCAACGGCGCCGTGAAGGAAGGTCGGACTTTCCCAAATTCCATCAGCAGCAATGGCTAAATTGGCTCCGAAATTATTTAAATCTGCATCCGGAGTTTTTAGTTGAATTCTGTTCGTTAATGCTAAACGGGATTTTTCCGCTTCGTCAAAGATGTTTTTCAAATCTTTATCTGAAAAAGTTTTATCTGATTTTCCTTTGGCAACCTGAATATAAACCGGTTGCTTTTGTGAAGAATACGAAGCGTAAACAATAGGAGATTTGTCTGTTTTATTTTGAGTAAACTCAGTTAGTTTTTCCAAAGTCTCAGCATCAGTTTGCCGTAATGAATTGACATTAGAAAAACTTCCGTAGACGGTTTGAGTTTCTTTTTTCTTATTTAAATAATTGAGCTGAAACTGATTTTTATTTAATTGAAACTGATTGTTAAAACAATATTCAGGCAACAGATAAAATCCCGATTCCGGGTCTGCGCCGATGTCGCCGTTTCTGCTAAAAGTCGTTCCGCTCGCACCGCCGTAAACCGCATAGATTTTTGTTGAAGAATCTATATTTACAGTTTCCATTTTTAAAACCAAACCTTCTTCTTTGGCCTGTGCCAAAACGGTCAGTTTTAAAGTTCCGGTTCCAAGAATTGGGTCTTTGATTTCATACAACATCGAACCCGGTCGGTAACGTGTTTCAATTTTATCAGCCTGAATTAATTTCTTAATCGAATTTCCTTTCTGAATGACAAACTGAAGATTGCCACCCATTCCCGGAAGATACAATGCGAATTCCGGCAAATCTCCGGCTTCAACTCTCGATGCACGGTTGTCACCATACAAAGCCCGGTTGAATCTGTACTTTCCGTTGACCAATAAAAAGTCGCCTTTGTCTTCCTTGTAATGCAACTCACGCTCATTATTCTGCCAGTGTTTCGACTGGGAATAGGAGAGTGAGAATGCCGATAAAACCAGAAGTCCGGCGAAAATGGTTTTTTTTCGCATTTTATGGTTTTAACTCGGTTAATGGCTGTCCGTTAACGGTTACATTTTTTAAAGTCACATTTTTCAAGTAATCCACTTTGTAAGGAATCTGAACGCCAACCATTTTAGCATTAATCATTGTAAAATCTGTCACTGGCGAAGATTCATAAGCATCAGAAAATACGGCGTATTTACCGCCTTTGTCAACGGTTAAATTTTCAACCCAAATATTTCTGATGGTCGGAATGTGATTTCCCGGCTTTTCATAATGCATATTGAAACGCACAGCAGCTTCTTTGTAAGCACCCACTTTTGTGTTGTAAAAAAATACATTTTCTATCGTTCCGCCACGGCTTGAACTGGTTTTAATTCTCAACGCTCGGTCAAGATTCTTACTGTCCATCACGTTTCCGATGGCGTAAATGTTTTTAGCACCGCCCGCAATTTCACTTCCAATCACAACACCGCCGTGACCGTCTTTCATTTCGCAGTTTTCGATGATATGGTTTTCGGCTGGTTTTCCGATATCTCTACCGTCTTCGTCTCTTCCGGATTTGATGGCGATACAGTCGTCTCCTGTGTCAAAATATGAATCTTTAATCCATACATTTTTACACGCCTCAGGGTCGAATCCGTCGTTGTTGGGTCCGTGGCTGATAACTTTTACTCTTTCAATCAAAACGTTTTCACACAAAACAGGATTCAGATTCCACATCGGAGAATTTTTTACCAAAACATCCGCCATATAAAAGTTTTTAGACTTGTAAGGCTGAACGAAATTCGGTCTTAAATACCATCCGTCGCCAAAAATTCTTTCTCTGGCAGGCGTTCTGTTCGCCATATATTCGTGAAGTTTGGCTCTTGCAGGGTTTTGTCTTCCCGGACGAGAGGTGTTGTAACCATATTTTGTAGCGCCACACCAAAACCACCAGTTGTCTAAATCTGAATTTCCATCCAAAGTTCCTTTTCCAGTAATGGCGATATTTTCTTCTTCATATG
Source organism: Chryseobacterium formosense (assembly GCF_900116415.1). GTDB lineage: Bacteria > Bacteroidota > Bacteroidia > Flavobacteriales > Weeksellaceae > Chryseobacterium > Chryseobacterium formosense. The sequence goes on along the minus strand of NZ_FPAP01000003.1, from coordinate 321,901 downwards.
CATAAATTAAAGAGGAATAATTCATACATTCCATTCCTTCCCAACGTGTTAAAACAATAGGGTAGTCTTTGCTGTCCTGACTGAACAAAATCGTTGAACCATCACTTAAATGAAGATTGACATTAGATTTTAAATAAATTGCTCCAGTCAGGAAAACTCCGTTGGGAACGACAACTCTTCCGCCACCTTCAGCACTGCATTTTTCAATTGCTTTTTTGAAAGCTTCCGTATTTTTTGTTTTTCCGTCACCTACAGCTCCGAAATCGGTAATCAGGTAATCAACTTTTCTGAATTCAGGCTTTTTGATTTGCTTTTTTAATGCTTTGATTTCTTTTAAAGGCTGCTTTGCGGAAGTCCACGGTTTGTACTGGGCCGATAACGACATTGAAAGTAGGAATGCTACAAAGGTTAGTACAATCTTATTCATAATTTCAGGTATTTTGTTTTGAAATACTGTGATTTCTTATTTATTGCAATCTAAATTAATTGATAATATTAATTATCCTGCACTGTCTGTCTATTTTTTAATTTTTGTAATCGATTGCGCAAAAATCCACTGTAAAGTTTGAAAAGTAAAAATACGAAACAATAAAAAAAGAGAAACAATCTGGTTGTTTCTCTTTTATAATTTATGAAAATTAATTCTAAAACTTATACACAAATGCGTTGATGTTCATTCCTGCACCAACAGATGCAAACAAAACAATATCATTTTTTTTAATTTGATGATTGGGCAATTCGTTATTTAAAATCATTGTCAAAAGAGTAGGAATCGTTGCGACACTGCTGTTTCCAAGTTTGCTGATCACCATCGGCATGATGTCTGAAGGAGTCGGAACGCCGTACAATTGATAGAATCTTTGAACAATTGCTTCATCCATTTTTTCGTTTGCCTGATGAATAATAATTTTATCCAGCTGATCGATAGAATAGCCACTTTGATCAAAACATTGTTTCATCGCTTCCGGAACTTTGATCAGCGCAAATTCGTAAATTTTGCGACCATCCATTTTAATATATTTTGTATCCTGACAGCTGTCGTTATTATAAGATTTGGCGAAATTTAGAAAATCTTTTTCCTTTAAAGTATAAGAAGCAGATAAATGAGATTTTATCCCTGAATCATCATCAGAATTGGCTTCCAAAACAACTGCTCCGGCTCCATCTGCATAAATCATACTGTCGCGGTCGTGAATATCGACTACGCGCGAAAGCGTTTCGGCGCCGATAACCAAACATTTTTTTGCTATTCCTGATTTAATAAATGCATTTGCCTGGATAACTCCTTCTATCCAGCCAGGACAGCCAAATAACAAATCGTAGGCTACACAAAAATTATTTTCTATCTGTAGCAGATGTTTTACTCTTGAAGCAAGACTGGGAACGGCATCAGACTGTATAGTTCCGAATTTTACGTCTCCAAAATTATGTGCGAAAATAATGTAATCTAAAGTTTCCGGATCAATCCCGGAGTTTTCAATAGCCGCTTTTGCAGCAATAAATCCTAGATCAGAAGCTGTCTGATCATTACTTGCATATCTTCGTTCTTCAATGCCTGTAATTTTCTTTAGTTTATTGGTGATTACAGAATTGTCTTCTTTTAAATTCTCACCTTCTTCATTCATGAAAATATGCCTGTCAAAAAATAGATTGGTGATGGTTTCTGATGGTATATAGTTGCCTACGCCTGTGATTTTACTTTTCATATAAAAATAGTCTCATTTTAGAGAATTGAAGGAAATGTTGTGAAAAATTTAAATTTCCTTGGATAAAGGTATGTATTTATAAATGAAAAATAAAATTGATTATTATTTGTTACATTAAATTAGCATTTTAAAATGATTTTTATTTTTAAATTTCAGAATTAATTTTTTTTAAAAGGCTGATAGTCTGCATTTTCTCATGTAAATGTTAATTTTTATTCAAAACATAATTATAATTTTGTTTCATTCATTTACTCGGCAAAATTTTTGTTCTTTTGCAAATCGAAATTTTTAAATAAAATTATGTCGAAATTTGATGAGATCAGGTCTTTCTATGATCATGAAGTGAATGAGGCTTTGCAAAATATAGCAAGGCATCCGATGATGAAGGCACTCATGCAGTTTACTTTTCCTGATTCTGACGAAGATTTTTGGCTTGACAAGTTTAAAAGCATCCATTCTATAAGTGATTTTCAGCATCAGTGTATTTCTCAGACGATTCGCCAGATTCTGAAGCAGAGTTCTGAAGGATTAACAACTTCAGGATTTGAAAATTTAGATAAAAATACGGCCTACCTATTTGTTTCCAATCACAGAGATATTGTTTTGGATACTTCATTGCTGAACTTGGTTTTGTTGGATAAAGGCTTGATTATGACTGCTTCTGCAATCGGAGATAATCTTGTTCAAAAGAATTTTCTACACGTTTTAGCAAAATTAAACCGTAACTTTTTGGTTCAGAGAGGATTGTCGATTCGCGAGCAACTGAATAGTTCAAAAATTATGTCGGAGTATATTAATGATTTGCTGCACAAGGAAAATCGTTCTGTTTGGATTGCGCAACGCGAAGGTCGTACAAAAGATGGAAATGATGCAACCCAACAGGGCGTTCTGAAAATGTTGGCGATGGCATCCGAAAATCATTCTTTAATTGACTTTTTTAATTCACTTAAAATTGTTCCGCTATCGATTTCTTATGAATATGATCCTACTGATGCCCTGAAAATGCCTCAAGTCATGGCAAAATCTAAAAATGAAGTCTATATAAAAGATGAAAATGAAGATTTTAAAACCATTCTGAGCGGAGTTCTGGGACAGAAAAAACGAATTCATCTTCATGCAGGAAAAGTATTGGAACATGAGCTTGATGAAGTGGCTTTGACCACCGATAATAAAAACAAACAGCTTCAGGCAATCGCACAGATTATTGACGATTCTATCATCGAAAATTACAAACTTTGGCCAACGAATTATATTGCGTTTGATTTGCTGAATGAATCCAATCAATATTCTGAATTTTATACAGAAGAAGAAAAGCAGCTCTTCGAACGTCGTCTTGAAATGAGAATCGACAGCTCTGAAACTGTTTTAAAAGAGAGTTTTCTGGCGATGTATGCAAATCCCGTGGTCAATAAATATAAAAAAAGAGACGAAGAAAAGTAATTAACTTTCTGCGTCTCAAAAAACTGTATAGAATATATTTAAGTCAGTATCAGACTGTAAATATCAAAATAGATAAGCTTAAAGCTTATTAAAGCGATTATTTAAAAGTAAATTTTACTTTTTCAACATCCTTACTGTTGGTTCCGATCATCAGATCAAAATCTCCCGGTTCTACAACATACTCCAAATCATAATTGTAAAATTTCAATAGTTCAGGAGTGATTTTGAAAGTAACAGTTTTCGTTTCGCCTGGTTTTAAAGAAATTTTCTCAAAACCTTTCAGCTCTTTTACGGGACGGGTAATACTTCCTACAATATCACGAATGTACAATTGCACAACTTCCTGACCTTCCAGAGAACCTTTATTGGTAACCTCTACACTTGCTGAGATTTGTCCGTTTTGGTTTAATTGATTTGAGCTTAATTTAATACTTCCGTAGTCAAACTTTGTGTAACTCAAACCATATCCGAAAGGATAGAGTGGGTCATTGCTCACATCAATATAATTTGACCTGAATTTTTCAAACCATTTTCCTTCCGCCAAAGGTCTTCCTGTATTTTTATGATTGTAATAAATCGGAATTTGACCAACATTTTGCGGGAAAGTCATCGGTAATTTTCCACTTGGATTTACATCTCCAAATAAAACATCTGCAATAGCAGGACCGGCTTCTGAACCTCCAAACCAAACATTCAGAATCGCCGGAACGTTTTTCTGTTCCCAGTTTAAAGTCAAAGGTCTTCCGTTAAAAACAACCAAAACCAGGGGTTTTCCGGTTTTTAATAATTCCGCTAATAATTTCTGCTGGACATCAGGGATATTAAGATCAGTTCTACTGCTCGATTCTCCACTGAATTCTGAAGATTCTCCCAAAGCAGCAACAATCACATCAGATTTTGAAGCGACTTCTAAAGCTTCTTTGATCATTTCTTCATCGCTGCGTTTTTCGTTTTCTCTTCCCAATCCGCGCTCAAACATTGTAGCTCTTTTCTCTAATTCCTGATCAGAGGTCAAATGACTTCCTTTTGCGTAAAGAACTTTCGTGTTTTTCCCTGCAACAGATTGAATTCCCTCTATCAAAGTCGATGGTTTTTTCAAATCCACAGAAACGCTCCACGTTCCGGGCATATTCGATTTTGTATTTGCCAATGGACCGACAACACCTATAGTTCCTTGTTTTTTTAAGGGTAAAACATTCTCATTTTTAAGCAAAACAAAACTTTCAGCCGCAATTTTTCTTGCGAACTCTCTATTTTCCTTGGTATAAATTTCCTTTGCAGGTCTTTTAACATCAATATATTTGTAAGGGTCCTTAAATAAGCCCATTTTATATTTAGCTTCCAAAATGTAACGGCAAGATTTATCGATATCAGCAATCGTTATTTTTCCTTCGTCAAGCGATTTTTTCAGAGTAGCCAAATAACTTTCACTGACCATATCCAAATCGACTCCGGCTTTCAAGGCTCTTGCAGAAACGGTTTGAAGGTCTCCAATTCCGTGATCAACCATTTCGCTCATACCAGTGTAATCGGTCATAATAAAACCTGTAAAACCCCATTGTTTTCTTAATACATCATCCAAAAGCCATTTGTTGGCTGAAGCAGGCAATCCGTCGATATCGTTGAATGAAGTCATCACACTTCCAACTCCCGCATCTACAGCCGCTTTGTAAGGATACATATATTCATTGAACATTCTCTGGCGGCTCATATCAACCGTGTTGTAATCTCTTCCGCCTTCACTCGCTCCGTATAAAGCGTAATGTTTCACATTCGCCATAATCTGGGAATTGGTTTTATAGGTATTGTCTCCCTGATAACCTTTTACCAAAGCTTTTGCAATTTCTCCACCCAAAAACGGGTCTTCGCCATTTCCTTCAGAAACTCTTCCCCAACGCGGATCTCTTGAAACATCGACCATCGGACTGAAAGTCAGACTAATTCCGTCTGCGCTTACTTCTTTTGCAGCAATTCTCGCAGATTGTTCGATCATTTTCGGATTCCAGGTTGCAGCCAAACCTAAAGGAATCGGAAAGCCGGTTTCGTAACCGTGAATCACATCCAAAGCAAAAAATAAAGGAATTTTCAGACGACTTTCTTCAACGGCAACTTTTTGGATTTCTTTTATTTTTTCAACACCTTTAAGATTAAGAATTGCTCCTACATTTCCTTTCCTTACTTTATCTGCGATGTTGCTGTTTTTTGCCTGTCCTGTCGTGACATCTCCGCCTCCCGGAAAATTGAGCTGACCGATTTTTTCTTCAACCGTCATTTTGCTCATCAGTTCCGTGATGAATTTATCCATTTTTACCTTTTCATATTGAGCAACTGTCTGCGCATTGATTTGAGAAATACTTGCCGCCATACAAGCTGCGATAACCATCCTTTTCATGAGTAAAATAATTTAAATTAAATGTTAATTGAACCGTTTAAGGCAAAACTAAAATTTAATAGAAGCGGATTTGGATTGGAAAGCTAAAAAGTAGTGGTTTTAAAAATTAAATAATTGATAATTAATTATTTGCAATTTTAAATAAGATAGAAAATGTAGCGAAAATATAAAAAAATGAGCTATTTTGAGGCGATTTCTCCGATGTTTGCAACCCTATTTTCGAACAAATCTCTGGACTCAGCGGCCTTATTTCTGGTCTTGGTTCTGTAATTGTAAATCGTGCTTAAAGAATATCTAAGGAAGGCTGCAATTTTTACGCTGTCGGTAATTCCCAATCTGATGAGCGCAAAAATCCTCAGTTCGGTATTTAGAAGTTCGCCTTTTTTCAAAACAATTTTTTCTTCCGGAATTAATAAAGAATTAAAATCGGTGACGAAGCTCGGATAAAGATTCAGGAAAATCTGGTCGAAATTTCGGTACAATTCCTCCAGCTCATTTTCAATTAATGTATTTGAACGTAATGTTTTGAAAAGTTCATCAAGCTGATTGTCTTTCGCCTTTTTATTTAAATTTTTTCGGTAATCTTCTAATTTATTGATATAAGACGAACAGGTATCAAAAAAATAGGCAATATATTCTTCTTTAATAAGGTTTGATTCTGATAATTGATGGTTGAGAAGCTGTAGTTTTTCGTTGGTTTTTGTAATCTCAGAATTGGAAAGCTCTAATTGTTCAGTCGTTTTTGAAAGCTGCTCTTTAATTCTCGTTACCTTTTTCATTTGTCGATAAATGTAAATAATCAATCCAACAAGAATTACTGATAACAAACTAATGAAAATAAGATATAATTTAAGCTGACTTTTTGATTTCGTTTCTTTATCAACATAGGCTTTATTGATGATGGAATACATTTCAGAAATATTCAGCGTTCTGAATTTCACATTACAAAAAATAGCGTCTTCAATGGCAGATTTTGTGAAAAGATAAGCATTGTCTATATCTCCGTTATGATAAAAAATAAGCGCCAAATTTTGATAAGAAGCATTGTCTTTAATGGCATTTTGGGTATCGGTAATCGCTGAAATAAGGTAATATTTCAGCTCTTCATCTTTTTTATTTTTCAGTTTGTAGACATCTCCCAAAAGATAAGCCGACATTGCATAATCGAGATTTTTTTTCTTGGCTATATTTATCAGATTGTGCAGAAGTTTTTCAGCATTATCCAGTTTTCCTTCGTGAATAAATTTTTGTGAAAGATTGATTTTATACTGAACAGCAGATGTGGGAAGCACCATCAATAGCGAATCCCGATACAATTCAATATTTTTAATGCCATTCACATCATTAATATTTGTGGTGTAATGTTCATAAAATTTACTGTACGTATCGTAATAATTTGCTTTGGTTTCGTTGTCTAACGTATTTTTATTAATGCTTTTTAAAAGCCTTTCAGACTCTTTATATTTCCCTAAAGTAGAGTAGAGATGTGCCAGTTGAAGACTCGATTCAGCTTTCATTTTCAGATTATTTAGCTGTTCCGAAATTGCCATATTTTTCTTCACATAATGCACCGCAGAATCAATCTGATATTGCTTGTACAGTCTGTAAATATTTTCATTATTAATATATTCCTGATTCGGATTCTGAGATTTATTTCTTTTTAAATCTTCAATAGCAGCTTCTTTTTTATCACTGTACATTTTCTTCTGACTGATCTCTTTGGTCAATGTTTTCAGAAGCTCCGGATTGCTCTGAGAATAAAATAAAGCCGAGAAAAAGAATAAAAAACCAAAAAAGAGTTTCATGAATACTGTTGATTTTTCAATTAAGAATTTACAAATTTACTCGTTTATATTTTGATGAGTAATCTGCTCAAATTGTTAATTAGATTTATTATAATACTGCTTTCTGAAAGCTTCGGGAGTAAATCCTGTATATTTTTTGAAAAACTTTACGAAATTGGAAGTATCAAAATAATTCATTTTTTCTGCAATAGCGGCAATGGATAAATCAAAATTAACCAGAAGCCTTTTTGATTCTAGAATGATTCTGTTTCGGATAATTTCTCCGGCAGATAAATCGATTTGCTGTTTACAGATGAAATTCAGCTGATTAGGAGTTATGTTTAATAAAGCTGCATAATCTTTCGGTAATTTAATCTCCTGAAAATTGGCTTCAATTAATTCTGTAAACTTTTTGAAAATAAGAGAATTATAATTTGTTTTGTTAAAGGCAGCTTTAGAATCAATTTCTTTATCGGCGAGCGCAAAAATCTGCAGTAAAATAGCAGCAATCATAATCTGCGAACTTCCTTTCGGATTGGAAGATTCTGAAATGATATCTTCAAAATAAGTTTTCATTTTATCCGTATTATTTTCAGATAAAACAATCATCTGGTCACTCGGAAAAAGATTAAAGAAGGGAAACTGATCAATCAGAGAAGAACTAATTTGCAGCTGATCAAAAAAAGTGGATGAAAAATTGACAACATATCCTTCAACGCTTTCATCTAAAATCCAGTTGTGAACCTGTTCGGGACGCATCAGAAAAATACTTCCGGGAACAACTTCATATGATTTAAAATCCATGATATTTTCCCCAGTCCCTTTCACGAAATAGGTCAGATGATAGAAAGCATGACGGTGAACTTTCGTTGTTTTCGGATTGCCTTCAAGATACTCGGAAAACCGATCAATACTGAAGATTTCGTTGATTGAATTGCAGGTCGACAAAGTGTTGATGTCAAACGTAGGATATAAATCTTTCATTTTTAAATTCAATAATAATTTGCAGTCATCAAAATGACTATTTTTTCAATGAAAAATACCATAAATACTAAGTATAGCTGTTTTAGATTTGAAAAGTTAAATTTTCATGCTAAAATAATTTATTTTTTTAAGAGCCTGTTTAAATTTATTGGAAAAACGCAAAGACGCTAGGTTTGACATAATTCTTTGTTTTTTTTAGGCGCAAGGAGAAAATCATAGATTTTCTTTTATAATGCTGATGATCAATTTTATCGAAGATAAAATCCTTGCGCCTTAAAACAAACTATAGTTAAACAATTTTTGCGTCTTTGCGAAAAACCAATCTGAAATTTATATTTATTAATTTTTAATAGTCTCTTAATTCAATAAAATCCTCTTTATTCTAAAGTTTAATCTGAAAAATAGAGCGGTATAAATATAAATATGAGAATTTCTTTTAGAAAAATGAAATATGGAAGTACAAAAAATTGGCTATCACCCGCGAATTTTCTTTTTAATCTTATCCCTTTATCAGAATTTTAAAATTAATCATTAAATTTTTCTTACATAAGAAAGGTAAGATCTGGAATTCTGTTAAAGGTATAATTCAAAATGTACTCTTCCATAAATATTTGAAAACTGAAAAATTAATGTCAAAAGTAGACGAAGAAATCGCACGTGGCGGACAAGGACAGGTTTTAGACCCTGAAACTTACAGAGATTCTATTGGTACAATGGAGCAATCCGGGAAAAGAAAATGGGTTTTTCCAAGAAAGCCAAAAGGAAAATATACCAATAAAAGAGAACTTGTAAGTTATGTTTTGCTTTTGGTCTATTTTGCAATTCCGTTTATTAAAATCAATGGAAATCCTTTTTTTAGGTTTAATGTTATCGATGGCGAATATTTCATTGCAGGGCAGCCTTTTTACCCGCAGGATTTTTTCATTCTTACGTTGGGAGCGATCGCTTCGCTTATTTTTATTATCGTCTTTACCATTGCTTTTGGGAGAATTTTTTGTGGCTGGATTTGCCCACAAACCATTTTTATGGAATCTGTTTTTCGTAAAATTGAATACATGATTGAAGGCGACCGAAACAAACAAATGAGACTCGACCGACAGGAATGGGATTCTGAAAAAATCTGGAAAAGAAGCTTGAAATGGTCGGTTTATATTGTAATTTCTTTGATTATCACTCACTTTATGTTCATGTATATTGTTGGATATGAAGAAGTTTTTAATATTATTTCTCAAGGCCCGTTTGCTAAACTTACCAACTTTATTGTGATGATTCTTTTTACTGCAGCATTTTACTTTGTTTTTGCGTGGTTCAGAGAGCAGGTTTGTACGCTGGTTTGTCCGTACGGAAGATTGCAGGGCGTTTTAATTGATAAAGAAACCATTAATGTTTTTTATGATTTTAAAAGAGGTGAAAACCGCTCAAAATGGCGAAATAATGAAGATCGAAAAGCGGTTGGAAAAGGTGATTGCATCGATTGTTATCAGTGTGTAGTGGTTTGTCCGACCGGAATCGACATCAGAGACGGCCAACAATTGGAATGTGTAAACTGCACCGCTTGTATTGACGCCTGTGATGAAGTAATGGAGAAAGTAGGACTTCCGAAAGGCTTAATCCGTTATGCCTCCGAAAAAGAAATTGAAACCGGAGCTCCATATAAATTTACCGGAAAGATGAAAGGTTTTGCTGTGATTTTGTTTTTATTAGTAGGGTTTTTAGGATTTCTGCTCTACAGCCGTGGCGAGATGGAAGCAAAATTCATCAAACCGGCAGGAAGTACGTTCTTCGTAAGAGAGGGAAAAATTACGAATACGTATAACTATACTTTTTTAAATAAAACCAATGAGAAAAAAATAGTGACGATAAAAGTGATTGAACCTGCTCATGCAGAAATAAATTACAGTACAGTAAGCAAAATCACCGTTGATCGGGATAAAATCTCAAAAGGAACGATCAATATCAGTTTCCCAGAATCGGAAATGAATTTGTCTAAACAAAATATTACGATTGGAGTTTATGACATGAAAGGGAAGTTAATCGATTCTTATCAGACGTATTTTGAAGGACCTTTTAAGCTGCAAATACCTTAATTCAATTTGCATTTTGAATCTCTAATATATTTAAGTTAAAAAAAACTACGTTTCAAAATGCATGATAGTTTGTTTAATCATCAATCCCTTTTCCAGCTAAAATCTGCTGGTAATATTTCTCAATTCTTGATTCTCTTGTTTTAGCTTGCTTAGCTTGATTGAAATAAAAAAGATAAGCTTTTTGTCTTCCGGGAGTCAATGAATAGAACGCTTCATTCAAATTTTTATCTTCATCTAATGCATGTTGAAATTCTGACGGAATAGGGTAGTCTGAAACCGCTTTCATTTCTATTTTCTTCCCGGATTTCTCAATTTCTACAGCTTCTTTGATGTAACTTTTGATGACCGATTTAAGGTCAATAATCTGCTGAATATTGGTAAATCTCAATTGTCTTGCTGACTGTACATTTTCGGTTTGCTGAATTAAAATATTTTCAGGATCTTTCATCAAAGCGCCTTTATGAAAAAGTAAAGCACAATATTTTTTAAAACCGTGAATAAGCACTACGTTTTTTCCTTCCAAAGTGTAGCAAGGATGCATCCATTTGTAGTCTTCTTCCAAAAATTTGTTTTCAGAAACGATTTCTCTCAGGAATAGAAATTCTTCTTTCCATTTTTTAGCTTTTCCGAAAAATAATTCTGCCTGCTCGTTCATGATAGATTATTTTTATAATTTGTTATTTTTCTGTCTTCTGGTCTGAAATACCATGACAAAACGGTTACTGTCAATAAAATTAGAGCAGGAATTGTCTCTGTAAAATTCTGTCCTACTGCCAAATGTGAAATTACAGCTCCGGACATGGCAAAGAAAAATCCTGCATAAGCCCATTCTTTCAACAACGGAAATTTAGGGATTAAAATGGCGATAACTCCTAAAATTTTCCATACTCCCAAAATCGTTAAAAGATATAGCGGATAATGTAACTTAGTGATAATTTCGTTGTAACCGCCGATTTGTAACATTTGCTGAATTCCTCCGGCCAACATTCCAACAGATAAAAATAGGGTTAAAATCCAATAGATGATTTTATTTCTCTTTTGCATTTTGAATTATTTTGAGGGGTTAAAAATTTCCTGAAGTCTGTCGTGCGCCATGCTTAAACCTTTTGCAAAAGGCATTTTCAGAAGCTGATTTCTGTAATCAATTGATTTAAAGATTTGCTGAATCGTCAGTTTACTTTTATTTTCATCTGTTGATTCAAAAGTCAGGAATTCCAGCTGTACAGGAAAAGGACTGTTCTCCATTTCGAAAGTCCGAGTGATTTTTTCATTGGGAAAGAATTCCAGAATCACGCCTGTTGCAGAAAATACAACCTGCCCATCGTGAGAGGTTTCGAATCTCCAGCTTCCGTGTTTTTGGTTTTCGAGCTTGATCACCTTTGTTCCCATCCATTGCTCTACGATTTCAGCATCTTCATAAGCTTTAAAAAGCAATTCCAATGGAAGGTCAAATTCTCTTGTAATGAAAAGTTCCTGTGAATTTTCTTCAGCTTTAATTTTTGTTTTCAGTTCCATATTAATCTTTGTTTTTGTAGTTCTTCATGATCGACTCCAGTTTATTGAATCTTTCATCCCACATTTGGCGGAAAGGTTCTATAAAATCAGCTATTTCTTTCATTTTTTTTGGGTTCAAATGATAAATGATTTCTCTTCCGTTCTGTTCGGGAGTCAGGAGTTCGCATTCTGAAAGTATTTGCAAATGTTTAGACACGGTAGGTCTTGCCGTATCGAAATTAGAGGCTATTGCACCTGCAGTCATCGATTGTGAAGCTACCAAAAGCAGAATTGCCCTTCTTGTAGGATCTGCGATTGCCTGAAATACATCTCTTCTTAAATTCATTATGAAGTTATTTGACTACAAATTTATATGTAGTTATTTAGCTACGCAAATTTTTAATGAATTTTTTTTTAAGTAAAATTTAGATGGGCTTAATTGCTGAAGGTTTTCTTATTAACTCTTTTTTCTTTAACCTTAATGACAAAATCAGGGATTTTTGTTATTTCACCGGCTTTAATGTTAACTTCTTTGATTTTTTGTTCACAATAAACATTGTTCGGAAGAGAAGCCTCGTCGATAATGACGGTATAATTTCCTGTCGGAAGGAATGATGTAAATTTACCTTCATCATCTGCACTGAATCTCTCAATAAGTCGGTTGTCTTTCAGGATGTTAAAATAAATAGAGGAGGTTTTAATATCAAATTCCAAAGATGTTGCAGCATTATAATCCAGAAATAATTTTCCGGTCATTGTTCCGTTTTGGTGAAGCGGAATTTGCAGTGGGTAATTGTATTTATCAAGATCCAGTTTCTGCTCATCATAATACCAACCTTGCTGTATCAATTGTTTGAGTTCAAAACTTCCGAAAGGAACATCTTTGTACAATGCTGTTCCCAACGCATCCGTTTTAAGCACAACATTATTGATGCTTACGATATAATCATTCGCAGGTTTTTCTTCAGGATCGTAAATATTGTTATTGTTTTCGTCATAGAAAGTAAAAATCTGAATTTTTCCTTTTTTTCCGGGATCGAGTACGGCTTTCTTAAGGTTTATCGTAATTCCGATTTCCAGTGTCAGAATATTGTTTGATAAACTTCCTACAGAATAATTATACCACGACGAATTGAAAAACGCTCCGAATTTTTTCGCATTATATTTTGCATTGATAAAAGCAGACGGTGCTTTTCCGTAAATGATGTCATCTGCATAAGAAGCTCCGGTGCTTATACTTAGTCTACGTTCTAAAAACTGTTCGTTGTAAAACAGAGAAAGTGCCAATTTTTTGTACTCTACATCTTTATTGATGCGGTATGTAAATGCATACTCGGAAAGATAATAGCTTCCTTTCTGATAAATTGCATTAAAGTTCAGCTTCCTGAAGTTATAATTTGCATTAAATCTCAGCTGGAACTGTGGAGAATCCTGAAGCGGGTACTGCACAAATCCGTTTTCAAGAGAAAGCACTGCAGATTGTCTTGTTTTATTGTCGGACCACGTTAAAGATTCTATTAATCGGTGTGCGCTCATCTGTTTAGTTTCCTCGCTCATCCAGTTTCCAAAAAAATTATTGAAACTGTTTGAAGATTCGTTTTGATATTGATAAATCAAGCCAAAATTGAGCTTCTTTACACTGGGAAACTTTAAACCTAAATCAAATCTGGTATTATCCGAAATCTGACTTCGGGTAAAGAAGTAAAACTTTGGAGAAAAATTAGAGTAATTAAAGCTTGTAAAAATATTATAATCGCCAAAATTTTTGGTAATATTCTGTTGTATCTGCATACTTCCTCTACGGTTCCCCGGAAAATAAGCAGAACTGTAAAAATAATTACCATTGATGCCATATTCATCTATAGCACCTTTATAATTGGTTTCAAACGCCAAAGAAGGTTTCAGAACATCCTGTTCTTCGTATGAGCTCAATCCTGTATTGAGTTTCCCGTTAAGCTTCCATTTTTTATTAAAAGCATAATTGCCTTCAGTTCCCAAAATATGATGTTTCGCTTTTTCAAAAGGGTCATATCTGTAAATGTAGGCTGCAGATGCATTTCTATCATCATTATTCGTATTCAGGCTTCCTTTTGCAAAAAATCCGTAGCCGTTTTTTAAAAAAGCATTTTTCTCGATCAGATTAAAATTTTGGTCTACAAAGGCGATTTCTATTTTTTTACCGGTACCAAAATGACGGATGTACTCTGCACCTCTTCCGGAAAGCGTTGTTTCAAACATTTTATTTACAGAACCTACATGATATTCGTTATTTCCCTGAAACATACTGATGTTGGTATTGGTAATAACAGGAAGCTGCTGATTGCTGAAGATGGAAGCATTTCCTCTCAAAAAAAGATAACCGGAAGGAAGATTAAAACCTCCGTTTCCGTAGATCTGATACATATTCAGATTTTGCCCGACTCTTCTGAAAGATGTTGTGATTTCATTTTTAAAAGGATCAGTAATACTGCTGTATTGAGGTTCCTGATAACGCTGTTTGCTGGCGATATTTTGTACGGTAATGCTGGTTGTATTAAAAATTTCCTTTTCCGGATTTCTAAATCCTGAAATATTGATTACATAGTTTGCTGTACCTGAAAGACTTTTTGATGGTTGATACGTAAATGTAAACACAGAATCTCGCTTTACACCAATTTTGGCTTGCTGCTCAACGAAAACGTTTCCTTTGTCTGCATCAGGAAATTTACATACTAAACTTATACTTTGAGGAATATTTCCCGTGTTGGCAATTCGTATTTTTACTGAAACAGGCTCATTATCTGCACTTCTGAAAATAATGGGTGACAATGAAGTCATGGTCAGATTATTATCTACTTCGATCGTATGGGTGGTGATTTTTTCAGACAGAATAACGCCGGAATTACTTAACAGCTGAATCCTAAGTTCCGAACTTCCTGCTTTTGCATTGGTTTCGGCAATCAGTCTTATCGGAATATATTTTTTTTCTCCTTTTTGCAGATTAATTGGAATATCAGTCCCTGAGATTACTTTGTAAACTTGAGGTAAAATGGTATGAAGTTTTCCGGTAAATGTCTCAGAGCCATTATTCTGAAACGCAATAACAATATTGATGAGCCGTGATTTTGAGGGATTATGATCTTCTTCAATCTCCATTGTTACAGGAAACTGACTGAACTGTGCGCCAATTTTTATAAAAGACACTACAAATAAGATAAAAAACAGAAATTTATTTCTGCAGTTAAGGCTCATCAGATAATTTATTGAGGCGTAATTTCATATTGCAAAGTCGTAGAATATTCTCCGGGTTTTGCATTAATCAGATTAGGATCCTGGGCGACAGAGTAGTAGATCAAATCATAGTTATAGGATGTCGATTGGGTAGCATTTCCTTTAGCCAAAATCTGGCTCGTTGTAGAAAGTGTAACCGGATAAATGGTCTGATTTCCCTGTGATAACGGCTGCAATCTTACCCGAATAGCAGATACCGGAAGAGTGTAACCCAGCGTTGAAGTCATATTACTTTGTACAGATCGTACTTTTACCTGAAAGTTAGTATTGGTATTTACTTTAAGACCATTGGAATAAGTAATGCTGTTTCCGTTGCTGTAGTCCTGCATACTATCGAAGACAAGTGTTCCGTTTGATGCATTCGAATCTAATATCATAGACATTTCCTGAGTTACGGGTGGAGTTCCCGAAAGCGTTGCAATGTGAAACTGGAATGTATGCGGTATTCTTCCGATCACATTATTGTATTGGTCATACGCTGTAAATTCTACGGTTGCGTTGAATCTCGTCCATGCGGGATAAGTTCCGAGATATGCACCGCCCATTAAAGTGATGGCATATTTTAATGATAAACTGTAATATCCGTTCGGACTCGACGGATTGTTGTAAATGGCTGCATTGGATTGCGGAACTAAAAAAGCTTCAACATTTTCCTGCAAAAAAACATTTGATACTGCACCGATCTGTGCCATAGAAGGTATTGGTCCCGGAGTAGCTTGCCCGGTTGTTGACACCGGCTGGAAAGAAACTTTATTTCCCGGAATGGTATATTGTCCGTTTTCGGAGACTATATTTTGTTGCAGACGTGCAGAAAGTCTCCAGTGAGAAACATTAAAAATTCCGTTTCCTGCGAAAGTCACTGTATATGAATCCGGATTAGTATTTCCGTTGTAATTGTTGATTTGCATATACGAATTTGTCCACGAACTTACAGAAACCTGAGCTTTAAAAGCAAAATTAAAGATGATGAAAAAAAGAATGCAGTATTTATTCATAGTTAAAATTCAGTTCAGCCATTTCCAAAACACTATCATCACCATAATCGATTAAGACTGATAAATTGTATGATCCTTTTTCTTCAAGAGCATTTACCGGAATGCTTAATTTTCTGACATCTCCCGGAAGTGTATAAAATACAGTCGGGTCGATTGATATTTTTTTTCCTGTTGTAGTGTTGATAAGATCTGTGCTGATTTTACCGTCAGTCCACAATTCAGAGTGATTTGCAAATTGAAGATTTAGTATTTTTTTAGCAGTGTCAAACTTCAGATCCTGAATTTCAATTTTTCGGGCTGTTGTTTCCGGTTTTTTATGGAATATTTTAATTCCCGATTTCACACTTACTTTTATTTTTGCTCCTTTACTATCGGTTCCGTCTACCGGATTCATCTGGCTAACAAAAAGTAAGGCTGTATGTGCTGCAAGCTTATCTTTTTCAAGAGTGGGAGTGGTAAGTGTTACATTGATGTCTTTTCTTTCTCCGGGAGCCAGTGTAAAATAAGTGTCTTCTTTATTGATACTAATCCATTGAGCGCACGAATTTTCGAGTGTATTTGCGGGATGCATTACATTTTCACCTCGTTCGTCATATTCCCAATCTCCTAAGTTTACTGCAAGATCAAGAGAATGTTTGGCGCTTACATTTGTTACTGTAACTTTTTGGGTGCTGCTGCTTCCGGGAGTAGTATCAAAGTAAACCCTCGGCGGAGAAACAGAAATTCCGGTTTGAGCACTGATTTGAATCATCAAAAAGCAGAATACCAAAGCAACTTTTTTCATAGCTAATTATTTACGATAAAAAGTGCTACAACATAATATTGTAACACTCCTCATCAAATCAGTTTTCAATTATTTTTATGCACTAATGATAGTGTAAGTCAAATCAGCAGTATAGGTAGAAGGGTTTTGGTTTGGTACATAATTATCAATATATGTATTAGCTCCTGCACCTTGGTATTTTACGGTAACGTTTTTGTTTACAGCACCATTACCAGAAGAAACTAAAGTAGTTTCACCCCCAGTAAGCTCCATATCTTGCTGGTATGTGGCATTAATCAATGCTTGTGAACCTGCAGAAGCAGTAAGTTTTACTGTATTTACAGCCATAGTTTTCCCGGAAAGTTGCATGTTTGCATTGTTTGCTTTTACTTTTACCTGAAAACCTCCGGTACTGTAAATTGTTAAGTGATCTTGGTTGGTCTTACCAACTCCATTCAGGTAATCATTCGCAGTAGTGTACTCAAGATTCACAGTTTTCTGCTCATCGTTTACTACAAGAGTCTGGATAGGCTTTAAGATTACATTCAGCTTAACTTGTTGAGCCTTCGATGTTGCAAAAGCTACAAGAGCTAATGCTGTCAATAAAAATTGTTTCATTTCAATCAGTTTTAATGTAGATGTTTATCTATTCTTTTCGGATGCAAATTTATACAACAATTAGAGATTGGGATTTGCAAAAATGTGTTTAATTTTTGTGAATTTTTACAGAAATGGGTGTGAGGTGTTGTGTTTTGAATAATTAAAGTATATTTTTAATTATAATTTCCAATTTCATGTAAAAATATCGTTAAAATTGGATATTTGTTGAATAATATTTGTGTTTAATAAAAAATCGGTAACAGGACTCATTATTAAATTAATATTGAATCCTGTTACCTCTAAAAACTGATGATGAAAAGTTTATTAATATTATTTGAATGTATTGATTGAAAAGAATAAATAAATACTAATAAAAACTTTGTGATTTGGTGTTCTTTTATTTTCTTATAATGAAATATTTTTATCTGTTGTTCTAATCTTATACTGCAAATCTAATCAGTATAAATACGTAGTGCAATTTACTGTGGGTTTGATTTAATAATTTTTACGTAAAAATTTATAAATTTTTACGTAAAAATAAAATTTATATAATTGGTTATCAATTGATTGATAGTTGTTATAAAAAATAAAACCACTCTTTAGATAGAGTGGTTTCTTGTATGTGTTTTAAGTGAAAATTTTAGATTATACAGCAACTTCTCTCATATCTGATGGTTTTTTGCCGGTGTGTTTTTTTACAAAATTTGTGAAATTTCCTTCATCATTAAACCCAAGTTCGAATGCAATCTCCGATAATGTATTCTTTGAAAATTTAATTGCTTTTTCGCATTCGAATGCAACCTTTTCAATAATCATTTGCTTTGCAGATTTCCCATAAACGAATTCTGTCATTTCTGTCAGTTTTCTCGCAGAAACTCTCAATTCACTTGCGTAGTAGGAAACTTTTTTTTGTGTTTTGTAATCTCTTTGCAGAATTACGGTAAATCGGTTTACTAAACTTACAGATTCAAGATGTTCTTCTTTCTGATCATTCTTATGGTCAATATAGAGGTGGGCGTCTAAAATTAAACTTTCAATGGCATTATGTGCAGCAGAAATGTAAAGATTGTGATTACCTGTTTCCGCAAACCTTTTTAATCTCTCAACAAGAATTATTTTGTTGTATTCATTTGTTCCAAAATAAGGAGCAACAAAAATATGAGATCTGTAATTGAAAAAAATATTTGAATTGAGATATATGCTGTCTTTGGAAGTTTTATCGAAAAATTCTTTTGAAAATGCAATTACATAAATTTCTTTTCCCAAAATATTTCCAAACTCCACGTTTTTTTGTGGACCGATAAAAACGGCATTGCCGGGCGGAACGTCATATTTTTCGTTTTCAACTATAATATTGAATTCTTCGGTGACCAGATAAATACAAAAATAGTCTGCTGTATTAAACTTTTTCGAAAAATTATTTCGTTCGATTATTTTTGAAACAAGATTAATGCTAAAGCCATTTTTCTTTAATTCATCAGTTACTTGATACATTTAATTATGAGGGATATTAGTAATAGTTTTATTTGTCAAATGTAATACATTTACTAATCATAAATAATGTTAATATTGATAATATTTTCTATTATATTTAATAGATAAAGTGATATGTTTGAAATTAGTCAAGAATTAAAGCTGATTATCTGATTTTTTATCAATGCAAAGCTTTTATATCGAGGCTTAAAATGTAAGTTGGAAGACCAAATTCTTGGCTTAATGAATTTTCAATATGTATAAAGCCTTTATTTTTCAGGAAATCATTAAGCGTATTTTGCTGTAAAATATTAATCCACACAATATCCGTGAATTTTGCAGCTGTCATAAACTTATTGTAAAGTGAATTTCTTACCTCTTCTGAGTCGTGATCCTCAAGAATAACGAAATCTATTTCTGTTGTTCTTTTATTTTCAGAAACTGCAGAATTATTTGAACCGCTTTTTAAGAGGCAATATGCAATGGGTAAATCATCCTTATAAGTTATGATAAGCTGATTCGATAGATCATTCAGTTGTGTAATTACTTTTCTTTCATCAAATTGCTTTTCAGTATAATCATCAATTTGTTGCTTATCAATGAAATTTTTATGAAGATAACTGAAAGCCTGTTTTTTTACAGATAAAAAATCAGAAACACCCTGATCAGAACCGATTACAAATTTTGAAATTATTTTCATTTCCTATTTTTTATCAAAAGTAAATAGAATATGATTTATTATATAGATACAGATTCTTTAAAAATAATCAGTACAGATTTTAATTTTATAAATTTGTGCAGTATAGATTTTAAAAATGTTTTCATATAAATATGAAATTTTCACTTCGGTTATAGAAGATAAAGTCAATAAAGGAGTTTTGCTGAAAGGGGAGCGATTACCATCAATCCGCGAAATTAAAAAAGAATTCGGTCTAAGCATTGTATCGATACAGAGCGGATATGAAAGTCTTATCATGAAAGGTCTTGTGAAAAGTATTCCGAAACGAGGATATTTTGTTGATAAAGATTTTGAATATAGTATTCAGGCATCGCCAAAAACCTTTTTTCCAATATCCAGAGATGTAGATTTTATCCATAATCTTGAACTGACTTCAGCGAGGAATAAATCTTCGGAAGCTAACTCTTTCAACAATGCAGTTCCAGGAGATGTTTTGATTCCGCAAAAACTGATTCTTCGGACCATGCAGAATATCATCAGAGAAAAAGGCGCTTCCTTACTTCGGTATTATCCTTCAAATGGTTTAGAAGAATTGAGAAATCTTATTTCTGACAGAATGCGAAAGTTTGGAACCAACATTCATCCGGATGAAATTATAATCACAGACGGTGCATTACAGGCATTATATATTGCTCTTCGTTCGATAACGAATGAAGGTGATGTGATTGCAATAGAAAGTCCGTGTGTATTTTCTGTGCTTGAAGTTGTAGCAAGTTTAAAGCTTAAAATTATTGAAATTCCGATGGATATTCAAAATGGTTTTGATATCAATTATTTTGAAAAAATTTGTGATGAACATACCATAAAAGCATTAGTCATTACTCCGAATTTTCATAATCCTACAGGAAAATTAATGAGCGATTCTGATAAAAAGAATTTGGTGGCTACTTCAGCAAAGCATAAAATTCCGATTATTGAAAATGATATTTATGGCGACCTTTATTTTACCGAACAAAGACCAACTTGTCTCAAGAATTTTGATGATGATGAAAATGTAATGACTTTTTCGTCTTTTTCTAAAAGCCTTGCACCGGGAATTCGCTTGGGTTGGTTAAATGCGGGAAAGTTTTTTCAGCAGGTAGAAAAGATAAAATTTTCTTTAGGAAGATCTGTTTCGCCAATTTATCAGGAATTAATCGTAAAACTTTTACTAAATAATAGCTATGGCCGTCATCTTCGCTCGTTTAGAAAGAAACTTAATCAGCAAGCTATGCTTTTATTATCAGCTTTAAAGAAGTATTTCCCTGAAACATCTTATTTTCATCAGCCAAAAGGCGGTTATAGTATCTGGTGCGAATTACCGAAAGAAATAAATATGACAGAATTTTACAATTATTGTGAAGCTGAGAAGATTCATTTTACTCCGGGAACAACTTTTTCTGTGACGAATGAATATCAACATTGTTTCAGAGTTGTGTTTTCTGATTATTTGAATTCTGAAAGTCTCGTTTTAATTGAAAAAGCAGGGAAAAAGGCACACGAACTTATTTTGAGTTAAATTTAAATGTTAATAAATTATACTTGAAAAGTGAATTATTATGTTAATATTTGCCTGAGAGCAGCATTTTCTCGTTATATTTTTGTTTTTAATGTTATATTTTCATGTATTGGCTTAAAAAAAACCTCAACCATTAGGCTGGAATTGTCTGAAAACATATATTTGCAGCCTAAATTTTATAGACATGAAAGAACTTATTGAAAAAATCAACGCGGAATTCGAAGCTTTTACAACTGAAGCAAACCAACAAGTAGAAAAAGGAAACAAAGCAGCTGGAACAAGAGCTCGTAAAGCAGCTTTGGAACTAAGCAAATTGTTCAAAGACTTCAGAAAAGTTTCTGTTGAAGAATCAAAAAAATAAAAACAGATAAAGCCGACTGATTCAGTCGGCTTTTTTTATATTTATAATACACATTCAGTAAGAAACCAATCTTGTTATTAATGAATTCTCTGAATCAGATGATGATTACAGAAGCAATTTTTCAGAAAATATCCTTAAAAAAAGTAAAATATTCACAAATAATATTAAATAAATCATTTCATGTAGAATTGTATTGTTTTTTGAATCTATATTTGTTCCGCTAATAACCAATAGCGGAACTTTTATTATGAAACATCTTTCTATTTTATTTGTTTTATTATCAGCTTTTCTAAGCGCACAAAAATTACAGGTTGTTGATTCCGAAACGGGAAAACCTATTGCAAATGCAAGAATTATTTTATCAGATCAACTCGTTTATACCAATGAAGATGGTTTTGCACCTGTAGATAATACTTATAAAGACTTTGAAATTTCGGCTACAGGTTTTAAAAAAGAAAAAATTAAAAACTTCAGTTCTGTAATTAAGCTTCAACCTGTTTTTAAGGATATTGAAGAAGTGAAAATCGTGAGTGTAGATATTAAAAAGCTATTTGAAGATGTGTCTAAAAACTATCATAAAAGATATTACGACGAACCTTCTTTATACGATGTGGTGATGAAGCATAAGTATTTTGATAATAATAAACTCCATTTTATGGCTATTACTGAAGTCAAACTATGGAGCAGAAAAAACTGGTACGATTACAAGGATGGTTATAACAAAAGATACGATGATATTCTCCAGATGCAGCTTAATAACGTAAAATATTTGAAAAAGAATAACTCAGACAGTATATTTTTTGCTAAGACTGCAGAATTCTCACATGAAGAATTGGGAAATTATTTTTTCAATTACGAGCTAAACCGAAATATTCAAAACATAAAATTCCATAAGACTAAATATTCCGGAACGCTTATTTCTGAAGAAGGAGATGAGCAATCAATCAGCTTTAAAATTAAAACAGAAAGAGGTACGAATGTAGAAGGAAATATCAAATATAATAAAGCTGATAAAGTCATTACATTTTTTCAGGCGAATTACATCATGGATGATTTACCGGTTGAAAAAAAGGTTTCAACTGACGGAAGGGAATTTGATTATAAATACGGACAGGCGACGCTAACGTATGATTTTTATAAAAAAGACGGGGTGTATGTTCCTGCTTTAACACGGTTTGAGAGTGATAATTACACTATGTTTTACAAAGACGAAACACATGTGAAAAAATCTATGCGCGAAATTATCTATAATACTTTTACAAAATCTGATAAAAAAGGTCTCGATCCGAAGGTAGATTTCAATAAAAGCATTTGGCTGAATGTGCCTGTAAAAGACGACAAGGAATCGACTGTATTACTTTCCAAAGAAGAGCAGGAGTTTATTAATGTAAAATAATTTTTATGAAACA
Organism: Chryseobacterium formosense; assembly: GCF_900116415.1. GTDB lineage: Bacteria > Bacteroidota > Bacteroidia > Flavobacteriales > Weeksellaceae > Chryseobacterium > Chryseobacterium formosense. The sequence goes on along the minus strand of NZ_FPAP01000003.1, from coordinate 298,906 downwards.
TTTTTACTTTCTGTTTGTTTTATTATCAGTTTGCTTAAATGCACAAAAATTACAGGTTATTGATTCCGAAACGGAAAAACCTGTTTCAAACGCAAGAATTGTTTTACCGGAACAGCTTGTTTATACCAATGAGGATGGTTTTGCTCCTGTTGATGCAACTTCAAAAGACTTTGAGGTTTCTGCTTCGGGTTTTAAAAAAGAAAAAATTAAAAACTTCAGTTCTGTAATTAAACTTCAACCTGTTTTTAAAGAAATTGAAGAAGTGAAAATTGTAAGTATCGACATTAAAAAGCTTTTTCAGGATGTATTTAAAAATTACGAGAAAAGATATTATGATAAGCCTTCCGTCTATGATGTTGTCATGAAAAATAAATATTCTAATAATGATAAACTGTATTTTATGGCAATTTCTGAAGCCAAACTTTGGAGCAAAACCAACTGGTATAATTTCAAAGACGGATACAACAAAAGATACGACGACATTATCCAGCTACAGCTGAACAATGTTAAATATCTGAAGAGAAATGCTACCGACAGCGTATTCTCTGCAAAAACGAAAGAGGTTAATCACGACTACATCGGAAGTTATTTTTTTAATCATGAAGTCGATAGAGTATTGCGGTTTATGAAAACTTCTAATGCTAAATTTTCAGGAACAATAGTCGGTGAAGAAGAGGATGACCAATTGATAAACTTTAAGCTAAAGACTTCTTACGGCGTAACATTAGACGGAAACCTGAGATATAATAAGATTGATAAAGTCATCACGTCTTACCAGATTATATACAATCAGGAAGATCTGGCAGCAGAAAAAAAAATATCTGCAGATGGAAAAGAGTATACGGTAAAAGGCGGAATTGCGACCTACACCTATGAATTTTATAAGAAAGACGGAGTATATATTCCAGCAGTTTCGCGGGTGGAAAGCGATAAATTCACCTATTTTTATAAAGATGAAACGCACGTAAAAAAATCGATGCGAGAAATTGTTTACAACACATTTACAAAAGCTGATGAAAAAGGTTTAGACCCAAAAGTTGATTTTACTAAAAGTATTTGGCAGGGTATTCCCGTTAAGGATGAAAAAGAAACTACAATTTTACTTTCGAAGGAGGAACAGGAATTTGTTAACGAAAAATAATCAGATATAATTAATACATGAAAAATATACTATTATCAACTTTTCTAATTGCCGGTTTTGTAGCAAAGTCCCAAACTCATCGTTTTATCTATGATGTGGAATATAAAAAAGATTCTACGCAAAATATCACAACAAAAGAAAATTATCATCTTGATATCGAACCTAAATTAGTAAAATACTATCCGCGCGATTTTTATATCGGAGATTCTTTGGTTACAAACAATTTGCCTGTTACAGATGGCTCAAAATTTAATACTTCTCATATTGTAACCCATAAACCAGGTTCTGCAGATTATGATTATCATGATGTTCTGGAAAATGTTGTTCTGAAACTTTCTTCAAAAGATTCTCAGAACTGGAAACTGACCAATGAGAAAAGAAAGGTTAAATATTTAAATTTACAAAAAGCCACAACGAATTGGGGCGGAAGAAAATGGACGGCGTGGTTTACGACTGATATTCCTTTTCAGGAAGGGCCTTACAAATTTCACGGACTTCCCGGCTTAATTGTGGAACTTTCTGATGATAAAAAAGATTACAAATTTGAACTGGTAAAATCGCAGAAAATTGAAAAGCCTAAAAACAATATGTATATCGATTATATGATTGAAAACAGTATTTCGGTTGATGATAAAAAATACAGAGACTCCAAGCTGAAATATTATGATTCTCCGGTTGGTTATTTGAGAAATGCAACCCAGCAAACCCGTTCAAGTGACGAATTTTATCTTAATGACGGGACGAAAGTCGGACAAAACAATTCTCGCGAAGTGAATGAAAGGCTCAAAGAAAATATCAGAAAGTATAATAATCCGATTGAGCTGGATAAGGCGATAAAGTATCCGTTATAAAAAGAAACAAGAAATAAGTAAAAAGGTAAAAGAGAAAATACCAAATGACATCTGTGTAAATCTGTGAAATCCGTGGGATAAAATTTTGCCTAAGGATTACACAGATTTTTTTAGTGAAATTTTATAAAAAAAACATAAAAATTGTTCCAAGTTTTTTTACCATTAAGGATATTGAAATTTTAAGTTCTTTTAATGATTGATGAAATTGATTAAAAAGCGTTCTGCTAAATCATTAATCTTGATTAATCTTAAAAGATATTTAGCTTATTTAATCTTGAAAACTCAATATTCTTAATGGTTTGAAAATTTTAATTACAGATCAAAATTTTAATTTCACTAATAAACTTTATCTTTATGCCAATCAATAAAAAGTATGAAGATAAACACGTTTTTTGCAGTTCCTGCAGTGGTTTTGGCGAGTCAGTTTGTCAATGCACAATCCACGGAACAGAAATTAAATCCTATTGTTCAGAATTTTGTTAATGAAACGAATAACCATTCTCAGTTGGAAGATATGGCATTCGAATTATTAGACGGAATCGGCCCTCGTCTTGTCGGAACTCCTGAAATGCTGAAATCTAATGAATGGACGGTCAATAAATTAAAATCATGGGGAATTGAAGCTAATCTTCAACAGTTTGGAACTTGGAAAGGTTGGCAAAGAGGAACAACACATGTCGATATGGTTCATCCGAGAGTGAAATCTCTTTCCGCAACGCAATTGGCTTGGAGTCCGTCAACGAAAAAAGCAGTCGAAGCTGAAGTGATTATTCTGCCTAAAGTTTCTACTAAAGCGGAGTTTGATCAATGGCTTCCTTCTTCAAAAGGTAAAATCGTTTTGATGGCGCAATACCAGAAAATTGGTCGTTCCGATGAACAGATCAAAGAATTTGCTACCCCTGAATTATACGAAAAATTAAAGGCAGAAAAAGAGCAGGCTTCAAAAGATTTCCGTGACTATGTGAAAAACATCGGTTATGATAACAACACCCTTCCTGAAGCTTTAGAAAAAGCAGATGCGGCAGGAATTGCGATTTCAAACTGGACAGGAATTATGGGAGCCAACCGTATTTTCGGAGCTAAAACTTCAAAAATCCCAATGTTTGACATTGATGTAGAAGATTACGGAATGCTGTACAGAATGGCTGAAAAAGGTTCAAAACCAAGAATTAAGGTTGATGCACAGTCTAAAATCCTTCCGGAAGCAAAAACTTTCAACACCGTAGGAATGATTAAAGGTACTGGAAAACCGAATGAATATGTGATTCTTTCTGCCCATTTGGATTCCTGGGATGGCGCTCAAGGTGCAACAGATAATGGAACGGGAGTTTTAACAATGCTTGAAACGATGCGAATTCTAAAAAAATATTATCCGAATCCTAAACGTACCATCGTTGTCGGACTTTGGGGAAGTGAAGAGCAGGGACTTAACGGTTCAAGAGGTTTTGTAGCAGATAATCCGGAAATCATCAAAGGAACGCAGGCGGTTTTCAACCAAGATAACGGAACGGGTAGAGTAGTGAATATTGCCGGACAAGGTTTTGTAAAATCTTATGATTACATCGGAAAATGGCTGAATGCTGTACCAAAAAATGTAAGAGATCACATCAAGACCGATTTTCCCGGAATGCCGGGTGGAGGCGGTTCAGATCATGCTTCATTTGTTGCAGCAGGAGTTCCCGGATTTTCTTTGAGTTCATTAAACTGGGGATATTTCGGTTACACATGGCATACCACGAAAGACACGTATGATAAAATTGTTTTTGATGAGGTGAAAAACAACGTGATTCTTACCGCAACTTTAGCATACATGGCTTCTGAAGATCCTGAATTTACAAGCAGAGAGCGCAGAACAATGCCTGAAAATGACAAAGGCGAAGTCGCAAAATGGCCTGAATTGAAAGAGCCGAGAAGAGATTCTAAAGATTTTAAATAAAAGTAAAAGTAGCCTGATTTTCAGGCTACTTTTTTTCTGCTAACAGTTTTTTGATTTCAGGAATCTTATCTTCTTTAACAATAAAAGTTTTAGCAATTTGATTGTTGAGATGCATGCTGAAATTGAGTCTAGTTCCAGATTTTGCCCAGTATTCATTTGGTCCGGGTTCAAAGTCAGAAAAAACAGGAAAGAAATTAATGAAAGATAAAAAATTTCTTAATGCTGATTTTAGAATTTTAGGATTTTTACCAAAATCATCAATCACTTTCAATTTAAAAAATTTCTTACCGACAGTAGTTCCTAAGGTTGATTCTGTAATCGTTCCTATTACAAGTACGCTTAAAATTGACAGAAGCAATGAAGCGAAAAAAATCATGTGAAATCCAAGCTGAAATAATAAGAAAAAAGGAAGCAAATCAATTATCTTAGCATACAAACGTTCTCTTTCATTTCCTATATGAGTGGGATTGTAGGATAAATCATATTCAAAAGCATTATAAATACGTTTTCCTTCCTCATCAAAATTTTGAGTCGGTCTATGAATAATTTTCTTTATTTTAAGCTCCGATATTTTTTTCATTTCAGTTTGGCTTAGTAGTACAAGAGAAAATTACAAAATCATACTCAATTGAATTCTTTTCCTCTGTTCATCCACTTCCGTTACTCTTACCTGAACATGTTGATGCAACTTCACCACTTCATTCACATCAGAAACAAAACCATCTTTCAGCTGAGAAATATGAACCAGTCCGCTTTCTTTAATTCCTAAGTCTACAAAACATCCGAAAGCGGTAATGTTGTTAACAATTCCGGGAAGGATCATTCCTGTTTTTAAGTCGGTAATCTTTTTTACATTTGGATCAAATTCAAAAACTTTGGCAGCTTTTCTTGGGTCTAGTCCAGGTTTTTCCAATTCTTTCAAGATATCTTTAATACTTAAAATTCCGATGGTTTCGGTTATATACTTTTCAGGTTGAATTAGATTGATTTTCTCTTTGTTGGCAATTAAATCATTGGTTTTTATGCCTAAATCTTTTGCCATTTTCTCAACAATTCCATATGCTTCGGGATGAACTGCCGAGTTGTCTAAAGGATTTTCTCCGTTGGTAATTCTGATAAAGGCTGCAGCCTGTTGATAGGCTTTTTCACCCAATCTTGGAACTTTTTTCAATTGTTTTCTGTTTTCAAAAGCTCCGTTTTCAGCGCGGTAATTCACTATATTTTCGGCCATCTTTTCACCGATTCCCGAAACGTAGCTTAAAAGTGATTTGCTAGCGGTATTTAAATTAATTCCGACTGAATTTACGCATTTCATAACGGTAGAATCCAGCTCATTTTTCAGCTGGGTTTGATCGACATCATGTTGATATTGTCCGACACCGATGGATTTTGCATCAATTTTAACCAACTCAGCCAATGGATCCGAAAGTCGTCTCCCGATAGAAACCGCACCACGAACAGTCACATCAAAACTCGGAAATTCATCTCTTGCAATTTTACTTGCAGAATACACCGACGCTCCGGCTTCAGAAACCACAAAAACCTGCAAAGGCTTATCAAAAGCAATTTTTTTTATGAAAAATTCGGTCTCGCGACTTGCTGTACCGTTACCGATAGAAATTGCCTGGATGTTGTAAGCATTCACCATCGATCGGATTTTCTTCATCGCCATTCCGCTTTCGTTTTGCGGAGCATGAGGATAAATGGTTTCGTTGTGCAGCAAATCTCCTTTTTCGTCAAGACAAACTACCTTACAACCACTTTTAAAACCCGGATCAATCGCCAGAATTCTTTTTTCTCCCAAAGGTGGTGCGAGTAAAAGTTGACTTAAGTTTTCAGAGAATATTTCGATGGCTTTCTTATCGGCTTTTTCCTTTGCTTCCTGTAAAGTTTCGTTGGAGATAGCGGGTTCGAGAAGTCTTTTGTAGGAATCTTTTATGGCTAAAATGATTTGCTCTGAACTTTCATTTTTAGATTTAATAATAGCATTTTCAATAAAATCTAAGGCTTCATCTTTATCAATTCCGATGTTTGTTTTTACGAAACCTTCGGCTTCTGCTCTGAGCATTGCCAAAAGTCTGTGAGAGGGTGTTCGGTTCAGACTTTCTTCCCACTCAAAATATTGTGAAAATTTCTGTGCGTCTTCTTCGTCTTTTTTAGCCTTTACAACTTTTGAGGTAATTAATGCTTTACGTTGAAAAAGGCGACGCAGATTTTTACGGACATACATATTTTCGTTAATCCATTCTGCCATGATGTCTCTTGCGCCCTGCAAAGCATCTTCTTCAGAAGAAACCTGATCATTTAAATATTTAGAAGCTAAAAACTGAATATCCTGAGCTTTCTGACTCATGATAATTTTTGCTAAAGGTTCAAGTCCTTTTTCTTTTGCAGCATCTGCCTTCGTTTTTTTTCTTTTTTTGAAGGGTAGATATAAATCTTCCAACTCTTGAATATCAAAACTGGCTTCAATTTTCTGTTTCAATTCAGGATGTAAGGCATTTTGTTCCTCAATCGATTTCAAAATGCTTTCTTTTCGTTTTATGAGCTCTTCAAACTGTTTATTGAGTTTAAATATTTGTTCAATCTGAATTTCATCTAAATTTCCGGTTGCATCTTTTCGGTAGCGGGAAATAAACGGAATGGTGCAGTCTTCAGACAATAATTTTAAAGTAGCATTGATGCTTTTAGCGGATATATTTAATTCTTTGTTTACAAATTCTGTTATGGTCATGCGGCATTTTTAGAATGGCTAAAATACTGACTTTTTTCAGATCATTTTAATAGGAATTTGTAATAAATTTTTGAATTATGGATTTTATATGTAGAAAATAGTAATTATTGTTTGAATATGAAATAGGCTGATTTCGTGTTTAATTTTTAATTATAACTTGTGTTAGTTTTAATTTCTGTAATCATATTGTCTTTTTAAATAAAAAAACTATATTTGTTATTCAAACCAAAATATTTTATGCCTATGAGGAAAAACTCTACTTATTCTATCTATTTTATCATTTCAAATTTTAATCTTTTTTTGAGAAAAAGATACACTCACAATTTTATTAACTTACCAAATTCCGATTATATGAACAGACTTTTAATGGTTCTGGGACTTTTGCTGTGTATACAGATAAATGTCTCGGCGCAAACGTGTAATGCGGTTCCCGTACCGTTTTTACAATCATTTAGTACGGGAGCAGTGCCCACTTGCTGGACCAATCAAAATCCTACAACAACATCTACGAACGTTAATGTAAAATGGAAATTTTCTGGCTCAGCGGGTTATGGAGCTACAGGAAACGGTGGAAAACCCGCAGGAACTTTTGCCTGGGTGGATGCAAGTGCTCCTTACGAGGATGAAAATAATGTAGAATTAATAAGTCCTCAGATTAATCTTACAGGACTTACGAACCCATATGTGAAATTTGAGTGGTTTAAAAATCACCTTACTTCAGCAACAGGAACCGTTCCTGCTTTTGAGCATAATGTATTAAAGCTTGCTGTAAATAACGGGAGTGGATGGGTTCAGATCTGGACAGACAATAGCAACAGTTCTGAATGGAGAACTGTAGGTATTCCTTTGGCAGCGAGTTATATCGGCGCAACAATTCAGCTTAAATTTACTGTTGATAAAGATGTTGCTGACAATGGAAATTTCTATGATGATGTTTTGCTGGATGAAGTACAGGTAATTCAGGCTCCAACGTGTTTTGTGCCTTTGGTTTCTCCGGCAACTAATATTGCACCAACTTCGGCAACGCTTAACTGGTCGCCTCCTCTTTCACCAGCTCCTGCACCGGCAGGTGGTTATGAATATTATTATAGTACGACCAACACGCCTCCGACTGCGGCAACTGTCGGTACTATTATACCGGGAACTTCAGCAAATATTTCGCCTTTAGTATCTGGAACTACTTATTACTGGTGGGTACGTTCCGTATGTTCTGCTTCAGATAAATCTCAGTGGGTGGAAGGTGACAGCTTTATACCGGGACAAATTGGAGGTGGAACAGCAACGCACGGATTTTTACCGGTATATTCATGCTCGGGATATAATTATTCTCAGATGATTTATACTAATGCTGAAATTGCAGGTGCCGTAGGAACGAATAATTTAATTACTTCCATTAGATATTTTGTATCAAGTACAGCAGCTACTCAGGCAAATTATAATCAATGGGTAGTGTATATGGGGAATACTTCTCAGACTGATTTTGCCACCACAACAAGCTGGATTCCTGCAGGATCTTTAACTCAGGTTTACTCCGGGACTTTGCCTGCAATGACGGCCGGAACATGGGTGGAAATTCCGCTTTCAACACCTTTCCTTTGGGATGGGACGAGTAATGTAGTGATTGCTGTAGATGAAAATACACCGGGAACATCTTGTACCGCAAACTGGGGCAGTTATTCTGCGGGAGCAAACAGAGGAATGATTTATTATAATACGACAACAAATCCGGATCCTCTTAATCCTCCTACTGCTACAAGCAGATATGCGGTATTGCCGCGTCTTCAACTTGTAGGAACTGTACTTCCTCCGTGTACAAATGTACCTCCTTCAAATATTACGGTAAATAATATTACGGCTACTTCAGCTTCGGTAACATGGACGGCGTCTCAGAATGCAACTTATGTCGTAAGGTACAGAGTATTGCCTTCGGGAACATGGCAAACCATTAATGTAACAACCCCTTTTACGAATAATATTTCTCTTCCGGGGCTTACAGAGCAAACACAATACGAAGTAGAAATTGCGACAATATGTGGAACACAGGGAGTATTTTCTCCGCCAGTTACTTTCACCACACCAGCGCTTACTTATTGTAGTTCGGGAACTGCAACGGTTACCAATGGTTTTATTAATAATGTGACTATGATAGGAACCAACGTTCCGATGACAAGTAATAATTCTGGAGCGAGTACCTATACGGATTATTCCAATGATCCTACCAAAACCATTACACTTCTTAGAAACTCAGTTAATAATACACTTTCTGTAGGAAGAACAATTGCATCGAGTACTTATACAACGTACGCATGGATTGATTTTAACGGAGACGGTATTTTTAACAATAATCCTTCTACTACACCTGGTGGAGAGAGAATAATGGGTATGGGGCTTTCAAACACAACTCCTGTCACAGGAAATTTTGATGTTCCTGCAAACGCTTATGTTGGAACAAGTAAAATAAAAATGCGTGTTATTGTGTACTGGGTAACTCCTGCGGATGCATGTGCAAACCTTACGAGTAACGGAGAAGTTGAGGATTATCAAATTAAATTTATTGATCTTCAGCCATGTACTACGAATCCTCCAACAAACATTGCGGTGAGTAATATGACACATACTTCAGCCTATGTTTCGTGGATGCCAACTGCAAATGCGACCTATGTTATCAGATGGAGAGAAGGAACTACAGGAGCGTGGTTACCAAGTGCAGCAGGATTAACACTTCCTGTAGGACAAAGTTTTTATACAATACCAAATCTTACTGAACAAACTGCTTATCAGGTACAGATCGCTACAATATGCGGAGGTAATCAGGGTGCTTTTTCTCCATCACTTAATTTTACAACGCCACCTGTTACTTATTGTAGTATGATAGGTACCGGAACTAATGACTACATATCAAATGTTACGGTAACTCCGGTAAACTTTCCGGTGATGACTAATACGACTTTGCAGGATAACTATACAAATTATACGACAGCTGCAACATTGATCAATTTAGAAATAGGATCAATAGGAAATCAGCTTTCTGTTTCTAAAGGATGGGTAGGAACTACATTTGGAGATGCGGTACATGCCTGGATTGACTGGAACAGAGATGGTATATTTACTGATTCAGAAAGAATCATGAGTACTGCTTCTAATACTTTAAGTCCCGTTACATTATCGTTCGATGTTCCGGCAACCGGAGTATATACCGGGCCAAATACGACGACCATGAGAGTAGTGCTGAAAAGAGGAAGTGCTCCGGTAATGTGTGTAGATCCGGTAAATGGTGAAGTGGAGGATTATGCTGTGAAACTTAGACCGTGCAGCAATGATACTCCGGCTACACCAACATTTAATACGATAACCCATAATTCAGCGATTATTAATTGGGTTTCTGCTACTAATAATACTGCATTTGTTTTAGAATACAGACCTGTGACAAACCCAGCTTCTGCATGGACTACACTGAATGTTTCCACTTTAGCAGGTAATCCGCCTGTACCGGTGAATGCACTCACTCCGGCTACTACATATGAAGTAAGAGTAGCTGCAACTTGTGGAGCCGGCGGAATTGGAATTTTTACTCCAACTACTACCTTTACAACAAGATGTGATCCGACTCCGCCAAACGTGACGGTAACCAACATTACATCAAATTCTGCATTGGTAACCTGGAATCCGATTGTACCGAATGCAACCTATGTTTTACAGTGGCGTGAGCAAGGAACTATACTTTGGAATACTCCTGCATTACCGCCGCCGCCAATTAATACTTATACGATTCCGAATCTTGATTCTTATAAAACATACGAAGTTGTAGTAGCAAGTATCTGTAATGGTGAAACTACACCAAACCCCTGGTCAAATACTCAGGTATTTACAACAGAAAGAGTGTGTGAAGTTCCTCCTCCAGGATTTACAATTACTCAGCTGAACCCTACAAGCGTTGAAGTTGTGTGGGATCCGTTCCCGGGTGCAACGTATATTTTAAGATACAGAAAAGTTGGGATTCCGAGCTGGACAAATATTTCGGTAAATACAAATACGTACACCATTACAGGATTATTAGAAGTCACCAAGTATGAAATGCAGGTAGCTAATATTTGTAACGGTGAACCGGGAAATTTCACACCATTGTATTATTTCGTAACTCCTACAGTAATATATTGTCCTATGCAGTCTGCAAATTCTGCTAATGAATTTATTTCAAAAGTTACTGCTAAGCCAACCGGTAAGCCTGAAATGATCAATGAATCCACAGGAACTACTTATTCTGACTTTACGGGAGATCCTAAGAAATTTATTGAAATGGTTCAAGGCTCTGCAGGAAATCAGATTATTATTGATAAAAACCTGAGTTCAGGAGGAAAAGCTGGTGTAGCTGTCTGGATAGATTTCGATAGAAACGGAACTTTCGATCTTGATGAGAGAATTCTGGCAGACGGGCCGAATACAAATGCAACTGCAAGTGCAGTATTTAATGTACCTTCTGATGCATTTATCAGCATGACAGATCATAAATATGTGGTTATGAGAGTGGCAATGGCAAAAGATGCAATTCCTGTAAACTGTATTAGTTTTGCTGATGGGGAAGTAGAGGATTATACCGTTAGAATTTCAAAAGTTCCGGCACCAAATTCATTAGATCAGACTTCTATAATGATTTATCCGAATCCTGTAAAATCGATACTGAATGTAAAGAATATCAGTGAAAAGGCGAGCTATAAAATTTACAGTGCAGCTGGAAGATTAATTTCAAGCGGATTTATTGTTAACAATAAAATTGACGTAAGTGTACTCATTAGTGGAGTTTATATTATTGATATAGAAGATGTAAAAGGAAAAGTACAGAAGAAGTTTATCAAAGAAGAATAATCAAACAATTCATAATTTAACAAAAAGAGCTCTCAGAAATGGGAGCTTTTTGATTGATAGAACGTTTTGAATTCCAACCCCAAATATTGATAGGTATATTGTATTCGAAATATTTTTTTAATTAAAAATGCCCCGCAGATAGGCGAGGCGCTAAATGTTTTCACAACGGAATAATCCTTATTGTGAATTGCTTTCGGTTACAAATCTATAAATTATTTTTTTAAACGTTTTATGGTTTTCCGTAAAATAATTATTTTTTTTCTCTTTATTTTTATGCTTTATCAAAACTAAAATAGCTATGACTAAAAATATACTTGGATTAGACTTAGGCACGAACTCTATTGGTTGGGCATTAATAGAAGTTGACGAAAACAATACCCCTATTCGCATTATTGCAATGGGCTCTAGAATAATTCCATTATCCACCAGTGATAAAGAAGAATTTCAAAGAGGTTTGTCAATTACAAAGAATCAAAGCAGAACGGTAAGCCGTACTCAGAGAAAAGGATATGACAGAAAGCAACTAAAGAAAAGTGATTTAAAAAAAATCCTAAATAAATACAATATTTTTCCATCGGAGGAATTATTAAAGCTCCCAATGCTCGATTTGTGGAAGCTTAGAAGTGATTCAGCTAATCCTAATGAAAATATTTCTGCTGAACAATTAGGGCGTATTTTATATATGCTTAATCAGAAAAGAGGTTATAAATCTGCAAGAAGTGAAGCCAATGCTGATAAAAAAGATACCGACTATGTTCAGGCCGTAAAAGGTCGTTATGCTCAGTTGAAAGAGAGAAATCAAACTATTGGACAGTATTTTTATGAAGAATTATACAATGCAAACACAAACAATTCTTATTTCAGAATCAAAGAAGAAGTTTATCCACGAGAAGCTTATACAGAAGAGTTTGATACTATCATTAATGCTCAAAAAAATAAACACGATTTTCTTACGGATGAAGTTGTTCATCAATTAAGGAATGAAATTATTTATTTTCAAAGAAAACTAAAATCTCAAAAAGGGTTAGTCAGTATTTGTGAATTTGAAGGTTTTGAGAAAACTGTTTTCGATAAAGAAAAAAATAAAGATAAAGTGGTTTTTGTAGGACCGAAAGTTGCGCCGAAAACTTCTCCTTTATTTCAGCTCTGTCGGATTTGGGAAGTTGTCAACACGATTAGTTTAAAAATAAAAAATCCAGAAGGAAGCAAATATAAGTGGGGCGAAAAAATTCCCAATTTAAAGGAGAAACAAATATTAGCAGATTATTTATTTAAAAATGATAGTTTAAGTTTTACTAAGCTTCTTGAAATTTTAGACTTAAATAAAAATGATGTTTATGTGAATAAGCAAATCCTAAAAGGCATTAAAGGAAATGAAACTTTTTCAACTCTTCATACGGTTTTAGGTGATAATGAACTTTTGAATTTTGATGTTTCCATTATTCCATCAAATCATACTTCAATGTTGGTCGATAAAAAGACTGGAGAAATTCTGGAAGAAAGAGCTGGTTTAGAGTTGGATGCTTCATTGGAGAAAGAACCTTTGTATCAATTGTGGCACACCATTTATTCTCTAAAAGATTTGGATGAATGTAAAAATGCTTTAATCAAAAGGTTTGGTTTTGATGATGAAACTGCTGAAAAGTTATCTCACATTGATTTTAATAAACAGGCTTTCGGGAATAAATCAAACAAATCGATGCGGAAAATTCTGCCTTTTCTGATGGAAGGCTATGATTATTCCCAATCCTGTAGTTTGGCTGGTTACAATCATTCTAATTCGTTGACGAAGGATGAAAGAGAACAACAAATTACTTTAGATAGATTAGAACTTCTTTCTAAAAATAGTTTGAGACAACCTATTGTCGAGAAAATTCTGAATCAGATGATTAATGTGGTCAACGCAATCCTTGAACAATATGGAAAACTATCTGAAATAAGAGTCGAGCTTGCACGAGAACTTAAACAAAGTAAAGACGAACGAAATGATGCCGATTTGCAAAATTCAAAAAATAAAAAACTCAATGAGGAAATTGGAAAACGATTAGCTGAACTGGGATTACCTGTAACCAAGCGATATATTCAGAAATATAAATTCATTTTCCCGTCGCTTAGCAAAAATCTGAAAGATGCTCACGTCAATAATCAATGTATTTATTGTGGTGAAACATTTAATTTAACAGAAGCTTTGAGCGGCGATGCTTTTGATGTTGACCACATAGTGCCGAAAGCTCTGTTATTTGATGATTCTCAAACCAATAAAGTTTTGGTTCACAGAAAATGTAATTCAACAAAAACCAATCAAACTGCGTACGATTATATTGGTACAAAAGGAGAGGAGCAAGTTAGGGTATATTCTGAGCGAATAGATGATTGGTTCAAAAGAGGAATTATTTCTTACAGTAAAATGCAAAGGTTAAAAGTTTCGCACAAAGAATATTTGGAAAGGAAAAAACTAGGAAAAGAAACAGAGACCGATAAAAAACTTTGGGAAAACTTTATCGACAGACAATTGAGAGATACTCAATATATTTCTCGAAAGGCAAGAGAAATTTTACAGAAAGTATGCAATAATGTGACAACAACAGAAGGTGGAGTTACTGCAAAACTTCGTAATCTTTGGGGGTGGGACGATGTCTTGATGAATCTGCAAATGCCTAAATACAAAGAATTAGGACAAACCGTAATCAAAGAATGGACAAGCGAACACGGAAAAAGAAAGCACCAAAAAGAAGAAATAGAAAACTGGACAAAAAGAGATGACCACCGCCATCACGCCATTGATGCTTTAGTTGTTGCTTGTACAAAGCAAGGTTTTATTCAACGGATAAATACTTTGAATTCTAGTGATACTAAAGATTTGATGCAAAGAGAAATTAAAGAAGCAAAAAAACTCTTAGGAGAAAATTATAACGAAAAAGAATTTGAAAATGATAATGAGTTTGTTAAAAATCACAAAGAAAGACTATCTCAATTAGATGATTATTTGCGTTTGCAGAAACCTGTTAAATTCGATACAAAGTATGTGGAGCAAGAGGCTGACAAGGTTTTAGTTTCTTTTAAAGCAGGTAAAAAAGTTGCGACAATAACTAAATTTAAAGCTACCGGAAAAAATAAAGACACTGGAGTAATTGTTCCAAGAGGAGCATTGCACGAAGCTGGACTTTATGGTATAAGAACGATATATTCTAAAGGAGGAATTGCAGAGAAACATATTATTAAAAAATATAAAGTAGGGGTTTCTGCACAAGACCACATATTTACAGGAAAAGAAACTTATTCAGTAAAAAAAGATAAAAATGGGAATGAAAAAGTTGATGATAAAATAAAAATAGTTTTAGACAGTATAGTAGATAACAAAGTTAAAGAAGTAGTTCTTAATAGACTAAATAGAGGATTTAATAATGAGGAAGATTACAGAATAGATGTCAAAAAAGCATTAAATAATTTTAAAAATCTTGATGAAGACCCATTGTGGTATAATGAAAGTAAAGGAATAAAAATTTTGTCAATAAAATTAAAAACAGGTTTGAAAGATTCGGTAGTACCACTTCGTTTGAATGAAAAAAATGAAGTTATAACATTGGTAAAAACAGGTAATAATCATCATATTGCAATATACGAAGATAACGACGGAAAACTTATACAGTATAGTTGTACATTTTGGCACGCTGTAGAAAGGAAAAAATATAATATTCCTACTGTCATCAAAAACTCATCGGAAGTTTGGAATCAAGTATTAGACAAAAAACTTCCAGAATCATTTTTGAATAGATTACCTGCTGATAAGCTCAATTTAAAATTCAGTATGCAACAAAATGAAATGTTTATTCTTGGTTTATTAGAAGAAGAATTTGATAAAGCAATAAAAGATAATGATAAATCTTTATTGAGTAAATACTTGTATTTAGTTTGGAGTATTGCAGAAGGAGATTATTGGTTTAGACATCATTTGGAAACAAAAAATACAGAGTTAAAGAAAACCAATGGTGCAAAAGAAAGCAAAAGATACTTTAGATTAAGCACAAAAGGACTTATTGATTTAAACCCTGTAAAAGTTAGGTTAAATCATTTAGGAGAAATCACTAAAATAGGAGAATATTAATTATGATTACCCGCTCCATCTACATCGGCAATCCCGCTTATCTCAAACTCAAAGACGAGCAAATGTGCATTATGGAACCTTCCTCAAACGAGATGAAAGGAAAGGTTCCTGTGGAAGATTTGGGTTTGCTGATGTTAGATCATTTTCAGATTACCATTTCACATCAGCTCATTCAAAAAATGATGGGAAATAATGTGGTTGTGGTCAGTTGTGACAATCATCATTTGCCACACGGAATGATGTTACCGCTTTATGGCCATACTGAACATTCTGATAGGGTAAAAGATCAATTGGAAGCCAGTGAACCTTTGAAAAAACAACTTTGGAAACAAACCATCGAATGCAAAATTGAAAATCAGAAAGAATTATTAAGAAGATTAGGAAACTATTATGAACCGATGATTGATTATCAAAACAACGTTAAAAGTGGAGATATTACCAATATGGAAGGTATTGCAGCCCAACATTACTGGAAATACCTCATCAGCCTCGATTTTCTGAGACAGCGTTTTGGAGATTCACCCAATCAGTTTTTTAATTTCGGTTACTCCGTTCTCAGAAGTATTGTAGCGAGAGCAATTGTTGAGACAGGATTGCTTCCAGTACTCGGAATTTTCCATAAAAATAAATACAATCCTTATTGTCTCGCAGATGATTTGATGGAACCCTATCGACCATTTGTAGATTTGTTGGTAATGGATTGGCTGACAAAGAATCCAAATATTGAGGAACTGACGAAAGAATTCAAATCACACATTCTACAAATCGCAACAAAAGATGTATTGATAGAAAGTAAAACAAGACCATTGTTGGTAGCCGTAAAAACAACTGCTACTTCGCTTTATAAATGTTACACAGGAGAAAAACGACTGATTTCTTATCCAGAGCTGATATGAACGCCGAAAGGTTTAATGCGTACCGAATTATGTGGGTTTTAGTATTATATGATTTGCCGACAGAAACTAAAGCCAATATGAAAGATGCCAACCGCTTTCGTAAATCTTTGTTGGATGATGGTTTTACTTTATTTCAGTTTTCAATGTATGTTCGGCATTGTCCAAGCCGTGAAAATGCTGAGGTTCATATTAAAAGAGTCAAGTTTATGCTTCCTAAAGCGGGTAAAGTTGCCATTATGTGCATTACGGATAAGCAGTTTGGGGATATTGAAATTTTCTTTGCCAGGAATAAAGAAGAACCACCACCGACCTTCCAACAACTTGAATTATTCTAAATTTTGAATCCTAAATAAATAAAAAATCCGTTGATAATCAACGGATTAAATTTTGAGGTTGTGTAATATCTCAAAGATACTCAAAAATGAAAGCAATTCACAACTCGCCAGAATTCATAGAGTGTAACCCAAGAGTTGTGTAATATCTCAAAGATACTCAAAAATGAAAGCAATTCACAACTGGATGGCTTGACGAAATATCTAATGAATTGTTGTGTAATATCTCAAAGATACTCAAAAATGAAAGCAATTCACAACTGTGCATCCAAAATACTTTTATTATATAAAGTTGTGTAATATCTCAAAGATACTCAAAAATGAAAGCAATTCACAACTAGAGAAAAGAATTGGCAAGTTATATGCAAGTTGTGTAATATCTCAAAGATACTCAAAAATGAAAGCAATTCACAACTATCTCGTTAATGTCTTCTATATCTGTTTCGTTGTGTAATATCTCAAAGATACTCAAAAATGAAAGCAATTCACAACTGGATGAAGAAAATTTATATATGCAAATTTGTTGTGTAATATCTCAAAGATACTCAAAAATGAAAGCAATTCACAACTAATTTTTTCGATAACTCGTCTTGCTTGGTGTTGTGTAATATCTCAAAGATACTCAAAAATGAAAGCAATTCACAACTATGTATGCTGATGGTAATTCAATACTATTGTTGTGTAATATCTCAAAGATACTCAAAAATGAAAGCAATTCACAACAGTATTCATAGCGTACCATGGAGATTGAATGTTGTGTAATATCTCAAAGATACTCAAAAATGAAAGCAATTCACAACTAGCATGAAAAGTTTAAGCACAAAAATATTGTTGTGTAATATCTCAAAGATACTCAAAAATGAAAGCAATTCACAACTGAAAAACATAAAGAATTTAGATTAAAAATGTTGTGTAATATCTCAAAGATACTCAAAAATGAAAGCAATTCACAACGGTTTACTTAAACTTTCAAATTTACTTATAGTTGTGTAATATCTCAAAGATACTCAAAAATGAAAGCAATTCACAACAATCCAAAATCAAGGTATATTATCCGCTGAGTTGTGTAATATCTCAAAGATACTCAAAAATGAAAGCAATTCACAACGGTTTACTTAAACTTTCAAATTTACTTATAGTTGTGTAATATCTCAAAGATACTCAAAAATGAAAGCAATTCACAACAATATAGAGTCATCTGTTCCGTTAGCTATGGTTGTGTAATATCTCAAAGATACTCAAAAATGAAAGCAATTCACAACTGTCAACAAGGAGTTGAATTAACACTGGTGGTTGTGTAATATCTCAAAGATACTCAAAAATGAAAGCAATTCACAACTTGATCCTAGCAGACATATAGACAACGGGTGTTGTGTAATATCTCAAAGATACTCAAAAATGAAAGCAATTCACAACTTTATTTGCATATATAGAAATATGGTTATAGTTGTGTAATATCTCAAAGATACTCAAAAAT
Source organism: Chryseobacterium formosense (assembly GCF_900116415.1). GTDB lineage: Bacteria > Bacteroidota > Bacteroidia > Flavobacteriales > Weeksellaceae > Chryseobacterium > Chryseobacterium formosense. Next base: position 280,571 of record NZ_FPAP01000003.1, on the reverse strand, counting down.
GAAAGCAATTCACAACTCACTGTCGCAAAATCTTGGCAGGAACTCAGTTGTGTAATATCTCAAAGATACTCAAAAATGAAAGCAATTCACAACTATAAATCTTATGCAGGCATTTAGTGGGTCGTTGTGTAATATCTCAAAGATACTCAAAAATGAAAGCAATTCACAACTTGAATTTCAAAACCTTTCAAAATTGGAATGTTGTGTAATATCTCAAAGATACTCAAAAATGAAAGCAATTCACAACCTTTTTTAGGTTGTTTTTTATCTGGTATTTGTTGTGTAATATCTCAAAGATACTCAAAAATGAAAGCAATTCACAACCCAATTTTCAAGTTTGTAATACAAAGCTCTGTTGTGTAATATCTCAAAGATACTCAAAAATGAAAGCAATTCACAACTATCAAACATTCATTATCCAGAATAAAAGAGTTGTGTAATATCTCAAAGATACTCAAAAATGAAAGCAATTCACAACTCAAGAGCAGTGATTAATAAACTTGCAGAAGTTGTGTAATATCTCAAAGATACTCAAAAATGAAAGCAATTCACAACTGTGGTAATGAAGAAGATCTCCGCATGACTGTTGTGTAATATCTCAAAGATACTCAAAAATGAAAGCAATTCACAACTTGGTGACGTGTCAATAGGTAGTAGAATAAGTTGTGTAATATCTCAAAGATACTCAAAAATGAAAGCAATTCACAACCATGTAAACACCATGCTCATTTTTAATTAAGTTGTGTAATATCTCAAAGATACTCAAAAATGAAAGCAATTCACAACTAACATTGCAGTGGAGCAACATTCAAGGTCGTTGTGTAATATCTCAAAGATACTCAAAAATGAAAGCAATTCACAACTGTATCGCTTGTGTAGTAAATTATTATTTTGTTGTGTAATATCTCAAAGATACTCAAAAATGAAAGCAATTCACAACTAAAGCTTGTGTTTCCTGGAGCAGTCATTAGTTGTGTAATATCTCAAAGATACTCAAAAATGAAAGCAATTCACAACTAAAAAATTATGGCGACAAAAGAAGTAAAAGTTGTGTAATATCTCAAAGATACTCAAAAATGAAAGCAATTCACAACTGATGATTGATTATGTTGAAATGTCATTGCGTTGTGTAATATCTCAAAGATACTCAAAAATGAAAGCAATTCACAACTGCTAAATGGCGCTTCATCTTCTTTCGTTGGTTGTGTAATATCTCAAAGATACTCAAAAATGAAAGCAATTCACAACAGGGTCTGTAGAGATATAATATTTATCGTCGTTGTGTAATATCTCAAAGATACTCAAAAATGAAAGCAATTCACAACTGATTATCGGAAATATCATTCTTGTTTACGGTTGTGTAATATCTCAAAGATACTCAAAAATGAAAGCAATTCACAACCGCTAAGTGAGGATTAATATTAGCATCTTTGTTGTGTAATATCTCAAAGATACTCAAAAATGAAAGCAATTCACAACTCTAGCAAACTGTGTGTATTTAGCTACACAGTTGTGTAATATCTCAAAGATACTCAAAAATGAAAGCAATTCACAACTTGAATGAAGTTTTTCAAACCTCCTTTTCTGTTGTGTAATATCTCAAAGATACTCAAAAATGAAAGCAATTCACAACTATACCGTTAGGATTAGAATACTATCACTCGTTGTGTAATATCTCAAAGATACTCAAAAATGAAAGCAATTCACAACTGTTCAGTATGATTATATACCAGATGGAGAGTTGTGTAATATCTCAAAGATACTCAAAAATGAAAGCATCTTAAATTCACAAAATGATTGGCAATATTTCATGCGTTGATCATCAAGGCATCAATTTATCATAATAAACCGGTATATATTTTTCAGCATCGAATCCCATAATCATAAATCGGTATTTTTTCGCTGAATCATTATTGTAAAAGTTAATTATGGCAGGAGCGGATTCATCAATTTCAAGAGTAGGATTCCAAAACAATACAGGGCGATAATCGGTGCTGATTTTTGAGAGCTCAGAATTACCATAATCGGAATCAGGATATTTCTCAGATTCATTATAACCTTCCATCACGAAAAAATTTAAATCGACCATCGTAGAAAGTTTATTTTCAATGGGACTCTGGGTATCTCCACGCTTAGTGTAAATTAGCACACCGCCATTTCCGCCGCCGCTCATCCCAAGACCACCATCTTTTATGATTTTAACCATAGCAATATTGGCAACAGCTATTCCGTTGAGAGAACTAGCATCCACTAACATTTCATCCAGATAAATGTTTGCTTTGCTTTGTCTAATGTAAGGAGTTGGATTTCCGTTTTCATTGTTAATTGTTAATCCTGCAACACGTCCCTGAAGCCATTGCAAAATATTCGGTGAACTTGCTGCAGACTGATTATCATTTACAAAATCGAAAACAACTTCATTCATGCTTTGATAAAGCGGACTGCTGAGTTTTTTGTTAAGATCTTCCGTAAGATTTTTTCTTTTGGCTTTTAGTTTTACCTCTTCAATATTGATGATTTTCTCGTCATATTCTTTTTTAGACTTTTTCGCCTCAATGATTTTTGTCAATTCGGCGGGCTGAGAAGTTTCCGATGTTGTATTTCTTTCCACAAGTTCATATCCTTCTACTTCAGGTAAATCTTTTTTCAAAGGGATAAATGTATTAAGTGGATTTACAAATACGTTCGTTCTGCTTTTCAACGAAGCATTTGCGCCATTTAGTTGATAAGTGACTTTTATTGGTTTTTCAAAAATCATATTGTCAAAGAAAAACTCTCCGTTGCTGTCTGTTTCTGCCTGAAGAATTTCGCGGTCAGATTTGTTTCCCTCCACAAACATAATAAGGGTTTGCTGTGGAGCCGGTTTTGCATTGATGGTAACTTTTCCCTTGTAAGAAATATATTTTGATGAATTATTAATAATTTCAGGATATTTCCCCGATATGATCTCTTTCCAGTCAAACATTTTCCACTGTTCGGAAATCAAAAGCGCATCCAAAGCTTCCGGGTTCATCTTGTCGGAAAAATATTGTGCGGGACGGTCTATTTTAGATTTAATGACGCTGGTCAGCCATAAAGAACTCAAAAAGTTTTCGTCCTGTAATGATTTTTTATATTCAGGATCAAATACAGCTATAGAATAACTCGGAACATCCTTTAAAGGTTTAACGTCAAAAGAATTCAAAGCTCTTTTTTCGGTGCTTAATTTTTCGGGCTTTACTTCAGGAGCGGCAATATGTAAATTTTGTGGCATCACAAAGCACATTCTGCTTACTAAAGGATTTTCGTTATCGTCAAAAACCGTGATTTGCATAACGCTATTGATGAGCTGATCTGTTGGTATAGACTGGAATGCATCTTTCAGCTGATTCACTTTAGCCTTATAGACAACCTGTTCTCCAATATTTGCAATTACTGTAAGATAAGGATACGCTTCTCCGGAGTTTTTTATTTTGTACTTAATATTGTCTTTTTCACTGATCACCTGTAGACTTACTCCTTTTTCGGAGGCTTTGGGAAGTACTGCGGATTTCTGTAATCCATTGTTGTCGGTCACTACAGCTTCGTAAATTTTGTCTTTTTCAGGTGTAAATGAGAAAACACCGACATTTCCGTCTAATCCTTTGAAGGTTGTAATTTTCTTTTCAGGATGATCTTTTTCAATAACATAACCTTCCCACTGAGAAGGTGGAATACCTTTACTGTGAAGTCTTACAGCAATTTTGGATGGGTTGCCCTGTATAAAGGTATTTGCTTCCGGGTGTAATGTTACAGACCACGATGAGGTTTTATCTTTTATCAGTTTTTTCGTTGAAGACGGATTGTAAACCGGAATTTGTTTCAGATATTGAAATTCTTCGCTCAGATTACTCATCATCGGAGTATAAGCTCGTACAAAATAGATGTCTTCATTAAGGTTTTCCGCAAGTTGAAAGCTGCCCTGAACAGAGCCATTGAAAACTGGAAATCTCTTTCTTAAAACCTGCTTTTTATTTCGGTCGTACAGCTCAATAAAGAAATTTGTTGAAATGTCTGATATGCTGAAGTTTCTGAGAACCATTGCATTAAACCAGACCGTTTCTCCCGAAAGATACAAATCTTTATCAGTGAGTACATAAATATTCTCCTGTGAGAAGTTTTCGTTTAAATATTGAAGAGCCTTATCGGCAGATTGTTGTGAATAAACATGGCTATAAGAAGCCAGAGCAAAACAGAATATAATTATTCTTTTCATGATCTACGGCATTATGAGTGCGCAAATTAGTGAAAAAGAGGTTACCAATATTCAATTTTATGATTAAATAACACTTTCGTTTTTAATTTACATATGATTTATACTAAACCGTTGTTATTACATTATAAGTTTCCATAAGAATTGATTTAATTATTTAAGTTTTAATAAATTGAGAATAGGATAAACTCTCAATAAACTAAAGTATTTTTTATCTTAAATTAATGATTTTCAAATTCAGACAATTCCGTTGAAGGCAAATCTCTCATTATGAATTTGTTAATTAATTAATATTGATGATGGTTAATTCATTAAAAATCATTAATTTTGCACCCGTAAAAATCATTCATGCAAAACATTAGAAATATTGCGATTATCGCACACGTTGACCACGGTAAAACGACTTTGGTTGATAAGATTATTCATGCTACAAACATTTTCAGAGAAAATCAGGAAAGTGGAGAATTAATAATGGATAACAACGATCTTGAAAGAGAAAGAGGAATTACCATTTTATCAAAAAATATTTCTGTTACTTATAAAGATACAAAAATTAACGTTATCGATACTCCTGGTCACGCCGATTTTGGTGGGGAAGTAGAAAGAGTATTGAAAATGGCAGACGGTGTTATCTTGTTGGTAGATGCGTTCGAAGGACCTATGCCGCAGACAAGATTCGTACTGCAAAAAGCTTTAGAATTAGGTCTTAGACCTTTGGTTGTCATCAATAAAGTTGATAAGCCAAACTGTCGTCCTGATGAAGTTCACGATCAGGTATTTGATTTGTTCTTCAATCTTGAAGCAACTGAAGAGCAGTTGGATTTCCCAACGTTCTACGGATCTTCAAAACAAGGATGGTTCAATACTTCATTAGAGCAAACTGACAACATTATGCCATTATTAGATGGTATTTTACAATACGTTCCTGAACCGAAAGTAACTGAAGGAAATCTTCAGATGCAGATTACTTCATTAGATTTCTCTTCTTTCTTAGGAAGAATTGCAATCGGTAAAGTAACGAGAGGTGAGCTTAAAGAATCTCAGTGGATCGGTCTTGCCCAGGCAGACGGAAAAATTGTGAAAGGAAAAGTAAAAGAACTATATGTTTTCGAAGGTTTAGGAAAGAAAAAAGTAACTGAAGTTCAGGCAGGTGATATCTGCGCTGTAGTAGGTTTCGATGCTTTCCAGATCGGAGATTCTTTCGTAGATCTTGAAAATCCTGAGCCATTGGAGAGAACGGCTATTGATGAGCCTACTCTGAACATGACTTTCTCAATCAACAATTCACCTTTCTTCGGTAAAGACGGTAAATATGTTACATCAAACCACCTGAAAGAAAGACTTTACAAAGAATTAGAGAAAAACTTGGCACTAAGAGTTCAGCAGACTGATGATGCCAACACATTCCTGGTATTCGGTAGAGGTATTCTTCACTTGTCGGTTCTTATTGAAACAATGAGAAGAGAAGGTTACGAAATGACGATCGGACAGCCACAAGTTATCTTGAGAGAAGATGAAAACGGACAAAAATTAGAGCCTTATGAATCTTTGGTTGTAGACGTTCCTGAAGAATTTGCTTCTAGAGTTATCGATTTGGCCACTCAGAGAAAAGGAGATCTTCACATCATGGAAACTAAGGGAGAAATGCAGCACATGGAATTCGAAATTCCTTCAAGAGGCTTGATCGGATTGCGTTCTCAAATGTTGACTGCTACTGCTGGTGAAGCTATCATGGCACACCGTTTCACAGAATACAAGCCTTTCAAAGGTGCGATTCCTGGAAGAAGTAATGGCGTATTGATTTCTAAAACTCAAGGTCCTGCAACTGAATATTCTATTGCTAAATTACAGGATAGAGGTAAGTTCTATGTTGATCCGGGCGAGGAAATCTATGCAGGGATGGTTATCGGTGAGCAAAACAAGCCGGGAGATTTGGTTGTAAACATTGTTGAAGCAAAACAGTTGAATAACATGAGAGCTTCAGGGAAAGATAAAGATACAGGTGTTGCACCAAAAATCTTATTCTCTCTTGAAGAATGTATGGAATACATTCAGGCTGATGAAGCAATCGAGGTAACTCCGAATTTCATCCGTATGAGAAAGAAATTACTTTCTGAAGAAGAAAGAAAAAGAGTAGAAAGAGGAGCGAAAGCTTAATTTTAACTCTAATAATATATCTAAAGCCTCGATTTTTCGGGGCTTTTTTTATTAGCCACAATTTTAAACTCGTGTATATTATTGTTTTAACTAAATTTTACAGTATGAGATTTCCGAAATTACCTTTATATCATTAGTTTTGTCTTTTAGCAACTTTGAAATTCTTTCTTAGAATAAAATATGAAAATCACTAAAATAAAATTAATCTGTATACTAGGTTTGTTCGCTTCTTTCACTACATCATGTGCTGTAAGAGAAAATGCTCCAAAAAACAAGTCTGGAAAAACGACAAACAATTCAAAAAGTACGGTTAAAAAACCAGATCCGAAATCTGTTCCGCCAATTGCAGCAATACCTGTTGAAGAAGATTTTAAAGTAAATCTTCCGGCGATTAACCGCGAATTTCGCGGAGTCTGGATTGCGAGTGTTGCCAATATCAACTGGCCATCAAGAAATAATCTTTCTGTAGAGCAACAAAAAGCGGAAGCGATCAATATGTTGAATATGCTTCAGGAAAATAATTTTAATGCGGTAATTTTTCAGGTTCGACCTTCTGCAGATGCATTGTACACCAGTGAATTAGAACCATGGTCGTATTTTTTAACAGGAAAAACAGGTGAACCGCCATACCCGAATTACGACCCTTTACAATTCTGGATTGAAGAATCTCATAAAAGAGGTTTGGAACTTCATGTTTGGTTAAATCCTTACAGAGCGCATCATTCTAACGGTGGGGCAGTAACCAGTCAATCGATGGCGAGTAAGCTTTCTGATATTACGATCAGATTAAAAAACGGGATGTATTGGTTTGATCCTGCAGATCCGAAAACTCAGGGGCACGTTTCGAATGTTGTAAAAGATATTGTGAAAAGGTATGATATCGACGCAGTACATTTTGATGATTATTTTTATCCTTATGCAACCTACAACAGAGGTGCAGATTTCCCAGATCACAAAACTTGGGCAGCTTACCAAAGTTCAGGCGGAACATTATCGAGAGGAGATTGGAGAAGAGATAATGTGAATAAATTTGTTGAAAGAATTTACAAGGAAATCCATGCAGAGAAAAATCATGTGAAATTCGGGATCAGTCCGTTCGGAATCTGGAAACCCGGTTATCCTGAAGGAATTGTCGGTTCTTCACAATATGACGAATTGTTTGCTGATGCTAAATTATGGTTAAATAAGGGGTGGGTTGATTATTTTTCACCGCAATTGTACTGGCCGATTGATTCAAAAGGACAGGGTTTTGCGTCTTTATTAAACTGGTGGAAATCTGAAAACACAATGAACCGTCATCTTTGGCCCGGATTAAATACGGTTGAGATAAAAACTGCTGACCGACCAACCGAAATTAAAAATCAGGTTGAGCTTTCCAGACAAATCTTAAATAATGATGCTGGAGAAATTCATTGGAGCATTGCAGGCTTGACGAAAAATTCAAACATGCTTCCGACTTTGAAAAACGGACCGTATAAAGAAAAGGCTTTAACCCCGAAAAGTCCATGGATTAAAACGATTCCTTTAGAAAAACCAAGTTTATTTATAAATGACAACGGGAATTTTATACAGACAAGTTGGAGTTCGAAGAAAATAGCAAACGTCTTTCAATGGGTTCTCTTCACACAATACAACGGAATTTGGGAAACTGAAATTTTGACTTTAGAAACACTTTCAAAAGAAATTCTTAAGTTTAAAGATGGTAAAACGTTAAATGCAGTTGCGATCAAAGCAATAGACCGTTTAGGAAATGAGAGCGATTATATGGCGAAAAAAGTAAAGTGATTTTGAGTAAAAATAAATAGAAAACGACGCAAAAAATTTGCGTCGTTTCGTTTATCTAAATATTAAATTATCCTATCTCAATACCATTTTCCACCGTTTCATCCGGCGTCACAAAAGATAATTTTCCGTCAGCTTTTGTTGTCAATAACAACATTCCCTGAGATTCAATTCCTCTGATTTTTCTTGGAGCAAGATTTAATAAAATCATCACCTGCTTTCCAATTACTTCTTCCGGAGTGAAACTTTCTGCAATTCCTGAAACCACAGTTCTTACATCAACACCGGTATCAACAGTCAGTTTTAATAATTTATCTGCTTTTTCTACTTTTTCAGCTTCAAGAATGGTTGCTGTTCTCAAGTCGATTTTTGTGAAATCATCAAACTGTATTTCGTCTTTCATTGGGTTGGCGTTAGGGTTTGTTTTTTTATTGCTTTGTTTTGTATTTTCCAGTTTTTGGATTTGAGCTTCGATTACATCATCTTCAATTTTTGAGAAAAGAAGAGATGATTCATTAATTTTATGACCTGTTTCAATTAAGACAGACTTCGTTTCAACATCGCTCCAGTTCGATTTTTCAACGTTGAACATGTTCAATAATTTCTCAGAACTGAAAGGCATAAATGGTTCGCATAACTGCGCTAAACCAACTGCAATCTGAGCTCCAACAAATAATGACTGTGCCGCCTTTTCAGGATTATCTTTAATGGTTTTCCAAGGTTCTTCAGCCTGAAGATATTGGTTTCCGAAACGTGCTAAATTCATCAAGGCGGTCAAAGAATTTCTGAATTCATAATTTTCCAAGAATCCTGAAATTTCTTTTGCTGATTTATTGATTTCCTGTAGTTCCGGAGCATTAACGTCGCCTTGAGGAACAATTCCATCATAATATTTATGAATTAAAACCGCAACTCTGTTGATAAAGTTCCCAAAAATTCCCACTAACTCAGAATTGTTTTTAGTCTGGAAATCCTTCCATGTAAAATTGTTATCCTTGGTTTCTGGAGCTGAAGAAAGCAATGCGTAACGCAAAACATCCTGCTGTCCCGGGAATTCTTCCACATATTCGTGTGCCCAGACTGCCCAGTTTCTTGAAGTTGAAATTTTATCGTTTTCAAGATTTAAAAATTCAAAAGCGGGAACGTTTTTCGGCATTTTGAAATCTCCGTGAGCCTTCATCATCGCCGGGAAAATAATACAATGGAATACAATATTATCTTTTCCGATAAAATGAACCAAATCAGATTCTTCACTTTGCCAGTAATCTTTCCAGTCTTTTCCGTTTTTCTCAGCCCATTCTTTTGTGAAAGAAATATATCCAATAGGTGCATCAAACCAAACATACAAAACTTTTCCTTCTGCATTAGGAAGTGGAACAGGAACTCCCCAATTCAAATCTCTGGTCATTGCACGAGGCTTTAAACCGTCAGTCAACCAAGATTTTACCTGTCCGTAAACATTGGGTTTCCAGTCGTCTTTGTGACCTTCAATAATCCATTCGTTTAAGAAATCTTCATATTCGTTTAATGGTAAATACCAGTTTTTAGTCTCTTTTAAAATAGGAACATTTCCGCTCAACATTGATTTTGGATTGATCAGTTCAGACGGAGAAAGGGTAGAACCACATCTCTCGCACTGATCTCCGTAAGCGTTTTCGTTACCACAGTTCGGGCAAGTTCCTACGATATATCGGTCAGCTAAGAATTCATTTGCCTGTTCGTCAAAATACTGCTCAGACATTTCTTCTGTAAACTTTCCTTTTTCGTAAAGCACTTTAAAGAAATCCTGACTTGTTTCGCGATGGTTAGCCGATGTTGTTCTCGAATATTCATCAAATGAAATCCCTAAATCTGCAAAAGATTTTTTGATGATTTCATGATATTTATCGACTATATCCTGTGGGGTAACTCCTTCTTTTTTAGCTCTTATGGTGATAGGAATTCCGTGCTCATCTGATCCACAGATAAAAGCAACATCTTTTCCCGATCTTCTCTGAAATCTTGCATAAACATCTGCAGGAATGTAAACTCCCGCCAAATGCCCAATATGAACCGGTCCGTTTGCATATGGCAAAGCCGCCGTAATCATCTTTCTGTTTGACATTTATAGTATAGTTTTAAGTCTGCAAAGATAAAGATAATCTGCCAAAATTCTTCGATTTAAGGCTATTATATCTAAATATGTTTAATAGATTACGTTATAATATTTAGGTATTGTCTTAAACGTAACATTCGCAAAGTTTTGTTTAAATGAAGTAGTTTATCTTCCGTTCGCTAAGGCACCTTTCAGCAAAAGCCAATTGCGTTTTTCGCTGAGTGAAACGCCTTTTCGGACGGAAATATGCAATTTGATTTGAAAAGATCTTTGCGCTCACTGCGTTTAAATAATTGTGTTGTTTGTAACTTAAACCTGTGAAAAGAATCTTTTGTAAATATTGCTATTTCTTGACGGTATTTTTTTACTTTTAAACTTTATAAAATTCAATAAGATGAAAATTACAATTGGCGCAGTTTTACTTACGATGATGTTTGCAGGTGCAAATGCGCAGTCGTTGAAATCTCCTGACGGAAAATTTGAAATGAATTTCCAGCTGAAAAATGGAGTTCCTTTTTACAATTTAAAATATAACGGATCTACGGTTGTTGAAGATTCCAAATTAGGATTAAGGCTTTTTAAAGATACTTCGGTAACATTTGCTTCAGAAATTGCTAAAACTGAAGATGCGAAATTTGATTTAAATAATGATTTCGTTAAAACCTCTGAGAAAAGAGACTCAAAAAATGAAACTTGGCAACCGGTTTTAGGCGAAAAGAAAAATTATATCAACCATTATAATGAATTGGCGGTTACGCTGAATCAAAATTTAACCGACCGAAGTATTGTGGTTAAATTTCGATTGTTTAATGATGGTCTTGGTTTCAGATATGAATTTCCGCAGCAGAAAAACCTGAATTATTTTGTCATCAGAGAAGAAGATACGGAATTTGATTTTCCGACGGATATGAAAGCCTGGTGGATGGTTGCCGATTACGATTCTCAGGAATACAAATATCAGGAAACCAACATCTCTGAAATTCCACAAAAATGGGATAAGGCTTTTGATTCTAATGCTTCTCAGAAATTAATTAAAAATGCGGTTCAGTCTCCGTTAATGTTAAAAAAGAACGGAAAAGAACCTTTGTACATCAATATTGCAGAAGCGGCGGTTCTCAATTATGCAGCTTCCCATCTTGAAGTTGATGCTCAGAATTTTAAATTTAAAACCCATCTTACGGCGGACCGGCAAGGCGCAAAAGGGTACATTCAGACGCCTTCTGTGACGCCTTGGAGAACCATTATCGTTTCACCAAAAGCAGAAGAGTTGATGGATTCAAAAATGCTTTTCAATCTGAATGAACCTACAAAATACACCGACACTTCTTACATCAAACCTACAAAATACATGGGAGTTTGGTGGGAAATGATTATCGGGAAATCGCAGTGGGCTTATTCTACAGCAGATAATGTGCATCTTGGAACAACTGATTTTTCTAAATTAACACCCAACGGAAAACATGGAGCCAATAATACAAAAGTTAAAGAATATATTGATTTTGCCGCTGAAAATGGTTTTCAGGGATTGTTGATTGAAGGTTGGAATGTTGGTTGGGAAGACTGGTTTGGTCATTCGAAAGAATTTGTTTTTGATTTTCTGACGCCTTATCCTGATTTTGATATTAAAATGTTGAATGAATATGCTCAATCTAAAGGTTTAAAATTAATCATGCATCATGAAACTTCCGGTTCGGCAACCAATTACGAAAGATGGGCAGACCAAGCTTTTCAGTTGATGAATAAATATGGTTATACCTCTGTGAAAACAGGCTATGTGGGCGATATTATTCCGAGAGGAGAGCATCATTATTCGCAGTGGACGATCAATCATTATTACAGAATTATAGAAAAAGCAAATCAGTATAAAATCATGGTCAATTCTCATGAATCGGTTCGTCCGGGAGGAGAAAGCCGTACCTATCCGAATTATATTTCAGCAGAAGCCGCCCGTGGAACTGAATATGAAGCTTTTGCAGGAAACAATCCCGACCATCAGACAATTCTTCCGTTCACACGATGGATAGGTGGTTCGATGGATTACACACCGGGAATTTTCCAAACGAAATTAGATTATTATTTTCCGGGAGATCAACGTTTTGTGAAAACAACTTTGGCAAAACAGTTAGCGTTGTACGTGACGATGTATATGCCTTTGCAGATGGCTGCAGATCTACCTGAAAACTATAAAAAACACATGGATGCGTTTCAGTTCATCAAAGATGTGGCGGCAGACTGGGATGATACAAAAATTCTTTCGGCAGAACCGGGAGATTATGTAATCACGGCAAGAAAAGCGAAAGGAACCGAAAATTGGTTTGTCGGCGGGATTACCGATGAGAATAAACGAGATTATACCGTAGATTTTTCATTTTTAGACAAAGGAAAAAAGTATGTAGCAATAATCTATGAAGACGGAAAAGATGCAGATTATATCGACAATCCTCAGAGTTATAACATCTACAAAAAACAGATTACAAACAAATCCAAAATCAATTTCAAATTGGCTCGAAGTGGAGGTTTTGCCGTTTCTATAAAACCAATAAAATAAATAATTCATAATTTTATAGTCCTTAAAGCCAAAAACTTTAAGGATTTTTCTTTCTAGTGCATGATATTTTTTAACCGCAAAAGTCACAAAAGATTTATAATGAAATAAGTTATTCAAAAGCTAACAAAACAAAACATAAATGAAACCTTTACATTTTGTAAATTTTTGAAATTCTAAATTTTTTCAATTATTACTTTTGATTCTTTTGCGGTTAAAAAGACATTTTAAGTTTTTGTCAGACACCAAAAATTTTATTTTAAATGATATTTAATGAAGCTGATGACTAAAATTTTTACCAAACAGAACATTTTTCTTTTTCTGCTTGTTGCCATGGTTTTACTTGCGAAAATCTTTCCATTCGAACAATCTTACAACCAGTATTTTAATCTTTCCGGATTTATCGATTGGGGAATTGCCGGAATTTTTCTTTTATATGGTTTAAAATTAAATTTAAAAGAAGTTGTAAAAGATGTTTCCAACTGGAAATTGCATTTGTTGATTCAGTCTGGAACTTTCCTCTTATTTCCTTTATTGGTTTTGATTTTTTATCCATTCATCAAAGATTCAGAATATTACAATATCTGGCTTTCTGTATTTTTCCTGGCGAGTTTACCCTCAACGGTTTCTTCGTCTGTTGTCATGGTCTCGATTGCTAAAGGAAATGTGACTTCAGCGATTTTTAATGCGTCAATTTCAGGCTTGATTGGAATTATTATGACACCGCTTCTGATGAGTTTTTTCTTAGTTTCGAATGCATCTTCAGGAAATCAGACGCAAATTATCGAGCAGCTTTTAATCAAAGTCTTATTGCCGATTATTTTAGGGGTTTTATTAAATCCATTACTGAAAAAATGGGTAACAAAATATTCAAATATTATCGCAGAATTTGACCGACTGATTATTTTATTGATTGTGTATGAAAGTTTTTCGAGTGCATTTATAGAAAATATTTTTGCTTCGGTTCATTCTTTGGTGTTTGTTATTTTGGCTTTCAGCGTGGTTTTCCTGTTCTTTTCAGTCTATTATATCCTTAAATTTTTCGCTGAAAGATTAAATTTTAAAGCAAAAGATGTTATTACAACAACATTTTGCGGTTCAAAAAAATCACTGGTTCACGGAAGTTTGTTTCTGTTGGTTTTAGGAATTCCGGATGAACAAAAAGTGTTGTTTCTGCTTCCTGTAATGGTTTATCACAGTTTCCAGTTGTTTTATGTAAGTTGGTTGGCAAACAGAATTGCAAAACGTATGGAATTGGTCGAATTTTAAATTTGATTATATTTAAAGAAAATTATGATTATGAATAGAATAAAATTATTCTTTGCTTTAACAATCTTTCTATTTACTTTTTCAAAGTTTTCAGCGCAATCTAAAGACGCAAAATTTGAAAATGAAAAAACAGCCATTTCAAAAATGCTTGATGATTTCAACGTTGCTGCAGCGAATGCGGAATTTGAAAAATACTTCAGTTTTTTTGCTGATGAATCTACGTTTATCGGAACCGATGCAACGGAAATCTGGAATAAACAAGAATTTAAAACCTGGGCAAAACCCCATTTTGATAAAAAAAAGACCTGGAATTTTACATCGGTTAAAAGAAATGTCTATTTCAGCAAAGATGGAAAAATGGCTTGGTTTGATGAATTATTAGATACACAAATGAAAATTTGCCGAGGTTCCGGGGTTTTAGAAAAAATCAATGGACAATGGAAAGTAAAACAGTATGTACTTTCGGTAACAGTTCCAAACGATGTGGTCGATAAAGTAGTTGCTGAAAAGTCAGCTTTGGAAGATGTTTTGTTACAGGAATTAAAGTCTTCTAAAAAATAAAACAGCATTGAAAGAATTAGTAAAATCATCAATAGGAGCGGACTTTAGTCCGCTTTCTTATTTTGAAGGAATAAAGGCTTTAGCCAAAACTTACATCAAATCTAAAAGGTTTAAAATTCACTTCTAAGAAAATTAGCCATTCACAATTGACAAAAATCCTTTCTTACCTTAGATCAACAACTCTAAATCCTGTAAGCGGTACCTTTGTATCATAATTAATAGCAATAATAATTAAATGACAAATAAAGGATATGAAAACAGTATATCACAAAGCAGATTCAAGAGGTCACGCCAATCATGGATGGCTGAATTCTTACCATACATTCAGTTTTGCAGGCTATCAAAATAGAGAAAGACAGAATTTCGGAGTCTTGAGAGTGTTGAATGACGACACTGTTTCTCAGGGAATGGGTTTCGGGACGCATCCTCATAGAGATATGGAAATTATTTCCATTCCATTAGAAGGTGATCTGGAGCATAAAGATTCGATGGGAACTGCTGCGGTAATCAAAAAAGGTGAGATTCAGGTAATGAGTGCCGGAACCGGAGTTCAGCACAGCGAGTACAACAAAAATAAAGATGAAGAAGTAAAATTCTTACAGATCTGGATTTTCCCGAGAGAGGTTGGTGTTGAACCAAGATACGATCAAAAGAGCATTAAAGAAGGCGAAAAAATTAACGGATTCCAACAGATTTTATCACCCAATAAAAACGATGACGGAGTTTGGATTCATCAGGATGCATGGTTTAATCTGGCTAATTTTACCAAAGGAAATGGTAAAAATTATACACTGAACAAAAAAGGAAATGGGGTGTACGCTTTTGTATTAAAAGGAAGTGCAAAAGTGGGCGATAGAATTCTGAATGAAAGAGACGGTTTAGGAATTTGGGACACCCAAAGTTTCAACATCGAAGCAACGGAAGATACAGAAATCCTTTTAATGGAAGTTCCGATGGAATTGCCTTCTTACCTGAAATAATCCCTAATTTTGCCTCATTAAAAATTCCCCTCCCTTGGAGGGGTGGCGAAAATTCGATAGAATTTTTGACGGGGTGGTCAAAAAAATATAAATAACATAAAAATCAGACAAATTCAAATTATACAATGAAAATTTTAGCAATCGCCGGAAGCAATTCCGAGACATCAATCAATAAACTCTTAGTTTCTTACTCAGCATCATTAATCGAAAATGCAGAAGTAGAAGTCGTAGACATGAACGATTTTGAAATGCCGATTTATAAGCATCAAAGAGAAGTAGAAAGCGGGGTTCCGCAACAAGCAGTAGATTTTGCGTCAAAAATAGATTCAGCAGATATACTTTTAATTTCATTATCAGAACATAACGGAACATATTCTACAGCATTTAAAAATGTTTTCGACTGGACGTCAAGAATTAAAGAAAGAGCAGTTTGGAATGAAAAACCAATGTTGTTGATGGCTACAGCTCCTGGTGGAAGAGGTGGTTTAGGAGTTTTGGAGGCGGCAGAAAAACGTTTTCCTTTGCATGGAGGAAATATTATTGACACTTTCACGCTTCCATTCTTTAATGATAATTTCGATAAAGAAGCCAATAAAGTATCTAATGTGGAGAAAGACAATGAGTTAAAAGAAAAAATTCAGAAGATTTCTGCTGTTGAAACAATCTTAGAAAAATAGCATTTGAATATTAACATAAAATTAATATCTTTGCAAAAAGAATTAGAAATGAAAATTCAGACCACTTTTAAAGAATATTCCTTCAAAAAAGGGAAAACTGTGGACTCTGAAATTCTGAGATAAAATAACGGCCGATAATCTACCAAGATTGTCGGCTTTTTTATTTTCGAAATTTAAATTTAATATACAAAAGACAGATAGATTTGAAATAGATGATTTGCGAAATCTGAAATCTTGAATCTTGAATCTGAAAACCTAAATAAAAGCATGAGCAACACGTACAAATCAGCTGGAGTAGACAAAGAAGAAGGATACAAAACCGTTGACAAGATCAAGAAAGCGGTAGGCGAAACTCACAATTCCAATGTATTGAATCATTTGGGAAGTTTTGGAGCTTTTTACGAAATCGGAGGTTACAAAAACCCTGTTTTGGTTTCCGGAACAGACGGTGTAGGAACGAAGCTGAAAGTAGCTTTAGATTCAAAAAAATACGATTCTATTGGGGTAGACTGCTTCGCAATGTGTGCGAATGACATCCTTTGTCACGGGGCGAAACCATTATTTTTCCTTGATTATCTGGCTTGCGGAAAATTAGATTCTGAAATCGCTGCAGAAATCGTTTTAGGAATGGTAGAAGCTTGTAAAGACAACAACTGCGCATTAATTGGTGGAGAAACTGCCGAAATGCCGGGAATGTATCAGCCTGGAGATTACGATGTTGCAGGATTCTGTGTAGGAATCGTTGAAAAAGACCAGATTATTGACGGTTCAAAAATTAAGACAGGTGATAAAATCATCGCTCTTCCAAGTTCAGGATTCCACTCAAACGGATTCTCTTTGGTAAGAAAAGTTTTCCCTGATTTCAATGAAGAATTTGAAGGAAAGCCTTTGTACGAGACGCTTTTAGTTCCTACGAGATTATATTATAAAGATATTCATAAAGTAATTGAAGAAGTTCAGGTTGCGGGTATTGCTCATATTACGGGTGGCGGATTGTACGAAAACATCCCAAGAATTATCGGTGAAGGACTTTGTGCGACGATTGATGCTTCAAAAATCCAGATTCCAAGCATCATGGTAGAATTGGAAAAAAGAGGTGGTGTAGCTCACGAAGAAATGTTCGGAACATTCAATATGGGTGTCGGAATGATCGTGGTTGTAGATGCAGAACACGCTGAAAAAGTATTGCACCTTTTAGATGATGCTTACGAAATCGGAGAAATTACAGAAGGAAGCGAAAAAATAGATTTAAAATTTTAGGAGCTTAATCCCGCTTTCCACTATATCTTTTTCGCCAGCGCTTTTTTACAAAGCCATTCAGAAAAAGGATGCCGTTGCAATCGGGGCTAGTTAATAACAGAGAAAGCCTTGTCAAGGTTTTAAACCTTGACAAGGCTCACAAAATAAAAATGAAAAATATTGTCATTTTAGTTTCAGGTTCAGGAACCAATCTTCAGAGAATCATTGATACTATTGATAACGGAGAAATCCAGAATGCAAAAGTATCTTTAGTGGTTGCCGACAGAGAATGTTTCGGATTGGAAAGAGCAAAAAATCATAACATAGATAATGTTCTGATTCCGAGAGGAAAAAACTTCAGCAACGAATTGAGCAAAATAATCCCGGAAAATACAGATTTAATCGTATTGGCAGGATTTTTATCAATCTTAAAACCTGAGTTTTGTGAAAATTGGGTCGGAAAAATCATCAATATTCATCCGGCGTTGCTTCCGAAATTCGGAGGAAAAGGAATGTGGGGATATCACGTTCATAGCGCGGTGATTGAAGCAAAAGAAAAAGAAAGCGGGGCAACCGTACATTTTGTAACTTCAGGAATCGATGAAGGAGAGGCTATTCTTCAAAAATCATTCGAAGTCACAGAAGAAGACACTCCCGAAACCGTTGCGGAAAAAGTTCATTTAGTTGAATATGAAATTTTCCCAATAGCAATAAATAAAGTATTGAATAATAATTAGCTCCCAATTATTAGCAATAAGAAAATTCCCCTCCCTTGGAGGGGTGGCAAAAATTCAAAGAATTTTTGACGGGGTAGTTAATAAAGCATCCAATCTTTGCTGAGTGAAACGCCTTTGCGAACGAAAATATTCAGCAAGAAATTAAAAAAAATTAGCGCCCTTTGCGTTAAAAATAGTAATTAACAAAACACATTTAGATTTTAATTATTTCGAAAACAAGAAAAATCTAAGTAAAAATAAAGTAAGGCCGGAGGTGAAAGACCCGGTCTACAGTTTGAAATAGCTGTAAAAAGTAAAAAAATCGAAAGTAAAATGAGCAAAAAGAGAGCTTTAATCAGTGTTTCTGACAAGAGCGGATTGATCGAATTCGCACAGTTTTTGGAAGCCCAGAACTATGAATTGATTTCTACAGGAGGGACGTTCAAACATTTGAAAGACGCTGGTTTAAATCCAATTCAGATTGATGAGGTTACCAATTTCCCTGAGATGTTGGACGGAAGAGTGAAAACATTACACCCGAAAGTTCACGGTGGATTGTTGGCAGTTCGTTCAAACGAAGAGCACATGAAAACAGTTCAGGAACACGGAATTGGTCTGATTGACATGGTAATTGTAAATCTTTACCCTTTCTTTGAAAATGTAAACAAAGACATTTCTCTTCACGAAAAGGTAGAATTTATCGACATCGGAGGTCCTTCAATGCTTCGTTCTGCAGCGAAAAACTTTGATTCTGTGACGGTAATTACGGATGTGGAAGATTATGCAAAAGTAAAAATCGAAATGGAGCAAAACGGTGACACATTCATCGAAACCCGTAAAAGATTGGCAGGAAAAGTATTCAATCTTACTTCTGCTTATGATGCAGCGATTTCAAGAATGCTTTTGGATGAAGAATATCCGACATATTTAAGTGCTTCTTACAAAAAAGTAGCTGACCTTAGATACGGTGAAAACCCTCATCAGACGGCAGCTTATTATGCTTCAACTTTCGAAAACGGGGCAATGAAAGATTTCGAACAGTTGGGAGGTAAAGAATTGTCTTTCAATAATCTTCGTGATATGGATCTTTGCTGGAAAGTGGTAACTGAATTCAAAGAAGAAATGGCTTGTTGTGCAGTAAAACACTCTACACCTTGTGGAGTTGCGATCGGAACTTCAGCATTGGAAACATACACAAAAACTTTCGAGTGTGATCCTGTATCTATCTTTGGCGGAATTGTTGCAATGAACTACAAAATCGATGCTGCAACAGCTGAAGAACTAAACAAAACTTTCCTGGAAATCGTTATGGCTCCTGACTTTGATGAGGAAGCTTTAGAAATTTTAAGAAAGAAAAAGAATTTAAGAATTATAAAAATCGTTAACCCTGTTTCAGATAAGCAAACTTGGGTAAAAGTTGATGGTGGAATCTTAGTTCAGGACAACGACAGCATCTTCTCAGACGATATTAAAGTCGTAACTGAAACTCAGCCTACAGAAGAGCAGAAAAAAGCATTGTTATTCTCTCAGAGAGTAGTAAAATATGTAAAATCTAATGCAATTGTAGTTTCCAACGGAATTCAGGCTTTCGGAATCGGAGGTGGCCAGGTAAACAGAATCTGGGCTACTCAACAGGCGATCGAAAGAGCAAAAGAAAAATTTTCAGGAGATTTGGTTTTGGCTTCAGACGCATTTTTTCCTTTCCGTGATGTGGTAGATTTTTGCGCTCAGGAAGGTATTACGGCGATTATTCAGCCGGGTGGAAGTGTAAAAGATCAGGACAGCATTGAAGCTGCTAATGAGCACAAGATTCCGATGATGTTTACCGGGATCAGACATTTCTTCCACTAATTAAAATAGAATTAAAAAATAATTAGAGATTGTATTTATAGCATTCAAAATTATATATTTGTAGAGTTAGACTAGATAATAAATAAAGTATGAGAATATTAATCATAGGTGAAGGTGGAAGAGAATCTGCTTTGGCAGCGAAACTTCAAAAAGATTCAAGAGTGAGTCATATGTTTTTTGCTAACGGAAATGCGACTACCGACAAGATTGGGAAAAATGTTCATTTATCAGAGATTAAAGAACTGAGAGATTTTGCAATTAAGGAGAAGGTAGATCTTACGATCGTAGGTCCTGAAGCTCCGCTTGTTGCAGGTTTGAAAGACGAATTTAAGAAACATGATCTTAAAGTTTTCGGGCCAAACCAGAAAGTGGCAAGTCTTGAAGGAAGTAAGGCTTTCTCTAAGAAATTTATGCAAACCTATGATATTAAAACAGCAAAAGCTGTAGTATTTGATTCTTATCCTGAAGCTAAAGAATACATCCAGACTCAGGAATATCCTTTGGTGATCAAAGCGAGCGGTCTTGCAGGCGGAAAAGGTGTTGTCATCTGCGAAACTTTAGAAGAAGCAGAAGCTACGGTACACGATTTCATGATCAGAAGAATCTATGGTGATGCAGGAATCCGTTTGGTTATCGAAGAACATCTTGAAGGTTTTGAAGCATCAATTATTGCATTCTCTAACGGTGAAAAACTTTTCCCGTGTATTGCTGCAAAAGATTATAAAAAAGTAGGTAATGGCGATACAGGACCAAATACAGGAGGTATGGGTTCAGTAGCTCCAAGTCCTGAATTTAATTCAGAGCATTACGCAGATTTCGAAAAAAATATTCTTGAGCCAACCGTAAAAGGTCTAAAAGCTGAAGGATTCACATTCAAAGGAATGATATTCTTTGGTTTGATGATTACCAAAAACGGCACCTATCTTTTAGAATACAACATGAGATTCGGTGATCCTGAAACTCAGGTTTTAATGGCATTGATGGAAAATAATCTGTTGGATGTTATCACCGACTGTATGAACGGAAAAGACATCGAACTCAAATTCAAGGACGAAAAAGCAGTTTGTCTGGTAATGTGTTCAGGAGGTTATCCAAGAAACATCGAAATTGGTTTTGAGATTACTGGCGAAGAAAAAGTAAGACACAGTCAGCTTTTATATGCAGGAGCAATCAAAAAAGGCGATAAAGTAGTTTCAAACGGTGGTAGAGTTCTGAATATCGTTGCAACAGGAGCAACTTATGACGATGCTCGTAAAAAAGTGTATGAAGATGCAAGTCACGTACATTTTGACTACGGCTTCTACAGAGAAGACATCGGAAAGTTTTAATATAAATCACGAAAAAAGATTTGGAGCAATCCAGGTCTTTTTTTATAAAGGTTTCATCAATAGGATCGGGCTTTAGCCCGATTTCAAAAAAAGTGACACAAATTTGGCTTTAGCCAAAACTTAAGATTAATTTAAAATATATTTGAGTTGACTTGATTTTAATAAACACAATTTTTTCACTCCGTAGAAATCTTTGCAGTGATGATAAAATTTGAAGAGCTTGGATTCCTACGGAATGACAAAACGCTTGAAAACTAACTCTTTAAAATCATTAAAAAAAACTCATCAATTATCAATCATCATTTATCAATAATAAAAATGAACAACGGTATTATCATATTAGATTTCGGTTCACAGTACAACCAGCTTATCGGAAGAAGAATCCGCGAGATGGGGGTATATTCCGAAATTTTGCCTTTCAATACACCTTTAGAAACAATTTTAGAGAAACAACCGAGAGGAATTATCCTTTCTGGTGGGCCAAGTTCTGTAAATGCAGAAAACGCTCACTTAGTTCAAAAAGAATTATACGAACAGGGAATTCCTGTGTTGGGAATTTGTTACGGAATGCAGCTCACAGCACACCTTTTAGGCGGTAAAGTACATAAAGGAGTAAAAGGAGAATACGGAAAGGCACACTTAGAAATCGTAAAAGAATCTTCTTTATTAAAAGGTGTTACCAACAATTCTATTGTCTGGATGAGCCACTTCGATGAAGTGGGAGAATTACCTGCAGGTTTTGAATTAAACGCAACATCGGGAGTTATCGCTTCGATGTCAAATGAAGATAAAAAAATCTATTGTGTACAGTTTCACCCGGAAGTTTCTCATACTGAAGAAGGAGGCAAAATGTTGGAGAATTTCGTTTTCGGAATTTGTGATGCAGAGAAAAACTGGAAACTGACCAACTATATCGAAAAAACAGTTGAAGAAATCCGTGAAAGAGTAGGTGATCAAAAAGTAATCCTAGGACTTTCAGGAGGAGTAGATTCTTCTGTAGCTGCCGTTTTAATTCATAAGGCGATTGGTGATCAATTGACTTGTATTTTCGTTGATACTGGACTTTTAAGAAAAGACGAAGATAAAAAAGTGATGAATAATTATGGAGAACATTTCCATATGAACATTAAACTGGTTGATGCTAAAGAGAGATTCCTTTCAAAATTAGCCGGAGTTGATGATCCCGAAACAAAAAGAAAAATTATCGGAAACGAATTCATTCATGTTTTTGATGAAGAATCTCATAAAATTGAAGGAGCAAAATTCTTAGCACAAGGAACAATTTATCCTGATGTAATTGAAAGTCAGTCGGTAAACGGACCTTCAGCAGTAATCAAATCTCACCACAACGTAGGTGGACTTCCTGAAGATATGGAATTCGAGTTGCTTGAGCCTTTGAGAGAATTATTCAAGGATGAAGTAAGAAAAGTAGGTGAAGAACTAGGTATTCCTCATCATTTGGTACACAGACATCCTTTCCCTGGTCCAGGTTTAGGAATCAGAGTTTTGGGTGCAGTTGATGCTGAAAAAGTGAGAATTTTACAGGAAGCTGACGATATTTTCATTGAAGAATTGTACAAAAACGATTTGTATGAAAAAGTTTCTCAGGCTTTCGTAGTTTTACTTCCGGTAAAATCTGTAGGAGTAATGGGTGACGAAAGAACGTACGAATACACAGCGGTAGTTCGTTCTGCAAATACCATCGACTTCATGACAGCAACATGGAGCAGACTTCCTTATGAGTTTTTAGATACGGTTTCAAGCAGAATCATCAACGAAGTAAGAGGTATCAACAGAGTAGCATACGATATTTCAAGCAAACCACCTGCAACGATTGAGTGGGAATAATTTTGCCTTTGAATTTTAAATATAAAATCCTGCCTTTGGCGGGATTTTTTGTTTTCATGTTAAATGTTAAATATTTTCTACATTTGCCTTATGAAAATAGCATACCTCGGTCCAAAAGCAAGTTTCACGCAATTGGCAGCATCTCAGATTTTTCCGAATGAAGAATTGGTTCCTCAGTCGAGTATCTTAGATTGTTTCAATGCAGTGAAAAACAATGAAGTTGATAAAGCCGTTGTTCCTTTAGAAAATTCTATTGAAGGAACGGTTTCGATGACACTCGATTATCTCTATGATTTTGAGGTATTTATTGAAACAGAGTTAATTATGCCGATTGCACATCATTTAATGATTCACCCTGATAACGAAACTTTCGAAAAAGTCATTTCGCACCCACAAGCTTTGGCGCAGACTTTCCATTTCAGATATGATCATTTTAAAGATATTCCGTCTCAGGATTTCAGTTCTACAGCAGCTTCAGCGAAGTTGGTTTCTGAAAACCCACAAGAAAAATGGGCGGCAATTGCGAATCGATATTCTGCAAAACTATATGGTTTGAAAATCATTCATGAAAACATTCAGGATTTTGAGCAGAATCACACCAAATTTATTGTGATTTCAAAAAGTAAGGAAAATTTAAATCTCGATTTACCAAAAACTTCTGAGAAAACCTCTTTAATTATCACACTTCCCGAAGATCATGCGGGAGGTCTTCATCAGGTTTTATCTGTATTTGCATGGCGAAAAATGAACCTCTCAAAAATTGAAAGCCGCACTCTGAAAACCGGTTTAGGAAATTACTTTTTCTTTATCAACGTTGCCAGTGAATGGCATCATGTTCTGTCACAAAATGCCATCGATGAGATTATTTCGTTGGGTTCTAATGTGAAATTTTTAGGTCATTATAATGAATATGCTTTCTCAGAGTAATTTAGAGTGGCTCAATATGCGATAATTGCTAAATTTTTTTTAATTTACATCTTCTAAATTTTCACAGATGATAGATAAATTAAAATCAAAAAATACAATAAGTGATGAAGTAAAATATGCTGCCAAACTTCTGAGTCGTGCGACATTGAGTTTTCTGAAAATCAACCTTTTCGGTCAGATTGCAATAGCTATTTTATGCATTATAACAATTGTTGTAATCATCAGCAAGACTTTTAATAATGGAGGCGGCCCTGTTCATACAAACGGACAAGCTGCTGTTTTAGTACTGTTTGCAGCACGACCAATTTCTTTTGGGTTAAGCCTCATCACAATCTTAGGTGGTCCATTTCTTTTATTTACATTGGGAAATAAATATGTAATGTTTCGTACCATCAACAGACTGATTGCTGATAAA
The DNA here is from genome assembly GCF_900116415.1 of Chryseobacterium formosense. GTDB lineage: Bacteria > Bacteroidota > Bacteroidia > Flavobacteriales > Weeksellaceae > Chryseobacterium > Chryseobacterium formosense. The sequence continues at coordinate 255,950 of NZ_FPAP01000003.1, read as the reverse complement.
GGGGAACAATTACTTTTCCCGATGATTGACAGGATTTTAAATAAAGTAAAAGCCAATCAGCCACAACTATTTCAGAAAGGGACAGATAAAGCTAAGCTTCAGTTAAAAATTTTACAGGAAATAAGAGATTCTAAAGAAAATAAATGGTTCAAGAAAATCATCAGTTACGGTTTCAAGAAAGTTGAACTTGATGAAATTGATTTTAGAAATGAAAATGTTAGTTTTACTGAGATTTTGAAGAATAAAATCATTGATAAACTAAAAGATATTTCCGAACCAAGCAGACTATTTTTCTATTTGATTTTGGGTTGGCAAACTTTGATTTTGTTGTTGACAGTTTTTAAAGTGATATAGATCGATTGAAACTCGTTATAATTTTAAATTTTGTATTTCGGAGATAAGTGAAACGCCTTTGTTTAACTTAATTCAGAAAATAGATTACAGAACCTTTGTTTGTCCTTGCGTTTTTTTAATCGTTAAGAAAGACAAAGTTTTTAGATAGATTCTTTTTTAAGATTAATAATGGAATTTGACTATGTTTTACTTTCCGATTTCACATAACAAAGAACAACTATCGTTCGCTTAAAACATCTTTAAAAATATACAAACGCATTGATTAAAATATCGGAATCCAATACTAAAAATTTCAATAGGAATGATTTTTGAGCGTACTTTGCAGTTCAATTTACTCTTATAAAATATGTTCGACAAGCAGCAACGAAAACTAAAAAGATCGGCAAAACTGATTTCCGTTTTAAGTAAATACGGTTTCAAAGATATGATTGCCAGAATGGGCAAAAAACCGGAAGAAAATTTTGTGCAATCTGATGAAATTATTTCAAAAGGAACTGTTTACGAACGCATCCGTCTTGCTTTGGAAGAATTGGGGCCAACTTTTGTGAAGCTCGGACAGACATTCAGCAATCGTGAAGATCTGCTTCCACCGGAACTGATTCAGGAACTTCAAAAGCTGCAGGATAGAGTAGAAGTGGTGGAAATGAATGTTGAAGAAATTCTTGAAAATGAATTCAATATTATTCCAAAAGAACATTTTTTAGAAATCAACCCAAAACCTTTGGCGACCGCATCCATTGCGCAGGTTTACAAAGCTACTTTGATTAACGGCGATGAAATTATTTTAAAAATTAAAAAACCTGATGTTTTATCGGTGATTGAGGATGATTTGTTGCTGATCAAAGATCTGGTTAAATTGATTTCAACCTATTCTGAAATTGGTTCTAAATTAAATTTAAAACAGGCAATTTCAACCTTTGAAAAGTCTTTGCTTGAAGAAGTTTCTTTGGTTAATGAGAGAAACAACATCCATCAGTTTGCTTTAAATTTTAAAAACAATAAAGAAACTTACGTTCCGAAAATCTACGATGAATTTTCCAACAACAATGTGTTGTGCATGGAATTTATCGACGGAATAAAAGTAACCGATAAAGAAGAACTGCTGAAACACGGTATCGATCCTGTTGTGATTTCTGAAAGAGGTTTACAATTGTTTGTTTCTCAGATTTTGGACTACGGATTTTTCCATGCAGATCCGCATGCCGGAAATATTTTGGTTAAAAAAGATGGAAAAGTAGTTTTTATCGATTTCGGTGCAGTTGGAAAAATTCAGCCAAATGATAAAGAAATTCTTGAAAGTCTGATTGTGGCTTTTGTTGCAAAAAATTCCAATAAAATTGTTCGTTATCTGAAAAAAATGGCAGTAAGCTATGAAATTCCGGATGAAAGAAGATTTGAAAATGATGTGGAAGAAGTTTTAAATTTCGTTCACAGCACTTCTTTAAAAGATATTGATCCGAATGTGATTATCAATAAAATGAAAGACGTTCTGAAAGATAACAGACTGTATATGCCTGATTATTTTTATCTTCTATTTAAAGGAATCGGCTTAATCGAAGGTGTAGGTAGAACCATTAATCCGGATTTAGACATTGTAAAAAGCCTTCATCCGTACACGAAAAAAATGTTTACCAAGAAAATCAGCCCTAAAAAACTCCTAAAAACAGGAATGGAAAAGGTGTTGGCTTTCACGGATAACGTTGATGAAATTCCCAAAGAATTACGTTCTGTTCTGCAGAAGCTGGATGATAACAGTTTTACGATTTCCAGTGAAATTAAAAATATTGAAAAGACCAATCAGTTAATCAAGTCAAGTATTGTGAATCTGATTTTAGCAATGGTTTTGGGAGCAAATATGATTGCAACGGCAATTGTTTTTGTTTCGGAATCGGGGCCGAGAATTGGCGAAATGTCTTTGGTGGCGGTTTTAGGGTTTTTGTTTTCGATTATACTTTTAATAATTATTTTGTTGAGAGTTTCGCGCAAATGAAATTTGTAAAATCTTCTTTATAAGTTTACAAGAGAGAGGTTAGCTTAGATTCCTACGGAATGACAAACTTAAAATTAAAACATCTGTAAAGACTTCCATCTCCTTACATCCATCTTCCTGCTTAAAACACAAAATTTAATTACCTATCTTTGCAAAATGGAAAAACTCACTTTTGCAGATTTTGACCTTCCGGTTAAAGTTCTTGATGTTTTAGCAGATTTAAATTTATTTGAGCCTACACCGATTCAGGAAAAAAGTATTGGTCCGATTCTTTCGGGCAGAGATGTAATGGGAATTGCACAGACGGGAACGGGTAAAACATTAGCGTATTTATTACCGGTTTTAAAGACCTGGAAGTACAACAAAAGTGGAAATCCTACGGTTGTTGTTTTAGTTCCTACAAGAGAATTAGTGGTTCAGGTAACTGAAATCGTAGAAAAACTTACAGAAAATCTTACTGCAAGAGTAATAGGGATCTATGGTGGAAAAAATATCAACACACAAAAATTATTATTTAATAATGGCTGCGATATTTTGGTAGGAACTCCCGGTAGAATCATGGATTTGGCGATTGATAACGCAATTTCGTTAAAAGAAGTTCAGAAATTAATCATCGATGAGTTTGACGAAATGTTGAATCTGGGCTTCAGACCGCAGTTAACACATATTTTCGAAATGATGCGAGATAAAAGACAAAATATTCTTTTCTCGGCAACGATGACGGAAGCTGTTGATGATATGCTCGATCAATATTTTGCAGGACCTATTGAAATTTCACTCGCAAAATCGGGAACTCCACTTGAGAAAATTGAGCAGACTGCTATAAAAGTTGAGAATTTTAATACTAAGATTAATTTGCTTGAGCATTTACTGAAGAGCAATGAAGAGATGTCGAAGGTTTTGATTTTTGCGAATAATAAAAAACATGCAGATCTTTTATTTACCAAAATCGATGAGATCTTTCCTGAACAGTTTGATGTGATTCACTCCAACAAGTCTCAGAATTATCGTTTAAAAGCAATGAAACGCTTTGAAAATGAAGAAATCAAAGGTTTGATTACCACTGATGTAATGGCGAGAGGTTTGGATATTTCAGATATTACACACGTAGTCAACTTCGAAACACCTGAAGTTCCGGAACAGTACATTCACAGAATCGGTAGAACAGGTAGAGCAGATAAAGATGGTAAAGCAATCACTTTCGTGACAAAGAAAGAAGAAACTTTAGCACTGGATATAGAATTATTGATGGATAAGGAATTGGCTTATGTTAACTTCCCTGAAACAGTGAAAATTAATCCTAAGAAAATCGCAGCTGAAGAAGATCAGATCGTGATGAAAAATCCGGCTCAGGTAAAACTTTTTGATGGAGGCGGTGCTTTCCATGAGAAAAAGGATAAAAACAAAAAAGAAAACTGGGGTGGCCCTTCTAAAAGAAAAGCTCCTAAGAAATTCGGAGCCAACAGAGCGCAACAAAAAGCGATTTCGAAATCTAAGAGAAAAAAATAAACAAAAAACACTTCCATTTGGAAGTGTTTTTTTTATCTTGCTAAAACAAAAATGACTTTATCATCTATACCGTCACCATTTCTGTCGTCATATTCACTCACTATTTGTAGTTCATTTACTGTACGGCTTACGATTTCAATATCTTCACCCTCAATCACTAATTTTTTTGCATTATGATCATAAGTATAAGGAACCGTATCTATACCTGTGCTTACACAATTATCACTTGTATTTAATTCAAATATGTTCGAAACCAAAGTATTATTCGATTTAAAATCAAATGTACTTGTTGAATAACATCCTGAATAAGATGTATTTGATAGTGTAACTCCGTTATTTCCCGAAACTACGATTTCCCTTGAAGGATGCCATACTCCTACGATTGAAAACTCTTCAGTTTGATCGTCATCATCATTGGAACAAGAATTAAAAACAAATCCTGAAGAAATAATGGCAAATAAAAAAAACTTTTTCATAATAAATTTTTTGAAGTACAAATAAATGAAATTTTATCCAATAAATGTGAATTTTTAATTATTCATCATCATCTTCGTAAAGAAAATTAAGTTCATCGTCGCGCTGTATATAATCTCTTGAAATTCCAGGTGGATTAAAAAGTCCCCAACCGTCTACAATAAAATGTTTGGGATTAAAACCTTCCACCCATTCAGCAAAAAGTATTTTAAATTCTTCTACCAGATCACGCACAATTGTATAATATTTGGCATCTTCAAAACCAAACATTTCCAGAGTATTTCCACCTACCAAAATATCTCGTGCCGCTTTTCTTATAATAGCTGCATTTTCCATTTTAATATCATAAAGCTTTACGGCTTCGGCACCGGAAATTTTAGCCATCATCACCATGCTGTCTCCTAAAAGATTCATTTTTACATCTTTCAAATACTCATTGTCTTCAGGAATGAGATCAGTAATGGTTTTTAAAGCTTTGTAAATTTCTTCAGCTTTTTTAAAAATGGGGGTATTTCTCGAGGGGCGATCCATATTTTATTTCATATATGGATTCATCACTGAAGTCCAAAGTTGATAACCTTCAGGAGTCATATGCAGCATATCTTCTACGAAAAGATCTTTTCTGATATTTCCGTTTGCATCGTTCATCACTTTGGTAATGTCTATGAAATCAGCATTTTTTTCTTTTTTCATAAACTTTGCGATCTTTTTGTTGGCTTCTTTCATCTGTGGCCAAAGATGTTCTCTGCTCGGAGAATATTTTATCGAAATATAGTCCACCTGAATATTCGGAAACTTCTCACGGATTTTTTTGTAGAATGTTTTGAATCGTTCTACGACAACATCTGCTTTGAGTTTGGCATCATCAGCAAAATCGTTTTCCCCGCAATAGACAATAATCTGTTTGGGCTGATAAGGTTTTAGCAGATCTTCTGAAAAGTAATTAAGATCCGTTAATCTTGAACCTCCAAATCCTCTGTTGATAATAACTTTACCTGGAAAATAATCTGAAACATCCTGCCATTTGGTGAAAGATGAACTTCCTAATAAAAGAATTGAGTTTTGTGGTGGTGGAGTTTCCTGATCAAGTTTTTTGAAATCCTGAATATCTTGCCAGAACATTGGCTTTTTTTCCTGAGAGAAAATCAGGGTACATGCGAAAATCAGTAATAATACTGAAAAAATCTTCTTCATTGTTTCTAAATTTTAAAGGAATAAAGATAATAAAAAACTCCCGGAATTACCGGGAGTCTCGTTTATCTTTTGTACGTTGTGTACGTGTAATCTATTACCAGATCTCCGTCCTGATCGATATTGTCGCTCATCGTCATTGTTTTCAGTTCAGAATTGCTTAGGATAATTACTTGGTAAGGTCTTTCGTTATCATTATCGAATTTCGTTACAAGCACTTTCTTTTCGCTGTCATAGCTGTATGTACCTTCAGTTTTTGTACTGTTGCAGTTTGCACCCACTCCTGTAAAAGCGTTGTAAGAAAGATAATAATCTGTTCTGAACTCGACAGTGTTTTTTGTTTCGCAACCTGATGGAATCATGGTATTGATAACCGTTTTATTGTCAGCTCCGGAAATTACTTCAGTTTTTACAGTTTTCCATTCACCTTTTAGCATATCCAATTCATATCCCTGAACGTCGTCATCTTCACATGATGTTAATGCTAATGCAGAAAAGGCAAATAAAAGTAGGTGTTTTTTCATTTTCACAAATTTAAGAATGTGCTAAAATATAAATAAATTTGTAATATCAGTAATGAAATTGAGGTTTTTTAAGCTAAATTTTAGATAAAAGATAAATTTCTGTTTGATGTAGGAAGATTAACATCAGATATTGTTTGTAAACTCTGTAATTTAACATTTATCAAGCATCATCTGTCGACTAATAACTCATTTCAACAATTTTATAAGCATCTTGCGGGGTAAGTTTTTTATATTCACCCAAACCAACCCAATTTCTTTCTGTGAAGGCTTTTTCAACGCGTTCAGCTGTTCCTGTAAAATCTTTGGTGTAATCTGAAAGCTTAGTTTGAATATTTAAACTATGGAAGAATTCTTCCAGCTTTGTAATCGCCTGTTCTGCTTTATCTTCTGTGCTGCCTTCCGAAATTCCCCAGACTCTTTCTGCATATTGCGCCAGTTTACCTTTTTTTGTTTCAAAATTATAACGGTAATGCGATGGTGCAATCACGGCTAAAGTTCTTGCATGATCGATTCCGTAATAGGCGGTTAATTCGTGTCCCATTGCATGAACAGCCCAATCGGTGATTACTCCTTTCTGAATCAATCCGTTTAAAGCCATTGTACAACACCACATGAAATTGGCTGCGGCATCATAATCAAATTCTTCAGCCATCACTTTTGGAGCGGCATTCTCAAGACTTATCAAAATACTTTCGGCAATTCTTTCCTGAAGATCAGCAGAAGAAGGTGCGGTCATATACTGTTCCAAAACATGAGTGTAAGCATCAGCAATTCCATTGGCAATTTGTTTTTTAGGAATTGATCTTATAACCTCCGGATCCAAAACTGAAAACTGCGGAAACAATCCGGGTCCGCCAGAAGATAACTTTTCATTAGTTTCTCTTCTAGAAATTACATATCCGGAATTCATCTCAGAACCTGTAGCCGGTAAGGTTAAAACCGTTCCGAAAGGCATTCCTTCTCCTTCAAAAGTTCTTACAGATTTTTTAAGAATTTCCCATGGTTCTCCATCGTAATTTGCTGCTGCTGAAAGAAATTTTACGCCGTCAATCACAGATCCGCCTCCTACGGCAAGAAGATAAGTTATATTATTTTCTTTAATGTACCGTAAAGCATCGATAAGAACCTCATATTCAGGATTGGCAGGAACTCCACCAAATTCATATAACTGATGATCTTTTAAAGCTTCTTTTACCTGATCATAAACGCCGTTGCTCTTAATACTTCCGCCGCCATAGATCATTAGAATTTTTGCATCAGTTGGGATTTCTTTTGAAATTTTAGCAATTTCACCTTTTCCGAAAAGTATTTTTGTCGGATTTTTAAACTCGAAATTAAGCATTGTCTAATTTATTTTTATCAAATGTAAGAAGACATTCACAAAATCTGAGTTAATAAAATTTTAAAATTTGAATGATTTAATTTTATGCAAACTATTGATATTTTGCTTTGATTTCATTTAAAGTATAAGTAGTTGGCAAAACCTCTTTTCCGTTGGTGTCGATCATCCCGAAACCATGTGTATAATTTTCTACCAAGGCTAAATCTTTTGTGATTTCACCAAATTTTCCGATTTTAAGATAAAGCGGGCGGGCGATTTCCTTCCCTTTGTTATCAATGAATCCGTAAAGCCCTGCAATTGATTTTACAACTGCCAAGTTAGGATGAATATTGCCAAAAACTTCTATTTTATCATATTCTGCGGGTGTTACCAAATTACCGGATTTATCAATTAAACCATAGAGTCCGGTAACTGATTTCACAACTGCAAAATCAGGGTGAATTTTTCCAAACTTTTCAATTTTTGAATAGATCGGAGATACAATCTGCTTTTTGTTTTGATCGACAAAACCATAATTTCCTGAATCTGTTTTTACCAAAGCCCAGTTTTCTTTATAATCACCATACGAGTAAATCTTTTTATACTGAGCATTCATTTGGGATGTAAAGAATGCGAAAATGGAAAATAAAATAAGTTTTTTCATGGTGAATGAATTTTTATTTACAAATATTTAGATTTTCGGGATTTAATTTCAGCATTGATTTGGTTGAGAATCATCAAGGTGGGCATCAAAGTAAAAAAGCTGCCAAACGCTACAGCAATCAGCGCAAAATTACCTGTAATTACCGCAAAATAAAAAAGTATGAAACAGGCAATGAGCATTACGATACCAATTCCTATTGCTGCACCCTGAATCATTTTTTTCTTAGATTCTAACTCTTCCAAACTTCGTTCTGATAATTTATTTGCTTTCATCATTTTAATCCAATACAATTCTATAATATCCGTTTTCTTTTGTAGCTGTTACATTTTCAAAATAAATCTCATCAATCTGAAAGCCGTCGCAATCTGTTGTCACAGACGAAGATTGAACTGAAAAATCAAATAATTTGATGCCTGAAGCAAATTGATAATGTTTGGTTCCGTTGTAAGATCCTATTTTTTCAACAATTACCTTATAATCAGCTGTTTTTGTAAGAGGTATCCCGGTATAATTCCCGTTTCCTGCATCTTCCTGTATGGCAAAACTACCAAGCTGATTGTTTTCAATAAGATTTTCTCCAGAACTATTCACAAATTCAAAAACAACCTTTTCCGGAGCAGTGTAGCAATCTTTCTTGCATGAAATAAAAAATAAGAAAAAACACAGCAACAGCATGACTTTCTTGAGCATAATCTGGATATTTTGTATTTGAATCTTACGAAAATACAAAAAAATAAGGGAATTTTTAAATTAAAATTCCCTTAATATTGAAAAAATATTGATCTTATTTTGTTATTAAATCGCTCTTATTAAGGTATAAATTATTTCATAAATAAAATTATTGCAGTACAATCTTATAATATCCGTTTGAATCAATCACATCAATGGCAATCCCGGTAAATGTCAGTTTATTGATTTGATAGCCATCGCAACCTCCTTTAAATTCTGACGATTCTATTGAAAAGTCAAAATTTTTGATATTAGAAAAGAAGTTATAATTTTTTGTACCATTGTAAGCGCCCACGTTTTCCAGAAGAACTTTATCATCATCAGTTTTGCTGAGCTGTACTCCTGTCTGATTTTCTTCATTAATGGTATAAGTGGTAAGTGTTCCGTTTGTGATAAGATTTTCACCATTAGAATCAACAAACTCGAAAACGATTGGTAGTGGTGGATTGTAGCATTCTGTGCCACAAGCAGTGAGAAGAATAGTGATTAAAAAGAAAGCAAATATTTTTTTCATAGGATTGATGCTTTATTATATGATTGCTAACGAGAGTTATTCCCAAAATTAATTAATATTAATGCAATAATTTAATATTTGTTTTAAATTCTTATTGTTATTTACCTGTAAAATTCCCACATTTGTTATATGATACACGACAAACGCGCAGAAAAATTCAGGCAGATCGTGGAAAATAAGTTCCAGATCTACAATTCATTATTTATGAGCCTTCCTTATGATAAAATGACGAATATCGGGATGTTGCTTCCGTTTCTCTGTGAAGAAAGTAAAATTGGTTACGATCAGGGAAAAACTCCGGTAGAAATTGTCGAAGAATTTTTTAAAAATCACACTGATTTAGAAACTGAGGAGCAAAAGCTTGAATTGCTTTTTAAAATTATTCAATATATTGAAAGACAGGTAGTTTTGTTTGATAGTATTGAAGATGCGGCATTTCCTAATCTCCATTCAGAAAGTGACAGCGGAACGGTTATCAATCTTTACGAAAGATCATATCACGACCACAAGCTTGAGAAAGTACGTGAAAAACTGAAGGATTTCTCTGTGAAAGTTGTTTTTACGGCACATCCTACTCAGTTTTATCCGAATTCCGTTCAGAGAATTTTGCATGATCTGAGAAATGCAATAACGACCGATTCAATTACGAACATTGATGCACTTTTACAACAGTTGGGAAAAACTCCTTTTGTTAATAAAGAAAAACCCACTCCGATTGATGAAGCAATGAGCATCATTTATTATCTGAGATATGTGTATTATGATTCGATTGGTGAACTTTTCACCAAAATAAAATCAACATTCAATAATGATCACTTTCGTCTGCATGAAGATCTGATCCAGCTTGGATTCTGGCCGGGAGGTGACCGCGACGGAAACCCGTTTGTAACGGCAGATGTTACAAAAAGAGTGGCAGAAGAGCTTCATTCGGCCATTTTGAAAGCATATTATAACCATTTGAAATCGGTTAGAAGAAGATTGAGTTTCAGAGGGGTTTCTGATGTTTTAACCAAGCTAAGCAATGAGCTGTATTCGGCTATTTTCAGAAGTGAAAAAATAACAGCAGACGATATCATAAATAGAATTGAAGAAGCAGAGAAGATTCTAGTAGAACAGCATAATTCATTATTTATCGAGGTGTTGCTTGATTTTAAGGATCGTGTGAAAATCTTCGGAACTCACTTTGCAACTTTAGATGTAAGACAAGACAGCAGAATTCATCAGAAAGTGATCGATACGGTTTTTGAAAAGCTTAATGGGAATAGCAATTCATCTTTTGAAGATAAATTTAACCAATTAATTCAAACCTCAGAAAAAGTGAATCCTGATGATTTTGAAGATATTGTAAAAGATACTTTACTGACGGTTTCTCAGGTTTCAGAAATTCAGCAACTGAACGGATTGAGAGGTATGAATCGTTACATTATCTCCAATTCCGATGCGGTAAAAGATGTGATGAATGTGTATGCATTTTTTAAAATTTGCGGTTATCATGACGAGGAAATCAATATGGATATTGTTCCGCTCTTTGAAACAATGGAAGGTCTTGCAAATGCTGAAAATGTAATGAACGAATTATATCAGAATCCTATTTACAAAAAACATTTGGAAAGAAGAGGAAATCAACAGACCATTATGCTTGGCTTCTCAGACGGGACAAAAGATGGCGGTTATCTGAAGGCGAACTGGGAAATTTATAAAGCAAAAGAAGTTTTAACCAAATTATCAGAAGAAAACGGAATTAAAGTCATTTTCTTTGACGGAAGAGGCGGTCCGCCTGCAAGAGGTGGTGGGAAAACCCATGATTTCTACGCTTCCCAGGGAAAAACAATTGCCAATAATAAAATTGAACTTACCATTCAGGGGCAAACGATTACAAGTATTTTCGGAAATAAAGAACAGGCGAAATACAATTTTGAACAGCTTCTGACGGCCGGAATAGAAAATGATGTTTTCAAAAATTCCAAAAAAGATTTAACGGAAAAAGAAAGAGCTTTAATCATAGAATTAGCTGAAATCAGCTATCAGAAATATTCAGATTTAAAAGCGCATCCGATGTTCGTTCCTTATCTTCAGGAAATGAGTACCCTCGAATATTACGGAAAAACAAATATCGGAAGCCGCCCTTCAAAAAGAGGAGGTGGTAATGAGCTGAAGTTTGAAGATCTCCGTGCAATTCCATTTGTGGGGTCATGGTCTCAGTTGAAGCAAAATGTTCCCGGTTTTTTCGGTTTCGGATTTGCAATGCAGGAGATGAAAGAGCAGGGAAGATTTGAAGAAGTAAGAGAACTTTACAAAGGTTCAGACTTCTTTAAAACACTTGTTTTAAACTCGATGATGAGTATGAATAAAACGTATTTTCCGCTGACCTATTATATAAAGGATAATCCGAAATTCGGGGCTTTCTGGAATGTTTTATTTGATGAATATTCACTTTCTAAAGATATTATGTTGGAATTGACCGGATTTAAATTACTTCAGCAGGAAGATCCGCTTTCCAGAAAATCTGTTAAGATCCGTGAGCGCATTGTTTTGCCTTTATTGAGTATTCAGCAATATGCTTTGATGAAGATTCAGAAGGGCGAAGGTAACAAAGAAGCGTATGAAAAACTGGTGACACGGTCATTGTTTGGAAATATCAACGCAAGCAGAAATTCGGCTTAAAAAATTAAACAACATAAAAAAATCCGTCTCGGCCAAAGCTGAGACGGATTTTTAACTTTCGAACTAATCCTTAGCAATTTGCTGATCATTATTTTGACTAATCAAATTTATGCTGGTCGGTGTTACCAAAGGAATTCCGTCTTTATCCAGCCGTTGTTTTATTTTCATCAATGCTTCACTTTTTATATGAACCATATTAGAACCTACAGCAATCCAGAATTTTGCCTGTAGGGTGAAAATTCCCTGCTTTAAGCTTGTGAAAATTACTTCAGAAGTTTCTATGCGATCAATATTGTCAAGATTTTTAATTACATCTAAAATTCCCTCTTGTGCTTTTGCAATATCTTCATCTGCCGGTATTTCAAAGTCTAAAATGATTTTTCTTTGCGGTGATGCTGTAATATTTGAGAACGGAGCATTAAAAATCACCTGGTTCGGAATATATACCTTCTTTCCGTCATCACTGATAATTTTTGTTGTCAGAAAACCAATATCCATCACTGTTCCTGAGTTGTTTCCGAGAATAATATAATCACCTACTTTAAAAGCTTTATCAATGCCAATCAACATTCCTGAAAAAATACTGGAAACAAGATCTTTCAAAGCGACTCCCGCAATAACCCCTGCAACTCCTAAACTTCCGATAAATTTCCACAGAAAACCGCTGAATCCCATAATTTCAAGGGCGATAAAAGTTCCCATCAGAATAATGATAAATCTGAAAACACCGATTATCGTTAAAACCGAACCTTCATTTCTGCTCTTGGGAAATACTTTGTGCATGATTTTCACTGCAAGCTTACTCAGGTATTTACTTGTTATTAAGAAAAAACTGAAAACCAGAATTCCTACTACAAGTTTTGGGGTAATCTTCGCAAAAGCAAAATACCAGTTTTCTAATACTTTGTAAACCGTATCAATATAACTCCAGCCATTTTCCATAAATGTGAAATAAATTTTTATTTTAAGATTTTTTTTAAGCAAAAATTTTGCCAGTTACAAAAAGTCTATTAAATTTGTAGACTAATAAAACAAAATATTATGTCAATCAAACTAGGAGATACCGCACCCAACTTTCAGGCAGATTCAACAATAGGAAATATTGATTTTTATGAATATTTAGGAAACTCCTGGGGAATTTTGTTTTCTCATCCTGCAGATTTTACTCCGGTTTGTACGACAGAGTTAGGTTTTACTTCAAAATTACAGGCTGATTTTGAAAAGAAGAATACGAAAGTGATTGCTTTGAGTGTAGATGGAGTAGAAGATCATAAAAAATGGATTGAAGATATTAATGAAACTCAGAACACGGAAGTGAAATTTCCGATCATTGCAGATAAAGACAGAAAAGTTTCAGAGCTTTATGATTTTATTCACCCAAATGCTTCTGCAACGGCAACTGTTCGTTCTTTATTGATTATTGATCCTGAGAAAAAAGTTAGATTAATCATTACTTATCCTGCTTCTACAGGAAGAAATTTTAATGAGATCAATAGAGTTTTAGACTCATTACAATTGGTAGATTCTCATAAAATCGCAACTCCCGTAAACTGGAATGATGGTGATGACGTCATTATTCCACCTGCAATTTCTACAGAAGATGCCAAAAATATTTTCCCGAAAGGGGTTACCGAAATAAAACCTTATTTGCGATATACACCGCAACCCAATAAATAGGCTTAGATTTTTTATTTATTATATATAGTTTAGTTTTAATTGAAAAAGCGGCTCAGAAATTTTCTGAACCGCTTTTGTAGTTTATTATGATAATAGTTTATCCTTATCTTACGTCGTTTGCAACGTCTTTAGCTTTTGAAGTTGGCAAGTAAATACTGAAACCAACATTAAAACTGATTCTTGAAGTAAGTCCTTCATTACCAAAACCTGTTACCCCATTATATTTTACCAATCCTTCAACACCGATATTTGGTGTGATGAAGTATGAATAACCAGGACCCACTCCGAAATCTAAACCTGTAGTAGAAATACCGTTTTCAACATTGAAACCTCCAACACCTACGTTACCTTCGAAGAACCAACGACCATGGTTTAATAAATTATCAACTCCTTTTTCACCCGGAGAAAGGAAGTAACGACCTAAAGCTCCAACTCCGTAATCAAACTGTGTAGATTGTCCTGCTCCCGGTTTTGAAAATCCTAAAGTAACATATCCCCCAACAGCAACATTATCTTCTACAAAATAAGCTGCTCTCGGTTGAAGTTTAATATCATATCCAGCTCCTGTATTTAAACCGAAATTACTTGAAAGCAAGCTACTTCCTACCATCCAGTTACCTTTTTGGATCTGTGCATTTGCTGTAGTAGCTAAACCTGCGATAGCTAATATTCCTGTAAAGATTAACTTTTTCATAATTTATAATTTTAATAATTAATGTTTATTATTTTTGATGAAAACTGAAATCCAATTAATGTGCCACTCAGTTAATTTCAGGGAGATTTTTTCATTTATTTGAGATAAGTTTATTATTAAAAAAATAAAAAGTACAGTTATAATTATCAGGAAGTACATTTATACCAACAGAAGTATGATAGATATCACTAAACCAGCAATGGCAAATTTAATTCCTCTTTTAAAAGGCTTACTTTTAGGATTGAACATCCAGAAACTTGATAGTACAAAGAAAAATAAACAGATCCCGAAAAATGCATTTAACGGAGACAAGCGATCAGCAGATTTTGCTTTATGAAGCTTGGTCATTTTATCTAAAAAAAGTGGAAGTTCTTTTTTTGTGTAGTGTGCTTTTCCTGTAAGAGAATTGTAAGATCCTTCTTTGAACTGAACCATATTATTTTCAGTTTTAATGATTTCAAAATTCTTGATCTTCAGTTCTTTTTCAAGCTCTTTTTCAGACAGGTTTTTGGCGATTATTTTGTCATAAATCTTTTCTCTCTTCAAAAAATCTGTATCTCTGTAGATCAGTAAAACTCCGCTCAAAGCATAGATTACCATTATTCCTGCCATGAAATACCCCAGATAACGGTGGGTAATCCTCATGAAACTTCTTGTATCTTTAATTTTATCCATATTTAATAAAGGTTGTAAAAATTCAAAAGTGAAAGCTGCAAAATTGCAACTTCCACTCTGAACTGAAAAATTATTTTAATAATAATTTAAAGCTTGTATGTTAATGTGAAATAGTAATTTCTTGGTGTGATAGGATTTACTGAATAGTTTTCGTGAACATTGTAATTTTCGACATCAAATAAATTTCCGACTTTCGCCTGAATCATGAATTTCTTCCATTCGTAACCTGCCGATATAGAAACTGTCGTAAAATCTTTTAACTCAAAAGATCTGCTGACTCCGTTTCTGGTCGCTAAACTGTTGGCTCCGGTTTTTGTATCATTCCAACCTGCAAGTCTGTCACCGATATAATAAGCTCCGGCTCCGATTTTTAATCCTTTTATTCCTCTCGTAAATGTATAAAATACAGATAGGTTTGCAGTTGTTGCAGGTGTTCTTACCAATCTCTGTTTTTCAACATAGCCAACTTTTTCAGGAGTATCTAAATACACAGAATTGTTGTAAGAAAATCCTCCGATAATAGACAAATTAGTTGTAGGATTTCCTGTAATATCCAGTTCTACTCCTCGGCTTCTCATTTTACCGACAAATTCTTTTAAATTTCTTGGGTCGGTGGATGCTAAATTGGTTGCAGGATCTACATATGCCTGATAAAAATCTCTATATGAAATCTGATAAACAGAAAGGTTTACAGCAAGTGCATTGTTCCATATATTTTTCTTTGCACCAACTTCATACTGGTCTATCATTGATGGCTTTAAAGATTGTAGGGTGAAAGCATCTAATCCTGTATTGGCTGCAAAAGAATTGGTATACGTTGCAAATACCGAAAGATTTTCATTAGGATTATAAACAATACCTACTTTCGGTGAAACAGCCTGATCAGAAGTTGCCGAATTGTTTACTTCGCTTTTTACTCCTGTTTTGAATTTGGTATTTAATGTCGGCATATTTTCAATGTAAGACCAACGCAATCCTGCAATTACTTTAAATTCTTTGGTAAGACTTACAAAATCCTGAGCGTAAACTCCGATTCTTCTGGTATTAACTCGTGTTTTTTCCAATTTCTGAGAATCAGGCATACTTCCGCTTGCCCAGGTTGCAGGATTGTCTAAATAAAGAAGATCTGTTCCTCCGTTTGTTCCATAAAAATAATTAGTACCGTAATTTTTATTATTGGCAGGATTAAAATAAGTGTAAGAATCAGCAACACCATAATCTGCATCAGCTCCGATCAAAACTTTATGGTTAATGCTTCCGGTATTGAATTCACCATTCAAGTTCACCTGTGCTGAAGTATAATTTTGCTCATTATAAGTTCTGTTTAACGGTCTGTTCCATGAAAGTCGGTTAGGATTTGCCGTGTAACCCCACTGAACTCTTTCTGTAGAAAAATAATCTTTTGTATAATTCTGATAAGAAACGGTAGAATTCAACGACCATTTTTCGTCGAACTGATGATTAAATGTTACGTTGGTAGAAACCTGCTCAACATCTTGGTATTGCCAGTCTGTTCCCAGAAATACATTTCTTCCTAATCCCGTATTCAGGGAATAGCTTTTATCTTTGTTTTCAACTGCACCGATTCCGAAATCGGGTGTGAAATTATTTTTAAGATAATCTGCTTCAACAATTAATTGCGATTTCGCACTCAAGTTAAAAAGAAAAGAAGGATTAAAATAATATTTCTCAGATTGTACAACGTCTCTGAAACTTTCAGCATATTCGTAAGCTCCATTTACTCTGAATGCAATATTTTTTGTTAACGGTCCGTAAATATCAACGGTTGGTTTATAAGAGTTCCAGCTTCCAGCATTCAAACCAATGCTTCCTCCGAAATCAAACTTCGGCTTTTTGGTAACCATGTTGATCACGCCTCCTGCAGCAGTATTTCCGTAAAGCATGGCATTCGCACCTTTTAAAACTTCCACTCTTTCTAATCCGCTTACTTCCGGAAAAACACCACTGTTGATTCTTGATCCGTTTTTAAACATATTATCATTACCCAAAATGAAACCACGTCCTCCGAAACTATCCTGAGAATTTCCTCTGGAAGAAGTAACATACATTCCGTTTACATTTTGCAGTACATCACTTAGCTGTTTTGCCTGTTGCTGCTCAATAATATCATGGGAAACTATGGCAATTGGCTGCGGAGTTTCCATTACCGTAAAATTGGTTTTAGTAGAGGTTGGGGTAATCTTATTAGGATTCCCGGTTTTATAGATATTTACATTTTCAATGTTTTCTATTCTGATTGTGTCTCTTTCTGTGTTTTTTAGTTGTGCACCGATTGTTATCGAAATAATCAGAAAACCTAATGTGGTAATTTGTTTTTTCATTAGTTATTTAGAGTGATTTTAAATAATGCGCAAATGTATGATTGTTGTTTAGAATAATTCAAAATAAATTTCTGATTTTTATCATACCACATCAGTATAAAAATTCGTCAAATTATTTGTTTTTAATTTAAATATCTTTGTTAAAAATAAATCTTATGCAATTGGTAAAAGTAGGTCTTTGTGCTTTTGGAATGAGTGGTAAAGTATTTCACGCACCATTTTTAAAGCAACATCCAGGATTTTTTCTCACAGCAATCGTAGAACGTTCAAAAGAAGAATCTAAAATTGATTATCCGGATGCAACAATCTATCGTTCGGTAGAAGAAATGCTGAAAAATGCAGATCTAGAAGTTGTGGTGGTAAATACTCCGGTTCAAACTCATCATGAATATGTGAAAATGGCTTTGGAGGCAGGAAAAAATGTTATTGTTGAAAAACCATTCACGGTAACTGTTTCTGAAGCTCAGGAACTGGTTAATTTAGCTGAAAGCAAAAATCTATTTCTAAGTGTTTATCAAAACAGAAGATTCGATCGTGATTATCTTCAGGTACAGAAAATTTTGGCTGAAGGAAAACTAGGGAATATAAAAGAGGTAGAAATCCGTTTTGACCGATTCAGAACTGAACCTAGTGCAAAAGAGCACAAAGAAAATCCTGAGTTAAGCGGTTCGGGTTCTGTGCATGATCTAGGTTCGCATCTTGTAGATCAGGCAACACAGTTTTTTGGCTATCCTGAAAAGCTTTTTGCCGACGTTTTCTCTATGAAAGGTGAAAATTTTGCCAATGATTATTTTGAAATTATTCTTTACTATAAAGATAAATTAAGAGTAAGACTAAAATCTTCGGTATTTACCAAAGAAGATCATTATGCTTACAAAATTCATGGCAGCAACGGAAGCTTTTTACAGGAAAGAACTGATGATCAGGAAAACGAACTGGTTGCAGGAGCAATTCCAACCTACGGTGAAAACTGGATGAAACCTTTGAAAGAAGCCGACGGAATCTTAAATTATTTTAATGAAAATTCAGTGACAGAAAGAATTTTAACTTCAAGTGAGCCCGGAAATTACATGAATTACTATCAGCAGATTTATGAACATATTGTTTTCGGATATGCTTTACCTTCGCTTGGAAATGAGGTGGTTCAAAATATGAAAATCATCGAAGCTGCCCTTGAAAGTTCAGATAAAGGAAAAATTATTGATTTAAATTAAAACCTAAAAATGCAGAAGAGAAGTTCAAGTTTTATCATTATAGGTTTGCTGTTTATAGGAATCACAATGACTTTGGTTGAAGATAATATATATTTGAGATACGGATTTCTAATTGTGGGAACTGCGTTTCTTTTCTACAGCATTTTTACGATAATCAGGAGGAAATAAGTATTCAATTTATTAAAAAAAAGAGCTATCCAATTACTGAATAGCTCTTTTATTTATCTTAAATCCTAATGACTTAGGCTTCTCCCATGATTTCCTGAATTTCCAGCCATCTCATTTCGTGCATTTCCAATTTTTCAGAGATACTTTCAAGTTCGGCAGAAAGCTTTGAGATTTTTTCATAATCCGCTTCATCATTCAATTGGTCTAATATTTTTGCCCTTTTTTCTTCAAAATCAGGTATTTCTTTCTCAATTGTTTCCAATTCCCGTTGCTCTTTAAAAGAAAGCTTCTTTTTTGGAGCCTGTGGTTTTGAAATCTCAATTTCTACAGGTTTTTCAACTATTTTTTCCTCTGCTTTCACTTTTTTATCTTCCTGCTTAAGACTTCCATCTTCCAACTTTTTATGCTCTCTATATTCAGAGAAGTTTCCGATAAAGTCTTTAATCTTTCCTTCGCCTTCGAAAGCCAGAATGTGGTCAACAATCCTATCCATAAAATAACGGTCGTGGGAAACGATAATCAAACTTCCCTGAAAATTTAAAAGAAAATTTTCCAAAACTGTTAGCGTAGGAAGATCTAAATCATTCGTTGGCTCATCAAAAATCAAAAAGTTTGGATTTTGATATAAAATATACATCAAATGCAATCTTCTTTTTTCCCCACCGGAAAGTTTTGATATTGGAGAATATTGAGTTTGGTCGTCGAATAAAAATAACCTTAAAAACTGCGATGCAGAGATGGTTCTTCCATTAGCTAAAGGAAAGTTTTCCGAAATTTCTCTGATAAAATCGATTACTCTTTCGTCTTCTTTATATTGTAAACCTTTTTGGGAGAAATATCCGAATTTGATGGTTTCCCCGGTTTCAATTTCCCCGGAATCTTTTGGCTCAAAACCTTGAATAATATTTAATAAAGTAGATTTTCCGGCTCCGTTTTTTCCTACAATTCCTACTTTTTCGCCACGTTGAAACGAATAACTAAAATCTTTTAGCAATAATTTATCGCCGTAGCTTTTTGAAATATCTTTCAGTTCCAAAATTTTATTTCCAAGCCTTTTCATTTCGAAATCAAGCTCTAAAGATTCCTTTCGGGTATCTGTTTTTGCTATTTTTTCCGTTTCATAAAAATCGTCCTGTCTGGATTTTGACTTCGTCGTTCTCGCTTTGGGCTGTCTTCGCATCCATTCTAATTCCTTTCTGTAGAGGTTTTGCGCTTTGTCAATGGTTGAATTCAAATTATCTTCACGAATCATCTTATTTTCAAGATAAGTTGCATACGATCCGTTATGAAAATATAGATTCTGATCTTCCATTTCCCAAATAATTCCGCAAACCGCATCCAAAAAATAACGGTCGTGCGTTACGAGAAGAAGCGTAATTTTTGCTTTATTTAAATAATTTTCAAGCCATTCTACCATTTCCACATCCAAGTGGTTGGTCGGCTCATCCATAATCAAAAGCGTATGACGATGTTCGGCTCTTGTTTCCGTTAGCAATTTTGCCAAGGCAACACGTTTTATTTGTCCACCGGAAAGCATTCCCATTTTGGCAGTCAAATCTGTAATTTTCAGCTGGGAAAGAATCTGGCTCATTTCGTTTTCCAAATCCCAGGCTTTGTGAATTTCCATTTCAGCCAGTGCTGTTTCCATTTCATCCGGATTTCCGGAAAGTAAAGCGTGATGGTACTTTTTTAATGCTAAAATCGGTGCAGAATCCAAAGTCATCATAAATTCGTCAATCGTAAGATCAGATTCGAAATCAATTTCCTGATCAAACAAAACCACCTGGATATCTTTATTAATAATAACTGTTCCGCTGTCTGCGATTTCTTTCCCCATCAAAATTTTCAGAAGGGTAGATTTTCCGCTGCCGTTTTTGGCAACGATGGCAATTTTGTCACCTTCATTTACATGAAATGAGACATTTTTAAATAAAGTTTTGATGCCATATGATTTGGTAAGGTTTTCGACAGAAACGTAATTCATTTTAGAGTGAAGCTTTTGATTGAAATTTCAAGTGAGCCGCAAAAGTACAAAATTTAAACCTTAAAAATATGATAGCAAAATTACGTGCGATTTCTAAAAAAAGATATTGGGATTATTTTATTTTAGTCTCAAGATTTTTATTGGCTTATACTTTTATAGGCTATGGTTATAGTAAACTTGACGGTAATCAGTTTGGAGTTTCAGCTGATGATTTACTGATTCCTTTAAAAGACTCATCTTTGTTTAAGATAATGTGGTTTTTATTTGACCATGAACCATTTAAAACAGTTGTAGGAATACTTCAAATTATTACAGGGATACTTTTGCTGTTTGAAGCGACCGCTATTTTGGGTGTAGTTTTCTTTATTCCTGTTGCTGCAAATATTGTACTGATGGACATTAGCTTTATGGATAGTGCTATGGGAACTGCATTTACTTATAGATTTATTTTCTACTTTTTTCTATGTTTTTTGATTTTGTGGAATGACAGAGAAAGAGTAAAAATAATTTGGAATGCAATGGTAAAAAAGTTTTCTGTGAAGCTAAAATTCCCAATTTTATTATACTTAGCGATTCCTGTGTTTGCCGTTGTTTTAAGTCTCTTATCGTCTATTCCTCAAATTATCCATTACTACATCATATTTCCTGAAGATATTGTAAAAAATGTAGAAATGCTGATGTCTGCGTTGCGGAATATTTTTTAGCTAAAATTTACATAATGATTTATCAATTTGCCAACATTAATTTTTAATGTAGATTTGAGAAACTAAACTAATTACAAATACTATGGTGCAAATTAATTTTCTGGCAATACTTTTTGCCGCTTTGATTCCTTTGGTCATGGGATTTATCTGGTATAATCCTAAACTTTTCGGGAATGTTTGGATGAAAGAATCCGGTTTGACTCAAGAAAAAATGAAATCTGCAAACATGGGTGTTGTCTTTGTTTTGTCGATTATTTTATCTGTTTTGATCGGGATGTTTCTTCAATTTGTGACGATTCATCAGTTTGGAGCTTTAGGAATGATCGGAGGTGATGAAACCTTAGCAAAGCCTTCTTATACAGCTTTTATGCATGATTACGGAAATGCTTACCGTTCTTTTGGTCATGGTGCTTTACATTCTTTTATGACAGGAATCTTTTTTGTGTTTCCTTTAATTGCAATCAATGCGATGTTCGAAAGAAAATCCTGGAAATATGTTTTTATCAATACTGGTTACTGGACAATCACCATAACTTTAATGGGCGGTATTATCTGCGGTTGGTATGCAATGGACGGATTCAACTGGGTAACTCAGAAATAATTTTACATTATAAATTATAAGGCTACATTTGTGGCCTTTTTTATGTCTTATACTTTTCAAATTTTTGGTTCTGTAAAAGAACTTCCGACAGATTGGAATGAAATTATCGGGCAACAGAACATTATGTTGTCAGAAGAATATTTTCATGTTTTAGAAGAGTCAAAACCTGAGAATATGAAATGTTTTTTTGTCGGTTTTTTTGCTAATGAAACTCTGATCGGAGGAGCTTTATTTCAATATCTGAACTTCATTGAACATAAAACGTTTCAGAAGGATGAAGTTTTGTGCAGTGTCAGAAATTTTTTAGCAAAGAAATTCACTAAAGACGTGATGATTCTGGGAAATAATATGTTGACGGGCCAAAACGGATTTTATTTTGATACCTCAAAAATCCATACAGATAAAGCAATGTCTTTGTTAAATGATGCATCTACAACTTTACAAAGCAAATACAGGAGATCTTCTTTGATTATTTTTAAAGATTATCAGAAACCATTTTTAAAGAATTTTGATGAAAGAAAGTTCAAACGATTCTTTAGGTTTTCGGTTCAGCCTAATATGATTTTAAATATAAAACCGGAATGGAAAGCTTTCGAAAATTATGCTGATGATTTTTCTAAAAAATACAGGGCAAGACTGAAATCGGCCAAGAAAAAACTGGAAGGAATTCAGAAAATTGAATTGGATTTTGAAGCAGTAAAAATGCATCAGAAAGAAATGAATGTGTTGTATCAAAATGTCGCTGAAAATGCGCCATTCAATACTTTTTTTCTTACAAACCATCATTTTGAAAATATAAAACAGAATCTTCAGGAAAATTTTAAAGTTTTTGGATATTTTTCTGATGATAAACTTATCGGTTTTTATACTTTAATTATTAATAATCAGGATATTGATACTTACTTTTTAGGCTACAACAAAGAAATTCAGAAAGAAAAACAGATTTACCTGAATATGCTTTTTGATATGACCGAGTTCGGAATTACCAACCAGTTTAAGCGAATTATTTTCGGAAGAACCGCTTTAGAAATAAAATCGACCATTGGAGCAGAGCCTGTTGAGATTTTCGGATTAATCAAACACAACAATAAGGCAATTAATACTTTTATAGAAAAGATTTTTTCTTCACTAAATCCTAAAGTAGAGTGGTTGCAGAGAAAACCTTTTAAATAAATTAAGATTCGGTTCACGTTATTGTGATTTTTTAGATAATATTTAACGATATCGAATTTAAATTTAATAGGATTTTAAGAGCGTTTTATATAGAGATTCTTGAATTTTGCTAAAATTATAATCATGAAAAAACTTAATCTTCTTTTGTGTGTTTTTATCGCAGGTTTTTACTATTCTCAAACCATTTCTGGGACTATTCTTTCTAAAGATGAAAATCAGCCGGTTGCGTATGCTAAAATCGGTGTTGACAAGGAGAATATCGGTGTAATCACTGATGAAAATGGAAAATTCAGTATTGACCTTTCTAAGGCGACTGCTTCAGGAAAAATTAAAGTTGAAGTCGCGGGTTATGAGCCTTTTACTGAAAATATTTCTGATTTCATCAAACAAAGTTCTCAAAAGATTTATCTGAAAGAAAAGATTAAAAATATTCAGGAAGTTAAGCTTAAACCTAAAAAATTAGTTGATAAAAACTGGGGCGTGAATACGAAAACAAAAAGCGTGATGTATTCGGTAAATCCTGCCTTTAAAAAAGAAGATTTTTTGGGTGAAACGGCTTTAGCATTTAAAGCAAGTAAAAAGTCGAAGATTAAAGCCATCAATCTTAATATTGCAAGCATCACGGCAGACCGGCCTGTGGTAATGCGTTACACGATTTATAACGAAAAAAATGGTTTCCCGAACGAAAGTATTCTGGATGAAGAAATTACAATTGAATTAACGAAAGATAAAATTATTGACCAGACATTTTCTTTGGATGTGAATGATAAAAATATTTGGGTTCAGGGTAACTTTTTTGTCGGTATTCAGTTTTTAAAAGAGTTTGAAGGACGTTTAAATATTAGTGCCGCACTTTTCAGAACGGGATATTTGAGAAAGTTTTATGGAGATTGGCAAAAGATGAAAATTGCTGCTCCTGCTATTAATATCGATGTAAAAGTAGATAAAAATGCTAAAGACGATAATAATCAGGAAGAAGTTGATGATAAAGCCCTTGCCTATGATTTCGGGGATGTAAGTAAATATATTGAGGAATCAAACAAAGAGATTTATGGAAAAAATGAAATGGCAGGGAAATTTTTAAAATTGAAAGATGCCAATCTTTATTATGAAGTTTATGGCGAAGGTGAGCCGGTTTTCTTACTACATGGAAATTCAGGAAGCATCAAAGATTTTTATCAGCAGATTCCGGTGCTTTCAAAACAATACCGGGTGATTGTGATGGATACAAGAGCACAGGGAAAAAGTGTTGATGAAACTAAAAAGGATTTCAATTACAAGATTTTTGCAGATGATGTGAAAGCTTTGGCAAATCATTTAGGGTTACAAAAAATCAATATTGTAGGTTGGAGTGATGGCGGAAACACAGGACTGGAATTTGCCATAAAATATCCGGAAAGTTTAAATAAACTCATTACAATTGGCGCAAATGCTTTTCCAGAAGGGGTTGATAAAGATTTGATTGATAATTTTACAATAAAATATAAAGTTTCGCAGTTGGAAAACAAACCTGAGAGTTTCAATGAAGGCAGATTACTTAAATTAATGCTGAAAGAACCGGAAATCACTGAAAAGCAATTAAATAAAATTCAAAATAAAGTTTTGGTGATTGCCGGAGAAAAGGATGTAATTACTGAGGAACATACCAAATTTATGGCCAAGCAAATGCCCAATTCTGAATTGAAAATTTACAAAGAAGCCACACACATGATTCCTTTTGAAAATGCCGGGCAACTCAATCAGGATATTTTAGAATTTATGAAAAAGTAAGCAGATTATTCTTTCAAGAATTTTTCATAGTAAGCTTTGTCCTTCGTTTGAATTTTAAGGTAATAAGTTCCATTGGCAAAATCTTCTACTTTGATTGATTTTAGCGCGGATTTTAGAATCAGTCTTCCCAGATTGTCGTACACTTCAACAGAATTAACTTGCGCCTCAGTAGCAATATTCAAAATGTTTTTTACGGGATTTGGGAAGATTGCTATGTTTTTCTTTTTGACAAGCTCAGAAGTATTTAAAGTTGAATTATAGAAATTCCCAAAATTCAGAATTCCGTAACCCATTTGGTTTGTGTGAGAAGGAAATAACGAAGCCGTTTGTCTCAGATTTGTTCTCATTACATCTCTGCTCATCGCCGGAAAAGCCTGAATTAAACAGGCAACTCCACCTGCCGCAATCGGTGTTGCAATCGATGTTCCCGAAACAGAAACTGTAGCATTATCATCAACCGTTGTTGAAAAGCTTCCTCTCGTACTTGCATCGGGCTTTATTGCACCCAAAGAATTCGGACCGTAAGAAGAAAATGCTGATGAACTTCCTGCAGCATCAACAGAACCGATAGTAAAAACTTTCACATTATCCGCCGGAGTTGTAATGTAATGCCATGGAACTTCTCCGGAATTTCCTGCAGCAATTAAAACAAAAATCCCTTTATTTACGGCAATTTCACTTGCTCTTGCTATAAAAGATTTCGAGCCGTTCATATCTGCATAAGTATAGCTGTATTTAGGATCATCAAAATTATTATAACCTAATGAAGTGGTGATAATATCAACACCTTTTCTGTCGGCCTCTTCGGCAGCTTCAATCCAATATAGCTCTTCTTCGGGAATTTCAGCGGTTGTTGTTTCGCTTCTGTAAAGATAAAAATCAGCATCAGGAGCAGAGCCTACAAAAGTATCATTAATATAACCGCCGATTGCTCCTAAAACTACAGTTCCATGATGATTCAATGATGTATTGTAAATATCATTACTCTTTGAAACGAAATCATAGCCACCTTTTATCTTATTATTAGTCCATAATCTGGAAAAGGCAGCTCCTGTATTTACCGTAGGAAATCCGGTGTCAATAACAGCAATCGAAACTCCGGTTCCGGTATAGCCTGCAAGATGAAGCGGTCTTAAATTAATTTGGTCAATTTGTTCTGAACCTGATCCATAGTTAAAAACGGTCATGTTTTTTTGAGCCAGTTCGAAATCTGCCCACTTGTTGGTTTGAGTGGTTTTTAAAACTAAAGAAGAGTTTTTCGCAAAACTTTCGACAGACTGTACAAAAGGTTGCGCTTTAATAAGATTTACCTGTGTTTGATTTGCATTTACAGCAACACCGTTCAGCCATTTTGAATAATCGGTAATGGTGAATCCTAAGTTCTGTAAACTTTGAATATAAGACTGCTCAATAGGAGCATCCTGGTCATTTAATGCAATTCCTAATGCAGTACGCCTGTTTAACGACTTTTGGGTAAGTTCAGAAAGTGGATTGGCATAAAAAGCTGCTTTGTTGGGTTTTCCTGTAAAATATACGAAAACAAGCTCTGTCTGTGCAAAAGCTGTAGAGTAACCTGCTAAAAAACAAAAGAGTAAAAGTTTTTTCATCGAATAATTTTGTATAAAGATAAAACAAAATCAATAAAATTTTTGATAGCACTTTAAATTCCTTATTTTTACGAAAATATTCGTTTAAGAAATCGCTTGATAAAATAAAATTAAAATAAAAAGCGATTGGCTGAAACTTAAAAAATAAAATTTACGTATGAAAAAGATACAGATGGTAGACTTGCAAAGTCAGTATTACAAAATAAAAAATGATGTAGACAATGCAGTGTTAAATGTGATGGATTCTGCTGCTTTTATCAATGGACCTGAAGTAAAATCTTTCCAGAACGAAATGGAAACATATCTTGATGTAAAACACGTCATTCCTTGCGCAAACGGAACTGATGCTTTGCAAATTGCTTTGATGGCTTTGGATCTTCAGGAAGGTGATGAAATTATCACGGCTGATTTCACCTTTGCAGCTACAGTAGAAGTTATTCATTTATTAAAATTAAAATCTGTATTGGTAGACGTAGATTATGATACATTTACTATTTCGACTGAAGCGATTAAAAAAGCAATTACTCCAAAAACAAAAGCAATTATTCCTGTACATATTTTCGGACAATGTGCAAACATGGAGGAAATCCTGAAAATTGCTGAAGAACATAATTTATTTGTAGTTGAAGATAATGCACAGGCAATCGGTTCTCAATATACTTTTTCAAGTGGTGAAGTAAGACATGCCGGAACGATGTCTACGGTTGGAACAACTTCTTTCTTTCCATCTAAAAATTTAGGTTGTTATGGAGATGGAGGAGCAATTTTTACCAATAATGATGAATTGGCTCATCGTTTAAGAGGAATTGTAAACCACGGAATGTATGAAAGATATTATCATGACGAAGTGGGCGTGAACTCAAGATTAGACAGTATTCAGGCAGCGATTTTAAGAAAAAAACTTCCGAATCTTGATTCTTATAACGATGCCAGAAGAAAAGCAGCTGATTATTATGATGAAGCTTTTGCACTAAACGAAAATATTTTAACTCCGAAAAGAGCAGATTATTCTACACACGTATTTCATCAGTACACTTTGAGAATTCTGAACGGAAAACGTAATGAACTACAGAAATTCCTTACTGAAAAAGAAATTCCGGCAATGATCTATTATCCTGTTGCTTTAAGAAAACAAAAAGCATATTATCAGGAAAGCAATGATGCCGATTTTGTAAATACGGATAAACTTTTAGACCAGGTAATTTCTCTTCCGATGCATACGGAATTGGATGAAGAGCAGTTGAAGTATATTACGGATGCTGTGTTGGAATTTATGGGGTAACACTTTGTCAAAGTTGAAAATCTTTGACAAAGTTTAAAAATACAATACGAGAATAAGAGAAAGCCATTTAGAACCCGATCGATTTTATCATATTTTCAATCGTGGAGTTAATTCTAAATTGGCTTTTTTAAATAATGAAAACTTTAATTTTTTTCTTAGGAAAGCTAAGATTTACATTATTCCTTATTTTGAAATATATGCTTACTGTCTGATGCCTAATCATTTTCACTTTATTCTTAAAACTAAATCTGAAATTGATAGAAGTCATGAAAATTATAAAAATGATGGATTGCATTCTGAGGATTGTTTTTACAGTAAAGCAATAAGTAAATTCATAAGCAGTTATACTCAATCATTTAATAAAGTTTATCAAAGATCAGGACCTGTTTTTGAATCTCCTTTTAAAAGAATCATTATTGATTCTGAAGAGTATCTTAGAAATTTAATCATTTATATTCATCAAAATCCGGCTAATTTTCAGGAATATAAATTTTCTTCTTATTTAGCAATTATAGGAAGTTCTGAAACTAATGTGCAGCGTGATAAAATTTTAGAATTATTTGATGATCGTACAAATTTTATTGAATGCCACCAAAAAGAAATTATAATATAAACTTTGTCAAAGATTTTCAACTTTGACAAAGTGAACTAAAACATAAATAAATAAAAAATGGCAATACTAGTCACAGGCGGACTTGGATATATAGGTTCTCACACCGTTGTAGAACTCATTAATAGTGGATTTGATGTGGTGATCGTGGATGATTTATCGCATTCGGAGAAATTCATCTTACATAATATCGAAGAAATTACAGGTAAAAGACCTATTTTCTATCCTTTTGATTTAAAAAGAAAAGAGCTTCTTACACAGGTTTTTGAGGCACACCAAATTGATGGTTGTATTAATTTTGCAGCATTTAAGGCAGTGGGTGAAAGTCAGGAAAAGCCTGTTGATTATTATGAAAACAATTTATTTTCCTTAATTAATATTTTACAGGAATTTAAATCGAGAAATATTTCTAACTTTATCTTTAGCTCTTCGTGTACCGTTTACGGACAGGCAGATCAAATGCCGATTGACGAAAATACTCCGCTGAAAATGCCGGAGAGTGTTTACGGAAAGACAAAGCAAATGGGAGAGGAGATATTGAAGGATTTTGCTAAAGGATATAAAAGAAAAGTAAGTCTTTTGAGATATTTTAATCCGATTGGAGCACATCCTTCTGCGTTATTGGGAGAATTACCGATAGGTATTCCGAATAATTTGGTTCCTTACGTAATGCAGACTGCTGCAGGAATTCGCGAGAAACTGAGTGTTTGGGGAAATGATTATCCTACAGAAGACGGAACAGCTATAAGAGATTATATTTATGTTGTAGATTTGGCAAAAGCTCATGTTGCAGCTCTTAAAAGTTTAATCAGTAAAAATAATGATGAAGCTGTAATTGATGTTTACAATTTAGGAACAGGAAAAGGCTCGTCTGTTTTAGAGGTTGTAAAGGCTTTCGAAATAGCAAATAACGTGGCAGTACCTTATCAGATTTGTGAAAGAAGGGAAGGTGATATTACCATTGCTTACGCCAATGTCGATAAAGCGGAACAGAATTTGAATTGGAAATCTGAAACTTCTTTAGAAGAAGCATTGAAAACTGTCTGGGAATGGCAGAAATATTTAGAATCAAGAAATAATTAAATTTTTTAAATAAAACACATGAAAAACGAGAGAATAGGAATTACATTTTCGTCATTTGACCTTCTGCATGCAGGACACATAAAGATGTTGGAAGAAGCAAAAACAGTTTGTGATTACCTAATTGTTGGATTACAGATTGATCCGTCACACGACCGTCCGAACAAGAACAAACCAACTCAGACTATAGTAGAAAGATATATTCAGTTGAAAGCCGTAAATGCAGTAGATGAGATTATTCCTTACTATACGGAAGAAGATCTTGAAGATATTTTGAAATCATTTGTGATCGATGTCAGAATTATCGGTGACGATTATCTGGATAGAGACTTTACAGGTAAAAAATATTGCGAAGAAAAAGGAATTGAGATTTTTTATAATAAAAGAGATCACCGGTTTTCATCAAGCGATCTTAGAAAAAGAATTTATGAAGCGGAAGCTGCTAAAGCTTTAGCGAAATAAAAACAAAAATCCCGAAATTCAAATTTCGGGATTTTTTATGACTGATTTATTTTAGTTGATTACATCGGTCCGCCTTGTTGATCGTCTCCCGTAGCATTAGAATTGATATCTTTTTTACGCTTAGGCTGCTCAATTTTCTCACCTTGCTTGAATCTGTAAGTTAATGATAAAGCAAATTGTCTAGGCTGCCATTGCATATAAGAATCTCTTACGAAATTTGATCCGTATGCGGTTGATTCCATCGCTCTTGTATTGAAAATATCCTGAATATTGAAACTCAACGTACCATCTCCTTTCCAGATTGTTTTTGAAGCACCAAAATTCAAAGCATACATATCTTTTCTGTCTATACTTTGTGTTTTCTGACCTCCTCTGTAAAACCCTTGAATTTGGAAGCTAAATGTTTTATCAACTTTAAAAGTTGAAGTTAGACGCGCTCTTGTTGCAAAACCACTTCCTTCAAAAGAGAAAGGTTCTGAAAGCCCATTGTAAGTTCCGTTTGTTTTATATCCAAATAAATCAACGTTTCCTAAGAATTTAAGCCATTTTGTAGCATCCCAGTTAAAGTTTAGATCCAAACCATAACGATCATCTGTTCCTAAATTAATTGGTTTCGTTTTAAAAACCCCCTGATCAGAGTACACCAGCATTTTCACATCATCTGTTGTATGTCTGAAATAGATCGTCGGATTGATGGTGAATTTTCCTTTAGAAATGCTATACCCAAATTCATACGAATCTACGTAAGAAGGATTTAAATCAATATTCCCTTCAAAAATATTCTGATTATCGCTGTAACTTGGATTCGGAATCAGGAAAAATGATCTCGGTCTGTCTATTCTTCTTGAATAGTTTACTAAAAACTGATTGTCTTTTGCAATTTCATAACTCAAGAAAACAGTTGGAAATAGATTGTTATAGCTTTTTTTGTTGTCAATATTACGATCTTCAGGATCTGGATTTAAGTTTGAATATTGAATGTCAACATTAGAATATTCATTTCTTAGACCAACCTGATAACCCAATTTTCCGATTTTACTCTTAAACTGTACATATCCTGCATTGAACATTTCACGGTAGTTTGCATTGTATGTAAAGTTGTTTAAATAGTGGAAATCTACATCAGATGAATAACGTTCCAACACATCATTATCATAATTATTGTTATTGATATCGATTCTGTAACCAGCTTCAATCTTTGAGTTTTCACCTATAGGAAGTTCATAATCAGCTTTACCTACCAAGGTTTTATTTCTTGTGTTTTGGTTGATAGAGTTTTGCAGTTCAAAAATATTATTGGTAACCTGATTCACGTTGGTATCATTATATGATCTGTTACTTTGCAGACTTACAGATAATGAAATGTTTTGTCCCTTATCATCAAACTTATGATCCAAACCAAAATCTCCTTGGAAAGCAAGATTGTTATTAGAACCTGTATTCATTCTTTCAGTAAATAGACTTGGAGCATTTAAGAAACGATAATCATAAGTGATGTTTCCAACGTTATCACTTTCAAATGTTCTCACTGTTCCTGATGCATTTACTGATGTTTTATCTGAAATATCATACACCAATCCTGAAGAAACATTATAGTTATTATTCTTGTTTTTAGTGATAGATTCCTGATCGGTCTGTGTTCTTCCGCCATTTTCTACGTTGAAGAATGTTGCATTGTTTCTGTTCGTGTTTTTAGATTCACGATAACCGCCGCCACCATTCAAAAACCAGGTAAGATTGCCCTTTCTCCAGCTTAAATTTGTATTTAAATTAGTTTGAGGTAAATACCCTAAAGTTCCGATCACACTTCCGTTGAAACCTGTTTTCTTAGATTTTTTAAGAATAATATTTAAAATACCTGCAGTTCCGCTTGCTTCAAATTTAGAAGAAGGGTTGGTAATAACTTCAATTCTCTCAATCTGATCAGCAGGAATACTTTGCAAAGCATTAGCTCCATCATCAATTCCTAAAAGAGCAGAAGGTTTTCCGTTGATCAAAAATCTTACATTCGAGCTACCTCTCATCGAAACAGTTCCGTCTGTATCTACCGAAACCGAAGGAACATTAGAAAGAACATCCTGAAGGCTTCCTCCTTTACTTACAATATCCTGAGAAGGATCGTACGTTCTTTTATCAAGCTCTACTTTATAAGGTTTTGCTGTCGCAGTAATTACAACTCCCTGAATATCCTGGGTTTTCATATTGGTACTTGCTTCTTCCGGTTCAATAGACAAAGCGCCGATACTTCCTGCAGCAGTAATCTGTTTGTTGATAACGCTTTTCTTGTAATCGATTGCTTCAATTACAATATCATAATTACCCGGAGTTAGATCCAGCTTATAATTACCTTTTTCATCGGTAAGCGTTGCATCACTCAAAAGTTTGCTTTGCTTGTTGCTGAATGTTACAGAGGCATAAGGTACAGGCTGATTGCTTTTATCAACCACTGTTCCCGAAATTCCGACTTTATCTTGTGCAAATGCAAGCGCAGCAGCAGATAATACGAAGGTAAGTCCTAAGGTTTTCTTTGTGAAAATACTGATTATTTCCGTCTGATTCATAAGGTATTCTTTAAGTAAAACTGCAATAAATAGCAATAAATTTTAAAAATTCATTAATGAAGAAATTCACAGTTTTACGATTCGTTTATTTTATTTTTAATAGATCAGTCGTTTTGTAGACCGATTTGTTAATTATTAATTTGTTAAATTAAAGTTAAATATTTTTATTATTTGATATTTTTTGAATTCAGCCAATCCTGATACGCTTTTGCATTGATGGCATGCTGCTCTGCACTTGCTGTAAATTTGTGGTATCCGAATCTTGCCGGGTCTGCACACATAAAAATATAGCCATTCTGTTCAGGATTCAATACTGCATCTACGGAGTTTTTATCTACCACACAAATCGGTCCCGGAGGAATTCCTGCATTTGCATACGTATTGTAAGGAGATGGAGTAGTAAGATGTTTATATAAAACTCTTTTAATAGGTTCTTTGAAGTTGGTCTGTTTGTTTATGGCGTAAATTACCGTTGGGTCAGACTGTAGCTTCATTCCTTTTTTGAAACGGTTCAAATACAATCCGGCAATGGTTTTCATCTCGTCAGGTTTTCCGCCTGATTCTTTATAAACGATTGATGCCAATGCATAAATTTGTTCTCTTGTTAAACCAGATTGTTGTTCTTTAGCCTTTCTTTCAGAAGTCCAGAATTCATTATATTGATCTTCAAATTTTTTGAAAAATTCTTTAGGAGTTACCGTCCAGAAAAAATTGTAAGTATCGATGAAGAAATATTTTTTTAGATCTTCTGCGTTTTTGTACCCTTTTTCAGAAGCAATTTTATCAAGATCATTCACAAATTTTAAAGAATCCAGCTCTGTTTTTTTACTCACTCTTCCGACCATCTGATACATATCTCCAAAATCTCCGATTCTGAACGAGTTTTCAGACTGGTTTCCTGCTTTAATCATATTGACCAAGCTGGTGTTACTTGCTCCTTTCGCAAAATGATAACGACCTGGTTTGAAAAATTCATCCATGTTTTTATCCTTTGCAACTTCTGTGAAAGATTCTTTGTTTTTTACAAAAGGCGCTATAGAATCTAAAATCTGATCGAATTTCGCACCATGCGGAATTAAAACATATCCGTCTTTCGAGATGTTGCTTCCGTAATATTTATTGTAGAATTTAAAACCAAAAAATCCTGCCACAGCAAGAATAAGGAGTACGATAATGAGAATAGCTTTTTTCATTACTTACAATAGATTAAAAGTTTTTGTTTTTTTAAATAAGATCTACCTTACCTCTGAAAACTTGTTTAGCCGGACCTTCAAGCCAGATTTGATGGAAAGATTCTCCATTTTTCTCTGCATAAACTTTCAGGTTTCCGCCCAACGTTTTAACTTTTACAGAGGTTAGATTGCTTTTTTGCAGAAAAGTTAAAGCAGAAGCTGTAACTCCTGTTCCACAGCTGAAAGTTTCGTCCTCAACGCCTCGTTCATAGGTTCTTACGAAAATTTCATCATCAGAAATATTTTCAACAAAGTTCACGTTGATGCCCTTTTCCTTATAATTTTCAGAGTTTCGGATACTGTTTCCTTCGGCAAAAACTCTGTAATTGGCGATGTCTTCTACATATTTTACATAATGTGGAGAGCCTGTATTCAGAACTGAATCGTTTCCGTCATTTGAAATTGTATCAACATCAATCATTTTTAGCTTTACAATTCCGTTGTGAATTTCAGCTTCATGTTCACCGTCAATAGCAATAAATGTGCATTTGTTCTCAAAAATATCCAGAAAGAATGCGAAGGCAACCAAGCATCTTCCACCGTTCCCACACATCGTACTTTCACCGCCATCTGAATTGTAATAAACCATTTTGAAATCGTAATTGTCGTCGTTTTCCAACAGGATTAATCCATCTGCTCCGATCCCGAAACGACGGTCACACAATTTCTCAATGATTTTTTTATCTTTCGGGAACTGAAGATCTCGGTTATCTACCATTACAAAGTCGTTTCCTGTTCCCTGATATTTATAAAATTCCATACTTTCTGTTTTTCTTAAATCAACCTGCAAAATTACTGTATTTTATACAAAAAACGAACAGGTCGCCCTGCTCGTTTTATTATTTAGAATATTTATTTATTATCTGAAACCACCGGAACGATTTTGGTCATTCTGACGTGGTTGGCTGTTATTTTGAGGTGCCTCAGTCCTTGTTCTGGTTGTATTATTATTTCTGAAACCGCTATTGCTATTACTTCTTGGAGCTTGCTGTGTGTTATTTTGTTGATTATTTCTGAAACCAGTATTGCTGCTGTTGTTTCTCGGTGGCTTCTGATTATTGTTCTGTCTGTTATTATTTCTAAAACCGCTGTTATTGTTGTTACTGTTTGTTGGAGTAGAAGATGTATTGTTTCTAAAACCGCTGTTTCCCGTAGCTCCACTACGTCTTTCTACATAAACTTTTGTTCGGTTGTTACCATAATAGTAAGGTATGCCGTTATCATAGTAATATCTCATATCGTCTCTGTAATAATATCCGTCATTACCCCAATATCCTCCATTTCCGTAGTATGCTTGTGGAGCATAATAATATCCGTTATCATAATAAGGATCTCCATAAGCCGAATAGTTGCCGCCGTACGCAGCACAAGATGCTAAGCTTAAACCTATGAAAATTCCAAATCCTATTTTTATTAAATTTTTCATGACTTTGTTGTATTTTTTTCTTTAAAACTTTTTTTCCAACTGACATATCCCATGATAGCCATTATTGTAAATACCAAATATTGAACCGAAGTGATGCCGAGCCCCTTATAAATAAACATCGGAATACAAATGAGGTCGCCGATTATCCAGAAAATCCAGTTCTCAATGCGTCTTTTCGCCATCAGCCACATTCCGACTAAAAATGTAGAGGTCGTTAAAACATCCAGCCAATTTGCCCAATCCAGATGATCTAAACCAAGATTCGCACCGTCCATCGAAAACTGATTGTCGATATAAGGTTTGTAATAATACACAATGGTAACCAAAATAATACTTAAAATAAATAATAAAAATGAATAAACCCATTCTTCACGGGTTGCGTAGGTAACATCAACGTGGATATGATCTTCAGAATTTTTATTCCATAAAATCCATCCATAAACACTCATGATCGTATAATAAACATTAATCATACAATCTCCCAATAATCCGAAATTGAAGAGAATATAAACATAGATCAGAGTAGAAATAATTCCGGTAGGATATAGCCAGATATTTTTTTTGATGGTAAGAAAAACACTCAGCATACCAAAAGCCGCCGCTAAGGCTTCTAAAAAAATTTGGACATTTGTGTAAACTTCATATGGTTTTATGAAGAGATCATATAGATTCATGAGTTCAAAAATAACTAAAAATTGCTTTACTTAAAAATGCATTAAAATAAGTGTAAATCAGTTTTTTATAATTTAAAATTAAAATAAATAGATTAAAATGTGTCAATAAATGTTAAGGTCTCTAAAATTTTTATATTTTCGTAAATCTTTAATTAAATAAAAAAATATGTCTAAAATTTGGACCAAAAAGCCGATGAGTGCTTTTGAGGACGATGTAAAAAGTAGTCAGCTTAAAAGAGTACTCGGTAAATGGAGTCTTACAGCCATCGGAATTGGAGCGATTATCGGAGGAGGAATTTTTGTATTAACAGGAACAGGAGCGTATTATCATGCGGGACCTGCTTTGGCGTTATCATTTGTAATTGCCGGAATTGCCTGTGTTTTTGCAGCATTATGCTACTCTGAGTTTGCATCAATATTACCTGTGGAAGGTTCTGCTTATGCTTATGCATACGGAACTGTAGGAGAAATCTTTGCATGGATTATCGGATGGGGATTAATTCTCGAATATGCAATGGGATCTATGACGGTTGCTGTTTCTTGGTCTGGATATTTTAATAAATTGCTGAAAATGTTTGGACTTCATTTGCCAAATTGGTTAACAACTGATCCGGGAACAGCAAGTGGTGCATTTACAGAAGCAACTAAAGCAATTGAAAAAGGAGGTTTAAGTGCCGAAAAACTTGGACAGTTACAAGAAATTATTGCTAATTATAATGCAGCTCCTGATTTATTCGGATTTAAAATAATGCTTAATTTACCTGCATTTTTAATTGTTCTTTTTGTAATTTCAATTCTGATTAAGGGAACAAAAGAGGCGGCAAAAGCAAACAACATGATTGTAATTATGAAAGTTTCCGCTGTTTTATTCGTTATTATTGCAGGAGTTTTCTTCATTAATACTGATAACTGGAATCCTTTCATTCCTGAAGTTACAAAAGTAATGGAAGGCGACAAGATAAAAGAAGCGTATGGTATTCAGGGGATTATTTCAGGAGCTGCGGCCATATTCTTTGCGTATGTAGGTTTTGATGCAGTTTCTACTCAGGCTGGAGAAGCAATCAATCCTAAAAAAGATGTTCCGTTTGCAATTATTGTTTCACTTTTGGTTTGTACGGGTTTATATATCTTGGTGTCTTTAGTTTTAACAGGAATGATGCATTATTCAGATTTTAATCCTCAAGGTAAATTTCCTGATGCAATTAAAGCTCCTGTTGCTTACGCTTTTGAAATTGCAGGACAGGGTTGGGCTGGTTACATTATTACCATTGCTGCAACGGTAGGTTTGGTTTCCGTTTTAATGGTCATGATTATGGGGCAATCGAGAATTTTCCTGGGAATGTCTAAAGATGGTTTAATTCCCAAAATGTTCTCAGATTTACATCCTACTAAGAAAACACCGGCGAAAAGTTTAATGATTTTAGGAATTGTAATTGCAACGATTGCTGCATTTACACCTATTTCAAAATTAGCTGATATGACAAGTTTTGGAACTCTATTCGCATTTACAATGGTTTGTATTGCAGTTTGGATTCTTAGAAAAAAACAACCTGAATTACCGAGAAATTTCAAAGTTCCTGCACTACCTGTTATTGCAACATTAGGAATCGGAATTAATCTATATCTGATTTGGAATTTAAGTCATGAAGCAAAATATCTTTCTTTAGGATGGCTTGCATTAGGAGTAATAATTTACTTTACTTACAGCTTGAGAAACTCTAAACTTCATAAAACAGGTTTCGGCGAAACGTTCAAAGCAGAACAGGAACCTTTAGAAAAACCTGATTTAGATTTATAAAATATAATCGTATAAAATCCACAGAATTCTGTGGATTTTATATTTTTGTTGACATGAAAAAAATGTTCACACTTTTATTTTCGGTTTTAAATCTGATTGTATTTTCTCAGCAAATCGAAAGTTTTGAAACCATTTTAAATGATAAGATAAGCATTCGTGCCATCGAATTGTTTGATGGTAAAGTATGGTATAGCGGAACAGATTCTAAATTCGGTTTTGTAGATTTAAAAAATCCTAAAAATCAAAAACAGATAAAACTGTCTGAAAAAAAATTACAATTTAGAACGTTGGCGCAGAATAAAGATGCTTTTTATGCTATTAACATTGAAAGTCCGGCTCATTTTTTTAGAATAGATAAAAAAGATCTTTCGGTCGTAAATATTTATACAGATACTTTGAAAACGGCATTTTACGATGCATTCATTTTTGTAAATGACGAACATGCTGTTACATTCAGTGATCCGGCAAAAGATTTGAATTTAAAATTATCTTTTATAATGCCAAAATTGAATTCTGTTTTGGATTTCAATACACTCACCAAAAGAGAAGGTTTTAATAGCATAAAATTGAATGAAGGTGAGGCGGCTTTTGCAGCAAGTAACACTAATATTGCCCATTACGGAACTAATATTTGGATTGCAACAGGAGGCAAGAATTCAAGAATTATTAAAATAGATTATACTACTTTAAAATCATATATATATAAAACACCTTTTATTCAAGGAGAATCTTCTCAAGGAATGTATTCAATCGATTTTTCAGACGATAAATTCGGTATTGCAGTCGGCGGAGATTACACAAAACAGGAAGCAAACATCAACAATATTGCGACAACAAACGATAGCGGTGAAACTTGGCAGATTCAGGCTTCCGGAAAAAATGCAGGATATATGACCTGTGTGAAAATAAAACCGGGATCGAAGGGAAAGGAAATCATTGCAATTGGCGATAAACACATCAGTTATTCCTCAGATTTTGGAAAAACATGGAAGAAAATTGCAGATGAAAAAGGCTTTTACGTTTGTAAATGGGTTGATAAAAATACAGTGGTTCTTGCAGGAAAAGATAAAATTTCTGTGATGAAATTAAAATTTTAGATTTCAGCGATAGAATATTACGTTAAAAATACAATCGAATTCAACTTTCCTAAAACTATCTTTGATTAAAATTTCTTCATGAAAAATTTAAAAATAGTATTCCTTCTATTAATTCCGACTGTATTTTATACCCAAAAAATAAGAGTTTTCATTTTGGCAGGACAGTCGAATATGAACGGTTTTGGTTATAATAAAGATCTTCCGAATGACGCTAAAACTTTTAAAGACGTTTATATCTTTCAGGGAAATTCTGTTCCCGATGGAGATAAAAATGGCGGAGTTGGAAGATGGGATATTTTAAAACCCGGAAACGGAACAGGGTTTAAAACGGACGGAAAAGCAAATACACTTTCAGACCGAT
The DNA here is from genome assembly GCF_900116415.1 of Chryseobacterium formosense. GTDB lineage: Bacteria > Bacteroidota > Bacteroidia > Flavobacteriales > Weeksellaceae > Chryseobacterium > Chryseobacterium formosense. Next base: position 216,824 of record NZ_FPAP01000003.1, on the reverse strand, counting down.
TTGGTTTGGAAATGACTTTTGCCAAAAGAATGAAAGAATTATTTCCAAATGATAAAATAGCTTTGATAAAATATGCAAGAGAAGGAACGTCTATCGACAGTTTGGCCGCTGCGAATTTTGGTTGCTGGGATGCAGATTTTAATGGTGAAAACGGAATCAATCAATACGATAATTTCTTGAAAACAGTTAAAAATGCTTTAAGCGAAAAAGATATTGATAGAAACGGAAAAACCGATGAGTTGGTCATGTCGGGAATTCTTTGGATGCAGGGTGAAGGTGATGCAAATTATGATGAAGAAATTGCAAATAATTATTACAGTCATTTAAAAACATTGATGAATCAGATGCGAGCTTCGGTTTTAATGGATGATTTACCTGTTGTCATCGGAAAAATTTCAGATTCAGGAAAAAATGAGAAAGGGAAAGTCTGGCCGATGGGAGAGTTGGTACAGTATGCTCAGGAAAAATTTGTTCGAAATGATAAGAATGCTGCAATCGTTCGTTCCACAAAAAAATATAACTACGGAAATGATCCTTGGCATTATGACAGTGCAGGTTATATCGATTTAGGAAAGCAGTTTGCAGATGAAGTATTTAGACTCATTATAAATTTCGAAAAGAAAGACTAATATATTTCATAATCTTTAATTCAGAACTTATGGTTAATTTTGCACTATGAACTCGTTAATCGATAAATATAATATTCCCGGCCCGCGTTATACTTCGTATCCTACCGTTCCTTATTGGGACGAATCTACTTTTTCTCCGGAAAAATGGAAATCAAGTGTGATCAGATCTTTCAATGAAAGCAACGCGCAGGAAGGAATTTCAATCTATATACATCTTCCGTTTTGTGAAGCATTGTGTACATTTTGTGCATGTCATAAACGTATTACGAAACAACACAGCGTAGAAATCCCGTATCTGGAAAGTGTTCTGAAAGAATGGATGCTTTATCTTAAATTATTTAATGAAAAGCCTAAATTAAAGGAACTGCACTTAGGCGGAGGAACTCCAACTTTTTTTTCTCCAGAAAATCTAAAAACTTTACTTCAGGGAATTTTTGATACGGTTGAAATTGCCGAACATCCTGAGTTTTCTTTTGAAGGACATCCGAATAATACAACCAGAGAGCATTTACAGACTTTGTTTGACCTTGGTTTCAGAAGAGCCAGTTTTGGTGTGCAGGATTATGATTTGAAAGTACAGAAAGCCATCAATAGAATTCAGCCTTTCGAAAACGTAAAAAATGTAACAGAGTGGGCCAGAGAAATTGGTTATACAAGTATTTCCCATGATTTGGTTTATGGTTTACCACATTCCAATTGGGAAAGTATGGCTCTTACCATTCATAAAACTTTGGAGCTGAAGCCGGATCGTCTTGCTTATTATTCTTATGCTCATGTTCCGTGGATAAAAGGAGTAGGACAAAGAGGTTTTGATGAAAGTGATCTGCCAAGCGGTGAAGAAAAGCGAAGATTGTATGAAGACGGTAAAAAATTATTAGAAGAATTAGGATATAAAGAAGTCGGTATGGATCATTTTTCTCTTGAGGATGATGAGTTATACAAATCTATGATTTCAGGAAATATTCATCGTAATTTCATGGGATATTCTTCAAGCAAAACTCAGCTCATGATAGGTTTAGGGATGAGTTCTATCTCAGATTCTTGGTATGCTTTTGCCCAGAATGTAAAAACGGTTGAAGAATATCAGAAAATTGTTGAAGGAGGTGAAATTCCTGTTGTGAAAGGTCATATTCTGAATGAAGAAGATCTTCTGATCAGAAGACATATTTTAAATCTGATGTGTCAATTGGAAACCACTTTTGAAGATAAAAATGCCATTCCTGAACTTGAAAATGCTTTCGATATGCTTTCGGAAATGGAGCGCGACGAATTGGTGGAAATTCATGATAATCAAATCAAAATTACAGAAAAGGGAAGAGCGTTTACAAGAAATGTTTCCATGGTTTTTGATTTAAGAATGATGAGAAATAAGCCGGAAACGAGAATTTTCTCAATGACGATATAAAACAAAAAGCGATTCAAAACCTGAATCGCTTTTTTTATAATATTTTTTTTAGCATTAAGATTTATGAAGATTTAAGAATTATTAGGATTGAATTAAGCACTACTCAAAAATATCTTTGATATTTATCTTAATGGTTTAAAGTTTATTTTATAATAATTTTCTCTGTATAAGATCTCAAATCTCCCGATTTAATATTAATGTAATAAGCTCCTGCAGGAATTCCTGTAATATTAATGCTGTTTTCGCTATCAAATTTTGTTTCCTCCAAAACTCTTTTACCATCCGTACTGATGATTTCTGCGGTGCTTTGGCTGTCTTTCAATCCGTCTACAAATATTCTTTCATGAGCAGGATTAGGATAGATTCTGACTCCGTTAAACATATTATTATCCTGAACGCCTAAAGTCGAAGTCGTAATTTTATAGATTTTGCCATTGTTTACGGCAGCAACATAAAGGTTTTTCTGACTGTCTTCACCGAAAGTTGAGAAATTATTTCCTGAATAGGCATTGCTCCAGGTAATGGCATTATTGGTTTCCATCATACCGATTTGTGTGGAGCAATAATCAGCGAAAAAATATTTACCCTGCAAACCTGGATATTGAGTTCCTCTATAAACATATCCTCCTGTAATCGAACACTTTCCACCTGAATGATCATATACCGCAACCGGAAAAGTCATGGTAGTAGAAGCAGCACAACCTGTTGTATTGTAATTGTTGTTTCCTTCATAACATCTCCATCCGTAATTGATTCCGGCTTGAGTAATCGGCATTCTGTTGATTTCTTCAATAACTCCTTGTCCTACATCGGCAATCATTACATTTCCAGTGGTAAGATCGAAAGAAAATTTCCATGCATTGCGTAATCCGTATGACCAAATTTCATCAGCGCCGTCAACTCCCGATCCCGCAAAAGGATTTCCTGCCGGAATATTGTAAGGTCCTGTAGAATTTATATCAAGTCTTAGTAATTTTCCGAGCAGAGAATTTTTATTTTGTGCATTATTATTCGGGTCACCGCCACTTCCACCATCTCCTGTTACGATCCATAAATTTCCGTCCGGTGCGAAATGAATGCTTCCGCCATTATGATTGTCAAATGGTTTAGGAATATTCAAAATTATTTTTTCAGAATTAGGATCCGCAACATTGGCATTTGAGCTACTTACTGTATATCTTGCTACAATTATGTTTCCGTTCGAACTGTTATTGTAATACACAAAAAAATATCCGTTTGTTGCATATTGTGGGTGAAAAGCCAAGCCTAAAAGACCTCTTTCGCCTCCAAACAATACTTTGCTGCTGATGTTTAAAAAATCTGCAGCATTTACTGTCCCGTTAGGTTGAATAATTTTGATGATTCCGTTCTGTTGTACCACGAAAAGCCTGCTGTCGTTGGCATTGGTAATTTCTACCGGATTCGAAAGTCCGGTCGCAAATTCTTCCAGATTAAAACTTTGAGAATAAGAAATAAGGGAAGAAAAAATACTGAGAGAAAATAGTAGTTTTTTCATAATATTTTGATGATTAAGGTGTTGTAATTTATTTAATGAAAATTTCATACCAACAGCCTTTAAATAAATCTAATAGATTTGAAATAAAACTTTCTGTGAAATTTTAACAAAAAAATAATTGCCGATATCTCTGAAAATAAACCATTTCTGCTCTTAAAAATTCATAAAATATCAATAAAATCATTATATTTGCCGACTTAATTTAACGTAGTTATAACAAAATGCAAGGAAAAGGACTTATTACAATTGTTGCTATTGTACTAGGGTTAATTTGCTTAAATGAGCTATTACCAACATGGTACGCCGGCAAAATTGAAAAGCAGGCAACTGCTATTGCAGGAGACAATCCGGAAAAGTATCAGAAAGAAATCGAAAGACTTTCTAAGGATACACTGAACTTAGGTTTCACAGAACTTTATTATTCTAAAGCGAAAGACAAGGAAATGAAACTTGGTCTTGACCTTAAAGGAGGGATCAACGTTCTTTTGGAGATCAACCAGAGAGATTTGGTGAATGATTTAACGAATTATTCTACCAATCCTATTCTTATTGAAGCTTTAAACAGAACAGACGAAGTTCAGAAAAATTCTACAAAATCTTACATCGATAATTTTTTTGTAGAGTTTGATGCTGTAAACAAAGCAAAAGGTGCAAATCTTAAACTTGCAGATCCTGAGATTTTCGGAAACACAAACCTTTCTGAAATTAAATTCAATACTACTGATGAGCAGGTAAAAAGCATCGTAAAGAAAAGAATTGATCTTTCTGTAGGAACAGCTTTCGAGGTAATCAGAACCAGAATTGATAAACTTGGAGCCATCCAGCCAAACGTACAGAGAGTTCCGGGAACGGCTAGAATCTCTGTAGAAATGCCGGGTATGAAAGATATCGATAAGGTGAAGAAAATGCTTCAGACTTCTGCTAAACTTCAGTTTTGGGAAGTACAGCAGATTCCGGAAGTATTGCCTTATTTCCAGACTTTGACATCTACTGTTTCTGCTAAAGGTGATTCTATGGGCGTGAAGAAAAACGTAAACTTCATGAATCTTCTTCAGCTTGATAAATTGAGAACAAACGGTGTTGCTTCTGTAAAACTATCTGATACTGCTGCTGTAAATAAAATTATCAACAGCAAAATTGGTCAGTCTTTACGTCCGGCAAACATAAAATATACCCAGTTCATGTGGGGTTACAAACCTGAATCTACAGATCCGAACAGCTTAGTACTATATGCTGTAAGAGGTAATATCAACCAAAAAGCTCCGGTAGATGGTGCTGTAGAAACTGCTAACATCAGCTATGATGAATTGAGCAGAGTAGTAGTAGATATGCAGATGGATTCTAAAGGTGCAAAAGACTGGAAAACTCTAACGGAGAAAAACGTTGGTAAACCGGTTGCTGTAACTTTGGATAACAGAGTGTATACTGCACCAAATGTTGTCGGTGCAATTCCTAACGGTAGAACGCAAATCTCGGGTAACTTCTCTCAGGAAGAAGCTAAAGAATTGGTAGACGTTTTAGGAGCTGGTAAGTTACCTGCAGGTGCAAAAGTGGTTCAGGCTACACAAGTTGGTCCGTCTTTAGGACAGGAATCAATTGATGCAGGGGTAATTTCATTTGCAATCGCATTCTTAATTATTATTGCATATATCATTTTCTATTACGGTGGGGCGGGAGTTTACGCTGTAATTGCAATGATTATCAACTTATTCTATATTTTCGGAATTATGGATTCCGGAGACTTTACCCTTACACTTCCTGGTATTGCAGGTATCGTACTTTCGATGGCGATGGCAGTAGATACAAACGTAATTATTTACGAAAGAACAAAAGAAGAATTGTTTGCAGGGAAAGGTATTTTAGAAGCTTACAAAGATGGTTTCAAACATGCGTTAAATGCAATTATTGATGGTCACTTAACGATGATCTTAACGGCAGTCGTATTGTTCTTCTTCGGAACAGGACCTATCAAAGGTTTCGCATTAACGTTGTTAATTGGTGCTGTAATGACTTTATTTACGTCTATCTTACTTTCAAGAGTAATGATCTTCCACAGACTGAATAAAGGTAAAGGTCTTTCTGTATGGACTTCTCCAACGAAAAATCTTTTCAGAAATACTTGGATCGATTTTATCGGAAAGAGAAAATATTCTTATATCATTTCTGCAGTTTTAACGGTTATTTCTATTGGATCTATCGCTATAAACGGATTTAAATATGGTATCGACTTTACAGGTGGTAGAAACTATGTAGTAAGATTCGATAAAGATGTGAATGCAGAAGATATCGAGCATAATTTGGTGAAAATGTTCACTACTGAAGACGGTAAAAACTCTTCTGTTGAAGCTAAAACTTTTGGTAATGATAAGCAGTTGAAAATTTCTACAGATTATCTTATCGATGACGAATCTTTGAAAGCTGACCAGACCATTGAGCAGAAATTATATGAAGGTTTAAAACCAAACTTACCTTCAAACATTACTTTAGAAGATTTCAAATCTGCAGATAAAGATCACGCAGGAATTATTTCTTCAGAAAAAGTAGGACCTACAGTGGCGGATGATATTCAGACACACGGTATTCTTGCAGTTGTTGCAGCTTTGGCGGGAATCTTCATCTACATCTTATTCAGATTTAGAAAATGGCAGTTCTCTTTAGGAGCGGTTGCGGCATTGTTCCACGATGCGATCATTATTTTGGGAGCATATTCTTTGCTTCATAAAGTAATGCCTTTCAATATGGAGATCAATCAGGATTTCATTGCAGCGATTCTTACCGTATTGGGTTACTCGATCAATGATACCGTAATTATCTTCGACAGAATCAGAGAATATTTAAGAGAGAAAAAAGCATTGACATTGTCAGGTTTATTTGATGATGCAATCTCAAGTACATTGGGTAGAACATTCAACACAACGTTTACAACATTACTTGTAATTCTTGCGATTTTCATCTTTGGTGGAGATAACTTAAGAGGATTTATGTTTGCGTTGTTGATCGGTATCGGGTTCGGTGCTTATTCATCAATCTTTATTGCATCGGCAATCGCTTACGATTTCTTAAGAACCGGTAAAGAAGAAGAAGTGCATGGTAAATCTTCTTCAAACAAAGAAGTTCTTGCAACAAAATAATTTAAACTACATTAAATAAGAAAAGAGTCTTTCGGTTTGAAAGGCTCTTTTTTTATTCAAAATGTTAAATTCAATATTCAATATTGAATATTCAATATTTCAAGTAAAAGAATAATTACTTATATCTCAGACATCCATCACCAAACAACTATCACCAAACAACCAATTTAGAATCATTATTTTTTCTTATTTGATTAATTTTGCACCGTTATGGAGAATTCTAAAAAACAGGCAGCCATTGGCTTCATATTTATTACGCTTCTGATCGACATTACAGGATGGGGAATCATCATTCCTGTTGTTCCGGATCTGATTAAAGAACTGATTCATGCAGACATCAGCGAAGCCGCAAAATATGGTGGTTGGCTTGGTTTTGCCTATGCTTTTACGCAGTTTGTTTTTTCGCCTGTTGTTGGAAATCTCAGTGATAAATTCGGAAGAAGACCTATTATTCTGATTTCACTTTTCGGTTTTGCGATAGATTATATTTTCCTTGCTTTGGCTCCGACCATCGTCTGGCTTTTTGCCGGAAGGGTAATCGCCGGAATTACGGGAGCAAGTGTGACGACGGCAAGTGCATACATTGCGGATATTTCAACCGATAAAGACCGAGCAAAGAACTTTGGTTTAATTGGTGCTGCTTTTGGTTTAGGATTTATCATCGGGCCTGTTTTGGGTGGACTTTTAGGACATTACGGTTCAAGAGTTCCTTTTTATGCAGCGGCTGTTCTATGTCTTTTAAATTTCCTTTATGGATATTTCATACTTCCGGAAAGTTTAGATAAAGACAAAAGAAGAGAATTCAGCTGGAGACGTGCAAATCCTGTAGGTTCATTTAAGTTTTTAGGGAAACATCCTGAAATTTCAGGGTTGATTTTTGCTCTAATTTTAATCTATATTGCAGGTCACGCCGTTCAGAGCAACTGGAACTTCTTTACCATGTATGAATTCAATTGGGACGAAAGAATGGTCGGAATTTCCCTTGGCGTTGTCGGTCTTTTGGTTGGTTTGGTTCAGGGTGTTCTGATTCGGTGGACTACTCCAAAACTGGGCGAACAGAAAAGTATTTACTACGGTTTGGCTTTGTATGCAATAGGAATGTTACTTTTTGCCTTTGCAACGGAAGGATGGATGATGTTTGTTTTTTTAATTCCGTACTGTTTAGGCGGAATCTGTGGTCCTGCTTTACAATCAGTGATTACGAAATCTGTTCCAAGCAATGAACAGGGAGAATTGCAGGGAGCTTTGACGAGTTTAATGAGTGCAACATCCATTATTGGTCCACCAATGATGACGAATTTATTTTATTATTTCACCCATGATGAAGCGCCTTTTGAATTTGCGGGAGCACCGTTCTTTCTGGCTTTTGTGATGATGACTGTGAGCGTCGTAGTTACTTACTTTGCTTTTCAGAAAAAGAAATCTTAAAATTAGTTTAAAATTAAACGAAATCTGAATTAATTCTATAATCTTTTGTAATTTAGCGCCATGGAATTAAGCATTGGAGAAATGGCACTCATTGCCATTGCAATCGTGGTTTTATTCGGTCCGGATAAGCTGCCTCAAATTGCCCGTGATCTTGGATCAGGAGTGAGAAAAATGCGTGGTGCAGTTGAAGATATTAAAACCGAAATCTTAAAAGAAACAGATAATCCTGTCTCCGAAATTAAGAAAGAGATCGAGAAGGTAAAAGATGCAGCCAAAGATTTCAATCCGATGAAAAATATTGAAGAAAATATCATCAACGAACCATCTTCAACACCGGAAAGTCCAAAGATTAAACCTGCGGATGACGAAACTTACGAAGGTCCTGTAAGCCGATAAACAAGATATGGAAGAAATCATTCAGGAAGATAAAAGTCTTTTTCTTTATCTTAATAACTTAGGCGATACTCCTTTTGATCAGTTTTGGATCATGATTTCGGAAAAATGGATCTGGATTCCGCTTTACGTTATTTTCCTTTATTTTCTTTATAAAAATTATAAACTCAGATCTTTACTGTATATTCTTTTGTTTACAGCAATCGGAATTACGGTTTCAGATCAGATTTCAGGGATTTTTAAATACGGTGTTGCCAGATTAAGACCTTGTCATGATCCTGCAGTTCAGCCTTTTATGCGAATTGTGAAATGTGGCGGTCAGTTTGGTTTTTATTCTGCACATGCCTCTAACACTTTCTTTTTGGCAAGTTATCTCACTTTTTTATTGAAAGATAAGCTTAAATGGTTTCCTTATGCTATATTTGTATGGGCGGCTGTTGTAGCCTATAGCCGTGTTTATTTAGGAGTGCATTTCCCAATGGATATTTTGGTGGGGGCGTTTGTTGGAACTTTATTGGGAGGGCTTTTTGCTGTGCTCGCAAAAAAAGTGATCAACAAACAAACTATAAATACATGAAGAAACATTTACTCGTTCTTACTTTAGCTTTTACATCTTTACATTTTATTTCTGCACAGGATAAAAAAACGGCTGAAGAGTGCTTTAAAAAAGCAGATTACAAATGCGCCGAAGAGCAATATTCGAAACTGGTGCTTACAGAACATATTCAGAGATACCAATCGGATTATTATGTGAATCTAGGAATTGCACAAAAAAGATTGGGAAAAACCGCGATGGCTTTTAAGTCTTTTGAATCTGCTTTAAAATCAAATCCTAAATCGATCTCGGTTTACGAAAATTTAGCATTATTACACAACCAGAAAGGAAATCGCACCAAGGCATTGGAATATGCCAACACCGGCGTAAAACTTGAGCCTGAGAATGCAGAAATTTACCTTATCCGTTCAAAAATTTACAATAATTTAGGAAAAAAAGATCTTGCGATGGCAGATTTAAATCAGATTCTGACTTTTGCTCCCGATAATATTTTTGCGAGAACAGGTTTGGCGACTCTTAAAAAAAACAATGGAGATCTGGAAGGTGCTTTAAAAGATTATAATCAAATGCTTACCGAAAAACCTGAGTCTCTACTGTATAACGGAAGAGCCGAAGTTTATATGAAAATGAAAAAATCTAAGGAAGCTTTGGCAGATATTAATAAAGCGATTTCCATCGATCCTAAGTTTTCACAATCATATGTTACAAAAGCTACAATTTTGTTTGAAACTGCAAAAGATAAAGAAGCTTGTACCAATCTGGAAAAAGCAGTTGCATTAGGTCACGAAAAAGCTCTGTTACCAGAACTTGAGACCAAGTGCGTGAAAAAATAAACTTTATTAAATAAAATTTAGAATTAATAAATGTCATTGTGAAAGATGGCATTTATATTTAGAAATAAACAAAATTCATGTTAAATATTGTTCTTGTAGAACCGGAAATTCCCAATAATACCGGAAATATCGGCAGATTATGTGTAGGAACCGAAAGCAGATTACACCTCATTCATCCTTTCGGATTTATTATCAACGATAAAAATCTGAAACGTTCCGGTTTAGATTATTGGGTTCATCTTGATGTTACGGAATACGAAAATGTTGATGAATGGATGAGTGTTATTCCGGACTTATCTCGTGTTTTTTTAATGAGTTCACATGCTGAAAAATCTTATCTTGAAACCGATTTTCAGGATGGCGACTGGCTGGTTTTCGGAAAGGAGAGTGTAGGTTTAAGCAAAGATGTTTTGGGCCGTTTCGAAAATCATTTGACGATTCCGATGTCTAAGCTGATCAGAAGTTTTAATATTGCCAATTCGGTTGCGTTCGTTGTAGGTGAAGCAAAAAGGCAGATTGGTTTAAAAATTTAGTTTAAATTAATCGTTATGATACGGTTTGCCCTGTAAAATCTGGTCGGCTCTGTAAAGCTGTTCTACAATAAAAAGTCGGATCATCTGATGCGTAAATGTCATTTTGGATAATGACATTTTTTCGTTGGCTCGGCTATAAATTTCATCTGAAAAACCATACGCTCCGCCAATCAGAATATGAACCTTTTTCACAGAGGAGCTCATCCACGAATCTATTTTTTGAGAAAATTCACGACTTGTAAACTGTTTTCCTTTTTCATCTAAAATAATAACCAGATCATTTTTATCAATCTGGTTCAAAAACAATTTGGCCTCTTCTTTTTTTAAAAGATCAGAAGAAAGGTTTTTGGCATTTTTTACATCCGGGATTTCGGTAATTTCAAAATTCCAGTGTTTGGGAAGGCGTGGAAGGTAATAATTAATCAATGATGTAATTTCTTTATCATCTGTCTTTCCGATACAAACTAAACTGATTCGCATTTCTTATATTTGCTGTGCGCAAATATACTTTATGGCTATAAAAATTCCTAAGTTTATCTTAAAAATTCAAGAATTTCTGGACGATATTCATCTTCCCGTATTGGGAATATCGCTTTGGCAGATGTTTCAGATCTATATTTCGGGGATTTTTAAAGATAAGATCGGGAGAAAAGCAGCCGCAATTTCATGGAGCTTTACCTTGAGTTTGTTTCCGTTTTTACTGTTCCTGCTTTCCGTCATTCCTTATATGCCGCATTATGATAAGCTTCAGTTTTATATTTTTGAGGTTTTGATGCACAATATTTTCCCTTCGAATATCGAAGGCGATGTGCGTGGTTACATTCAGGATAATATTATCCCGAATATGAAAGGAATCAGTAATTTAACCATCTTAATTGCCCTTATTTTTGCGACCAACGGAACATTTTCTCTCATCAACGGGTTTAATGAAAATTCTAAAGAAAAACTGACGGATGTGAAAGAATTTATTCTGTCATTCTTTATCACTATTGGCTTTGTGACGATCATATTTCTGACCTTATTCGGAGTTTATTATACGGAAGTGGTTCTCAAGAATTTTTCACCGGGTTACAATCTGTCGTGGCTTGTAAGAAACCTTTCGAAGATTATCGGTTATTTTTCTTTTCCGTTTTTTTATTTTATTCTGTTAACGCTTTTTTATTGGCTGGGAACCGTGAAAATTATCAGATTCAGACAGGCAATTCCGGGAGCGATTTTAACGACAGTTTTGTTTTTGGTCACCACTTATTTCTTTGCATTATACGTTAAAAATATTGCCCGTTACAACGTATTGTACGGTTCGATCGGAAGTATGATCTTATTAATGGTTTGGATCAATGTAAATGTTTATCTTCTTCTTTTCGGAAACGAACTCAATATGGCTCTCAGAAAATTAAGAATTGAAAAATTGCTATCTGACGAAATAAAAAAAGAAGCCAAAAAATACCATGCAGAAAAATCTGAACCTAATTTGGAAAGTGACGACGAACATAAAAGACCCCTTTAAAGATAACAATAAAAAATAAAGTAAGCTTTTTGCTGTAGTGTTCGCTACAATTTCTGTTTGCTCACTGCAATCCTGTGATCAGATAATCGATCATATCCACGAAAACAAGGTAGAACAAAATATATATTGCCTTATCGTGGAAATTACACAGGAATTTATACAGGTGACTTCAACGGAAATATGACGGGATTAATCAATTCATCATTTAAAGCACCTTCCGTTTTTATTTTGCTGGGAAATCTCGAAGCACGAACAGGAACCTGGGAAATGGGTATTAGTATCACTAAAATTAATCTTCTTCGGTATTTTCAATATTTTTTGAGCCCATATTTAAAATTAAATAACCTGAAACTGCCGCAAGAACTGATGCAATTAAAATAGCAAACTTTGCTTCATCCTGAAAGACAACTTCATTTTTAAAAGATAATAAGGCTATAAAAATAGACATCGTAAAACCGATTCCTGCCAAAAGACCGACACCGATCATTTGTTTCCACGAGCTGTTTTGTGGGAGTGAGCTTATTTTTAATTTAATCGCAATCCACGAGAAAAGATTGATTCCAACTAGTTTTCCTAATACCAATCCGCCAATTATTCCTAAACCTAAGCTGCTGAACAGCCCATCAATCATACTGTTATTAAACGCAATATTGGTATTGGTTAAAGCAAAAACAGGCATAATAATAAAACTGACAGGGTAGTGTAGTGAATGCTCGAGCTTTTCTAAAGGAGAAATGATGGTTGTCGATTCATTTGTCGGAATGCTAAATGCCAGCAAAACTCCGGCAATTGTCGCATGAATTCCCGAATGATGAAGAAGATACCATAAAAATAAACCGGGAATTATATAAAATATGAGTTTTTTTACCTTTAAAAAATTTAGAATAAACAAAACAGCAACAATTCCAAACGATGATAAAAGATACATCCAGTGAATCTGGTCAGTATAAAATATGGCAATCACCAAAATCGCTCCCAGATCATCAACAATTGCCAAAGCTGCCAGGAAAATTTTAAGCGAAGCAGGAACTTTTTTTCCGAGCATTGAGATAATTGCCAGAGAAAAAGCAATATCAGTCGCCATCGGAATTCCCCAACCGTTACTGTAATCCGTTCCGGAATTGAAAGCAGCGTAAATTACTGCAGGAACAAGCATTCCGCCGATTGCAGCAAAAATAGGCAATGAAGCATTTTTAAAGGATGATAATTCGCCTTCAAGAAGTTCTCTTTTAATTTCCAATCCGACTAAAAGAAAGAAAATTGCCATCAATCCATCATTGATCCAAATACTTACCGGATATTCAAGATGTAAGTTTTCAAAACCGATTTTTGAATCTAACAGACTTTGAAAGCCACTTCCTAAAGATGAATTAGCAATTATTAAAGCCAAAGCAACACAAAAAATTAATAAAATTCCGGATGATTGACTGCTTTTAAAAAATCTCTTGAAATACAGTGATAACTTCATTATTTTTTTAAATACGTCTGATTTTGGATATACCGTTGATTGCTTTTAGTTTTTTAAACGTCTCTTCAAGTTGACCTTTATGCTTAACTTCTAAATTAATATTTCCTGTAAAAATACCGTTGTTGGATTCGATCGACATACTTTTCATATCCATTCCCATTGCGCCGCTGATTACGGTCGTAATATCGTTGATCATTCCCATTCTGTCGAGACCTTCAATTTCGATTTTAATACGGTTTTTGAAACTTTCTTCATTCACCCATTTTGCCGGAATGACCCTGTAATCATATTGCGCACGAAGATTTATCGCATTAGGACAGGTGTCGCTATGAACTTTAATTCCTTCCGAAATAGTGATGAACCCGAAAATTTTGTCTCCCGGAATTACTGTACAGCATTTTGCATAACTGTAATTCAGTTTTTCTTCATCTTTTCCGAACACAATCATGTCCAGATTCTGTTCTTTTGGTTCTTCGTAATGCTGATTCTTATTTGGATTACGTTTAAATCTTGAAAGCAAATTGTTGAATACGTTTTTACTTTCAATATATTTTCTCAGACTGCTTGCATCAAGCTCATTGGTCTGGAATTTTAAAAATAATTCCTGTGAAGTTTTAAGATTAAAAAATTTCTGAAGTTTATTGATTTCTTCATCATTGAAATTGATTTTCGCATGACGAAGTTTTCTCTGTAAAATTTCTTTACCTTCCTGTACATAAGAGTTTTTCTCGGAATTCAGGAAGCTTTTGATTTTTGATTTTGCCTTGGATGTAACGACAAATTCCAGCCAGTCGAATTTTGGTCTTTGATTTTGAGAAGAAAGAATATCAACCTGATCTCCGTTTTGAAGAACATACGAAATAGGAACCAGTTTTCCGTTGATTTTAGCGCCTAGACATTTCATTCCTAAATCGGTGTGGACGGAAAATGCAAAATCTAAAGCAGTTGCATTGGTCGGAAGAATTTTAATTTCACCTTTTGGAGTAAATACAAAAACTTCTTTCGAATAAAGATTGAGCTTAATATTATCTAAAAGTTCAGAAGTAGAAAGATTCTGTTGCTGCTCAAGTACATCGCGGATTTCAGTTACCCATTTTTCAAAATTTCGGTCGTCATTGCTCTGTTTGTAGCCTTCTTTGTATTTATAATGGGCTGCAACACCTTTTTCGGCAATATCATCCATTCTTTCAGAACGGATCTGAACTTCAATCCATTTTCTGTCAGGACCAAGAACCGTTAAATGTAAACTTTCATAACCTGTTGAACGTGGTTGAGTAATCCAGTCACGCATTCTCGAAGGGTTACTGTGGTAAACATCAGTTACAATAGAATATATTTTCCAGGCAAGAAACTTTTCATTTTTTGCATCTGATTTATAAATTATCCTAATCGCGTAATTATCGAAAACTTCTTCGAAAGGAACACCCTGCTTCAGCATTTTTCTATAAATGGAAGAAATTGCTTTCGCACGTCCTTTTATGCTTACATTTAGACCTTCTTCCTTTAACCTTTCAGAAACTTCTTTAGTGAACTCATCAATATAACGGATTCTGTTATCTTTTGCAAGTTCAAGTTTCTCAGTGATTTCGTTATAAACTTCAGGATTGTTATATTTTAAAGAAAGGTCTTCAAGCTCAGACTTAATATTGTACAATCCAAGTCTGTGTGCCATCGGTGCATAAATATAGACCGTTTCAGAAGCAATTTTTTTCTGCTTATCCGGTGCCATACTTTCCAAAGTTCTCATGTTGTGGAGACGGTCTGCAATTTTGATCAGAATCACACGGAAATCTTCAGAAAGAGTCAGTAATAATTTTCTGTAGTTTTCAGACTGTACAGAAATATTCTGATGATTCATGATCGAGATCTTCGTCAGTCCGTTTACAATTTCTGCAATTCTTTCTCCGAAAATCTTTTTAAGATCTTCATAGGTATAATCTGAATCTTCAATCACATCATGCAAAAGCGCACAGGCAATTGATGTTGCACCAAGACCGATTTCCGTAGCAACAATTTTTGCTACGGCAATGGGATGATAAATGTAAGGTTCTCCTGATTTCCTTCTTTGATCTTTATGAGCATCGAGAGCAATATCAAAAGCCTTTCGGATGAGTTTGTTATTTTCTTCATCCAAAGTTCTGTATGTATTAGAAATCAGGTCTTTATACCGCGCTAAGATTTCTTTGTTTTCTTGTTCTAAGTCGTAACTCATCTGTGTAAAAGGCTTTATTTAAACGAAAATACGAAAAAAAATGCTATTTGTCAATTGCTAAAATCAAAAATCCGCAGAAAGAATCTGCGGATTACGGTTATTCAGTTTTTATTTAGTTTTAAGCTTTTACTTCAGAATTCATTCCGTCGTGCTGTACTTTTATTCGGACATCCGGACTGCTATGGATTTCAGCTTTGCATCGTGCATCAATCAATCTTTTTAGGTTGCTGTAAGAAGCCTGATTAATGCTCATGTTTTCGAAAAAATAAGTTTTTAAAACATCATTTTTATCAAAGACGTGCCTCGCTTTTTCATTTGTCTCTCTGTTTTTTATTTCTACACTCACCGTATATTGGGAGTTATGATGATCGTCACTTAGGTACACAATGTAATCAGAATTAGATAATCCTGAAGCTTCAAGCTCTTGCTCAAGCTTTTTATAATCACTGTGTTGGGCAAATATTCCTGCTAAAATGCTTGACATAGTAATGCTATTTTGGTTATCTAAAGTTATAATTATTTTTAATATAATTAATAAAAATTTAATAAAATTTATAATATTTTATTTTATCTATAAATAATTAATAAAAATTAAGAAATTGTCTATTTTGTTTAAAATAAAAAACTCTGTGCAATACACAGAGTTTAAATAAATGTAAGGTATGTTTAGCTTAGTCTCTCATTTTTAATTTCCTCAACAATTTCGGGATTCAATAGAGTAGAAATATCTCCAAAATTACTGAAATCGCCTTCCGCAATTTTTCTCAGAATTCTACGCATGATTTTCCCGGAACGTGTCTTCGGAAGCCCGGAAACAAACTGAATTTTATCTAGTTTTGCAATCGGACCAATCTGATCTGCAATTAATTGATTGATCTCTTTTACCAGGTTTTCCTGCTTTCTGTCGGCGCCGGAATCTTTTAAAATGACAAATCCATACAGAGCATTTCCTTTGATGTCATGAGGATAACCGACAATCGCTGATTCGGCTACAGCAGGGTGTTCGTTGATGCTGTCTTCGATCGGAGCTGTTCCCAAATTATGTCCGGAAACGATAATCACATCATCTACACGACCTGTAATTCTGTAATATCCGACTTCATCTCTCAAAGCACCATCTCCCGTAAAATATTTTCCCGGAAAAGCTGAGAAATAAGTCTCTTTATACCTCTGGTGATCACCCCAGATTGTTCTTGCAATTCCCGGCCAAGGAAAACGGATACAAAGGTTTCCCGTCACCTGATTTCCGGTAATTTCATTACGTTTGTCATCCATTAAGACAGGCTGGATTCCCGGTAAAGGCAGGGTAGCGTAAGTTGGTTTTGTAGGCGTTACAAAAGGAAGCGGTGAAATCATAATTCCTCCTGTCTCAGTTTGCCACCAAGTATCAACGATAGGGCATTTTTTCTTTCCTACATGATCGTTGAACCAATGCCAAGCTTCATCATTGATAGGTTCACCAACGGAACCAATGACTTTTAATGTGCTTAAATCATGCTTATCAACCCATTCCGCACTTTCTTTCGCTAATGAACGAATGGCAGTCGGAGCTGTGTAGAATTGAGTAACTTTATGTTTTTCAATAACTTCCCAAAATCTGTCCGGTTCGGGATAAGTTGGAACTCCTTCGAAAATTACGGTTGTTGCGCCGTTCAAAAGTGGTCCGTAAAGAATGTAGGAGTGACCTGTGATCCATCCGATATCGGCAGTACACCAATTAATATCGTTTTCTTTATAATTGAATACATTTTTAAAAGTGTAAGCCGTATAAACCATATAACCGGCAGAAGTATGAAGCATCCCTTTCGGTTTTCCAGTTGAACCTGAAGTGTATAAAATGAACAAAGGATCTTCTGCATCCATAATGATCGTAACAAAATCAGGAGAAGCTTTTTCATATAAATCGGCTAACCAATGATCTCTTCCTTCCTTCATTTTGATCTCGTTGTGCGTTCTTTTTACTACCAAAACATTATCAACGGTCGGAGTTTTTTCCAACGCATCATCGACGATGCTTTTTAGATCTAAAACTTTGCTTCCTCGATAGCTTCCGTCTGAAGTGATGACCATTTTAGCCTCACAGTCATTCACTCTTGAGGCAACGGCAGAAGCTGAAAATCCTGCAAAAATAACGGAATGAACAGCACCCAATTTAGCACAAGCCAACATAGTAATCGCCAGTTCAGGAATCATCGGAAGATAGATACAGACTCTGTCGCCTTTTTCAATTCCCATGTCTTTTAAAACATTGGCAGTTTTGTTGACTCTTGTATATAATTCGTTGTAAGAAATATGCTGTGCCTCTTCTTTCGGATCGTTCGGTTCCCAGATGATGGCGGTTTTGTCACCTCTTACAGCTAAGTGTCTGTCTAGGCAGTTTTTAGTTATATTTAATTTTGCATTTTTAAACCAAGCGATTTTAGCTTCATTCATATCATATTTTACGACCTTGCTCCATCTTTGATACCACACGAAATTTTGATCGGCAATCTTATCCCAGAATTTCTTAGGATTTTTGATAGATTTTTTATACTCTTCAAAATAATGCGGTAGATCTTCTATTAAGTAATTTCTCATATCCCGTTCGTTTTTGAAATTTGAATTTTTGTTATTTAAATTTATGTTTAATTTCTCGTTTAAGCCCTATAATCCTCAATTTTTTGTTGAATTTCTTCAATGATTTTTTCGTCGTCAATTGTTGACGGAATCTGAAATTCTTTTCCGTCCAATAAGGTTCTGATCAGTTTTCTTAAAATTTTTCCGGAACGTGTTTTGGGTAAACGTTTTACGGTCATTACATTTTTAAGACAGGCAACTGCACCGATTTTTTCACGAACCATTTTCACAATATCCTTTTCTAAATCTTCTTCTGAAATTGTAGAACCATTCTTTAAAACTACCGATGCGAAAGGAATTTGTCCTTTTAAATCATCATCTATCCCAACAACTGCACATTCTGCAACATCGGGATGTGATGAGACGATTTCTTCCATTTCCGAAGTCGAAAGCCGGTGTCCTGCAACGTTAATCACGTCATCCACTCTTCCGGTAATGAAAATATAGCCGTCTTCATCTTTTATCGCGCCGTCTCCGGAGAAATAATAGCCTTTGTATTGTGATAAATAACTGTTTTGAAAACGTTCATTATCATTCCAGATTCCGAGTAAAGCTCCCGGCGGAAGCGGAAGTTTGATGATTAAATAACCTTCCTGATGCGCATCCAGTTCATAACCGTTTTCATCAAAAATTTTAATATCGTAACCAGGAATCGGTTTCCCCGCAGAAGCTCTTTTAATCTTATAATTTTCGTCAAAAGTCATTAAACCCAACATCGGCCAGCCGGATTCTGTCTGCCACCAATGATCGATCGCGGGAACTCCGATGTGTTCTGCAAACCAATCCAGTGTTGCAACATCACATCTTTCGCCTGCTAAAAATTGTTTTTTGAAATGGCTTAAATCATATTTTTTTACCAATTCTCCGTTAGGATCTTCTTTTTTAATAGCCCGAATCGCTGTTGGAGCCGTAAACATGGTAGAAACTTTATATTCTGAAATAATTCTCCAAAAAGTTCCCGCGTCGGGAGTCATAATAGGTTTTCCTTCAAAAATAATCGTTGTATTTCTGTTAATTAATGGTCCGTAAACCGAAAAACTATGACCGACCGCCCAGCCAAAATCAGACGCTGCCCAATACGTTTCTCCCTGCTTAATTCCATAAATATATTTCATGGAAAATTTCAAAGCAGTGGCATAACCTCCTGTATCTCGTGTAATTCCTTTTGGTTTTCCCGTAGTTCCTGATGTGTAAAGCAAATAGAGTGGGTGAGTCGATTCAACCGAAACACAGTCAACAGGTTCTGATTTTTGAACCAATTCTTCATAATCAATCAATCCGTCGAACATTTCATGTTGATTATCTACTAATTTTCTATTGAAAACGATAATGTTTTCGACTTTATCCTGAGCGAGTTCAATCGCTTTTTCAACCAATGGTAAATATGGGATTCTTTTTGAAATCTCCACTCCGGCTGTTGCTGTAATTAATGCTTTTGGTTTACAATCGTCAATTCTTACGACCAATTCATTGGGAGCAAAACCTCCGAAAACCACATTGTGAATCACGCCAATTCTCGCGCAAGCCAACATCGCAAAAAGCGTCTGCGGAATCATCGGCATATAAATAACGGCTGTGTCACCTTTTTTCAAGCCTAAAGAAACCAAACCTCCCGCCAACTTCGAAATTTCTTCTTTCGCCTGATTGAAAGTATAAGTTTTCTTTTGATGGGTAACAGGAGAGTCGTAAACAATCGCAACCTGTTCTCCAAAGCCGTCTTCAATATGTTTGTCAATGCATAAATAGCACATGTTCAGCTTTCCGTCGGAAAACCATTGGGTGTAATCATTGTCATCTTTTGAAAGAATCTGTGAAGGAAATTCAAACCATTTGATTTCCTGAGCCTGCTCCTTCCAGAAATTCTCTTTGTCTTCTATGCTTTGTTCAAACAAATTCTCTGTTTTCATAGTAATTTTCTTTCTTTTTAAACACTAATTGCACAAATTTTTTTCACTAATAACACGAATATTAATTGTGATATTAGTGTAGTTTATTAGTGAGGTTTGTGTTTAAATAATTATTCAAACATTTCTTCAATCTGCTGCATTAGTTTTTTAATCGAATAGGGTTTTGTTACATACGCATCAGCTCCCATTTCCAAGCCTTTTTCAATATCTCTCGGATTGTTTTTGGCACTTAGAAAAATGACTTTTGTATTTTTTAATTTTTCGTCCTGTTTAATGATGTCTAATGTGCTGTAACCGTCAAGATTCGGCATCATAATATCAAGTAAAATGACGTCGGGAATCATGGTTTTTAGAAATTCCAAAACTTCGGTTCCATCTCTTGCGATGAATACGTCATAGCCGTTTTTCTTGAAACTGTATTCTAGCGACATTAATATTTTGTGTTCATCATCCGCAATAATTATCTTTTTCATAGTGTGTCTTAAATTTGTTCAACTTCATTTTTATTCTCTTTTATTTTTTCGGGAAGGGTTATGGTGAAAGTTACGCCTAATCCGCTGTTTTCTGCTTTTATGGTTCCGCCCTGAGCTTCTATTATTTTCTTTGAAATCGCCAATCCAAGCCCGCTTCCTGTTGGTTTTAAAATATTTTGATTTTTTGACTGGTAAAATTTATCGAAAATCATTTCCAGATCTTCTGCGGGAATGTGTTTTCCGGTATTAAAAATTGTAATAACTAGTTTATTTTCTTTTTCGTAAAGTTTGGTCTGAATTGTTCCCTGTTCGTCAGTGAATTTTAAAGCATTTCCTAAAATATTCTGAAATAACTGAATCATCCTCGCTCCGTCATATTCAAATAAATATTGATTTAGAAGATTGACTTCACTTAAATGAATATTTTTCTGCTGAATCAGATGCAGAATTGGGTTTAATGCTTTTTTATAGGTTTCAATAATATTATTTTGTTGAATATGTAAAGCAATTTCGCCATGCTGAAGCTTATCCAGATACAAAATATCATTGATAATCTCGCTTAATCTATCCGATTCTGTAATGATATTGTTCAAAAATTCTTTTTTGATATCCAAAGGAATATCATCGTCATCTGCCAGAATTTCCCCAGCCGAACGAATCGCAGTGATTGGTGTTCTTAATTCATGCGCAACGGAATCCAGAAAATCGTCTTTTTGTCGGTCTTTAATGATTAAACTTTGATTGGCAGTTCTCAGATCATTTGATAGTTTTTGAAGTTCCTGCGATTGTTCTGTCAGCTTTTTATTAAGGATAATATTTTCTTTGGATTCTTCTAAAATATTTAAAACTTCCTTTAAAGATATTTTATCTTCTTTCGTTACCCCTTCAATTAAAATTTTTGCCGAAGCCGTCCCAATTCTTCCTGCTAACAAATTTTCTGAAAATTTGATAAATCTTGAATCGGCTGTTTCTGTCTGAGAATCAATATTATATTTTAAATTAAAAATTCTGAGTGCCTGTTCGGTTTTAGTTTTGCCTAAAAACCTTTCCAGAATATTTTTAATGTCTGAAACATAAGCTGTTCCGCGCCAGATGAAAGCATTTTCATGGTTTTGAATGTATTTGTCAATATCAACATATAATTCTGCGAAATTTCTTTCACGATAATTTCCTTTAACACTAACAGAAATGATTGCAAATAATCCCGTATTCACCAACATCGACCAAAAGAAAATCTGTGGAATTCTTCCTAGAAAAGAAATTTTAAAGAAATCAAAAGAGTCATACATTTCTCTCAGGATTCCTTTAAGTTCCTGATTGTAAGAAAAATAATATTGAGGGATAATTAATCCGAAATAACAGATCGCCAATCCTGCCAATAATCCGATTACTGCACCTTTATAAGTTCCTCTTCTCCAGAATATTGCGCCGAAAAATGCGGGTGCCAATTGTCCGATAACAACAAATGATATCAAACCAACAGAATCCAATGAAGTTTTAAGAATGAAATATTTATAAAAGACAAATGCCATAATCACCAATGCGAAAATGCTGAATTTTCTGATGTTGGTGATGTTTCGAGTGTTCTGTACTTCATTTTCAGATTTAAATTTGCCCAACAAGCCATAAGGAATAATTAAATTATTGGAAAGCATGATGGATAAAGTAATTGCCGAAATGATAATCATTGAAATAGATGAACTTAGTCCCCCAAGAAAAACGAAAACTGTTATCCAGGTATTATTAAAATACTGTGGAATTAAAATAGAATAGAACTCGGGATTTACATTTTGTCCATTAAAAACTAGTCTTCCGCCCCACGCAATCGGGAAGATAAATATAGTGAAAATCAATAAGTAAAGTGGAAAAAACCAAATGGCTGTTTTGATATGCTTTTCTTGTCTGTTTTCAACAATTGCCGTGTGAAATTGTCTTGGAAGAATGCAAATTGCTGTTCCTGAAATTAGGCAAAGAACCATCCAGTTCATAGCTCCGTCAGTTCCATTGAATGTATTTTTTTGTTTAAAATCTTCAAATTTGCTTGCCTTTTCATAAATATCAGAAAAGCCGTCGAAAACGAAATAAATAACGAAAATTCCTAAAATGATGATGAAAAAAAGTTTTAAAAAACTTTCCAAAGCAATTGCTGAGATAATTCCCAGACGTTTTTCTGATGCATCGACATATTTTGTACCGTAATAAGATGCAAATAAGGCAATTAAAACAACCACAAAAGTTGCGTTATCGGTCAGGATATTTTGTGAAATTGATGTTTCTGTCACTAGGTGAAAAGTCTCAGAAATAGCCTTGATCTGTAAACCGATATAAGGAACAATCGCCAAAAGACAGACGATCGTAATAATAGCGCTAAAACTTCGGCTGTTACCATATCTTAACGAAATAAAATCTGCGACGCTGCTTATTTTATTTACTCTTGCAATTCGCACAATTCGAGTATTAATGTAAATCCATGCAGGAATTACCATGATGGGGCCGATGTAGATCGGGAGATAATTGAGTCCACTTGTTGCCGCAACTCCGATGCTTCCGTAGTAAGTCCACGCTGTGCAATACACCGACAGAGACAAGGTATAAATGTAAGGATTGTTGATCCAAAGCTTGCTCTTTTTCTTCTCCGCCAGATGAGCGACTAAGAATAAAAGTGCCAGATAAAACAAAACCACAAAAAATAATGCGAAACTACTCATCATATTTTTTTACGATTACAAAAGAGATAATGATGGAAACCATCCAGACAGCGAAAATATAGATCAGAACCATCGGATAGCCGAACACTTCTTTTTCACTGTTGAACAACAATGAAACAGGAATGCTGAATGCAATCAGAAGTCCCATGCTTAGGATAATTAGCTTTTGTTCGTGTCTTTTTTTCATAATGATATAAAAGATAATTGACGGACAGATTCATCCGCCAATTATCACTAACATATTTTATTTAAACTTTATCGTCAGAATACTCTCCCGTTAAAGAATAGTAGCCGAAAATTGCCATTCCGCCTGAGATTATCGGCATCAACACAAATAGAATGATGATTCCGAATACAAGATCTTCCTGCTTTCCTGAGGTAATTTTTGGAATTCCCAAAACGGTTATCCCGAAATATCCTACAACTAAAGCAACTGCAATCCAAAGAATGCCTAATATTTTTTTTATTCCGTTCATTTTAGTAGTTTTAAAATTAATAAAAATTTAAGTGATTGAGTGTTTAGTCGTGAATATTATTGTTCTTATTTTTAAGATAAAATAATCCGATCAGTAAACAGACTGTAGCAACTCCAATCGGATACCAAAGTCCTTCCAGATACCAGGTTGAGTGTCCAGCTTCTTTTCCTGTTGTTACTAAGTACGTTGCCACTGCGGGAAGCAATCCTCCAAATACGCCATTTCCAATATGATAAGGCAGAGACATCGATGTGTAGCGGATTCTCACTGGGAACATTTCGACTAAGAACGCTGCAATCGGACCATATACCATCGTTACAAAAATTACCTGAATAAACACTAAGAAGATTAATAACAGATTGGTTTCACTGTTGATTTTGACTGTTTGGGAAACTTTAGGTTCTTCTGCTTTTCCGTCTTTTATAACAGGTCCGGTTGGAGACCAATGAACAATACTGTCTTTTTTAGCTAAGGTTCCGTCTGTGAAAAGTGTTTCTTTATGAAAAGTAATTAGGCTGTCCGTTGCAATCTTATCATGAATTTTTGCTGTTCTTTTTTCAATAATGCCGCTTTCTGCAACTGTCTTTGATTTCAAATCGATACTGTTAAACATTTTGTCATAAATGGGTCTGTATGCTAAAATTGCCACCAACATTCCGGTCATCATAATTGCTTTTCGTCCGATTTTATCAGAAAGCCATCCGAAAAAAACAAAGAAGGGTGTCCCCATCAAAAGAGCAATTGCCATTAATTTATCAACTTGCGCAGACTCAACGTTCATCACTTTTTGAAGAAAACTCATCGCGTAAAATTGTCCTGTATACCAGATTACACCTTGTCCCATCGCAGCTCCGAACAACGCCAGTAAGACAAATTTGAAATTGAATTTATTCCCGAAACTTTCTTTTAAAGGGTTTTTTGAAGTTTTTCCTTCACTTTTAGCCTTTGCAAAAAGAGGAGATTCTTTCATGTTTTTTCTGATGATGTAAGAAACTCCAACCATTAAAATCGATATCCAGAAAGGGATTCTCCATCCCCAATTGTCGAATTCTTCTGCAGAAAGTGTACTTTTTGTAATTAAAATTACGATTAATGAAATGAAAAGTCCCGCTGTAGCTGTTGTTTGAATCCAGGAAGTCCAATAACCTCTTCGGTGTGGCTGTGCATATTCCGCAACGTAAGTCGCTGCGCCGCCATATTCACCTCCAAGAGCCAAACCTTGTAATAATCTTAAAATTAAAACTAAAACCGGTGCCATAAATCCGATAGTTTCATAACTTGGAATACATCCGATGAGGAATGTTGAGAATCCCATAATTAATAAAGTCACCAAAAACGTATATTTTCTTCCGATAATATCTCCTAATCTTCCGAAAAATAACGCTCCGAAAGGTCTCACTACAAATCCGGCTGCGAAAGTTGCTAACGTAGATAAAAACGCTGCAGTAGGATTGTCTGAAGGGAAAAATTTCGTTGCTAAAACGATGGCTAAACTTCCGAAAATATAGAAGTCGTACCATTCTATTAATGTACCGAGTGACGATGCAGTGATAACGCTCCAGATGGTGCGGTTTTTCTGCTTTTCGGTCATATTCTCGTAGCTTATTTGATTGTTATCGCTCATATTGCTTTAATTTTGATGTTAGTTAAAATTGATATTGAGTTTTCTGAGTTTTTATAAATAAATTTGAAATTGCACAATGAATTCTCCTTTTGATGATGGACTTTCCGTAGGACTTGTATAAACCGGTCTTGTTGAATATTGTGTTGTAATTTTTGCGTGATGACCGTCTATGAACCAGTTGGCTCCGACATCAAATTGAGAAGAAGATTTCTCAAACGCTTCAAAACTTTTGTGGGTATACGCTGCAAATGGCTGAATTCTTATTTTCGGTTTTTCTGCCTGGCTCGGTAGCAATAGACCAGCCTGTGCGTAGATAATATTCCCTGTCCCTATCGTTGGCTGTAGATTTCCTGCACCTGCGATGGCTTTGTTGCCAATGAAATTTGGATCGGATGAAGCAATATTCATGATTCCTAAATTTCTGATGTAATTGGGGCCGAATTGATAGTTGTAATACCCTGCGTAAGCCGAAACTGCCATTTTATTTTTAGCATTTCCTAGCGGAATATCTGCAAAAGCATCAACTGCAACGAGCGTAATATCATGTTTTTCGATAATTGAATTCACAGAAGTTCTCGTTCCGTCTTTTTGGTGATAAAAACCTGCTCCCAAATTGAAAACTTTTTTAGTCCCCAGATAAGAACCAACTTTATAAGGAAGCGTATTCGATTCTTCATCCAAAAACTGATATTCTACATAGCCTGCTTTTGAAAAGTTTGGATTTCCGTTATTGTCAACTGCTACTGCTTTTGCCGGATCTGTTACATTTACCGGAACTAAATCTGTTGCAAAAGGTTTATTTAAACTAAAGCGATATTCCAGTTTTCCGTATTTTCCTTTCGCAAACATTCCCAATTGCCTTGCAAACTGGTCAGAATTATCTATCAAAGGCCAAGTGAAAATAGGAGAGTCTACAGTAAGGAAATTCAATGTTGAAGCCATTGTCATACGAGAAAGTCCCATATAATAATGCAGCCCGGCTCCCAAAGATAAACTGAATTTTCCCGCTTCTCCAGGTAAAATAACTGCATATTCATTCCATGCATCATGAAAAAACATTTGTGGCTTTTTGCCGTTTCCATAACCTCCCGTTCCCGAAGTACCTGAACCGCCACCATTGATAAAGGTTTGATTATTAATTCCAAAATGAGCAAGGATCATATACCTTTTGGAAATCTGAGCATATGCCAAAACACGCAATCTACGGTTTCCTAAGCTCCAGGAATTGTCGGTTGGTTCTCCGCCGACCATACTTCCGGGATTCATATCTGTGTTTCTTAACCAGAACTGATCCCATAAAATAAATCTGACGTATTTGTCTCCTTGTTGATTAAGGTTAACTTTCAGCCCGCTTCCATAATCGGGAGAGCCTTGTGAATATAAAGAATTACTGATTAAAGCTAATCCAATAAATGTGAGTATTTTCTTCATAAATTATCAATTTTTGGCTTTGTTTTTTGTGAAAGCCAAATTGTAATTAATAATTTAGTTATAAAAATTTAATATATATTAATGGTAATAATATAGTTATGAATTTAAAATGAAGAATTATGAGTTATGAAATAATTGAATCTTAATTGATATTTTAAATTTAAATATTTGATTAATAATTATTTATTTAAATAAAAAAGCTTCAAAAACTCATAATTTATAATTAATAACTCATAATTTTCAAACTTATTTTTTAAATCGTTCCCATTTAATCAGCATATATTTATCTGCAAACTGAGTAATAATTAATCCTGAATTTTTAATATTTTCTTCTTTAGCAATATATTCAATCAGTTCATTTTGTTTTAAAATTTTATAAACCGGATGGAATTCCGAATGAGGAGGTCGTATAATATTGTATTTCTTAATCCATGAACTTATTGTAACATGAGAAACTCCTATAATTCTCTCTATTTCACGGTAACTTAAGCCTTCAAGATATAATTGTAAAGCTTTTGTCACGTAGTAATCATCAATCTGTTTTCCAAGTTTTTTTACGGTAAAATAATAGTTGCAGTCTTTGCAGTGAAAACGTTGTTTTTCGTTAACGATTCCACTTTTTACGATTTTATTGCTGTTGCATTTTGGACAGTTATTTTCCATAACTATATATTTTTAGCAAATGTATAATAATTTAGCAAAATATTAATTTAACTTAAAGATAAAATTACCTGTATATTAATTTAATTCAATAAAAATATCTTTTTAATTTGGTTTTTAAAGTTATTATACTTTAAATTTGCCAAAAAATTCAGATAAATAAATGGAAATACAAATTTCCTCATGCGAACATTTAATGTATGTGAGTGAAATACAGCAGGAAATGTATGATTCTGCACAGCGAAGAGGAACGGGGATCGCAAAACGTTCCATCGAATATTTAAGTAAAAAAATTTCGGAAGGTAACGCTGTAGTCGCTACTGAAAATGGCGAATGGGTAGGTTTCTGCTATATAGAAACCTGGTCACACGGTCAGTTTGTAGCTAACTCTGGGCTAATTGTTTCTCCAAAATTCAGGCATGGAGGTATTGCAACTTTGATCAAAGATAGAGTGTTTGCATTGTCAAGAGAGAAATTCCCAAATGCAAAAATATTCGGTTTGACGACGGGACTTGCTGTAATGAAAATTAACAGTGACTTAGGTTATAAACCAGTAATTTATTCTGAATTAACTCAGGATAATGAGTTTTGGAATGGCTGCAAAAGTTGTGTGAACTATGAAATTCTAATGAAAAAAGAACGAAAAAACTGTCTTTGTACAGCAATGCTTTTCGTTCCTGATAATAATAAAGTAAATGAGGTTGTAAATAATCAACCCAAAAATCAATATCAAAATGAGCAAGAAAGTAATCTTAGCGTTTAGTGGGGGGTTAGATACCTCTTACTGTGCCAAATATTTGAGTGAAACACTTGGATACGAGGTGTATGCAGTAACTGTAAATACCGGAGGTTTTTCTCAAGAAGAGGAAAAAGAATTGAAGAAAAAAGCTTTTAATCTTGGGGTAAAAGAATACAGGTGCGTTGATGCTCAGGAAGACTACTACAATTCTTGCGTAAAGTATTTGATCTTTGGTAATGTCTTGAAAAACAATACATATCCTTTGTCTGTAAGTGCTGAACGTACGATTCAGGCGCAGGAAATTGCAAAATACGCCATCGAAATCGGTGCTGATGCGATTGCTCACGGAAGTACGGGTGCTGGAAATGACCAAGTCCGTTTCGATTTGATTTTTCAGGTCATGTGTCCGAATGTGGAAATCATTACGCCAATTCGTGATCTATCTTTATCCCGTGAAGAAGAAATTGAATTTTTGAAAGGGCACGGTTATGAAATGGAATTCCAAAAAGCGCAATATTCTGTGAATAAAGGACTTTGGGGAACTTCAGTTGGCGGAAAAGAAACTTTGACTTCAAGAAATTATTTACCAGAAGAAGCTTTTCCATCTCAAATTAAAGAAACTCAGCCTTCAGAACTGGAAATTGAGTTCAAAAATGGTGAAGTTGTAGCAGTAAACGGAGAAAATTTTGAACATTCGGTATATGCAATTCAGAAAATTGAAGAATTAGCTTCTGCGTATGGTATTGGTCGTGATATCCACGTTGGAGATACGATTGTTGGAATTAAAGGAAGAGTAGGTTTCGAAGCGGCGGCGGCATCTGTGATCATCAAAGCGCACCATTTATTGGAAAAACATACGCTTTCAAAATATCAGCAAATGATGAAATCCCAATTATCAGATTGGTACGGAAACTGGCTTCACGAAGCGCTTTTCTTAGATCCTGTGATGAGAAATATCGAGTCTTTTTTAGTCGATTCTCAAAAAACAGTGAGCGGAAAAGTTTTTGTAAGCCTTCATCCGTACAGATTTATCTTAAACGGAATTGAATCTAGGCATGATCTAATGTCCGATAAATTCGGAAGCTATGGCGAAGCAAACAGAGCGTGGACGGGAGAAGATGTGAAAGGTTACACGAAAATTCTAAGCAATTCTTTAAATATATATCATCAGATTAATCAAAATATAAATTAATGGGAGTTCCGAAGGAACGACTTAAATCAGGATAGGATGAAAATCCTATCAAAACAAATATAAAAATGATTGAGATTAATCAAAAAGAAATAAGAACAGCAGGAATCATCGGTGCCAACGGTTATACAGGAAGCGAATTGGTTCGTTTGCTGGCTTTTCATCCCAATGTGTCATTGAGTTTTTTATATAGTCGTTCAAATTCGGGGACAAAAATTTCAGATTTGTATCCGGATTTATCGACGGTTTGTGAAATGGTTTTAACAGATCAGTCTGAAGAAGTGGACATTTTGTTTTTATGTCTTCCTCACAAAGAAAGCCAGAATTGGCTGACTCAAAATGCTGTAAAAGATGAAACGTTGGTCATCGATTTAGGAAATGATTTTCGTTTAGAAGGAAATTTTGGAAACAGAAATTTTATCTACGGTTTGCCTGAAATCAACAAAAAACAACTTTTAGGAGCAAAAAGTATTGCAAATCCGGGATGTTTTGCGACAGCGATTCAACTGGCTTTGCTTCCATTAGCTCAAAAAGGTTTGTTGAATGAAGTTTACACAACGGGAATTACAGGTTCAACAGGTGCAGGTCAGTCTTTGCAGCCAACGACGCATTTTACTTGGAGAAACGATAATATTTCAGCATATAAAACTTTGACACATCAACATGTAGATGAGATCTTACAGCAGTTAATTTCTTTTAATACGAATGAAATAAGTCTGAATTTTGTTCCATGGAGAGGTGATTTTGCTAGAGGAATTTTTACGAGTTCCACGGTGAAAACAGATTTAGAACTTTCAGCTATCAATCAATTGTTTAGGGATTTTTATGCAGATGAGCCTTTTGTAAATGTAAGCGAGAAAGCAATTGATTTAAAACAGGTTGTCAACACCAATCGCTGTGTGATTCATATAGAAAAGAGTGGAAATGTCGCAGTTATTCACTCAGCGATTGACAATTTGTTGAAAGGAGCTTCCGGACAAGCCGTTCAAAATATGAATATTGCAATGGGTTGGGAAGAGAATTTAGGATTGAATTTAAAACCGATTGCATTTTAAAACGGACAATAATCCGACCTAGGAAAATGGAGCGTTAAGAAAAATAGTTTTGTGAACGTTAAGAAAATTCTACTGTTCGAACCGAAGAACAAATGTCAAATTCGCGCAAGTTTTAGAATTTTTAGAGAACAAAAATATTTTTTAGCGGAAGTTTCCAGTCTTGAACTTTTGTTTCTTTTGTTTTAAGACAAAAGAAATTAATAAAAAAATAAAGATATAGCTATTCAAAACCAGCAACTATCAACCAAAAACTATCAATTAGAAAAAAAATGAATTTATTCAACGTATATCCATTATTTAACATAAATCCGGTAAAAGCTCAGGGATCATTTCTTTGGGACGATAAAGGAGAAAAATATCTTGATTTTTATGGAGGTCATGCCGTTATTTCTATCGGGCACAACCATCCGCATTATCAAACTCAATTAAAAGAACAGTTAGATAAAATATCTTTCTATTCAAACTCGGTTCAGAATGAATTGCAGACTGAATTGGCTGAAAAACTAGGAAAACTTTCAGGATTGGAAGATTACAATTTGTTTTTATGTAATTCAGGAGCTGAAGCAAACGAAAATGCTTTAAAACTGGCTTCTTTTCACAATGGAAAAAAGAAAGTGCTGTATTTCTCAGGTTCATTTCATGGAAGAACTTCGGCAGCAGTTTCTGTGACAGACAATCCGAAAATTGTAGCTCCGGTAAACTATGATGAAAGATTCATTAAATCTGAATGGAATAACATCGAGCAACTTGAAGCAATTTTTGAAAAACAGGGAAGCGAAATTTCATCTGTCATTATTGAAGGAATTCAGGGAGTTGGCGGAATTATGATTCCAACGGTTGAATTTTTAACTAAAATCAAAGAATTATGTGAAAAGCATAATGTTGTATTGATTTTGGATGAAGTTCAGTCAGGCTACGGAAGAAGCGGATATTTCTTTGCCTATCAGGAATTCGGAATTGAAGCAGATATTGTAACTACAGCAAAAGGAATGGGGAATGGCTTCCCAATTGGTGGTGTATTGATTCAGCCAAAATTTCAGGCAAGCAACGGTTTGCTGGGAACAACTTTCGGAGGAAATCACTTAGCTTGTGTAGCGGCAATTGCAGTTCTAGATGTGATGAAAGATGAAAATCTCATCGAAAATGCTCGGGAAATGGGCGAGTATATTGAAAATAAAATTAAAGATTTTCCACATATTAAAACGATTCGAAGGAAAGGCCTGATGATTGGAATTGAACTCGACAGGGATTGTTCAGAAGTGAGGAACAGCCTGTTGTACAATCATCATATTTTCACAGGAAACTCCAATGATAAGGCTGTGTTGAGGATTCTTCCGGCGCTTAACATTAAAAAAGAAGAAACCGATCTATTCATTGGTGCTTTAAAAGAAGTATTGGAGCAGATTTAATCTGTGAAAGTTACACGGTCTGTCATTCAGAACGAAACAAAGTGGGGTGAAGAATCTCTTTTCATAATATTAATAGATTCTTCCTTCGTCAGAATGACAAACGAGGCTTTCGATTGCTGAGTGAAACGCCATTGCGAACGAAAAATATTTTCAAGTTTAATTAAAAAAAAACTTGGCGACCCTAGCGTTAAAAACTCAGATAATATGTAAGATAAAAAATCTTTAAAATCAATTCAAAATGAAATGGATATTCCATTTGTCCATTGAAAAAATAAAAATTATCAAATGAAAAAATTCACCTCTGTAAGCGATGTTTCAAACTTACAGCAAATTATAAAAAAAGCTTTAGAAATTAAAGAAAATCCTCTTTTGGAAACCGATAAAGGAAAAGGAAAAACAATCGGACTTGTATTTTTAAATTCAAGTTTAAGAACACGTTTAAGCAGTCAGATTGCTGCACAAAATTTAGGATTAAATATTTTAACGTTAAATGCAGCACAGGAAGCCTGGAACTTGGAATTCGCAGACGGAGCCGTCATGAACGGTGATACGGTTGAGCATATCAAAGATGCTATTGAAGTATTAAATCAATATTGTGATATCATCGCAGTTCGTTGTTTTGCAGGAATGAAAAGCAAGGAAGATGATGTTAACGAAAGTATATTAAGCCAGTTTGAACAACATGCGAAAGTTCCGGTTATTTCTCTGGAATCTGCAACACGTCACCCTCTGCAAAGCTTGGCTGATTGTATCACGATTACCGAAAACTTGGGACACTTCGACAAGCTCAGTGTAAACCGTAAACCAAAAGTAGTTTTAACCTGGGCACCTCACATAAAACCGATCGCTCATGCGGTAGGAAATTCTTTCGCAGAATGGATGCAGGAAATGGATGTTGAATTCGTAATCGCCAATCCTGAAGGTTATGATTTAGATAAAAACTTTACGAAAGATGTAAAAGTAATTCACAATCAGGATGAAGCGTTGAAAGATGCAGATTTTATTTATGTAAAAAACTGGTCGTCTTTTGATGATTACGCAGCAATGCCCGAAGTGAAAGAAAACTGGATGCTGACGAATGAAAAATTGACCAATACCAATCAGGGAAAAGTGATGCACTGTCTTCCGGTTCGTCGAAATGTAGAATTGAGCGACGAAGTAATGGATGGTGAGAATTCCATCATTTATCAGCAGGCAAAAAACCGAATTTTCTCGGCTCAGGCTGTCTTCTCTGAAATTTTAGATGAATTGAATTCTTAATAACTAAACCTCATAGGTTTCAAAAACCTATAAGGTTTTCAAAAAAGGTTTGCAATGAAAAATAAATTATACATCATAAAAATCGGTGGAGCATTAATCGATGATGAAGAATTATTGAATGAATTTCTGGAGCAGTTTTCTGAAATTAAAGAAAAGAAAATTTTAGTTCACGGAGGCGGAAAATTAGCAACCACATTGGCTGATAAACTGGGCGTTGAACAAAAAATGGTCAACGGAAGAAGAATCACAGATAAAGATACGTTGGATATTGTGGCGATGGTATATGCGGGAGGGATCAACAAAAATATTGTGGCTAAACTTCAGCAAAAAAAATGTAAGGCAATAGGTTTTTCGGGAGCTGATGCGAATTTAATTAAAGCTACAAAGAGAGAACATGCAGAAATAGATTTCGGATTTGTGGGAGATATTGAGAAGAAAAGTGTCAACAAGAAATTGATCTCAAAATTGATTAAGCTTAAACTCGTTCCGGTTTTTTCAGCAATCACACACGATAAAAAAGGTAATCTTTTCAATACCAATGCGGACACGATTGCTTCCATGATTGCTCAGGCTTTATCTTCCAAATATGATGTTGAATTGTTGTATTGTTTTGATAAATCAGGAGTTTTGGAGGATGTCGAAAATCCTGAATCTGTTATAAAAAATATTTCTGAAGGAGAATTTTCTGTTTTAAAAAATGAAGGAAAACTTCACAAAGGAATTTTACCCAAGCTGGAAAACGCTCTTGGAGCCGTAAAAAATAATGTAAATAAGGTATTCTTAATCAAAGAAACCGAATTGAAAAACCATATAGAAAACCATCATGCAGGAACTGAAATCTGTTTATAGTAAAGAAGAATTACTGAATAACGCAGTGGATTTGTTGAAAAAACTGATTGAAATTCCGTCATTCAGCAAAGATGAATTTAATACGTCTGTGGAAATTGAAAACTTTTTTAAAAAGAACAATATTCCTACTAAACGTTTTAAAAATAACATCTGGGCGGTGAATAAAAATTTCGACGTTTTCAAACCATCAATTTTGCTGAATACGCATCACGACACCGTAAAACCTAATAAAGCGTATACTTTAGATCCTTTTTTAGCAATTGAAAAGGATGGAAAGCTGTTCGGATTGGGAAGTAATGATGCTGGGGCTTCTCTGGTTTCTATGACGCAGGTTTTTTTGCATTTTTATGATAAAGAAGATTTAAAATATAATTTAGTTGTTGCTTTGACGGCAGAGGAGGAGATTTCAGGTTTTGACGGAATTGAAGCTTTATTTCCCCAACTACCCAATATCGAACTTGCCATTGTAGGAGAACCAACGCAGATGAATCTGGCAGTCGCGGAAAAAGGACTTTTGGTTATTGATGGAGAAATGAAAGGTACTCCTTCTCACGCCGCTCATCCGAATAACGATAACTCAATTGTAAAATGTATGGAAGATTTGCAGCAAATTTTAAGCTTTAAATTTCCAAAAGTTTCGGATTATTTAGGTGAAGTTAAAGTTACGTTGTCGGGAATTCATGCCGGAGTTCAGCATAACGTAGTTCCTGAATCATGTGCTTTCACTTTAGATGTTAGGGTTACGGATGAATATTCTAATGAAGAGGCGTTTGAAATCATTCAATCACAGATGAAATCAACTTTAACGGCAAGATCTTTTAGGTTAAATTCTTCAAAAATCGAAATGGATCATCCGTTTATAAAAGCAGGTCTGGAAATCGGCAGGACAACTTACGGTTCGCCAACTTCATCTGATCAGGCAATTATTCCTTGTACATCGGTGAAGATCGGTCCCGGCGACAGCACACGCTCTCACACGGCAGATGAATACATATACATAAAGGAAATAGAAGAGGGAATTGATGTTTATATTAAGATCTTAGAGAAGGTTTTATAGGCTGGAAGCGGGGAGATGGATGATGGAAGTCTATGAAGCGTAAAAATATCGACTTAGGAAAATGGAGCGTTAAGAAAAATAGTTTTATGAACGTTAAGAAAATCCCACTGTTTGAGTGCGAGACAAATATTGAATCGAAGAACCAATATTCAATTCGCACGAATTTTGGGATTTTTAGAGAATAAAAATATTTTTTAGCGGAAGTTTCCAGTCTTGAATTTTTGTTTCTTTTGTTTCAAGACAAAAGAAAAATATATAATAAAAAATATTCATTTATGTCATTC
The DNA here is from genome assembly GCF_900116415.1 of Chryseobacterium formosense. Lineage (GTDB taxonomy): Bacteria > Bacteroidota > Bacteroidia > Flavobacteriales > Weeksellaceae > Chryseobacterium > Chryseobacterium formosense. Next base: position 181,476 of record NZ_FPAP01000003.1, on the reverse strand, counting down.
AGAACGGAACGCAGTGGAATGAAGAATCTTTTTAAAGATAAAAATAGATTCCTCCTTCGTCGGAATGGCAAAATCAAATAATAAGAGAAGATAAAGCAGCTGGTAGTAAACTTCCAACACCCAGCTTCCATCTTCCAACAAAAAAAGAAATTTTATGAAAAAAATATGGCAAAAAAACGATAATGCCACCAATATATTAGTCAATACATTTACAGTCGGAAAAGATCTTGATTTTGATGAGCGTTTGGCAAAATACGATGTCAAAGGTTCAATGGCGCACTGTAAAATGTTGGCAGAAGTTGGAATTATTTCCAACGAAGAATCAAAGCAGATGTTATCTGTTTTAGCGGAGATTTTAGAAGATATCAAAAATGGGACTTTTGAGATCGATAAAAATGCAGAAGATATTCATTCTCAAATTGAATCGATTTTAATTGAAAAATTAGGCGATACAGGAAAGAAAATTCATACTGCTCGTTCAAGAAATGATCAGGTTTTATTGGATATAAAACTGTATTTAGTTGATGAAATCCGTGAAATTACAGCTTTGACTGATGAATTCTTTCAGATATTAATCAAATTAGCGGAACAGCATAAAAATGTTTTGCTTCCTGGATATACGCATTTACAGATTGCAATGCCTTCATCATTTGGATTATGGTTTGGAGCCTATGCAGAAGCGTTGTTGGATGATGTTGAAATGCTATTTTCGGTTAAAAATATCATTAATAAAAATCCATTAGGATCGGCGGCAGGTTATGGCTCATCTTTTCCGATCGACCGTGAGAGTACGACGTATAATTTAGGTTTTCAGTCGATGAATTATAATTCAGTGTATGCTCAAATGACGCGTGGAAAGTCGGAAAAAATGTTATCAATGGCAATGGCGACTTTGGCGGGAACATTAGGGAAATTTGCCTATGATGTTTGTTTATATTTAAGTCAGAATTTTGATTTCATCAGCTTTCCTAAAGAGTTTACAACAGGAAGCAGCATTATGCCTCACAAGAAAAATCCGGATATTTTTGAATTGGTTCGTGCACGTTGCAACAGAATTCAGTCGTTACCGAATGAATTTATTTTGTTGACGAATAATCTTCCGTCAGGATATCATCGGGATATGCAGCTGACGAAGGAAATTCTGTTTCCTGCTATCGATTCTTTGAAAGAATGTCTTGAAATTTTAAGCTATACTTTACCGAATATTCAAGTGAAAGATGGAATTTTGGAAGATGAAAAGTATAAATATCTTTTCAGTGTAGAAAAAATTAATGAAGAGGTGAAAAACGGAAACTCATTCCGCGATGCATATATAAAGGTAGGACAGGAGATTGAAAAAAATGAGTTTGATTTTGAAATTGAAAACTTAAATCATACCCATCAGGGAAGTATTGGGAATTTGTGTTTAGATAAAATTGAATATCAGTTTAATAAATTGAAGAATAAATTATTGGGTTGATATTTTAAACTTAAAACTTTCTTAGATGCTTCGACAATCTCAGCATGACATCTCTAATACTATCTGTTTTTATTAGCGATTTATTTGTAGCGGTGTCATGCCGAGCTCCGTCGAAGCATCTTTAAATTATTAAGCTAAATGTTTTGATTTAAATAAAAAATTAAGCTAAATCAATCTTAAACTTAGTAGATTTTTTCACCTCATGAAGCACAATAGAACTGTGATATTGCCCGATATTAGGAATATTTGAAATAACATTTACCGTAAAATCATTATAAGAATTAATGTCTTTAGCGATAATTTTAAGCATATAATCGTATTCGCCGGAAAGACTTATTATTTCCTGAACTTCATCGTGTTGCATGATGTTTTTCTCGAAAGTTTCCAGAACTTTTTTGGATTGCTCTTTCAGACGTACGTTGCAGTAAACAACAATATTTAAACCCAGTTTTTCACGATTCAGAAGACCTACGTATTTTTCAATGATTCCCTGTTTCTCCAGCTGTTTGATACGTTCATAAGTAGGAGTAAAGGTAAGACCAATCTTTTCTGAAATTTCTTTTACAGAATAAGTAGAATCTTCCTGAATAATGCTGAGAATCATTTTATCTTTTAAATCCATATAGAGAAGTTGAGTTTTAACAAAAATAATATTTAAAAATGAAAATTGGGTATTGATTGAGATTTTTAATTTATTTAAAATTTTGGTTTTGTCAGTTTGTAAAATTGTTGTATCTTTGCACCTAATGAATAACACAGTATTTATATCATTAGAATTACCGGGCGTAGACGCCCTTTACGATATTTATTTATTTTAAGCGAAGATATTTTCTTCGCTTTTTTTATGTTCAAAAATTAAGATATTATGTTTACGATTACAGAACTTAGCACCGAGAGAATCAATAGTATAGTAACAGAAGCACTGGCTTTTGCCAACGGAAAAACGGCTAAAATTGAAGGAGAAGTTTTTTGTTCAAATCTTTTCTTCGAAGACAGTACAAGAACGAAAACAAGTTTTGATATTGCCGAAAGAAAATTGGGGTTGCAGGTTGTTCCTTTTGATGCATCTCACAGTTCGGTAAACAAAGGTGAAAGTTTATATGATACGGTAAAAACCATCGAAAGCCTTGGAGTAAATCTTGTCGTAATCAGAGATAAAAAAGACAGATATTTTGATGAATTAAAAAATATTAAAATCCCTGTAATCAACGGAGGAGACGGAACAGGAAACCATCCATCTCAATGTATGCTGGATTTAATGACAATTTATCAGGAATTCGGAAAGTTTGAAGGCTTAAAAGTGGGAATTGTAGGAGATGTAAAACACAGCCGTGTAGCCAATTCAAATGCGGAAGCGTTGAGAAGATTGGGCGCAAAAGTATATTTCTCAGGGCCGGAACAGTGGTTTGATGAAGGCGCTCTGATCAACGGAACATACTTAAATGTTGATGAATTAATTAAAGAAGTCGATGTTCTTATGTTACTAAGAATACAACACGAAAGACACGATGCAAAAATGAGTTTCTCCGCTTCGGAATACCACAAAAAATATGGTTTGACGAAAGAAAGAGAAAAAGCCATGAAAAAAGAAGCCATCATCATGCATCCGGCTCCAATAAACAGAGGAGTAGAAATTGATACGGATTTAGTAGAATGCGAACGTTCAAGAGTTTTCAAACAAATGCAGAACGGCGTTTTCGCAAGAATGGCAATTTTAAAAGAGGCCTTGGAAAAAGAAGGGTATACTTTTAAATAAGAACCAAAAAGAGAGCCAAGTTAAAAGTAAAAAGAATCAAGTATTCAGCCGACCCGAAAGGGTCAAACAACAATAGCCGTGGGTGAAAACCATGGAAACAAAGAAGAAAGCCTTGTAAAGGCGACCTGTCAATAGCCATGGGTAAAGCCAATGGAATAAAATGGATAAAATAATCCAAAAAGCCCTGTAGGGGCGACCTGTTAATAACAAAATAATAAGAGATAAAAGTTTAAAATGAAGAAAAAGTTAATACTGGAGTCCGGTGAAGTGTTTCATGGAGAAGGTTTCGGAGCAGAATTGGAAACAGCAGGAGAAGTGGTTTTCAATACCGGAATGACAGGGTACCAGGAACTGATTTCTGATCCGTCTTATTGCGGTCAGATTGTGTGTATGACCTATCCATTAATCGGAAACTATGGGATTAATAGAGATGATTATGAGAGTATTGAACCGGCTATTAAAGGGCTTATCGTAAAAGAACTTTGTGATTTGCCATCGAATTTCCGTACTCAGATTACTTTAGATGAATTATTTAAAAAGAAAAACCTTTCAGGAATTTCAGGAATCGACACAAGAAGACTGACAAGAATTCTTCGTAACCATGGAGTAGTGAAAGGGAAAATCGTAAACGCTGATGCTGATGAAAACGCAGTCGTTTCAGAATTAAAAACAACTACTTTCCCAACCAATCAGGTGGAGCAGGTTTCTACAAAAACTCCTTACGCAAATCCGGGAAGAGGTTTGAAAGTGGTTTTGGTTGATTTTGGTTCTAAATTAGGAATTATCAGAGAATTATCTCAAAGAAATTGCGATATCACGGTGGTTTCTCAGGATGTAACGGCAGAAGAGATTTTACTGATGAATCCTGACGGAGTAATGTTATCAAACGGTCCTGGAGATCCTGAAGATAACCAACATGCTCTTGAAACGATTAACGGGATCTTAGGAAAAGTTCCAATTTTCGGAATCTGTTTAGGACACCAATTGATCGGTTTGGCTTGTGGAGCAAAAACGTTCAAATTAAAATTCGGACACAGAGGAGGAAATCATCCGGTTTTAGATTTAGAAAAAAATAAAGTGGCAATCACTTCTCAAAACCACGGTTATGCAGTTGATCAGGAAAGTTTGAAAGGAACAGATTTAATTGAAACACATATCGCATTGAACGACAGAACAAACGAAGGTCTGAAGCACAAAATTCACCCTTGTTTCTCAGTTCAGTATCACCCGGAAGCAAGCCCAGGTCCAGAAGATGCGAACTACTTATTTGATGAGTTCATTGAATTAATGGAAAACTTCAAAAAGTAAGACACTTAGTTTGTCATTCAGAACATAAACTGAAAGTTTACGAACGTAGTTCAGAAAGCGAAGTGAAGAATCTAATATAAAAACAGATTCCTCGATTCCTCGGAATGACAATGTGTAAAATTTAAATCTAAAATAAAAACAGTGCTAAAAGTCGAACTTTAAGCATTTAATTAAAAAGAAAAATGGCAAAACGTACAGATATAAAAACAATTTTAGTAATCGGTTCAGGACCAATTATTATCGGTCAGGCGGCGGAATTTGATTACGCAGGAACTCAGGCTTGTCTGTCTTTGAGAGAAGAAGGTTACAAGGTGATTTTGATCAACTCAAATCCTGCAACGATTATGACGGATGTTGAAATCGCAGATAAAGTATATATCGAGCCGATTTCACTTCAGTTTGTAAGTCATATCATCAGAAAAGAGCGTCCGGATGCACTTTTACCAACTTTGGGAGGGCAGACTGGTCTGAATATGGCAGTAGAATTGGAAAAATCAGGAATTCTTGAAGAATGTAAGGTAGAAGTTTTAGGAACAAAACTTTCAGCAATCAACAGAGCGGAAGACAGAGATTTATTCCGTGAACTGATGAGAGAATTAAATGAACCGGTTCCTGAATCTGACATCGTAAATACGGTTGAAGGGGCATTAAATTTCGCTGAAGAAATCGGATATCCTGTAATCGTTCGTCCTGCTTTTACAATGGGGGGAACAGGTGGTGGAATTGCCGCCAATGAAGCTGAATTAAAAGAAATCGCTGAATTAGGTCTAAAATACAGTCCGGTTACACAATGTTTGATCGAAAGATCAATCGCGGGTTTCAAAGAAATTGAATACGAAGTAATGCGTGATGCAAACGACAATGCAATTGTGGTTTGTAACATGGAAAATATAGATCCGGTGGGGGTTCACACAGGTGACTCAATCGTTGTGGCGCCTTCTCAGACGCTTTCTGACAGAGAATATCAGATGCTGAGAAACGCTTCACTGAAAATCATCAGAGCATTAGGAATTGAAGGTGGCTGTAATGTACAGTTGGCTTTAGACCCGCATTCGTTTGATTATTACATCATCGAAGTTAATCCGAGAGTTTCACGTTCATCGGCTTTGGCATCGAAAGCAACAGGTTATCCGATTGCAAAGATTGCTGCAAAAATCGCGGTTGGTTTAACGCTTGATGAAATCATGAATCCGGTTACAGGAACTTCTTACGCTTGTTTTGAACCGGCTTTGGATTATGTGGTTACTAAATTCCCAAGATTCCCATTCGATAAATTCGAAACGGCAGACAGAAGATTATCAACTCAGATGAAAGCAACAGGTGAAGTAATGGCCATCGGAAGAAATTTCGAAGAGTCTTTACAGAAAGCCATCCGTTCTCTGGAAACTGGAATCAGACATATTGGTTTAAAAACTAAGCAGGCAGAAGCTTTAACGGCAGAAGAAATCGAAAGAAGAATCAGAGTTTGTGATGACGAAAGATTGTTTATCATCGGAGATGCTTTAAGAAGAGGTTACGATTGGGAAGAAATCGTAGAATGGAGTAAAATCGACAAGTTTTTCATCTGGAAAATCAAGAAATTAATTGATTTCGAAAAAATAATTGCCGATAACAAATTTGATCTTGAAACTTTAATTAAAGCTAAAAAATTAGGTTTTGCAGATTTAAATATCGCTCACCTTTGGGAAGTCACGCAGCGTGAGGTGTATAACTTCAGAAAACAAAACGGAGTAGTACCTGTTTACAAAATGGTTGATACCTGTGCTGCTGAATTTGCCAGCGAAACGCCCTATTTTTACGGAACTTACGAGGAAGAAAATGAATCTGTGGTTACAGAAAAAGAAAAAATTGTTGTTTTAGGTTCCGGACCAATCAGAATCGGGCAGGGCGTTGAGTTTGATTACGCAACCGTTCACTCGGTTTGGGCAATCAAAGAAATGGGTTATGAAGCAATTATCATCAATAACAATCCTGAGACAGTTTCCACAGACTTCTCAATTTCAGATAAATTATACTTCGAACCGTTGACGGAAGAAGATGTGATGAGCATCATCGATCTTGAGAAACCAAAAGGTGTTGTAGTTCAGTTTGGTGGACAAACAGCCATCAACTTAGCAGATAAATTAGCTTCCTATGGAGTCCAAATTTTGGGAACTTCTCTGGAAGATCTTGACAGAGCTGAAAACAGAGATAAGTTCGAAAAAGCCCTTCAGGAAATGGGGATTCCTCAGCCTTTAGGAAAAACTTCGACTTCAAAAGAAGAAGCGATAAAAATTGCCAACGAAATCGGTTATCCGGTATTGGTTCGTCCAAGCTACGTTTTGGGAGGTAGAGCCATGGAAATTGTTTATACGGAAGCCGAATTGGCTCATTATATGGAATTTGCGGTAGATGCAAGTCCGGAACACCCAGTTTTGGTCGACAGATATATGGTTGGAAAAGAAATTGAAGTTGATGCGATCTGCGACGGTGAAACGGTAATCATTCCGGGAATTATGGAGCACATCGAAAGAGCGGGAGTGCACTCCGGAGACTCGATTGCAGTGTATCCTCCACAAAATATTTCACAAAGTGAAGTAGATACTTTGGTAGATTATACTCAAAGATTAGCGAAAGGATTGAATGTAATTGGTTTAATGAACATTCAGTACGTTCTTTTCGAAGGAAATGTATATGTAATCGAAGTAAATCCGCGTTCATCCAGAACAGTACCTTTCTTGTCTAAAATCACGGATGTTCCGATGGCAAATTTGGCTACAAAAGCAATTTTAGGTCAGAAATTAACAGATTTAGGATACAAAAACGGATTGGTTCCAAATAAAGAAGGCGTTTTCGTAAAAGTTCCTGTGTTCTCTTTCTCAAAACTAACGAAAGTTGACATCTCTTTAGGTCCAGAAATGAAGTCTACAGGAGAGGTTATGGGTAAAGATACAACTTTGGAAAAAGCCCTTTACAAAGGATTGGTTGCGGCAGGAAGAAAAGTTCCGATGCACGGTTCAATCTTGTTCACGGTCGCTGATAAACATAAGCAAGAGGCAGCTGATCTGGCATCAAGATTCCATGAAGTTGGTTTCAGAATCTGGGCAACGGAAGGTACTGCAAAATTCTTCGAAGAAAAAGGTATTCCATGCAAAATCGGATACAAAATCGGCGAAGAAGATGTCAATCTGATCGATTTAATTCAAAAAGGAAAAGTTCAGTATGTTGTCAACACAATGACCAAAGGAAAGCAGTCTGAAAGAGACGGTTTCCAGATCAGAAGAATGAGCGTTGAAAACGGTGTTCCTTGTTTAACATCAATGGATACGGTTGAAGCCATCCTAAAAGTAATCGAAAGCATGAGTTTCAAAATGGAAACAATGTAATTTTTGATTAAGATAAAGTAGAAGCGGAAGATTTTTCTTCCGCTTTTTTTATGGATATTTTTCAGGATTTTTTGATGTGTGAAAAACTCTTGAAACGACAATAATTCCAGCATTTTTATCAATAGTGTAAAATATCAGAAAAGGATACTTCTTCATTAATTTTCCATGAAAATCTTCAAACCAAATTTTAAAATAAGGATTCTTCGAAATAGTATTTAAACTAGATTTAAAATCTTTGAAAAAATTATCGGCGATTTTTTTATTGACTTTTGTTTTATAGTAAAGATAGGAATGTTCAAGATCTGCTTTTGCTTCATCAGAAATGATAATCTTAAATGCCATATTTTGAACTCATTTCATTAAGAAAAGTATCAATTTCAGTATGTTGTTCGTAGGATCTTTTTTTTATTTGACGAAGACTTTCTTTTTGCTCATCAGAAAGTTTAAAATCAGTATTTTCTTCTTCTAAAATTCCTTCAATATAACCTAAAATTCTCTCCAAAATATTTTCTGGAGCGTCTTTAAGAATTTTGTTGATGTTTTTTAATGTAGCAGATTCCATCTTTTCGTTTTAAACAAATTTATAAATTTCTTTTAACTTAAATAAAATTAAAAATGATTTATTACCCCAAACTTCTGTCCAAATGCACATATCCACCATCCACATGAATCAACTGTCCCGTCGTGTGCGAAGATTTTTCAGACAATAAAAACGCAGCCATATTCGCAATTTCTTCTGAAGTTGTCATTCTATTTTCCAGAGGAATTTTTGATGTAATACTTTTTAGTTTTTCTTCAGGATTTTCAAAAGTCGAAATCCACGATTGGTAGAGTGGAGTCCATGCTTCAGCAACAATAATGGCATTCACACGAATACTGTAAGGCAAAAGCTCAACCGCCCATTCTCTTGTTAAGGCATTTCTTGCCCCATTTGCAGCTGCATAACCAGAAGTTCCGCCCTGTCCGGTTTCTGCGGTCTTGCTGCCGATATTTAAAATGGAACCTTTGCTTTTCTTAAGATAGGGAAGTGCATGATGCACCAAAAGATAATAATGCACCACATTTTTATGATAAGAGTCAATGAATTTCTCATACGAACCATTCTCCAAACCAACACCATCATTTACACCGGCATTATTAACGATACCTTCAATTTTTCCGTATTTTTTTACGACTTCTTCAATAGCTTTTTTGCATTCTTCGGATTGGGAAAGTTCGGCGGTAATAAAATCAGCTTTTCCTCCAAGATCCTGGATTTCCTGAATGGCTTTTTTGTTGTCTTCTTCATTTCTTCCAATAATAATTGGGAAAGCTTTTTCTTCCGCTAAAACTTTAGCAATACCATTTCCGATGCCTTTTGCACCGCCGCTTACGATGATTATTTTATGGTTAAGATTTAAGTTCATAATTTTGGATTATGTTTTTTTAACGCAAAGAGCGCAAAGATTTTTTTAATATTGTTCTGCATATTTTTCGTTCGCAAAGGCGTTTGACTACGTCGAATCTTCGATTTCACTCAGCAAAGAACACGAAATGTTTTTAAAACTTATGTACTCTTATTAGCGCTCTAATGATAAACTTAAAATAACTTATGTGTTAATCTTTTGTCACTTTTGCGGTAATAAAAAATTATAATTTGTAAAATTTAACTGCATTTCCAGAATAAAAAAGTTCCTGTTCTATCTTTGAAAACTGACTTACATATTTTGAAACTATTTTCAGCCACAGTGCATAATTTCCTCCCAACAGCATCACAGGCCAGTCACTTCCGAAAACCAAACGTTTAATTCCAAATTGCAAGAAAATGAAATCCAAAGTTTCAAAAATCGATTTTTCATCAATGCTATTCCAATTTCCCTGAGTCAAAAGTCCTGAAACTTTGCAATATATATTGGGGTTTTGGGCAAGTTCGGAAATGTTAGATTTCCAATCTTTTAGATCATTAGTTTTCAAATCCGGTTTTCCGCAATGATCCAGAATAAATGGTTGATCGGGCAATATTTCCGAAAGTTTTACTGCGTCAGAAAGCTGATCCTGTCTTAATAAAATATCAAAAGTATAATCAAATTGATGAAGTTTTGAGATTCCTTCTAAAACATTTTCTTGTAATAAAAAACAGGTTTCTTCACCTTCAGCAATATGTCTAAAACCTTTAATTAATTTTTCAGATTGATAGTTTTGAAGTGATTCTTCCAATTTCTCAGAAGTTAAATCAATCCATCCCACAACTCCTTTGATGAACGAGTTTTCTTTAGCCAAACTGACCAGAAACTTTGTCTCTTCATCACTTTGATCAGCCTGAACCGCAATACATCCTTTAATCTGATTTTCATTTAAAAACAATGAAAAGTCATCGGGTGAAAAATCTCTTCTAATCGCAGACATTTCTTCCGTAATCCAGGCATCTCGAACCGGATCAAATTCCCAAAAATGTACGTGAGAATCTATAATCATTTGATTAAATTTTGTTAAATATTTACCACAAAAGCACTAAAAAGATATTCTGATGTTTATAAAATTAAAAGTTAGCAAAACCATTTATGATAAGGTGGTTACATTTGTAAACTTTTGAACTTCTATTTTCTGAAACTTTATCTTTTGAAACTTTTGTGGTTTAAAAAAATGAATTACAATGAAAACATTTTATCCATCAACTGCCACTTTTCTCCATACTTCGAATTGGGCAATTGCTGCTGAAATTTCCACATCAGCTCTTCCCATTCCTGAACTCTCGGATTGTTTTTATCGGCTTCATTTTTAGCTTCAAAAGAAAAACTGTCATCCGCCTCAATCAGCATCAACAAACGGTTTTGTACCCGATAAATTTCCATATTGTTAATTCCCGAATCCAAAATACTTTGCTTCACTTCCGGCCAGACATTTTGATGGTATTTTTCGTACTCAGCGATCAATTCAGGATCATCAACGAGATCTAAAGCAAGACAGAATTTTTTCATTCGTCTTATGCTTTTACTTTCTGTGTACTGCTTCCTAAACCATCAATTCCCAATTCAACAACGTCTCCCGATTTCAGATACCAAGGCTCAGGTTTTTGCCCCAAACCGACTCCTGCAGGCGTTCCCGTCGTGATCACGTCGCCCGGAAGCAACGTCATAAACTGACTGATGTAGCTCACCACAAAAGGGATATTGAAAATTAAATTGGATGTATTTCCGTCCTGTAGAGTTTCTCCATTCACTTTCAGCCATAAACGTAGATTGTGAATATCTTCAATTTCGTCAGGCGTCGCAATGAAAGGGCCGATCGGCGCAAAAGTATCGCAGCTTTTTCCTTTTACCCATTGCCCGTTTCTTTCCAGCTGAAATTCTCTTTCACTGTAATCGTTGTGCAAAACATATCCTGCCACATGTTCAAGAGCATTTTCTTCCGAAACATAACTCGCTTTTTTCCCGATAACAACAGCCAATTCCACCTCCCAGTCGGTTTTTACGCTGTTTTTAGGGATAATTAAATCATCATTCGGACCCACAATCGCTGAAGTCGCCTTAAAAAACAAAATCGGTTCCTGCGGAATCGGCGCATTGGTTTCTTCTGCGTGATCTTTGTAATTCAAACCAACACAGATAATCTTTGAAGGTCTTGCCAAAGGCGCTCCCAATCTTTCTTCCTGCGAAACTTCAGGCAGATTTTGGGTATGAATTTCTGCTTTTAGATTTTCAATAGCATCGCCGGAAAAAAACTTTTCATCATAATCCTTCACCAAATGCGAAACATCATATCTTTTATCACCAATAATGACTCCCGGTTTTTCCTGTCCCGGTTTTCCGAATTTTATTAATTTCATTTTTAAATTTTATTGTCTTTGAATATTTAATTTAAACGCAAAGAGCGCTAAGATTTTTTTTAATAATGTTTTGCATATTTTTCGTTCGCAAAGGCGTTTGACTACGTCGAACCTTCGATTTCACTCAGCCAAGGCACTTTGCTATCATTTGCTGAACGAAGTGCTCTTGCGAACGGATTTTATGCCAGTTTTATTTATAATCTTCGAACATTGCGTTAAAGAAAATAATCTGTAAGTTATTTTTTAATTATTTAAAGTCGTAAAACCACCATCAATAGGATAATCCACACCCGTAATAAATGAAGCTTCATCACTGCACAAATACAGTGCTAAAGAAGCAACTTCCTCTGGTTGCGCCATTCTTCCGATCGGTTGGGTTTTCGACAATTTTTCAAACATTTCTTCAATTTTATCAGGATAATTATTCTTTAAAAATCCATCAACAAAAGGCGTATGAACTCTTGCCGGGGAAATCGAATTACATCTGATATTTTCACTGATATAATCTTTCGCAACACTCATCGTCATTGCCTTTACCGCGCCTTTCGCCGTGCTGTATGCAAAACGGTCAGGAATTCCTACCAAAGCCGCAATCGATGCCATATTAATAATCACACCACCACCAGATTTTCTAATCTGCGGAATCGCAGCGAACAAACAATTGTAAACTCCTTTAATATTGACATTATAAATCCTGTCAAAATCCTCTTCAGAAGTTGTATCTGCTTTTCCGATGTGGGCAATTCCAGCGTTATTGATAAGAATATTAATTGCTCCAATCTCTTCAAAAACCGCCAAAACATCTTTCTGTTTTGAAACATCACACGCATAAACTTTTGCATTTCCCCCGGAAGATTGTATTTTTCCCAGAGTTTCCTGTCCGTTTTGTTCTGTGATTTCAATAATATGAACTTCCGCACCATTGGCTGCGAGTTGGACAGCAATGGCTTGTCCGATTCCGCTTCCGCCGCCTGTTACAATTGCTTTTTTATTTTTTAATGAAAACATTTTTATTTATTTTTTTTAACGCAAAGTACGCTAAGATTTTTTGACTACTAATTGTTTTTAAGTTCGCAAAGGCGTTTCACTTAACTAAGACCACAAAGACTTTTGTTTGTTTTCATGTTTAAGAGATGTGTAACAACCTTGGCTCTTTTTACTTTTTACCTTTTACTTTAAAACTAAAGACTTACCCCTCTTTTCCAGGGAATAAAATCATCCTGATTCAACGCTACAGCTTTAGGAATAATATTTCCACTCGCCACTTCAATACAGAAGTCTAAAATATCTTCCCCCATTTCCTGAATCGTTTTTTCACCCCGCACAATTGCACCCGTATCAATATCGATAATATCCGACATTCTCGTCGCTAAAGCCGTATTCGTCGCCACTTTAATCACCGGACAAACGGGATTTCCTGTCGGAGTTCCCAAACCAGTTGTAAATAAAATTAAAGTTGCTCCTGAAGCTGCTTTTCCTGTCGTTGCTTCCACATCATTTCCTGGCGTACAGACGAGACTTAACCCCGGTTTTGTTGCAGGTTCTGTATAATCTAAAACATCTACAACAGGGGATGAACCTCCTTTTTTGGCGGCTCCTGCTGATTTGATAGCATCGGTAATTAAACCATCTTTGATATTTCCCGGTGATGGATTCATGTAAAATCCTGAACCGACGGCATGCGCCAATTCATCGTATTCTGTCATGAGTTTAATGAATTTCTCGGCAGTTGGCTGATCAACCGCTCTGTCGATTAATTCCTGTTCAGCACCACACAATTCTGGGAATTCCGCCAGCAAAACTTTCGCTCCCAAAACAGAGAGAATATCCGCCAAATGCCCTACCGCTGGATTTGCTGAAATACCGCTGAAACCATCGCTTCCACCACATTTTACGCCTACACAAAGTTTGCTGAGCGGTGCGTCTTCCCGTTCAATTTTATTAATTTCAAGAAGACCTTTTAAGGTTTCAAAAATGGCCTTTTTGATCATCATTTCTTCACTTTCAGCTTTCTGCTGTTCGAAAACGAGTAAAGGTTTATCAAAATTTGGATTTCGACTATATAAATCTTTCTTAAAATTTTCAATCTGAAGATGTTGACAACCCAAACTTAACAATGTTACTCCTGCAACATTAGGATGGTCTGCATACGAAGCTAAAAGTTTGCTTAAAGTATCCGCATCCTGCCTCGTTCCACCACAACCTCCTGTATGGTTGAGAAACTTGATTCCGTCTACATTCTTAAAAACTCGTTCTTTTTTAGGAATATTGGATGGGGAAAAATCGAGCTCGTCCATATTTTCTCCTTTCGAAATAGCTTCAACCAATTGATGCGTGTAATTCTTATACTTTTCATCAACTGCATAACCCAATTCATTGTAAAGAGATTCTTTAATAATGTCAAGATTTCGGTTTTCACAAAAAACTGTCGGAATAAAAAGCCAGTAATTAGCTGTTCCCACATCGCCGTTTGAACGGTGATAGCCTTTAAAAGTTTTATTGATGAATTTTGAAACATCAGGTTTTGTCCAATGATAATCGACATCACGGTAATAAAAAGGTTCGGCAGCGTGTTTTGTATTGTCGGTTGTCATCCTTGTTCCGGCTGACAAATCGTACTGAACTTTACCCACCAAAACACCGTACATGAAAATCTCATCGCCGTTTTTCATATTATTCATAAAGAATTTATGCTTGGCAGGAATTTCCTCTAAAGTTTTGTATTTGATTCCTTCAAAAATAATTTCAGTATTTGCCGGAATATCCTGCAAAGCGACTAAAACATTGTCTTTTGAATTTATTTTTAAAATTAAATTGCTCATTTTTTAATATCATTTAAACGCTAAGTGCGCAAAGTTTTTTTACTATTGTTCTGCATATTTTTCGTTCGAAGGCGCTCTGCTTAGCAAAGACCAAATACTTTTATTCTTTATTTATTGTACAGATGTTTTATTTCTAAATCGTAATGAAAATAAAAACACGATGATAAAACAGAATAGAGGGACAATATAGGATAGATGAATATTCCCTGAAATATCTGTGATTTTACTTGCAATAGGCGGAATAATTGCGCCTCCGACAATTGACATAATTAATAAACTTGAAGCAGGTTTTGTATCTGAACCTGCGCCCTCAATTCCCAATGCGAATATGGTTGGGAACATAATAGACATGAAAAATGTCATTCCAACCAATGCATACAGTGTTGAAATTCCTGTTCCTGCGATAACCCAAATACTGAGAATAATACTCATAACGCTGTAAATTCTTAAAAGTTTTTGAGGAGAAATATATTTCATGAAAAATGTTCCGGCAAAACGTCCGGTCATAAATAATAATCCTGCAACTCCTGCATAATATTTTGCTTCCTGTCCAGCCATATTGATCGCATCTTCTGCAAAAACCAAAAGAAAGCTGAAAACATAAATCTGTGCGCCGATATAAAAGAATTGAGCCAAAACGCCCCAACCGACATTTTTCACGCCTAAAACCTGTAGGAAACTTTTAGTTGATTTCTCTTCACTTTCTTTTACTTCAGGTAGTTTGATGAATAGAAATAAAATCATAACCAATAGAAGAATCAATCCTAAAATTAGGTAAGGTCCTTTTACCAATGATGTTTCTGTCTGAATGTAAGCCAATTTTGCTGCTTCGCTCAATGTTGAAAGCTCTTCCTGTGATTTTGGTTCTTCAGCCAAGATAAAAACTCCGCCAATAATTGGAGCAATGGAAGCTGCTAAACCATTGAAAGATTGCGCAAAGTTTAATCTTTGAGTCGCTTTTTCCGGTGGACCTAAAATGGTAATGTATGGATTGGCAGCTGTTTCCAGAATAGCCAATCCGCAAGACAAAACAAAAAGCGCTCCGAGAAAAAATGGATAACTAATCGTGTTGGCTGCGGGAATAAACAAAAAACAACCTGCCGCAAAAAAGAATAGCCCAACCAAAATCCCGGTTTTATAACCATATTTCTGAATAATCATTCCTGCTGGAATTGCTAATAAGAAGTACGCTGCAAAAACAGACGAATCGACTAATGATGCCTGAAAATGATTCAGTTGAAAGGCACTTCTCAAATGTTTAATCAAGATCGGATCAAGATTATGGATAAATCCCCAAAAGAAAAATAAGCTTGTGATAAGAATCAGAGGAAGACCATAGTTTTTCTTTTTTGAAGCAGAAGAAACAGTGTTTCCGGAATGGGTACTATTCATTGGGTTAATTTCTAAATTTTTATAATTCAGAAAATGGTTAATCGATTGCGCATTGCATTTTTAGAATCAATCTTAATAAATTGTATTCTAATTTTTAATCATTTTCTAACTTTTTAAAAGTATAAAAAAATTAGATAGTAAAAATTAATGGGGCAGGATAGTACAAGATAGTTGAAAATTTATCTATAAAATTTTATAATATGGCTCATCAAAATATTTACTCTTCTTTATATAAACCGTTTTTCTGTCTTTATCAAAAATCCAGTTGAATCTACGCATCACATCTGCAGCAAGATAATTGGTCTTCTGATTTTTAATTTCTCCTGTAAAAAATCCGGCTGTAACATTTTTCAGAACAATATTTCCGAATTTAAAAAATGGTAAGATTCCATGTTTTGTTGTGATTGTTTTACCAGCGGAATTTTTTAATGATTTTTCACCTGTAATTTTCAGTTTTTTATCTAATGTATTCTCATCAGAAAACTGGTTGCTAAAAATCAGTCCACCCGAATAACCCGACTGTAAAAGAAAATAAGCTTCCTGCTGTTTATCTTCGATGACGACATCAGCTTCAATAAAGTATTGTCCGTTTTTCATAAAAAGATTCATTGCCCGATAATCTTTCAGATCTGGCTCTTTTTCATAACTTACAAACTGATTATTATCATAATCGATTTTAAAATATTTATCTTTAAAAATTCCTGTTCCGATTTTCCCATCGGATTCGTGACCGGAAAATTCATTGTCAAAAAACCGTATGTTTTCATATTTTTTGTTCCCGATTTGCACAGTATTTCCGTCACTCAATTCATCGGTGAATTTTATATGATCTGCATTCCGGTTTCTTTCAGGTGAAACAGAGCAATCTTCCATCGCAATCTGAAACATCAGATGAAGAGAATCTTTGTCATTCACCAATGTTTTTACAATAATGTTGTTGTGCTTGGTTAATCGAAAAGGAATCGTTTCCTGAGCATTAACAATCATTGAACTTACAATAAACGATAAAACGAAGATCGATTTTTTAATCATTTTAAAACTAAAATTTAAACAAATATAATCAATAAATTTTTCTCTATGAATTGATATAATTTATTCTTGAATTTTATCTATATTAGATTTATTAAATAAAACAAATGACGAAACATCAACATCGTGTGAACGAAGTTTATCATTTCTTCGACAACAAAGATACTGTTCTGGGTTTCAGAAAGCTTCTCGATTGTGCTATGGATACACAAAACATGCAAATTTATAAAGAAGCCATTGAATTGACGGACTGGAAAGAAAAGTATCCGACTTACACCGAAGAGCTCATTGAAAAATCAAAAAACCTTCTTCAGAAAATCGAAAAAATTCCTGTTCATGAACATTCTCTGGAAAAATCTGTGCTTCGGGCAAGAAATATTCTGAAATCTTACGGAAGCAATCGCTTTTCGTTGGGTCCGGTTTCTGTGGAAATTAATAAAGGACAGGTTTATGGTTTGGTAGGTGAGAACGGAAACGGGAAAACGACACTTTTAAGAATTTTGGCTAAAGAAATTTCTTTTAATGAAGGTGAACTCAATTACTCATTCAATGTTGAGCCGAAAGATGAGTATGATCTTCGTACAAAGCTGGTTTATATTCCGCAGCGAACCGAAAAATGGTATGGAAGTCTTAAGGATAATTTGAAATTTGTTCTCTCAAATTACGGCGTAAAACCTGAAGAAAATGAAACACGAACTTTGATGATGATCGCCCGTCTCGGATTGTGGAATTACAAGCATCTGAAGTGGAGCGAGCTTTCTTCCGGTTACAAAATGCGTTTCGAACTGGCGAGAACACTTCTCAGACAGCCTGAAATTCTTTTACTCGACGAACCGTTGGCAAATCTCGATGTTTTGGCGCAACAAGTAATTCTGGAAGATTTAAAATCGATTGCCAATTCTGTGAACAATCCGATTGCCTTGATTTTGAGTTCACAGCAATTGTATGAAGTTGAAAAAGTTTCGGATAAGGTAATTTTTCTGAAAAATGGTCAGTACAAAGACAATTCTGAACTTCAGAACGCAGAAAACAGCCATTTAATCATAGAAATTGATACTCCGGAATCACGCGAAAAATTATTGGAAGTTTTCAAAGATTTTAATCTCGAAAAGCTGAATTTCAATGGGGGAGTGTATGTGGCTTATTTCTCTTCAGAAACCGAGTTTTATGATGTGATTTCTGCTTTGGGAAATGCCAGAACCGAATTGGTATACATCAGAAATATTTCATCTTCTACAAGAAGGTTTTTCGTTAATTAATCTTCATTAATTCCAATTAAAATGCAAAAACTCAATACATTCAACAAATATCTGCTCGAAAAATATCCTACCATCTGGAATACGAAAATCGTATGGATGCTTTTCGCGGCTTTAGCAGCGCATATCATCTTTTTTGTGATTGGCTACCTCTCTCATATCGATCCTGTTTCTTTACAGAAATACAGTGTGAAAAACGATTATTATCAGGATGGAGTCATTTTTATTCATCTTATAATATCAATTTTGCTGCTTGTAGGCTGGCTTCTGATGATGTTTAAAAACAACTCGTTCAAAAATTTCTATCCTTCTTCAAAAGGAAAATTATTTGGTCAGTTTGTACAATATTTCATCATTATTTTTTCGTGTACGACATTTTATTTTTCTTATATGACTGGCTTCAGAATGTTTATCAATAATAAATATTCTGATCAGGAAATGGCAAAAAACATTGATGTTATCAACCGGGCGACGCCTTTTCTTTCTCAAAATATTGAAGATTACACGTTAGAAAATAGGCTGTATCCGAAACCTTTTTATGATCTTTATTGTGAAACCAATGTTGATGATGCAGACCGCAACAAAAAATATTTCGTTTACTATAACCGTGTTTATCAGTTCTATACTATTTATTCTAAAACTTCTTACAAAAAGTATAATAAGAAAAATTTTATTATGCCTGAACCTGAAAGATCGGCAAAAACGGTAGAAGCTTATAGTGAACAAAAAGAAAACTCAAAGATTTATTATTTTAAGAAAGATGTTGTAGACCTTTCATCCTATATCAAAACAACAAAGCCAAGCTATTATAACTTTTCGAATATATTTTATGATTCCGATTTATCAGATTCATATGCATATAGTTATACAGATATTGAGTACAACAAAGATTATCCTGATCCGATACTCAAAAAAAGAAAGGCTGTTATTAATGAAAAAACAGCTCTGTTGCTAAATAAGAAAAATCCTGCCGAGTTGGAAAAGCTTTTAACTGATTTTATTGCCATTTCTAAGCAATTCAGAGTCAAAAACAATCTGGATGCAAAGATCTGGACCAAAATGATTTTTTCTCCAAATAATCCTGATTTTGAAGTAAGATATTTCATGAAAGATTATGAACCGGGAAGAACTAATGACTATGATTATTCTGCTTCTGATGAAGCTCAGACAGCTGAAGTTTATGCAGATTCTACCGCTGCAACTGTAGATGAAGAAGGTAGAATTGTAGATGACAGCATCAAAATAAGAGCCTTCAATCCTGAAATCAATAAACAGATTGCTCCGGATAAGTATTTTAAAAATAATCTTACAGATTATTATTACAAAACCGAGAACATGAAAGATTTGCTGAAGAATGTTGATTCGGTGAAAAAAGAAGATTTCTTTTCAGAAAATGTTCATATTTATTTGTGGATCGCATTTTTCTTATCGACTTTTATCTTCAGCTTTAGAATTACAGGTCTTAAATCGTTACTTTTCAGTGTTATCAGTGCGGGAATTTTAGTTTTATCCGTTGTATTGCTGACTGTTTTTTATTCTTTTTCTTTAAACGGGAAAGAAGAATTTTTTGCATCTCATGTAACGCTTTTGGTTTCAATTGTTATTTTGTTGATTCCTTTATTCATGATGAATAAAGTAAGGAAACTGGTTTCTTCGATCTTCGTGAATATTTCTATGAATTGTTTCGTATTGTTTGTACTTCTCATATTTGTGATCATTTCTATGTATCAGAGGGATGCTTGCGGCGGTACGGTATACAATTCTGAAACGGGAGCGGTTTATGAAAACTGCATTACAATCATAGAATCACTTGGTTTTATGCTGAGCTATATCATTTTGATCTTAGGATTTATTTTTATGTATTTCTATACAGCGATTCTTCAAAAATGGAAAGCGATGCCCGAATAGATTTCCTTTTTTATAATTTTAAACCTCATATATTTTTATGAGGTTTTTATTTAATTTAAAATTCAGATTGTGAATATTATTCAGACTTTATTGGATGCAGATTTGTTTCAAAAGAAAAAAATAATCAATAGGCATTATTTTCTGACGTTGGAAGGTGATATCGATAGCAATATTTATTTTATTGAAAAAGGAAGTGTGAGAATTTTTATCCGAGATGAAGATCAGGAAAGAGTGATCCGATTCGGTTATAAAGAAAATATTATTGTCTGCCTTGATTCGTTTTTATCTGAAAAACCAACCGATTTTTATATTCAGGCAATTAAAAAAACTGAAATAAAAATTGCTACCAAAAAAGATTTCTACAGATTCATCAAATCATCAGATGAAAATTTAAAATTATGGTCAGTTATTTTGGAAGATTTGGTTTTGCAACAGATTGAAAGAGAGAAAGACTTATTAATCAATTCTCCAAGAGAACGTTACGAAAGAGTTTTAAAGAGAAGTCCGCAGCTTTTTCAGGAAATTCCCAATAAACATATTGCCAACTATTTAAGGATGAGTCCGGAAACTTTATCAAGGCTTAAAAAATCTTGATTTCAGTCAATATTTATCGTTTTATGAAACCGGAAATTTGCAATAAAATTGATATGAAAATTCCTGCAAAACAGTTACTTAATGAATTGAAAAATTTTACAAATGAAAATCTGGAATTTGTAGAAAGTCTTTTAAATATATCCGATGAAAAACTCAATTTCAGAAATTCAGAAAAAAGCTGGAGCATTTTGGAATGTCTCGAACATCTAAATCTTTATGGTAAATTTTATATCCCTGAAATCACCAACCGACTAAAGAATTCGGATACAAAACCAATAGATATTTTCAGTTCCGGAATTTTAGGAAATTATTTTGCGAAAAGTATGCTTCCAAAGGAAAATTTAAACAAAATGAAAACCTTCAAATCGATGAATCCTATTCATAGTGATCTGGACAAAAGAGTTTTGACTGAATTTATTGCTCAGCAAAAACAAATGATTCAACTTTTGAATGATGCTGAAAATGTCAATTTAAATAAGGTGAAGACAAGCATCAGTATTTCAAAATTTATTAAACTAAAACTTGGTGATACTTTCAGATTTGTAATCTATCATAATTTAAGACACATTGAACAGGCAAAAAGAAATCTTTAAATTAAGCATTAATCTTAGTGAGCTTTTCTGAGTGAAATCGAAGATTCGACGAAGTCAAACACCTTTGCGAATTTGAAGACATTTATTAGTTAAAAAAATCTTTGCGTTCTTTGTGTTTTAAAAAATATAATCATAACAATTAAGGTTTTTTTCATCAATTTTAATTTAACAAAATTTATCAAAATCGAAAAGTGATTTCTGAACTCCATTTCGTAATTTTAGCAAAAATTTTAAAAGTGAAAAAACTATTATTTGCAGTTTGCATATCGGCTTCGGCTTTAAGTTTTGCTCAGGATTATTCTGTGCCTGCGGCAAGTCCGCGTCAGAAGGTAGAACAGCAGTTTTCTATGTCTAAAATTTCTGTAGACTATGGAAGACCAGGAGTAAAAGGTCGTAAAATCTTCGGAGAATTGGTTCCTTACGGACAGGTTTGGAGAGCGGGAGCAAATTCATCAACAAAGATTACTTTTGGTCAGTCTGTAAATTTTGGCGGAAAAACAGTTCCTGCAGGGACTTATGGTTTGTTCATTGTACCAACAGAAAAAGAATGGAAAGTAATATTAAATAAAGATTTCCAGCAGTGGGGAGCTTATACGTACGATCCAAAACAAGACGTGGTCGATGTAACGGTTCCTGTAAATAAATTAGCTGACAAGCAGGAGTGGTTTGAAATTACTTTGAATCCTACAGACGAAAATTCCGGTAATTTGGTTATCAAATGGGATATGGCTCAAGCTGAAGTTGCTTTGAAACCGGCAAAACTGGACGCGGTAAATAAGATTTCTGAAAAATTAAAAGAAATCAAAAAAATCGAATCAGAATCCAACAAAAAAGGATAAAATGAACTTTTCAATTCAACCTGAATTAGAAAACGAACAATATCAATTAATCCCCTTATCTCAAGGGGATTTTGAGGCTTTATACGAAGTGGCTTCAGACCCGAAAGTCTGGGAACAGCATCCCAATAAAAACCGTTTTGAAAAAGACGTTTTTAAAAATTTCTTCAATGGTGCAATAGAAAGTAAAGGTGCTTTTAAAATTGTTGAAAAATCAAGCGGTGATATTATTGGTAGCACTCGTTTTTATGATTTTGATGAAAATAAAAACAGTATTTTCATCGGCTACACTTTTTACGGAACAAAATCCTGGGGAAGGGGGATCAATCCTCAAATTAAAAAGCTGATGCTTGATTATATTTTTCAATATGTTGATACGGTTTATTTTCACATTGGTAAAGAAAATTTCCGTTCGCAAACTGCCTTGGAAAGATTGGGCGGAAAGAAAATTGCTGAAGAGGAAGTTGCTTATTTTGGTGAACCGACAAGAACTAATTTTGTATACGAAATTAAAAAGGAAAATCATTTTTAAGCAAATCAAATTTAAATATTAGCGCAATGGTCGCAAAGAATTTTTATTAAACTTTTTATTTTTTTGTTCGCGAAGGCGTTTGACTTCGTGGAATTTTCGATTTCACTCAGCTAAGGCTTTTGCTATCATTTGCTGAACGAAGTGCCTTTGCGAACCAAAAAGAGAAATGAATGTTGAAAATCCTTGCGACCTCCGCGTTTAAATTATCATATTATGAAAAAATATAAAATTCAAAAATCCCCATTTGTTGTTCCGACAACAGACGGAAAATTAATCGAAGAGCATTGGGGAAATTCTACCCAGAATTCAAATATTTCCATTGCTCACATGGTTGCACCTCCAAATTGGAGCGAGCCACATCAGACTCCGGAATTTGATGAATTCACCATCATTATTTCCGGTAAAAAGCAATTTGAAATTGACGGCGAAAATGTTGTTTTAGAAAAAGGACAAAGTATTTTAATTGAAAAAGGAGCAAGAATTCGTTACAGTAATCCGTTTTCAGAACCTTGCGAATATCTTGCGATTTGTCTTCCTGCTTTTTCGATGGAATTGGTTAACAGAGAATCAGAAAATAATTAAAATATGGCATTATTAATCTGTCCTAAATGTAAAGAACAGTCGTTCACATGGTTTGTTGGTGGAAAAGCTGGTCTCACAACCTGGAGCTGTTTCGATTGTGATTACGAAGCAAAAGAAGTTGAGAGTAATAATTCTGCCTGCGAAAACTGTGGAGAAATTTCAAAAATAAAGTTAAAAGATAAAGAAAAAGAGTATTGGTGGTGTTTCAATTGTAATACAACCAGTGATATAAAAAAGCAACCTTAAATAAATGAGGTTGCTTTTTAATATAAATTTATTATTTCAAAATCTCTTTTAAAAACAGAAGGGTATGATTCCATGCTCTTTTTGCCATGATTTCATTGTAATCAGGAGATTTTGGGTCGGTAAAAGTGTGTTTTGAATTGGCATAAGTAATGATTTGCCAGTCTGCTTTACCGTCATTCATTTCTTTGACCAGATTATTATAATCTTCGGGCGTCACACTTTTATCTTCTGCAGGATTTTCTACCAAAATTTTAGTTGATATAGCTTCATTTGGTCTTGACTGGTCTTTCCCGATACTTCCGTGAATAGAAACTACGCCTGCAACAGGAAGTTTCCCTCTCGCTGATTCCAACGCACCGGTTCCGCCAAAACAATATCCGATAACTGCAATTTTATCTGAAACCGCTCCGTTTTTCTTTAATTGTTCTAAAGCTAATGAAATTCTTTTCTGATAAGCTGCATAATCTTTTTTGTAGAATCCAGCAGTCTTCGCCGCCGAAGCATTGTCTGTCGGAATATTCCCTTCGCCATAAATATCTGCAATAAAGGCAATATATCCTTGTTTTTCCAAATCGGCGGCAGCCGTTTTTGCTTCATCATCAATTCCTTTCCAAGCAGGAAGAATGAGAACTCCGGGAAGTTTTTTTCCGGCATTTGATGTAACCAATCCGTTGAGTTTCTGTGAACCATCCTGGTAAGAAACAGTTTTTAGTTTTTGGCTGAAAACTGTTGTTGAAGTGAGTAGAAGTATTGACGAAATTAGTAAATGTTTCATATATAATTTTTTTTTTGTGAATAAATATACATTACGTATGCAAATGTTACGCTAAAAAATAGCCTATTTACTTAAATCTTCACTGGTAATCAATTTGTCAATCTTTTCATTGAAATTTGCTTTTGTAATTCCCGAAACATTTTCCAGTGTTTTAAAGTAATTGTCTTGATTTTCACCGTCGAATTTTCCACAGTTTAAGAGTTCCAACACACCGCTGAATCCTTTTTCTTTTTCAATTGTTTTAATGATCATTGCATTAATAAGGTTTTCAATGTAAAGTGGAGTCGAAGAGAGGCTGAAATTTTGTTTTGTACCGTACAGCGACAGCCAATCTGTTTTTTGAGAAACTGAATAGGCATTTTTAAAGTGAATCCATATCTGTTCCCATTTATAAAAAGGATGTCCATCGTTGATATATGAATAGCCTTCCAAAACTGGCACATACAGATTCTTTTGTGGATATTTCTCTGTAATCCTCGCTTTCCAAAGGCTGCCAAAAGAAAAATCATCCAGCATTCCTTTTTTTGTAGCAACAATCATCGTACTCTGATTGTTATCTGTTGCCGATTCTATTCCCAGAAAAAAATTATTGGGGGAATAATCTCTTTTGTAAGCAATTCCAAACAGCTCGTAAGCTTTATATATATCATCTACACAATATATTTTAGTGGGAATTTTTTGTTCTTTTAAATTTAAACTCAGTTGATTATTTTTCGCAATAAAATCTCTCAGTTTTTTTTCGTCAATCTCCTTTTCAAAATAGAAATTGTAATTTTCAATGGTTTTTGATTTCCAGCGAGGCAAATTGTTTTTGATTGCTGTCGATACAAGATATTTATTGTTAATTTCCTGTAGTATGATTTCAATTTTTGCTACAGAATTTTTTATTTCCTTGTCCTCGTAATAGCAATTCAGATGTATTGTAAAATTATTTTTGTTACTCGCTTCAGCCGATGTAACCTCATACATCAGCATGTAATTGGTGCTGAATACTTTGCTGTTCTGCAGTTTTCTAAGCTCATCCAGAAACAACCATGTTTCCAATTTATTATCAGGATTTACAATCGTTAAGTCTTCATTTTTGAGGCTTTTTTCTAAAATAAAATGACTTACTACATCAATCATTTTTTTTCTTTTTAAAGCATCTTCTACAACATCCAGATTGTTATTAATTAAAACTTTCGATTGTGAAAAAGTAAAAATAGAAAACAGTAAAAATGAAAAAAGAAATACATTTCGGGGCATCAGTTGATTAAGATTTACGGTTTATAAAAAGTGTAATTTCCTTCTTCAAATTTCGCATTAATATGCTGTAAACCATTCGTCAAAACAATCTCAGACGCCCCGATAATGGAGTTGTATCTCGCTGTCTGCTCGAATGTTTTTTCCGTTAATTTTATTTGTGGCGCTTTACATTCAATCAGAATTTTTGGTTGTGTTTTTTCGGTAATTAAAAGGTCAATGCGTTTAGTTAAACCATTCAGAACAATCTTTTTTTCAGTGATTAAAGCCGATGTAGAGTAGGATTTTACGGTGAGGTAGTAATGAACCCAATGCTGTCTTACCCATTCTTCTGGGGTAAGCAAAAGGTAAGTTTTACGAATCAAATCATAAATAAAAAACTTATCTTTGTCTTTCTTGAATTTAAAATCAAAAGTTTCCTGAAAGTTCAGTTTTGGAAGTTCCATTTATACGATGAAAGAATTAGATTTAATCCTCAAAAATATTAAAAATAAAGAAGTTTTACCTATTTATTTTTTCCACGGAGAAGAACCTTACTTTATTGATGTTGCTGTAAAAGCTCTTGAACATGATTTTCTTGAAGAAGACGAAAAAGCTTTCAACCAAACGGTAACTTACGGAAAAGATACAACGTATCAGGAAATTCTTTCTTTGGCGCGACAGTTTCCGATGATGGGCGACAAACAAGTCATTATTGTAAAGGAAGCACAAGATCTGAAGCTAAATGATGATGAAAGCAAAGCTTTGGAAGCGTATGTTGAAAACCCTGTTCCGTCCACCGTTTTGGTTTTTGCACATAAACACAAGAAATTAGACAGCCGTAAAAAAGTGACAAAGTCTTTAGATAAAGCCAATGCACTTTTTCTGAGCGAATCAATACGAGATAATAATCTCCCGAAATGGATTGCCGATGAATGCATTAAATTGAATATCAAAACCGCTCCGAATATTTCTCATCTCCTCGCCGAATATCTTGGAAACGACCTTTCCAGAATTGCCAACGAGCTCGGAAAACTGAAAATTATTCTTAAAGAAGGACAAATTTTAGACGGAACCGTTGTAGAAAACAATATCGGGATCAGTAAAGAATACAATGTTTTTGAGCTACAGAAAGCTTTAGGAACAAAAAATGTAAACGCTGCATTCAGAATTGCCCATTTTATGGGTAAAAATCCGAAAAACAATCCTTTTGTAATGATGATGGCGAGCTTGTACAGCTATTTCTCGAATATTATCATTTACAATACGATGGCCGGTCAACCGCCGCAAACAATTGCTTCTCAAATGGGAGTCAATCCTTATTTTATCAAAGATTACGCGGAAGCTGCAAGATTGTATCCTTTAAAACATGCAACCCGTGTCATTTCTATTTTAAGGGAGTTCGATATGAAAGGAAAAGGTTTGGGAGCAGTGAATATGGATGATTCTGAGCTGATTAAAGAGTTGGTTTACAAGATTATCAATGTGGATAAAATTAAAATGAAAGTGTAGAAGTGAATGGTCAATTTTGCGTTGCAAGTGACTTTTAATTTAACTTTTTAAACTTAAGATAATTTATTAAATAATTTTAAACTCAATGTTAAAAGTAAATTTTCTGTGTTTTGTTTTGATTCTGTTTTTTCAGTTGTCGTATGCTCAATTCAAGATAAAATCAATTTCACCAACTGTCGACCAACAAGATTCTTTTAATATTCAAATCATTAAAACTCTCGGAGAATTTTTAGAGACTCAGAATCCAAAATTCTGGCTTGAGTCTGATTTTAAAAGATTCAAATCTCCTTATTATGAAATTATTGGCATAGAAATCGGAAAATTAGGAGACAAATTTTATCAACCGTCATTAATGGAGATAATTCCAACAGACGAAGAAGATAAAAGAATTGTAAAACTAGCTTTCATCGGATATAGTCCGGATACCAAATCCAATCTTGTAAAAGCAATCTATAATGTAATTGCTGTAAAAAATGGGGACAAAATTTTCTTTAGTAAATACATTGATTACGCAACAAGAAATTGGAAAATCAAGAATGAAGATAATATAACCTATTATATTTCAATAAATAAGAATTATAATCTTAAAGAGGCTGAAGCGCAAAAGAAAGACATCAACATGCTTTCAAAATTTTTTGACACTAAACGATTTCCTATCTTTTACTATTCAACAGTTTCTCCCGAAGAAGTTTTTAAATTGAAAGGATTTGACTATCATCCGATGATGTTCGCTGATAAATCTGGTGGATTTGCTGAAGATTACAACATTGTCATCTCGGGAAATAATTCAGAATATTACACACACGAAATTGTTCATTTATATACATCAAAACTTTTCCCTAAGATAAACCCATTCTTCGATGAAGGAATTGCCACTTATTTTGGAGGAAGCGGAAAGTTTGATTATCAATGGCAAAAAGGAAAATTGAAGAAGTTTCTCACAGAAAATCCTGATTTTGATGCTTTTGAACACTTAGATGTCTACGAAAGACTTTATTTTGAAAAGGAGACACCAATTCCTTATCTAGTTTCAGCTGTTTTATGTGAAATGATCATTTCTAAATTCGGCAAAGAAAAATTATTTTCAGTTTTCAAAAATGGAAATTCAGTGGAGGAGTGTATCAAAACATTTAATTTGAATAAAAATAATATAAATTTTGAATTGAGGAAGTTTTTAAAAGTTTAAAGCGGTTTATCATTCATCGACTTTTAACATATTAAATATTGACAAGTATCATTAATTTTCTTTTAATAAAACATTAAAAATTCCGAAATTAGCAGCCTTGAAATTGATTAATAGATTATGGAGCAAAATATTTTAGATTGTGTGATCGTTGGATCAGGACCGTCTGGTTTTACAGCAGCAATTTATGCAGCAAGAGCAGACTTGAAACCCGAATTATACACAGGTCTTGAACCGGGCGGACAATTAACAACCACAACAGAAGTTGATAATTTTCCAGGGTATCCTGCAGGAATTACCGGTCCTGAAATGATGATGGATTTACAGAAACAAGCTGAAAGATTCGACACAAAAGTGCATTATGAATTGATTACCAGAGCCGAATTTTCAAAAGAAGTTGGTGGTGTTCATAAATTATATGCAGGTAGCAAAGAGATTTTAGCTAAATCTGTAATTATTTCTACAGGAGCTACTGCAAAATATTTGGGTCTTGATGACGAGAAAAAATACAATGGAGGGGGAGTTTCAGCTTGTGCAACATGCGATGGATTTTTTTACAGAGGAAAAGATGTTGTTGTTGTCGGAGCAGGAGATACAGCAGCTGAAGAAGCGACTTATCTTGCAAAATTGGTGAATAAAGTAACCATGTTGGTGAGAAAAGATGAATTCAGAGCTTCAAAAGCAATGATTCACAGAGTGGAAAATACCCCGAATATTGAAGTGAAATTTCATCACGAGTTGATCGGAATTGAAGGTGAAAACAACTTGGTAGAAAGAGCTGTTGTCATCAACAACCAAACTCAGGAGAAATCTACGGTTGATGTACACGGAATTTTCATTGCTATCGGTCACAAACCGAATACAGATATTTTCGCAGGACAAATCGATTTGGATGAAAACGGTTATATCGTTACCGAAAAAGGTTCGTCAAGAACAAATCTTCCGGGAGTTTTCGCAGCGGGAGATGTTCAGGATCATATCTACAGACAAGCGATTACTGCTGCTGGAAGCGGGTGTATGGCTGCAATGGATGCCGAGAAATATTTGGCAGAATTACATTAATAAATTCTAATTTTAGATAGTTAAGCACTTCGAGAGAGGTGCTTTTTTCTTTTATTGATGGTTGTTTTGTCTTCTTAAAGATTATTTTAAAAAAATAATTCCCCTGATTTATAGATAATTATTAAGTTTTGTTAAAATTAACACCTAATTTTTTTTGCAATCACCGAAAAACACTCTATATTTGCACCACTGAAAACGAGAAATCGTAGTAAGTAAGGAGAGTTGGCAGAGTGGTCGATTGCGGCAGTCTTGAAAACTGTTGACTGTAACAGGTCCGGGGGTTCGAATCCCTCACTCTCCGCCAATTGGGAAACCAAAATAAGCTAAAACGCTGTAAACATCAATGTTTACAGCGTTTTTTGTTTTAGCGCTAATATTAAAAAACCATTGAGTATTATAAATCAAATGTTTAAAAAAATAACATATTTTCAACTGAACGGCTAACGTTTATTAAGGATATTTTTGTATTCCAATACTATATAGGCTTGGGATATACTGACGCAAAGCAATTTTCTTATAGAGGTATAAAATGGATATTGATGGCTGTAAGTGGATTATGTCGAAACGACCAAAAACTAAATCTTCGACAAATCTTCCACTATTTAAAACGCTATTGAAGTAATTAAAAAGTATATCTGCCCGGTCTGTTATTCTTGGAGAATCGTAAAAAGCAGGCATACTAAAACTTATCAATAACAAACAGTATTCCTGCAAAATTATAAATGACGGTTCTCAGAATTATTATATCTACAATGCCCAGATAATAAGAATGTAAAGTTTACAAAAGAAGACCTTGATATCTGTTCTATTGAAAGAATATTAAAGTATCTGTGACAACTTTTGTCAACAGAATATACCTCAGCAGTTACGAGTGCTCAGAATTAATATTTAGTATAATATCAATCTGTTTTCCTTTTTGCATTTTAGTCAAATAATTTACACGGAAAGTATGTCTTAATTGATTTATTTCCAAATCTTACACCTCTTAAATACAAAAATGGTAAAAAAAAAAGACCCGTTTTGGGCTTTTGTGAGTTTAAAAGTGTTGTTTTTACACTTGTTTTATATTTTTTTTTGAGACTGTGTTATCAAATTCTTATCATATTATTGATGAGAAAAATAATGCTTTATTATCGTAGTGATTGTGTATGTAAATACTTATTAAATGAATCGTTACATAAATAAGAGGTGTTGCAAATATGATAAGCTTATCATATAAAGTATTCATATCTTTTCATTAAAAATCGATATGTAAATTGTTGATATATAGGGTGTACTACAAATTTTATTTTTTTTATTCAATTGAATTTTTATATTTGTCATGTTACATAAATGTTAACAATTAAATGAGCCCTAATTTTATACATACATATGTTTCTGTAGATTGCGTTGTTTTCGGTTTTGACCACGAGAACAGACTAAATATTTTGCTAGTAGAAAGACATCTTGATGAAGCTAAACAGATAAAACTTCCGGGCAGCCTAATTTATAGTGACGAAGATGTGGATGATTCCGCAGAAAGAGTTTTGTATGAACTGACAGGAATAAAAAAAATGGTTCTTAAACAATTTAAATGTTTTGCGGATCCTTCGAGAGCTATTAATAAAGATGATATAAAATGGATGGATGAAGAATATAAGCATCATATTGATAGGATTATTACAGTAGCATATCTCTCATTATGTAAAATTGACCACAAAATCAACAGCACAAAGTACAATACAGTAAACTGGTTCCCTATTCATGAAGTTCCAAACCTACCATTCGATCATAATAAAATCATCAAGGAGTCTTTGGTGGAAATCAGAAGGTGGATAGAAATAGACTTTTCTATAATCTTCGAACTCCTGCCAAAAAAATTTACGATCAGACAATTGTATCAATTATACAGTGCCCTGAGTGAAAAATATATAGATATTAAGAATTTCCATAAAAAAATCTCTTCTTTCAATTATATCGTTCCGTTGAATGAAATTGAAACCAATGTATCGCATCGTGCAGCAAGATATTATAAGTTCGATGCTAAGGTTTACAAAAAAAACAATACTAAACTTATAAAATAATTCACTTCTTGAAATTATGTATTTACTAGGCTATGATATCGGCAGCTCATCTGTGAAAGTTTGTCTTATTGAGGCATCCAGCGGAAAAGTGATTGCTTCTGAATTTTCTCCTAAAAAAGAGATGAAAATCACTGCTGTTCATCCCGGTTGGGCAGAACAGAATCCCATTGACTGGTGGACTAATCTGAAACTTGCTCATGAAGCAGTAATGCACGAATCAGGACTTCATCCGGAAGATATAAAAGGAATCGGGATTACCTGGCAAATGCACGGTTTGATTTTGGTGGATAAAGACCAGAATTTACTGAGACCTTCCATCATTTGGTGTGACAGCCGTGCTGTTTCTTATGGTGAAAAAGCATTCAAAGAAATTGGAGAAGAGAAATGTTTATCTCATTTATTAAATTCACCAGGGAATTTTACAGCTTCAAAATTAGCCTGGGTAAAAGAAAATGAACCTGAGATTTTCGAGAAGATTGATAAAATAATGCTTCCGGGGGATTACATAGCGATGAGGCTTTCAGGAGAAATAGGAATGACAATTGAAGGATTGTCTGAAGGTATTTTTTGGGATTTTAAAAATAATTGTATTTCGGAGGATGTTATCAATTATTATGGGATTCCAAGGAGCTTCTTCCCTGAAATTGTCCCGACTTTTGGGATTCAATCGACAGTTTCCGCAACTGCAGCTCAGGAATTAGGATTAAAAGAAGGAACCCCAATTTCCTACAGAGCAGGAGACCAGCCGAATAATGCTTTATCATTAAATGTTTTCAATCCCGGAGAAATTGCTTCTACGGCAGGAACTTCAGGAGTGGTTTATGGAGTTTTAGATCAATTAGAATATGATCATTTATCAAGAGTAAATACTTTTGCACATGTAAACCATACGGAAGAACTGACAAGACTGGGCGTCTTACTATGCATCAACGGCACGGGAATTTTAAATTCATGGCTAAAACACAATTTTGCCACATCTCTATCTTCTTATGGCGATATGAATGACTTAGCATCTCTTTCACCAGTTGGAGCGAAGGGTTTAAGTATCATACCTTTCGGAAACGGAGCTGAAAGAGTACTGGAAAATAAAGAAACCAACTGTACCATCCACGGAATTAATTTTAATATACATACCAAAGGAGACATTTTACGCGCTGCGCAGGAGGGTATTGTTTTCTCTTACGAATACGGAATGGATATTATGAGAAAAATGGGAATGGATATTCAGGTGATCCGTGCAGGAAATGCCAATATGTTTTTAAGCTCGATTTTCAGAAAATCACTTGCCGGGGTGAGTAATGCTGTTATTGAGCTTTATGATACAGACGGAGCGGTAGGTGCTGCTAGAGCGGCCGGAATGGGAATCGGTTTTTATGCAGACTCTAAAGAAGCTTTTGCTTCTCTTGAAAGAATTGCTGTCATAGAACCACAATTAGAAAAACGAGAACAATATCTGGAAGCATATTCAAGGTGGAAAAAGCATCTTAACGAAATAATATAACCCCAAATAAAAGGAATTTTCTATCGTACTTATTGATCTCCGAGATTAGTGAGCAGGGAGTCTTAGACCAATTTTCAAACTAAACTAAAATTTAAACAATTATATATGAGCACTTTAACAGGTACAAAAGAGTTTTTTACAGGTATCGAAAAAATTAAATTTGAGGGAAAGGAAAGCAGGAATCCCTTAGCTTTCAGATATTATGATGCTGAAAGAATGGTAATGGGAAAACCTATGAAAGACTGGACACGTTTTGCAATGGCATGGTGGCATACATTGTGTGCAAATGGTAGCGATCCATTTGGTGGCCCTACAATTCATCATCCTTGGGATATCGGAAATGATGCTGTAACGAAAGCGATGCACAAAATGGATGCAGGTTTTGAATTTATGTCTAAAATGGGCTTCAATTACTATTGTTTCCACGATATCGATTTGGTAGATCCTGCAGATAACTGGAAAGATTATGAAAAAAATCTTCAGGCGATTGTAGAATATGCAAAACAAAAACAACAGGAAACAGGAATTAAGCTTTTGTGGGGTACGGCCAACGTTTTTACTCATGAAAGATACATGAACGGAGCTTCTACAAATCCAAATTTTGATGTATTAGCTTGTGCAGGAACTCAGGTTAAAAATTCTATTGACGCAACAATTGCCCTTGGTGGTGAGAATTACGTTTTCTGGGGAGGTAGAGAAGGATATATGAGCCTTTTAAATACTGATATGAAACGTGAAAAAGATCATCTGGCGCGTTTTCTTTCTATGTCAAGAGATTATGCCCGTCAACAAGGTTTCAAAGGAACTTTCTTAATTGAGCCTAAACCAATGGAGCCTACAAAACACCAATATGACTATGATTCTGAAACAGTAATTGGTTTCTTGAGGCATTACGGTCTAGATAAAGATTTTAAATTAAATATTGAAGTGAATCACGCTACTTTAGCGGGTCACACTTTCGAACATGAGCTTCAGGTTGCTGTAGATGCAGGGCTTTTAGGAAGCATTGATGCCAACAGGGGAGACTACCAGAATGGTTGGGATACAGATCAGTTCCCGATAGATTATTATGATATGGTTCAGGCTTGGCTGGTACTACTTCCGGCAGGAGGTTTAGGAAAGGGAGGAGTCAATTTCGATGCAAAAATCAGAAGAAATTCTATTGATGCTGAAGATTTATTCATCTCTCACATTTCAGGAATGGATGTTTTTGCAAAAGGACTTCTTGCTGCTTCTGATATTCTAGAAAATTCTGATTATAAAAAATTGAGAACAGACCGTTATGCTTCGTTTGACAACGGAAACGGAAAGGCTTTTGAAGACGGGACGCTTACTTTGGAAGATCTTCAGAGAATAGCTCATGAAATTGGGGAACCACAGCCAAAAAGCGGAAAGCAGGAATTGTTTGAAGCTTTAGTGAATATGTACATTTAAAAACAAAATTAAAATTGCTTATTTAATTTTTGTTACCCTAATATTAAAAACAATATAATAATTATGAACCAATTTTATTTAAATAAAGGCAATAAGGCAGCGATGTTTTTTGCAATGGCTTTACTACCTTCCGGCCTAGCATTTTCCCAAACAAAAAAAGATACTGTTCCAAAAGAGAAGAAGATCGAAGAAGTTGTTATGATAGGATATGGTACTCAGAAAAAAGAAGCTGTCACGGGATCTGTATCGTCGCTTAGTGGTAATGCAATAAAAGAAGTGCCGTCTGCAAATATTACAGATGCGATACAAGGCCGTCTTCCGGGAGTCGACATCGGAAGAACGTCAACCAAACCGGGAGCTGTACAACAGATCAGGATCCGAGGTGAGCGTTCTTTAACCGGGTCCAATGATCCATTGATCGTATTGGATGGTATTCCATTCGTAGGGTCACTTGGAGACATCAGTCCATCAGATATTAAAACTCTTGATGTTCTTAAAGATGCATCAGCAACGGCGATTTATGGCTCCCGTGGTGCAAATGGAGTAATTATTATTACTACAAACAGGGGCGGAAAGGGACAACGAGCAAAATTTTCATACAATGGTTATACCGGGTTTCAGACCATATTTTCAAAATATCCGGTCATGAGCGGAGATAAGTTTGCTAAACTGAGAGCTGATGCTAATTTATTTACCAATGGCCCCGATGAAATTAATGGCATAAATACCGATTGGCAGGATCAATATTATGGTGTGGGGTTGATGATGAACCATGATGTAGCAGTAACAGGAGGTACCGAGAAAGGAGGGTATAATTTTGGAGTAGCTTATTTTCAGCAAAATGGTGTTGTACCTTTACAAAGCTATAAAAGATTATCCATCAGAGGTGCGCTGGATCAGGAAATAAATTCTTGGTTAAAGGTTGGTTTTTCTACAAATTCCAATTTCTCAATCAACGATTTTAATGGAATAAGCGGTGCTCCCGTACTAGGTTATTCTCCATTGACGAGTCCTTATTTGCCTGACGGTTCGCCA
Source organism: Chryseobacterium formosense (assembly GCF_900116415.1). Classification (GTDB taxonomy): domain Bacteria; phylum Bacteroidota; class Bacteroidia; order Flavobacteriales; family Weeksellaceae; genus Chryseobacterium; species Chryseobacterium formosense. Next base: position 146,207 of record NZ_FPAP01000003.1, on the reverse strand, counting down.
AGGCTGAGAACAACATTTGCCAACCAGGATCAGACAGCGTTACAGACTCGATCAATATTAGAAAGTTTAGGAGATGCATATGCCGACCGTACCAACGCATTCAGTTCATACAATAATCTATATGCAGAAATAAAAATCCCATCTGTTGAGGGGCTAAAATATAGACTGAATGTGGGATTAACCTACAGAAATTCAAACAGTGGTTATTATCTTGGAACAGGAGCATTAAATTATCAACCGACAACTGCATCATCAGCGAGTATTGGAAATTCTTTAACAAATCAATGGGTAATCGAAAATTTAATTACCTACGACAAAAATTTTGGCAAGCATAAAATTAATGCTACGGCGCTTTACTCAGCCGAGCAAACAAGATTCAACAGCTCATCTATTGCTGCCCGCGATGTTCCTCTTGATGCATTTCAATATTTTAATTTAGGGCACGCACAGGGAGAAATAACTATAGATCCCAATAATCAGGGATATTGGAGAAGAGGTCTGATGTCATTTATGGGGAGAGCCATGTATCAGTATGACAATCGTTATATGTTAACAGCAACAGTGAGATCAGACGGAGCTTCGGTACTGGCTAAAGGCCATCAGTGGCATACCTATCCGGCAGTCTCAGTAGGATGGAACGTTGCTAATGAAAGTTTTTTACAAGGCTCAAAATATATTAATGTGCTTAAGCTAAGAGCAGGTTTTGGAGAAACCTCAAACCAAGCTGTTGCTCCATACACTACTTTTGGTAGCCTAAGCACAACACCTTATAATTTTGGTACTGCAAATGCAATAGGAAATTATGTAAACAGAGCACCAAACGCATCACTAGGCTGGGAATTTTCAAAGACTTGGAATTATGGAGTTGACTTCTCAATTTTTAACAAAAGAATAAGTGGTACAGTTGAGTATTACGTTACTAACACTGAAAAACTGTTACTAGATAAACAACTTCCACCGTCAAGTGGTTTAAATCTTGTGTTGCAGAATGTGGGAGCTTCGCAGAATAAAGGTCTGGAAGTATCTTTAAATGCCTTGATTTTTGACAACCCCCAAGGATTCAGTTGGGAAGTGGGCGGTAATTTAGCAGCTAACAGAAACAAAATTACAGCTTTGGCTTCCGGCCAGGACAGAAATGTTAATAATCTATGGTTTGTGGGGTACAACATCAATGCAATATACGATTACCAATACGTGGGTCTCTGGCAACAGGGCGATCCATATCTTAATATATTGGAACCACAAACTGGTGCAGCACCAGGGATGATTAAGGTTTTGTATACTGGAGGATACAATGCAGATGGTACACCTGTAAGAGCAATCAATGAAGCAGACAGACAAATAATAAATACAAATCCTGATTTTATTGGTGGATTTAATACGAGACTGGCTTATAAAAACATTGATCTGAGTGTTGTGGGAGCTTTTCAAAAAGGAGGAGTTCTTATTAGTACAATTTATGGCTCGGCTGGGTATCTGAACAGGTTAACGGGTCGAGGAAATAATGTGGATGTGGATTATTGGTCTCCGGAAAATACAGATGTAAGATATCCTAAACCAGGAGGATTGCTAAGTGGAGATAACCCTAAATACGCATCAACTCTTGCTCTTTTTGACGCATCTTTCGTGAAAATCAGAACAATTACTTTAGGGTATAATTTTGATAAAAGCACTCTGGAAAATTTAGGCGTAAGTAACCTAAGATTATATGTAACGGTACAAAATCCATTTGTTTTCGGTTCACCATATTACAGACATTCTGGAATGGATCCAGAACCTAATTCAAGAGGAAATGAAAATCAGGCTGTTAATTCATACAAAGCGAATCAGCTAGTGATAGGAACCAATAACCCAGCTACGAGAAATTATTTGTTGGGACTTAATCTAACTTTCTAAAAATATAAATCATGATCAATCTAAATAAAAAATTCATCGCTGCCTTATTTTTAGCATCAGTGGCATTTACAACAACAGGATGTAATGAAATTTTGGATGAGCAGCCAAGAGGAATCTATACACCTGAAGATTTCACAACTGAAAGAGGAATAACACAGGGGGTTACATCATTATACAGACAATTAAGATTACTCTATGGAAATGGGTATTGGCTTAATGCTAATATGACAGGTACTGATGAAGCAACATGGGGGCAAAGTGCTGACGGAAATTTCAAGGATCTGGATATGACTGGTGGCACGGGAAGTATAAACTCGAATACATTTCCGACCAGTATGGTCTGGGGATCTGTATTTCCATCAATCAATACGTCAAACGGAATTATCCAAAACGGATCGAAAGCCGGAATTGCAGAATCATTAATTTCTGAAGCGAGATTTTTCCGTTCATTTTATTATTTCTTATTAGTTCAGACTTATGGAGGTGTGCCTTTGGATTTGGGATCCGGAGAGCTTGCATTCAACATCGATCCAAAAACAACATCGGTAAGAAATACTGTAACAGAAGTATATACAAAAGCTATTTTTCCAGATCTGGTAAAGGCTATAGACAACCTTCCATCAAACCCCAGAGTTACAGGTGGTGTTACCAAAAACCTTGCCCGGTTATATTTGGCGAAGGCTTATTTAACTTATGGATGGTGGCTACAGAATCCCAATGGAATTCCCACGTATCCGGAAACTTCAAGAACAGACCCTGATGGACATAACCCGCAGTGGTACTTTCAAAAAGCGTATGATATTGCCTTAGAAGCTATAAACAATCCTGGACAATACTCATTGCAACCTACATATTATGATGTAAATAGAGGAGATAACGACCGCAACAGTGAATGTATGTTGTATGCAGATCATACAGAAACAAGCGCTTATTTTAATGAGGGAGTAATTCAGGCCAGTTACGGTGACGGATGGTCTCCAAATAATTTTGCTTCATGGATGTTGACTTGGAATTACACAAACCTGAAAAGCAGTACATCTCCAACTACATGGACCGCAGCAAGTTCGGTACAGCGTGCGGCATTTCAATCTCTTGGTAGACCTTGGGTCAGAATGGCTCCTACCATTGAATTAATTAAAAATACATTTGCAGATAAGACTAATGATTCAAGATATGATGGAACCTTTACTACTGTATACAGAGGAAACTGGCATAAAGACGGAACAGGATTAACGAATGTTACGACATTATATAATGCAAATAACCTTCCTATACAAGCAAATGACCCAGTGCTTACTTTTCTGAATGATGATTCTCAGCTTCCTAATTATCCTACCAATGCCGGACAGAGTGGTGTAGGAGCCGGTACGCTTCCTGGAAGAGCAGATTGGGTGATTGCTCCAAGTGGTATCAGTAGAATTGTTTATCCAGGAATTTGGAAAACAGGACCTTACAGAACTGATAATGGAAATGGTTTAGGTTATCCTAATCCTAGCCATACACGTCCTTTTTATGCGGCTAAATTCTCAGAATTGTATTTCATAGCTGCAGAAGCTGCCGTAAAAGGAGCATCAGGATCTCTGTCTGCAAGAGATCTCATTAATGTAATCCGTGCCCGCGCTGGGAAATGGAAATTTAGTAATGCGCAAAATGCATCTTATGTTGTTGATAACAGCGCTGCTATGATCGCAGCAACACCATCTACCATAACAATAGATTACATTCTTGCAGAAAGGTCAAGAGAGTATTTCGGTGAAGGGTACAGATGGTATGATTTGGTCAGAACTCAGACTTGGGCTCAAAAATCTGCTTCCTATTCAATTGGAGGAGCAAATTATGGAAATCACGCACCACAAACCGTAACAAGATCAATTCAGCCATATCATTACCTTAGACCAATCCCGCAGGGACAAATTGATGCGATGGAGGTCTCTTCTGATATCAAGGCAAAATACCAGAATCCTGGTTACAATTAATATTTAGACACATTCTTATTAACAGCAGCAAAGTAGGTGTTATATTGCACCTGCTTTGTTTTAATGAAAAATGAAATTTATGGAGAAAACCTGGCGTTGGTTTGGTAAAAAAGACAAAATACAATTAGATATTCTCCGTCAGATCGGGGTGGAAGGTATTGTTTCAGCACTACACGATATTCCGAATGGAGACGTTTGGTCATTAGAGGCGATTAATGATTATAAAAATTACATAGAAAGTTTCGGACTTCGTTGGTCTGTAGTTGAAAGCCTTGCTGTTAGCGAGTCTATCAAATACGGAGGAGAAGATAGAGATCATCTTATAAAAAATTATATCAATAGTTTAGAGAATTTAGGAAAAGCAGGAGTGAAAACTGTCTGCTACAACTTTATGCCGGTTCTGGACTGGGCTCGTACAGATTTGTTTTATCAATGGGAAGACGGTTCGTCGTCACTGTACTTTGACAAAGCTAAATTTGCTTATTTTGAAATTCATATTCTGCAAAGAAAAGGTGCCGAAAACGATTATAATTCAGATATTCTTCAAAAAGTAGAACAATTAAAAAACACCTTAACTGATGAAGATAATAATGATCTGATTGATTCTATCATTGTGAAAACCCAGGGTTTTGTAAATGGAAATATCAAAGAGGGCGACAAAAATCCTGTTCAATTATTCAAAAATCTGTTGTCTTTGTATGACGGAATTGATAAAGATCAGCTTCGCCAGAATATGAAATACTTTCTTGAAAAAATAATGCCCGTTTGTGAAGAATATGAAATTCAAATGTGTGTTCATCCTGATGATCCACCGTTTTCCTTGTTGGGTTTACCAAGAATAGTAACAAACGAAGAAGATATTGATTGGTTTCTGAATGCTGTAGATAATCCACACAACGGATTGACATTTTGTACAGGATCTTTGAGCGCCGGACTTCAGAATGATGTACCGAAGCTTGCCCAAAAATATGCTCACCGTACAAAATTTGTTCATTTAAGAAGCACCAATGTCTTTGACAACGGAGATTTTATCGAAGCCAATCACTTGGAAGGGAGAGGGAAATTAATCGAAGTAATCAAAATCTTTGAAAAAGAAAACCCAACTCTGCCAATGCGTGTAGACCACGGAAGACTGTTGACAGACGATATTGATAAGGGCTACAATCCCGGATATTCATTCCTCGGAAGAATGCTTGCTTTAGGACAGATCGAAGGGGTAATGGCAGCTGTTAATTCTTATCCAAAATAAAATCAAAACAGAATCCAAAGGATTCAATATTATCATTTATCAACTATCAATCATCATTTATATTACAATGAACGAAATATTCAGCATAAAAGATAAAGTAGCAGTCATTACAGGAGCTTCAGGTGTTTTAGGAGGAAGCTTAGCGAAAAGTTTCATTGAAGCCGGAGCAAAAGTTGTCGCCCTTGGAAGAAATCAGGAAACTCTGGATGCTCGTGTTAAAGAATTAACAGAATCGGGGGGTGACGCATTAGCCGTGGAAGCCAATGTAATGAATGTTGAAAGTCTCGAAACAGCGTCAAAGAAAATTCTTGAAAAATACGGCAAGATCGATATTCTGCTTAATATTGCCGGTGGAAATATTCCTTCCGCAACATTATCTCCCGACCAATCCTTTTTCGATCTGAAAATGGAAGCCTGGAACGAAGTAACCGATTTAAATATCAACGGAACGGTCTATCCAAGCTATGTTTTCGGGAAAGTAATGGCAGAAGAGGGAAGCGGAAGTATTGTGAATATTTCCTCAATGGCAGCATATTCCGCAATCACAAGAGTAGCAGGGTATTCCGCAGCAAAATCCGCAATAACCAATTTTACACAGTGGCTCGCTTCGGATGTAGCTTTAAAATTTGGTGATAAAATTCGAGTCAATGCCATTGCTCCAGGATTTTTCATTGGAGATCAGAACCGTACAATTTTATTAAATCCGGATGGTTCTTTAACCGACCGAAGCAAAAAAGTTATTGCTAAAACGCCAATGGGACGTTTCGGAAATGCCAATGAACTGAATGGAGCGGTACAGTTCCTATGTTCAGATGCCGCAAGTTTCATTACAGGTGCTTTATTGCCTATTGATGGTGGTTTCAGTGCATTTAGTGGTGTTTAAAAATAAGTATTATTTTTCTTCATATAGTTGACAAGGCCTTATTATTCTTAGGTAAGGTCTTGTTTTTAAAAATTTCTTTAGTAATAAAAAATATCATCAGTTTTCTCATTTTCAATTTTATTATTGAATTATGAAATGGAGAAATCTTATTTAATCTATAAAAATAAAAATGAAACAAAATATAATCAATACGCTTCTAAATAAAAGGAATTCAAAGCTAATTTTTGCAACAGCATTACTTTCAATCAACAGTATTGCCGCACAAACATTCACAGATTTCAGCTACCGTGGAAATGATAAAATATACGCAAACAATCCACTGAAAGAGAACGAATTTTATTCGCCGATTCTTCAGGGCTGTTATCCCGACCCGAGTATTACTAGAAAAGGAGACGATTATTACTTGGTTAATTCTTCATTTTCAATGTTTCCCGGTGTTCCGATTTTCACTTCAAAAGATTTGGTTAATTGGAAGCAGGTAGGTCACGTTCTCGACAGACCTTCACAGCTTAAAGTAGAAAAAGGCGGCGTTTCTCAGGGAATCTATGCACCGGATATCAAATACAACAAATTCAACGACACTTTTTATATGATTACTACCCAGATTGCTGGTGGAGTAGGAAATATGGTCGTGAAAACCAAAGACCCTGCAAAAGGATGGAGCGAAGTTCAGAAACTGAATTTTGACGGAATTGATCCTGCAATTTTCTTTGATGATGATGGTAAAGCATACATCGTTCACAATGATGCACCGCCACAAGGGACAGAATTGTACAACGGTCACCGTGTCATCAAAATGTGGGATTACGATTTGGAAAAAGACCAGGTTATTGCGGGTTCAGATAAAATTATTGTAAACGGTGGTGTTGACCTTTCCCAAAAACCAATTTGGATAGAAGGTCCACATATTTATAAAAAGAACGGAAAATATTTCCTGATGTGCGCAGAAGGCGGAACTGGCGGTAACCACAGCGAAGTTATTTTTATGTCAGATTCTCCGAAAGGTCCTTTCATTCCTGCAAAAAACAATCCTATCTTAACTCAGAGATATTTTCCAAAAGACAGAAAAGATAAAGTAGATTGGGCTGGTCACGCCGATTTAGTGGAAACGCCTGACGGAAAATATTTCGGAGTGTTTCTGGCCATTCGTCCCAACGAAAAAGGACGGGTGAATCACGGAAGAGAAACTTTCATTCTTCCTGTTGACTGGAGCGGAAAGTATCCTGTTTTTGAAAACGGTTTAGTTCCAATGAAACCAAAATTAAAACTGCCGGAAGGTGTGAAAAATCAGACCGGACAAAATGGATTTTTCCCGAACGGAAACTTCACGTATAATGATAAACTGACTGACAAAAACCTGGATTACCGATGGATTGCGATGCGTGGACCTCGTGAGAATTTTATAAGTACTACAAAAAATGGTGTGAAAGTAACTCCTTTTGAAACCAATATAAAAGCGTTGGCTCCGGTTTCGGCATTATTTCACAGACTCCAGCACGAAGATTTTGAAACTTCCGTAATGCTTGATTTTAAACCAAAAACTGAAAAAGAATTGGCAGGAATCACTTGTTATCAAAGCGAAAAATTCAACTACGTATTCGGAATTACGAAAAAAGACAAAGACTTTTATATTGTTTTAGAAAGAACAGAAAAAGGAGCATCAAAACTAATTGGGAGCGAAAAGATTTCACTTTCAAAATCCATCAAATTGCAGGTGGTCGGTGAAAAAGATGACCTTAATTTCAATTACTCTTTGGATGGTAAAAACTTCAAAAACCTTGGCGGTGCGGTTTCCGGAGATATCCTTTCTACCGATGTTGCAGGAGGTTTCACGGGAAGTTTGATTGGTTTGTACAGCACGTTGTCTAACGATATTGTTCCTAATTAGATTATCAATAGAAATGGGCTTCAGCCCATTTATTCAAAGTAAAAACCAAATTGGCTTTAGCCAAAACCTAATATACAAATGCAGGTTTTGAAAGGTGAGCTTGAAACGTTTGAAACCAATTTTATTATCAGCATTGTCACACTGAACTTGTCGAAGTGTTTCTTTTAAAATTGGATTAAAGAATTAAATAAACCAATCAAAATATTAAAATTTTGAAAATTAATAAATCATTTTATATAATTTCTCTTTTTGGATTTATCGGGCTGAATCTCCTTTCGGCCCAGATAAATCCTGCTAAGAAACAGCAGGCGACAGCATTTACAAATCCTATCATTTGGGCAGATGCGCCGGACTTATCAATAACTCGAAACGGCGATGATTTTTATTTGATAAGCACGACAATGCACCTGATGCCGGGAGCTCCGGTAATGCACTCCAAAGATTTGGTTCATTGGGAAATGGCAAGCTACGTTTTCAATACTCTGAATGATAATTCCAAATATGATTTGCTTGACGGAACAGTTTACGGTCGTGGACAATGGGCTTCTTCCATCCGCTATCACAAAGGAAAATATTATGTTTTATTTTCTCCGAATGATGAGCCTTTCAAATCCTATTTCTACGTAACGGATAATCCCGAAAAAGGAAACTGGAAACTGATTACCAGAACCAGACATTTTCACGATGCTTCGCTGCTTTTTGACGATGACGGCAGGGTTTATGTCTTCACTTCCAACAAAGTTTTTGAATTAAGTCCAGATTTTAAAGAGGTCATTGGAAATCCTGACGGAACGGTAGTTTTTGAGAAAGATTCTTCGGAAACCGGACTTCTGGAGGGCAATCAAATTATTAAAAAAGACGGAAAATATTATATGATGATGATTTCCTGGCCAAAAGGTGGAAAACGCCGTCAGGAAGTTTACAGAGCGGATAAAGTGACCGGACCTTACGAGAAAAAAGTCATTCTGGAAGATAACTTTTTAGGATTTTCTTACGCCGGGCAAGGTGCTTTAATTGATGATAAGAACGCCAATTGGTATTCACTGATTTTTCAGGATAGAAATGGAGTAGGGCGCGTTCCTATTTTGATTCCCGTGAAATGGGAAAACGACTGGCCTGTTTTAGGAGATAACGGAAAAGTTCCATTAAACGGAGAAGTTCCGCTTCCTCCATTTAAACCGAAAAACAGGATCGTAGAAAGTGATGAATTTTCAGATAAAAAATTAAAAATCCAATGGCAATGGAACCATAATCCTGTGAACGAAGCCTGGTCTTTATCCGACAGAAAAGGATTTATAAGGCTGAAAACGAGTAGAGTGGTAGATAATCTTTACGCCGCACCGAATACATTGACACAAAGAATGGAAGGCCCAAAATCCAGTGCGATAGTTGCCTTAGATTTGAAAGGAATGAAAGATGGCGACGTTACAGGATTCAGCGCTTTCAACGGAGATTCAGGATTATTATCAATTATAAAAGAAGGGAACCAGAAATTTTTGACTTTTTCTACCAATGAAGTCAGTCTTGATAATAAAACGAAAGTGATTACCGGAGTGAAAAAGGAAGAAAAAAAACGTATCGAAATTAAATCAGATAATATTTTCCTCCGTATTGAAGCAGATTTCAATCTTGGAAAAGATTTGGCAGATTTCTCTTACAGCACCGACCAGAAAAACTGGACAGAAATGGCGAAAGATTACAAAATGATTTTCGATTACAGAAGGTTATTTATGGGTTCCAAATTTGCGATTTTCAATTACGCTACGAAAAGTATTGGAGGTTTTGTGGATGTTGATTTTTTCAGAGTAAACAAAAATTCAGAATATTAAAGGGAAGAATTATTTTTTTGGTAGCTTATCCGCCTGTAGTTCATCCTGAGCTTGTAGAAGGGCTCCCAATCTTTTTTGCTGGAAATTTTAGAAGAAATAGAACTAGTGTACAAGCAAAAAAGGATTTCCGCTCAAGTCGGGCTACGAGAGATTCGGCCTTTAAAAAGAATCATAAATACTGCTCTGTAGAAGCAATCTGTTAATAGCAAAAAAGATGAGTCATTAAAACAAAGCCTCGTAGAGGCGACCTGTTAATTGCAGCCAAAATTGACATTAAAAAGGAAAAAATAATTCTATTGGGTATTATTTTTTTGTCTAAATTAATAAGTGTAAAAATTACAAATAATAATATATGAAAAATTCAATACTTCTCATTGTAGCTTTTTTGTTTTCGGGAATGTTTACTTCTGCGCAAACATTTGAAAAACAGGCCCCACAAGGTTTTGATGTAGAAAATAAAGAAGTTCCACACGGAAAAATTGATACGATTAAGTACGAATCGAAATCAATAGGAACTCAAAGAAAAGCATTGGTCTATACACCTCCAGGCTTTAAAAAGGGCGAAAAATATCCAGTTTTGTACCTGCTTCACGGCATAGGCGGAGATGAAAAAGAATGGTTTAAAAATGGAACGCCCCAGATTATTCTTGACAACCTCTATGCGAAGGGAAAACTTACACCAATGATTGTCGTTTTACCCAATGGCAGAGCGATGAAAGACGACAGAGCGACGGGAAATATTTGGGAGAAAGATAAAGTGGAAGCTTTCGCAACCTTCGAAAAAGATTTGCTGAATGACCTTATTCCTTTTATTGAAAAAAAATATCCTGTAAAAAAAGACCGGGAAAACCGTGCGATTGCCGGACTGTCAATGGGAGGCGGACAAACCCTGAATTTCGGATTGGGAAATATCGACAAATTCGCTTGGGTAGGCGGTTTTTCATCTGCTCCAAATACCAAAGAACCTCAACAGTTACTCCCGAATCCTGACAAAGCAAAAGAATTAAAACTGCTCTGGATTTCCTGCGGCGACCAGGACGGATTGATGCCTTTCAGCAAAAGAACGAGCGATTATCTGATGGAAAATAAAATTCCACATATTTTTTATGTAGAACCGGGAGGCCACGATTTCAAAGTCTGGAAAAATGATTTGTTTTTATTTTCTCAATTGCTCTTTAAACCTGTTGACCAGGAGAAAATCAACAATCTCTTAAAGTCAGAGTAACGATAACTATTGATACGATTTAAAATCCCAGAAAAATGAATTTCAGAAAAATAAACATAAAAGCTTTCATTATCTCGATGATCATTATATCTGGATTAGATCAGAATGTGAGCGCGCAATCTTATAAAAAAACAGATTCGGGCTTGAGTTTTTCTGCGGATAAAATGAATGTGGAAGTAAAGTTTTACGGACCACACACGGTGCGGATCATCAAATATCCTTCGGGAAAATCATTTGTAAAAAACAGCCTGTCTGTTATCAAACAAGAACAAAAAATAAAATTTTCGGTTACAGAAAATAAAGATATTTTATCAATAAAAACGAATGATTTGCAAATATCCGTTAATACGAAAAATGGAGAAATAGCCTACAAAACACCATTCGGAAAAGAACTTCTGAAGGAAAGCGGAAGTGATTTTAAACCTTTCAATGATGCCGGAAGTCCAACTTATTCTGTAACCCAATCTTTTCAATTGGAAAAAGAAGAACCGATTTACGGTTTGGGAATCCTTCAAAACGGAAAATTATCCCAACGGAATCAGGACATCAGAATGGTGCAGAATAATACCTGGGATTTTGTGCCTTTCTTTCAGTCTGTAAAAGGTTACGGCATTTTTTGGGACAACTATTCCCCGACTCAGTTTACCGATACTGCTCAGAAAACATCTTTCGCTTCCGAAGTTGGAGAAGGCGTGGATTATTATTTTATGTATGGTGGAAATGCTGACGGCGTAGTTGCCGAGATGCGTGAACTTACCGGAAATGTTCCGATGTTTCCGTTATGGACGTACGGTTTCTGGCAAAGTAAAGAGCGATACAAAAGTCAGAATGAAATCGTAGATGTGGTTAAAAAATATCGTGATTTGAAAGTTCCTCTGGACGGAATCATTCAGGATTGGCAATATTGGGGAAACAATTACCAATGGAATGCAATGGATTTTATCAGTCCCGATTTTCCTGATGCCAAAAAAATGATTAATGACATCCACGGGATGAATGCGCATTTGTCTGTTTCCATCTGGTCGTCATTCGGACCGATGACCAATCAATATCGTGAAATGGATTCTAAAGGAATGCTTTTCAATTTTGGAACGTGGCCGGAATCGGGCAGGGAAGTTTGGCCTCCCGATATAAATTATCCTTCCGGAGTCCGTGTTTACGATGCCTACAATCCCGAAGCCAGAAATATTTACTGGAAATATTTGAACAAAGGCGTTTTCAGTCTAGGCGTTGATACTTGGTGGATGGATTCTACGGAACCCGACCATCTCAGCCAAAAACCGGAAGATTTAGATACCAAAACTTACCTTGGTTCATTCCGAAAAGTGAGAAATGCGTATCCTCTGATGACAGTTGGCGGAGTTTATGACCATCAACGTGAAACCACGAATGATAAAAGAGTCTTTATTTTAACAAGGTCGGCTTTTGCGGGACAGCAGAGATATGCAGCCAATACTTGGTCGGGCGATGTCAACTCTTCGTGGGAATCTTTGCGCAATCAGGTTCCGGCAGGTTTAAATTTCAGCCTGACTGGAAACCCGAATTTCAACTCTGATATTGGCGGTTTCTTTGCCGGTGTTTATAAAAGAAACGGAGGTGCTAAAAATCAGATGTTTCAGGAATTACATGTTCGCTGGTTGCAATACGGAACTTTCACACCAATGATGCGTTCGCACGGAACCGATGTTCCAAGGGAAATTTACCAGTTTGGAAAAAAAGGCGATGTGGTTTACGATGCGATAGAGAAATTCATCAACCTTCGTTATAGTCTATTGCCGTACATTTATTCCGTTTCTTGGGATGTTTCCAAGAATAATTCGAGTTTTTTGAGAGCACTTCCGATGGATTTTTCATCAGACAAAAAAACTTGGGATATTAATAATGAATATCTTTTCGGAAAGTCATTCTTAGTGGCACCGATTCTTAATCCTCAATATACACCGGAAAAAATCGTAAAAATCGATGAAAATGAAGGCTGGAATAAAACCGATGCCAGCAAAAAAGAGAGTTCAGTTTCCGCTGTCGATTTTACCCAAAATAAAACCGTCAAAGTCTATCTTCCCGCAGGTTCTGTATGGTATGACTACTGGACTAATTTAAAACACAACGGCGGACAGGAAATTGAAAAAACAGTCAATATTCAAAGCATTCCATTGTATGTAAAAGGCGGAAGCATCATTCCTTTCGGTCCCGATGTTCAGTATGCAACGGAGAAAAAATGGGACAATCTTACTATTAAAGTCTATCCGGGTTCAGATGCAGATTTTGTTTTATACGAAGATGAATTTGACAATTACAACTACGAAAAAGGCGACTTTACCGAAATACCAATGCATTGGAATGACAAATTCCAAACGTTAACTATTGACACCCGAAAAGGAAAATACAGTGGAATGATTGAGAAGAGAAATTTTACCATAATTCTTCCGAATGGTCATCAGAAAGCGGTTGCTTATTCAGGGAAAAATGTTAAAGTGATTTTTAAATAATGATAAAAGCTTTAAAGCCTTTAATAAAATTAAATCAATATGGTAACCCATCAAAATATCAAAATAATTCTACTGCTTTGTTTCTTTGGAAGCGGAATTTTTTCTGCCCAACAAACTTCAGGAATTACTGAGAATATCATTTCAAATGATAAAGGTTTCCCGATTGTTTCATCAGATGGAAATGCTACAAACATATTTTACGACTCTTCAGAAAACATCGCGGTCATTCGTGCTGCGAAAGATTTACAGACGGATATTCAAAAAGTGACGGGGAAATTACCCAATCTTTCAACCTCAGAAACTTCCAGCGAATTTGAAATCATCATCGGAACTTTAGGTACCAATAAAATCATTGACAAACTTATTTCATCCAAAAAAATCAATGCCAAAGATTTGAAAGGAAAATGGGAAAGTTTCGTGATTACAACCGTAGAAAATCCAACATCCAAATCAAAAAAACAACTCATCATCGCCGGAAGCGACAGACGTGGAACCATTTACGGAATCTATGAATTATCAAAACAATTAGGCGTTTCTCCGTGGTATTACTGGAATGATGTTCCCGTAAAAAAACGTTCTTCTGCGTATGTAATTCCGGGATATTTTGCTTCAGGCGAACCCAAAGTAAAATACCGTGGAATTTTCATTAATGATGAAGAACCGGCTTTCGGAACCTGGGCAAGAACCAAATTCGGAGGTATCAACAGCAAGATGTATGCGAATATGTTTGAGCTTTTGCTTCGCCTCAGAGCCAATTATCTTTGGCCTGCAATGTGGGGAAAAGCCTTTAATGAAGACGATCCGCTTAACCCGAAAGTTGCCGATGAATACGGAATCGTGATGGGAACTTCGCACCACGAACCGATGATGCGTGCCCAGAAAGAATGGGGGAATCACCGCAAAGAATATGGAAACGGCGAATGGAATTACCATACCAATAAAGATGCGCTTCTGAAATTTTGGGAAGATGGATTTAACCGAAATAAAAACTACGACAATCTCGTAACGATGGGAATGCGTGGCGACGGCGACGAACCGATGATTGATTTGGGAAGTGCCGAAGCCAATTTTAAATTGTTGGAAAAAATTATGCAGGACCAGCGTAAAATTATCGAAAAAGTTACCAAAAAACCGGCAAAGGAAACGCCTCAGCTTTGGGCTTTATACAGCGAAGTTCTGGATTATTACGACCAGGGGATGAAAGTTCCGGATGATATGACGATTCTGCTTTGTGACGATAACTGGGGAAATGTCCGCAGACTGCCTTACCTCGATGCTAAAAGACATCCCGGCGGTTACGGAATGTATTACCACGTCGATTTACACGGTGCACCGAGAGCTTATCAATGGCTGAATATGACGCATATTCCGCATATGTGGGAACAATTGCAGTTGACGTACAGTTACGGCGTTGATAAAATCTGGATTCTGAATGTAGGAGATTTAAAACCTAACGAATATCCAATGGATTTCTTCCTGAATATGGCGTGGAATCCAACTTCATTTACCCAAGATAATTTAAATAATTACTCGGTGAAATTTGCAGAAGAACATTTTGGAAAGAACAATGCGAAAGAAATTGTAGAAATCATCAATCTGTACTGTAAATATAATTCAAGGATTTCCGCAGAAATGATGAATCATAAAACTTATAATCTTCAAAGTGGAGAATTTTTGCAAGTGAGAGATTCGTATTTAGCTTTGGAAACAAGAGCTTTAAGGCAGTTCTTGATTTTGGATGAAGCTTATAAAGACACTTATAAACAAATCGTTTTACATCCCGTTCGTGCAATGGCCAATCTCTACGATATGTATTACGCAGTGGCAATGAACCACAAATTGGCAGATGAAAAAGACCTGAAAGCCAATTATTGGGCAGATTACACTGATGAATGTTTCGCCAGAGATGCTGAATACACCAAAGATTACAACCTAAATATCTCCGGCGGAAAATGGAATCATATGATGGACCAAACCCACATTGGTTACAAATCGTGGGACGAGCCGAAAGAAGGAAACATCAAACCAACGGTTTACAGAATCACGCCTGAAGAAGCAAAAAAAGAAGGTTATATTTTCGAAGAAAAGAATGGTGTAGTGGTGATGGAAGCCGAACATTTTTTTGAAAATAAATCTCCGACCAAAACGAAATGGACGGTTATTCCAGATTTAGGAAGAACGTTTTCCGGAATTGCCTTGATGCCTTACACCGAGAAAACAGACGGCTCTTCCATTACATATCAATTCAAATTAAAAAATAATCCCTCCACTGTAAAAGTTCATTTTTTCTTTGATTCTACACTTCCTTTCAAAAAAGGAGGACACAGCGTTAAAGCTTATTTCGATAAAAATGATTCAAAAACGATTGGCATCAATCAGGATTTGACGTGGGCAAATAATTATACCAAAATGTACCCTGCAGCTGCAGCGAGATTGGTCGAAAAAGTAGAAACATTCACGCTTCCGGCCAATCAAAACGGAAATTATACTCTGACAATTGAACCTTTAGATCCAGGAATTGTTTTGTACAAAATAGTCGTTGACAACGGCGGTTATGAAGAAACGTATTTGAAAATGGATGAAAGTCCTAAAAAAAGATAAAATTAAAATTATGAAGGTTTTTAAAAATATTCTGGTGTTTTCATTATTCATTTTTGCTTTGAATAATGCTTTTGCTCAGGTTGAAAAAAGCAAAACTTCTTTACAGAAAGAATTTCACTACACGAATCCAATAACCAGAGATTCCGCTATTTCTATGCGCGACCATTTCATCATTAAAGTCGATAATTTGTGGTATTGCGTGGGAACTTCCAATCCTGTTTGGGAAGGCAAAAATCCGGGAGTCCGGATGTTGGTTTCAAAAGATATGGTGAATTGGAAACAACATTCTTTTTTAATTGATGCTAAAAAACTTCCCAAAGATTGCCCTTATGACGGTCGTTTCTGGGCTCCTGAAATTCATTTCATCAAAGGAAAATATTATTTGATTGTAAATAGCGGAAAAGTAACCAAAGAAGACCCGAAAGGAATGGCGACACACAGCATTTGGCTGTTTTCAGCTGATAAAGTTACAGGTCCATACAAACTGTTGAATGGTCCGCTTACCCCACAATATAACAACGATGCCACATTATTCGAAGATGAGGATGGACAGGTTTATCTCTATTGCAGTGGTAACGGACTTTTTCAGGCTAAAATTGATTTGAAGACCGGAAAGTTAACGACTCCTATTCAGAAATTTCTAGATAAAAAACAACCAGGCTGGCCAGAATGGATGGTTGGCGGAATCGAAGGGCCTTTCGTGATTAAAAAAGAAGGTACTTATTTTATGTTTTTCTCTACCTGGACAAGGGGTTATGAAGTAGGATTGTTGAAATCAAAATCACCTTTGGGGCCTTGGAAACTCGCTTCCCCTGAACCGATTTTCGGAACCCGCAAAAAAGGTTATCGAACTGAAATGGCAAAAAGTAACGGCTATGATAATTTGCAATTCACTGATACCGAAGACCCTTATCAGGAGACTGGACACAACGCATTATTCATTGGTCCGGACGGAAATCTCTGGAATTCCTGCCATTATTTTATGTACGAAAAAAGACCGTATCCGTACAGTCAGACTTTTGAACCTTGGGAATCAGGTCCGCAAATGGGAATCGAGCCCGTACATTACAAAGACGGAATGTTTTACATCACAGGTCCAACTTGGACAGAGCAAATCATTAAATATTAAATTCAAAAAATGAATTATGATTAAGAAAACAGTTTTAAAATATACTTTAAATATAGGATTGCTACTGACAGGATTATCTCTGTCTGCACAAAATCCCATCATTCAGACCAAATTCACGGCTGATCCTGCACCAATGGTTTACAAAGACACGGTTTTTCTGTACACCAGTCACGACGAAGATGATGCGTTCGGATTTAAAATGAAAGACTGGCTGCTATACACTTCGACTGATATGGTCAATTGGACAGACCACGGTGTGGTGGCTTCTCTAAAAGATTTCAAATGGACAGACCCAGAAAACGGAGCTTGGGCTCCACAAGTCATAGAAAGAAACGGCAAGTTTTATATGTATTGCCCGATGCCGGGACAAAGAGGAATCGGTGTTTTGGTGGCGGACAGTCCGTATGGTCCTTTCAAAGACCCAATCGGAAAACCCTTGGTTAAAAATTCAAGTGATGATATTGACCCAACTGTTCTCATTGATAACGATGGACAAGCTTATCTGTACTGGGGAAATCCTAATTTATGGTACGTAAAACTCAATAAAGATATGATTTCTGTGGATGGCCCAGTTGTAAAAGACCCTTCGATTGCCAAAGTGAAAGGTTCTCCTGACCCATTCCATTATCAGGAAGGTCCGTGGGCGTGGAAGCGAAACGGGAATTATTATATGGCTTATGCCTCAACGTGCTGTCCCGAAGGAATAGGTTATGCGATGGGCAAGTCGACAACCGGTCCGTGGGAATATAAGGGAATGATCATGGACAGCGACAAACGCTCCAACGGAAATCATCCCGGAATCATTGATTACAAAGGAAAATCTTATGTTTTCGGTTTCAATTACAATCTGGGAAAACAAACCATAAGCAAGCATTACGAGCGCCGTTCCATCTGTGTGAGCGAACTGACTTACAATGCCGATGGTACCATTCAAAAACTGCCATTCTGGAATCCGGAAGGGGTGAAAAGAATTGCAACACTGAATCCATATGAAAAAGTAGAAGCAGAAACCATTGCTTATAGTGAAGGATTGAAAACAGAAAAAATGACTGAATGGGAAAGAAATAATCCTTACGACACAGGCAAAAAAATTACTGACCGTTTGGTGGTTTCGTCTATCAACAACGGCGATTACCTCAAAGTTCAGGGCGTTGATTTTTCCAAAGGAACAAAATTCCTGGAAGTATCAGTTGCTTCTATGAATGGCGGAAGTATAGAAATTCATACCGATGCTGTGGACGGACCAATATTAGGAACCATTCAGGTAACCGGAAAGGCGGAAGGGGACGTTTTTAAAACCATTAAATCTCCTGTAAAAAATATTAAAGGCGTTCACGATTTGTATTTCGTATTCAAAGGAAGCAAAGAGCTTTTCTACTTTGATTGGTGGAAATTTAGTGCAAGTTAAATAATTAAACAAACACTTCGACTCCGCTCAGTGTGACATTTCTAATATTAGCTGTTGTCATATTGAGCTTATCGGAATGTTTTAACAATGTCAGTCTGAGCGGAGTCGAAGACCTAGGTGAAGTTATGGACAACTCTATATTTTTTAAACGCAATGAATCATCTTAATTAATTTCAAAAATGTACAGATTTAAACTCTTTATTCTAAGTTTTTTCATAACCGGATATTGCCTGAATGCCCAGAATATAGTTTGGCTTGATGAGCTCGATCTCAGTGTTTCCACACAAGGTCACGGAACTCCCGGCATCAATACTTCCGTAGCCGGAAAACCATTGACTATTGCTGGAGAAGTTTTCAAAAGAGGTTTCGGAACACACGCCGAAAGTTCTCTATTGATTAAATTAGATGGGAAAGCAAAGACGTTTACGGCATTGGTAGGACTCGATGATGAGGTTAAAGGGCAGGATCCGGCAGTAGCTTTTGAAATTTATGGAGATAATAAAAAAATATGGTCCAGTGAATTAATGCATCTTGGTGATAAGGCAAAACCTGTATCTGTTTCATTAAAAGGTATTAATCAATTGGAATTGCTGGTGACCGATGGTGGCAATGGTCCTTATTACGATCACGCCAATTGGGTTGATGCAAAATTTGAAACCACAGGAGTGAATACCTTAAAAACATTCAATCCAATCTCATCGGAAGAATATATTTTAACACCAAAAGCTTCTGCAACGCCAAAAATCAATTCTGCAAAAGTTTTTGGCGTTCGTCCAGAATCTCCATTTCTGTTCAGAATTCCGACAACAGGAGAACGACCAATGACTTTCTCGGTAAAAGGTCTTCCGAAAGGATTAAAAATAGACTCACAAACAGGAATCATCACAGGGAAACTTGATAAAAAAGGAACATTTGAAGTCAACTTAATGGCTCAGAATGCAAAAGGAAAAACTTCAAAAAAATTAAAAATAAATTGCGGAGACAAGATTGCCCTCACACCTACGATGGGCTGGAACAGCTGGAATTGCTTCGGACTCGAAGTGTCTGCCGATAAAGTAAAACGTGCCGCCGATGCTTTGTTTAAAAGCGGTCTCGCAGACCACGGCTGGAGTTACATCAACATTGATGATTCCTGGCAATACAACCGGGATTCCAAAGACCATCCCCAAATGCGTGATGAAAAAGGATTTATCATTCCCAACTCAAAATTCCCCGATATGAAAGGTCTTGCCGATTATGTACACCATAACGGATTAAAGATGGGAATTTATTCTTCTCCCGGTCCGTGGACCTGCGGCGGATGTGTCGGAAGTTACGGCTACGAAAAACAGGATGCCGAAAGCTACAATAAATGGGGCATCGATTATTTAAAATACGACTGGTGCAGCTATGGCGGCGTGATAGATGGCTTGCCGGAAAACGACGCTTTCAAAGTTCCTTCCCTCGCTTTTCAGGGCGGTGGCGACTCGGAAAAAGGAGTGAAACCTTTTAAGGTGATGGGCGATTTGCTTCGTCAACAACCGAGAGATATTGTGTATAATCTTTGTCAGTACGGGATGGGAGACGTCTGGAAATGGGGCGATAAAGTTGATGCGCAGTCGTGGAGAACCACCAATGATATTACCGATACTTGGGCAAGCGTCAAAGGCATTGCATTGGCTCAGGATAAAACCGCTCCGTTTGCGAAACCAGGCAATTGGAACGATGCAGATATGCTAGTTGTTGGCGAAGTAGGTTGGGGAAATCCGCACAAAAGCCGTCTGAAACCGGACGAGCAATATCTCCACATCAGCCTTTGGAGTATATTTTCAGCGCCTTTGCTTATTGGTTGTGATTTAGAAAAATTAGATGATTTTACATTAAATCTTTTAACGAATGATGAGGTAATTGCCGTCAATCAGGATGTTTTAGGGAAACAGGGAATGTGTCTACAAACTATCGGAGAGCTCAGAGTTTATGTCAAAGAGCTGGAAGACGCAGGAAAAGCAGTTGCTTTTACCAATTTCGGAAGGGAAAAAGTGAAGATGAATTATAAAGATTTTTCGAAGTTGGGAATAGCTGGAAAACAAACCGTTCGTGATTTATGGAGGCAAAAAGATATTTCAAAATTAAATACAACTAACGAAAGCCTGTCACTGGATATTCCGGCGCACGGTGTGGCTTATTATAAATTTATTCAGAATTAATTATAAATATTTGAATATGAATAATTTAAAATTGAAATCTTTACTAAGCTCATTGATATTAACGAATGCAATTTGTCTTTTTGCTCAGAATCCAATAATCCAGACCCATTTTTCGCCGGACCCTGCACCGATGGTGTACAAAGATAAAATGTACGTTTACACAGGAGACGACATTCCGGGATACGATTTTTATTATATGACGAAATGGAGGGTTCATTCATCCGAAGATATGGTCAACTGGACAGACCACGGTGTTCCAATTTCCTTAGAATCCTTCAGCTGGGCTCGTGACCGCGCCTGGGCATCACAATGTATACAGCGAAACGGCAAATTTTACTGGTACATCTGTGCCCAAACCGTTAATAATGATATGGCAATTGGTGTTGCCGTTTCAGATACTCCGACAGGATCATTTAAAGATGCGCTCGGAAAACCATTGATTACAACGGGAAGCTGGGACAATATCGACCCGACGGTTTTCATAGATGAAGACGGACAAGCCTATCTCTATTGGGGAAACAGCCATCTTTTTTATGTAAAGCTTAATAAAGATATGATTTCATTTGAAGGGAAAATTACTGAAATTCCGCAGTCGGTGGAATCATTTGGCGGACTCAGACGTCCCGGAAAAAGTGATGAGGTTTTGCAAAAGCAAGAGAAATTTGAAGATGTTTTTGTGGAAGGACCTTGGTTTTACAAGCGTAATAAACAATATTATCTGATGTACGCAGGAATGACAGGACGTACAGAATGTCTGTCTTACTCCACAAGCTCATCACCAACAGGTCCCTGGAAATATCAGGGAAAAATAATGACCGACCAGCCTACCAACAGCTTCACCAATCACGGCGGAATCATTGATTTCAAAGGGAAATCCTACTTGTTTTATCATACAGGATTATTGCCGGGTGCCGGAAGCTATGGCAGGTCGACTGCGATTGAAGAATTCAAATATAATTCTGATGGAAGTATTCCAAAAATTGTAATGACCAAAGAAGGTGTAAATCCAATAGCAATGGTAAATCCTTACAAAAGAAACGAAGCAGAAATGATAGCTTGGTCTGAGAAATGCAAAACCGCTGAAAATAAAAAAAACGGAGTCTATGTAACTGAAACAAGAACAGGCGGATTCATAAAAGTCCGTTCTGTAGATTTCGGAAATCAGGGAGTTTCTGCTTTTTCAGCTTCAATAGCTTCCGGGCTTGACGGAGGAATTCTGGAAGTCCGTTTAGACAGTGTTAAAGGAATAAAATTAGCCCAAATTGATGTACCGAGAACAGGAGACTGGGACGTCTGGAAAACTTTGACAGCCAAAATTTCAGAATCCGTTTCAGGCGTTCATGATGTGTATTTTGTCTTTCAGGGAAAAAATATCACGGCAGGTCGTGAGCTTTTTAATTTCGATTACTGGAGTTTTCAGAAAAAATAATGTTTGAATGTTAATTATTTAAAAATGAAGAAAAATATAATAAAGTCAGCGTTAAGTACTCTGTTAATAGGATATGCGGGAGTTTTGTCTGCACAGAATCCCATCATTCAAACCGCTTACACAGCAGACCCGGCGCCGATGGTTTTCAACGATCGTTTGTATGTTTACACCAGTCACGACGAAGACGATTCTACGTGGTTTACAATGAACAATTGGAAGCTGTTTTCCACCAATGATATGGTCAACTGGACAGACCACGGCGTGATTCTTTCCTACAATGATTTCGATTGGGCAAAACGTGATGCGTGGGCAGCACAGTGCATCGAAAGGAACGGTAAATTCTTTATGTATGTCCCAATGATTTCGAAAACCAATAACAAAGGTGCAATTGGAGTTGCGGTTGCCGACAGTCCGTTTGGTCCGTTTCACGACCCGCTGGGAAAACCGCTTGTTCAGAGCGAATGGGGAGATATCGACCCGACGGTTTTTATTGATGATGATGGTCAAGCGTATCTCTATTGGGGAAATCCTAAACTTAAATCCGTAAAACTAAATGAAGATATGATTTCCTATTCCGGTGAAATTGTTGAAGTTCCGATGACCGAAGAATCTTTCGGAAAAAGAGAGGGCAATCCGGAAAGACCCACAAAATATGAAGAAGGTCCGTGGCTTTACAAACGTAAAAATTTATATTATCTTTTTTGGCCGGGCGGTCCGTTGCCCGAGTTTATAGGCTATTCCACCAGCAAAAGTCCGCAAGGTCCGTGGAAATATGGCGGAATCATAATGCCTGCGGAAGGAAAATCTTTTACCAATCATCCCGGCGTGATTGATTTCAGAGGGAAAACTTATTTCTTCTATCACAACGGTGCATTACCAGGCGGAAGCGGATTTACAAGGTCGGTAAGTGTGCAGGAATTAGAATTTAATAAAGATGGTTCTATTTCGCCTTTCAAAATGACCAATGGAATTTCCAAAGCTATTGCAGCTGTCAACCCTTACGCATTCAATCAGGCGGAAATGATTTCGTGGTCGGAAAATATCAAGTCTTATCAGAACAAAGTCGCCGGAGTTTTCATTAAAGCAAAGAAAAACGGTGCTTACACAAGTGTAAAAAATGTTGATTTTGGAAAAGATAGCGCAACAACTTTTTCTGCAAGAGTAGGAACTACGCATAATAGCGGTGTTACGATGGATGTTCATTTAGACAGTTTGGATGGACCGATTGTCGGAACTATAAAAGTTCCGATGACTGGTGGAGATGACCGTTTTGAAACGGTTAAAATCAATTTGTCCAATAAAATTACAGGCGTTCATAATCTGTATTTCGTATTTAATGGCAAAGCAGAAAAAGACATTATGTTTTTCGATTATTGGATGTTTTCAAAATAATTTAAAATGAAAAAATTTACACTTTTATTTATAATATTCATCAGCTTTTGTTTTTTATCAAAGGTTAAAGCACAGGTTGCCGAAGTTTCAAGTCCGGACGGAAAACTGAAACTGAATGTATTTTCAGAAGACGGAAAAGCATTATATTCTTTGAATTTTCAGGGAAAAATGATGCTCGAAAAATCTCCTTTGGGATTGATAACCAATGAATCAGATTTTTCTAAAAATTTAAAATTCATCAACAGTAAAAAGGATTTCGTTTCCAAAAAATACAGCAACGAAAAAATCAAAAAATCCGAAGTTGAGTACAAAGCCAATACATTGACTGTCAGTTTTACCAATCAAGACCAATTCAATATTGGAATTGAGTTTCAGGTAAGTGACAACAATATTGCTTTTAGATATGAAATTCCGCCAATGAAAGACCGTTTCAGTGTTGTTGTGCAATCAGAAGTTACGGGATATCGATTTCCGCCACAGACGACAACATTTCTTTCGCCAATGATGAAACCGATGACCGGTTTTGCACGCACAGCGCCAAGCTACGAAAGCGGGTACAAAGCCGATGCAGATTTAGGAACGAAAGCTGATTATGGTTACGTTTTCCCTGGACTTTTTCATATCGGAAACGAGGGCTGGGTTTTGCTTTCAGAAACTGGAGTTAGTAGTTTGTATTGTGCTTCTCATCTCAACACCACTTCAGATAAAAATCTTTATCAGGTTGCCTATCCGAATATGGCGGAAAACAACGGTTTCGGAAGTTCAGGAGCAGCACTTTCTTTGCCCGGAAAAACTCCGTGGAGAACGATTACGATTGGAGATTCTTTGAAACCGACAGTTGAAACGACCATTCCATTTGATGTTGTAGAACCTCTTTATGAACCTTCGCAGAGATATCAATTCGGAAAATCTACCTGGAGCTGGATTCTATGGCAGGACAACAGTATGAATTATGACGACCAGACCAAATTTATTGATTTGGCATCAAAACTTGGTTATGAATTCATTTTGATAGATGCGCTTTGGGATAAAAACATTGGAAAAGACAGGATGAAAGAACTCGTTCAATACGCCAAATCTAAAAATGTGGGCGTAATGCTTTGGTATAATTCCAACGGAGCCGCCAATGATGCGCCAATGGGACCAAGAAACAAAATGAGCAGTTCCGTAGAGCGAAAAAAAGAAATGAAATGGCTGAAAGAAGCCGGCGTAAAAGGTCTGAAAGTCGATTTTTTTGGAGGAGACAAACAGGAAACAATGCGTCTGTACGAAGATATTTTGTCGGATGCCAATGATTTTGGTCTGATGATTATTTTCCACGGAGCTACTTTGCCGAGAGGTTGGGAAGTAATGTATCCGAATTATGCTGGAAGCGAAGCCGTTTTAGCCTCGGAAATGCTTTATTTTTCGGAAGATGTCCGCAAGCAGGAAGCATTTTTTGCAACCTTACATCCTTTCATCAGAAATACGGTGGGAAGTATGGAATTTGGCGGAACTTTTCTCAATAAATTTTTAACTAAATCCAATAAGGAAAAAAATAAAAGACATACCACAGATGGTTTTCAGTTGGCGACAGCAGTTTTGTTTCAGAATCCGATTCAGATGTTTGGAATAATGCCGAATAACCTTACCGATGCTCCAAAATTCCAGTTGGATTTTATAAAAGAAGTTCCCACGCTTTGGGATGAAACGGTTTTCATCGACGGTTATCCCGGGAAATATTCTGTTATTGCGAGAAGACATAATGACAAATGGTATGTTGTGGGTGTAAATGCTGAAAAAACTTCTAAAAAACTTAAACTTTATCTTCCGATGTTGGCTGGTAAAAATCTGGAGCTTATTAATGATGATAAAAACGGAAACACTTTTACAAAATCGGTTTCTATCAATAAAAAAGGAGAATTTGAAATTGAAATTCAGCCGAATGGGGGATTTGTGTTGAAGAATTGATACAGGAATAATTTGGGCAGCTTAATCCGTCTTCCACTCCCGCTTTTTTGCTCGTCGTACCTCCTCACAAAAAGAGCTCCGTTCAAGCCGGGCTGCGTGCAATTCGCAACCAATAAATGTTAAACTAAACCTTATAGGTTTTCAGAATCTATAAAGTTTCAATTAAATCAAAATAAAGATTATGAACAGATTACCGATACTATTTCTCTTTGTACTGCTGTTTGGTGCTTGTTTAAATGGACAGGCGACAGAACCATTTATCACAACAAAAAAAAGCGATGATGCTATTCTCCTGAAAGATAAATCAGTCAGTATCTCATTATTTACTAACAATAATATTGATACAGGAATATTGAGAGCTGTCAAAAACCTGCAATCCGATTTCCAGAAAGTAACAGGTGAGGAACCAACGATTTTGAATCAGATTTCCGGAATCAATGCTCCTTTAATCATCATTGGAACGGTAGGAACAAAATCGGTGATTGATGATTTAATCAGACAAAAAAAGATTGACGTAAAAGCATTAACCGGAAAACGCGAAAAATACATTATCCAAAATATTAGCAATCCGTTTCCCGGAGTTTCGGAAGCCATTGTGATTGCAGGCAGTGACAAAAGAGGGACGATTTATGGGATTTATGAAGTTTCTCAGCAGATTGGTGTTTCGCCCTGGCATTATTGGGCGGATGTTCCGGTTGAAGCAAAGGAAAATTTATACTTCAAAAAAGGAATTTATACCGATGGAGAACCTGCTGTAGAATACCGTGGAATTTTTCTGAATGATGAAGAACCTTCGCTTGGTGGTTGGGCAAGAGCTACTTTTGGCGGGATCAATTCTAAATTTTACGAAAAGGTTTTTGAATTGCTTCTTCGTTCAAAAGCCAATTACCTCTGGCCTGCAATGTGGGGAAAAGCATTCTATGACGACGATGCGTTGAGCGGACCATTAGCCAACGAAATGGGAATTATAATGGGAACTTCGCACCACGAACCAATGGCTCAGGCACAGGCAGACTGGCACCGATACATCAAAAAAAACAACCTTCCGAACGTTTGGGATTATTCTAAAAACGCCAAAGTCTTGCAGGATTTCTGGAAAGCCGGAATCGTAAGAAGTAAAAATTGGGAAAAATTGGTCACTGTCGGAATGCGTGGTGATGGCGATGAAGCAATGGGAGAGGGAACCAATATTTCCTTATTGGAGAATATTGTAAAAGACCAGCGCAAAATTATACAAAATGTGACAGGAAAAAGAGCAGAGAAAACACCTCAGGTTTGGGCTTTGTACAAAGAAGTTCAGGATTATTATGACAAAGGAATGAGAGTTCCGGATGATGTGATTTTGCTGTTTTGTGATGACAATTGGGGTAATGTAAGAAAGCTTCCCGACCTTTCAAAACCTTTACATAAGGGAGGTTACGGAATGTACTATCACTTCGATTATGTAGGTGGGCCGAGAAATTCTAAGTGGATTAACATCAGTCCGATTCAGAGAGTTTGGGAGCAGATGAATCTTTCTTATGAACATAAAGTAGACAAAGTCTGGGTCGTGAATGTTGGTGATTTGAAACCAATGGAATTTCCAATCAGTTTCTTTCTGGAGATGGCTTGGAATCCGAAACAGTTTAATTCTAAAAACCTTTTTGAATACACGGAAAAATGGTCTGCGCAGCAATTTGGCGAAAAACATTCAAAAGAAATTGCCAGAATGATTAACCTTTATGCCAAATACAACCGCAGAGTAACACCGGAAACGTTGGATAGCAAAACATTCAGTCTGGAAAATTATAATGAATTTGAAACGGTTTTGAATGATTATAGAGCTTTGGCAGTAGATGCATTACGTTTGAAAGAAAAGATTCCTACTGAATATCAGGATGCATACTATCAGTTGGTTCTTTATCCGATTGATGCGTGCAGTAATTTGTATGAAATGTATTATGCAGTTGCTAAAAACAAAGAACTGGCAGCCAAAAATGACATTCAGGCTAATTATTATGCAGAGAAAGTGAAGGAGTGTTTTGAAAGAAATACGTATCTCGACAATAAATATAACAATGTAATTGCCAACGGAAAATGGACGCATATGATGGACCAGATGAAGATAGGATACAAAGCCTGGTTTGACGGAAAAGTAAATGTAATGCCTGAAGTCACGTATGTTTCGGAAACAAATGTGCCGAAAGAGAAAGTATTTCAGGAGAAAAATGGGTATGTTTCAATTGAAGCGGAAAATTTTGCAAGAATGAATAATTCTGACCGAATTCATTGGGAAATGATTCCTGATTTCGGAAAGACAAAATCTGGAATTAGCACATTTCCACAGAATGCTTATCCAAAAACTGATGAAAATATTTATCTGGAATACGATATTAATTTCGAATCCAAAGGAGAATTTGAAGTTCAGCTTCTTTTAGCTCCCACTTTAAATTATAATCACAACAAAGGATTGCGCTGCGAAATTTCTTTTGACGACGGAACTCCGCAAACTGTTAATTTCAATGGCCATTACAAAGGCGAATTGGGAAGATGGCAGTCGGAACATATCATTAAATCAATTACCAAGCATCAAATTTCTCAACCGGGAAAACATACTTTACGTTTCAGAGTTTTAGAACCGGGAATTGTTTTAGAAAAGATTTTAATCAATACAGGAGGACTTAAGCCAAGTTATTTGGGAGCACCGGAAAGCGATTATTCAGGAAAATAATCAATTTTCCACACATTTTATTTCAAAAAAACAATAATAACATATTGAGTTAAATTAAAATTTATGTCACACTTAAAATCAAATTATTATTATGAGAAAAATCGTCAATTTAGTACTTGCTGCCATAGCAAGCATCATATTCACAGGGCATCTTAATGCACAGAGTACACAGACTGCAAAGGTAAAGATTGATAAGAACATTACTTATCAGAATATTACAGGATTCGGAGGTTTCGTCTGCAGTCCGCAGTTTGCCTACAATCATATGACGCCAACAGAAATTCAGAAACTTTGGGGAACTGGTGCAACTGATGCGGGATACAATATGCTGAGGCTGTATATTCCGGAAGATAGTTCCAACTGGCCTCAGGTTTTGGCTACAGCACAATTGGCACAATCAATGGGATTGATTGTATTTGCAAGCCCTTGGACAATGCCTGCAGCATGGAAAACCAATAATCACGTTAACGCAGTGTACACGGATACGAACGGAGTACAGCAGATTGGTTATTTGAAACCTGCAAATTATCAGGATTATGCTCTTCATCTCAATAGTTTCGTGACTTATCTGGCAACCAACGGAGTGACACTTGATTATATTTCTATACAGAACGAGCCCGATGAGATGGCGCAATACCAAGGTTGTATCTGGACACCGACACAAATTGCTACTTTCGTTAAAGACTATGGACATTTGATCAACTGTAATGTCATTGCTCCGGAAAGTGTAGGTTTTACGGATAATTTCGCAAATGCTTTTTTAAGTCCTGCAGTGATGGCAAATTTTGAAGTGTATGGAGGTCATCAATATGGATCTATGCAGTCTGTGTACAAGCAATTTCAAAATTATAATAAACAAATCTGGCAGACAGAATATCTCATCAACTGGAATTCCAATACCAGTGTGCCTGCAAGAGACTTTAATTGGTCGATTGACGGTTTTACTTTTGCAAGAAGCGTAAATAATGCTATTCTTGGTAATATCAACGCATGGGTTCATTACGCATCAAAAAGATACTACGGAATGATGGGTGATGGTACAAATGGTACTGTAGCAGGTGAGATGACAAAAAGAGGATATATTTTATCGCAGTTCGCAAAGACGACAACGGGTAAAAGGAGAATTGATGCTAAATGGGAAGTAGCCAATGGAGCGTTGGAAGGTTCATCATACATTTCACAGGATGGAAACCAGATTACATTGGTGGTCATTAACTCATCTTCAAACTCGTATAACCTGAAGGCAGATTTGCCGTTCTTTACCAATTCAGGAACCAGTACAACAACGTCACAAACTTCGAACATGGTTTCTGCTCCATTCACATTTTCTGCCGATACTTTCAGACCGCAGATTACGGTAAGCCCGTCAAGCGTAATGACTTTTGTTTTTAATAAAAGTGGAGACAGGCCTGTTTCTTTAATGACAGGAACTGAAATGCACTACAATAAAATTGAAACTCAGACGACTACAAATCCGACTTTTGGTACAGGGCATCAGTTATCTGGTCAAACCGTTACTTTTTATAATTCTACGCCGCTCATCAGTTCAAATACTACCGCAGCAAACGGATACGTAGCATTAAATGATCGATATAATAAACTGGTATTTAACGTTTTGAGTTATACAACAAGCAATTTGCCAACTTCTTCTAATACAACATTGTATTACATTGATGCCAGTGGAACACTGAGAAATCACAATTACGGAAGTGTAGCGTTTCCAACGCCGGGATCAGGTAGTTTTAATCTGGTATTTGATATATCAAGATCCGTTCTGCCTTTTGGATGCAAAGGTATTATTGGTTTAAGAAGCGGAAATTTCAGTTCTATTCTTACATTAACGCTTGGCGATGTATATTTCAATATAGGAAACGAAAGAGCATCTAAGTTTGAAGCTGCATACGCATCGACTGACAGTAATCTTATGGATGCACTGGAAAATGATTATTACACGTCATTAGATTTCAGAAATACAACCGGAATTAATGCAACATCAACCTGGAGCAATACCTCTCAAAATCTAAACAGTTTATTTTACGTCAACAGTTCTGTGAACAATCACAACACAAACGTGGTATCAGGAAATGTCTGCAGTACACTTACTCTTTCAGATCAGGGTAAAGACTTTCAGGTGCCATTTAATTTTACCGCAACGGCAGCATCCTACACACGAAATTTCAGTGATTATGGTGTTGTATTACTGCCTTTTGAGGCAAGTATTCCGTCGGGAGTTACCGCATATACCATGATTCCGTCTGCAACGGGGGTAGCATCCACACAAATTACCAATGGTATCATTCCTGCAAATACACCTGTACTCGTTAATGCAACGGGAAACATTAGTTTTGTCGGTTCAGGTAATGTATCAACTCCAAAAGCAATAACTGTAAATCAGGTAAACGGAGTATACTATACGATAAAAGTTCCTGCCGGAGCTTACGTGCTTAAGACAGAAAACGGAGTTACGGGATTCTATAAAGTAACTTCCGGGAACGAACCTTTTATTAATCCTTTCCAGGGATATATTACTGAAGAAAATACTTACACAAGCACTTTTCTTCCATTGAATTTTGCTACGCTTGCCGTTTCTCAGAATGAAATGATAAAAGATGAGGTGAGTGTTTATCCTAATCCTGCGCAAAATGAATTTTTTGTTGAGCTTAAATCAAATACGGCAAACTATTCAATATTTGACGCAAAAGGAAGCTTGATTGTTGGAAAGCAGAAACTTTCTTCAGGTAAAAATAAAATTAATATTGCGAACCTTCCGTCTGGAGTTTATTTCGTTGAAATATCTGATTCCGGTCAAACGGTAACCCGTAAGTTGATTAAAAAATAATTTATTAAAAATTTAATTTCAAAGCCATCAGTTTTTCTGGTGGCTTTTCTTATGCGATTGTGCGGAAGATTAATAATAATTATTTCGTGAATTAAGTAAAAGAAATATTAAAATGAAAAACAAGTGTATTTTATACATTTATTAAAAATAGAATCTTATATTTGCCTTTATCACATTATAAAGCCACATCCAGTGATTTTATTTAACCAAATGAATAAAATAATGGATTTAAAATCAACAATATGAATAAAATTCTGTTCACCTTATTATTTGTAATCAGTTGTTCAACTTATGCACAGAACTACAAATATCCCTTTCAAAATCCAAAACTTCCCACTGAACAAAGAATCGAAAACCTTCTCGGATTACTAACCGTAGAAGAAAAAATAGGGATGATGATGGACAATTCCAAAGCAGTTCCACGTTTGGAAATTCCAGCTTACGGTTGGTGGAACGAAGCGCTTCACGGTGTTGCAAGAGCTGGAACAGCGACTGTTTTTCCGCAAGCTATTGGTTTAGCAGCAACCTGGGACGTTCCGGAACATCTCAAAACCTTTGAAATGATTTCCGACGAAGCCAGAGCAAAATACAACAAATCTTTCGATGAAGCCAGTAAAACCGGACGTTACGAAGGTCTGACATTCTGGACGCCGAATATCAATATTTTCAGAGATCCGAGATGGGGAAGAGGTCAAGAAACTTATGGAGAAGATCCTTACCTGACTTCCGTTTTAGGCGTTGCTGCGGTAAAAGGTTTACAGGGAAATGATCCGAAATATTTCAAAACACACGCCTGTGCCAAGCATTTTGCCGTTCACAGCGGTCCGGAATGGAATCGCCATTCTTACAACGCAGAAGTTTCCAAAAGAGATTTGTATGAAACTTATCTTCCGGCTTTCAAATCATTGGTTTTAGAAGGAAATGTAAGAGAAGTGATGTGCGCCTATAACGCTTTTGATGGACAGCCTTGCTGCGCTAACAATACTTTATTGACTGAAATTCTTCGCGGAAAATGGAAGTATGACGGAATGGTCGTTTCAGACTGTTGGGCTTTGGCAGATTTCTATCAGGAAAAATACCACGGAACACATCCCGATGAAAAGACAGCAGCATCAGACGCATTAAAGCATTCAACTGATTTGGAATGCGGAGATACATATAACAATCTTAATAAATCTCTGGCAAGCGGATTAATAACAGAAAAAGACCTCGATATTTCGATGCGCAGAATCCTGAAAGGCTGGTTTGAGCTCGGAATGCTTGATCCTAAATCTTCCGTTCACTGGAACAATATTCCTTATTCTACTGTAGATTCTAAAGAACACAAAGAACAGGCATTGAAAATGGCTCAGAAGTCTATTGTGCTGATGAAAAATGAAAAAAATGTTCTGCCTTTACATAAAAATATTAAAAAAATTGCTGTTGTTGGTCCCAATGCCGATGACGGAATTATGCAGTTGGGAAATTATAATGGAACACCTTCTTCAACCGTAACGATTTTGGATGGAATTAAAACCAAATTTCCAAATGCTGAAATCATTTACGAAAAAGGAAGTGAAGTGGCAGATCCGTCGTCCAGAGCTTCACTTTATCAGAATTTCATGAGCCAGAAAAACGGCGAAAAAGGAATGAAGGTAGAGTTTTTTAATAATAATGAATTCAAAGGAAATCCTATCAATATTTCTGTTAACAAAACAGGAATTACCTACAACAGTTTTGGCGGAACACAGCTTGCACCGGGAGTTGCCAGAGAAAATACTTCGGCAAGAATATCAGGTATTTTTAAAAGCAGTTATTCCGGCGAAGTTATATTTTCTGTCGCAACATCAGATATTTACACACTTTTTGTTGACGGAAAAGAAATTGCCACCAGAAAAGGTCCTGATGCAAGACATCCTTCGGAATTTCCTGTAAAAATGGAGAAAGGGAAAGAGTATCAAGTTGAACTTCGCCATTCCCAAAAAGGGAAATATGTTAGCATTGCTTTTGAAGTGTATAGAAAAGACCCTGTAAATTTCGCTTCAGTAAAAGAAAAAGTAAAAGATGCCGACGTCATTATCTTTGCAGGCGGACTTTCCCCAAGTTTGGAAGGCGAAGAAATGTTGGTGAATGCCGAAGGTTTCAAAGGTGGTGATAAAACTTCAATAGAACTTCCGAAAGTTCAGCGTGAATTATTAGCGGAATTAAGAAAAACCGGAAAACCTGTGGTTTTTGTGCTGTGTACAGGAAGTTCTCTCGGTTTGGAGCAGGACGAAAAAAATTATGATGCTTTGCTGAATGCTTGGTACGGCGGACAATCCAGCGGAACTGCGGTTGCAGATGTTTTGGCGGGAGACTATAATCCTTCCGGAAGATTGCCAATCACTTTCTATAAAAATCTGGAGCAATTAGACAATGCACTTTCCAAAACCAGTAAGAATCAAGGTTTTGAAAACTACGATATGCAGGGAAGAACCTACCGTTATATGACGGAAAAACCTTTGTACCCCTTTGGGCACGGTTTGAGTTATTCAAAATTTAATTATGGAGATGCAAAATTGAATAAAAACACCACCAGTTCTAATGAAAATATTATGATAACGATTCCGGTTACCAACATTTCAGAAAGAGACGGTGAAGAAGTTGTTCAGGTTTATGTGAAAAGAAATAATGATGCTTTGGCTCCTGTAAAGACTTTAAGGGCTTTTGAAAGAGTTTTGATTAATTCTAAAGAAACAAAAAATATCCAACTCACAATTTCCAATGAATCATTCAAATTTTATAATGAAAAAGCCGATGATTTGGTTTCAAAACCCGGAGATTATACCATTTTCTACGGCGGAACTTCCGAAAATTCAGGATTGAAAAGTGTTCAGTTGAAAGTCAAATAATTATAGACTGACACGCTCTATTAAACCTTTAGTATTAGAGATGTCACACTGAGCGTAGTCGAAGTGTCTGTTTGAACAATCAAAAAATAGTATCAATGAAAACAAAAAATAAAATTTTCACCCTTCTTCTCTCAACCTGCGTTGCATTTTCATCAGCACAAAACTCAAAGTTTAGTTTAGATTTGGATGGAAGTCCTACCAACATCAAAATCCAGCCAACGATGTACGGAATCTTCTTTGAAGACATCAATTTTGCGGCCGATGGCGGAATTTATGCCGAACTTATCAAAAACCGGAGTTTTGAATTTGACGAACCGTTAACGGGCTGGAAACAACAAAACACGAAAACCCTTTCTCCGAATTTGGATTCCGGTTTTCTGACGATTTATTCTGATGATTCCAAAACTAATAAAAACTACGCAAGAATAACTGTTTACAATGATAAAAATTATATTTTGGAGAATGAAGGTTTCAGAGGAATCGGACTTCATCAGAATTCCAGATATGATTTTAGCTTCGATTTAGAAAAAGTATCAGGAAATATTTCTGCGGTCAACGCAAGTCTGATTGATGAAAATGGAGCGGTAATTTCCACAGTTCCTGTACTTATCAAAGGAAAAGGCTGGCAAAAATATACTGCTGTTTTTTCAACTTCAAAAACGGTTGAAAAAGCGAAACTTCAAATCACCTTCACAGGAAACGGTGTCGTCAATATGGATATGATTTCCCTCTTTCCGCAAGACACGTGGAAGGGACGAAAAGGCGGTTTGCGAAAAGATTTGGTTCAAAAATTATACGATTTGCAACCCGGATTTTTGCGTTTCCCCGGAGGTTGTATTGTCGAAGGCAGAACACTTGCCGAAAGGTATCAATGGAAAAAAACTTTAGGAAATGTCGCCAACAGAGAATATCTCATTAATAAATGGAGTTCCGGATTTGCGCATCGTCTCACTCCCGATTATTATCAGTCATTCGGATTAGGTTTTTACGAATATTTCCAGCTTTCTGAAGATTTGGGAGCAGAACCGTTACCGATTCTAAGTTGCGGAATGGCGTGCCAGTTCAACACAGCCGAATTGGTTCATTTGGAGGAATTAAATCCTTATATTCAGGATGCATTGGATTTAATCGAATTTGCCAATGGAAACGAAAGTACGAAATGGGGGAAAATCCGTGCTGAAATGGGACATCCAAAACCATTCAATATGAAGTATATCGGCGTTGGAAACGAGCAGTGGGGAGAAGATTATATAGAGCGTTATAAAATTTTTGAAAAAGCCATTCACGGCAAATATCCGGACATTCAAATCATTTCAGGAAGCGGACCGTCGCCCGACGGAGAATTCTTTGAATATGGCTGGAAAGAACTCAAAAAACTCAATGCACAGATTGTGGATGAGCATTATTACAATTCACCAGAGTGGTTTACGAAAAATGCCGGAAGATATGATGCTTATGACCGTTCCGGACCAAAAGTGTTTGCCGGAGAATATGCAGCTCAATCAGTGGGTGTAGTGAAACCAGATAATAAAAACAATTGGCAGACCGCACTTTCAGAAGCCGCTTTTATGACAGGGCTTGAAAGAAATGCCGATGTTGTCACGATGACTTCTTATGCTCCGCTTTTTGCCCACGCAGACGGTTGGCAATGGACACCGGATTTAATTTGGTTTAATAATCTTCAGTCGTATGCAACACCCAATTATTACGTTCAGAAATTATTTTCAAATAATAAAGGAACCGATTTAATTAAAATTTATGAAAACGGAAATGCTGTAAAAGGTCAAAATCAACTCTTTGCATCCGCAGTGAAAGATGGTAAAAATAATGAAGTAATCATCAAAATAGTTAATACAGATTCTCAGGAAAAGTCAATTGAAATCAATCCAAAAAACATAAAATTAGGAAGCAAATTAACCAAAACAACCTTGACAGCTTCTCAACTTTCGAGTGAAAATAATTTTCAAACAGAAAACATAAAACCTCTTGAAGAGAATTCTGTGATTAAAAAAGGGAAATTTTCTGTTCAAATCCCAGTCAATTCTTTCGTTGTTTTAAAGATAAAATAACTGTTAAATACCATCAATAAAAGAAAAATTAAAATTAAGTGTAATATTTACATTTATTTAAAATAAAAATTTATATTTGTTTTATTCTCTTAAATATAAATGCAACGATTTGTTAAAGCTTAATTAAATATGATTCTTTTGAGTCTATTACATTAAACTAAAGCTTAAGATTTAGTATTAGAGATGTCACCCTGAGCCAAGCTTGTGCTGAGCCTGCCGAAGTAAAGGGTCTACCAAAATAAAAATTAATAAAATTTAATTCATCGCAACAATGAAGAAATATGTTATCGGATTAGATTATGGAACAGATTCCGTTCGTGCAGTCCTGATTGATACAGAAAACGGAGCCGAGCTTGCAACATCCGTAAGCTATTACCAAAGATGGAAAGAAGGAAAATTTTGTCAGCCTGAACAAAATCAATTTCGTCAGCATCCTTTAGATCATATCGAAGGCTTGGAAAAAACCATTTCCGATGTCGTAAAAGAAAGTGGAGTAGCCCCTGAAAGTATTGTCAGCATTTGTATTGATACCACAGGTTCGTCACCGCTTCCTGTAAATAAAGAAGGAATTGCATTGGCTTTAACGCCTGGCTTCGAACAAAATCCAAATGCAATGATGGTGTTGTGGAAAGACCATACTTCAATTGATGAAGCCGAAGAAATCAACAATTTAGCGAGAAACTGGGGCGGCGAAGATTACACCAAATTTGAAGGCGGAATCTATTCTTCCGAATGGTTTTGGGCAAAAATTCTTCACATCAACAGAGTTGATGAAAATGTAAAAAATGCGGCGTACAGCTGGATGGAGCATTGCGATTATATCACGTTTCTACTTTCCGACAATCAGGATTTAGCGACATTTAAAAGAAGCCGTTGCGCCGCAGGTCACAAAGCAATGTGGCACGAATCGTGGGGTGGACTTCCTTCTAAACACTTTCTCAGTCAGTTAGACCCGTCGTTAGCTGAACTTCGTGACAGGCTGTACGACAAAACATATACTTCAGACGAAATTGCAGGAAATTTGAATCAAGAATGGGCGGCAAAATTAGGATTAACGACAAATACGGTGATTGCAGTTGGAACTTTCGACGCACATTCCGGAGCAGTTGGTGCAAAAGTGGAGGAGAACACGCTCATCCGAATTATGGGAACTTCTACCTGCGATATTATGGTTGCACCCAACGATATTATCGGAGATAAAAGCGTGAAAGGAATCTGCGGACAGGTAGATGGTTCGGTTATTCCGGGATTGATTGGTCTGGAGGCAGGTCAGTCGGCGTTTGGTGATTTGTTGGCTTGGTACAAAGATATTTTGATGTGGCCAACCCAAAACATTTTAATGAATTCAAATGTCATCGATGAACATCAAAAACAACTTTTAAAAGAAGAAATAGAAAACAATCTCATCCGAAATCTCACTTTGGAAGCAGAAAAAATTCCTCTTTCCGAAGCCGTTCCTATTGCGTTGGATTGGATTAACGGACGAAGAACGCCCGATGCGAATCAAGAGCTGAAAGCTGCTATCAGCAACCTGTCACTCGGAACGAAAGCACCACACATTTTCAAAGCATTGGTGAATGCTATTTGTTTCGGCTCCAAGAAAATTGTTGACCGTTTCGAAGAAGAAGGCGTGAAAATCGAAAAGGTCATTGGAATCGGCGGCGTTGCCAGAAAATCACCTTTCATTATGCAGACTTTGGCAAATGTCCTGAATATGCCGATTGTGGTGGCAGCGTCAGACCAGGCTCCGGCTTTAGGAGCAGCGGTTTATGCCGCAGTTTCAGCCGGAATTTATCCGAATGTTCAGGAAGCAAGTCAGAAAATGGGTTCCGATTTCGAAGCCGAATACTTCCCGCAGGCAGAACACGTAGAAAAATATGCAGAATTAATGAGTCAATATCAAATTCTAGCCGACTTCACGGAAAACAATATCAAATCGAAAAAGAAGTCGAAAGTTGACAGTTTATAGTTGATAGAAATTTTAACCAGGATTTGATAGCTCCGTAGTAGCGCAGTGTTAATAGCCAAATATAATTGTCCATACACACCAAGCCTCGTAGAGGCGACCTGTTAAATAGATTATAGTACAAAAATTAACGATTAAAATTTTTATGGCAGCTTTATCCGTCTTCCGCTCCCAATCTTTTTTGCCAACGCTTTTGCCAATACAAAAAAGGATTTCCGCTCAAGCCGGGCTGCAGATTCAACATAAAACAACGATTAATATAAAAACACAATTTTGTCATTCCGTAGGAATCTAAGCAAATTTTGTAGAGATTCCTATGGAATGACAAAGGCAACTTTAAAAAATAAAAAAATGAGCATCTATAAAGAACTCCAGAGAGAATGTTACGAAGCCAATATGCAGTTGGATGCCTTGAAGCTTGTCGTTTACACATTCGGGAACGTAAGTGCGGTTGACCGTGAAAAAGGAATCTTTGCCATCAAACCGAGCGGCGTTCCCTACGAACTTTTAAAACCAGAAGACATTGTGATTTTAGATTACGATGCTAACGTAGTCGAAGGAAATCTAAAACCGTCATCCGACACCAAAACCCACGCTTACCTTTACAAAAACTGGGAAAATATTGGCGGAATCTCACATACGCACGCCATTTATTCGGTCGCTTGGGCGCAGGCTCAAATGGATATTCCGATTTTCGGAACTACGCACGCAGACCACCTGACGACAGATATTCCCTGCGCACCGCCGATGCGTGATGATTTAATAGAAGGAAATTACGAGTATAACACCGGAATCCAGATTTTGGACTGTTTTAGAGAAAAAGAACTGTCTTACGAAGAAGTGGAAATGGTACTCATCGGAAATCACGGACCGTTCACCTGGGGTAAAAATGCAGACAAAGCTGTTTACAATAGCAAAGTTCTCGAAACTATTGCAGAAATGGCGTATCGCACAAGACAAATCAACCCAAATGCACCACGCCTGAAAGATTCGCTCATCAAAAAACATTACGAACGAAAACACGGCAAAAATGCCTATTACGGACAATAATTAAAATAAGATTTGTCATTCTGAACGAAACGTAGTGTAGTGAAGAATCTTAATTAAATATAATCAATAGAGATTCCTCGTCCCTCGGAATGACAACGCAAAAGTAAAAACCATCAACCATCAACTAAAAAATATGTTAACACCTCTCAATACAAAAGAAATCTGGTTCATCACCGGAAGCCAGCATTTATATGGGCCTGAAACTTTAGCTCAGGTTGCGGAACATTCAGCAAGAATCGTGGAAGCACTCAATGCTTCATCATCCATTCCGGTAAAAGTCGTTTTAAAACCAACCGTAAAAACTACGGAAGAAATTTTTGAAACCCTTACAGCAGCCAATTTTGCCAAAGATTGTATCGGAATTGTAACCTGGATGCATACGTTTTCACCTGCAAAAATGTGGATTCGCGGACTAACCGCTTTGCAAAAACCAATGTTGCATCTTCATACGCAGTTCAATCAGGATATTCCGTGGTCTACGATGGATATGGATTTTATGAACCTGAATCAGGCGGCTCACGGCGACCGGGAATTCGGTTTTATGGTGAGCCGACTTCGCAAAAACAGAAAAGTAGTTGTCGGACATTGGGCTGACGAAAGAGTTCAGAAACAAATCGGAGAATGGAGTCGTGTTGCAGCAGGCTGGGATGATTGGCAAGGCGCAAAATTCGCTCGTTTTGGGGACAATATGAGATATGTTGCCGTAACCGATGGTGACAAAGTAGAAGCAGAAACCAAATTTGGATTTTCAGTAAATACTTGGGGAATAGGGGATTTGGTAAGTGTTGTCAATTCCATTGGCGATGGCGAAATCAAAACTTTGATTGAAGAGTATGAAGCGTCTTACAAAATGGCTGAATCTCTTCTTTCAGGCGGAAGCAACAGAAAATCTCTTGAAGCGGCAGCAAGAATAGAATTAGGTTTAGAAAAATTCCTGAAAGGCGGAAATTTCAAAGGCTTCTCAGATACTTTTGAAGACCTTCACGGATTGGAGCAACTTCCGGGAATTGCCGTTCAAAGATTAATGGAAAAAGGTTACGGTTTTGCAGGAGAAGGCGACTGGAAAACAGCAGCATTAGTTCGTGCAATGAAAACGATGGGACAAGGTCTGGAAGGCGGAAATGCCTTTATGGAAGATTATACCTATCATTTAAATCCTTCAAATCCTTCGGTTCTAGGCTCTCATATGCTGGAAGTTGACCCTGTTTTGGCGGTTGATAAACCATCTTGTGAGATCCATCCGTTGGGAATAGGTGGAAAAGCTGACCCGGTTCGTT
This sequence comes from Chryseobacterium formosense, assembly GCF_900116415.1. Classification (GTDB taxonomy): domain Bacteria; phylum Bacteroidota; class Bacteroidia; order Flavobacteriales; family Weeksellaceae; genus Chryseobacterium; species Chryseobacterium formosense. The sequence continues at coordinate 105,896 of NZ_FPAP01000003.1, read as the reverse complement.
TGGTTTTCAATTCGAGAGGAAATATTGATTCATTAAATGCCGCTTTAATGGATTTTGGAAATCATTTCAGGCTTTTAATCAACAAAACAAAAGCATTGGAAATTACGGAAGAATTACCAAAACTTCCTGTGGCAAGAGTTCTTTGGAAGCCGCTTCCTGATTTGTACACGGCTGCTGAAGCCTGGATTTTGGCTGGTGGAGCGCATCACACGTGTTACAGTGAAAACATCAGTGCAGAGCAGCTGGAAGATTTTGCAGAAATTGCAGGAATTGAATCTCTTGTTATCGATGAAGACACAAAAATCCGTGATTTTAAGAATACCCTTCGCTGGAATGAAATTTATTATCGTTAATCTTGCAAAATCATTCAGACTATGAAAAAAATAACTTATAACCTGATTATTATTGCGCTTTTATGTATTTTCGGGTGCAATAAAAAAGAAAATAATAATCAGACTCAAAAAGAGAATATGGAAAACATACAGGTTTCAGATTACGGAGTGACAGCGAAAGGCGATTCCATCAAAAAATATACCTTAACGAATAAAAACGGAATGAAGGTGGAAGTCATCAATTTTGGTGGAATCATAACTTCATTAACGGCTCCTGATAAAAACGGAAAATATGAAGATATTGTTTTAGGCTTTACAAAACCTGAAGATTATTTCAACGGAAATCCATATTATTTCGGAGCGTTGATTGGTCGTTACGGGAACAGGATTGCCAATGCCAAATTCACTTTGGAAGGTAAAACTTATGAGATCGATAAAAACGACGGACCCAACAGTCTTCACGGTGGAAAAGAAGGTTTTCATACCAAATTCTGGAATATTGAAACTGTAAAAGATGCTAAATTCCCGACGTTGAAACTGACTTACACAAGTGAAGATGGCGAAGAAGGTTATCCAGGAAAATTAACCACAACTGTTTTGTATACTTTGACAAATGAAGATGCCTTAGAAATCTCTTACGAAGCAACGACAGACAAAGCAACGGTTATCAATCTTACCCAACATTCGTATTTCAATCTTTCAGGGAATTTCTCAAAAACGATTACCGACCACGAATTGCAAATCAATGCAGATAAATTCTTACCTGTAAATGAAACCTTGATTCCAACTGGTGAACAGAAAGCTGTAAAAGGAAGTCCGTTTGACTTCACCCTTTCAAAACCAATCGGAAAAGATATCAACGCAGATGACGACCAACTTAAAAAAGGAAAAGGCTACGACCACAACTGGATTCTGAATGGAAGCGGAATGAAAAGCATCGCGAAAGTGTATCATCCTGAATCGGGTAGAGTGATGGAAGTTCTGACAGACGAACCGGGTGTTCAGTTCTATTCCGGAAATTTCTTGGACGGTAAATTCGATACCAAAACTGGTGGGAAAAATGAATTCAGAACAGGTTTTTGTCTTGAAACCCAGCATTTCCCGGATTCTCCGAATCAGGCTTCTTTCCCTTCAACTGAATTGAAGCCGGGTCAGAAATACCAGTCAAAAACAATTTATAAATTCTCAGTTAAAAAATAAAATATGGGAAACTTAGCAACTATTGATATCGTCATATTTCTGGTCTATTTTGTAGTGGTAACCGGTTACGGAATCTGGATTTATAACAGAAAAAAATCCACATCTACAGGCAGTAAGGATTATTTTCTTGCCGAAGGTTCACTCACTTGGTGGGCGATCGGAGCAAGTTTAATTGCGTCCAATATTTCGGCCGAACAGTTTATCGGGATGAGTGGGGAAGGCTTTTTCGTAGGAATTGCTGTTGCAGCCTACGAATGGATTGCTGCGATTGCATTGATAATCATTGCGGTTTGGTTCATTCCAATTTACCTCAAGAATAAGATTTATACGATGCCCCAATTTCTTGAAACCCGTTACAACAAATCGGTTTCACTGATAATGGCTGTTTTCTGGCTGTTTCTGTATGTAATTGTAAACCTTACTTCGATTCTTTATTTAGGAGCTTTGGCAATTGATACATTGTTGGGCGGAGATAATCTTCATATTATAATGATTGGATTGCTTCTTATGGCTTTACTGATAGGTTTAGGCGGAATGAAAGTAATCGGATATACCGACGTTATTCAGGTAGCTGTTTTGATTATCGGAGGTTTTGCCACGGTTTATATGGCACTTCAAATTGTTGACCAGAGAATCAACGGAGCTGCTGTAGGAAATGCTTTTGCAGGTTTTCAAACTTTGATGAACGAAGCACCACAACATTTCAAATTAATGCTTGATAAGCCAACGACAACTACCACAACTTTGGCAATGCCGGAAAATCTGAGTGTTCAGAAATATGTAGTTTTACCAGGATTGGCAATGTATTTTGCAGGTCAGTGGATTGTAAACTTAAACTATTGGGGATGCAACCAGTACATCACGCAACGTGCTTTGGGAGCTGATTTGAAAACAGCAAGAACCGGAATTTTATTCGCAGGATTTCTGAAATTATTTATGCCAATTATCGTAATGCTTCCGGGAATTGCAGCGTATGTTTTATATACAAAAGGCCATTTGCCTGGTTTCAACGGGGTAAAAGATGGCGCGTATTCAGCTATTTTAGGGTTTTTACCGTCAGGATTAAAAGGTCTTGCGGTTGCAGCACTAACAGCCGCAATTGTAGCGTCATTAGCAGGTAAAGTAAACAGTATTTCCACAATTTTCACTTTAGATATTTATAAAAAATATTTGAAAGCGGATGCGACAGAAATCCAAATGGTAAGAACAGGACGTTGGGCAATTATCGTGGCGATGTTTGTAGCTTTGGCGTTTACGTGGACGGATGTTTTAGGAATCGGAGGAGAAGGCGGATTTACATTCATCCAGAAATATACAGGATTTATCAGTCCGGGAGTTTTTGCGATGTTCCTTTTGGGAATGTTCTGGAAGAGAACTACGGGAACTGCAGCTTTAGTCGGTGTTCTTCTTGGGTTTTTACTTGCGATTTTCTTCAACAGTTTTGCAGTAGATATTTTCGGGAAAGAAACCTTGTTATACACCGCTTTCACGTATGAAAAATTAGAGAACGGCGTGGTTCACACCATTACGGAAATTCCGTTCCTGATTAATATGGGATGGTCATTCTTTATCACGGTTGCTGTAATGGTAATGATAAGTTTGGCGGGTCCGAAAGTGAATCCGAAAGTTTTTGCGATTGACACAACAATGTTTAAAGTTGATAACAGAACTTTGGTGTTGATCGTAGTGACATTGCTTCTATTGACCGCACTTTATGTGAGATTCTGGTAATCTGAAAATACTTAAAAAAAATAGGATGTCATTATTGACATCCTATTTTTTTATATTTTAAACATAAATCCTTCTGCCAACTTCTTCTGATATTTTGCTTCATCGAAACGATACAAAAAAGAACCTTTTTTAGAAGAGCTCATATCTTTCTCGTTCGTATTTACCAAGACATCCAGTGCATTGATTTTACTGGTAAAATTACGCTTGTCATATTTTTCATCAAAAATTGCTTCGTAAAGATTCTGAAGATCTTTCATTGTGAATTTTTCAGGAAGCAGTTCAAAGCCTATCGGTCGTGTGGTTGCTCTTCTTCTCAGTCTCAGGACAGCATCTTTTACCATTGCATTGTGATCAAAAATCAAATCGGGATGACCTTTTAAATCAAACCATTTGGCGCTGTATTTCTCATTAATTTGAATTGAATCCTGAATGTTAATCAATGCGTAATGCGAAATCGACATAATTCTTGCACTCGGATCGCGGTCAACGGCGGTGTAGGTATTCAATTGTTCGAGATAGATGTTTTCCAGACCAGTCAGCGCATTCAGAATACGATCGGCCGCTTGGTCTGAACTTTCCTGTTCATTAATAAATCCACCCATCAGTGACCAATCTCCTTTATTGGGTTCAAAATTTCTTTTGATCAGGAGAATTTTAAGATTTTCTCCATCAAAACCGAAAATAATACAGTCTACTGCGACAAAATGTTTAGGATAATTCTCTTCCATCAAAAATGATTTTGTGCAAAGTTAATATTTTTGTTGCAAGATTAAATGATTTCCGTTCATTAAATGTAATTATAACACTTTATATTCTCATTTAAAATTCAATTATCTAAAATATCGTGTCACACCGAGCTTTTTCGGGAAAGAAATCAATGCATTTTTTGCTAATTCTTCTGCAAATGATATGAATCTAATATCAATAAAATGTTAAATTAATGTTAAAATTTATCAATTCAATTAAATTTTTGGCTAATGTCAAATAATCACCAATTACGATAAGGCAGTGAATCGAAAAACAAAACTCTTTTTCAAACGAATCGTAATTATTTTGGTCACAGTGTTTTGAATATAGAAGGTTGATAACCTATAATTTGGATTATCTTTTTTTTTATGATAAGGTATGTCTTTTATCTCATTTTTTTTGAAACTCTAAATCAGATTTAATCCCGAGCAATTTTAAAATTCTTTTATATCTGAATACTTTCCGCTATTTTAGAAATGTAGAAATAACATTTATTAATGAATAAAAAATCACTGATATTATTTTTAGGCTTTACTTCGCTTGCTTTTGGGCAGGCAAAGAAAAATGTTAGCTACTTTCCGCTCAACAAGGTTCATTTGTCCGAAAGTGTTTTCAGCAAAGCGATGCAGACGGATGAGAAATATATCCTGTCGATGGATGCAGACCGGCTTCTTGCACCTTATTTAAAAGAGGCAGGATTGAAACCCAAAAAAGAAAACTATCTCAATTGGGAAAATACAGGACTGGATGGTCATATTGGTGGTCATTACGTTTCCGCTTTGGCGTTGATGTATGCTTCCACAGGCGACCCAAAAGTTAAACAGCGTCTGGATTATATGATTGATGAATTGGAACGTTGCCATAACATTTCAGAGAACGGCTATCTTTCAGGTGTTCCGAACGGTAAAAAAATCTGGAAAGAAATTGCCGATGGAAACATTCGTGCCGCAACTTTCGGTCTGAATGACCGCTGGGTTCCTTTGTATAATATTCACAAAATATATTCAGGTTTGCGCGATGCTTATTGGTATGCCGACAGCGAAAAAGCGAAGAAAATGCTGATAAAGCTCACGGATTGGATGGCTGATGAAGTTTCCGGACTTTCCGATGAACAGATTCAGGAAATGCTTCGCAGTGAACACGGCGGTCTGAATGAAGTTTTTGCCGATGTTTACGACATCACAAAAAATCCGAAATATCTAAAGCTTGCCCATCGTTTTTCTCATCTTGCGATTTTGAATCCGTTGTTGATTCAGGAAGATAAACTCACAGGAATACACGCCAATACACAGATTCCGAAAGTAATTGGTTTTAAAAGAATTGCAGATTTAGAAAATAACAAAGAGTGGAGTAATGCTGCCGATTTTTTCTGGAATAATGTCACGCAAAAAAGGTCAGCAATTATCGGAGGAAACAGTGTAAGCGAGCATTTTAATCCCATCAATGATTTCAGCGGAATGATTAAAAGTATCGAAGGTCCGGAAACCTGCAATACGTATAATATGCTGAAACTTTCCAAAGAATTGTATGCAACGAATCCAAAATCATCTTATGTAGATTATTACGAGAAAGCTTTGTACAATCATATTCTTTCCACGCAAAATCCTGATAAAGGTGGTTTTGTCTATTTCACGCCCATGCGTCCCGGTCATTACAGGGTTTATTCTCAGCCGGAAACAAGCTTTTGGTGCTGCGTAGGTTCCGGAATGGAAAACCACGCCAAATACGGCGAAATGATTTATGCTTATTCTGATGAAGATTTATACGTGAATCTATTTATTCCTTCCGTTCTAAAATGGTCAGAAAAGAAAATAGTTCTGAGACAGGAAAATAATTTCCCTGAAAATCCGTCGACAAAATTAATTTTTGACGTTGCTCCAAAATCAAATTTAAATTTAAAATTAAGAGCACCGGAATGGGCAACTTTTTCTGAAATTACCATTTCAGTGAATAGTAAAAACGTGAATATTCCTGTTGATGTTGAAGGTTATTTTACCATCAAAAGAAAATGGAAAAAAGGCGATGTTATCGAAATGAAAATGCCGATGCATCTCTCCGCAGAACAACTTCCTGACCATTCTGATTATTTTGCCTTCAAATATGGTCCGATTGTTTTGGCTGCTAAATACGGAAAAGAAAATCAGGACGGGCTTTTCGCCGATGACAGCAGAGGCGGACATATTGCGCATGGACCACAAATTCCTTTGAATGAAATTCCGACTATTTTGGGCAGTTCAACGTCAGTTTTAAGCCATTTAGAAGCTGTTAATGGAAAGGACTTAACATTCAGACTAAAAGGTTTGTATCCTCAGAATAAATTCAGCAACGGATTGGAATTGGTTCCGTTTTATAAGATTCAGGAAGAACGCTACATTATTTATTTTCCGCAGGCGAATCAGGATAAAATCGAAATGATTCAGAAACAGAAAGCCAAAGAAGAAGAGGAAATCAGAAAACTGGACAACATCACTTCAGATAAAATTCAGTTGGGCGAGCAGCAGCCGGAATCAGACCATTTCATTGACAGCAAAGATTCCAACACCGGTTATATGGAAGACCGCCATTTCCGTGAGGCAAAAGGTTGGTTCAGCTATCAAATGAGAAACAAAGATAAAAATGCAAAATACCTTTATATTTTGTATTTCGATGCCAATAACAACCGTACATTGAATGCGGAAATTAACGGAATCAAAATGATTTCTAAAAATTTCGATGGTAAATCGGGCAGCTCTCCGCTATCGTTATTAATTGCTATTCCTGAATCTGAAAGTCGCAAAGAAATCCTTAATGTAAAATTTAATACCAAGGAAAAATCGCTTACCCCGAAAATCATCGAAGTAAGATTGTTGACCCAAATGCCAGATAAAAACTAAAATTAAACTGCAGAACTCGAAATTTGCTATGAAAAACAGAATCTTTTTTAAAATATTAATTTTATTCGTAGGCTCATTATGCATTTCACTTATTGATGCAAAAATCAAGCTTCCGGCGCTGGTTTCAGACGGAATGGTTTTGCAACGTAATCAAAAGCTGAATCTCTGGGGAAAAGCCGATGTCGGAGAAAAAGTAGAAGTTAATTTTCTCAACAAAAAATACACTACAACCGCCGACGCAACCGGAAATTGGAAAATCACACTTCCCGAGCAGAAAGCTGGAGGTCCGTACACGATGACCATCAATGAAATTACATTGAAGGATATTCTCATCGGCGATGTTTGGTTGGCTTCAGGACAATCGAATATGGAACTTCCGATGCGCAGACTGACACCGTTTTACGCCGACGAAATCAAAAATGCAAATAATCAGAATATCAGATTTTTTACGGTTCCTCAAAAATATAATTTTAAGCTACCTCAAACCGAGCTTGATGGCGGAAAATGGGAAGCGACAAACCCACAGACGATTCTTAATTTCTCGGGAGTTGCTTACTTTTTCGCAAAAGAATTAAGTCAGAAAAATAAAGTTGCTGTCGGAATTATCCATGCAAGTTTAGGCGGTTCTCCGATTCAGGCGTGGATGGATGAAAATTCTTTGAAAAAATATCCCGAATATCTGGACGAAGCCAAAAAATGGCAGAACGATGATTTGATAAAATCTACAGAATCTGGCGAACAGGCGTTGAGCAAAGCTTGGTATGCAGAACTCGACCAAAGCGATATTGGATTAAACCAACATTGGGAAAATTTTGACCTAAACGATTCTGACTGGAAAACAATGAATATTCCCGGTTCCTGGGAGGATAAGGAAGGTTCTTTCGAAGGTTCAGTTTGGTTCAGAAAAGAAATTAATTTGACTAAAAATCAGGCAGGAAAAGTCGCTTTTTTAAATTTAGGAAGAATAAAAGATGCAGATGTTACCTACATCAACGGAACAAAAGTAGGAAATGTAACCTACGAATATCCGCCGCGTTGGTATGATATTCCGGCAGGCATTTTAAAGGAAGGAAAAAATGTGATTGCTGTGAGAATCTCCAATGGAAGCGGAAAAGGACAGTTCATCGCTGACAAGCCTTATTACCTCGAAATCGACGGAAATAAAATCGATTTAAAAACCGAATGGAAATATAAAATTGGTGCTAAAATGGAAAAAATGGCGCCCGGACAAACCTTCATCCGATGGAAACCAACAGGATTGTACAATGCAATGATTAATCCGCTCATCAATTATAATATCAAAGGTGCCATTTGGTATCAAGGCGAAAGCAACACCGGAAAACCAAAAGAATACGGCGATTTGCTGACCACAATGATTAACGATTGGCGAAGCAAATGGAACCAGAAAGATTTGCCTTTTTTTACCGTGCAATTGGCTAATTTTATGGAACCAAAAGCGCAGCCTGTGGAAAGCAATTGGGCAGAGCTGAGAGAACAGCAGCGTCAGGTTTCTCTCAAAGTTCCGAACACAGGACTTGCCGTAATTATCGATATAGGAGAGTGGAACGATATTCATCCTCTGAACAAAAAAGCTGTCGGAGACAGATTGGCTTTACAGGCATTAAAAGTTGCTGACAAGAAAAATATCATTGCAGACGGACCTGTTTATCAGTCAATGAAAACCGATGGAAATAAAATCATTCTATCCTTTAAAACCGGAACTGATGATTTTGCACTGGTTTCAGAACTGAAAGGATTCACTATCAAAGGAAAAGATGGAAAATATGAATGGGCAAAAGCAAAAATCGAAGGCAATAAAATAATTGTCTGGAATGATACCGTTTCAAATCCCGTTTCGGTAAGGTACGATTGGGCAGACAACCCCGATGGAAACCTTAAAAATAAATCCGGACTTCCTGCATCGCCCTTCACTACAGAATAATCAATTATCATTTATCAATTATAAATTATTAAAATGAACAACTCATCTCAAAAAATATCTGTCGTTGAGAAAATCGGCTACAGTTTAGGAGATTTAGCCGCCAATCTGGTTTTCCAGACTTTAGTGACGTATTTAGCTTATTTTTACACAGATATTTACGGATTAAAACCGGAAGATGCATCCATCATTACGCTTACGGTTGGTTTATTGGCTGGTTTTGTCTTCAACCCGTTGATTGGAGCTTTAGCAGACAGAACCCGTACAAAATGGGGGAAATTCCGTCCTTGGATTTTATTAACGGCAATTCCGTTGGGTGCCGCGGCACTTTTTGCGTTCAGCACACCTGATTTTTCTTATAAAGGAAAAATGATTTATGCAGCAATTACTTATTCTGTTTTACTATTACTTTATGCAGCCAATAATTTACCTTACGCAGCATTAAGTGGCGTTATCACAGGCGATATGAGTGAAAGAAACAGTATTTCTTCTTATCGTTTTGTAGCTGTGATGTTTGCGCAGTTCTTCGTGCAGGTATTTATGCTTCCGATTATTTTGTCGGCTGGACACGGTGACAAGGCAGCCGGAATCGAGGTGGTAATGACTTGGCTGGCAATTATCGGAACGATAATGTTACTCATCACTTTTCTCACAACCAAAGAAAGAGTCATTCCAAAGCCGGAGCAGGAATCTACTTTAAGGGCTGATTTAAAAGATTTAAAGAAAAATAAGCCGTGGATTATAATGTTAACGGTTACCGCATTGATTTTCATTACATTGGCAATGAAAGGCGGTTCGTATGTATATTATTTCAACAATTATGTCGATGAAGCTTCACTGCAGCAATTTATATCACCGATTACCAATTTCTTCAATTCCATCGGGATGAATTTCTTTGGAGAAGACCCCCGTTCAGCAGGTTTCGGCCTCTTCAATGCAGGTGGAATCATTATGATGATTGTCGGGATTACTTTCTCGAAAAAGTTTGCGGACAAATATGGCAAAAGAGATGCATTTATCGCTTCACTTTTTATTTCAACATTATTTGTCTTAGCATTTATATTTTACCCGCCAAAATCTGTTGGATTAATGTTCTTATCCCAGATTCTACACGGTTTCTTCTACGGAATCGGAACGCCCTTGCTTTGGGCAATGATTGCCGACGTTGCCGATTATTCGGAATGGAAAAACAACAGACGCGCAACCGCAATTATTTTCTCGGCAATGATGGTTGGATTAAAGGTTGGTTTAAGCATCGGAAGTTCGCTGGTTGCATTAATTATCGGAAAATATGGATACATTTCATCAGAAGGTGCAATGAGCGTTGTTCAGCCGGAAAGTGTTTCAGCTGGAGCCAAAATGCTGGTCAGCGTATTTCCATCCATTCCGTTCTTTTTAGCTTGTGGATTGCTGATGTTCTACGAAATCAACAAGAAAAAGGAAATCGAAATCGAGCACGACCTAAAAGAAAGAAGAAAAGCGAAAAATTAAAAATAAAATAAAAATTTGGGCAGCTATTTCCGTCTTCCACTCCCAATCTTTTTTGCCAAAGCTTTTCCAGCCGCAAAAAAAAGGATTTCCGTTCAAGCCGGGCTGCGAGATTCAGTATAAAATGAACTCCGTAGGAGCGATCTGTTAATAGCAAATAATAACCATCAACATTAAGCCTCGTAGAGGCGATCTGTTAAGGATTCGATAAATTATAAAAAAAAATTAACAATGAAAAAAATAGTCGCATTATTAGGAATTCTAGCCTTGAACGTTTCTTGCAAAACTGCAAGTTCAGCATCGTCAGACAATTCTCTGAAAAATGCATTCAAAAATAAATTCTACATCGGTACCGCAATGAGCTTACCTCAAATTGACGGGACAGAGGTAAAGTCTGTAGAAATTATTAGAAATCAGTTCAGTTCCATCGTTGCAGAAAACTGTATGAAATCGATGTTTCTGCAGCCAGAAGAAGGCAAATTCTTTTTTGATGATGCTGATAAATTTGTGGCTTTCGGAGAAAAAAATAAAATGTTCATCATCGGTCATACTTTAATTTGGCATTCGCAATTACCAAAATGGTTCTTTGTAGACAAAGAAGGTAAAGACGTCTCTGCGGAAGTTTTAAAACAAAGGATGAAAAATCATATCACAGCGGTTGTCAGCAGATATAAAGGTCGTGTGAAAGGGTATGATGTTGTTAACGAAGCCATAATGGAAGACGGTTCTTACCGTAAAAGTAAATTCTATGAGATTTTGGGCGAAGAATTTATTCCGTTGGCTTTTCAGTATGCACAGGAATCCGACCCAAATGCAGAATTGTATTATAATGATTATAATGAGTGGTTTCCGGAAAAAGTAAAAACGGTTGTCAAAATCGTTAAAAATTTAAAATCCAGAGGAATCCGTATTGATGGAGTAGGAATGCAGACCCACGTTGGATTAGATACTCCCAAATTAGCAGAATATGAAAAAGCAATAGTAGAGTATGCTGCAGCTGGTGTAAAGGTGAATGTTACTGAAATGGAAATCAGTGCATTACCGTCGCCATGGGGAACTTCTGCCAACGTTTCGGATAAAGTAGAATATGAAGCAAAAATGAATCCTTACACAGCTGGACTTCCCGAAAATGTAAAAACAGAATGGGAAAACCGTTATTTGGATTTCTTCAGATTATTTCTGAAACATCAGGATAAAATCCGAAGAGTGACAATGTGGGGTGTTACCGATACCCAATCCTGGAAAAACGATTTCCCGGTAAAAGGCAGAACTGATTACCCATTACTTTTCGACCGGAATTATCAGGCAAAACCTGTGGTAGAAAAAATCATTCAATTAACAAAAGAAAAATAATATTTAACCACAAAAGTCACAAAAGATTTTTATGCTTCTAAGAATTTCAAAAGACCAAAAAAGCAAAGCATTTTCAGCAGTATCCTTTTTTGAGCTTTTGATTAGCTAAAATATTCAATAATTTCTTTTGTGTCTTTTGTGGTTAAAAAATCTATCATCTATCAGTCATCATCTAAAAATATAAACTATAAAATGAACAAAGCAAAATACCTCTTCCCAAGCGATTATATGGCAGATCCATCTGTTCACGTTTTTGAAGGCAAAATATATATTTATCCATCACACGACCGTGAAAGCGGCATCGAAGAAAATGACAACGGAGACCATTTTGATATGAACGATTATCACGTTTTCTCGCTGGATGATATGGAAAACGGTGAAATTACAGACCACGGTGTTGTCCTTTCGGTAAAAGATATTCCTTGGTCGGGAAGGCAATTGTGGGATTGTGATGTGGCATTCAAAAATGGAAAATATTATATGTATTTTCCGTTAAAAGATAAAAACGACATTTTTAGAATCGGTGTTGCCGTAAGTGACAAACCTTACGGACCATTTATTCCGGAGAAACATCCGATGTTGGGAAGTTATAGCATCGACCCTTGTATTTTTGAAGAAAATGGAAAACATTATATGTATTTTGGCGGAATCTGGGGCGGACAATTACAGCGTTACAGAAATAACAAGGCTTTAGAATCAGCAATAATTCCAAATGATGATGAACCTGCAATTCCTTCAAAAGTTGCTTTGTTGGGTGATGATATGCTGGAATTCGGTGAAGAACCAAAAGACGTTCTGATTCTGGATGAAAGCGGAAATCCTTTGCTTCACGGCGACAAACACCGCTTTTTCGAAGCGTCTTGGATGCATAAATACAACGACAAATATTATTTCTCATATTCTACCGGCGATACACATTTGATATGCTATGCGACGGGAGATAATCCTTATGGTCCATTTACTTTTCAGGGAGAAATTCTGACACCTGTCGTTGGCTGGACAACCCATCACAGTATTGCTGAATTTAAAGGAAAATGGTATCTGTTCTTCCACGATTCTGTTCCAAGTGAAGGAAAAACCTGGCTCAGAAGTATGAAGGTAATCGAACTGGAATATGACAGCGATGGTAAAATTAAAACCATTGAAGGTTTGGAAGACCATCAATAGGAACGGGCAGTGTCATCCTGAACTGAGTCGAAGGAAGCCCGTTTGAAAAGATAATATACAATTTGGCTTCAGCCAAAACTTAAATAATTTTAAAAATTTAAGAATGCAACATTTCCGACATTACATTTTGCTGTTTTTAATCATTCCGTTAATGGCTTTTGCTGAAGACGGAAGTCAGTTATGGCTTAGATATCCTGTAAACCCAAAGCCAAGAAATATAGTTAACTCAAATAGTAAAAGTCCTACCATTGAAATCGCGAAAAAGGAACTGAACCAACATTGGGTCGGGCAAGTCGTTGATTTAAAGATTGACAGATTTCCGGAAAATTTTAAAGACGGGTATAAAATCGTTTCTACTCCGAAAAAAATCAGCGTTTTGGCGAAAACAGATTTAGGATTATTGTACGGAAGCTATCATTTGTTGAATCTGCAACAGCAGAAAGCCGATTTTTCTAATCTGAAATTAGAAGAAAAACCTTCGTATGATGTCAGAATTCTCAACCATTGGGACAATCTGGACGGAACCATTGAACGGGGTTATGCCGGACATTCACTTTGGAAATGGGAAGATTTACCGAATACCATTTCGCCGAGATATGAAGAATATGCAAGAGCAAATGCATCCATCGGAATTAACGCAACCGTTCTTAACAACGTCAATGCTTCGCCAAATATGCTCAGAAAAGATTATTTGGAAAAAGTAAAAGCTCTAGCAGATATTTTCAGACCTTACGGAATCAAGGTATATCTTTCTGTTAATTTTTCATCCCCAAAAGTTTTGGGAGGTCTTCAGAATTCTGACCCGCTGAACAAAGATGTTCAGAAATGGTGGAGAGATAAAGCTGCAGAAATCTATAAGTTGATTCCGGACTTCGGCGGATTTTTGGTTAAAGCTAATTCTGAAGGACAGCCTGGTCCGCAGGATTACGGAAGAACGCATGCAGATGGTGCCAATATGATGGCAGATGTCCTGAAACCTTACGGCGGAATTGTGATGTGGAGAGCATTTGTTTACAGTCCTAGCAAAGAAGACAGGGCAAAACAGGCTTATCTGGAATTTGTTCCGCTTGATGGAAAATTCAGGGATAACGTTATTGTTCAGATTAAAAACGGACCTGTTGATTTTCAGCCTCGTGAAGCGTTTAATCCACTATTTGGAGCATTGAAAAAAACGCCCGAAATGGTTGAATTTCAAATTACTCAGGAGTATTTGGGGTTCTCAAATCATTTGGTTTTTCTCGCACCATTATTTAAAGAAACTTTAGACAGCGATACGTATTCTAATGGAAAAGGTTCCACGATTGCCAAAATTACGGACGGAACTTTAAGGCCAGCAAAATTGACCGCAATTTCTGCGGTTGCAAACATTGGTGAGGATAAAAACTGGACAGGGCATCATTTTGCACAAGCCAATTGGTATGCTTTCGGACGTTTGGCCTGGAATCATGATTTGACTTCGGAACAGATTGCTGATGAATGGATTAAAATGACGTTTAATGATGATGAAAAATTCCTCAATCCAGTAAAAGAAATGATGCTCACTTCAAGAGAGACTGCCGTAGATTACATGATGCCGCTTGGTCTTCATCATATTTTCGCAGGTGGACATCATTATGGTCCGGAACCTTGGGGCGATTACAAAGGCGGAAGACCTGATTGGTCGCCGGTTTATTACCATCAGGCTGATGAAAAAGGACTTGGTTTTGACAGAACCAAAACGGGAAGCAATGCTGTTTCACAATATTTTCCTCCACTCAACGACATCTACGGAAATATCAAAACGACTCCCGAAAACCTCATTCTCTGGTTTCATCACGTTCCTTGGGATTATAAAATGAAAGACGGGAAGACGTTGTGGGAAGAACTCTCTTACAAATATGACACAGGTGTAAAAAATGTCCGTGACTATCAAAAGGTTTGGGATAAAATACAGCCTTACGTTGATGAGGAGAGATTTGCAGAGGTTCAGTCTAAATTGAAAATTCAGGCAAAAGATGCAGTTTGGTGGAAAGATGCCTGTTTGCTGTATTTCCAGACCTATTCCAGAAGACCAATTCCGTCTGATATTGAAAAACCGGTTCACGAACTGGAAGATTTGAAGAAAATTAAACTCAATATGGGACATCATAATTAAGATTTTTCCAACTTAGAAATCACTTTATATATTGTTTCTACTTTTTCTCTAAAATAAAGATTGTAAATTAATTACATCTAAAATTTCAGAGAAAAATTGTATGAGTAAATATATAAGTGTAATTTTAACACTTAAATAAATTTAACCAAATACTTTATGAAATTTTTTATTGACACTGCCAACTTAGAGCAGATAAAAGAAGCCAACGACCTCGGAATTCTGGATGGAGTTACAACCAATCCGTCCTTGATGGCAAAAGAAGGAATCAGCGGAACAGAAGCTATATTGCAACATTATAAAGACATATGTGACATTGTAGATGGTGCTATCTCAGCAGAAGTCCTTTCTACAACTTACGAAGAAATGATTGCGGAAGGCGAAATTCTTGCCGCGATTCATCCAAATATCGTTGTGAAAATCCCAATGATAAAAGATGGTGTAAAAGCGCTCAAATATTTTTCCAACAAAGGAATCAAAACCAATTGCACCTTGATTTTCTCTGCCGGACAAGCTCTTTTGGCCGCAAAAGCGGGTGCGAGTTACGTTTCTCCGTTTTTGGGAAGATTGGATGATATTTCGACAGACAGTTTGAATCTTATTGAAGAAATCCGTCTTATTTTCGATAATTATGGCTACGAAACAGAGATTTTAGCAGCATCAGTAAGACATAGTATGCACATCATCAATTGTGCAAAAATAGGTGCCGATGTCGTGACTTGCCCGATTCAGCCGATTCTTTCGTTATTAAAACATCCTTTGACAGATTCAGGACTGGAGCAGTTTATCAAAGATTCACAAAAAATGAAATAATTTATGCAACACGATATTTCAAAACTCAATAATATCGCTTCGCAGGTAAGAAGGGATATTGTAAGAATGGTTCACGCCTGTCAGTCAGGTCATCCCGGCGGTTCGCTGGGTTGTACAGACTTTTTGGTCGCTCTTTATTTTGATGCGATGAAAAGAAAAGAAGGATTCGATATGAAAGCTAAAGGCGAAGACGTATTTTATCTTTCCAATGGTCATATTTCGCCTGTTTTTTACAGCGTTTTGGCACACGCAGGTTATTTTGATAAGTCAGAATTGGCAACTTTCAGAAATCTGAATTCAAGATTACAGGGACATCCCACGACACACGAGCATCTTCCGGGCGTTCGCATTGCTTCCGGTTCTCTTGGGCAAGGCTTGTCGGTCGCAATCGGTCACGCAATCGGAAAAAAACTGAATAAAGACGAAAATCTTGTGTTCACTCTTCACGGCGATGGCGAATTGCAGGAAGGACAAAACTGGGAAGCCATAATGTACGCCTCTCACAACAAGGTAGATAATCTGATTGCAACGGTAGATTTTAATGGTCAGCAGATTGACGGACCGACTTCCAAAGTGCTTTCTTTAGGAAATCTAAAAACAAAATTCGAAGCCTTCGACTGGAAAGTTCTGGAAGTAGAAAAAGGCAACGATATGGAAGAAATTCTTAACGTTCTGGACGAAGCAAAATCATTAACGGGACAAGGTCAGCCAATTTGTATTCTCCTTAAAACTGGAATGGGACACGGTGTCGATTATATGATGGGGAGCCACGCTTGGCACGGTAAAGCGCCTAACGATGAGCAATTGGCAAAAGCATTAGCACAACTCGAAGAAACTTTAGGAGATTATTAGACTTTAAATTATTTGACTACGTCGAACCACTACGTTAGGTTTGGGCAGCTTAATCCGCCTTCCGTTCCCGCTTTTTTCTGTCATTGCGAACGAAGTGAAGCAATCTGTAGAACTTTTAGACCATCGCAATAACAGAAAAAGAGCTCCACTCAAGTCGGGCTGCGAGCGATTCACCGCAAACCCAAAAGTCCCAAAGGGACGACTTAACAAAGGATAGGATAAAATCCTATTAAAATCATTTCAACAACAAATCGTAAAATGAAAAAATATACATACACAGAAAAAAAAGACACCAGAAGCGGTTTCGGAGCCGGTCTCGCTGAATTGGCGGACAAAAACCCTGATGTTGTAGCACTTTGCGCCGACCTTATCGGTTCCCTAAAAATGGAGAAATTCATCGAAAAAGCACCGGAACGTTTTTTCCAAATCGGAATTGCAGAAGCCAATATGATTGGTATCGCAGCTGGTTTAGCGATAGAAGGCAAAATTCCGTTTACGGGAACTTTCGCCAACTTTTCTACCGGAAGAGTGTACGACCAGATTCGTCAGTCGGTAGCTTATTCCGATAAAAACGTGAAAATCTGTGCTTCCCACGCCGGACTGACTTTAGGCGAAGACGGCGCAACACACCAGATTCTGGAAGACATCGGATTAATGAAAATGCTTCCCGGAATGACGGTTATCAACACCTGCGATTACAACCAAACCAAAGCAGCAACTATTGCCATTGCAGATTATGAAGGTCCGGTTTACCTACGTTTCGGAAGACCGGTAATGCCTGTTTTTACCGATGAAAATCAAACCTTTGAAATTGGAAAAGCCTGGATGGTGAACGAAGGAAAAGATGTAACAATTATTGCAACCGGACATTTGGTCTGGGAAGCCATCAAAGCTGGAGAAATATTAGAAGAGCAAGGAGTTGATGCAGAAATTATCAATATTCACACGATTAAACCTTTGGATGCTGAAGCAATTTTAAAATCAGTAAAGAAAACAGGTTGCGTTGTAACAGCTGAAGAACACAACAGATTAGGCGGTTTGGGCGACAGCGTTGCTCAGCTTTTGATTACAAAATATCTTGCACCTCAGGAATACGTTGCAGTAAACGACAGCTTCGGAGAAAGCGGAACTCCAGACCAACTGATGGAAAAATACGGATTGACTGCCAATGACATCGTTGAAGCTGTTAAAAAAGTAATGAAAAGGAAATAATTGCTTGATTTAAAATCTGCCACGAGTGTACGAATAAAAATTTATATTTTCTCTAAAAAACATTCGTGCATTCGTGGCAAAAAAGATTTAAAATCATAAATTGCAGTCATCTATGCAGGAGAAATTAATCAATCATACCAAAGAGGCGTTTCAATCAGCCTTTCAATCTGAGCCCGAAAGTTTTTTTCTGGCTCCCGGAAGAATTAATATTATCGGCGAACACGTTGATTACAGCGATGGCTTCGTACTTCCCGCCGCCATCGACAAGCATATTTGTTTTGCCGTAAAAAAGGTGGATGACTCAGAAAACTGTACTTTTTTTGCGAAAGATTTTAATGAATCTTTTAGTTTTAATATTCATCAAAAGCAAACTCCGGTTGAGCAGACCTGGGTCAATTATTTACTAGGCGTTTTCAATGTCATTCAGGAAAGCGGGAAAGAGATTGGTGGTTTGCAGATTGCCTTCAGCAGTACAATTCCGATGGGTTCCGGTTTATCTTCTTCTGCGGCTTTGGAATGCGGATTTGCCTATATTCTCAATCAAATTTTTGATTTAAATTTATCTAAAAAAGAATTGGCGCTCATTGGTCAGAAATCCGAACACACTTTTGTTGGCGTAAAGTGCGGAATTATGGATCAGTTCGCATCCGTTTTTGGTAAAGAGCATAAAGTAATAATGCTCGACTGTAATTCTCTTGAGCATCAGTATTTTGAAGCTAATATCCAAGGTTACAGTCTGGTACTTTTCGACAGTTGTGTAAAGCATACGCATCTTACTTCAGGCTACAACGACAGGAGAAATGATGTTGATAACGGAAAGAAAGTTTTGTGGGAAAAATTTCCTGAAGTAGAAAAATTCCGAGATTTCAGCATTTCAATGCTGGATGAAGTGAGAGCAGAAATAGGAGAGACGTCGTACAAAAGATGTCTTTATCTTCTGAAAGAAATAAAAAGGGTTGAAAAAGCAGCCAAAGCATTATCAGAAGGAGATGTGAAATATTTAGGAGAACTTCTTATCGAAACGCATTCCGGACTGTCTACTGAATTTGAAGTGAGCTGTGACGAACTCGATTTTTTGGTTGAGGAAACTTTAAAGGAAAACGGCGTTCTAGGCTCAAGAATAATGGGCGGCGGTTTCGGCGGATGCAGCATCAATCTTATAAAAGATGAAAATGTGGATGAAGTCATAGAAAACATCACCACAAAGTACAAAGCAGATTTTGACATCGAAATGAAAGTGTACCGTGTAAAAATATCAGATGGAATTAGAGAATACAAAAGAAGTGAATTCGTCATTTAATCAAAAAAATCATCCTCACAGAAGATATAATCCTCTTTTGGATGAGTGGATTCTGGTGTCTCCGCAACGTGCCAATAGGCCTTGGCAAGGACAAACCGAAAAAGTAACCGAAGAAAAACTTCCAGCTCACGACCAGAATTGTTACTTATGTTCAGGAAATGTACGTGTGAATGGTGATAAAAATCCTGATTACCAAGGTGTTTTTGTTTTTGAAAACGATTTTGGTTCTTTGATGAAAGATGATGTTGAATTTTCTGATGAACAGTCAGATTTTTTTACATTAAAACCAGAGCGAGGTATCAACAGAGTTATTTGTTTTTCGGAAAATCACAGCCTTACTTTACCAGAAATGGAAGTTGATGACATCAAAAAAGTGGTAGATGTCTGGCAGCAGCAGTACGAAGATTTGGGAGCTGAAGATTACATCAATCACGTTCAGATTTTTGAGAACAAAGGAAGCGTAATGGGATGCAGCAATCCGCATCCTCACGGACAAATCTGGGCACAGTCGTCGATTCCATCAACGGTTTTGAGAACACAGGAAAATCTGAAAAAATATTTCGAAAAAAACGGAAGTTCACTTCTGGAAGATTATGTCAAAAAAGAATTAGAAGCCGGAGAAAGAATTATTCTTGAAAATGAGGATTTTGTTGCATTAGTTCCATTTTGGGCAATCTGGCCTTACGAAACAATGATTATCAGCAAGAGAAAAGCGGAAAACATCCTGCAGTTTTCTGATTCGGAAAAACTTTCTTTAGCTTCAATAATAAAAGATTTAACAACAAAATACGACAATCTTTTTGAAATTTCTTTTCCGTATTCAGCGGGAATTCATCAATCACCAACAGATGGAAAACTACATCCAGAATGGCATTTTCATATGCATTTTTATCCGCCGTTGTTGAGAAATGCCGAAGTGAAAAAATTTATGGTGGGCTACGAAATGCTGGCAGAACCGCAACGTGATATTACCCCGGAGCAAAGTGCAGAGATTCTTAAAAAACTATCGCTTACACATTATAAAAGCCAATCATATTAAACAGCTGATTCGTTTGGTCTTTTTACTAAATACTTTTATAACAGCTGTAACAACGCTTGTATGCACGTGATTGTATTTTTTACATAAAATATCAATTGACTAATGATAATCAAATACTACAAAATAAAACAAGTAAAATCTTGGTTTCTAGATTCTGTACATTCAAGTATATAATTCCCAAAAATCAGACGAGTGGGGTTAATTAGGTACTGTTTTAAAACAAACTTGTCCCGACTAAATTTTTGAATAAAGATATCTTCTTTAAACTAGTTTAAATATTTTTCAATGTAAAAGTTCAGCATTGATTTTTTATAGGAATTCAAGCCCGAATTAATTATTTCAATCTGATCGTGAAACTCCTTGTGTTTTAAAAGTTTCCGATATTCTCTTGCCAATTCAAGGCGTATCCTTTCTTTAAGAGTGAGATTTCCGAATGGGTCAAAATAAGAATCTATGCGGGATACATCTTTTACGCCGGTCCAAGACCAATTCTCATTATCAATTTTACCGAGCAAAACCTGATATTGATTTAAAGCCTGCTTTGAAGAAATTTTCTCAAAAACTAAAGCTCTTCTTATTTTGAAAAATTCCAGCTCAATTGATTCATCGTTTCCTAACTTTGCTAAAGCATAATCTACCAGTTTCTCGTTGACTTTTCGAATTTGGCTCTGCATCCCAAGAAGGTTGAATGACAGGATAGAGTAGCCGTCCTGTTTCCGGAATTGTTCATTAATTTCCTGCTGATTTGTATTGCCGAATGTAGAAGGTTGAATGATTTGATAACCCTGTCCTATTAAGTTGTTCTCAATATCGTTTTTGTGAAATGCCCCTATAACCACCAATACCGTGTCACGAGAAGAATAATTATCAAGAACCTTTTGAATTCTTTTTGACTGTAGAAATGTACGGTAAAGAAACATACGCCGGGGTAGATCAAATGCTGTCTTTTCTGGTTGTGAAGAGTACCAGGAGGCAATACGTTTTATGTAGTCCTCTTTTTCAGCAAAATACAGATCATCTTCGAAATCGCTTTCTTCAGTAAAGGCAGTAAATCCTAGAAATCCTTCTTTTTGTCTCACAAATCTGGGCACATTGAGATCTTTAATACCAAAGCCCAACTCGGAATCAGTTTCAGAAGGAACCCAGTCAACAGGATAAAGAGGGATGTTGTTTTCCCTGGCATAAGGAACAACTGCAAATTGCTGTTCATAGGTAAATTCATAAAAATCATTTCGTGAAAACTCTTCAGGAGATCGCTCTATACAAATAGCAGATGGTTTAACCTTATTGATAAATGCTCTGATTGCAGCCGGCTGATGGTTATAGTTAATAAGCTGTGTAGAATGTCCGACTCCTAGAATAACCACATTTGGTTTCTGTCCAAACATTGGCATTATTGCTGTGGTGAGACTAAATATTATAAGCAAACTTCTAATCATTTTTAAAACTAATTTTATAGTGATAAGTCAAATGTACAAAAGTCTTCATCATTTAACAAGTCCCCCACTAAAAAATCCTGAGAAAAATTATTGTCTAAAAATTTTCACAATTTATATTTATTGATGGTCAACGATGATAATAAATCGTACGGGATAATATTGAAAAATTATTATGAGGAAAAATTATAGATTCTGATTCTAAAAACATGTTAAAAATTTAGCAATCTTTACTTGCAAAAGGATGAGAAGAATTTATAAAAACCCTCACGCCAAAATAAGTAAAACGCTGTAAAAATCAATGTTTACAGCATTTTTTTGTTTTAGCTATAGTATCAAATTACAATTAATTTAAAAACCTTGAGAAATTAGTTGGTAAACCTCGTTAACGAAATCATTATATTATCTTCCAGTATATTGATGCTGATATTTTGTAGTTCATTATCTGCATTCATTAAAACTAAATTTTCTGATAACTGAAATTCTTCCTCTAACCGTTTGAAATCATATTTTTCGCGCCAAAGTACTTCAGAATAAAAAGGTTTGTGCGCTGTTCCGATATTCGTATTAAGCTGGATGTATCTTCTTGTAATCTTCAACAAATATTCGTCATTGTAAAACACTCCGATTAAATCAGTATCGTTCATAGGTTAATTGTGTAAAATCTATTTTTTAGATTTAGGATTTTATAGATAAAGTGATTGGTAAAACTTAATTATAAATTAAATTGATTTTGATAAGCAAATATGACGGTTTGTTTTAGATATACTTTTTGGAAAGGAAAGCACGTTTATGTATAGGTTGTGTTTTATCATGATTATTTGGTATTGCTTTAGAAACTTTCCAAAAAGTATATCTAGTATTGTCAATTAATATAATTAATTCTTAGTTCGCCATTGATGTCCGGTTTTAGGTGGGTCATTATCTTCTATAGTGGTGTCACGAATACTGTCCTGACCTGACCTTTGGGTAGCATTTGCTTCGGCTGTAATGCTTTCGAGTTTGATATCTTCGAAATTGTTGTCTTCAACTTCCCTGCACGAAATCGTATTCAGGCATAATAAAATACCTAAAGAACTGATAATTTTTAGTTTCATAAATTTTGATTTGAATGTCTAAAAACCCGGCCGGGAATTGTTTGAATTTGTTGATGCTAAGGTATAATGGATAAAATCCCCCTACAAAGGGATGTGGGTCTGATTTTAAAAACACTTACGTAAAAATTTTTAAAATATCGACAAATGTGATTTTAAATAAATTGGTTATCAGTTATTTATGCGTATTTCATTTTTGTTAAATTTTGTCTCAATTGTGTTCAATAAAAATAAAAATAACTAATTTAGCCGGCTGATAAGAGTTTTTTAATGATGGGAAGATTAATCGCAGTCTCAATTTTCATATTTTGTATATCATCTTTT
This sequence comes from Chryseobacterium formosense, assembly GCF_900116415.1. GTDB lineage: Bacteria > Bacteroidota > Bacteroidia > Flavobacteriales > Weeksellaceae > Chryseobacterium > Chryseobacterium formosense. The sequence continues at coordinate 82,865 of NZ_FPAP01000003.1, read as the reverse complement.
TATGGACAGGATTATTATTCTGAATTAAGAAAGAAGTATTGGGAATTCGAAGAAAATGATGACAAAGCATTCAACTATATCAATCTCTATATTGTAACGGCAAAAAAGCAGAAAAACTATTCAGAATTATTTCAGGCGTATGACGATGCTATTAAGTTTTCTTCCAAACATAAACTGAAATATGCCGATAGCGCAATTGCAGCCGCAAAGATGTCGGGTAATAATGATCTTATCGGAAATGCCTATCTTGGTAAAGGAACAGTCTATTATTTTACGTATCGAAAATTCCAGCCTGCGCTCAATGAATACCTCACTGCAAATAAATATCTGGAAAATTCGGAGGATTTTTTTCTGAAATATCAAAACTTGTATCATATCGGAGTTATCAAGAGTTATTTAGGGCATTATGAGGAAGCTTCGAAGATTTTTAATGATTGTGTCCGTTTTTTTGAATCTAATCTGCAGAAGGATCTTCATCCTAATATTATTTTTAATAACAGGAGAGGATACTACAATTCGCTACATCAGTTAATTGTATCTTATCAGGGATTGAAACAATTCAATAATTCAGAGTTGTTGATAAAAAAAGCTTTAAAAAGCCTTCCGGATGGAGAGGAGTTTTCTCAGGAAAGAAGTTATTTTTATAAAAGTTTAGGAGTAAACGAATTCTATTTAAAAAGATATGATAATTCATTAATCAACCTCAACAAATCGCTTTCCGGTTTAAAGAAAATCAATGATTTTTCATGGTCATCCGTTGTTTATTTCTACTTGGGCCTAAGCTACTCAAAAAAAGGAGAAACCGCTAAATCTCTTGAAAATTACAAAAAAGTTGATTCTATCTTCAATCAATACACATACATTATTCCTGATGTGAGAAATAATTATGAAGAATTAATAAAATACTACAGAAACTCCAAAAATCCTAAACAGGAGCTTTATTATACAAAACAGCTTTTGAAGGTAGATAGCGTTCTTTCCTATGATTTTAAATATCTAAGCAATAAAATTCATAAAGATTATGAAACAAAAACATTGCTTGCCGCTAAAGCCGAACTTGAAGAAACGAATAACACCAGCAAAATGCTATTGTTGGTTTCATTGGTATTATTAGGTATTCTTGTATTCATGGTTTTCTATTGGTTCAGAAGAAAAAAAGAAATTCAAAGAAAATATGATTATCTGATCCATGAGATCAATTCAGCAAAAATAGAAGAAAATGCATCGGCGACAGATTCAAAAGAAAGAAATTCTAAACTTGACTCTGCTGTTGTGACTAATCTTAGAAGAAAGTTTGCCGAATTTGAAAAAAATAAAGGTTTTCTTGAAAAGGGCATCACTGCAGGTCGTCTTGCAACAGAATTTGAGACCAATGCAACTTATTTGTCTCAGTTTATGAATGAATTCAAAGAAAGCAATTTTAATACGTACATCAACAAATTACGAATAAAATATGCTGCTGATCAGATATACAGACACAAAGACTGGAGGAAATATTCTGTCGAAGATATTGCCAATGCCTGCGGATTTAGCAATCGCCAAAGTTTTTCAAATTTTTTCTATGAGCAAAATGGTATTCGCCCGGCTGAGTTTCTGAAAAAGGTACGAGAAGAAATGATGTTGCAAAAAATTGCTGACTAAATAAAAATATATTCGGAATATTATTCTAAAGGGTGGCAAGATAGTTGTAATTGATTACAGATCAAATTACAAACTATGAAAATTCAATTAGCTGAAGATCTTCCGATTGATAACCATTCGAAGTCTGATTTTTGCAAAGACGTTCTGGAAGGATTGAAACAGAATCCGAAAAAACTATCCTCAAAATATTTCTATGATAAACAAGGCGATAAATTATTTCAGAAGATCATGGAAATGCCTGAATATTACTTAACCAACTGTGAACTTGATATTTTCCAAAACAAAAGCAATATTATTACTGAAAGTTTACAATTACAAGGTCAAGCATTTGATATTATTGAGTTAGGTTCGGGAGATGCAACAAAATCAAAGTATTTGCTGAAATTCTTAAGTGAAAATAATTTCGATTTCAATTATATGCCGATTGATATATCCGGGAATATACTCCATGAATTACAGAGAAATCTGGAGATTGAGATGCCTGATCTTACCGTTATTCCTTTAGAAGGAGAGTACTTTGAAATGCTTGAAAAAGCGTCCGGAATTTCTGCAAGAAAAAAGATCGTACTTTTTCTGGGAGCTAATATAGGCAATATGAACAAACAGGAAGCTTTTCAGTTTTGCAAAGATATTAGAGCCAAACTCAATGCAGGAGATGTGTTTTTAGTAGGATTTGATCTTAAAAAAAATCCTCAGACAATACTTGATGCATACAACGATCCTGCAGGAATTACTGCTGCATTCAATCTTAACTTACTTGCAAGAATTAATCGTGAACTTGATGCAGATTTCACCATTGAAAATTTCAGACATTATCAGAATTATGAACCTGATTCAGGGGCGTGCAGAAGTTTTCTCGTTAGTTTAAAAAATCAGGTTGTAACGGTTTGTGACGAGCGAATTTTATTTGATGAAAATGAATTTATTGATATGGAAGTTTCTCAAAAATATTCGGTTGAAGAAATTGGTCAAATGGGAGAAGCTGCAGGATTTCATGTTGCAGAAAATATTTATGATTCTAAAAAATGGTTTGTTGATTCAATCTGGTATGTTTCATAATTTAAAATCGCAAAAATGATAGAGAGTTCAAAATACAAAAAAGAAGAAAAGTCTCAATATTGGATAAGTCGTTATCATGATGTAAGAAAACAGTCAGAAAAAATCTGTGAGCCTTTGCAGACCGAAGATTACGTTGTACAGCCCGTAGTGGATGTAAGTCCTCCAAAATGGCATCTGGGACATACAACTTGGTTTTTTGAAACATTTATATTAATGCCTAATCAACCGAATTATCAAGTTTTTGATCCGCAATACAATTTTGTCTTCAATAGTTATTATGAAACGATAGGAGCTCGTGTAATTCGCACTGACAGAGGGAATCTAAGCCGACCTTCTGTAGCTGAAATATACAATTACCGACAATATGTAGACGAAAAAATGAGTGAATTTTTACAGAGTGATTATTTTAAACCTGAACATATTGAATTGTTGGAATTGGGTCTAAATCATGAACAACAACATCAGGAATTGCTGGTTACAGATATTAAATATATTTTAGGTCATAATCCACTTTTTCCGGTATATAGAGATAATTCATTAAAAAAGACAGCCATTACGAGCGATATTAAAATGCTTAAATTTCCTGAAGGCGTTTATGAAATAGGTTTTGAAGGAAATGGTTTTTGTTTTGATAACGAGCTTGGAAGACATAAAGTTTATCTGAATGAATTTGAAATAGCAGATCGTCCTGTCACTAACGGTGAATATCTGGAATTTATGAATTCTGGAGGTTATGATGATTTTAAATACTGGCATGCCGAAGGGTGGGATTGGGTGAAAAATACAAAAGCTCAATCTCCACTGTATTGGCATAATATCGATGGTAACTGGATGATTTATACTTTGGAAGGATTAAAAAATATTGATTTGGATGACCTTCTCTGTCATATTAATTTTTATGAAGCCGCTGCATTTGCGGCCTGGAAAGGGATGCGATTGCCGACGGAAGAAGAATGGGAAGTTGCTTTCGATCAATTAAACTGGGGAAAAAGATGGGAATGGACAAATTCTGCATATTTACCTTATCCGGATTATAAAAGAGCTGCAGGAGCGGTGGGAGAATACAACGGCAAGTTCATGATTAATCAGATGGTTTTGAGAGGAGCATCCGAAGCTACGCCTGAAGGACACAGCAGAAATACATATCGCAATTTCTTTCCGACCAATTTGCAATGGCAGTTTACCGGTATCAGGTTGGCGAAATAATTTTAGCAAACATAATTTGTTATTTTGATTTTCACGTAAGACTTTGTCTATTATATTGTTCTCACAGTCTTGATTGCTTTTACCCACTCATTATGGTTACATCTTTTACAATCATTTGGGCCTTTTTGTAATAATGTTGAATTACCGCAATAAGTACAGGAATACATATCTTCATATACGATCGTTGTAAGTTTTTTATTGTAGGCTTTTGGTAATACAGGCAAACCATAGACAACTTCTTCGTCTGAAAAATAATAAAAACTTATATTCCCTGTAGTTTCAAGAATGGCGGTTTTTACCTGTCCTAGATGTTCGATAGATTCCTGTCGCATTTCTGCAAAAAATTCATCCTTTGCAAAAGTATGATCATTTTTAATTCCTAATACAAATTGCCCTTCTTCGATAACATATAATGGTTCACCTTCTACCAAATCTTCGAATTTTTCGCTTTTGCTGGCAAAGTAAGTAATGATTCGGTAGATGATAATGATTATTGCAAAAACAATAACAGACGGTAGAATAGGATTTTCCTGATTAAACATCGGATCGCCTGCTGCAGAACCCAGTGCGATGATAATGGCTACCTCAAACAAAGATAACTGTCGTACTCCTTTTTTGCCTGAAAGCCTTAATATCACTAAAACCAGAATAAACATAATGATAGTCCGGATAAAAATTTCAGTGATATAACTGATGTTCAGTTCTCCTACAAAAATCTCATTCCAATTTAAATTCATAATCCTTTATTATTTTTAACAACAAAAACAGGTGTTTAAACCTATTTATTTTTTTAAACTGATCCATACAGGAGCATGATCACTGGTTTTTTCCCAGCCTCTTACTTCTGAGTCAATACCGCAGTGGTCAATAGAAGAAGAAAGATAAGGGCTAAGAAGAATATGATCCAGCCTTATTCCTGCATTTCTGTCGTAAGATTTGTACATGTAATCCCAAAAAGTAAAAATTTGTTTATCAGGATTAAGCAATCTTATCGTATCAATCCATCCTTGCTTCTGCAAATCGGAAAAAGCTTTTCTGACTTCTTTTCTGAATAAAGCATCATTCGTCCATTTTTCGGGTTTGTAAACATCAATTTCCTTCGGAATAATGTTGAAATCACCTATGATAATAGCTGGTAAATCCATTTTTATCAGTTGTTTGGCTCGTTTTTTTAATCGTTTGATCCATTCAAGTTTATACTCGAATTTTTCGCTTGGATAAGGATTACCGTTGGGAAGATAAAGACAGCAAATAACCACCTTGTTGATTATGGCTTCAATATATCTGCTCTGTACATCGTCCGGATTTCCGGGGAGAGAATTCTGAACTTCTGTAATTTCATATCCTCGAGATAAAATAGCTACACCATTCCAGCTTTTTTGTCCTTTCCAGATCGCCTGATATCCGGCTGCATTAATTTCTTCAATAGGAAATTTTTCCTGTGGAGCTTTTAATTCCTGAAGACATACGATATCAGGTTTTGACTGATCGAGCCATTTAAGAAGCACAGGCAATCTTCCGTTGATGCCATTAACATTATAGGTTGCAATTTTCATAGTCATCTTTCTGAATAATTTGTGTAACGATCCTCAGATCAGTTATTTTTATTTATACAGTTATTGTGCCCTTATCTATTTTCCTTTATAAAAATGCCAACTTCTTATTGTTTAGTTTGCAATTGGCTTACTTTATGATTATTGTTTTAGTAAAAATGTTCTATGGGATTTCAAAAAATAATTTTAAAAATATTGAAATGGACAGGGATTTTTATTGTCTCCGTTCTTTTTCTCATGTTCATCATTCCGCTTTTGTTTCCGGGAACCATTTCGGAACAGGTGAAAGTTTTTGCCAACAAACATCTTGCAGGTGAGCTCAATTATAAGAAAACACGTCTTACATTTTTTAGACATTTTCCTTCTCTCACCGTTTCTGTTGATGATTTTCTGCTGAAAGGTTCAAAACCATTTCAAAATGATACTTTACTGGCGGCAAAAGAAATTGCTGTAGGAATCAATCTTAAAAACCTGATCTTCGACGGAGAAGTAAAAATCGATGAAATTTACGCTACAGATGCCTATGCCAACGTTTTTGTCAATACCAAAGGAGAGGCGAATTATAATGTTTACGTTTCAAAACCATCGAAAACACCCAAAGATACAACAGGAACCGGCGCATCCATTAAATTGGACTTAATTAAACTAAAAAACTGGAATATCATCTACAGAGATCATTCTGCAAAAGTTCTGGTTGATGCAAAAGGTTTAAATTATACCGGAAAAGGAGGATTGAGTGAAGACATTTTCGATCTTACCACAGATTTAGATATTGATAAAATTGATTTTAGCTTAAACAGAATTTATTACGCCAAGCAAAAAAAATTGCATGCTGATCTGATTACCAGGATTAATACCAATGCCCTTACTTTCGTTTTGAGGAAAAATGAATTAAAAATCAATGATTTACCTTTAAAATTTACAGGTTTTGTCAGCATATTGAAAGACGGGTATAATCTCGACATCAATGCTGCATCAGAAAAAACGACGATCCGGGATATGATTTCCGTTCTTCCGCCACAATATCTTGATTGGGCAAAAGATACCAAAATTGAAGGTGGCAGTGATTTGTTTTTTAGTTTAAAAGGCAGATTCAGCGAACCGAAAAATTTGAAGCCAAGGTTAAAAGCAAGACTGTTTGTAAAAGATGGTTTTGTTTCGAATGGAAAAGCGCCTGTTCCGATGAACAACTTTAATATGGATCTGAATGTTGATCTGCCGGATCTGAATACCGAACAATTAGGTCTTGACTTAAGAAATCTTAGCTTCGATCTCGGACCGAATAACAATTTCAAAGCGGTTGTGAAAACCAAAGGCTTAAATGAAATGCAGATTAATGCAGATGTAAAAGGAGCCGTCAACTTACAGACTTTAAGTCAGGCTTTAGGCTTAAAAGATATAGACGTCCGTGGATTGATGGATACGAATATCAAAGCAAACGGGATTTTCAGTTTAGACAAAAAATTATTCCCGAAAACGAACGGTTATTTCAATCTGAAGAACGGTTGGCTTAAAACGAAATATTATCCTAATCCCATAAAAGACATCAATATTGTTGCAAATATTGTAAATACAGACGGAACATTTAAAAGCCTGGGTGTGAAGCTCGATCCTTTCAAATTTGATTTTGAAGGAAACCCTGTTTTTGTAAACGCCGATTTGCAGAATTTTGAAGATGTTTTGTATAAAGTCCGTGCAAAAGGAGTGCTGAATGTCGGAAGAATCTACAAAGTCTTTGCTAAAAAAGGTTTAGACATCAGTGGTTTGATTATGGCTGATTTATCTTTGAACGGACGACAGAGTTATGCAACGACGGGACAATACAGCAAATTAGATAACAAAGGAAATTTAATTTTAAAAAATATCAAAGCTACCACAGAATATCTTCCGAAATCATTTTACATCAAAGAGGGAAATTTTGAGTTTGAAAATGAAAAAATGTGGTTCAGGAAGTTTTTTGCCAACTATGGAAAATCGGATTTCGCTTTGAACGGTTATCTTTTAAATACCATCAATTATTTTATTGAAAGAAAAGGTACACTACATGGTAAGTTTAAATTAAAATCAAGATACATTCTGATTGATGAATTTATGGCTCTGAAAGATGGAGACAACTCAAGAAAATCAATTGAAGTCGATTATGCAAAAGTTGAGAACCCGAAGAGCAGTGGTGTGGTAATCATCCCGAAAAACCTGGATGTATCTTTAGAAGCAGATGCTAAAAATGTGGAGTTTAAAGGTTTGAATCTTAATAATCTTTTTGGCTTGGCTTCAGTCAATAAAGGGGAAGTTTTCCTAAAAAACACTTCGTTCGATGTTGTAGGAAGCAGAATGAAAATTGATGCGCGTTATCAGGATGAATCTCCTTTAACTGCAAATTATGATATTGCGTTGAAAGTTCTTGATTTTGATGTTCAGAGAGCTTATAACGAAATAGATATGGTTCGTGAGATGGCAACTGCCGCAAAAAATGTGAGGGGAATTGTTTCTTTGGATTACAAACTGAAAGGCGATTTTGATAAGAACATGAACCCGATTTATCCGTCTTTGGAAGGTGGAGGAGTGGTAAACCTTCGAGATGTGGAGGTGAAAAATCTGAAAATGCTTTCAGCGGTCGGAGATAATATTGGAGCTAAAGCCTTTAATGATCCCGATATGAAGGGCGTCAATATCGAAACGCACATTAAAAATAATCTGATCCACGTTGATAAATTTACTTTTAAAGTCTCTATTTTAAGACCTACCATTAGCGGAACCACAAGTTTCAATGGATTACTGGATCTGAGAATCAGAGTCGGGATTCTTCCGGGAGGTTTGATTGGTTTCCCGATTGTCGTTACAGGGACGCACGAAAAACCGAAAGTGAAAATTTTCAGTAAAACAGGACAGGGAATTGTTGATGCTTTGTACAACAAGAAATCGAATAAAGTGATTCGTGAAGAAAGACGCGCCGAGAAAAAAACAAGAAGACAGCAGCGAAAAGAAAAAAATGCTCAGGAACAAAAAGCTAAAGCTGCGGAAAGTAACATAACAAATGATCTGAAGAATAAAAAATGATCTGCTTTATATAATTGGGAGATGACATGAGGAAACATTTGAGAAGTCTTTATTCTAAATAGGTCAGAACGATAGATTCATTCAAATATGTGGTTTCATATTCAGTATAAACTTAAAAAACAGCACAAGAATAGTATATTCCTGTGCTGTTTAATTCTATGAAATTTATTTTAGAAATATTAGTTTTTCCAGTACGTCCATCCTGCACCGTTGTAAACGGCAAGTCTTTTAGCACCTGTTTTATTAATAAAAACCATCATTCCGGGAGCAGGATCGGGAATATTATTGGTGTCATTTACAATGGGAAGCAACAATGCTTTAGTATTTGATTCCAATACCAATACGCCATCCGCAGAAGATGTATCAGCTCCAATGATAACTTTAGCTCCTGTATCTTCGGTAACGGTTGCTGAAGTAGGTTGTAAAGTCATTTGAGTGGTTATATTGGCTTCATGTCCCTGACTCAGATCGATCCAGCCCGATGCTCCGCCACTTGTCACACCATTGTAATATTTTACTTTCGCTTTTGTAGAATCGGTTGCGTCGAGCAAGATAGTACCTTCTACAAGTGCCGCTCCTGTCGGAATTGTTCTTACATAAGGTAAGATGAGCCCTTTGTTTTGACCTGCTGCAAATTCCAGCAGAACAGAGGTTTTCTGAGCAGTGGGAGCTGTACCAACCGCATCTCCGATAATTACCTGTGAAGAGTAATAAACTGAGCTGATCATACAGATTGTTGATATTATTTTTTTCATGAGTTTAATTTGTTATTAAATTAAATTGACTGCGTAGCCAATATTAAGGACACGACGGATTATTAAAACAACTCCAGGTTGCGTCACTATATATTTTTAAACATTTTGCATCAGTATCATATACCATCATACCTTCCTGCGGATTTGTAATGGCTGCTAAACCGGCAGTTGAAACTCTCGTTATCACAAAGCCTTTACTATTTGATTCTAAAGCGATATGACCAGATTTTCTCCCCATTGGCCAATTGTCGGTCACTGAAGCTCTTTTTAATAAGGTAATTCCCATTTTGGTTTCTGGTCCGGTTCCCGGAGTGAATGCCGGATTGTAGCACGCACAGCTGCTATATCCCGGATCAGTCGGCTGATAATACGAAACTATTGCCTGACTTGGACAATTTACGATAAGAGGATCATAGAAAGCGTAATATGTTCCTGGTGCAACGGCAGTTATATTCGTAACCTGTGTTCCCGGATCTCTGGTAATCGTCGTCCACCACTGAATATTAGTAACGCCAGGTGGTAAAGAAGCTGGCTGTGCATTTTGAAGATTAGCCAAAGTTCCTTCGCAAATTTTAAGATTCTGCACTGCAGGACCTGCTAAAGCTCCACAAATAGAAAGCGCAGCAGTATCGGAGAAGTTATAAGTGGTTTCTGTTCCGCTGGTGCTTGTTCCGTCTGCCATACTTCCTCTGATTCTGTGCCCAACATATCCAAACTTCGTACTGCACTGTTTGATGGTAAGTGTTGTATGACCACCTGTCTCTACAGCAATTAAAGTATCGTTGAGGTTTAATTTTCCCGGATCATAAGCTCCTGTTATGCTTCCCGGCATATATGTAGGGTTAATGGTTGCAGCATTTACACCAAGCATACTGTTGTTGCTGTTTCCCCAAGCCCATAATTTGCCGTCTGTTGTCAAGATATTGATTGCAGCATAGTTGCCACCTTCGTGTTCCTGTGGACTGATCCACACTATATTGGTAAGAAAATCATTTGCTGCTGCTGATTTTTTTACTCTTACCCAACTATTACTGCTCGTTGAAGTGAAATTTCCGAGCTGATTTGATGTATTGTCTCCCAAGCTGTAAAGATCACCATTTGTTCCCAAGACATAATAAGTTTGTCCGTTAGTTGATCTTGTCATCCCAATCATTTTCGGGGTAATATTGTCTGGAATTGTCATCAATGTTGCATACTGTCTGTCTGTAGCGCCTGTAGATGAAACACCTAAACGGGTTCCTGTTCCCCATGTATACAATTCGCCATCTGATGTAAGTGCCATCATTGCATTGATAGATCCTCTAACTGCAACAACATTTTGAAGATTCGTAGTTGCATTGATTTTAATCCTGTGCCATACCGCTCCGTTTGCTGCATTTTGTGCCGAACCGTCACCGTTCTTATTTCCTGTGGTTGATAAAATATATGCTGCTCCGGTACAAGTAACTATCGCTAAAGTATTTTGGGTACCGAACATCATTTTCACCTCTTGTGGTGTTACTCCAAAAGGCAAACCGTCTGCTTTTGTGCCGGTTTCACCAAATGTTCCTACAGCCACTGCACCAAATGTATTGCTTGGTTTGATAGTCGTGCTTACCAATGTACCGGTTGCACCTCCCCAAATAAATAGACCTGTTGTAGTCAATACAGCAAATTGTTGGTCATTTGTAGCACTTCCTCCGGTAAATTTTAAAATATCTCCTGTAAGACCAGGATAATTGGTGCTGTTCAGTTCCTGAGGAACAAGAATATTGTTTGTTTGGCCTGTACCGTTGTAGGCAATTGCTTGACCCCAGACTTTGATCTTTCCGTCTGCCTCTTTTACCATTGAAGAATGAAATACGCTGACCATATTATCATATTCAATGGTATTCGGAATATTGCTGTTTACATAAGTATTCCCGTTACATCCTGTAACACACAGACCGCTGTTTAAACAATCATTTATAGCAGAATTGTAAGCATTACCAATACCTTGTCCTCCTGTTGCTGCTGTAGGAATTCCGTTTGCATCTACCGTCCCTGAAATGCTCCAGTCTGCATTAAGCATTCCCTGAGTTATATTTTTATCACCTTCAATTGCATCAGGACATCCGTCGCCATCAGAATCAAGATCGAGATAATCTTCAATTCCGTCACCGTCGGTATCAATAAATTGCGGATAATCGGCACAGAAATCAAGTATTCTTATACTTTGCTCATTACTTTCACCCCCGGTTGAAGCAGTGTAACCATAATAGACCAATTTATTGGTTTGCGAGGCAGGAATATTAAAATAAGTCAGACAGAAATTATCAAGCGTACCGCTATGCGTGTAAGTTCCTGCATTGATTCCGTCAACGGTATAAGATAAAGTTCTTGTCGTAGCATTCCAGTTCACTACTACATTATGCCATGCATTATCTTCGAGTTCATTAAGAGTTGTTGCGGAAGAAAGAGAAACGACTCCCGGAGTAAAAGAATCTGTTCCATTGGTTGCTGAACCATCAGTGTCCCAGATCATACCGTGATCATTGCTTATATCGGCTGAAGAACTGTTATTCTGATAGGTATCCATCTCCAGAGCAATACCGTTTACAATACCTGCAGCACCAATACCGAAACCATTTTGACCAATTGCTGAAGTTCCTGCAGGATCATTATGAAAAACGGTTGCAATTCCGTCTGCTCCGTTGGCTGCTCCAAGAAAAGCCTGATATCTTATGGTAAATGATTTAGCAAAATTAATCTTATTTAAAGACCATACCGAACCACTTTGGTTTGAGGTAGCCTGTGTAAGACGTACTGTATTGGTGGGAATTCCTGAACTGCCACTCACTGCAGAGCCATTAAGCTGGAATAAAGTCGACATGGTAGCTTCTAAAAGACGTTTTTCAGCACAATCGGGTATTCCGTCATTATCAGAATCCAGATCCTGTGCATTCATGTTGGTAAATAATCCCGTTAAAAAAAGAAGGATCATTAAAAGTTTGTTGAAATTTTTCATCTATTGATTAAGTTGATTGTTCCGTTGTACGGATTTAGTATTTTATAATTTTTGATGTTGTTTATTTAAAAATTTTAGCAAAATGGGGGAGGACGCATTCTGTGAGAATCAATACTGTAGGTTTTGAAATAAAGTGAAGTAGCGTATGAAGAATAAGCTAAAAGAACTGATGTGTAACAGAAGAAACCATCTGCTTTTTTTAAAATTAATGCAGATTGATTAGGTTTTTTTTTAATTGCCGAAAGAGTGAGTTGAACTGCGCATTCCTTCATTAAATTTATGCTTGCTGTTTTATCGAGTTCACTCTTCTGGATGATGAAGTTATTGAAAGAGAATTCTTTAGTGGTAATAAATATTTTCTGCTTTGTGGGATTCTTATCCTTAGTTTTTTTTGAATTTGTTTTTGTCTTCGTTGAGGTTGTTTTTTCGATGTATTTAACTTCAATGTTAGAATACTCCGAAAACCCGCTAATCGTTGTTCCTTTTGCTACAAATACTATCTGTTTTCGCTTTGGAACAGAAAGAATACTATCTGATGAGGTTGTTTTTTTGCTGCCTTTCAGAGGTATAGAATCGGACAAAGGCTGTTGCGCTTTCACGAATGAAGTGCACAAGATGAGAATTACAACAAATAAAGAATTACATTTAAATGAAAAAGAAGAAAAACTGAAAAAATTTTTAACCATTTCTGTTGATTTGTAGCTGATTAGCTATCGACAATATTACAATGGTAAAATGGTCGTTACAAACAGATAGGAATGCGAATTCCTGAAAAAGGCTGCTTAATGATATGATTTAAATGTTTGATTATTAAATAATTATAGTTATTTTCCTTAAATTGAAATTGTAACAGAAATTCCCAATAAAGGCTACACAAAACAGCAGTTGAATTTTATATTTCTTCATTTTTAAGTGTCTGCAGGAATTGTGAAGGAGACATATCGGTAACTTTCTTAAAAGCAATGGCAAACTTACTTTGTGAAGAAAATCCGGACTCCTCGGCAAGACTTGCGATTTTATATTTTTGGTATTTTGAATCAGTTTTGATCTTTTCAATAATGTAGTTGATTCTCAGTTCATTGATGTAATTGTTGAAATCTTTCTGTTTAAAATTATTGATTACGTACGATAAATACTTGGTATTGGTATCGCAATATGCCGCTAAATACGGAAGAGAAATTGCATTTTTTGTAAATAGGGTAGAGCTTTCGAATTTTTCGAGCTTTGCGAGAAGTTTCTGTTCAGTCGCTTCGGTCATGATCGATTGTTGCTCAAATTCACCTTCTTGTTTTTCAACTTTAGTTAAGACAACTTCCGATGATGTACTGTTTTGTAACTCGCTGTAACTTTTTTTAGTCTCTTTAAGGTGTTCTGTTAAATTTTTCACTTCAGATTGATGTCTCTTGTAAAAAAGACTTGTTATAAATGTAATCACGATAAATAAACCTGCAAAAAAGAAAATAATTGAGTTTTTCCCGAGAGATTTTTTTTCTTCAATCTTGTTTTTGTGTTTAAGATCTATATATTCTTTATTAATAAAAGAAGCATTATTGTTGGATATTTTTTCAGCAGTTGAATCATGTTTTTTTGTAGCTTCAGCCAGTTTTTCAATATTTTGCGTAGCCAAGTAATATAGCTGTGAAGTATTGTTGATCTCGTTTTTCAGGTTCAGATAATTAGACTGGTTTGAAATTTTTTCTGCTTTCTCTAGATATTTTTTAGCTTTTTCGAAATCTTTAGTTCCTATACATACTTGTGCAATTCCATTAAAAATTAACCCTTTCAGAAAGTTGTCGGGCATATCTTTGAGCGCATTTTCTGCAATGGTATAGCTTTCAAGCGATTTTTGTAAATTGTTGAGTTTCAGAAAGCATAATCCTTCAAGCTGTTTATTGTTGGCTGTAAGGAACATCTCTTTATTTCCGGCTGTATTGAAGTGATTTTGGGAATTTTCAATCAGTAAAAGAGCTTTTTTGTAATTTTTAAACTGAATTTCATAATACGCTTTTTCCTGCATGATGAATCCCAACATATTCTCGACGTACGCCGGATTGTCAATTTTTTTAACAATGCTTTCAGATTTTTCGATATAATTTTTCGATTCACTGTACAAACCTAAGTTTCTGTACTGAGAAGATAGAAAACCATAAATTCTTGACTGCCAGAGGAAATCATCCGATCCGACAGCGATTTGTTCTGCTTTCAGAGCATAATCCACGGCTTTTTTCATGTCACCGGTTTGTTGGTGCAGAGTTGCGGAAAGCATCAGACTTTTCGCCTGAAATTTTGGGGTTTTTGAAATCTGAAATAATGAATCTGCCACGAATAGGGCTTTGCTAAAATCTTTCTGAGAGGTTTCAAGATATGTTTTGTTGTAGATCCGATTGTAGCTTTCAGGATTTTGTCCTTTTAGTTTACAGCCTATGAATATAAGAAGGGTGAAAAATGACAGTTTCAGTAGATTTTTTCTTACCATTTGCTATAATTTACTTTTCACTTAGCATCAAATATAATGCGGTATTAGTTTTAATAATCGGAATACGAGCATGTTAACTCTTAAGCAAAAATACAATTAAAAAGCCAGATATGCTTATGATATAATGATTTCTACATACAGTGTGTAATTTAAAACAAAAGCCCTCTCTGAGGAGAAGGCTAAAAAACACAAATGATGAAAAAAATAGCTCTAAGCTATATGCCTTTTCTGATAAAAATTTTTGTTTTATTAAGATGAGCAAAAATAGGTGACAGAATTTTCCTGTACAAGAAAAGCATTTATCAAATTCCTGAAAATGCACAACTTTATTTTGTTATAACCTATTGTGTGATAGTGTTTAATAAATGATTTTGAATTTTGTTTTCAGATTAATTAATAAAGCTTGATGATATTTATTAAACAGAATTTTGATCTTTGATCTATGGCTTCGTTATAGAATTGATTGCAAAATATACATTAAAGTTTCTATTTTCCTGAAAACGACTGATGTACCTCTTGGGAAACGAAATAGATAGACTTACTTTTGCAGCGTCAATTTTTACAACACAAACTCTCTATATCGAAGGTCATTAGTTTATTATCTATTAAACTGCTGACCTTTTTTAAATCAAAAATATTTTTAAATATGAAAATCAAAAACAAGAATAATATTAAAATTATTCGTTTCAGCCTGATTGTATTTTTTATCTTTCTGATTATATGTGCTCTCACATTTTCGCAGCCAAGTCTGAAAATAATGATGACAATTTTTGCTTTTACCGCCTTCTTTGCGGCTGTATTTCTTCCTTATTATGAATTTGAATATTCCGGAGAATGCATTTCTTTTGCAAAATACGGCTTGTTTAAGACAAATTATATTCGTCCATTTATAGAAATACCGGTTTTATATATTACCGATTATGAAATAAGCAGAGTTCTGATGATCTATTTTTTAAAAATTACGATTGAAGATGGTTTTTCATCTAAAAAGAGAATGACTAAAATATCCTTACAATTCTTCAGTGATTATCAGATTATCAAAATCATAAAAACATTGGAATCGATTAAAAAGAAAAATACAGATGCTAAAGTAAAACTTTAAATAAAATAAAAATTCCCTCTGTAAAAAAGGGAATCGTTTTTTTAAAATTATTTCTTTATGATCTTCTCGGTAACGACGGCCTTATCAGTTTTTACTTTTACATAATAAACTCCTGTAATCAAAGAAGAGATATTAACTGAAGATTTATTTGATTCCAAATTACCTCGTTGCACAGTTTGTCCTGTAGCAGAATAAATTTCATAAGATAAAAGAGATTCTTTACTGTTAATAGTTAAAATATCTTTTACAGGATTCGGATAAAACTGAATGCCCGCTTCAGCTGAAGATTCTTCTACAGAAAGCTGGCTGCACGCAGATTTAGCAAGTTTGGAAATGAAAAACTGAGATTTTCCGCTGTTTCCTGCCGCTGTCATTGTATTTACTCCATCGGAAGTGTCTGTAAAGAGCTGATTATGGAAAAGTCCGCCCACCACATAATTGCCGTCATTGTCTACTGCGATGGCAGAAAGCTCGTCCTGGAAACCGTAATTACTCTGAATTTCATTTGTTCCTATAATTGCTCCCGTATCTTTATTTAAACGTACCAAAAGCGGATCAGAAAGATCATTTTGGGGTCTTGTCATTTGAAAAGTTCCCCATTTGTCCCCAATAGAACCTTTTACAAAGGCTAATTCATTGCCATTCAGAACTACAGGGCCTCTCATAAACCGGTATCCCATCGGTGCGGTTGCCGTTAATTCGTTATGAATTTTTGCCCATTGCACGGCGCCCGATGAATTCATTTTTAAAACAAAAGGATTTATTCCGCTATTGAAAGGTACAGGGAAACTGTAATCACCAAAAGATGCTACTGCTGCTGCATCTACTCCTCTGTAATAATACCCGGAAAGATAAATGTTGGAGTCATTATCTTTTATCAGCCCGAATATCTTGTCATCCTGAGCTACTGTATTAGGAGTATTAAATTCTTTTCTCCATATTTCGTTTCCGTTGCTTCCGTTAATTGCCAACATGAAACCATCATTATTAATAGGATTTGAGTTATACCCAAGCGGAAACGGGCTTCCAAATCCAGAACTTCTGGAGCCTGCAATATAATATCTGTTCAGTGTCTCATCATAAAGCATCTGAACTTTTCCGCCGCCTACTGCTGATGCAAAAGTTCCCGTCACGGGAAGTAAAACAGGATTTGCCACAGGAGTCATGCTTCCATTATTATAATTAAATTTCACAAGATAATATTGAAATGTGCTGGTAAAGCTTGATGGTACCGTTATCAATCCATCCAGATGAGTTCCTGCCGAAAAACCTAATATTGCATGAATATTTTTTGAAGAATCCATACACCATAAACCGTTATCTGCAGATCTGAGTGCATAATTTACATTTCCCTGAAGGGGTTTTTGCCAGGCTAAAGTACCATTGGATGTATTATATTTTAAAAGAAATGCGGTATTGATTCCAGGATTAGGATCTGGGCTATTGTAAGCTACATTTACTACAGGAAGTGAAACATTGGCGTCGAAGTGTGTAGGGGTATAAGTGGAAGGAGCATTAATATTTGCCTGATTAACGACATTTGCCATGATGTAAAGACCGCCGTTATTATCGGTTTCTAATTTCCACGCACTTTCCCCATCTCCGTAACCACCGATAGTCTGACTCCATCTTATATTGCCTTGACAGTCAGTGGAAAATAATAATAAATCTCTTGAATTATAATGAGTAACAGACTGCCCGTCTAATTGTGGAGACCCCTGAAATACAGATGAAAGATAGTAATAATTGTTTTGACTATCTACTGCAATACTCCGGATCATCTCGTCTGTTGTTTCATTAAATCCAACTCCGGTTGAGCCGCTGTTTCCTCCACCTTGTTTTGCCCATTGCCACTGATAATTCTGAGAAAAAATTGAAATAGGAATTGATAAGAATAATAATTTAAAATAGATTTGGTGTTTCATATTAAATATTTGGCTGTGAATTTATAAAAATATTATGAAGTTTACAGTGTTTATCACACATTTTTGATAAAAACTAAAGGCTGTACACCGTACAGCCTTTAGAATAATTAAATTATTTTTTAAGCAGTTTTGCCTGTAATGGTTTGTCTGAAGTCACAACGCTTACGATGTAAACCCCTTGAAGCCATTGAGATACATTTAAACTTACTTTTCCTGAGCTTGTTTTAAGCTCCTGTTGGAATTTCAGTGTTCCTGAAGCATCATGGATTGTCACCATTTTAGCTTTATTTTCAGAACTACCAGTATCAAAAATTACCTGTACCTCATCCTTTGCAGGGTTTGGTGTTACCTGAATTCCTGAAACTGTTTTTTCTTCAGATGAAGGTGCCACTCTTGATGATATAGAGTAATCTATCGGTTGTTTTACCTCACATCCGTATCCTTTAACAATCATGTCATCAACTCCGCCAGGGAAGCTTGCATTTGGATAGAATAAAATTGGGTTAGCCCACATATTATATGTTCCGCCTGCAGGGATTGTAATGGTGGAAGGACTGTAAGTTCCGTATCCGTTTGCACTTGTTATTGTTAATACAACAGGTGTTGAAGCATAATTGTAAATTTCTCCGTACAAAGCAAAGTTCGGATTGCCGTTACCACGTACAACTTCTACTTTTACTTCGATTTTACACGGTTCAAGGTTACATTTCTTCGGATCAGGATTTACATACATATCGCCGCTCTTCACGGTACATATACCTTGAGTAATTTCTAGGTTATATGTTCCTGCCTGATTGATGTATAAAGGATTAATAAAGTCATAGCTTCCGCTCTGGATATTTGCACCATTTAGTTGCCAGTTGTGACCTTCATAAATTCCTCTTGGTCCGATCAGGTATGAAGTTCCGTCAGGACATACATCATAACAACCGGTAGGGAAGATCCACATCAGACTTTCAATACTTTGAGGAACTATAATATTGTTTTCAACACTACATCCTGATGGAGCAGTGTAAGTTACACTGTAAACTCCACCATGATATACAGTAATTGTCTGTCCTGTCATTCCGTTGCTCCAGTTGTATTGTCCGGTTGACGGTCCTGTTGCGGTAAGTTCAACTTTGTAAGGTTGGCACTCAACAATATTATAGCTTACTCCGATTTGTGAAGGAGGATTGCTTACGGTAATTGTAAAGTCTTTATAATTCTCACATCCCGGATCTCCTACAGGTCTTACCATCAGTCTGAACGTATGCGTTCCGACAGGAAGATTACCTGTATTTAGTGTAATCGGATATGGAGTATTTGTCCAGCTTACTTCTACATTGCCATTTTTCAGCCATTGATATTGTAGTGTATTATCTGTTACTATACCAAATAATGTTGTAGACTGAGTAGCACAGATATTTGCTGTACCTGAGATATTTACATAAGGTTTTGGTCTTACTGTTACCGATACGGCTTGTGTAGCCATGATATAACTTTGACATCCTGTTGCACCTTTCAGAATTGGCCAGTAATTACCAGAAACAGTTGGTGTAAATGTATTGGTATTTGGTGCTCCTACAACCGGCTGATTACCATTCATCCAAATATAACTTGTCGGTGTAACCGAACCGAAATTTGGCATATAATTAATGCTCGGATTAGCAGAGCTTCCTTCACAAACATTGGTATTGAATGCCTGAAGGGTGCCATCAAAATTATCTTGCACGACTTGTACATTATGTGATAAACTAGTGTAGACACAGTTTTGAGGTGTTGTCGCCTGAAGATAAATTGAACTTGTCCCTCCTGTATTAAATGTTATTTCAGTGGTAGGCCCGGAAGCTACAAAAGATGTGTTATCAAAGAACCATTTGTAGGTATTATTTGAATTATAATTCGGAATGGTTAATAGCACAACTTCACCTTTACATACCGAAGCAGGTAATCCTGTAAAGTTCAGGTTAGGAGCCGGTGCAATTGTATAGGTTTCCGTAATTGTACACGGCAAATTGTTCCCGCCTGCTAAAGTTAAATTGAAGGTATGTACTCCCGGAGATAAATTGCTGAAACTTGCAGTCTGGCCTATTTGTGAGAAAGGTCCTCCGTTATCCCATGTAAATGAAATATCATTCTGATTAATATCAAAAATTGTCGAGCTGTTGTGTAATGTTACATTAAAAGTACCATTACTGCCACAGGTCTGAGTGATATTAAATTTAGGCTGATAACGTTTTATCATTTCGATTGTCTTGCTGAACCAGCAGTTACCTATTCTGATACGAACCGTTACTAAATGTACTCCTGCAATATTTGTGGTAAATTGCGCATTATTAGTACCTTGTCCGCCAGTTAATGTAAGAACAGAGTTCGATAACCATTGCACCTGATCAGGAACTACACTGTAAGAAGCTTGTGCTGATAAAGTGTTGCATCCTGTCCAATTAGCTGTAACATTAATGGTAGGTTCCGGAATTGTACAAGAATTATCGTTACACTCCTGTGTTACATTTATCGTTTGAGATCTTACCCAACATCCATTAGCATCTTTTACTCTCACAAAATATGTTCCGTAAGGATTTGTACCCTGAATGAGGAAAGAATTTAAGCTTCCTGTTTGTACTACTACATTATTTTTTCTCCACTCAAATACTGTTGACGGGGTAATGCCTGTCGACATATTCGCGTAAAGTGTATAAGGAGTATAATTCGTAGGATCACAAATTTCAACATTTGCCGCTGGAGTGATGGTAATTACTGTTTCAGGATAAACAATAAAACTGGCACTTGCAGTAGGTTTATAGCTACAGCTATGAGCTCCGTTGATTGTAACGGTCACTGTTTGACTGATGTTTGCTCCTGTATTGTTCTGGATATAGCCTTGGTTAATAAAGCTATAGTTTCCTGAAGCATCAAATGTAGCTGTATGAGATGATCCGTTTGCGAAAGTAAATACTACATTCGTAGCATTGGTAATTCCTCCCTGATCGATGGTAAAGCTTAAGCCTGATTCACCTAAACAGATGTTCTGAATATTTGTGAAATTAATTACCGGAAGCTTATAAAGCTCAACAGGATAATTAAAGATATATTCTACGCCACATTTTACAACCTTTAATCTAAGGTCTGTCGTATTAATTCCGCTTGAAATTTCATTGAAATTCACTGTTATCTGATCCGTTCCCTGCCCGGAAACAAAGCTTCCGAAGTTAGGGCTTGCAAATGACCATTCAATCTGATCAGGAACAACGCCGTTGAAATCTGCTTTAAATATCATCGAGGAACTCGGGCAATATGGTCCCGGAGCAGCAGCAACGATATTAGCTGTAAGATTGATTTTTTTAATCAAAAGCGTTAAAGGATCAGATAAACAACCAACAGGATCGAGAGATTTATTTCTTACCGATATTGCAAAATTGGTTGCACCAGGATTAAAGATAACCGTTACAGATTGTCCCGAATTACTTCCCTGAATCGTTCCGTTTACAACTTCCCAAACAGGTATTACGCCCGGAGTAACGATAGACAGACTATAAGTATAAGGTACTCCTGTACAAACTCTTCTTTCACCGTTGATAACTCCTTTAGGAACAGGTGGTGTCGGAACAACTCTTATGATTCTCGGCTCTCCGGTACATCCGCCAGGTTTTGTAGCAGTGATGAAATAGGTTCCCGGAGTCGCAAATAAATAATTTGAAAGAGTAGGAGAAGGTGTAGGAGAGGTATAAATAACCGTATTATCCTTTGTAACCTCCCAAATTACATTCACACCAGGGTTTGCATTAAATGTCTGTGTTGTATTGGAGCAGATTGTATCTGAACCACCGGTAATTGTCACCGGAGCGTCTACATTAATGGTGATTTCGGCATATCCTTTACAACCCAATAGAGTATTTGTATAGTTACACATTAAAGTATAGGTTCCGGTTTGGTTAGCCGTTAAAAATACCTCATTTCTATGTTCATTATAAGTAAGTTGTGCACTTGGTCCTGTAACGCTCCATTGGAAGCTTGTTGCAGGCCATTGCGGTAAATAATATTTTTCCTGTTTACCTACACAAATCGCTTCTTTTCCTTGGATTTTAGCTTTAGATAAAATAACAGGAACTTTTACGGTAACCCATTCAGGACATGTACAGTTAGATAAATACATTACATACCCGAATCCTTCTGAAGGATCTACTTGATCCCATTTTACATCGATCGAATTACCGTTATTTGTTATAATCGTTCCGCCGATTACATTCCATTTTCCTCCGCAGTCATCACTGGATGTATATGTTGCAACACTTCCTTCACAAACTACAGAAGGACAAGATATGGTTACAGGTTCAGCTTTAAGTACTGTAACTTCCAATGTGTACGTATCAGTACAATTACATTGATTGGTAACGGTAAGCGTTACCGGATATGTTCCAGCTGCTGTAAAGGTATGTGATGGCTCAAAAGCACTGGAAAAAGTGCCGTCACCAAAATCCCAATGATAATATACAATATCACTACCCCCATTTTGCTCAGATATATTATCAAAATAAATAGGGGTATTTCTGCATACTTTTGGCTTTGTACCTCCTGCAGCCTGAAAATTGGCTATAGGTTTATTAATTTTCTCAATACATATCGTACGGTTTTCTGTAGTACCGTTTGAATAGGTAATCGTAACCTGAATCGATCCGTTACCAGCAGCACCCCAATGAATCAGAGCCTGAGTATTTCCGACTCCGCTCACCGATTGAATCGAGCCGCCACCAACATTCCACTGAACATTGCTAATATTTGCTCCTTCAATGGTATAAGTGATTGTTTTGTCTTCACAGACACGAATGCATTCAGAACGTTCAATATTCTGAAACATTTGTCCGTTATCTTCTTTAGGATCATATTCCGATTGATTTTGAGCGCATCCAACCTGAAAATCCCATTTAATAATCGTGCCAGAACTTTGCGAAAACATGAATAATGGCAAAAGTAAGAGCCATACATACAGGAATTTCCGTAGCACAAAGAATGATTGATTAGTTTTTGTCATATAAATTTTTTTTGATTAGTAATGATTTTTAATACTTCATCAAACTTTATAATCTGAGAACAGAATTATAAATAATACAATTACGAAATTTTGTCATAATCAGAATATTTAGGTTAACATTTTTATTGATTATTATTCTAAATCAAGGGATTTTAAATCAGTTTTTTGTTTGTTTTTCCTTTTATTAAAAGGTATTTCGGCTTGATATTAATTTTTTTTTAAAAATAAATCAATATAATTTGAATTTTACTACACTTTTGTTTAGTTTTACATCCATCACCATTGAAATAAAAATTAACATGAAAAACAATTATCCGTTTGTTGCCGATGTACCCGTGTCGTCAGCTGTTGAATTCAAATGTCTCGATTCAGATACCATCACAAGAACTGTTCAGGCTGTCACGCAATTAACCAGCGGCAATATTTTTATCATCAATAATGAAATATTAAACACTTCTAATTCTCATGATCTTTGTAAGGATTGCCTTTTAGAGAATGAAACTCAGAAAGACTCAGCTGTAAATGATAAAATTCTGCGAAATATCTGTCACTTATTTTCCGACTTTTTATCACAAATACCTGTAAACAGACGGTTGGAATATTCTGTCAGCTACGATTTTAATGTTGTTGACCAATCAGGGAAGACGATACTTTATCATCATAAAATAACTCCATTATCATTAAATCCGGATGGTAAAATAGAAATGTCTTTATGTAATGCTTCGGTATCATTATCTAAATCTCCTGGAAATATCATCATATCATCAAAACTTTCTGATATTGTGTGGAAGTTTTGTAAAGAAAATAATAAATGGCAGGCTCAAGACAAGATCAAACTTACAACCAGAGAAACAGATATTGTAAGATTCTATCTTCAAGGATATACGATAGAAGAAATTGCTGCAAAATTATTCATAACAGGAGCTACGGTGAAATGGCACAGAAGAAAACTTTTTGAAAAGCTGAATGTGAAAAATATTACCGAAGCGATATCCTGTCTAGTTCTCAATAGTCTTCTTTGAAAAAATATACCACATCTTGTATATTAATTAAAAAATGGTAAAAGAATTGTATAGAAAGATATAAACAAACTAAAATTAACAGCTATGAATATATCTTTCTACGATTTTAAAAATCTGCCGGATCAGACACAAAAAGACATCGCCATCAATGAAGGCAGGGTAATGAACGAAAGAGTTCTCAATTCTTTAAAATATGTTCTCTATGAAGTGTCATGTTTCAGTGTTGAAGTAATATACAATACAGACAACGGAAAGATGGAAGGATTAAACGTTTTTCAAAAAGCAGTTTATGCAACTTAGATCTATTACACTAAGCTGTTACTATATAAAAAGAGAGTTTGTTTGAACTCTCTTTTTTGTATTTAATTTTAGCTGAAATATTCAGTAATGATTTCAGAAATTCTTCATAAAAAAAACAGCTGAAACAAATTCGCTCAGCTGTTTTTTATAAATCTTAATTAAGTGGTTTTCGTCCCGAAATAACGTTGATCAGCACAACAATTATTGCAATCACGAGTAGAACGTGAATTAAGCTTCCGGTATCCATTCCCGGAATTACTCCTAACATTCCTAACAGCCAAACGACGATGCAGATTACTGCAACAAGCCAAAGTATACTTCTCATAATATTAAATTTTTTGATTGGTATCTATGTATATACATTTTCTGTGCCTTTATTGATTTTTTTGATTCAATATTAAAATGAATTTATTTTAGATAATTTGATAATCAGGGTTTTGATTTAATTGGTGTGGTATATTTTGCAAATGATTTTGTGTTATGCGCAATATAATCTGCAAGAATGTATTTTTAGTTAAATTTTTCACAAGAATTTTATTCCAGATACTACAAAATATTAAAAATGGTTAAAAATAGCATCAGGGCGCAAAAATGGTACGAAATTTCAATAACTATTTTTACTCATGGTAATTTGAGTTTTCATGGTTATTAGTTTTATCCCCGTTATTCGGGGATTTTTTTATTTCGGTTTAGGCCAAAACAAAAAAGTCTTCGGCATATAACCGAAGACAATATTTTTAAGCAAAAAATAAATTTATTTAATTGCTGTTATTAAGTCTTATAAATTGAAGTGACGAAACGATCTTCTTGTTTTGCGAACTGGTAAAACCTAATAAAAATAGCTTTACAACCATATTTTTTTTCCTTTTAGAATTAACCTTAAGTGTCAAATGTGAAACTCCCAAGCCGTTACGGAAACTATAATCTTTAATGCTTGATTCCGGCAATTCTATAAATGGCGGAATGAATTTTTTCATAGTAAAAGGATGGTGCTTTCTAAAAGTTATACAGTTACCGGAATTCTCAAAAACAACGCATTGAAGACGAAAGAGCATAATAACAAAAAAAAGACATAATACTGAAAAGGTGATGTCAACAATCATTTCTTTCGATATCACAATGATACAGACAGATGCTATAATGGATGCCAATAAAATGTAAGCAATTCCTTTTGTTAGCCTGTAATTAGAAATCTTCATATAATCTATTTCTTAAACAATTGATTTGGTTATAATTAGTTCTTAGAAATTTCTTCTCTATTTAATTGTGTTTTGTGTAAAGTATTAATATTAATAAAAGCTTTATTAGTATTTTTTACCGTTTAAGGCAATTTTTGTTTTACAAATTTAATATTGTTTAATCAGTCTTGCAATGCACAAGTAGAAATTTTTACAAATTATAGGTAAGAATTCATAAATTTTAACTCTAAATAGCATTTAAATTATTGTAAAACAGGTAAATAATCGATTTAATTAAATTTTAATAAATATTAAAAAAATATTAATAAAGAAATATGGTTGTAATTTGTGTAAAATTTGTGAATTTACTTAATATCCAAAATAAATCATATTCAATAAAATTCAAATGGCATTATTATTGCCATCGCAGAACAAAAAATCGCTTTCTGTGTTAAGAAGAATAATTTAAACAAAAATGAACGATAATCGTTTTTTTTACTGTTTTAGGGTGGTTGCAATATTTACTTTAATGGTAATGTAATCCTATATTCCTCAATGAAGTGATCTCGATGTTGCTTAGGAAACTGGCTTCAGATTCTTGTTGCTTCAATAAACTGTTCTACTGATTGTGATTATTTAAATATTTTCAGGTGAATTTTTAAATATGTTATTAATAATTACAATTATGATAAAAATGGTTTAAAAATAACTGTTTATCGAATTATTGTGAGTATTTTTGAAACAACCTAAATTATTATAAATTATTGATTTTATATTGACATGATTTTAATCGTTGATGATAACCAAAATAATCTCTTTTCACTTAAAAAACTTTTAGAATCTAAAGATTTTCAGGTAGATACCGCAGAGTCAGGAAGGGAAGCATTAGGAAAAGCTTTAAAAAATGATTATGCACTGATTATTTTAGACGTACAAATGCCGGAGATGGACGGGTTCGAAGTGGCAGAAACTCTTGCAGGATACAGCAAAACAAAAGAAATCCCGATTATATTTTTGTCTGCAGTAAATACAGAAAAAAAATTCATTACCAAAGGCTACGCTTCCGGAGGAAAGGATTATGTGACTAAACCCGTAGATCCCGAAATTCTTTTGCTGAAAGTAAAAACATTTTACAATCTTCAGGAGCAGAGCATAGCTATGAAGAAAACCCAGCAAAGTCTTGAGCTTGAAGTAAAAGGCAGAAGAGAATCTCAGGTAACGATGAAATCTCAGATTGATCATTTTCATCTGATGCTCGAGTCTTTACCTCAAATTGCATTTACCCTAAACCAGGACGGAATTGTAGACTTTGTAAACGGGAAATGGTATGAATATTCTGTTTCAGATACACTTTTTCCGGAAACCCATTCCGATGATTTTGATATTGCTGAAGAATTTGCCCGCTGTAAAAAGAAAGGTAAAGCTTTGGAAATGGAAGTCAGAATAAAGAACAGGAAATCCGGTGACTTCAGATACCATCTTCTTCGTGTAACACCGGTTCGTGATGAAATTGGGATAAAAAACTGGGTGGGAACATTTACCGACATTGATGATCAGAAAAAAGTAGAAAAAGAAAAAGACGAATTTCTAAGTATTGCCAGTCATGAGCTGAAAACTCCCTTAACGAGTATTAAAGCTTATGTTCAGCTTTTAGACCGTAAACTGAAGCTTGAAAAGGAGAGTGCTGAAGCAGGATTCATGGTGAAAGTACATGATCAGATCGAAAAGCTGAATACATTGATCACTGATTTGCTTGATGTTTCAAAAATCGAAAACGGAAAGCTTAAGATCAACAAAAAACCTGCAAATCTTGAGAATACAATTAAAAACGCAATTGATACCATTCTTCAGACTCATGGCGAAAATACCGTGAAAATAGATCGTCATGGATTTATTCCGGAAATTTTGATTCCTTTTGATGAAATCCGTATCGAGCAGGTTTTGATTAATTTTTTAACGAATGCCATTAAATATTCACCACAGAACAATCAGGTGATTGTCACAACTTTTGTAGATGAAGAAGAGCAGGAAGTAAAAGTAAATGTTACCGATTTCGGAATTGGCATTCCGGATTACAAACAGGAGTCGGTTTTTCATAAATTTTATCGTGTAGAAGAATCTTCACTGCAGTTTCAGGGAATGGGGATCGGCTTGTACATCTGTTCAGAAATCATTAAGCAGCATCACGGAAGCATCGGTGTTTCCAGTATTGTAGATGAAGGTTCTACATTTTATTTCACTTTACCTTTAAATTAATTTTATGCCGAAAAAAATACTAAGAAATCTGCAGTTTGGCGTAGGTCTGTCATTAGTTATACTTATTGCAAGTTCAATTGCTTCCTATCTGAGTATTCAGAATCAGATGAATCATCGTGAAAGCGTTGGCAAAAGCAGACGTGCAGTAACCGCTGTAAAAGATGTTTTGGTTGCTCTTCTTGATGCAGAAACCGGAAACCGCGGATACCAGCTTACCGGAAGAGAAAGTTTTCTTGAGCCCTATAACCGAAGTCTAAATGAATATTCAAAAGCGATAGAGCAGGCAAAAAGTCTTGATGTTTCAGATCCCAAACAACAGCAATTATTAAATATTCTAGAACAAAATGTAGAAAAAAGCATTGGCAATCTCAGATTCTACGTAGATAACCGCCGAAAAGGCATTGTAATGTCTCAACAGCAGATCCTGGAAAGTAAAGCTTACATGGATAAATGTCGTGAAGTAGTAAATAGTTTTGTGAAAAACGAAGAAAGTCAGCTGGAGATTAAAAGCAAAGACCTGAACAAATCATCAAACACAACCGTTGTATTTATTGTATTTTCTGCACTTTCTGCAATTGTAGTAACTGCTTTTTTCTATTTAAAACTCAGAAATGATCTTGTTCGCAGAGAAAAACTAGAAAAAGCACTACGAACAAAAGATATTGAAATATCCAGACGTGTAAGTGCGATCAAAAAAATTGCAAACCGTGTCGCAAATGGCGATTATACACAGACTTTGGCAGATGATGCGCAGGATGATCTTGGAGATCTTGTAGATTCTCTGAATCACATGAAAAATTCTCTTAAGAAATCTTTCGATCAGATCAATAAAAGTGACTGGAGACAAAAAGGTCTTGCAATATTAAACGAATCTTTAGTTGGAAATAAAAGCGTAAAAGAAGTTTCGGAAGCATCTTTAAAACAATTAATAGAGTATGGAGGTTGCATCAATGGCTCATTATATCTAATTGATGAAGGCTGGCTTAAACTGGCAGCAGCTTTCGGGTTAGAAAACAATATGAAAAAAACGTTCGAGATCGGAGAAGGAATGATCGGTCAGACGTTTGTGAATAAAAAAGAACAGGTTCATAACGACTTGAAAGAGGGGGATTTTGTTGTCAGTTTTGCAAGCAGTAAGCTTAAAATTAACGGATTACTTTTAATTCCTATATTTTACGGCGGTCACACCATTGGTGTTTTAGAATTGGCCTCGACAACGAATTTCGATCAGGATAAAGTTGATTATTTCATGGAATGCACCAGAAATATTGGTATGGCACTGAACGCAGCAAAAGGTCGTGAAAAAGAGCAGCATTTATTGGAAGAAACCCAGGCTCAGTCTGAAGAACTACAGGTACAGCACGCCGAACTTGAAAACCTAAATACTGAACTTGAAGCTCAGACACAGAAATTACAGGCTTCTGAAGAAGAATTAAAAGTTCAGCAGGAAGAACTGATGCAGGCAAATGCTGAATTGGAAGAACGCTCAAGACTGCTTGAAGATAAAAACCACCTTATAGCTGAGCGTAATAACGAAATTCAGAAAAAAGTTGAGGAACTTGCATTAAGCACAAAATACAAATCTGAATTCCTTGCCAATATGTCTCATGAGCTGAGAACACCTTTGAATTCTATTCTTCTTCTATCAAGATTGATGGCAGAAAATCCTGAGGAAAACCTTAACGAAGATCAGGTGGAATCTGCAAAAGTAATTCAAAGCTCCGGAAGCAGTTTATTGACTTTAATTGATGAAATTTTAGATCTTGCCAAAATAGAATCCGGCAAGATGACTTTGGAATATCACGATGTTGAAATCGATGAAATTGTGAAGGATCTTAAAAATTTATTCAACCCTGTATTTCAGGAAAAGAAGCTTCAGTTTAACATAGACATTGCAGAAGAGATTCAGAAAACAATTAAAACAGACCGCTTAAGAGTTGATCAGGTTCTGAGAAACTTATTGTCAAACGCACTGAAATTTACAACGGAAGGAAATATCACTTTAAATATTAAAGAAGATCTGAAAAAGAAAGATTTCATCATATTTTCGGTAAAAGATACCGGAATTGGTATTGCAGAAGATAAGCAGAAAATTATTTTTGAAGCTTTTCAGCAAGCCGATGGTTCTACCCGGAGAAAATTTGGCGGAACTGGTTTAGGATTGTCGATAAGCCGTGAAATTGCAAGACTTTTGGGCGGAGAATTAATCTTAACAAGTAAAGTGAATGAAGGCAGTGAATTCAGTCTCATCATTCCTGTAAAAGAAATTCCGAACATAGAGCCGATTGAAACCGATCAAAATCTCGTAGAAATCATCCGTGAAGATGTTTCTGAAATCAAAAATATTCTTGATGATGGTGAAACCGAATATTATAACACCATCAACACATTGGAAATCCCTGAAAACGTTGATGACGATAGAGATCAGATCAACGACGGTGACAAAATTATTTTAATTATAGAAGATGATACCAATTTTGCAAAAGCCTTGCTGAAATATGCAAGAATGCAGAATTATAAAGGAATTGTAGTTGTAAGGGGAGATCATGGTCTTTCTGCTGCGCTTCAATACAAGCCACAGGCAATTTTACTCGATGTTCAGCTTCCCGTAAAAGACGGTTGGCAAGTGATGGATGAACTAAAATCTACTCCAGAAACCAAGCATATTCCGGTTCACATGATGTCTGTACTGCATGTGAAAAAAGAAAGTCTTATGAAAGGTGCGATTGATTTTATTAATAAACCGGTGGCTCTGGATCAGATGACGGATGTTTTCCGAAAGATTGAAGAAGCTTTACAGAAAGGTCCGCAAAAAGTGTTGATTGTAGAAGAAAATGCAAAACATGCAAGCGCATTGTCTTATTTCCTGAGCAACTTCAATATTTCTCTATCGGTTGAAAATAATGTTTTAGACAGTGTTAAAGCACTAACAACAGATCACGTTGACTGCGTTATTCTTGACATTGGAGCTTCAAAAGGCAACGAATATCAGATTGTAGAATCTATAAAAAGCTATGAAGGCCTGGAAAATCTGCCGATTATTATTTTTACAGAAAGAAATCTATCTACGTCTGAAGAACTTAAAATTAAGCAGTATGCAGATTCAATCGTAGTGAAAACGGCTCATTCTTATCAGAGAATTTTGGATGAAGTCGGTTTGTTCCTTCATTTGGTGGAAGAAAAAAACAGTTCATTGGAAAATGTACGAAGTAAAACTTTAGGCTCATTAACGGAAGTTCTTAGCGGTAAAAAAATTCTGATTACCGATGATGATGCACGTAATATTTTCTCTTTAACCAAAGCGTTGGAAAAATATAAGGTTGAAGCGGTAGTTGCGATGGATGGGAAACATGCCTTACAGCAAATAAAAGAAAATCCGGATGTAGACGTTATTTTAATGGATATGATGATGCCTGAAATGGATGGCTACGAAACCATCAGAGAGATCAGAAAAATGCCGAAATTTGCAAGACTTCCGATTATTGCTATTACAGCAAAAGCGATGATTGGCGACCGACAGAAATGTATTGATGCAGGAGCTTCAGATTATATCTCAAAGCCTGTAGACATCGATCAGCTGTTGTCTTTGCTTCGTGTTTGGTTGTATGAAAGTTAACAGTAAAATTCTGATGAACAAGAAAGTCTTAATTGTGGACGATGATCCACGTAATATATTTGCACTGAAACTTACCCTGAAATCACGCGGTTATCAGATTGAAAGCTGTACAATGGCTCAGGAAGCTATTGAAATTCTGAAAAACGATCATCATTTCGATGTGGTTTTAATGGATATGATGATGCCTGAAATGGACGGATATGAAGCCATTAAAATTATCAAACAAACTCCGGGTATAGATAAAATCCCCGTTATTGCTGTAACGGCACAGGCAATGCCGGAAGACCGGCAGAAATGCATTGATGCAGGAGCTCATGATTATGTATCGAAACCAATTGATGTGGATCAGTTGATTAACGCTATTGAAAAACTTCTCTAAATGCTGGAACCAAGTATTGTAAAAGACGAAGAAGTAGAATATCTTATCAAAGATGTTTACGAAATGTATGGTTACGATTTTTCGGAGTACAGCCGTGCTTCGTTTAAGCGAAGAGTAAACCGTATTTGTCTTATTGACCGGTTTACAAGTTTTGCCGAGCTTCGTTATACTTTAATGAACGATCCTGAATATCTGAAGCGTTTTATAGAAGAAATTACCGTGAACGTAACAGAAATGTTTCGTGATCCGCAGTTTTTCAAAACTTTGAGAGAAAAAATATTGCCGCAGCTGGGAACTTATCCGTTGATCAGAATCTGGGTTGCGGGCTGTTCTACCGGAGAAGAGGCTTATTCTATGGCGATTTTGCTGAAGGAAGCCAATCTTTATCACAAATCTCTGATCTACGGAACAGATCTCAATCCATCCGTTTTAGAAACAGCCAGAGCCGGAGTTTTCCCATTGCAGCAAATGAAACTTTATTCCGAAAATTATATGGAGTCAGGTGGTAAAAAAGATTTTTCGGAATATTATACCGCCAATTATGACAGTGCCAAATTTGACAAAAGTCTTCAGGAAAAACTTATTTTGTCTACCCATAATCTGGTATCCGACAGTTCATTCAACAGTTTTCAGTTGATTATTTGCCGGAATGTTCTCATTTATTTTGATCGTGGTTTGCAGGAAAGAGTTTTCCGTTTATTCGATAACAGTTTAGAAAATTTAGGTTTTTTGGCTTTAGGTGCGAAAGAAACACTGAGATTTTCTAAATTAGATAAAAATTTTCACCAGATCGATGATCAGAGAATCTGGAAGAAATTAGATCATAACTAAAATTATATGATGCAAGCTGAGAACACAGATACAGAAATGGTAGTGATCGGAGGATCTGCGGGAAGTCTGCAGGTCATTCTGGAGATGATTAAAAATTTAAAAGAAAACTTACAATTCCCGATTGTATTGGTATTGCACAGAAAAGCACATTCAACGAATATTTTGCAAACCCTGCTTCAGCAGTTTATTTCAGCAGAAGTAGTAGAAATTGATGATAAAAGTGAAATAGAAAATGGTAAACTGTACATTGTTCCTGCTGATTATCATCTTCTTTTTGAAAATAAAAAAACGATGTCTCTCGACAGTTCAGAAAAGATGAATTATTCCAGACCGTCGATTGATGTCACATTCCGTTCTGCTGCGGAAGTTTTTGGTGAAAACCTGGTAGGGATTTTGCTTTCAGGGGCCAATGCAGACGGTGTGGAAGGATTGTATTATATAAAAAAAAATAAGGGCAGAGTCTGGATTCAGGATCCCGAAACTGCGGAAGTGAATTTTATGCCGAAACAGGCCGTTGAAGAGATCGATTATGACCGGATCATCAAGCCTGAAGATCTGGCAAATTATATCAATCAATTATAAAAATAAAACTAAAATAAAGTTAAATAAACTGATATGAGTAAAAAGAAAATTTTGATTTTCGATGATGATAGAGCAATCCTCGAAGTAATTACCATTATTTTTGAAGAAAACGGGTATCTGGTCGAAATTTCAGAAACATCTCACGATATCATCGAAAAAGTTTCGAGTTTTAAACCGGACGTCATTCTTATGGATAACTGGATTCCGAAAATTGGCGGGGTAGAGGCTACGCAGCTTTTAAAGAATCATGAAGAATTTAAAAATATACCTGTAATCTACGTGACAGCAAATAATGATATTGTTGCACTCGCAAAAGAAGCTCAGGCAGATGATTACGTCGCAAAACCTTTCAATTTGGGTGATCTTGAAGATAAGGTTGCTCAGTATCTTGGCTAATCAAAGATATTTTATCGTTATAAGTAATCCCTTTCTGTTTTGAAAGGGATTCGTGATTTTTAAACTACATTTCTGATTGGTTCACTTTCTAATTTTACAACGATATTTGGTTGATCTTCATTGTTAATATCGCTTATCAGTGCATGCAAAAAATCTTTTATTTCAGGATTGTTCAAAATCTTTTCAGAAAATGTGGGAGCAATGATTAGTTTTTTAGAAACCAGGTTTTCTGTTAAAATAAATTCATCTTTCAAATCCAGATCAAGATTAAACTGTTGTTTTATACTTAAAGTCAAATAGTATTCTACTACTTCTTTAGTCTGTTTGATACTTTCCATCTTATGGTGTTTTTCAGTTATTACATATACTATTAATTTTATGCCATAAATAGAATTTTGAAAAGATTTATTTGTTTTTTATGATTATAAATAAAAAACGGATGATGAATTGCTCACCATCCGTCCCAATTATAAAAAAAACTACTGTTTATTTTGCACCACCGCTGTTTTTTTCAACATCGGTTTTGGTATTTTCTTTTACTTTCTGATTTCCGAAACGTTTCACAAAAGTAAGTGCAAACCCATGCCAGTCAGATCTTGTTGACGTTCTTCTGCTGTTGGTTTCGCTGAATCTTGTAGAGTCGAAATTTGGTCTTCCGAAAATATTCATCAGCTGTAAACTGAATTCCATCTGTATTTTTGGGAAAATCTTGGTTGCAGAAATATTATGGAAGATGTTGGTTCTGTTGGCCACAGAATTTCCGTTATTCTGATTAGAAACTTCTACCCATGCACTCAGATTGATGTTTTTATTGAAAAGATTGGTGTAAGATAAATTGGTAGAACCAGACCAAAAGCTGATGTAGTCTGAATCAGGTTCAATTTTATTCTTTTTATTGAAGTCACTGTTGTCGATATAATTCCATCCGAAACTTAAATTTACGGTCAGTTTGTTTTTTAGAAACGTCTGGTTGGTATTGGCAAATAGGTAATATTTGTGAACTTTCCCGATAAAGTTTGCTTCCTGGGTGATGATTTTGTCACCTTCGATTAAATCGGTTGACCAGTAATCCTGATTGGTATATACATATCTTGCAGAAAGAAAATACTTCTTTTTAAATCCGAATTTCATGTATAATCTGTCGCTCGGGTTTGGAAGGAGATCCATGTTTCCTCTGGTGTAGAAACCATCATTGGTCGGTAGCAGAAAAGGATTAAACTCAGCATACCAAGGTCTCCAGATATTTTTGTTGTAGGTAAGGCTTAAATCATATTTGTCGGAGAAAGAATATTTAACCAAAATACTTGGCAAAAGCCTTCCGTAAGAATCACTTCTTGAGTTTCCGGCAATATCCTGACGCATTTTATAGTCGATATATTCGTAACGAAGACCAACTCTGGTTTCCAGTTTTTCGAAAAATGTTTTAGAATAATTAGCGTAGACAGAACCAATCATATCTTCGTAATGGAAAGCATCTTTACTACTCAGTCCATTAGAAAGCGAACCGTAAATTTCATTGGGAATAATATTGTTGTTGAAATCTATTTTTCCACCTACTTCAAAATTTCCGCCGGATTTCCCTAAGGGTTGTGTATAATCTACTTTAAGATAATAATTACGCATTTCAGTATCAGAAATTACGCCCAATTCCTGAACGTCTGTTTTTGTAGCCGAAGTCGTATTTCTAAGAAAAAAGCTATCCTCCGATTCTCCGTTATAGTTTGTACCTAGATTTATATCTAAAATTCTGTTCTTTTCCTTATCGTAATATTTGTAGAAAAAGTTTGTTCCCAAAGTACTGTTTACAGCAGATGATTTTTGAGCCTGATTTCGGAAAAAATCAAATTCACCATTTTTAGTCTGTGAAGATTCAGAATCTGAAGAATTATTTGATGTCCCGCGATAAAGCTCAAGAATTACCCCAACTGTATTTTTATCGTTAAGTTCGTATTCTGAAGTAGATGAGATCGAAGGATTTTTGGCTTTCCAGACATTGTTTGTAGAACCTTCAGTTATAATATTGTCTTTATAAATGGTGTATAAAAAAGAATTACTCTGTATCCAGGTATTATCGCTGTAACTGCCGACGAAGGTCTGGGTGAATTTTTTCTTATGATAATTTAGGTTTAGATTCGTGTACTGTGAGTTTTGAGTATTTTGTCTGTTATTTAGTGTGATACTGCCTTTCATACCTTCATCGTCACGTTTTTTCAAAACAATATTGATGACAGATCCGGATGCTTCGTATCTTGCAGAAGGGCTTGTAATAACTTCTATTTTCATGAGATTATCTGCAGGAATGGTCTGAAGATATTCTTTCAGTTCTTTACCGGTAAAAACAGATTTTCTGTCGTTGATATAGACGGTTACAGATTCTCCTTCAGCTTTCAGTGCATCATTATTATCTATACTTACCAAAGGGGTCATTCGCAAAACATCCCAGGTCGTATTTCCGGCTACAATCGAACTGTTGGCTACATTAAAAACCGTTCTGTCTACTTTAGATTCTACTGTGGGTTTTTTAGCAACAATTGTTACCGCTTCAATTTCTTTTTCCTTAGATTCTACAGTGTCCTTGCTTAATTGCGAAAACGCAGCAGTTCCTATGACTAAAGCGATTGGTGTTAATAGTTTTTTCATTTATAGTTTATCCTTGTACACATAAGACACGATAGGGGGAATATTTGTTACATGGGTTTTGTGTTAAATTGTGTTAATACTTATTTTATTAGGTTTAAACTGTTTTAAATCAGATCATAAAAAAAGCTATTCTGTATAAACAAAATAGCTTGAAGTGATTTT
This sequence comes from Chryseobacterium formosense, assembly GCF_900116415.1. Taxonomy (GTDB): domain Bacteria; phylum Bacteroidota; class Bacteroidia; order Flavobacteriales; family Weeksellaceae; genus Chryseobacterium; species Chryseobacterium formosense. Next base: position 46,729 of record NZ_FPAP01000003.1, on the reverse strand, counting down.
TTTATTGTTGTTGAATAACAATGCTCTTTTTTCTTACTGTATGTGCAGAAAAATATCCCAATGCACCGTTACTGATATTACTTGGAGGATTGGCCGGGGTAATTCCGCCTCCGGGACCGCCTCCCGAAAGCTGAAGCAATGCGGAATAAAATGTGTAAACATTCTGATCGATGCACTGCATTTCAACATGAATAGCATCCCCGACTACTACTTTAATATCATCCGGATTGTCACCATCATCATTGGGTAACAACAAAGGTCTTTGATTAGCCGTTCCGTTATTCACGTTATCAGAAAATTCAGAGAAAAACTTTTTAGGATTATTATTTACCGTATAAACAAATAGATAGCGATTTCCTAAAGCTTGAGGATCTGTAAAAACAGGTAAAAGTGTGTAGCTCGTTTCTCCGCCAACTACAAAAGAATCCTGTTCTAAATCATCAAAAGCAACTGCTTCAGGCATTGTACTTTGTGATAGATATTCCTTGCCTTCCGCCTGAATTTTTAAAGTATAAGTTCTGCCGGATTGCCCTACAAAAGTTGAAGTCTGATACGTTCCGTTTCCTACATATTGAAGCGTTTCTGTTTGTCCCGTATTGTCGCTCAGAATAACCTGTGCGTTTTCTATTGCCGGATATTGATTGGCTTTTGTAAAAGCAACAGATTTTGTGATCTTCACATAATACGGACCGGCCTGATCGGTTACATTTCCTTCAATCACAATATTTCCGCTTTGATCTTCCAGGTCAAGATCGATTTCTTTTTCGCAAGACGTGACTAAGAATAATGACAATATGATTAAAAATATGTTTTTCATGATTAAAATTTGAAGTTATACGTTATATTCGGAACCCAACGGAATAGGGAAGTCTGCATTGCTCTTGTCGTTCCCGGTTTATCAGGATTGTCTTCAAAATTAATGGTGTATGCATTTTCTCTCCCATAAACATTATAAATCCCGAATGACCAGGAACCTTTCCAGCGTTTGTTAGAAATTGGTTCATAGGTTGCGCTCAAATCCATTCTGTGATAAGCCGGCATTCTGTCCGCATTTCTGTTGCTGTACTGGAAAACTGTTTGTCCGTTCAGTTCATATTTTCCGGTCGGGAAAGTCACCGCATTTCCGGTGCTGTAAAGGAATAATCCTGAAAAAGACCATTTCGGATTCAGCTGATAAGTTGCGACAACAGAAAGGTCGTGCGTTTTGTCCTGTCTTGCATTATACCATTGATTATCATTAATTCCTTCAATTTTTCTTTCGGTTTTAGACAAAGTATAAGAAACCCAACCCGTCAGTTTTCCGCTTTTCTTTTTGGCGATTAATTCCAAGCCATAGGCTCTTCCTTTTCCGAATAACAGTTCGCTTTCAACATCTGCAGCGGTGTCAAAAGAGATTTGTGCCCCGTTTTTGTAATCGATCTGATTCTGCATTGATTTGTAATAAATCTCAGCATTCAATTCATAATTATTGTTGTTGAAATTTCTGCTGTAGCCTGCACTGATTTGGTCAGCAATTTCTGGTTTTACGGTATAGCTGCTTCCAATCCATTGGTCGGTCGGGTTTCCGCTTCCGCTGTTGCTTAACAAGTGTAAATTCTGTGTATTTCTGGAATAGCCTCCTTTCACGCTGCTTACTTCATTAATTCTGTAATTCGCTGTAATTCTCGGTTCAAGATTCACGTATGTTTTCCCAAATTTTCCTTTTTCTAAAAATTCAGAGTCGGTTAAAACTCCATTTTGGTAGGTATTAAAAGTATCACCACCCAAAACCGAGAACATTGAAAGTCTTGCTCCGTAGTTAATGGTTAACTTTTCTGTTGCTTTGTAATCATCGTTAATGTAAACGGCGTTCTCCCACGAATATCTCGGATTTCTAGGAAAACTGCTCACACTTGTTCCCGATGCGCTACTTGGCGTGATCGTATGATAAATTGACTGTAAACCGAATTTAACTGAATGTTTATTTCCCGCAAACCAGGAGAAATCCTGTTTCAAATTCCAGTCTTCAATTTCAGAATCTAGCCCGAAAGTATTGTTGTTGCTGCTTAACGCAACATTATAATTGTAGTTGCTGTAAATGAATGAAGTGTTGGAGAATAATTTGCTGTTGATAATGCTGTTCCAACGCAAAGTTGCCGTAGTATTTCCCCAATCGGTTGAAAATGTATCGCCCAAACCTAAAACATCTCTTCCAAAATATCCGGATAAATACAAACGGTTGTTGTCATTGATCTGATAATTGGCTTTTAAATTAAGATCATAAAAATATAATTTACTGTCCTTAAAATCATCGGTTGCTTTTAAAAATACATCCGCATACGTTCGTCTTCCAGAAACGATGAATGACGATTTTTCTTTCTGAATCGGTCCTTCAACGCTTAATCTGCTGCTGATTAATCCGATTCCGCCGTTGACGTTGTAATCTTTATTGTTTCCGTCTTTCATTTTCACATCTAAAACTGATGAAAGTCGACCGCCATACTGAGCCGGACTGTTTCCTTTGATGATACTCACATCTTTCAAAGCATCGCTGTTGAAGGTACTGAAGAATCCAAGTAAATGCGATGCATTATAAACTGCTGCTTCATCCAGTAAAATCAAATTCTGATCGGTCGCACCACCTCTTACAGAAAAACCGCTGCTTCCCTCACCGTTACTTTTAATTCCGGGTAAAAGCTGAATGGTTTTCATCACATCTTTTTCACCAAACAGAACGGGAAGTTTATCAATCTGCTTAATGCTCAGAGTCTCGGTTCCCATTTGTGCAGATGTGAGATTTTTGTCTTTTTTCACGGCAGAAATTACCACTTCATCAATTTCTTTTACCCTTTCTCCGTTTTCCTGACTGAGCTGAAGATTCAGCTTAACATCATCTTCAACATTCACGATTTGCTGAAAATCTTTGAATCCGGGATTTGAAACAACCAAAGTATATGAACCTTTGGGAAGCGAAAGCGAGTAAAATCCGTATTCGTTGGCAATAACAGAAATGGTAGGATCTTCCGCAACCTTTACGGCGACACCGATCAGTAATTCACCATTTTTTTGATCTTTTACCGTTCCGCTGACCGAATATTTCTGCTGTGCAAAAACGACTGCGCTGAAACATACCGCAGCGATAGTGGTTGCGGCTTTTAAGGATGTTTTGTGTATCAATTTTTAGTTTATTTTTTAATAGTGATGAAAGCTTTTATTTTAAATAAATGACAAAATAAATTCTGAATATTGATTTTTAATCATAAATCTGAGAAATAAAAGCTTACAATTGCCTAAACAACGAGCTTGTGGTAGATTTATTGTTTAATGAATATTAAATATTCTTTACGTTCCCATTTCAATATCATCCCAATCAGATTCTTTATTCATGAGCCATTCCAGAGCTTTTCTTCTTTCGTAAACCAGCCCTTCATTGATTTTGGCTTCTACGCCTTTTATTCTCTCATCTACGCAATACCAATGAAAACGATAGTAAAGATCAAGCATATTATAAATTTCATCATCAGTTCTCAGTTCAGACAACTGATCGATTTTTTCATTGTCTTCTTCCTGCTCAAGATTGGGTAGCATTATAGCCATATTTTCGCCACACCATTGGTTTTCGTCAAGATCAGCAATCATTTTTGTTGCCCACATCAAAGCCCAGAGTCCTTCAAGATACCAACGTAGAGAATTGAGCTCGTAATCTGTTAATTCTTCATTATCTTTTAGTAAAATTTCATTTTCCCAATTAGAAAGATGAGAGGTGAGATTGTGTTTTTCAATCCATTTTCTGATGTAGCTTATTGGTGCTTCAAAAGAAATATTAATCAGGGCATTTATTACAGACATTCTGCCTTTTATTTCTTCTAAACTTCTTGTATTGGGATCTTCCAGAACGGGAAGCCAGGAATTGAATCTGTAATTTTTATTTTGTATAATCTGGTTATTGAGTTCTCTTACTTTAATTTTTTGTTTTTCAGTCATTTTATTGGATTTGATAATGGTGAATATCTCTGAATTGAGACTTATAGATTGTATTTTCCAATGCTAACATACAAAAACTATGAATAGAAAAGGTATTTCCTGATGTTAATCATATATTAAAAAGGGTGTGAGAAAAAGCTCAACCATTATAAAATTTGAGATGTAGTAGGGATAATTTTAAGATTTAATTCTAAAACATTTGTATCTTTGTTGTAAGCTTTAGGGGTATTCTGAAAAGAATTGAGAGAGTCCCTTTGAACCTGATACGGCTTACACCGACGTAGGGAAAAGCAAGAAAACATTGGTCTTTGATGTTTTTCTTTCTTTATTCTGTTTTGTTTTCCTAAAGCATTTTTATAAAATAAATTTAATGGAAAATAATCTTTGGAATTACATTCAATCTGTAAAAAATCAATCACCGCTTGTTCATAATATCACCAATTTTGTGGTCATGAATAACACCGCCAATGCACTTTTAGCAGTCGGAGCATCGCCTATTATGTCTCATGCAAAATCTGAAATAAAAGATATGGTCTCTATTTCAAATGCTGTAGTCATTAATATCGGAACACTTGATGAATATTGGTCTGACTCTATGCTGATTGCTGCAGAAGAAGCTCATCACACCAAAAAAACGTGGGTTTTAGATCCTGTCGGAGCGGGAGCAACAGCTTTTAGAGATGAAATTTTATCAAAGCTTTTAGAGTTTAAACCAACTGTGATCAGAGGAAATGCTTCAGAAATTATCGCTTTAGCCAAAGCCAATAAAACCATTACAAAAGGAGTCGACAGTACAGCGGAAAGTAATGAAGCGATTACCGCTGCAAAATATCTTGTTGAAAACTTTCAGTCTGTAGTCTGTATTTCGGGAGCTACAGATATTATCATCGATGATAAAGAAATGTACTTCGTTGAAAACGGACATCCGCTTATGACGAAAGTAACAGGATTGGGTTGTTCGGCTTCGGCTATTGTCGGAGCTTTTGCTTCAATTGCTGAGAATAAAACAGAATCAACAGTTGCTGCGATGGTACTTTTAGGAATTGCAGGAGAATTGGCTGAAAAAAATTCGGCAGGACCGGGAAGTCTTCAGATGAATATTTTAGATAAGCTTTATAATATTTCCGAACAGGAATTTTTCGAAAATGTAAAAGTTTCTAAAAAATGAGTCTGATTCAATCTTTTCCTTATCAATTATACCTTGTGATTTCAGAAACAGACTGTAAAGGAAGAAATTTTTTGGATGTTGCCGAACAGGCAATTTTAGGTGGAGTAGACCTCATTCAGTTACGTGAGAAAAAAGCTTCTGATCTAGATTTTCTTGAAAAAGCAATTCGTCTGAAAGAAATTACCGACAAGCACGAAATTCCTTTAATCATCAATGATAATGTGTTTGTTGCCAAAGAAATTGATGCTTTCGGAATTCATGTCGGAAATAATGACACCCAACCAACAGTTTTAAGAGAAAATTCTTTTCAAAATAGGATGATTGGCTATTCAATTGAGTATTTGGAACAATTAGAAAATCGGGAGACAGTTATTTCAGATTATTTAGGAATCAGTCCTGTTTTCAGAACAGATACTAAGACAGATACCGTTACGGAATGGGGATTGGAAGGTTTAATGAAAATCAGGCAATTGACCGAAAAACCTTTAGTTGCTATCGGAAATATTCATTTTAAAAATGCAAAATCAGTCATGGAGGCGGGAGCAGATTGTATAGCAGTTGTATCAGAAATCTGCAGTGCCGAAAATCCTCAAAAAGCAGCTTTTAATCTAAAAAATGAAATCTTAAAATGAAAAAATACAAATATCCATCCGTTCTTACCATTGCGGGTTTCGACGGAAGCGGCGGAGCAGGAATTCAGGCTGATATAAAAACTATTTCGGCTTTGGGTTGTTATGCAACTTCGGTTTTGACTGCTTTGCCTGTACAAAATACGCAAGGCGTAAGAAATATTTTCCCGATACCTGTAGAAGCGGTTTCGGAACAAATTGAAGCAATTTTAGACGATATTTTTCCTGATGCCATTAAAATCGGGATGGTTCATACTCCGGAACTGGTTGAAACGATTGTAAAAACTTTAGCCAAATATAAAAAAGTACCGATTGTATTCGATCCTGTAATGGTGGCAACAAGTGGACATCGGTTGATCGAGGAAAAGACGATTGAAACCATTATTGAAAAATTATTCCCAATTTCAGACATCATTACTCCGAATATGGATGAAGCAGCGATTTTAGCAAAGATGGAGGTGAAAAATTTGGATGATATGAAAATTGCGGGAGAGCGAATAAAAGAATTAGGCTGTAAAAATATCTTATTAAAAGGCGGTCATCTGGAAACAGAAATGATTACTTCTTTTTTTTATAATGATCAAAACGATTATCAGAGTTTTAAATCTGAAAAAGTTGACACCAAAAATACTCACGGATCGGGTTGTACATTATCATCTGCGATTGCTTCTTTTATAGCCCGTGGAAAATCGATGGATGAAGCGGTAGCTTTTGCTCAGTATTATGTTTCTGAAGCAGTTCTTAAAGGAAGCGATGTGCAAACCGGAAAAGGAAACGGCCCTTTAAATCACTTTTTTAATCCTCAAAAACTTATCAAAAATGAATTGGTCTGAAAATGCCTGGAAATCTATTGACAATATTTACAACGATATCATCGAAATGCCTTTTATTAAAGAATTATCAGATGGGAGCTTAGAAAAAGAAAAGTTTCAGTTTTACATTGCACAGGATTCATTGTATCTTGAGCATTTCGGAAGAGCTTTGGCAATGATCGGCAGCAAGGCTCAGCAGGTTGAAGATGCCTTGACTTATATGAGATTTGCCGAAAATGCGATTGTTGTTGAAAATGCTTTGCACGAATCTTATTTTAAAGAATTTGAAATTTCAGGTAAAGGAATTTTAGAGCCTGTTTGTCATCACTATATTCATTTTTTGAAAAGTACGGCTGCTTTTGAACCTGTTGAAGTAGCGATGGCAGCAACGTTACCTTGTTTCTGGATTTATAAGGAAGTAGGAGATTATATTTTAAATCTTGAACAAACATCAGAAAATCCTTTCCAAAGCTGGATTGAAACGTATGGAGGAGAAGATTTTGCCATTGCTGTTAAAACCGCCATCGAAATTTGTAATAAAGCTGCTGAAAATACAACCCTGGAAATAAGAAACCGAATGAATGAAGCATTTGTAACCGCTTCACGTCTTGAATTTCAATTTTGGCAGGCGGCGTATGATTTGAAAGTTTGGTAGCTTAAAGCGAAATTTTCTTTAACATGCTTTTAAAAAAATGAAATTTATTGTAAATCTAAAATTTTTAAAAAAATATAAAAATGGGAGTAGAAATACTCTCATTTTTATTTAGCTTGAGCATATTCCTTCTTTAAATTCTTATCTAAGATGAATGGTACAAAAGGTAATATAGACCCCATAACGTAGATCACAATTCTTTTGATACTCCATTTGTAATTCACAGCAGCGATGATCAATACAGCCATATAAAACAAAAATAAAACTCCGTGAATCCAGCCAAAATATTTTACAGGTTCCGGAATATCGAAAATGTATTTTATAGGCATGGCTATAAAAAGTAAAATTAGATAGGAAATTCCTTCGATAATAGCTGTTTTGCGATATAAATTGATCATATGATTCATTAACTATGTTTGCAAAAATAATGTGAAATAAGCCAGATTAATAAATTTATCTGGAAAAATAATAAATATTAATCTGATTCAAATCTTATTTTTAAAACAGTAAATTTTTGAATTGCTTGCAGAAGAGATTCAATCAATCTGCTCGGTTTTTTTATGGAATTTTGCCCTGTAATCAATCCCCCATTTTGCGATTTCATCAATGACAGAGCTCAGCGTTTTGCCGTGTTCTGTGATTTGATATTCAACAGTAACAGGTTTGGTATTGAGAACAGTACGAATGATTAAATGATTCATTTCCATATCCTGCAATTCTTTAGAAAGCATTTTTGAACCGATCCCGTCAACTTCTCTTACCAAATCCATAAAACGTAGTTTCTCTCCCAACATTAAAGTACCCAAAATATGAAATTTCCATTTCCCAGAAAGGATTTCCATGGTATCTTTGATGGCCAAAATTCTTTTTTCACAAATTCTATTATTGTTAAATTCAGGTTCTTTCTTCATTGTCTTATGATAAATTGATATTTGCAAATGTAAAAAATTTAATATCAGTTTCATAGAGGAAAGTAGTTTCCAAAAGGAAACTTAGGATGTTTTTTTACGAATTGCCAATTAAATTTGCAGCGATATGTAAATATTAACGACTAGGCATCGTTCTTAAAAACACAAATGATGAAAAAAGATTTTTCGATTTGAGCTGATGAAAATTAAAATCTCAATAATTGTTTATTTATTGATAAATACATTGTATTGCTCAGGACAAACAAAAGATGTAAAAAAAATGACCACAGATTCTGTTAATAATAATCCGCTTATTTGTGACCCGACAGAAGGTGTTTGTGGAGTTCCGGAAAATAATGATACAGTAAACATAAAATCTGAGAAATCTGATAAACCCGTGAAGATTGTTTATTTTACCGATCCTATCTGCTCGTCTTGCTGGGGAATTGAGCCTCAACTGAGAAAATTGAAACTGGAATACGGCAACGATATTGAAATAGATTACAGAATGGGAGGATTACTTCCGGACTGGAGTTATAACAGTGGAGGAATAAGTAAACCTTCTGATGTGGCGCATCACTGGGACGAAGTAAGTCTACATTACGAAATGCCAATTGACGGCGATGTATGGCTGGAAGATCCATTGGATTCTTCTTATCCTCCTTCAATAGCTTTTAAAGCAGCACAGATTCAAAGCAAAGAGAAAGCAGTTCTTTTGATGAGAGAAATGCGTGAAATGCTGTTTCTGAATAAAAAAAATATTGCAAAATGGGAACATATTGCAACAGCAGCAGAAAGGGTAGGACTTGATGTAACCCAGTTAAAAACTGATTTTGAAGGAAGTGGAAAGATATTTTTTGATGAAGATTTAAAATTGGCAAAGGAAAACGGAGTAAGAGGATTTCCGTCAATATTTTTTATGAATGATTCGGGAAATAAAGAAATGATTTACGGTACAAAACCTTATCCCTTTTACGAAACCGCAGTGCTGAAAATGTTTCCTAATGCCAAGAAGAAAGAGTATTCGAAAAATTGGGAATCTCTGTTTGAAAAATATCCGTCGCTTACAGCCAAAGAATTTGCTGAATTATCAGGTTTAAATAAAATTGAAAGCGAAAAAAAACTGGATGACCTTTTCGTAAAAGGAAAACTGAAAAAACTCACGACGAAAAACGGTTCTTTATGGACTGTAAAAGTCATCGAAGAATAAACCATTTCACAAGATATCAATAAAGAAAAGGCATGAATTTTATTTTCATGCCTTTTTAAATCTTATTTTATTTAAATATTTTAATGTGACGCAGATTTCGAAAAAACATTAATGATAATAACTCCAACAATAATCAGGGCAATTCCTAGTATTGCAGGAAGATCCAAAGTCTGTTTGTAAACAAAATATCCCACCAGAGAAATCAAAACAATACCTACCGCAGACCAGATGGCATAAGCGATTCCGATGGGAATAACTTTTATAGCATGAGTGAGAAGATAAAATGATGCAGACATTGCAACTACAAAAACTATGGTCTGCAATGGTTTTGTGAAACCTTCAGAAGCTTTTAGAAATGATGTTGCCACAGATTCACAGAATATTGCCAAAGCTAAAAATAGATAGTTTTTCATGTCAATAAATTTATGGATTTCTTTGAAAAAACAGGTTCTGATAAAATTTAAATTCTCTAAAAATTCAACCATTTTTTCTCAGTCCTATTTTTTGGTTACTATCTTTGTACTTAATAACAAACTCCATGAATTCTAATTTTATTCAGACTTATGTTTCCGTAGACTGTGTGGTTTTTGGTTTTGATCATGAAAATCGACTGAATATCTTACTGGTTCAGAAATATCTTGATGAAATGCCTGTAGAAAGATCAAAAAGATTACCCGGAAGTTTGATTTTGAGTAATGAAGATGTTGATGATGCGGCTCAAAGAGTTTTAACCGAGCTTACCGGAATCAAAAAAATGGTGCTGAAGCAGTTTAAATGTTATGCAGATCCCAAAAGAGCAAGCAATGAAGATGATATAAAATGGATGGGAATGGAGTATAAACAGCAGATCGAAAGAATTATTACGGTGGCTTACCTTTCAATTTGTAAAATCGATCATAAGATCAACAGTGCAAAATATGATACCGTGGATTGGTGTACGATCGATAAAGTTCCTACACTGCCTTTTGATCATAATAAAATTATTACTGAATCTTTAGAAGAGATCAGAAAATGGATTGAAACCGATTTTTCGATTATTTTTGAGCTTCTTCCTAAAAAGTTTACCATCAGACAATTGTATCAGCTATACAATGCACTGAGTGAGAAAAAGATTGATATCAAAAATTTCCATAAAAAAATAGCATCGTTTTCTTACATCATTCCTTTGGATGAAATGGAGAAAAATGTTTCGCACCGTGCGGCAAGGTTTTATAAGTTTGATGCTAAAGTTTATCGCAAGAATTATAACAAACTGATTAAATAAATTTTATCTGGTAATTTCTGAAAATCGATAATGAATTCCCGAATATAATGGTAGCGCGTGGCTGAATTTAAATTCTGTTCAGGCGCTTCAAAAACGGTAATTCAACCATTACAAGAACATACACCGAGGTAAACATTATATTATAAGTTTTTATTAAAATAATAATAGCACTAAAGAGTCTAAAATTGGTCTCTTTTTCTTATTGAAAATATTTTAATACCACACAACGCCCTTCACATATAATTTGGTACAAAATTAGTTTAACACTTAAGCGTAAACCAAATACCAAACATATTATGAAACTATCTACTGAATCTGAAAACATTACTTCTCATCAGACAAGAGAAATAGAAAGACAAAAAGCTCTAAAAGCATTGGAAAAGGCCAAAAGCATCAAACGAAAAGTGGTTTTTCTGCCTCAGGGAGCAACAGGTAATTTAAATGTTCGAGAGATGTTTTAATTACAAAAAAGACAACCGGTCATTTGGTTGTCTTTTTTTATATTCAAAATATATCTTTAACTGTGATATTTTTCAAAGTATAAAAACTTGGCTATGATTCAGAAGCTTATTCTGTATATACAATCTCAACGATGTCGTGGTCATTAAAAATTATGAACATTTTTTTTGTTGTAAAAAAAATTCTTGTCGCGTAGATCATGGATCCTTCAGGATTTTCAGAATATTTGTTTCCCAATATGGATATGATTTCTTTTTTTGTTTTTCCCGTTAAAGCGATTAGCTCCGGTGAGGTGTTGCTGTTTTTTTTCATCATTTTGTTTTATAATGCAATGTTAAGAATTTTTAAATTATAATTTTGCATTTTTTTAAACTTTTTATGATATTGTAATCTCTCTTTCAGGATATTATCATAATACGATTAATGAAAATCTCAAAATAATAGAATTTAAAATTCAAACAATAAAGTTCATTTTCCGCTTAAATTCTTAGCAATAATTAATATTTTTGCAGCAAATACTTCCGGTGAACAAACTTATTTTTTCATTATTACTTTTCCTGATATCAATAATCTCATTTTCACAAACTAAAGCAAAAGTAATTGGCGTATCTGATGGTGACACCATTACCGTTTTATTATCCGACAAAAGCAAGCTAAAATTAAGATTAGCTGAAGTTGATTGTCCTGAAAAAGGTCAGGCTTTTGCCAAAAATGCCAGACAATTTACTTCAGATCAGATTTTCGGGAAGCAAATTATCTTTTTTAAAACCGATAAAGATCGTTACGGACGTGATATTGCTAAAATTTATTACAATAACGGCAAATATCTTTCAGAAGAACTGATTAAAAACGGATTAGGATGGTGGTATTTTTCTTATTCAAAAAACAAATATCTTGCAACTCTGGAAATGGAAGCAAGGTCGAAAAAGAGAGGTTTATGGCAGGATAAAAGAGCAGTTTCACCATGGGAATACCGAAAAATTCAAAGGTTAAATGCAGAAAAAAAGAGACTCAGCAAAAGCCAGTCTCTTTATCTTCTATAATTAGATTTTAATCTAAAGTTTTGCGTAATGCTCTTTGTGCCGTGATAAACTGCTCCTCGGTAAGATCATTTTGTATGACAGACGGAATTCCTTTTCCCATATCGATAATGATACTGATCTGCAGATCACCCAGATATTTTGCGGCAGATTCCAGCTTTTTCATCACATTGGTTTTTGCAAATTCTTCTGCACCATTCCATAATTTTTTTTGAAGGTCTGTGGTACAGTCTTTCTTATTAATGGTTGTGAAATTTATTTTCATAATTAAAGCGATTAGGTGTATTTACGATCATAACAATAAATATTCCAAGCTTACATAGAGAATTACTTTTAGATACCACATTTGATCGATTCATGGCGTGATTTTAGATTGGCTGAATATTGACGATGCAGAAGATTTCAATTAGATTCCCTTCGTGTAGCGTAAAATAATGTGCAAACATCGCAGTATGATATTAAAACATTCAAAAATAGACCTTACCATAGAGCAGCTTCATGCGAAATCTTTTATACATTTCATCGCTGAGCTTCAGAATCTTCTTAATTATATAGGGAAGCATCTGCAGGCTCTCCATCAGACCGTTTCTATCGCAGAAAGTGTTACAGCAGGTTTTTTACAGTTTTCTTTTTCGCAGATGAAAGATGCTTCAGAGTTTTTCAAAGGTGGGCTTACTGTTTATTCTTACGATGAAAAAATTAATTTATTGAATATTGATAGGGAAGAAGTCATTCGAGAAAATGGCATATCACATAATATTGCAAAACAAATGGCTCTGAACGTTGCTGAATTGTATCAAACAGACTGGTCTATTGCAGTTACCGGTTATTCAAGTCCTGTAAAAGAATCCGATCAAAAATTATTTGCCTATTTTTCTATTTCCTATGCAGGTAAAATACTCTTAACAGAACGACTGGATCTGCATTCGAGAACAATGCCTTTGAAAGCCCAAATGTATTACAGCGAGTTTATTCTTGGTTGCTTTAAACTAGAGCTTGATAAAATGACTGAAATTGAGAACGAAAGAATGTCTTCATGAGTGAAAAATATATGGCAGAAAGAGAAGTCAAATACAATAGTTTTGGAGTATTCAGAACAGTGATTCTTTTCATTTTAACATTACTATTTACAATACTTACTTATTATGTGATCAGCGATTCCGATTTATATTGGGATCGCTACATTTCTGACAAATTACAGTCTGAAAGATATTTATCATTTAACGGTTTAATGCGAGGATTGAGCTATTTTGGAAACGTACCTTTCGCTTTTTCGGCAATTGTTATCACTTCACTTATATTTTATTTGTTCAAAAAGAAACATGAAGCATTTCTGATGCTTTCGACCATGCTTACAGGAATTATTTCATGGATTTTAAAAATGATGATCGATCGCCCAAGACCTACGGCAGATTTAGTAAAGATTTTTGAAAAAACGAATTATCAGAGTTTTCCAAGTGGGCATGTTTTATTCTATACCGTATTTTTTGGATTTTTATCGATTATTTGTTTTCATGCACAAAGAATTTCAATACCAATAAAACGAACGTTTATTGTATTTTTAATTATGATACTATTTCTGTCGGCTGCATCGAGAATTTATCTTGGTGCCCATTGGTTTACAGATATATTGGGCGGATTTATTATAGGAATTCAATTTCTTATCATTGGTGAATTTCTTTATGCAAGAAAATCAGATGAATAGAATGACGAAAGATATTCTTTTAAAAATTTAGTTGCAGAACAACTTTATCTGCCCTGAGTTTTAACGCTAAAACCGTGAAGAACTTTGCTGGATGAAAGTATTCAATGTGATTGTAAGATAATATAAAGTTTCTGGAACTTAGTGACTGTATTTTTTTAGATATAATTGTTTTCTAATTAATTGAAGAGCTGTAAAGCACCACATAATCCCAAGGATTCATGGTTAGGATAAATGTTTCAGAAACTTTCTGTTTTTCTCCTGTAAAAAGATTCGTATAAAAACCGGTATCAAATGATGTATCAAACTGTACCACTAATACATCTCTGCTTAAATTGATAAAACCAAGAACCTTATCGCCGTTTTTCTCACGAACAAATGAGATGACCTGATCCATACGGTCGTTTATAATTCTTACCATTTCTCCGCCGTGATTTCCGTTCCAAAGTGCCTGGTTCTGATATTTTAAATGAAAAAGAGTAGAGTAAAGTGTGGCAATTTTATGACTTTTCCATTCGATCGGATCTTTCTCAAAAAATTCGAGAGAGCGGTTAAGTCCTGCTTCCTGACCATTATAGATCAACGGAATTCCGTCCATCAGCACTGTAAAAACAATGGCCGCTTCCAATGCATCACCAAAATTACTGTACTGATTACCTTCCCAGGAATTTTTATCATGGTTGTCTATAAAGTTCATCCTCATTCCGTCTTTAGGAAATATTGAGACATGTTCCGCAATATAAGCTTCAGTAAGCAATTTCACACTTGTTTCAGTCGTGGCAATTTTATGCATAATATTCCAGAGATTCCAGTTGTAGGTGGCATCGAAAGCATTTCGATGGAGCTCTTTGTCTTCGGCTTCTGCGAGCATAAATATCGGCTTTATGGCATCAAGTTCCTTCCTTGTATTTTCCCAAAAATCAAGCGGAACGAAGCTTGCAATATCACATCGGTAACCATCGATATTATATTCTGTAACCCAAAATTTTAGTGCATCTGTCATATATTTCCTAAGATCCGGATTTCTATAATCAAATTCAATAATATCGTCATAATCCCTCCATCTTGTAGATTGAAATGTACCTTTCCTTGACTTCATATACCAGTCCGGATGCTTTTCAACCAAATCATTGTCCCAACTTGTATGATTGGCGACCCAATCGAGAATGACATACATTCCTTTATCATGAATGGCATTGACAAGATTTCTAAAGTCTGCTTCATCACCAAACTCTGGATTAATACCATAATAATCTTTTACAGAATAATAACTTCCCAATGTTCCTTTACGGTGTAGTTCACCGATGGGATGAATTGGCATCAGCCAAATAATATCGATTCCCAACTTTTTTAATCTTGGCAGTTGCTTTTCAATCGCTTTAAAATTTCCTTCCTCAGAAAACTGTCGTACATTAAGTTCATACAGCGTAGCATTTTTTACCCAGTCCGGGGTCAGAATTTCTACGTATTTCTTTGGCAGGTAAGGGTTGGTATTTTGCTGTTCCATAGGTTTAGTCTAAAATAATGCGTCAGGAATTTCAATCCCCTTTTCTGTAAGAAATAACCATACCATTTAAATAATAAATGCTTGAAACAAAATTAAATACATTAAAAATTATATTTAAGGAACATTATTTTGGTTAAAATTAAATTTGAAAAGTATTGTTTAATGGTGAAAATTTTCGATTCAATATCATTAAGGTTTAATATTTGTAATGAATGATGAGACAATATTACATTCACTATCACCAAAAAACAAATATATGATTCCTAAAAAAATACATTACTGCTGGTTTGGAGGACATCCGAAACATGAATTGGCAGAACATTGCATTGCATCCTGGAAAAAAATTCATCCTGATTATGAAATTGTAGAATGGAATGAAGGTAATGCACCTTTACAAGACAACAGTTATGTAAAAGAAGCATTCGAACAGAAAAAATGGGCATTTGTTTCGGATTATGTACGTTCAAAAGTAATGCTCGATCATGGCGGAATTTATATGGATACAGACATGGAGCTTAAGCTTCCGCTGGATGAATTTCTTGATGAAAAAGCAGTTTGTGGTTTTGAAGTAAAAGGTGTTCCTTATTCTGCATTCTGGATGGCAGAACCTGATCATCAGCTTTCAAAAGATTTTGTTGCGTACTACAATAAACAAGACGGTTTTGAAGAGCGCATTAATACCGATATTTTTTCTGAAATGCTCGAAAAAGAGTATGGTGCTGATCGATACAGTGATACCATTCAGAAGCTTAAACATGATGTAACACTTTATCCTTCTGTATATTTTTCACAGGATTTACCTAAAAACTATGTAAGTCATCACTTCAACGGTTCATGGTTCGGTGGAGATGAAGAAAATAAGCATAAAAAAATGGTCAATATCTATGGTCTGCTTGAACGGCTTATCAATTCTCCTGATGCAGAAAGGGCTGTTCACAGCATTATTAATGAACATAAAATTATTGATGCAAATCAGATTCTGAATTTAATACCACAAGAAAAAATAAAGGAATATTTAGATGAATTTTAAAATAATTAAGTGCTACAATACCTGATATATATCAAAAAAAACGCTGTAAACATTGATGTTTACAGCGTTTTAGCTTATTTTAGTTTCTCCACCAGCGGAGAGTGAGGGATTTTGTAACCTCCCTTCATCCCATTATTGATAAGCGTTTCGCTGTAGCATCTTCTGAAAGGCCCTAAATAGGTCACCTGCAAAAAAGCGGTAAAATCCTAATTTAAATTTTACTTAGTAAAACTAAAAATTTCTGCTCAAATCTGGAAATAAAAAGTCCAAAATTTGAACAGGTTTTTAGAGTTCAAATCAAGAATTTGCCCCTTCTCTTTGCCCTAAAATTTCTTAATTGAAATATTTCTAAAACAAAACGAAGAAAAAAATTAAAAAAAGAAAAAAAAAAGCCTTTTGAAAATGAGCATGGCATTCTGTCAAACTTTTTCTGAAAACCGCAGGGCTTGACCTTGACAGAATTTTGGTGGATTTAGAAGCTCATTATCTTTGGTTTCTGTTTTTATTTTTTGCGTTAAAATTATTTTGATTAAAATAAATGATTTGTGGAAACTAAAGAAAATTGAAAAGATTTCTAATTCAGATTCTAATGACTCTGTTATCATACATCATTCAAATGATATTGAAAAAATGATTTTTAACAATAAACATTATTTAGAAGAAAATTCATTTGCTACAACTCATCAACAAGTTAACGTATATTCTAAACCTGAAAAAAAATATGAAGTTAGATGCGAAAGTTCGGCAATAGATATACAGATAAAAGAATAACAATTCTGCTGCATTATAAGATTTTTTGTGCAATCATTAGAAAAAAAAATGTTTATTTGTCCGATGATAATGTCGTAATTTCATAATATTTAGCTGTATCACTTATGTAAATCACTAAATTAACTTATAAATAAGTTCACTTTCTCGTTTTTGACTTTTGTCCAACAGGCCTCAACTCCCCAGCAAAATCAAACATAAAAACCTGACTTCCTACAAATGGATTATAAGATGGCTGGTAATCAATATAGCCCGAAGAATGTAGATTCTTCAGGCATTTATGGTAGGTGGCTTTTGATAGGATTTTACTGATTCGCATCACTTCATCCCGTGAAATACTGACCGGATTTTGGAAACGGTTGAAATTCCAGAATTGGAATAATGCTAAGTAGAGACTTATGTGTGTTGGATTAAGTGTATTGTCCTGAGCCACCTTTTCATAGAAACCAGTTAGATGTTTTATATAATTCATTTTCGGTTGTTTCTGAACTAATAAATTAACCTTTTCCATTTAGCATTTTTTCGATGTCTTTATAATTGTAGTATAAGGTTCCACCCACACGAGTATAAGATAGAGTTCCATTGATACGAAGGTTTTGCAATGTTCCAGAAAAGATTTTTAAAAGTTCTTTAACCTCTGATGAACGTAGCCATAATTTCTGTTCAGAAACTTTGATATTGAATAAATTCTTAATGTCTTCCAGCAACTCAGTTTTAAATTCTTTAAGGTCTTCTTTTGTGATGAGATTTACTAACATTGTTATTTCATTTTTGTTTTTTGATTAAAATTTCTTCTGCAAAGTTGGAGCATCAAAATATTGAAAACAATAGTCTTAATCGTAGCTGGGCTAAATAAGAAGAATCTGGATGAGTCTGGAATCTTTGGAGATTAAAAAAGAATAAATTGGATTAATCTGGAATCTTAAACCTGATTTCAAGGGAAACAAAAAAACAAGTTCCGCAGTTTTTTTTCCTTTTTTCAAAAAAGGCAAGAGAATCTTTGGATGTAAAACTTGAAAAGCTTGTATATACAAAGACACATCTTGCTGTACAAAAGCTTTGATTTTTTAGAGCTCTGAAATAATTATTTAAAATATTGATTATGGGTAGGTTTTTAGATTTTTAGCTTTAGAAAGAAAAAAGGATGAAAAGAACCAATCTTTAACCTACAATTATTAATTACAAACGATAAGAAGCTCCTAAAAAATAATGTTTATCTGCAGTATGTTGTAAACCGTAATTTAGGCCTGCATCTAATTTGAAATCTTTTACAATTTCAATCTGTATGGCTGTATTAATAAAATTTGAAAATTGATGAGCTTTAAAATCGTAGGTGTAATAAGTTTCTGCAATACCATCAATACCTTTTATGATGGAATGACTGATGGTGAGAGTCTGCAGAAATTCAGTATGCATCGTTTGTTGATCCTGGTCTTTCAGCCTGTCTAATTCTACTTGAAATCCCAATTTCCATTCCTCGAAATGAAATTTTTGAAACACCATTCTCTTTTTATCACCATTAGCATAAAGATATTTTCTAATTCCTTGTAAATCTGAAAAAGACGTGTTCCCAAAAAAAATGTAGATATTTTTTCAAAAAGAAAATATGTAGCAATTTTCCTTTTTGAATCTTTTCTTCATAATTCCAAGCCGGTTACTATGGAATGGTTTTATGATGTAGATATAATGAATGTAATCATTGATATTAAAGATATTGAAAAAATCTGCGGCCAAATTTCAGCATCTGATTATTCCAATAATAATTCCGGATTTGAGCTACAAATTATCAATGATTCAATTCTATCAAAACTTTATGACCCTGAGCTATAATCACGAAAATGATATTGATAACAATTTGGATAACTGCTTTATTTTATATTATCGTAAAAAGTCTCAAAAAACGATACTAAGTGGGTCATTATTCCACAAGTATATTTACAAACTATCTATTTGAACTATTCTTTGGTAATGTAATTTATATACGAAATTAAAAGGTCAGAAACTGAGTTTATCTTTACGATATGCAATGATATTAACCGACTAGCCACTTTAATATTTTCACGGAACACAAATTAGTTGATCATATATCGGTAAAAAATCCGTAAATACTTAAATTCAGTATAAATACGGAGTTGTGAGTATTTTATTATTTTTATTTTTGACAAAAGTTATTTATATATAATCATAATGAATTAAGTCTTTATAGGAAAATTTATTTGAATCATCTATTAAATTTTCAAAAAATGTTGATTTATGTTTTGTTATAATAATGATAATGTTATATTTGTAATAATAATTAAATAGTAATATTTATTTGTTATCAAAAAACCAAACTAAAACCAAATTAATATGAATCCATTCTTAAAAAAAAGCCCCTTTTTTTTCTTCGATTATTAATTGATAAAATTAATATCAGCATTATCTAAAAGATAATTTAGTTTCATATAAGAAAAATGTGAGATTAAACCTTTGTGTATAATATTTCCCTCGATTAAGTTCGAGCGGTATCATCTCTCCGTGAGCTTTTGAATATTAAAAGTCAAATATTTACTAAACATAAAAATTCTATCATTTTCACATTTAAAAAACAAATAACTATGGAAGGAACAATAGGAGAAATCCGACTTTTTGCCGCAAATTTTGCACCAAAAGATTGGTCGTATTGCAATGGTACGTTAATAGCAATAAGAGCAAACACCGCTTTATTCTCTATTTTAGGAACTACTTATGGAGGAGATGGACAAGTCACTTTCGGTTTACCAAATCTTTCAGGAAGATCTGCGATTGGAGCAGGACAGGGACCTGGACTATCTTATTACGCATTGGGTGAAACTACGGGTACAAACACTAAAACATTAACAATTTCAAATATTCCGCCACATACTCATACTGCGGGAGGAAATATTGTTATCCCGGCATTTTCTGACGAAGGTGATTCAGGAAGTCCGGCAAATAATATTTTAGCTTCAAAAGCATCCATGTATACATCTCAAGAAAGCGACTCTACAACAAAAGCTATTCCCCTGAATATTCAGGTGGGAGCTACAGGAGGAAGTATACCAATTAATATTACTCAGCCTTCTTTAGGAATGAATTATATTATTTGTATGTACGGAGTGTTCCCCTCAAGAAGCTAGTAGAATCATTTTTTAATTTTTTTAAAACTAAATAATAATTAAAACTAAAATACTATGGAAGGTTACATAGGAGAAATTCGATTATTTGCAGGAAATTTTGCTCCAAGAGGATGGTTTTTCTGTGATGGAACAGAGTATAGCATAGCAAATTACTCTACACTTTTTTCAATCTTAGGGACTACTTATGGAGGTGATGGGCAAACTACATTTGGTGTACCAGATTTACGTGGACGTGTTCCTGTAGGAACGGGACAGGGAGCTGGTTTACAAAATATTACCTTAGGACAGGAAGGAGGTACCGAAACGGTGACAATGACTACTGCACAAATGCCAATGCATACTCACAACGCAATGGCCACGATTGCATTTCCTGCATTTTCTGATAGTGGAAATACGGGCTCACCTTCCGGGGCTATTTTAGGAGGTTTGCAGGGCGCTTATTCTACTCAAGCGGGAGATACCAATATTGCACCCGCTACAGCTTCAGGTGCTTTATCAGCTGTAGGTAACGGTATTCCTTTTGAAATTTTACAACCTGTTTTAGCAGCCAATTACATAATATGCTGTGAGGGGATTTATCCAAGCAGACCATAATCAAGAAAATCTTTAATTCTAAAAAACTAATCATCATGGATGGAACAATGTCAGAAATAAGAATGTTTGCAGGAAATTTTGCTCCAAAATCTTGGGCTTTTTGTCAGGGGCAATTATTGGCAATCAATACAAATCAAGCACTTTTTGCACTTTTAGGAACAATGTACGGTGGAAACGGAGTTACCACATTTGCATTACCCAATTTTGCAGGCAGAATTGCTATGGGGACAGGAAGCGGAGCAGGAATTGATAACTGGGTACTTGGAGAAATGGATGGTACACCAACGGTGACATTACTTACTTCCAACCTGCCAATTCACAATCATGCTTCAGGTACAGAAACAGTCTCAATTAAAGCATTTTCAGATGGTGGAAATACAGGCTCTCCAACAAATGCTACACTTGCTTCTTTAGCTGGATTGTATTCAAACCAAGCTGCAGATAGTACATTGAGACCAATTACAACGGCATTCAGTTTAAGCGTTACAGGAGGAAGTCAGCCAATTAGTATTCAGCAGCCATTTTTAGGAATGAATTACATTATTTGTTTATACGGAATTTTCCCTTCAAGATCATAATTAATAATACAAAAAGCCTCTAATAGTTTGTTCGATTAGAGGCTTTATCTAAAAATATGAAAATAGCTTTACTTTTACCACGATCTGTTATTTATCCCTCAATGTCTTTTGATATGGTGGATGGCTTTAAGCAATCTTTAAAAAATATCGGTTTAGAAAATCATCACGAAATTGTATCGGCGGGAATAGGCGTTGCAGCAAAACATGAAGAAATTTATGACCGTTGCGAGCAATTTCTTTTAGAGGGTGCAGATATTATTATTGGATATATCAATCCTATTTCAGCAGAGTTTGTTCACTCGCTTTTCGAATCTTCAGGCAAAACTTTAATTGTTTTAGACAGCGGATATCATTTTCCTGCTTTTCAGGGAAGTCTTTCCAATGCGTATTTTATATCTCTGCAGGGTGGTTTGTGTACGAGAGTTATCACTCATAAAGCAATTGAAGAAGGGTATAAGAACTTTGCCTTTACGTGTTCGTTTTATGATGCAGGCTATCGTCCCTCTTATATCTATCCCACTGCGGTTGAAGAGAAAGGAGGTGCAATAGGTTTCAATCATGTGACCTCTTTACGACGTGAAGATTTTACTTTAGCCCCACTCACAGAATATCTTAAGTATCAAAAAGAAACTGCAGTTTTAGCAACGTTTTGTGGCGATATGGCAGATGATTTTTTCAGAGCAGCGAACGATCTTGTGAGCAATCATTCGGTATACGGTACGTGTTTTACCTCTGACGAAGCCTGGCTTTCGAAAATGTCTTATCCGGGAAGTGACTGGAGTTCTGCAGTGGCTTGGTCTAAAACTTTAAAATTACCTGAAAATGAAACTTTTGTAAATATAATGAACAATATTAAAGATGGTAAAGCGAATCTCTTCTCTTTATTAGGATGGGAAGCTGCTCTTTTTATTGCATTTGAAAACGAAAATTTTGATGGTATTACAATCAATTCGCCACGAGGAAAAGTTTATATGAATCCTGAAAACAGATTTACTCAAGCACCAGTTTATTATGCAACGGTTTCAGAAGATGAAACAACAGGAAAGTGCCTCTTAAAAGATATTGAGGTTGCACCGATTACAGAATCGGAGCGTGAAAGTTTAAATAATAATATTAAATACATTCAAAGTGTTGATGCTAATTCTTGGCTTAATGCTTATGCATGTCTTGAATCATGATAATAACATCCAAAATAGCAGTTTTATGCAACAATCGTATGGCGATTCCGGCTATACAGACTTTAGCTTCCGAGGGTCAACTATGTGCTTTAGGAGTGCCGGAAGGAAATACAGATGTCATCGATTATTGTATAATGCTTTCAAAACAATCAGGAATACCATTATTAATAATAAAAAAAGAAAATCTTTCTACGCAATTAGAAGAATTGATAATTAAAAGAAATGCTCAATTTATTTTCACCATGACATTTCCTTGGAAGATACCAGCAGAAGTTTTAAATAAACACCATAGCAAATTCTACAATTTCCACTACGGTTTATTGCCTGAAATGAGGGGTGCAGATCCTGTTTTTGAATCGATTAGAAGTGGTGCAAAAGAAACAGGGATTACGGTTCACGTCATAGAAAAAAAAATTGATAAGGGGGCAATTATTTTAAAAAGGATTTTACCACTTACAATCAATATGACACATGGTATACTCTGTACCAACTTGTCATGGTTAGGAGCGAATTTATTAAGTGAACTTTTAGTCTTATTAAATAATGATTCTAGAGGCATAAAACAAGACGAAGACTATGCTAATTATTACGCAAAACCTTCAGCAGAAGATGTTTGTATTTCCTGGCAAAAGTATGATGCTAAAACCATAGAGGCATTATCAAGAGCTTGTAATCCATGGAATAAAGGAGCGTATACACAATGGAATGGCTGGAATATAAGAGTGGTGGAAGCTACAGTGATTAGTGAAAATTCACATCAGTCTGAGATTCCCGGAACTATTCTGTCGTTGGACAAAGATAATGGGCTCATTGTGAAATGTAATAATGAAACTCAGCTTCGATTAGATATCATCTATACTGATGAAGGATTTATGAGTGGTCACAAACTATTTGCTTTTGGTATGAAAAAAGGCAGCCGGTTTGTCAATCTTTAACCTAAAATGAATTAAATATGAAAAATTTTTATTCAAAAATGATAACGCTGACAAAAACTGTCCTTATTGCAGGAGCTTCTTTGTTGGGCTTTACTGCCGACGCGCAAACGACCCTTGTACCAGGAGATATTGCCTTTACAAGCTATGATTCTTCCCTTACTCCGGGTTCGGATAAGTTTTCTTTTGTACTGCTTGTAAATATTTCAGCAGGAACAACCATTAGTTTTACTGATCAAGGATATAATGGTTCAGGATGGCAGGCTGCTGGAGCAACAGAATCTGCTGTAACCTGGACAAGCGGTAGTGCAATTCCTAGTGGAACAGAAATTCAGATAGTAGGTCTTTCAGCAGCTACTTATAACCCTGCGACTAATATATTAACTCCAAATGGTACTGTTGTCCTTACTGATGGCTCAACTACAACTGGTCTTTCATTAGCCACTGTAGGAGATCAGATTATTGCATTTCAAGGAGGTAGCGGAAAAATTACAGGAGCATCAGTTACTTGTATTGCGGGAATCAATTATTTTTATAGTGGAACATCTACAACAGCCGGATGGAACGTGGGATCTACTTTTCCGAACCCCAATGCATCGTTAATGCCACCTGGACTTACTGGAGGAACAAATGCATTTTATACAGGACCTATAGGAGCGGTTACTGCAGAAACAGGAAAATTCAATTGTACAGGAACACCCACTAATACAGCTGCTTCAGTGCGTACAGCAGTAATGAATATGGCCAATTGGTCACTTTTAGCTACTGCAGGTTCTACAGGATATCCATATTCAGGATGTCAATTTATAGGTAATAATCCGGTGATTACAGGAAATCCACCAAACAGAACAATTTGTTCTGGACGGAATACTACGTTTTCTATTACTGCAACAGGAGCTACTTCTTATCAATGGCAGCAGAATAGTGGGAGTGGTTTTGTTGCTTTAACTAATGTGGCACCGTTTTCTGGAGTTACCACAAGTACGTTAACAATAACAGGAGCAACAGCGGCCATGAACGGATATCAATACCGTTGTGTCGCAACTAATTCTTCAGGATCGGCAACCTCAAATGGTGCAACATTAACTGTTGTATCTATCTCTGCAAGTACTAGTAAGACGAACGTTTCATGTTACGGAGGCGCAAACGGAACTGCTACAGTTATTGCATCTGGAGGGGTTGCTCCTTATACATATTCATGGTCACCTTCGGGCGGAACTGCAGCAACAGCCACTGGTTTAGCAGTTGGAACTTACACTGTAACAGTTACTGATAACCTTGGATGTTTTACTACTGCAACTGCAACAATTACTCAACCTGCGGCAGCAGTTTCAGGAACAACAGTGGTTACCAATATTGCATGTAACGGAGGATCAACAGGAGCTATTAATTTAACACCGACAGGCGGAACCGCACCTTATACTTTCAACTGGGGCGGAGGAATCACGACAGAAGACCGTACAGGTTTATCTGCAGGAACTTACACCGTAACGATTACTGATGCAAACGGATGTACCGGAACAGTAAATGCAACGGTAACTCAACCTGCATCAGCGGTTTCAGGAACCACGGTAGTAACCAATATTGCATGTAACGGAGGATCAACAGGAGCTATTAATTTAACACCGACAGGAGGAACAGCACCATATACTTTCAACTGGGGAGGAGGAATCACGACAGAAGACCGTACAGGTTTATCTGCAGGAACTTACACCGTAACGATTACTGATGCAAACGGATGTACCGGAACAGTGAATGCAACGGTAACCCAACCGACTGCAATGAGTGCAACGGTTTCTCAGACGAATATTTCTTGTAACGGAGGATCAAACGGAACAGCAGGAATTGTTGTAACGGGAGGAACTGCCCCTTACACTTACTCATGGTCACCTTCTGGCGGAACTGCAGCAACAGCCACAGGATTGTCAGCAGGAACTTACATCGTGACAGTAACAGATGCTAATCTATGTACAATCACAAGAACAGTAACAATCACTCAACCTGCATCAGCAGTTTCAGGAACAACAGTGGTTACGAATATTGCATGTAACGGAGGATCAACAGGAGCTATTAATTTAACACCGACAGGAGGAACAGCACCATATACTTTCAACTGGGGAGGAGGAATCACGACAGAAGACCGTACAGGTTTATCTGCAGGAACTTACACCGTAACGATTACTGATGCAAACGGATGTACCGGAACAGTGAATGCAACGGTAACCCAACCGACTGCAATGAGTGCAACGGTTTCTCAGACGAATATTTCTTGTAACGGAGGATCAAACGGAACAGCAGGAATTGTTGTAACGGGAGGAACTGCCCCTTACACTTACTCATGGTCACCTTCTGGCGGAACTGCAGCAACAGCTTCAGGTTTAGCAGCGGGAACTTACACGGTGACGGTAACAGATGCTAATGCATGTACCATCACAAGAACAGTAACAATCACTCAACCTGCATCAGCAGTTTCAGGAACAACAGTGGTTACGAATATTGCATGTAACGGAGGATCAACAGGAGCTATTAATTTAACACCGACAGGAGGAACAGCACCATATACTTTCAACTGGGGAGGAGGAATCACGACAGAAGACCGTACAGGTTTATCTGCAGGAACTTACACCGTAACGATTACTGATGCAAACGGATGTACAGGAACGGTAAGTGCCACAGTAACTCAATCAAGTGCAGTAGCAGCTCCTACTGGAGCAGCAGTACAAAGCTTTAATTTAGGAAATACTTTAAGTGCTTTAGTAGTTACCGGGCAGAATATCAAATGGTATGCTTCTGCTACGGATGCGGCAAACCACACGGGAAGCTTACCAATCAGTACGGTGATTGTAAATAACACAACGTATTATGCAACCCAGACAGTGGGAGTTTGTGAGTCTACAGCTTCATTGGCAGTACTTGCTTACAATGCGAGTTTAAGTGTAGGTAACGCTATAAAACCAAACTCAGATATGCAAATTTATCCTAATCCTGTAATAGATATCCTTAACATAAGTGGTGAGGAGAAAATCATAAAATTAGCGATTTATGCAGCTGACGGTAGAAAAGTTACCGAGAAAACATTATCTAAAAATGAAAGAAGCATTAATGTTCATTCATTAGTTGAAGGGGTTTACTTGATTCAGGTATTTACTAAAGATGATGTTAAAACATTTAAGTTTATAAAAAAATAATATTTAAGTCAAAATCAATTTTATAATTAACTTATTAACCAGCAGCAATTATTGCTGCTGGTTAATTGTTAAATTAAAATCCTGCAGTAATCCTACATATAATCAATTTACTATTCCTGACTATATAAAATCAAGGATGATTTTAATCTAGTTCATTTTATGTGTAATCGGCAAAAGCTATTGTCTTTATAAAGTTCAAAAGATTCTAAGCGGTTAAGGAAAAAACAAGTATTTATACTGAGAAAAATAATATTTTCTTCTTATAAATTTGAATACGGAGAGTAAATGAATTGTAACGATGAACAAGTAATTCTATATAATATAGTTTTATACTACTGTTTAAAATTGTAAAAAAAAGTTATTATGGAGACCAGAAACCATCTCAAACGGGGCGTTTACCGAAAAGCCATATGAGTAGGAAATTTTTTAAAAAAATATATATGGCCGAATTTCAATTAGGAGTGTCTCTAAAATTTTTAAATAGAGATCTTGCTTTAGTTATTCAAAGTAATAAGCTCATTGTAAACAGCAAGGATATTGCTGTTAAAGAATATCTGCTTATTCCGACTAAGCTTCCATCATCAGAAGATTATATGACATTCTCTGATCTAAAAAAAGATTTTGATAAAATATTTGGTGTTGATTCTAAAGATTCTAAGGAAGCATCAGCTAAAATAGATGAGCAGTTGAAAGAAAATGCTAACGCTGATAATTTTCATATTGATAATATCAATTTTCGCTTAAACAATGCTTTTTTGTATAAAAAAACTTTCAGCGTAAAAGTAGAGGGGAACGAAAAAGAGTGTAATGGTGCAGGCGAAGTAATCGCAGATACTGACAATTATGCAAAATGGGAATACGCATTCTCAATTACAATTGATAGCACAAAATTTTTCTCAGAATTTAATACAATGTCTATTAACTCGATAAGCTTTTCTATTTGGAATACAAACCGTGAGATAGTTAAGAAAATGATGACTTTGGGATCAACCGAAGATATCTTTAAGCAGTTAGACGAACCCAGCAAATAAAATATGCCAACTATACTTCCTCTCCAAATAAACGCTTTGTATCTTGAGTCGCCTGAACAGGTAATTGGTCAGGATATTCGTTTTGAAAATGTTCCCTGGATGAATACACACACAGATGTATTCGAAAATCCTAATGTACCTTTAGAAACTAATTCTATTATCCCAAGACCTTTTTCATATGATAATGCCATTTATTTGGATAAGGGAGTACATATTCACTTTCTTTTGCCATCCTACTTTAAAAAATTTGATGATAGCGGTACGCTGCCCAAAGCTCCAAATCGTTGGTATATAAAAAGAGAAAAAGATGGTAAAGAATGGATTGTTGAAAGTGATTATGTATGGAATATTAATGATCCCATTTTAAATAAGTCCGATACTTGTACTTATGTAGAAGAAATGGGAAGTAATTTTCAATTTAAATATATAGGAAGAAAATACAAGCTGGAAGAATGGATTAATAAAGATCATTCTAAAGAGAATTATTTAAAGGATCTCAGTGCTTTCGGATGGGGAAGCTTTTCATTTGATATACATTATCCTAACTGTAGAAGTGTATTTGGCTTTTATGATGAAGAAGGAACTAAAAACGATGCTTATACAATCATAGCCTGGGTAGAAGCCTCTGCTAATGAATATATCGTAGCGGGTAAATTTCAGCTAAATCCAAATATAAAAAATGAAGATCATAAGCCGTTTGATATAACAATTGCAAATACTTTACCGGAGACACTTTCTGCATTGATTATTAACACGAACAATCCTTCCATATCGAAACAGGACTTGCAAAAGCAAGAAGAGCAAATTGCATTAATGATCAATTTTGATGAATTGAAAGGTTTAAACTTAGACTGGATTTCCAGATTAAGGAGTAAACAGCACGAGCAACAGTTTAATAAAACATCCGGTACGACGAAATTTGTACTGAATATTGTTAGTATTGACAATGAAGATGCGATTCAGGAATATGACTTTGATATTAATCTACTAAATTTTGAGTTTAGCAAAAGTATTTCCGCTCAATACGAAAACATGCGGGAAAAATTAGACGTTCTTAATGAATCTGCTTCATCAGATGAAATCCTAGTTCCTGTTTGGGGAGGAATAAATTTAACGGAGCTCAACAATATTTCCTTTAATAACTCTTTAGACAATGAACTGGAATCTTTAAATAAGGTTTTGAACAATTCTGAATTAGATACTTTCCGATTACAAACCAAAATTGAAAGCCTATATCTCCATTGGTCTACTTATTTAAATGCGTTGTTCATAAACAAAAATAAGAACATCAATAAATTTAAGAATGATTTAGCACTACTGATTTCTCAGATTAATATAATAAAAACGAAACTTAAGAATGCAGAGGCTAAAGTAGCTGATCTACAACGATCCTTTTCCGAAAAAATATCTAATTATTATAGTCAATATCGTGATTATGCAATTATTAAATTTTTGGTTAAAGCACAGCAATCGGGAGATGATATTTCCCGGAATGAACTTAATATTCTGCTAAATCTAAGATATAAAACAAAGATCGTCTTATCTAAAAAAAGCAGAACAGATTATTACAATGCATTACCTCCCACCATAATTATTTCATCCCCAAAAAATAATAATATATTTAATCTGTTTACCAATCCTGCAACGCCAGAAGATGCAAATCTTATTGAGCTATTTGATTGTAAGCAAAGAGATAGCTATAAAAAAGTGTCAGATAAAATCTCTGGTTTTAATGAAACTAATGTTAATCATTGGCATACGTATAAAGTAGAATGGGAAAGTTTATTCTTACCTAAAAAAGAGGGGCATTATTTGTCTGCAGACAACGTTTTTAATGACAGTTTCTTAAATGACTCTTATACTTTGGATGAGCTTAATGCAGATTTAATCAAACAATATGCATTAAATGATATCGCCTACATGCCAAATCCGAATACCTATTACGGTAGTTCTTTTGTAAGCAATACTGTACAGGAATATGTAAAAGAAAGATTAGAAAAAAATCTCAATCATATCGATAAAGCAGAAAATCCCCAATTAGTAAAGCAAATACAAGATTTTTTGAAAACACTTGATGGTACAGCATTGTTTGAATTAACACTTTCAGATTTCAATAATCTTATGCTGCAAAGAAGTAATGGTTTGTCTGTTTTACCATTAATTCCCAATGGTTTTGAAGATCATAAAGAATTGGCAAAAAAAATAGAGGGTTTATGTAAAGGATATTTGAACGACCTAAATCTTTTAACGCCTAACAGATTATCTATTTTTAATCCGTTCAGAAACGGAGCCTTTAAAATTAGCAGACTTAGAATTGTAGATTCTTTTGGAAGAAACAAAATAATAGAGCCCCAAAAAATTATCACAACTCATGTACAAAAGATTGAAAATAAAGATAACTGGGTAACATTACCACCACGATATCTGCAGGCTGCAGCTATAAGTACACGATTTATCAGCACAATAACTGATAAAAAAAAATCTCCTGTTCTTGGGTGGATGGTTCCTGTTTATCTTAATCAAAGGATAGAGTTTTTTGATGCATTTGGAAAACACCTGGGAGCTGTAGATACAGAAGGTCAGTGGGAGTCTTCCCCTTTTGATTTACATATTGCGCAAGAGAATACAGAGTATAAGTCTGTAGCAAAAAATCCTCACCTTAAGAGGATTATACATTGGGTCATTGAAAAGATTTGTAAAACAAATAAAAAAGACCAGTTTATAAATGAATTACAAAAAGCATTGGAGCATACATCACCAGAAGATTATGACAATCCCTCTTTACTGGAAACAATATCTTCTGTACCAATAGCCATTACTTTGGTTAGTATCAATTTATTTACTAAAGGTGAGTCACTTTACGATATCAATTATTCTGACAATATTAGTATCAATACTTACGATAATCAAAGAAAATACGACAGGGTTAAGATCCCAATGTCTATTGGCGATCTAAATCAATACAATGATGGGGTACTGGGATATTGGCATTACAATCTGAAGGATGACGAAAAATTAGGTGTAAAATCTTTAGAAAGTAAAATTTATTTCAATAATGATGTCATTAAGAAAATAAACAACCAGTCTTATTCCCTGAAAGACTTTCTGAAAGAAAACCCCATTGATGGGAAAGAAAAATGGAACGATATTGAAAGCAGTCCTGTGATAAGCACTGCTATAAACTACAAAGTTCAGGATAGAGAAAATTATTTGGCGTTGAATGATACTTTAAATTCATGCCAGAGGTATGTATTAATGCACCCTAAAGGTAATCTGAAGATTAAAACAGGAATTTTACCTGAAAAATCTATAAAATTAGTTTATAATAATATCAAAAACTCTTTAAAAAGAATTGAACTTACCTTATTAACAAGTCCTGTTTTAACCCCTAAAGAAAACCTTCAACTGTCGTTACCTAAAGACAACCGTTATGAATGGTCATGGGTTGAGTTAGAAAAGAAAAATAATAAACAACCTTTATCTCCTACGAACCTGCCTGTCAAAAAACGGCTAACTCAAAATTTAGCAGTAGATTTTGCTGAAAATTTTGAGACGGAAAGCGATCTGCAGTTTTTATTGTCTAGTCTGAAAAAGGATGGTCTTTTGGTAAGCGAGCTGAATGCATTTTTTCCTGATCAGAAGATTTATTTTATCAACAAAGAAGAATTTGATAAAGAAGTTTACAGATACCAATCACAGCTAGTATTGATAAATGATCCGTTTACCCATCTCATATTTAAAAACGATAATATTAGATTTAAAAAAGTCGCATTTGATTTTAATCATTTTAAAACAAAAAAATATTTAGAGCTTAAAGAATTTCTTATTAGAAATAATTATGCTGTAGCCCCTGAAACAAATATTCTGAATGGCAAAGCTTATTTTATTAATTTTAACAAAATAGAAGCACTACAATCAAAAAACGAATCTGATATAAATGAATTCGAGAGAGAATTAATTCACTTGCTATCATTGAAAACCTCGAATAAGATCATCTATCTCAAAGAGATGTTTAAAAAAATATATGTTTTCAGTTCAGAGAATTCTTCTGAAATAATCAAAAATAATTTTAAGCAAAACCTTATCGGAAGAAAAATAATAAATAAAGATTCTTTTTATCCGGATGAGCAAATTTATTTTGTGGATATTGGCGAATTAGAAAAGCTTAAAGTGAAAGATTATTTAGATGAAGATGAGAAGCTTTTATTAAAGATGGTTGACAATAAATCTAAAGCAATTCTTAAGATCGCCGATTTTAATATCAATTCCGGCACTATTCCTAATCTGGTCTTAAAAGAAGGTTGGCTATCTATAAAATCTACCAAATTTTAAAACATTATGGCAAAACTATTATATTACTTTCCTTTAGATAATTTATTAAATAAAGATATCATTAACAACTACAAAACTCAGGTTCAAATGAGTGTAGAAAATAATATTATAGAAGTTGATTTTGATCAGCATAAAGGATCTTTTCTAAACTTCAAGGATAAAAGTACCTTAGAATTAACATTTAAGAAAACCATTAGTAGAGCGGGAAATTTAATTAATTTCTTTTTTAATTACGATAAAAAAAATAATAATGACAGCATCAGTATTATTGCGATTGGGAATGAAATACTAAGTGTCATAAAATCGAACAACAGAAATGCTATAGCTTTTAAGAATAGTTTTAAAGTAAATGATGCAGATTTTAAAATCAAGGAAAATACATGGTTTAATTGTTCTATATACTTTGATGAGTTTGACAATCTGGAAATTTTTATGACGGATAAAAATTTTTTATTAAACAATAAAGTCCTTATATCGGTCAATAATCCTATAGATCATCAAAATATTATGATCGGGAATAATAAAGAAGGTGATAAACTCAGAATTGCAGATTTATCTGTTTATAGTGATGTGACTAAAGATGAAGCAGAAAATATAATCAATAAATCTATTGAAAAACATCTGACACTTTTATCAAAATCTACGCTGCTTGATACGATAACCTTTAAAATTACCAACAGTACTGAATATGATAAAGTAGTAATCGAAAATGAGCAGCAGCCTTTATTTTTTGAGTTTTTTCATAAGGATATGGCGCTTGATAAACATGAGAATTGTGTGGCAACGCTTAAGGTAAAAAAAGGTTTTTTCGAATATTATAAAAACATAGAAGAGTCCGATGATCTATCGATTCCGCTTAATCTTAAGAATCTACAAAATAATAATTCAAATTTAAAGACAATTGTAGAAGGGGTATCTATCGTTAATCGCTTAGAACAGGAAAGGGTTTTAGTTCAGCTGGAAATTTACAATCTTACACTCACTAAAGATGAATTTTCTACAACGTTTACCAAGTCTAAACCTCTTATCATTGATAAAGTATTTGAAGTAATTGATTTAAGAGGCGGTAATGTGTGTCCGTTTGAGGTATTTATTTTGGGAAATGATACCTTAAATAACGGAGTCGGAAATAATACGCAGACCATAAATCTACTGGTAAATAATACTTCTGATGAAGATTTGATATTATCAGATAAGAGCGGTTTCAGAATTACAGGTAATTTTCTTATGATTCTCCAAAGTGATGTACAGCAAACCAATAATCTTAAACTTAAACAATATATTTCCGCTACTGATATTCCAACCAGACCAAAATCATCGGAAAATGATTTTTTATATTTTCAGAAAGAATATGTATTAAAAAAAGGCGAATCTCTTTTTTTAGAAATATCAGAATTAAAAGCGAAACAACCAACCTCTGCAAATCCATCGGGAACTTATCCTTTTTATCTGGAGTACAAGAATATTTCAGGATATAGAAATGGTAAAGCTAAATTCTACATAAAAACAGGTAAGATTTTTTATTCACTATAAGTTTTAAAATTATGTCAGAAATCCTAAACGTAAATGAATTTGAAGCTAATCAAGGGAAAATTGATAAGCTAACTTCGGAGAGCGCTACAATGAGTACATTATCATCAGATATTATAAAACTTAAAAATCAAATAGAGCTTTTAAATGAAGAATTTAGAATTTTGAAGGGTTCTAAAGAATTACTTAAGATTACCGCTGGTAGAACAGATATTAATAACAGTTTATATATTAATAATGAATTGGTTTCTTTACCCATTGGCGCTGTTATAAGTTTTGCCGGAAAAAAAATTCCAGATGGATGGTTGTTATGCAACGGGCAGGCTATTTCAGAAAAATATACCGAAGCGCATACTATTATTGGGACCAGTACACCTAATTTAATCAAAAAGTATGTAATGGGTAGCGAAAAAAATGACTTTACCGCATTTGGTACAGATAATATCACCATTAAAAATGTAAATATTCATGAAGATCAATTACAAGTCTATTACAACTTATATAAGTGGAAAGCAGGCAGAGGAGGTTCTGATGAAAGTATTACGTATTTAACTTCATCAGTTTCGGGAAACACAGGTTCTTCGTATTATGAGGATTTTAAAGGGATGATACGCGATTCATATACAAGAATAGGTCATGCTAAACCGACCCCGATTGACATTCTCCCTCCAAGTATAAAAATGGTTTATATAATCAAGGTTCAATAATGATTCAAATACTACCGTAATGATCAAAAAAACATTGTCAATTTTTATCCTTTGTTAAGAAATTCATTGATTGTCATTTTCAATAATTAATTTGAAGTTTTCTTCATCTCCTTAAAATTTTAAGGAGTATTAATATATCACTAATGCGAAATATCCAGATACAAATAGAGCTCGACGTAACTATAAAAAAAGTTGACCTTAAAATTATAGGTAATATGATCAAATTAGATGATGATATTTCCGCAACATCGCTTATTGGTAATCTGCCTGATGTTTCACAGAATATCTCTAAACTTCTGGAAGATGAAGGTCATATAAAAGAAATTATTATCCCTTTTGTACCTAGTGAAGTAGGCTTTGGTATTTATAAAATCTCAAATGAGAAAGAAAATCTGTCAGCTTTACAGCTTCACGCCAAATACTCAAAACTAAAGTTAAAAGGTTTTTTTTCTGAAGAATTCAAACTGTTTTCGGTAGCAATTGCCGAAGGAATTAGTTTTGCAAAAATGCCATTGGTAGGAGAGTATCTCAAAGATTATTCTATTTCTACAATAGAATTGGTATATCTTTCTCAAAAAGAAAAGATTTTCACTAATGAACGGATGAAATTAATTAATGGTGCTAAGAAAAATTTTATTGACAGTACAATTTGGTTAAACAAAGAAAAGCTTTCTATTTCGAAAGGCTTCAACGCAGGTATGATTTTGGAAAATGGAAAGGAAGAGCAAAAGATTACCTTTCCTGGCTTTGATTTAAATGGTATAAAATTTCCTGGATTATCTGTTCATTCGGATTCAACAAAAAAAAATAACAAAAGTACTTCAGGCATCATTCAAAAAGAAGAAGCTAAAAAACAATCACTGGTAAAAATTAACGAGGTAAAACCATCGATTGAAAACCATCAAATAAATATTGCTATATCAGCAGATTTTAATATTGGACCTTTCGGATTACAGCTTGTAGGTCTTGGAATTCAGGTACCTTTTAGTGTTTTTCAAAACTTTAGTCTTGAAAAATTATGGAAAGAAATTCAGTTTTACTTAAATGGTTTAGCGATTATTTATGATACACCCACGCTTTCAATAGCAGGTTCATTTTTGAGAGAAACAAATAACGGAATAGAGGAATACAACGGTTTATTAACGTTCAGGTTTGCTAAAATTGAGGTCGTAGCCATTGGATCTTACCTAAAAACACCACGCTATTCTTCACTATTTGCATTTGGCTATCTAGGTATTCCATTACCCATAGATCCTTCTTTTTATATCCATGGATTTGCTTTAGGATTTGGATTAAACAGAGATTTTGTAATGCCAAATATCACCGAAGTTCCGGATTTCCCTCTCATCAAAATCGTTCATCAGGGGGGATTAAAACCAGGAGATAACATTAAGAAAATCTTTCAAGATTTAAATCGTTATTTACCTGCCAGTGAAAATAGTTATGTGATAATAGCAGGAATTAAGTTTGATTCCTATAAGATGATTTTTACTACTGGGATATTGGCTCTTGCTTTTGGAAATAAAACATCTTTAAATCTTTTAGGCTTATCAACGATGAAGCTGGAAGGGGTTTATAATTTTGAATTTGCATTCTCAATGCGTGCAGATTTGGAGGAAGGAACCTTCTTGGCTCGTGGACAATTGACGGATAATACCTATGTATTGCTGCCTCAGTTAAAATTAACAGGCGGGTTTGCATTGGGAATGTGGCTGAAAGGAGAGATGACGGGTGATTTCGTATTTACTTTAGGCGGTTATCATCCTAATTTTAAAGCACCTGCCCATTATCCGAATAATACACCCCGATTAGAGTATAGTTTTAATTTAGGTTCAGTCCAGTTCTACGGTAAAGCTTATTTTGCTCTAACGCCGAGCTGTATAATGGCAGGTATGGCGGGTGGATTAAAACTTGTACTGGATGGAAGAAAATTGTATGCTGAAATTGGAATTCTCTTCAATGCAGATTTCATTATATCATGGAAGCCATTTTATTACCAGGCAGAGGTTAATGTTCAGATTTATGCAAAAGTTATATTAGATGTATGGCTTTTTAGCATCAATCAATCTTTTAACTTAACTGCTAAATTACAATTGGAAGGACCTGATTTTAGGGGAATAGCAACTTTTAAGGTGGTTGGTTACGAATTAGAAGTAAAATTTGGTAATCATGATAAGCGTATCAATAAATCGTTAAGTAAAGAAGAATTCGTATCTGATTTTTTAGCGGATCAATCTAAAATACTTACCTACAACATTTCATCAGGAATAATAAAAAGAGTAAAAGACACATATGGAGTTGAATCTGTAGTGGTTAATCCAAAAACGTTTGCTTTAGAAATATATTCAGAGATCCCAATAACTGAAATAAATGGAGAAAAGTTAATTACCGAAAATAAAAACACTCACAATATTTATCCTGTATGTACAGAATCTATCCAATTAGATAATAAACTTATTTTATCAGTGAAAGGCACTGGAAATCATTTTTCTTCTTTTAAAGGTTCTCCCATTCTAAAATCTGTTCCTACATCGATATGGAATAACACCAATGAAATTTCGAGCAATGATGAGATATTCTCTAACTCCAAATTATTAAAAGATGTAAGTAAAGGACTTCGTTTGGAGTTTTCTACAATAGAATGTGAGATTAATTCGACATCAGTGTCTATGTATGACATCTGTCTTAAAAATTATCATGATAGCTTTATGAGTAACAAGATAGCACACAAAGAAGGTCAGGCTAAACCGAATAACGGCATTATGAAGATATTCGAAATTTTAGATGAAGGTGAAATAGACTATCACGATTTAGAAAACTCCATTGATATCTACAAATACAAAAAAAAATCTTTAGGAAAATATCAAATAGTTTAAAATGGAAAATGAAGAAATAGGAATCGCTGCGTCACATATACCCCCAGTTGTATCAGGAAAATATGAAATTAAGGCCCATCTGAACAACAATCTCAGTAATATTCAGGAGCAGAAGATTATCTTTTATGTTGCCGGATACCATTATAACATTCCTCAAAATGAAGTATTGGCAGTGTATCCTCCCATGGAACATACAGGTGATTTTGCCGGTACTTTTCCGCATATACAATTTAAAAGAAGTACTTTGCCTTGGGAGTTTAACTGTGAATCAAATGGAAAAAAAATACCCTATATTTTCTTGGTTTTACTCAAAGAAGATGAGTTGGCTTCCGGAGATTTTGAAATACTGGAAACCAGTACAAATGACTTAATGAATTCATTAGAAGATCCTGCAGAGCCGAAAGTAGTAAAAATTCTTAAGGTATTAAAAGGTAATGAAGAACTTTTTCCTTCTATAGATTTCGTATCGCAATTGGCGCATGTTAGAGTTCAGGAACATGCAGAATTGAAAGATTTGAACCTTCCAAAAGAAACTAGTATTTTAATTGCTCACCGTATGGTTGAACCTACTACAAAGTACAAGGCTTTTGTATGCTACTATTCTGCTGAGGTAATCATTAAAGAAAGAAACAAGTATCAATTAAATAATTCCGTCAAAAAAAATGAATATCAAAAAACAAGATCTTGTGTAATCTTATCGGAATGGTCTTTTGAAAGTATTGATTCTCACTTGTATCAGATTAATACCAATAAACTAAAAAACCATCCGGAATTTAAGACCTTTCAAAAAGATTTGATTGACTCAGAAGTTTTAACTTTAGAAGAATTAAAAAGAAAAGCAAATGCTGAACTTGATAACTTAATCTCTATCAATGAAACTTATTTAGAAGGACGTCGATTAAGGTGGTCCAAAGTACCAGAACCAAAATCTATTGATGATTTTGAACGTACAGAAGTAATGAGCTTTAAAGAGGTAAATAACTACATTCTTGAATACTTAAAATACAATGGTAAAAACCTAAAAGGCTATTTAAGTGAGCTAAAACTTCAGCCTTTTAAAACTGAAATTAACGTCCAGAATAAAGCGATCATCAAGTTAGTTGATGCCGCTAAAGTCCCACTTGAACATCAATTAAAGGCGGGAGGCAAAATAGTTTCATGGTATCAGGGACCTTTTACGAATTGGCATTACTCATTTAATTTGGGAGATTTACTAAAAGACAAAGAATGGGTAGATATTCCTGACCATCCGGATTACTTAAACCTCTTCAATGACGATACGAAGATGTATGATATGACTTATGCCGCTGCATGGCAGTTAGGCAGATTAATGATCATGAATGATAATAAAATGCTTCAGGAATTGAAAAAATGGAAGAATGAATTGCAATTGCATAATTTGATACAAGAACAAAACCGATATAGCCATCTGCCTATTCTGACAACGCAGGCTCCTCAGGTTTCAGATTTATTGTTAAACTTTGTTACAGAGTTGATTCAATTCCGAAATTTTCCCGTTTATTACTTACTTCCCCATGCAGATTTAAGCACTGAAGAAAGTATAAAGTACTTTAAAATTGATAATTCCTGGATTTTAGCTTTCTTATATGGAATTTTTAGTGCCGGACCCAAACTAAGTATCATTGATTTTGAAGAATACATCTTAAATAATAAAGGCCTTTCGAGTATATTTGATTACACAAAGCCTTATTACGGAATTTTGCTGCAATCACAAATCATTAAAAACTGGCCGCATGTTGTGGTAGAATTAGATAATTGTATGGATTTTCATTATGTAACAAGCATCAGCAATACACTTCGTTTGTACATAACCGATCAGAAATTTTCTGATATAAAACTCTATCTCAAAAATGAAAATGCTCATTTTGGAAAAGAATATAGGGATGAAGCTGAAAAATTTATTACACCGTCATCTGACAGTGTAAAATTAGCCAATATTTACTTGCACCAACAGCCTAAAATTAGATTGAAATTGAATTAAACATTCAAAGTATTTGAATGTACTAAATTAAAAAGTTAGTATCTTAAGAACGCTGTTTCTTTCTTTGTATATAGGTAGTGGCCCTAAACATGTATAACTTCTTCTCGAGCGCCAAAGTGAATTTGTATTTTTATAAATCTTCTATCTTATTTAATTCTTTCCAAGATTATTGCTATATGTCATTTAGAAGCGTAGATGTATTTTAAATTGCTAAGCTTTTTTACTTAAATCTTCTCATTGGTAAGTGTTGATCAAGATCTAGAATCAAGATAACTTCGAAATTAAAATCTGATGTAGGTAAAACTGCAAGATTTTCTGAAATTTGTATAAGATGATCTTTTTCCTCATATTCATATTTTTCACGCCATAAAATTTTTGGAAAAAATGGCTTGTGATCCGTTTCAATGTTTGTGTTAAGTTGGACATATCCTTTAGTAACGGTGAGTAAATATTCTTCATTGTAGAATATTCCATGAAGATCTGATTTTTCCATGATTCATGATTTTGGTTCTTTGATAACAAATTTATTTAATAAAATTTAAATATTATAAATTATGATTAAGATTATAAATTGTAAGTTTTTCAATTGATAGTTTTGTGTTGGGAATAATTTTAACAGAATTGCATGGATAAGTTTCTTATGTTATATCTTTTATTGTTTTTCGCTTTATGCCAATCTCAAAATCTTCAGGGTGTACATCTTGAGGAAATTGCAAATCATAATATGGAAAAACTAGATAATGTCATGATTCAGAAATTTGGTTTTACCAGAGTTAAGGAAATCGAGGATCTTAATCAGCGGGTGTACTCAAATAACAGTGACAAAAAAGAAAATCTTCTTGTCATTACTGTTATAAAAAAAGAAGGAAGCTGCTCAAATATTTTAAGCATTGTGAATTCCTCGTTTGACAACATGCAGAGATTAAGAGCTGAACTGCCGACAATTGGATATGTTTACGCTGGTAAGAAAAGATTATCTTCCAGTATAATTCTTTCTCAATATGTAAAAAACAGAATTATTATTGCATTATCTGATGAAGTAACTGCTACTGGTGCATATCAAATTCTTTTAGTGTGCAATCACAAAATGCATTAATCTAACCTAAATCCTTCATCACTATCCGATTAAAAATTACAAGCGTCTGCTCAAGTTGATGACAATGAGATATAATCTTAGGTCTCCCACAATATTCTTTGTATTGATTTAATTAAATTCTAAGTATCTTTATCTACTTGTGCACAGTAAACTCCCAACCATGAATAAAACGATTGCAAAGCTCAGTGTGTTAATTGATCAGTACCTTTATAAAACGAAACATTATATTGAGGCTTCATTATCGAAACCGTTGAAAAAATCAGATGATTTTGTATGGTCCTACAGGTATTTTGGATTCAATATTTTCAATTATGAAATTCAATTTGTATTCGATGAAGACATTGTCGTCGATATTGTTATTTGTGAATATTTTCTGTGGGTTGAATTAAGAAATACTTTTTATTTTGAGGGGGAAACTTTAGAATATAGGATAATTGAATTACGGTAATCTCATAAACGTATTTTTTAATTATATACTGATGTGGAAGTGAACTTTTTTAAGTGAATTGCAGAGAGCTGTCCGTTTTTTATGATGTACTGCTTTGCAATTCTTCTTAAGAAACAGTTTTGTTCAAGGCACTTTTCCTTATTTGCTCTCAGGTTTCTTTTTAGATAGGTTGTTGCAATGTTTTGCTTAGAGGCCTATGCCTGGTATCGTACTTGTATTCATATCAAAAGCTTATTATTCCACCAATCCACCTTATTATGAAAAAAATCACCTTCGGCGTTATTTTATTTCTACTTACGCTATCTTTAAAAGCACAAAAGTTACATTCTCCAAATGGAAATTTGGAATTGCTATTTTCCATTAAAGAAGGGATACCTTTTTACAATCTTAAGTATAAAGGGAATGTTGTAGTGGAAGACTCAAAACTTGGGCTTCGTCTTTTTGATGACACCTATGTACATTTTGCCTCAGAAAACGAAAGAATATTAGGCAACAGTTCTGATCTTGACCGGGGATTTACAAAATCATCTGAACAAAGGGACTCAAAAAAGGAGTTTTGGCAACCAGTACTTGGTGAAAAAAAGACCTATGCAAATTACTATAATGAGTTGAGTGTTACTCTTAATCAAACTTCATCTGATCGAAATCTTATCATCAGGTTCCGGCTGTTTGATGACGGTTTGGGATTCAGATACGAATTTCCATACCAAAAAAAAATGGAACATTTTAGAATTAAAGAAGAAGATACAGAATTTGATTTTCCTGCAGATATGAAAGCTTGGTGGATCGTAGCTGATTACGATTCGCAGGAGTATCAACCTCAGACGACATTGATCTCCGAGATTCCCATACAGTGGGAGAAGGCTTATGACAAGCATTCATCACAAACATTGGTAAAGAATGCTGTACAATCTCCTTTGCTACTTAAAAAAGAAGAAAAAAATCCATTGTATGTCAATATAGCAGAAGCCGCTGTATTAAATTATCCTGCATCAAATCTTGAAGTAGATGCTGACGGGTTTAAGTTTAAAACACATTTAACACCTAATAAAATGGGTGTAAAGGCCTATGTACAGACTCCCTCGGTCACTCCTTGGCGAACAATAATTGTGTCAGATAGGGCTGAGGAGATTTTAGATTCGAAACTGTTATTTAATCTTAATGAGCCAACCAAGTATAAAGATACGTCCTATATTCATCCGAGCAAATATATGGGAGTATGGTGGGAAATGATTATAGGAAAATCAAAATGGGCCTATTCGACAAACACAAGTGTCAATTTAACAAGTACAGATTTTTCAAAACTAACCCCAAATGGAAATCACGGCGCAAACACTAAAAAAGTAAAAGACTATATTGATTTCGCTTCAGAAAATGGATTTGACGGATTGTTGATAGAAGGATGGAATATTGGTTGGGAAGACTGGATGGGACATGATAAAGAATTTGTTTTTGATTTTATTACACCATATCCAGATTTCGATATCAAAATGCTAAGTGACTATGCACATTCCAAAGGATTAAAGCTTATCATGCATCACGAAACTTCTGCCTCAGCAATTAATTATGAAAGATGGTCGGATAAAGCTTTTCAACTGATGAATAATTATGGGTATGATACCGTTAAGACAGGATATGTTGGCGATATTATACCGAGAGGGGAACATCATTATTCGCAGTGGACCGTCAACCATTATTATAAAATTGCGGAAAAAGCCCATAAGTATAAAATTATGGTTAATTCTCATGAATCCATAAGGCCGGGTGGTGAAAGCAGGACGTATCCCAACTGGATTACTGCAGAAGCAGCTAGAGGTACTGAACATGAAGCTTTCAAAGGTAACAATCCTGATCAGCAGACCATTCTTCCTTTTACCCGATGGATTGGTGGCTCCATGGATTACACCCCAGGGATATTTCAAACAAGGCTTGATTATTATTTTCCTGGAGATAAACGGTATGTAAAAACAACTTTAACCAAGCAGCTTGCATTGTATGTTGTGATGTACATGCCGCTACAGATGGCTGCTGATTTACCGGAGAATTACAGAAAACATATGGATGCTTTTCAATTTATAAAAGATGTAGCAGCGGACTGGGATGATACTAAGATTATAGCAGCAGAGCCTGGAGATTATATTATTACAGCGCGAAAAGCGAAAGGGACAGATAATTGGTTTGTAGGAGGTATCACAGATGAAAACCAACGAGAATTTACCTTGGATTTTTCGTTTTTGGATCATAACAAAAAATATGATGCTGTTATCTAT
Organism: Chryseobacterium formosense; assembly: GCF_900116415.1. Lineage (GTDB taxonomy): Bacteria > Bacteroidota > Bacteroidia > Flavobacteriales > Weeksellaceae > Chryseobacterium > Chryseobacterium formosense. The sequence continues at coordinate 3,718 of NZ_FPAP01000003.1, read as the reverse complement.
GAAGATGGTGCGGATGCAGATTATATAAATAATCCCCAAAGCTATAAAATTTACCAAAAAGTAGTTACAAGAAGGTCTAAGGTTAAGTTTAAGATGGCAAGAAGCGGAGGATTTGCAATCAGCATCAATCCGAAATCATGAAGATCATTATTCAAGTAGAAATTACAATATAATACCGATGAAATCAAAATATTTATAGCCATGTTGAAATCTCACTATGCGTACAAAAATTTTGTTGTTATTTTTGGAATAATTTGTATTTAAGAACCAACTCAAGTATATATTTACATTATTCTTGAGACCTCCCGTTTATTAAATGAAAGGTCTTTATATTGTCGTTCGGGTTATACTACTTTCTATTGTTTATCAGCAGAGAAAATATTCTAGTTGCTATTTGATATAAAAATGGATGTTTTTATGTACATATTCATCAAATTTAACTTGTGGTATCCTTTTTAGAAAGTCTGTTAGAAAACATCATTGCTATTTTCGTACTTTCGTGTACCGAAACTTACAAGAACAATGAAGACACTTAATTTCGAACAGCTGATTAATGTACTTTCTTTTACAAGTATCGCCACTGCCGTACATGTCGGAGAAGATGCAAGAATTGAATTTGCAAATCAGGCAATGTTAAATATTTGGGGGAGGGGATCGGAAGTTGTAGGAAAAGGTCTTGGAGAAGCAATGCCTGAACTGGATGGCCAGCCTTTTATTGAGATGTTTGCTAAAGTATGGCGCGAAGGTATCACTATTTCGGGAAACGATACAGCTGCAGAATTATTAGTAGATGGAATATTGAATACGTATTACTTCGATTTTGAATACCGTGCTATTAAGGATGCAAGCGGGCGTGTAATCGCTGTACTCCATACGGCTACTGATGTAACTGAGCGTTATCTCAATAGGCTTAAACTCGAAGAAGCTAGCCAGAACAAAAAGTTACTGATCCGTGAACAGTCACTCAATGAACAACTTGCTGCAGCAAATGAAGAATTAGCAGCGACTAATGAGGATCTCCATGCGAGCAGGGAAGAGCTTTCCCGAACCAATGCACATTTGGAAAGTATTGTTGAAGATCGTGTAAAGGCATTAATTGAAAGTGAAGAGCGCTTTAGGTCTATGGCTGATAATACAGATGTCCTCATAGGTGTACGTGATGAAACAGGTCGTCTGATTTATTTTAATAAGGCATGGTCACAGCTAACCGGAAGAACCGCAGATCAGCTTATCAGCTTGGGGTGGCATGATTTGATTCACAAATTAGACGAAAAAAGATTTTTAGAAATCCATCAGCAGGCATTTGCTCTTCAAAGTTCCTATAGTGCAGAGATACGGTTACTAGGATCCGATGGCTCTTACCATTGGCTTTTAAAAAAAGGAACACCAAGATTTTTTTCTGACGGTAGCTTTGCAGGCTTTATCAGCTCCTGTGTCGATATTACGCAACTTAAACTGAGTGAGCAGCAGTTGCAGGATATAAATGAAGAACTGGCTGCCTCCAATGAGGAATTTGCTGCTCTCAATGAAGAATTGGCAGCCACTAATGAGGAACTTGCAGAATCCAATGATGAGTTGCTAAGAAGTGAAGCACGATTCAGAAATTTGATAAAACAGGCACCTTTTGCTATATGTGTAATTAGGGCTGAGGATCTCATTGTTGTTGAGGTGAATGACGGGTATCTCGAATTGGTAGGCAAGTCCAGAAGTCAGTTGGAAAATCGTGTCATTTGGGACGGGGTGACTGAAGCTACAGAAGCATATTCACCAATTATGCAGCAGGTAATTACAACTGGAATTGCCTTCCATGGAAGGGAGCACGAACTGATTTTAAACCGAAAAGGCATCGATGAAACGGTATTTATTGATTTTGTTTACGAGCCTGTCATAGATTCAAGAGGCAAGGTTACTTCAATTATGGTAGTGGGTAACGATGTAACTGACAAGGTATTGGCTAGGAAAAGAATAGAAGACATCGAGGAGCGTAACCGGCTTGCTATCGAAGCGGCAGATATTGGGACTTATGAATTGAATTATGAAAATCAGTCCGTCATCGGTTCCGATCGTTTCGATGAGATCTTCGGAGTAACTTCACCTGTTTCGAGAGCACAATTGCTTGCTGCTTATCACCCATTAGATACCCATCTAAGCGAAGAGGCACATCGGACAGCACGAAAAACAGGCAAGCTTTATTATGAAACACGAATTATAGCTGACAATGGAAATGTGAAGTGGATTCGTCTGCATGGCAATGTCCACTATGATGCTGAGGGAAATGTGAAAAAATTGCTTGGGACAGCTGTGGATATTACTGCTTTAAAACAAATTCAGCAACAAAAAGATGACTTTATTTCAATTGCGAGCCATGAGCTTAAAACGCCACTTACCAGTTTGAAAGTTTCTTTACAACTTTTGGAAAGAATGAAATCAAGTCCTACTACGCTTCTTCCCAAGCTGATAGACCAATCTAATAGAAGCATGGAAAAAATTTCTGAGTTAGTGGAGGAATTGCTTAATGTCACCAGGATCAATGAAGGTAAAGTTATATTGAACAAAAAGAAGTTTGATTTGTCACATATGGTAGAAGAGTGTTGCAACAATATCATACATTTGGAAAATCACGAGCTTGTGATAGAAGGTGAAAGAAAGCTGGATGTTATTGCAGATGAAAACCGGATACAGCAAATCGTGATTAATTTTATAAATAATGCTATTAAGTATGCACCTTTGAGCAGAAAAATATTCGTGAATATTGAATATTTCAACAATTCTGCCAAGGTTTCAGTTAGAGATACGGGTCCTGGTATTCCTGAAGACAAGTTACCATACCTTTTTGATCGATATTATAGGGTAGATCCAAAAGGAGTGCAAGTCTCAGGTTTAGGATTAGGATTATATATTAGTGCGGATATCATTAAACGTCATGGCGGAAAAATCGGTGTTGAAAGTATCGAAGGTCAAGGCAGCACCTTTTGGTTTACAATTCCTGACGAGTCTATATCAAATGAGGATGTGACTGATGTATTTTAAAGTTGGTCAGAAATAAAACAGATGAAGAATCTCGTTTATAATGCAGTTACTTTAAAAGATCAATAAAAGGAGGATATATAGTGACTCTGTTTGTCCTACTAGCACAAAACAAATATAGAATCAGTAGATCTAAGATTTTGCAAAATATTGGATTTGTCCACTATGATGTTTGCTACCAAGTATAAGAAATAACAGTTATTATGACTCAAGTCATAACATATCGATCAATTATAGTTGTAGCTTTGATAGACACCAGACAAGATATATTATGAAATCACTGAACATTTCAGCATCTCTGCTGCCTGCTTGTTCGTTGCTGAACAAAGCGGGTTTTCAAAAAAAATTCAGAACATCCATATACTTACCGGGAGGGTAGTTTCCATATTCTTTATATGAATTAAAATTCGATTAAGCTTTTTCAAATTTAAATAGAGTAAGTTTTTATCTGGTTTTTTATATTCTACTTTCAACCATGAGCATGAATTGACTCAAGGTTATTCTTTATGTCTTTTAGCAAAATAAACATAGAAATCCGAATGCTAATCACGAATTTTCACAATCACTCAATATTAATTTTAAAAAATTCAGTTATGAACAACAGAAATTCACGAAACAGCTCTTCACAGAATTCGTCACTTCTTGAAGAAATTTACCAATTAGGATATGACCATGGTTATACCGATGCAAA